>MELC01000038.1:262580-337533 GCA_001767455.1 Acidobacteria bacterium RIFCSPLOWO2_12_FULL_66_21
CCAACGGGGCTCGCATTCGCCTCGCGCCGCAGAAGGACTGGGACGTCAACAATCCAGCCGAGCTGGCGAAGGTGCTGCGGACGCTGGAAGGGATCCAGAAAGCGTTCAACGACGCGCAGGCCGGCGGGAAGACGAGAGTGTCGCTTGCCGACGTGATCGTGCTGGGCGGGTGTGCCGCTGTGGAGCAGGCCGCACAGAACGCCGGACACGACGTGCAGGTGCCCTTCACGCCGGGACGCACGGACGGGTCGCAGGAGCAGACCGACGTGGAATCCTTCGCCGTGCTCGAGCCGGACGCAGACGGGTTCCGCAACTACCTCGGACAGGGACACGAGGGGCCACCCGAGTATCTGCTGATCGAGCGGGCGCAGATGCTGACTCTGAGCGCGCCCGAGATGACCGTGCTCGTGGGCGGCATGCGCGTCCTGAACGCGAACGCCCGGCAGTCCCAGCTCGGCGTCTTCACCACGCGGCCGGAAACGTTGACCAGCGACTTCTTCGTGAACCTGCTCGACATGGGCACGGAGTGGAAGCCGACATCCGACGCCGGGGAGACCTTCGAGGGCCGAGGCCGGGGGACGGGCGAGCTGAAGTGGACCGGCAGCCGCGTCGACCTCGTCTTCGGTTCGAACTCCGAGCTGCGTGCCCTCGCGGAGGTCTACGCGTGCGACGACGCACGGGAGAAATTCGTGGGCGACTTCGTCGCCGCGTGGGACAAGGTCATGAATCTCGATCGATTCGACCTTGCCCCCTGAAGCGGACGCGTTCAACGCTGGCGGTTCTGCTCTCTAGAGCCTTCATCAAGAAGACCGAGAAGACGCCGGCGGGCGAGATCGACCTGGCGCTGCAAAGGGCCAAGGAACTGAAGCCATGACGAAGATCAGCGATCTCCATCGCCGCTGGAGCAAGGACGCCGACTACAAGGACGTCTATGACGCCCTCGGTGAAGAATTCGACCTCGCGCGGGCGCTGATCGAAGCGCGGAGTGCAGCGGGCCTGTCGCAGTCGCAGTTGGCTCGGCGGATGAAGACCTCGCAGTCCTATATCGCACGCATCGAGGGTGGCAAAGTGCGTCCATCGACGGACGCGTTGGAGCGCTTCGCGCAGGCGACCCGTACGCGCCTGCGGATCGTCTTCGAGCCGCAGTCTGTTCGCTGACTCGACAGCGGCCGCGTCGCTCCAGCTACGACCTGCCTTTTTTCGGAAGCAGATCGAGGAGTTCCGACCATGGCAGCCCTTGACTGGTCCCGGTGCCCGGCCGTCGAGAGCATTCCGGGCAAGGTGAACGGCGCCTGGGTGTTCAAGGGGACACGGCTCCCTGTCGCCACCGTCATCGAGAACCTCGAGGATCTCGGCATCGACGAGGTCATCGAGCAATTCGACGTGACGCGTGAACAGGTCGCCGCTGTCCTCGAGTTCGTGGCTCAGAGCCTGCGCGCTTCCGACGTCCCCTCCGGTGCGTGCCGTTGATCCCCACCTGAAGGAACGCTGGCCGCAGGCCATTTTCTGAGGTCGACCCCCTTGACGAGGAGCCACACGGCGACCGAGAGCTCCGCGACGAATGGCGGCAGCAGAATCACGGGGAACAGTTTCGAGGCAATCGGCGGGTACGTGACGAAGGCGAAGCTGTTGACCACGTAGCACACGCCCGCGATTTGCATCATGACGCCAAGCGCCTTTGGCAGGTAGCCGGACCGGAAGATGAGGTAGCCGATCACGACGCATTCGATCCCGAAGAAGATCAGGCCGAACGCAAAGCCGTAGCCGTGTGTCCGGATTGCGACGTACGAGAACGCCTGAAGCTGCTCCGGCGTGAAGGCCTTGAGGTACGCGGCGTCTGCGAGAAAGAGCAACGGCAATACCAGATTCAGTTTGTTCGCCACGAGCACTGCGGTCTGAACGAGATTGAACAGAATCGCGAGCAGCGCGAGGTTCCGGCTGACCGGTCGAAGCAGCACATAGAGAACGAGCATCAGCCCGACATCGCAGACATGCATCAGCAGATCGCCGGCGACCCCCGCGCGCCACAAATACCGCGAGGCGAGGATGTTGTTCGCCGTGGCCGCGGCATTGCCGGAGACAACCAGCGAGCCCCTCACGAAGAGCTCGCCGGCTGTACCGGCGACGATGATGATCAAGTACAGGATGCCGCCAATTCGGGCGTACACCTGCGGGGAATTGTCTGTCGATCCGAGAATCATCTCGATGTACCCGTTCCTGGTGTGATGCCGCCACGGCATCGCCACGGCAAGCCGTAGGCAATCTACGCCTTTGACGTAGCGGCTGTACGACATGTTCCGTCGCAGCCGGCCGAAGTCCCCCTTGCCTTTCGATGGGAGCCACTGGCGTCCGCGACACGAAATCGCGCCGTTGCGCGGTTCGATGGCCGGCCGCCAGTCGCTGTCCTACTCGAAGTGTCGTTTCGCGAACGCGCGTCCGGAACCGGATTTCAAGTACTCCTCGAACGCGACGGCCCGCCGCTCGTCAGGAAACTCGATGACGACGTGGATCGCCCATGGGCGGTGCTTGTTCGTGTGGCGACAGATTCCGCTGTTGTGCTCCTCAAGCCTCCCTTGCACGTCTGAAGTCGAGCCCACGTAGTACCGGCTGGACTCGACGACGCTTTTCAGGACGTACACCCACCGTCTCGCCTGCATGCGACCGGCTCTGCAAGGGAATCGCCGTCAGGAATCTGTCTCAGGGACGGGGTTTACCGGGGCGGTGTCCTGCCACGATCGCAGATTCTGTCAGTTGGCGTAGCGGGGTAGCGGGCAGATTCTGCAGCCTTCGCCTGCGATCGAGAGCGAAGGCGGCTTGCCGAGCCGTAGCTCCAGATGGGGACGTCCGCCTTCGCCGCTACGCGGCTTCGGCGCGACAGCCTTCGTCTGGCTCGCCGAGCCGAAGCTCACGCTTCGGCGTCAGCTCGCGTGAGCGAAGGCTGGTGAGCCGCGAAGGAATCGAACCTTCAACCCGCAGATTAAGAGTCTGCTGCTCTGCCAATTGAGCTAGCGGCCCACACGTGAGAAGTGCATGCCCGGCAGGCCTTTCCCGCCTGGCACAGAATGACAATTATATCACGAGCGTCGGGCAGGATCCGCGCGTGTCATTCCGCGAGGCGGAACCGGCGCGCCGCGCCGGTCAGCGTGACCGCGCCGATCGAGATGTACAGCTCGCGGTCGTGGACCGAGAGCGCAAAGGCGACCCGGCGGTCGAGCCGTTCCACGAGCGCGCTGACGAGCGCGCGATCGACGGCATAAATCTCCAGCGCCTCGACGTTGTGGATACGCTCGCCGCCGAGATTCTTCAGGAACTGCGCGGGATCCTTGTGCGTGTAGACCACCACGCGGGGCGCCGCCTTGGACGCCTTGTGGAGCCGCGCGGCGTCCGGCGTCCCGATCTCGATCCAGTTGCGGATGCGTCCGGTCAGGTCCCGGACGACGACCGCGGGTTCATCCGGCTCGCAGAGCCCTTTCGAGAACGCAATCCCTTCGGTGTATTCGAGGCAATAGGCGAGGACGCGCGTGACGAGGTACTCCTCGGATTCCGAAGGGTGTCTGGCGACGCGCAGTGCCAGCGATTCGTACACCGCCCGATCGCCGTCCGCCAGGTCGATGTCGAAGTTGTAGATCGTCGCTGTCTGCGCCACGCGTCAGTCCACCGTTCGGCGTTTCCGACAGATCCTGTGTAAGTGCGGCTTCGGTCGTCGTCCAGCAGTCGTGCGCCTCGCCTTCCTCGATCCACTGCCTGCAGTGGTAGCACCGCGGGCCCGCCATGCCTTCCTCGCTGAGTGGCCGACATCATCGTAGCTCAAAGCTCTGCCGTTTCGTGTAGAATCCCCCGACACCACGTTGCGTGACGCTATCCGGTGACGGGTGAACACGAGGCGACTCATGCCGCGAACCGTCAGTGCATTCGGCGGACGTGCGGGCGCGATGCTCTCGCGGACGATGTCCTTCGCCGCGATCTTCACAGGGTTGGTCTTTCTTGGCGCCGTCGCCGGCCTTGCGGCGCTCGCCCGATACGCGCCGAACGAGCTGATCCCCCCCGTCGTACTGTTTTTTCTCATGAGCTTCTTCGTCGCGCACTTCGCGATGGAGGGCTACTCGGACGAATGGGAGCGATCGGGCCGCGCGATCCCTGCGGGCCAGGTCAGTCTCGTCGCGCTTCGCTACATGATCCTGACGCTCGTGCTGCTCGTGCCCCTGGCGCTCGCGGCGCCGTGGCAGAAGGCCGGCCTCGCGTCGGTGACGACGCCGACCGTGGGTGCCGTGCTCCTGCTGGTCTACGCGCTGATCGTTTCGATCGCGCCGCCTGCGTTCCTTGTGGTTTCGGTATCCGCCTCGTCGTGGGGCGAGCTGCTGTCCGCCGCGCACTGGCGGTCGCGGTTCGGCGGGCGCGGCGGCGACTTCTTCCTGATCTACGTCGTGTTCGTCGGAGCGCTGTTCTGCGTCCTGCTCGCGGGCCTGCCAATCGTGGGACTGGCCGGCATGAACAGCCCGAAAGCCATGACCCTGACGGGCGCCGCGATTACCGTGTTCGCCACGGGATTCTCGATCAGCCTGCTCGGCCGGCTCTGCGGGAGCTTCGCGGTTGTCGAAGCCGCCGCGGCCGTGGAGAAGGCGCCGCCGACGCTGCACCCGTCGCTCGCGCGTCTGGAGCGCGCCGGGGACGCGGGACACGCGCCGGCCGCCGGCGGCACCGCCCCCGACCCGTCCGCGACCACCGCCGCTCCGCATCCGCCCGGCCCCGCGCCGCGCAAGACCGCGCTTCTCGAGGCGGGCGCGAAGGTGGAGGAGCTGCGCGCCAGGCATGCCGGCGATGC
Organism: Acidobacteria bacterium RIFCSPLOWO2_12_FULL_66_21; assembly: GCA_001767455.1. GTDB lineage: Bacteria > Acidobacteriota > Vicinamibacteria > Vicinamibacterales > 2-12-FULL-66-21 > 2-12-FULL-66-21. The sequence continues at coordinate 267,403 of MELC01000038.1, forward strand.
CGCAGCGCTCGCGGCGGCGCTCGGTGAGCTCGACGAGACGTTCCTCCCCCACCCGGCGGTCCGCGCCGCGCTCGTCATGGCGCTCGTCTCCGCGGGACGGCTCCAGAAAGCGGTCCCGCTCGCGCGCGAGGCGATCCCGCTCTGCCTCCGGTCCGGCAACGTCGGCGCCGCCGCGCTGATGTGCGAGGCGCTGCACGCGACCGGCGACTCGCTCGGCTTGAGCAAGGAGCAGATGATCTCGATCGGCGACGCGCTGAAGGGCATGAAGCGGGGCGCCGCCGCGGTCGACCTCTACGCGCGCGTGCTGCGGCTCGACCCGACCGACGTGAAGGCCATGAAAGGCGCGATCGCGATCGCGCAGGAGCTGGCCCAGCAGAAGGACACCGCCGCCGTCGCCGTCCGCATCTACGATGCCCTGGTCAAGAACTGTCCCGCGTCTCCGCTGTTGGACTTCGTCAAAGCCGAACGGGAGAAAGCGAGCAGGAAGGCCGAAGCCTGAACGCGGGTGGTCGTCTTACTCCTCGCGCAGCGCGCGGATGGGGTCGATACGCGCAGCCCGTCGTGCCGGAAGATACGCGGCAGCGATCGTCGCAACGGTGAGTACGGCTAGCGCCGCGCCTATGCTGGCGGGGTCTTGCGGGCTCAGCCCGAACAGCATCGACGAGACGAACCGTGTGACGACGATGGCGACCGGCAGCCCGATCGCGACACCGCAGGCGAGCAACGCCAGCGACTCACGCAGGACCATCCATTCGACCGCGCCAGGCGGAGCGCCCACGGCAATGCGCAGTCCGATCTCCCGCCCCCGCCGCACGATGCCATGCGCGAGGACGCCGTAGAGGCCGACGACGGCAATCAGCAGCGCGAGCAGACCGAAGGCTGTAGAGACGTGCGTGATGAGCCGCTCGACGACGAGCGTGCGATTGACGATGTCCCTGAACGGCACCACATCCCTCAGCGCGATCCGTCGATCGACGGCCTGCGCCGCGCGAAGGAGCTCCCCGGCGACCAGATCGGGAGCACCCGACGTTCGAATCGCAAACCGCACGACCGGACTGCCGGCCTGCTGGCGATACGGCCGGTAGTACATCGCAGGAGAGTCATCCCTCAGATTCACCCATTTCGAGTCCTTCACAACGCCGACGATTTCCATCAGCTCACCAGAGCGCGATCCGCGTTCTTGAAAGAAGCGCACACCGATGGGAGCGCGACCCGGCAGGAATCGGCGCGCGAACGACTCGTTCACGATCGCCACAGGCGTCGCGCGCGCGTCGTCGGTGGCCGCGACATCGCGCCCGGCGATGAACGGCGTCCCCATCGCGCTCAAGAAGCCCGGCGAGATCCGCTGTTCGATCACCGCAGTGTCGGCGTCTTCTGACCTCGGGCGGTCTGGAAATCCGATCCGGTATTCCAGCGCGTGGCCTGACAACTGTCCGAGATTGCTGAATGCGGCGATTTCCACGCCTGGCAGCGCAGCCGCGCGCGTGCGGAGTTCCTCGATCAACTGGTCGCGTCGATCTTCCGGGTACTCGCGTGGCGGCTCGACGTCGGCGACCAGGAGACGGTCCTCGCGGTAACCCGTGTCCTGGCCTCGCAGATTCTCGAGAGTGCGGAGAAAGACGCCGGCGACAGTCAACAGTGCCGTGCACATGACCACCTGACCGACCAGCAGTCCCCGGCTCAGCCAGCTTCGGTGTCGCCGGCCGCCGCCCGCGCCCACGCGTAAATCAGCGGCGCCGTACCTCCCCGTGGCGCGAAGCGCGGGGACCACGCCAAACAGCAGGCACGTGGCGCACGCCAGCAGTGCCGCGAAACCCAGCACTCTCGCATCGAGCTGGAACCGGAGATTCGGCAAGGCGGTGGCCTGGTCGGGAGGGACAAAGCTGAGCAACGCGGCGCTGATCCAGTAGGCCGCGCCGAGCCCGAGCAGCCCACCCGCCGCTGAGAGCACGAGGCTCTCCGTCAGAAGCTGACGCAGGATGCGGCCTCTCGAAGCGCCGATGGCCGTGCGCACCGCGAGCTCGCGCTCCCGCGAGGCAGTGGCCGCCAGCATCAGGTTCGCCAGGTTCGCGCAGGCAATCAGCAGCACGAGCGCCACCACCAGCGCCACCAGCAGCAGCGGTTGCGACAGCCGCCGCCGCAACGACGAATACCCAATCGCTCCGGGTTCGAACTTGACCGGCCGCCGGAGGATGGCCGTGCTTTCGGCCTCCGCGCGAGCCGGTGTCACGCCCGGCTGGAGCCGTCCCATCACGCGCATCCAGCGCCCGCGGGTCCGATCGATCGAACCGGGCGGCACGACTTGTTCAATCGACACCCAGATGTCGACCGGCACGTCGATCTCCACCCCTCGAAAGCCCGGGGGTACAATCCCCGCGATCGTGAACTCACGATTTCGAAGGCGGAAGCGCGCGCCGAGCGCGGACAGATCGGCGGCGTAGTGCCTCCGCCAGTACTCCTCGCTGAGCACGGCGATCGGTTCGCCCGGCGTGCCGGATTCGGGCTGATGGAACACACGTCCCCTGAGCGCATGCACACCGAGCACGTCGAAGTAGTTGTCCGAGACCAGCTGCAGGAAGATGCTCCGCTTCTCGCCGCTGACCTCAATCTCCTTGGGCCGGGTGAACAGCCTTTCAGTCGCGATGACTCCCGAGAGCGATCGGCTTCCGCGCTGCAAGGCATCGTGCGTCGCGATGGTGAACTCGTCCCGATAGGCGGCCGGGTCCGGCCCCTGCTCGACCAGGCGTACCAGCTCAACTGGCCGATCGACGGGCAGCCTTCTCATGAGCAACGCGTCCAGAAGACTGAAGACGGCTGTGTTGGCGCCGATCCCCAGCATCAGTGTCAGGATCGCCGCCATGGAGAATCCGGGCTTCCGGCGCGCCATGCGCGCGGCGTACCGGACATCCTGGCCCAGACGTTCGATCCACATCCATCCCCAGGCGGCGCGCGTGTCTTCCTCGACGACGGCCAGGTTGCCAAGGTCCCGTCGAGCCGCCAGTCGCGCCTCGTTCTCGGTCAGCCCGGCAGCCTTGCCTTCCTCGAGTTCCTGCTCCAGATGGAACGCGAGCTCGTCTCGAAGCTCGACTTCCTTGCGACGTCTCCGGGCCAGCCAGCGAAGCTTGTTCAGCAGCGTGCTCATGACGGTTCCAGATCAGCGGCTCTCAATACCAGTCCCATCGCACGTGCGAAGCTGTCCCATTTGGTCCGTGCCGCCTCCAGCTGCCTCCGCCCCCGGGCAGTCAGCCGGTAGTACCTGGCTCGCTTGCCTCTGTCGGACAGTTCCCACGACGCGGCGATCCAGCCCTGCGCCTCCAGCCGGTGCAGGGCTGGATACAGCGATCCCGTTTCGACCTGGAGAAGGTCCTCGGACGTTCGTTGAATGCGCCTGGCGATGGCGTGCCCGTGGTTGGGCCCGAACACCAGGGTGCGGAGAATGAGCAGGTCGAGCGTGCCCTGGAGCAGCTCCACGCGGGACGGCGGCCGTCGCTTCATTGTGTAGACACTCTACTGATATTTGTGTAGAGTGTCTACTGTATTCGACGACGGTGTGGACGGCCGGCCGCGTCGCGGCTGCCGCGCCGCGACCGGTCGCGTCGATTCCCGCCGTTCAGGCGGGCTAGCGTCCTCGTCCGATCGGCTCGCCGCTGACCACCAGTTCGACCCGGCGGTTCCGCTGCCGCCCCGACGCCGTGCCGTTGGTGGCGACGGGCCGGCTCTCGCCGAACCCCGCGGTCGCGACCGCAGACGGCGCGATGCCCTGCCCGATCAGGTAGTCGTGCACCGACTGCGCGCGCCGCTCCGAGAGCTGCTGGTTGTCGCTGTCGGTCCCGACGGCATCAGTGTGGCCCTCCACCTGGAGGTCGAGCCCGGGGTGCGCAAGCAGAATGCCCGCGATTTTCGCAAGCTTCTCGCGCGCCCCCGGCTTGAGGTTCGCGCGGCCCGTGTCGAAGAGCACGTCCGACAGGTTGACGATCAATCCACGCGCGGTTTCCCGCGTCTCGAGGATGACGTTCAACTGCTCGCGGAGACGTGCGCGGAGCTCGGCCTGCTCACGCTCGGCCTGCTCCGCGGTCCGCTGCGCCTGGGCCGCGGACGACTGGGCCTGCGCCTCTGCCGCCGCGCGCGCGGCTTCCGCTGCGGCCCGTGCCTCGTCGGCCGCGCGCCGCTCCTCAGCGAGCCGCGCCGCCGTCCGGTCCGCGTCGGCCTTCGCGCGCTCCGCGTCGGTCTTCGCACGCTCCGCGTCGGCTTTCGCGCGCTCCGCCGCGACGCGGGCGTCCTCCGCCGCCCGCTTCTCGTTGTCCGCCTGCCGGCGGCGTGCTTCTTCCGATTGCGCAGCCGCGAGCGCCGCCGATTCACGCTGCCGGGCGAGGGCCCGCTGCCCGGCCGCGTACTCCTCCTCCTGTCGCTGCAGCGCGACGAGGCGCGCGTCCTCGGCGGTCTGCGCGGCCTGGCGCGCCGGCATCATGATCGCGTTGGCTGGAAGCCGCCCGGCCCGCGCGCCCTCGGCCTCCGAGAGCATCTGCGCCGCCTTCTCGAAGGTCTCCGGCGCATAGCGGTCCGCGCCGGCGACGCGCGCGAGCGCCACCGCGTTTCGCGCCTCTGCCAGATCGAGCGGCACGCCCGGCTCGAGCGGTTTCAGTTTCAGCCGGCTGGCGTCCTGGTTCATCAGGTACGAGCCCCGCTTCAGCAGCTCGTACTTGGCCTGGATCACCTCGATGTGCCCGACGGTCTCGGGCCGCACCGCGTTCTCCAGGACGACAACGTCGCTGGGCTGGGTGACGGCGAAGTAGGGCTCGGCGGTGACGATCAACCCGAAGGCCTGCAAGTGGGTCGTGACCTTCAGATCGCCGTCGTCGCCGTCGACCTGGAGCTCGCCGAGATTCGTCGCCCGGCCTTCCGGCGTAACGGCCCAGAGGACGTAGGTGAGGTACTCGGGGCCGAACCGCGCGGCGGACTGCAGCTTGTTGAACCGCGCGTCGATCTCGATCGCGCCGTCCTTTCCCTTGACCGTCGCGTGACCGCGCCCCTGCGGCTGCAGCGGCGTGCCCACGAAGTCGATCGTCGTCGCGCCGCTGCGCGGCCGGTAATTGATCGCGGGCGTCGTGCGCCCGACGACAGTCACGCGAAACACGGGCACGTCCGCCCGTTGTTCCGCGGCCGGTCTCTGCGCGGGATCAGCCGATGTCTGCGCAAGCACGTCGCCGGTCGCGAGCGCGCCGGCGACGAGCAATACGGCCGTGATTCGATTGTGCATGGAAACCTCCCGGCGGAATTCGACGCAAGAGGCCCGCCACGCCGACAACGGCCCAGCCAGGGCGCCGTCGCGCCCGTCTTGCCGAGTATCGTCCGGCGACACGGTGCGCGAACTCGTGTGTGCAGGTGGGGCTGCTTCAGGGGCTAGGCGTCGAGCCGGGGCCGTGCTCGCGTGTCGAGAGCGCTCGGTTCCGGGCGCCAGTCGTGGGTCACGCGCAGCACCTCTTCGAGCGTGGTGTCGCCGCTTCTGACAAGCGCCAGGCATTCTTCACGCATCGAGATCATCCCCGCCGCACGGGCGGCGTCGTGGAGGCGGATGTCCGGCGCGCGGACCAGCACCAGCTCGTTCATGGCGTCGGTCATCCGCAGGAGCTCGAAGACGCCGATGCGTCCGTGGAACCCGGTGCCCCGGCAATCGCGGCACCCTCGGCCCCGGAAATACGTCGCCGGTTCTCCTTCCCGGAACATCGCCCGCAGCGCCGGCGGCGTCTGAACTTCGGCCCGGCACGTGGTGCACACCCGGCGCACGAGCCGCTGCGCGACGATTCCGATCACGCTCGACGCCAGCAGGTACGGCTCGAGCCCCATGTCGAACAGCCGCGCGATGGTGGCGACGGCGCTGTTCGTGTGCAGCGTCGAAAGCACCAGGTGCCCGGTGAGCGACGCCTCGATCGCCACCTCGAGCGTCTCGCTGTCGCGGATCTCGCCCACCATGATGACATCGGGATCCTGCCGCAGAATCGACCGGAGGCCTTTCGCGAACGTGAAGCCGGCCTTGTCGTTCGTCTGTCCCTGGTTGAGCCCGGGGACCGCGTACTCCACCGGGTCTTCGATGGTGACGATGTTCTTGCCGGTCTGCACGAGCTCGCCAAGCGCGGCATACAAGGTCGAGGTCTTGCCGCTCCCGGTCGGCCCGGTGATCAGGAGGATGCCCTCCGGCCGGTGAATCAGCTCGCGCATGGTCTCGAGCGGGACGCCGGTCAGGCCGGCCCGATCCAGCGTCAAGCGCAGCCGTCCGCTGTCGAGCAGCCGCAGCACCGCCTTTTCGCCATGGACCGTCGGGTAGGTCGAGCTGCGGAGGTCGAGACGCTGATCGCCGACCGTCGCGCTGAAGCGGCCGTCCTGCGGCAGCCGGTGTTCCGCGATGTCCATGCCGGACAGCACCTTGACGCGCGCCACGACGGCCGGCGCAAGCGCCGGCGGGAGCACCGCCACGTCGCGGAACGTCCCGTCCACCCGGAACCTCACGTGGAAGTCGTCTTGCCGTCGCTCGAAGTGAATGTCGCTGGCGCCGTCAGCGGCCGCGCGCGCGATGATCCGCTCGAGGACGGAGACGGCCGAACGTTCGGCAGCCTCGTCGCGCGCGAGGATCTGCGCGGCAGGCGAGTCGATGACGACGGCGCCGGCCTCGTCCTGCCCGATGTCGGGAAGCCACTCGTCGCGGTAATACCGGTTCAGCGCGGCGAGGATTTCGTCCTCGAGGGCGAGCGCCGTCTGAATCTCACATCCGGACGCGAATCTCAGGTCGTCCAGCGCCGCGAGGTCTTTCGGCACCGCGAGCGCCACGAGCAGGACGCTGCCGGTCTTCTGCAGCGGGAACGCGGTGTGGCGGCGCGCGACTTTCTCCGGCAGCGCGCTGACGGCCTCCGGATGGACGGTGTAGCCGTTGATGCGGATCGTCGGGACGCCGAGCTGCTCGCTCAGGACCTCGAGCAGCGCTTCGGGGGTGAGAAAGCCGCAATCGACCAGAACCTTGCCGAGCCGCCGGCCGGTGTCCTTCTGCTGCTCGATGGCCCGTGCGAGCTGCGCGTCGGTGATGAGCCCACGTTCGACGAGCAGACTCCCGAGCGCGGTGTGTCCGTGCGGAGCGGTCGCGGGACGCGGCTTCGCGTCGCTCAGCGCCAGCACCCGTGCGCTTGTGGGCGGCATGCACAGGGGGGCCTGACTCGGCGCGCGAGATGGCGCCGGTCCCTTTCCAAACCGGATGGTGAGCACGCGCGCGTGAGAGCAAGCTCAACGCCAGCTCGACGATTTTGTAACTGGTTATTCGGCAACACCTTGGATTGACGAGGAGGGTTGCGGAATTCCAGCGGTGTTCCAGATTGGGACAACCAGGTGTGGAACTCGTCACCGGCACCGACCTGGCGAGCGCGGCCCTTTTCGGCAGCGTGCCGGGTTACAGTTTTGCGATGCCAGCCTTGATGGCGTAGTGGACGAGGCCGGCCTGGAGCGCGGGTTATCATTTATTTCGGTGACGCCACCCGGATGAGCAATCTGGCCGCGCGAGTGCGGTGAATCGAGCGCGTGCGATCGCATCGCAGCCCGCCGGACGAGACGTCGCGAGGGAGGGAAGGATGAAGAACGCGCTCGCGGTTCTGTCGCTCCTCGTTCTTTCAGGCGGATCGCTCTGTGGCGACGTCCTCATCACCGAGACGATTGCCACGAAGGCCGGCAAACGCGATCTGCCCGGCACCCGCTCGACCTACATCAAAGGCCGGCAGATGCGGATCGACCTGGTACAGGACAAAGACTCCGCGTCAACCCTGTACGACTTGCGAGAGAACGTGACCATCGCGCTTGACGCGAAGAAGAAGCGGGCGGAAGTCCGCGACGTGGCGGAGCGCAGCGCGAAGCTCGAAACGCTGTACCCTCGCTCGCGCACGACGACGAGCGTGACGGCAACGGGGACCACTCGGGAGATCGCCGGCGCCTCGTGCGCCGATCACGCCTTCAGCGTCCGTGTGCCCATGACGAAGGACGGCAAACTGGCGTTCATGCTGACGGGTTCCGCGTGCATCGCGAAAGACGCGCCGGGCGCGAGCGACTACCAGGCGTTCGCCCTCGCAGCCATCGAGCAGCAGGTCGTGCTCGGACCCGCGTCGGACAACCGCATCCTCCTGGCGCTGGCCAGGGGACAGACCGAGCTCTACCGCGGCCTCGCCGATCTCGGCGGCATCCCGTATGTCGTCGACATGAAAATGGACGTGGACGGCCACGGCATGGTGGCCGGCCTCGTCCGCAAGGCGATCGCCGGCAGCCGGACGTCCACCGTCAAGACGGTCGCCACCGCGCCGCTCGACGCTGCGACGTTCGCCGTGCCGTCCGGCTGGAAGCGCCAGCGCAAGTAACCCGCGAGGCGGCGCCGCAGAACGGATCCGCGTCAGGGCCAGATGCCGAGCGCACGGCGCACGGCGACGAGCTGGCCGAGATGATACGCGTTGTGATCGGCCACGAGCAGGATCGCGCGCAGGTACGTCTGCGGGCCCTTGCCGGTGGGCACGGTCGCGAACAGATCGATGCGCGCGTTGCGCGCCATCCTCTTCAGCTTCTCGCGATCCGCGTTGAACTGCGCGAGGCTCCGGTTCCACGCCCTCGCACCAGGCGGTGCGGGATCGCGGGGCCAGTAGTCGTCGGGCCACGCGAGCGCGTGCACGTACCGCGCATTGACGCAGAAGTCGAGGATGTCCTTCTGCCCCAGCCGCATGTGCTCGACGAGCTGCCACGGTGAATGCTCGAAGCCCGCCGGACGCGATCCGCGCCGGCGGGCCGGTATCCCGCTGACGGCCCTGTCGAAGCCGACATGGGCCTCTTCCCAGTCGAGGAGACGCACGAGCTGGGCACGAAGAGGATCGGGCGGTTTCTTCATGCGGCCATTATCGCGCGCCGCAAGGAGCGCCGAAACAGCGGATCCTCGCCAGCCCCTGAGGATCTTCTCTGTCAGTGGAAGGGTCACGCGCGTTCAGTCGGATTCGTCCGCGAAGCGATAGCCGACCCAGGGTTCGGTGAGCAGGTACCGCGGAGTGGCGGGGTCCGGTTCGATCTTCTTCCGAAGCTGGCCCATGAGGACGCGCAGGTGTTCGGGCTGGTCGATCCCGTGGGTGCCCCAGATGGCCTTGAGAATCGACCGATGGGTCAGGACGCGGCCGGCGTGCGTCAGCAGGAGCGTCAGCAGCTCGAATTCCTTCGGGGTCAATCTGATCTCCACGCCCTCGCGATGCACGCGGCGCCGATCGAAGTCGATCGTCAGGTCCCCGCGCGTGAGCTGGCCGTGGAGCGGGCCTTCGCGCCCGAGCGATCGGCGCAGCGCGGCGCGCACGCGCGCCAGCAGCTCCTCCGGTCCGAACGGCTTCGTGACGTAGTCGTCCGCGCCCTGATCGAGCGCCGCGACCTTCTCCTTCTCGGCGCCGCGCGCCGACAGAATCAGGATCGGCGTCTCCGCCCGCTCGCGCACCTGCCGGCACACTTCGGTGCCGTCCATGTCTGGAAGGCCAAGGTCGAGGATCACGAGATCCGGGCGCTCCCGTTCGAACAGGTCCAGCGCCTCGCGCCCGGTGCCCGCGACAATCACCGTGTAGCCGCGCGACCGCAGGAGCGGCGCCATCGCGCGTTGGATCGCGACTTCGTCGTCCACCAGGAGAACCTGGGCGGGGCCGGTCACACCGCCTCCCCTTCGAGCGCCGCGGCCGTCCGGCTGTCGGCGGGGACCGCCATCGTGAAGACAGCGCCTCCCTCGGGATGATTCTCCACCCAGACGCGTCCCCGTTCGGCCGCGAGCAGTCCCCGCGTAATCGCCAGTCCCATTCCGCTTCCGAACCGCTGCCGTCGCGCGTCGGCCCCGCGGTAGAACCGGTCGAACAGGCGGCCGCGATCCTGCGGGGAAACGCCCGGGCCCCGATCGCGCACGGCGAACTGGAGCTCCCCCAACGACGCGGTCGTCGCGGTCACGGTAATCGTCGATGCGGGGGGTGAATACTGCGCGGCGTTCTCCAGCAGATGTGCGAGTGCGGCCGACGTGAGCCGCGGATCGACCCGTACCAGAGCCTGGTCGGTCCCCGCGTCGACCTCGAGCGTATGGGCGGCGAGGTCGTGCTCGACCTGGCGGGCCGCCGCCTCGACGATTTCGGCGGGCTGCACCCACTCCGGCTCAGCCGCGACCGCGTTGGTGTCGATGCGCGCCATGTCCACGATGTCCTGGAACAGCCGGTTCAGCCGCGCGAGCTCGGACCGCACGATCTCCGCCTGCTCCCGCCGCTGATCGTCGGTGAGCCACGACGCGTCCAGATTGTTGGCGGCCACCGTGAGCGCGGTCAGCGGCGTCTTGAAGTCATGATCGAGCGAGGCCAGCAGCGCGGACTTCAGCTCGGCGTCCCGGCGAACCACCTCCGCTTCCTCGAGTTCCTCGAGCAGCCGCGCGAGCTCGTCGCGCTGCGCGGCCGCCTCCTGCGCGCGGCGCCGCACCTGCGTCGAGAGATGGCTGGCGACGATGCTGACCGCGAGCAGCGTGAACAGCGCGACCCAGTTCCCGGGATCGGCAATCGTCCAGGCGCCCACCGGCGGAAGAAAGAAGTAGTTGAAGCAGAAGAACGCCATCAGCGACGCCGCGATCGCCACGCGACGGGTCCCCACCGTCGCGACGATCAGGACCACGAGCAGGTACGACAGCGCGACCGTCGTGGGATTCGTGACGCGCAGCCAGACGACGAACAGCGAGGTCAGGAGTCCGAGGGCCGCAAGCGCGGCGGCGAGCACTCCCAGCTCCGCGGCACGAGGGACCACGCGTGGATGCGACGAGGCCAAGGCAGTCCCATCGTGACGCCGCGACGCCGCGATTTCAAGCGTCCGGATGGCGTTCGAGCCAAAGGCACCAGCCGACCGCGGCCGCGACGGCCAAGCCGAACATGACGAGCGCTCCCACCTCCCCACTGTCGGCTGGGACGGCGTAAGGGAACGCGAAGAATGCGGTAAGCAAACCGTAATTTCTTACGGGTTTCTTATGTCTTTCCGCGCTACAAGGGAGGTCATGGCGTCGAACCCACTCAGTTGCGGGCAGCGTGGCTGAAGAAGGACTCCTCTCGCAGGTCAAGCGGATCGTCGTCGGCCAGCCGATCCCCTCGCATCTCGCTCACCACGAACGGCTGTCCAGGTTCACGGGACTCGCCGTGCTCTCGTCGGACCCGCTGTCGTCGGTCGCATATGCCACCGAGGAGATTCTGCGCGTCCTGATCCTGGTGGGCGCCGGCGCGCTGGTTCTGGCGACCCCCATCGCGTTCGTCATCGCCGCGATCCTGGCCATCGTGGTGTTCTCGTACCGGCAGACGATTCACGCGTACCCGAGCGGCGGCGGCGCGTACATCGTCGCGAAGGACAATCTTGGCGAGATGCCGGCGCTCGTCGCCGCCGCGGCGCTCCTCATCGACTACGTCCTCACGGTGGCGGTCAGCATCGCGGCCGGCGTCGCCGCGCTCACCTCCGCTTTCCCGGCCTGGCACGTCAACCGCGTCGAGATGACGCTCGGCTTCGTCCTGATTCTGATGCTCGGGAACCTGCGCGGCATCCGCGAGTCGGGACGGATCTTCTCCCTTCCCACGTATTTCTTCGTCGTCAGCCTGCTCACGGTCATCGGCGTCGGCGCGTGGCGGGCCCTGAGCGGCACGATCGCGCCCATTGAGGCGGCGGCCTCCATCCCTCCCTCCGGTGACACGCTGACGCTTTTTCTGCTGTTGACCGCGTTCTCGAACGGGTGCACGGCGATGACCGGCGTGGAGGCGGTGTCGAACGGCGTGCCCGCGTTCAGGCCGCCCGAGGCAAAGAACGCGGCGGCGACGATGCTGATGATGGCGGTGCTGTCCATCACGATGTTCGTGGGCATCACGCTGCTCGCGCACGCCTACCACGTCGTGCCGAGCGACCAGGAGACGGTCGTGTCGCAGATCGCGCGGGGTGTCTTCGCTGGACGGGGCCTGCCCTACTACCTCGTGCAGGCGGCGACCATGCTGATCCTCGTGCTCGCGGCGAACACGGCGTATGCGGACTTCCCCCGCCTCGCGTCGATCCTGGCGCGCGATCGGTACGTCCCGCGACAGTTCATGACCCAGGGGGACCGGCTCGCGTTCTCGAACGGCATCCTCGGGTTGAGCGTATTCGCGGGGGTTCTGCTCGTCCTGTACTCCGGCGACACGCATTCGCTGATTCCGCTGTACATGATTGGCGTGTTCGTGTCCTTCACGCTGTCGCAGGCAGGCATGGTCGCGCATTGGCGGCGCCTCCGCGGACCAGGGTGGAAGGCGAGCGCCGCGATCAACGGGTTCGGTGCCATCGTCACCGGCATTGTCTTCATCGTCGTCGCGGCCACGAAGGCACGCGAAGGGGCCTGGATCATCCTGGTCCTGATTCCGCTTCACGTCCTCGTCTTTCGCGCCACGAGACGTCACTACGACGTGGTCGCCTCCCAGTTGTCGCTGAAGGGCTGGACGCGCGACGCGATCCGCCGCCACAACACGGTGCTCGTCCCCATCAGCGGGGTGCACCGGGCGGTGGTCCAGGCGATCGAGTACGCCCGGACGCTCTCCACCGACGTTCGGGCGGTGTATGTGAACGTGGACCCCGCGGTAACCGAGCACCTGCGGCGCGACTGGGCGCAATGGGGCCAGGGCGTACCCCTCGCCGTGCTCGACTCACCCTACCGATCGCTGATGGAGCCCTTCCTGGAATACATCGAGCAGGTGGACGCCGAGCGGCCTGACGCCTTCGTGACGGTGGTCCTTCCAGAGTTCGTGCCGGCGAAGTGGTGGCACCACCTGTTCCACAATCAACGGGCGCTGCTCATCAAAGGGGCGCTGCTCTTCAAGCCGAACGTCGTCGTCACGAGCGTGCCGTTCCATCTCAGCCAGTAGCAAACGGCCTGGTGGATTATGATACCCGGCATGAAGCCGGACCTGTGGCAGGGCGGCGCGATCGCGGTGTGGCTGCTGGCGCAGGCCACGGTGCCTTCCCCGCGGTTCGAGGCCCGGCAAACGGATCTGCTGTCGGCCGGCGGCACGCTCGTGAACGCGGCGGCCGACTACGACGGCGATGGGGACGTCGATCTCTTTGTCGGCTTCAACGGCGCGGCCAACCGCTTGTATCGGAACGACCGCGGAGTGTTCACGGATGTTGCCGCCGCGGCAGGCGTTGCCGACGCGCGGCCGACGCGGGCCGCGGCGTGGGGCGATTTCGACGGGGACGGCGACCCCGATCTGCTGGTGGGCTTCGCCCCCCTCGGCGCCGCTCGGGGCAGGCCCTTCGACGCCGCTCAGGGCAGGCCCTCCGACGCCGCTCAGGGCAGGCCAGGCGCCGGGTCCGTGCTGCGCTTGTACCGCAACGATCGCGGGCGGTTCGCGGACGTCACGGCGGAATCCGGCATGTCGGTGGAGGCCGGCGCCGTACGGCAGCCCGCGTGGATAGACGTCGATGCGGACGGCGATCTCGACCTGTTCGTCGGCTTCCGCGATCGCGCCGACATGCTCTTCCGCAACACGGCCGGGAGGTTCACGGACATCGCCCCGGCGGTCGGCCTCGCGGACACCAGGAAGACCGTCGGCGCGGTGTGGTTCGACTACGACGAGGACGGCGACCTCGATCTCTATTCCGCGCACATGGACGGCGACGCGAACGGGCTCTTCCGGAACGACGGCGGCCGATTCACCGACGTGGCGGAACCGGCGGGTGTCGCGTGGGGAGGCCGCGCGCCGCGCGACGCCGCGAACGGGACCGTCCGGCCGTGCGTGGCGGACGTCGACGGCGACGGCCGGTTCGATCTCTTCACCGCCAACTACGGACCGAACGGCCTGTTTCTCAACCGCGGCGGCGGGACGTTCGAGGACGTCTCGGCGGCCTGGGGCGTCGCGATCGACTCGCGCTACGACACCTGCGCGTTCGGCGACGTCGACAACGACGGCCGCGTCGACCTCTACGTCAACGGCACGGTGACGGGCGGCAAGAGCTACCGCGATTACCTGTTCCGCAACACGGGCACGAAATTCGAGGATGTGACTCCCGACACCGTCCGATCGCTCGAGGCCGACCACGGCGCGCTGTGGGCGGATTTCGACGGCGACGGCGCTGAGGATCTCGCCCTCACCGGCGCGCGGCCCAACGGCATGCACCTCCTGCTGCGGAACCTCCTTCCCGCCGCCGACCTACGGCGTTCGCTCGGCATTCGGGTCGTCGATAGCCGCCGGCACGCGACGCGCGCGGGCGCCGAGGTGCGCGTATATGAGGCGGGCACGCGCCGGCTGATCGGCGCGCGCCTGGTCGACTCGGGCTCCGGGTACGACGCGCAGAACGACATGCCGGTCCGCGTCGGCCTTGGCCGCGCGGGACGCGCCGACGTCGAGGTCACCTGGCCGGGCGGCGGCCGTCGCACCGTCGTAGGGATGCGTGGGGTCGCGGCGGGGGAGAAGAAGGTTCTACGGTTCTGACCGTGAATCACACGATTTCAGCGGAACTGCTGTCCGCATCGACCATCGCGGTTCGGGACTGCATGGGTGCGATCCCGGGCGAGACCGTGCTCATCGTGACCGACGAGCCGCTGCGGTCGATCGGGTACGCATTGCGGCAGGCGGCGAAGGACCTCGGACACGAGGTCGTGCTGGTCGAGATGCTGCCCCGCCGAACCAACGGCGAGGAGCCGCCGGCGCCGATCGCGGACCTGATGACGAAGGTGGACGTGGTGCTGTGCCCGACGTCGAAGTCGTTGACGCACACCGACGCCAGGCGGGCAGCAAGCGCCGCAGGCGTCCGCGTCGGCACGCTGCCGGGCGTCACCGAGGAAATAATGGTCCGGTGCATGAATGCGGACTACACGCGCATCGCGGCCCGCACGGCGACACTCTGCGCGCTGATGGAACAGACCAGGATCGTTCGCGTCCAGGCGCCCGCGGGCACCGACATCACGATGCCGATCGAGGGTCGCCACGCGCACGCGAGCAACGGTCTGTTCCGGCACAAGGGGGAGTGGGGCAATCTGCCGACCGGCGAGGCGTACCTGGCGCCGCTCGAAGGACGATCGAACGGCGTCGTGGTCGTGGACGGCTCGATGGCGGGAATCGGACTCGTCTCCAGTCCCCTGCGCATCGTCGTCAAAGACGGCTTCGCGGAAGAGATCACGGGTGGCGCGGAAGCGCAGCGGCTCGTGGCGCTGCTCGAGCCGCACGGTCGCGACGCCCGCACGGTGGCGGAATTCGGCATCGGCACGAACGACCGCGCCAGGCTGACCGGCGTGATCCTCGAGGACGAGAAGGTCATGGGGACGATCCACATCGCACTCGGCGACAACAAATCGATGGGCGGGAGCGTGCGCGTGGCCAGCCACCTCGACGGCCTCATCACGAAGCCGACGGTCTGGTTCGATGACCGGAAGATCATGGACGCGGGCCGGTTCGTGGGGACGGGATCTCCAGGGTTCTAGGGTTCTAGGGTTCTAAGGTTCTAAGCATGCGCACGTGGGTCAAAGTGACGCTCGGCGGCGTGGCGCTCGTCGCGGTGGTCGTTCTCGCCCTCGCGGGCGTCGGCGCCTACTTCGTCCTCGGCAACATGAACAAGCGGGACGCGGGAGAAGCCGAGGCGCTCCGGGACATTGACGCGATCCGCGCACGCTTCGGCGCGCGGCCGCCGCTCGTCGAGATCGTCGATCCTCGCCGGGCGGACATCCGAATCAACCGGCTGCAGAACACCGCCGGCACGCGCGTCGCCACGGTGCACATCATCAACTGGAACGCTGACTCCGGCGAGCTGATTCGGACCGAGGCGCCCCTGTGGCTGATGCGGTTCAGCTCCGTGAATCTCCTGTCGCAGCTGGGGGTCGCCCCTGCGAGATTCACACTCACCGTCGCCGACATCGAACGGTATGGTCCAGGAATCGTGGTCGACCATGGCGTGCCCGGCTCTGTGCGCGTGCTGGTGTGGGTGGACTGACCGGAACCTGCTCGCCACGCCAGGCACACTCACGACGGCGCGACGGCCGCCACCCGGCCATATGACCCTCGACGTCGACGCCCCCTTGTTGCCGTTCGAGTGTTAGGATTGGATCGCGCGCACGGGGCGCATCCAGTCCGCGGAAAGGGCCAAGCCCGCCCGAACGTCCGACCGTCTTTCGGCAAGCCGCTTCCTCGCCTGATGCTGCGGACACCAGGCCACAGCGCCCGCCACACAGCGGGCGAGGAGGTCGCTATGCCAACGCGTCCGCTGCCGAACGATCCCTCCTTCGAGCACCTCAGGAAGGAAGCGAAACGACTCCGCGACGCCGTGCGCGCCGGCCAGGACGACGCGCTGGCGCTGCTGAGGGAATTTCACCCGCGCGCTCACCAGGCCGGTGCGGAGTGTTCGCTTGCCGACGCGCAGCTCGTGACGGCGCGATCGTACCGGTTCCCGAGCTGGACGAAGCTCAAGCAGCATCTCGTCGCGATCGAGCCGCTGACGTGGAATCCACCACCGTCGCCCGACCCGTCGTCGCTCATCGATGTGTTCGTCCGGCTTGCGTGCCTGGCGTACGCCGGCTGGCATCCGTCGAATCCTGACAAGGCGCGTCGCATGCTCGCGGATCGTCCCGAGCTCGCGCGCGCAGATGTCTACACCGCGGCGGCCGCCGGCGATGTGGAAGCGGTCCGGGAGGCGATCGACAGGGATCCGGCGCTCGTGCGCGCCAAGAGCGGCCCGCTGCACTGGGAGCCGCTGCTCTACGCGAGCTACTCGCGCATGGACTCTACGGATGCCGGTCACTCCACGCTCGAAGTCGCGCGCGTGCTGCTGTCGGGAGGCGCGGATCCGAACGCGGGCTTTCTGTTTTCCGGCAGCTACGCATTCACCGCGCTGACGGGCGCGTTCGGACGCGGGGAAGACTGGCCAAACCAGCCGCCGCACCCGGAATCTCTCGCCCTCGCGAGGCTACTGCTCGAGGCGGGCGCGGATCCAAACGACTCGCAGGCGCTCTACAACCGGCATTTCAAGGAGAACGACGATCATCTCAAACTGTTGTTCGACTACGGCCTCGGTCACGACAAGGGCGGACCGTGGCTGAAACACCTGGCGGATGAGAACGCCAGTCCGTCAACGATGCTCGTGCCGCAGTTGTGCTGGGCAGCGACGCGCAACTTCCCCGCCCGCGTCAGGCTCCTGGTCGAGCACGGCGTGGACGTGAACACGCCCAGCCTCCGAACGGAGCGAACGCCGTACGAGGAAGCCCTCCGGGCGGGTCATCACGGAATCGCCGAGTACTTGCTTCAGCACGGCGCGAAGAAAATCCAGCTCGATCCGATTGAGACATTTGCGCTGGCCTGCATCGCGGGCCGCCGCCAGGAGGTCCGCGCGCGGCTCGCAGAAGATCCGGGGCTTCTGGATCGCCTCGGCCATGAGGGGCGTATCGACATGCTGCACCGCGCCGTCGACGCGAAGCGGTACGACGGCGTGCGCCTGATTGTCGAGCTCGGCGTCGACATCAACGGCATGCTTCCAGGTACCGGCCTCGATCGAAGCGTGCTGCACAATGCGGCGGGATGGGCAGGGCTGGAGATGGTCACGTTCCTCATCGAGCTTGGCGGCGATCCGTCGCTACGCGATCCGACGTATCACGCCACCCCGATCGGCTGGGCCGCCCACGGGCAGAATCACGACGTCGTGGAGTACCTGCTGCAGTTCGCCGGCATCTTCGACGCCGTGCAAGTGGGCGGCGTCGAACGCGCCGCGGCGCTGCTGGGGGACGACCCGTCGCTCGCAAACGCCCGCGACGAGGCTGGAGTGCCCCTCGTGTTCTACCTGCATCCGGAGATGGCGCGCCTGAAGGAGATGATCGAGTTCCTCCTGGCGCACGGGGCAGACTTCGACGCGCTGGACACGGACGGGAAGTCAGCGATCGACCGGGCGCGCGCGCGAGGATGGATCGACCTCGCAGGCACCCTTATGTCGCTTTCGCGACGTACTCGTCCGCGCGCCTGAAGAACTCCCGAACGTCCCCCGGGACCGCGCGGACATCCGAATCAACCGGCTGCAGAACACCGCCGGCACGCGCGCCGCCACGGTGCAGGTCGTCAACTGGAGCGCTGAATCCGGCGAACCGATTCGGACGGAGGCGCCTCTGTGGCTGATGCGGTTCAGCTCCGTGAATCTCCTGTCGCAGTTGGGCGTCGCCCCTGCGAAATTTCAACTCACGGTCGCCGACATCGAGCGTCACGGTCCGGGGATCGTGGTCGACTATGGCTCGCCCGGCCTTGTTCGCGGGCTGGTGTGGGTGGACTGACGAGGGTTCCAGGGTTCTGGGGTTCCAAGGCCCTTGACGGCGCGTATTCCGCCTGATATATTGCGTGCCAACATATGGTCATGAATGCGTTGGCGCGCGAGCTGAAACGCGGCAGCACGGAACTGCTGATCCTGGCGCTCCTCGAGGAACGCGATCGGCACGGCTACGATCTCGCCCGCCTCATCGACGAGCGATCGCGCGGCGCGATCTCCTTCAACGTCGCGTCCTTGTACCCCACGCTGTACCGCATGGAGGACAAGGACATGATCGAAGGACGCTGGGTCGAGAAGGCGGGCCAGCGCCGCCGCCGTTACTACCGCCTGACCGCCGTCGGAAGAAAAACGCTCGCCAGCCAGCGCGGCGTGTGGGACACCTTCTTCGACGCGCTGAACCGCGTCGCCCGCATTCGTCACGCGTAAACGCGGCGGCGGATGGCGACCCGGAGAGCGTCGCCCTGCCCGAGCAGATGCCGTCGTCCCACGGAGGAGCGCATGGATTGGAAATCTCGCGTCCGCGCGGCGTTGGCCACGTCCAGCCCGATCCCCGACGACGACGTGCTGGAGGAGCTGGCACAGCATGCGCGCTCCATGTACGAAGCCGCCCGCGCGGACGGCTGCGCCGACGACGAGGCGGACCAGCGCGTGATCGATCAGTTCGATCGCTGGCGGCGTGAAGCCCCGGCTCTCCGCCACAGGCCGCGGCGGCCGCCGGCCGTCGAGCCCCCGCCCGCGGCCGCGCCGTCGCGACTGGCCGGCCTGGCACAGGACGCTCGCTACGGGATGCGCCTGATTCGGCGCCAGCCCCGCTTCGCGGCGCTCGTCATCGTGACGATGGCGGTCGGCATCGCCGCAACGACCGTGCTGTTCAGCGTCACGTACGGCCTGCTCATGAAGCCGCTCCCGTGGCCCGACGCCGGCCGGCTCGTGGTCCTCGAGGAAACGCGCGGCGGGAAGCCGCCGCGCTTCGGCTCGTTCACCAACACCGCCTACCTCGCCTGGCAGGACAAGGCGGCGACCATCGACGCGCTGGCCGCGTGGTCGCAAAGCACGGTCACGCTCGCGGGCGCGGGCGATCCCGATCGCATCCGAATCACCAGCGCCACCGCCAGCCTGTTCCGCGTCCTCGACGCGCATCCGCTCGTCGGCTCGACGTTCGAGGAAGAGGATGAAACCTCGCCGGTCGTCGTGCTCTCGGAGCGCCTGTGGCGGCAGCGCTTCGGCGCCGACCCCGCCGTGCTCGGGCGGGTGGTCCGCCTCAACGGCGAAGCGCACACCGTGATCGGCGTCCTTCCCGATCGCGCCGCCTATCCCGACCGCCAGACGCTGGCATGGACGCCGTTCCACGTCCGCTCGGCGCAGGGCAACTATCTCTCGATGTTCAACGCCATCGCGCGATTGCGGCCGGGCGTCACGGCGGCGCAGGCCGCCGCCGAAGGCACCGGGCGGGGACGCTTCGCGGCCGACACGGGCATGACGACGATGGCGGTCTTCGGCGGGCGCGGTCCCGTGGAGATCGCCGCGCAGCCGCTCGGCGAGGCGCTCACGGCCGACGTCCGGCGGCCGCTCATCATCCTGCTCGCGGCGGTCGCCCTGCTGCTCGTCACCGCGACGGCCAACGTCGCCAGCCTGCAGCTCGCCCGCGCGACGACCAGACGCCGGGAGATGGCAATCCGGGCGGCGCTCGGCGCGGGGAGCCTCCGCGTGACGCGGCAGCTCCTGGTCGAAAACGTGCTGCTCGCGCTCGCCGGCGGCGGCGCCGGGCTCGGGCTCGCCTGGCTGCTGCACCGGGCGATGCCGTCCGCCCTTCCCGCGGACTTTCCCCGCGCCGACGACGTGACCCTCAATGCCCCCGTCGTCCTGTTCGCGATCGCCGTCTCGGTGTTGACGGGCATCGCGTTCGGCGTGCTGCCGGCGCTTCGGGCGCGGCGGCTCAATCTCGTCGAATCGCTGGCGGAGGATGGCTCGTCACCGATCGGCGCGCGCGGCCGATCGCGCACGACACAGCTCCGGCTGGCGATCATGACCGCACAAGTGGCCATCGCCTGCATGCTGCTGATTGGCGCGTCGCTCGTGGGCCGCAGTTTCATGGCGCTGCTGACGGCGGATCGCGGCTACAATCCCACCGGCGTGCTCACCGCACGCCTCTCGCTCCCGTCCGCCTTGTATCCCGCCGAGCGGCGCCACGAGCTCGCCCGGCAGATGCTCGAGCGTCTGAGCGCGATGCCTGGAGTCACCAGCTCGGCCTTCACGTCAGAGCTGCCGCTCACGCCGGGCGGTTCGACCGCCGCGTTCACCATGCGATCGCCGCACGCCGAAGGGGGGACCGTCTCCGTCCAGGCCTCACCACGGATTGTCAGCCCCGCGTACTTCGGCGCCGCCGGCATGCGGATCCGCGCCGGCCGCGGCTTCCTCGACACCGACAACGAAACCTCGCTGCCCGTTGTCGTGGTCAACCACGCGTTCGCGCGACGATACCTCGGCGACTCCGCGCTCGGATCGACGCTGCCGACGGCGGCGGGGTATCAAAGCGACGACGGCACCCAGGCGACCGTGGTCGGCGTCGTGGACGATGTCCGGTACCTGACGGCGGCTGACGCCACACAGCCCGAGCTGTATTTTTCGTACCGGCAGATGAAAGGCCGGCTGGCTGTTCCCGTCATCACGCTGCTCGTGCGCACGACGGGCGACCCTTCGACCCTTGGTCCGTCGCTCCGCGCCGTCGTCCGCGGCGCCGACGGCGGTCTCGTGCCCGAAGCGGTGATGACGATGGAGGACCGGATGGTGAGGGGCCTGGCGCGCCCGCGCCTCTACGCGATCCTGCTGGGCGGTTTTGCCGGGTTCGCGTTGCTGGTCGCGGGGGTCGGACTGGTGGGCGTACTCTCCTACACCGTCACTCAGCGCTCGCGCGAGCTGGCGTTACGCGTCGCGCTCGGTGCGCGGCCGTCCGACATCGTCGGCCTGGTGCTGCGGCAGGGCCTCGGTGTGACGATGGCGGGACTCGCAGTGGGCATGCTGGGCTCGTTCGCGGCGACCCAGGCGCTGGGCGCGCTGCTGTATGGGGTGGCGCCGCACGATCGATTCACCTACATTGCCGTGCCGATCGTGCTGGCGGTCGTGTCGGCGATCGCCTGCATCGGTCCCGCGCGCCGGGCGGCGCGGCTCGACCCGCTGCGGGTCTTGCGCGAGTAGACACCGCACCTGCCGATGCCGCGGCAGCGGCGATTCGGCTGCCGTCATCACGCCGAAGGCACCCGCGCGCAGTTCACGCCGAAGCAGGCGCCTGGGGTTTTGCCGGCGCGGTCAGCGGAAGCGTAATCGTAAACGTGCTGCCACGTCCCGGCCCGGGGCTCTCGGCAGCGATGGTGCCGCCGTGTGCCTGCACCATCTCCCGGACCAGGGCGAGCCCGAGTCCCAGACCGGCCTGCGCCGGCCTCTTCTGACTCCCCGCCTGCTTGAACCGATCGAAGACGTACGGGAGGAAATCCGCGCTGATGCCCTCGCCGTTGTCGATGACCTGGATCCGGGCCTCGTCGTCCCGTGTCGTGACTCGAACGGCGACCCGCCCACCGCGCGGCGTGAACTTGATGGCGTTGGAGAGCAGATTCCAGAAGGCCTGCTCGAGCCGGCCCCGATCGGCGAGGATCGAGATCTCGGCCGGCGCCAGATCGACGTCGAGCGCAATCGCCTTGGCGTCGGCCTCCGGCCGGATGACGTCGACGGCCGCGTCCACCGCGCTGCACAGGTTCAGGCGCTCGAGGTCGAGCTCCAGCTTCCCCGCGATGATGCGGGAAAGATCCAGCAGCGATTCGACGAGGCGCGCCAGCGCCTGCGCGTTCCGCTGGATGACTTCCACGGCGTGCGCCGCGCGCTCGGGCGGCATGGTGCCGGCGCCGAGGAGCTGGGCGTAGCCGAGCACCGCGTTGAGCGGCGTGCGCAGTTCGTGCGAAAGGACGGCCAGAAACTCGTCCTTCAGCCGGCTGGCGCGCTCGAGCTCCGCGCGGGCCGCCTGCTCGTCGACGAGGAGCTGCGCGCGCTCGGCCTCGATCTGCTTGCGCACGGTGATGTCCGTCACGGCGGCGAGCACGAACGCCGCGCCGCTGCTGTCAATCGGACTGAGGCCAATCTCGACGGCGACTTCCGATCCGTCCTTGCGCACGGCGTACAGGTCGCGTCCGGCGCCCATCGGACGGGGACGCGGATCGGCATAGAAGGCCGCGCGGAAGAGCGGGTGGTGGTCGCGCAGCCGGGCCGGCACGAGACGCTCGATCGACTGGCCGACGATCTCGTCGCGTGCGTACCCGAGGAGCTGTTCGGTCAGGGCATTCACGAGCACGATCGTGCCTCGCCGATCGACCATGATCATCGCGGCCGGCGCCGCTTCGACCGCGAGCCGGAATCTGTCCTCGGACTCGATCACCGCGGCGGCCGCGCGGCGCCACGCGTCGTTCAGGACGCTGATGAGCGCGCCGATGGCCGCGAAAATGAGCAGACTGACGAGATCGGTCCCGCTGCGCATCGTGAACGAGCGCGCGGGCTCGATCCAGAAATACTCGGCCGCCGCCGCGCAGAGCACGGTCGTCACGATCCCCGGTCCCAGGCCGCCCAGCCAGCCACTCAGCATGACGGCGGGGAAGAACAGGATGAAGGGGAACTTCAGACCCCAGAGCGGATCCAGGCCCAGGCGAAGCAGAATCGCGGCCGCGGCGGCGCCGACGCCGATGGCATGGCGCGCCAGCGCAGAGGACCGCACGGCCCCGGTCGTCAGCCGCCGGAGGTCGAGCACACCTCCGCCCGCCAGAGACACTCGATCACCTCCCTTTAATCGCGTGCGCGTGAGAGCCCTTAGAATGGCAACGAGGGTCTGCCGAGATCCAATACTTCCTTGCGGCCGCATTAATAGACACCATCTATTTATTGGCCATACAATCCCTCCGTGGAATTGCGTCATCTCCGCTACTTCGTCGCGGTGGCTGAAGCGCTGCACTTCGGCCAGGCCGCCGCGAGGCTTCGGATCGCGCAGCCGTCGTTGAGCCACCAGATCCGCCAGCTCGAGGCGGAGGTGCAGACCACGCTCCTCAACCGGACGAAGCGGCACGTCGAGTTGACCGAGGCGGGACGGCTCTTCCTGCAGGAATCGCGGGAGATCCTCGCGCGCGCCGACCGTGCCGCGCTCATCGCCCGCCGCGCGGCGCGAGGGGAAGCCGGCAGACTGCGCGTCGGCGTCGGGTTCTGCATGGACCAGGCGGCCATCACGGCGGCGGTGACCGCGTTCCACCTGCGCCACGGAAGCATCCGCGTCGACGTGCAGACGGTGGCCGTGCCGCTGCAGATCGCCGCCCTGCGCGACGATCGGCTGGACGTCGGATTCGTGCGTGCGCCGATGAGCGACCCGGCCCTCGAGACGCAGATTGTCGCCAGCGAGCCGCTCGTGGCGGCGCTGCCCGCGCGCCATCGCCTGCTCGGGAAGAAGAAGATCGCGCTGGCGGGACTGGCGAACGATGCCTTTCTGATCGTCCCGCGCGACGCGGTCCCGGTCTTTCACGACGCCGTGCTGCGCGCGTGCCGCGAGGCTGGATTCGTACCGCACGTGCTGCACGAGGCGGATCAGCTCCCGATGCTCCTGGGAATGGTCGCCGCGGGGCACGGCGTCGCGCTCGTGCCCGCGGCGGCGCGGAAGACGAAGGCGCGCGGCGTCGTGTTCCGCGCCCTGCACCCCTCGGCCGCGGTGCTCCAGACGGCGGTCGCCTGGCGGCGCGACAACCTGTCGCCGGCGGTCCTCGATTTCCTCGACATCGCGCGCGAGGCGTTCGCTCGTTCGTGAGCGCGCCGCTTCACGTCCCTGTCTTCCGCGCCACGAGGGGCCACTACGACGCCGTCCCCCGCGCGCGCACCGTTCCGTCTCAGCCGCCAGAGGACGGATGCCGCCAGCGGCACTTCGTTACGCAGATTTAACATCTGCGCAACAGCGCCGAAATCCTGCGGCGGTAGCGTATCGAGGTACGCGGCCGGCTCGCACGACCGGTCCTGAAAGGAACCCTGATGCTGGCCTTGACTGTGCTGATCGTGGCAACGGCCATCGTGGTGATTGTGATTGTCGCGATCTGGACCCGGAAGGGTCCCCCGCCTCCGCCGCCGGCGACGGGCGGATAAGGCGGCCGGGCTGGAAAACCATGGATACGAACCTGCTCGCCGTGATCGGGCTGATGGTCGTCGCGCTCAGCTTCGACTTCATCAACGGCTTTCACGACGCGGCCAATTCGATTGCGACCGTCGTGTCGACCCGGGTGCTCACGCCGGGGCGGGCGGTCGTCTGGGCCGCGTTCTTCAACTTCGTGGCGGCGTTTACGTTCGGGACCGCGGTGGCGAAGACGGTCGGCGCCGGCCTCGTCGACATCAACGTGGTCACCTTCGCCGTGATCTTCGCCGCCCTGATCGGCGCGATCGCCTGGGACCTGATCACGTGGTACTACGGGTTGCCGACCAGCTCGTCGCACGCGCTCATCGGCGGCTACGCCGGAGCCGCGGTGGCCAAGGCGGGCTTTGCCGCGATCATCCTGGCTGGCTGGACGAAGACGCTGGTGTTCATCGTCCTCGCGCCGGTCATCGGGCTGATCCTCGCCTTCGGCCTGATGGTCGCGATCCTGTGGGTCTTCTCGCCTTTCTCGCCGGGACGCGTCGATCACTGGTTCCGCCGGCTGCAGCTCGTGTCGGCCGCCGCGTATAGCCTCGGCCACGGGGGCAACGACGCGCAGAAGACGATGGGCATCATCGCCGGCGCGCTGGTCGCGGGCAATTACCTGCAGCTCGTCGACGGAAAGCTGACCATTCCGATCTGGGTCATCCTGGCGGCGCACGCCGCCATTGCGCTCGGCACGCTGTCGGGCGGCTGGCGGATCATCCACACCATGGGGTCGAAGATCACCAAGCTGCAGCCGGTCGGCGGGTTTGCCGCGGAAACGGCGGGCGCCTTGTCGCTGTTCGGCGCGACGTACCTGGGGGTGCCCGTCAGCACGACACATACGATCACCGGGGCGATCATCGGCGTCGGATCGATCAGGCGGCTGTCGGCCGTCCGCTGGGGCATCGCCGGACGTATTGTCTGGGCCTGGGTCCTGACGATTCCCGCGGCGGCCGCCATCGGCGCGATCGTGTATTGGGCCACCGCGGCCCTCGTCGCGCCCTGATTCGCGGCGTCCGTCTATCGCAAGGCGCTTCGCTGCCTGTTTCTGGCGGCAGCGGTACGACCCACGGACGGGTCGCCGTCACACCCTCTGGCAGACGGCGGACGCCGTTCGTTGCTAATATCTGAGCATGGCGATGGACGAACGCGCGTTCTTCACGGAGAAGCCCGAGAGCCGGGTGGCCAAGTACCAGTGCCCGAAATGCCGGCGGACGAACGAATACAGCGTCCGATGGGTGCGCCGCGCGAAGAAGGACCGGCCGCCCGCCGGTGCCGGCGACGAGGACCGGGCCAAATTCGCGAAGCTGCGGGACTACCTGCTCCGCCTCGAGGACGAGGTGACGTGCAAGACCTGCGGCAAGAAGTTCGAGATCCCGTCGCAGCACTCGCTGATGTTCGTGGACCAGCTCGCCGGACTCCCCAACGACGACGAGCTCGAACGCGAAATCTCGGCCGCATCGGGTGAGGAGGAGCCGGCGCCCCCCGCCAAGCCGGCGCTGCCCGCGCGGTTCACGCGCAAATCGAGCGGCTGGAAATAGGCCCCGGCCTTCAGGCGAACGACGCGCCATCGCTGGTCCGCCTCGTCAGCGAAGCGATAGCCCGACGGAGCAGCGATGGGAAGATACTTCCAACGCATTCTCGGCGACCCGTTCAGGAGCAATGACGGAAGTTATGCGAGCGCTCTGAAGGTCGCCGGGATCACGGACGCGCAAACGGCGATAGTCACAGCCGGTGCTGGGTGGGTTTCCCTGCGACGGCCTCGCCTTCGATCGCGATCCGCACGCCAAGCACGCCTCTTCCGCGATCGAAGCGGTAGTCCAGCGATTGCGATCGCGAAGCGCACAGGTGGGCGATGAATCCAACCGTCTGCAACAGGCCCGCGCCGTGGCAGAACGCCGTGAACATCAGCGCGGCAGCCAGCCGCTGAAGGTCCTCCTCCGTGCAGCGCGTCCATGCTTTCGGGTCGCCGCCAAGGCCGAACTGATCGATCCACGCGCCGAGCGTCCGAACTGGCGACTCTCTGGGCTCGCGCATCAGCCGGGCGAGCGTCCCCACGCGCGCGTCGAGGCGCGGCAGCTTCCGGAGGTCGATCTCGAACTCGACGTTGGCCGGCGGCATGGACGGCTCGCACACGAGCCGCTTCAGCGCCACGAGAATGCCGTATGCCGCCGCGGCGACCTGTTCGTCCTGTGACATGTCCGCGAGCGGGAACGACTGCGTTCCCGCGACGTTCGGCAGCGCGAACGGCACGAGGGCCCGCAGCCGTGCGATAGCCGCGTTCAGGTCGGCGTTTCCTGCGGCAACGATCTGCGAGAGGTCGTTGGCCAGATTGTGAAGATCCGCGGGCCGGATGATCGGATCTCCGTGGAGCTCCCATGACATCACCTGGGGCTCGCAGCTCTGGCGGTCCCAGTACACGAGTTGCGCCTGTCCGGCCTCATCGATCTCCAGGGCCCAGATGATCCCCTCCCACCATCCGCCGGTGCCGCTGTTGTAGTACGGCACCTTCATCCACGACATCTGATACTCGTAGGTGCCGCGCGGCGTCTTCACGTCGATCGTGGGCTCGGGGAAATTGAGGTACGGGCGGCTCTGCGGGTTGTGGGTGTGCCCCATGGCGATCTGGATCTGGGGGCCTGGCAGGCTGCAGGGCTTGATCGGCCCGAACGAGTCATAGCCGAGCAGCAGTGACAGCGATGCCGCGAGCGTTTCCGAGAACGACAGGCTGTCGTGGAGCCGGCGATCCGTTTCCTCCATGAATTCGATCTGCCGTGCCCAGGCCTTTGACACATCCTCGGGAGGCCAGTTGTCCCAGGGCGAGAAGCGCCAGGCCACTTCCGCCAGGGCGTACCCAGGCAGGATTCCCTCGACGAATGATGGCACCAGCGCCTGCCAGTCGCGTCGCTTCGTGATGTAGTCGGCGAACTTCAGCCACGGATTCCCGGCGATGTCGATGCCTTTCAGATAGTAGGGCAGCGCGTCGATCCCGTCGGCCGGCACGCCGACCGCGTTGGTGATGACGAGCCCCAGAAACTGGTGTTCGTCACAGTTCCAGAAATCGACCTGGTGACCGTGAAGAACGAACAGGGGTTTGCGGGAACGGTAATGGTCGGGACTCAGTCCGAGCGGCAGGCGATCGATCAGATACTGCAGAACGTCGTCGGTGTTCGCCGCCTCGAGTATCCCGAGGAGGTCCTGTTCCATGTCCTTGACCTCGGGGATGACGAGGCCGTCGTAGATCTCGAAGCCCGACCCGTACAGGCGCTGCAGCCGCGGCAGACGTGCCGGATCGAAGTTCCACCAGTTGTCGTGGTTGCCGCGCGTCCGGAAATACCGGTTGTTCGAATGCAGGTCGCGGAGAATCGCGTATACGTCTCCATGCGTTGTCAGCACGTCCGCCGACCGGTCCTCGACGGAATCCACGACGTGCGGGCGGTACCAGAGCTCCTCGCAGTCACCGTTCTCGATGACGACGTAGCCGTGGTCCTTGCAGTACGTCAGCGCCCGTTTGTACATCTCTTTGTTCGCGGAGAAATGGGTAACGTCGAAGAGGTACGGATGCACACGATCGGAGGACGCGTCGCGGTGCAGATCTGAAAAGATCATGTACTTCTGTTTCGTCGCCGGCGTGAGCTCCTTGATCTTCAGCTGGCGATCATGTTCGTGGATCTTCCGGATGTCCTGGCCAATCCACTCCAGGAACCGCATCGGAATGGCCGCGGCGATCAGAATCAGCGCCGGCAGCAGGACCACGAACGCGGCCGGCACGCGGCCAATCCAGACGAGCACCTGCTGCCCCGCCGCGCCGGCGTCGTGGAGCGCCGACACCAGCGCAAAAACGAACGCGGTCAGCGGTCCGGGCATCGCGGCCGCCGATCCCGACGACCCGGCCAGCGCCTTGCCGACGAGCCACGCCGGCATCGGCACGTCGAGCACGCCCAGGCCACCGACCCGTCGTTCGAGTGGCGCCTCGCCCGCAAAGACGCTGGTGCCGCCGCTCGTGCCCAGCCATGCGGCCACTTCGGTGGCCAACGTTCCGATGTGGTTCGCGGTGGCCGCCGCGGCATGCAGCGCCGCAAAGATCAGCGTGAAGAGCGTCAAGGCGTCCGCCGGTTGATTTGCGAAAAGCCGGATCGGAATCTCGAGGAGCCGTCGCACCTCCGTCCACGCGACGGCGCCGCTGTCGACGAGCACGCGCACGAGCCGCTCGATCCACGACGGCTGGCGCGTAAAGACGTGGGCGACGACGCTCTGGATGTCGAGCCAGTGCTCGGACGCGAGTTGCTTAACCAACCGGCCAACCGCCGTGTCGCGCTCCGGAGAGACGATGCCCAATGCGAGCAGCACGAGCCAGGGCGCGTCGAAGCCCGGTCGATCGTGCAGCGCACGCACGAGAAGCCTGAACACGTTCTCGGCGCCGGCGCGGCTGGCGGCCACGAGCAGTCGCTGAACGAGAACGTCGAGGCCGTCGGTGTAGGTGATGCGCAGGAGCAGGGCAATCGCTTCGGCCGCGACCCCGGAGCCTGCAATCGCCGTCACCAGTCCGCCGACGCCCCAGCTGGTGTTCGCGAGGACCTGAAGCAGGTGGATGCGGTGGCCTTCATCCGGAACCGCCTTGAACATCGCTGCGATGAGCTCAGACGTCGTCAGCAGCGCGCGGTCGGTGATGAACGTCACGACCGCGGCGATCGTGTCGTCGTTGTCGCGCAGGACGGCGATGCCGAGAAGCAGCTTGCCGAGCTCGGACGCCGGGAAATACGGGCTGAGCTTGTCGAACAGCTCGTTGGCGGCAGCCGTGTCTCCGGTGCCGATCGCCGTCACGAGCTCCTCGAGCCACGTACTCAGGTCGACGCTCGATCCGGCGGTCGTCTCGGCCGTCTCGATGACCCCGGAAACTGTTTCGCGCAGATCGTCCCACCAGCTCATGGCAACTCCCTCTCTGAACGAAAACCAACCAGAGGGCCCGGCTAACGTTCCAGCAGCGCCACCAGAAGACGAACGGCCGCGGCGCGCGCCGCCGGCGAAATGTGCGCCGGCACGGGATCCGTGCGCCCGCCATCGATTCTCGATGGATCCACGGGTCCGCCCCCGGCCGGATCGGCAATCGGCGACGGATCCGTGTGATGCGAATCGTTGCTTTGCACGCGCTGACTGAGCTCGAGGATGATGCTGAGGAAACCGAGCTCGCTGACGCGCGAGCCACCAGGCCCGATTCGGGGAACGTTCCCGCACCCGAACTCACCGTCCGAGTAGGTGACGAGACTGCGAAGCCCATCGCCGATCACGATGTACTGGGACGCGTACGGATTTCCCTCACCGCCGCCGTACGGATCGTCGTCCATCGGATTGGGGTACCCGTCGTCGCCAGACGGCGGCACCTCCGTGTCGTCGGTCGGCACCTCTTCTTCGTCCGGCTCGTCTTCGGGTTCGTCGTCCTCCGGCTCGTCGGCCGGCTCGTCCTCCGTATCGTCTTCCGTATCGTCGGTCGTGCCGCTGTTCGACCCTGTATCCTCATCGTCGTCGGCGCCAATGGCGCCCAGCACGAACCCGATGGCCGAGCCCGCGGCGTCTCCCATCGCGCCGAACGCCGAGCCTGCCGCGTCACCCATGGCGCCGAAAGCGTCGCCGATGACTCCAGCCAGCTCGTTCCCGAATCCGCCTGCGGCGTCTCCGAGCCCGTTGAGAAAGCTGTTGAACGAATCGAGCGCATCACGCGCGTTGTTCATCGAGGTGTTGAACTCGCTTCCGTAAAAGTCACCGATATCGTTCATGAACGACTCGAAGCCACCGCGCAGCCCGCCGAGAGCTTCGCTGAAGCGGTCACCCATCATCGACCAGACATCTTCGACTCCCGACAGGATCTCGCCCGTGATGTCCTCGCGCATCTGGTCGAGCCGCCCCTTCATCTCGTGGGCGACGGCGGTGAGCTTCTCGATGTCGTCGAGAATGCCCATCTCGCTCAGCGCCTGAAGGACTGCGGGCTGAACCAGCACCTGCGCGACGAACGCACCGAATGCGTCGATCGCTTCCGACACCAGTCGTTCGTGCTCCTGCTGGGCGTTTGCGCTCACGTACGCGTCGCCCACCTGGAGCCATGTTCCGGTCGTGACGAATGACGCGTGCTTGGCCGCGAGTGTGGCCGCTATGCTTCCGGCCTTGCCGACGATCGCGGAGACCCACGACCACTCCCGTTGACGTTGTTCTTCCTGCACCGCCTTCGAGTCGCCGCTGTCGCTCGATTCGGTGCCGTCGGCCTTCTCGGACCGGCGAAAGAAACGAGGCTGGAGCGCGAGGATGTTCCCGCGGCCGCGATCGCGGCGCCGCGCAGACGGCAGGGGCTCCACGCGGGCATCGATGAACCTGATCGTGTTGGTGGCCGAGTTGTAGACCGGCGCCGCGTGAAAACCGCCGCCGATTTCGCGCGGCGGACCGATGCGGCGCCAGAGAATCTCGCCGCGCCGGACGAGGTGAGCGCGCCCGAGCGACCGGGCCGTGTGCATCCCCGAGAAGAACACGCTCTCGAGACCGTCGAACGACCAGCCGGCTTCGATGAACCCGAGTGCGGACGAGAACAGCGACAGCCGCTCACGATCGTGGCTCGCGACATAGTGGCCGAGGAAGCAGGTCACCGCATGGTGAAAGACCGTTGCTGCCTTGCGCCGGGTCAGCCGCGCGGTCGTCGTGAGCTGAATCCCGCGATCCCAGCCGATGGCGCGCCGATGGAGGTCCTGCATCCGCCGCCAGGCCATGTCCGTCCCGTGGAACCAGAGCGTTCCACGCACGAGGCGAATCGATCCGGACCCGGTGCGAAGAACCTGCCTCCGCCTGGGCGCTTGCTTTACCCTGGAAGGACGAGCCGCGAGTGTTTCGATGGCCATGCCACTCCTCTCGGTGTTTGCAAGTCCGACAGCCGGGGATTATGCGCTAGTTGGGTCGATAGCCGCTACGTGATCGTGAATTCATGCCGGTACCGGCGGCTCATTCGAAGCGCGCGGCCGCCGGCCAGCGTGATCTCGGCGTCCCCGTTGCCCAGCCGCCTGACTTCCTTCACCTTCGACAGGTTGACGATGTGCGAGCGGTGGATCTGCGCGAAGCGCTCGCGCGGCAGCCTGGCCGCAAGCCGCTGCAATGACTCGCGCATCAGGTGCTCCTTCCCGGCGACGTGCACAATCACGTATTGATCCGCCGCCTGGATCCAGTCGATCTCATCGAAGTTCACGAACACGATGCGGTTGCCCGTGGGTACGGCGAGCCGCGGCACCGGGACGGCCGGCACCGCGCCCGCGGACCGCGGTGTGGCCGCGAGCAGCCGGCGCGCCCACTGCGCGCTCCGCCGCTCGTCGATCCGGTGCCGCGCCCGATCGAACGCCGCGAGGAACCGCGCCTCGTCGAACGGCTTGAGCACGTAATCGATCGCCTCCACCTCGAACGCGCGGAGCGCGTACTTGTCGAACGCCGTGACGAACACGGTGGGTGGCACCTTGTCCGCGCCGAGCGCGTGGATCACCCCGAACCCGTCCAGGCCCGGCATCTGCACGTCGAGAAGCAGCAGGTCCACGGTGACCCACTGCAGCACTTCGACCGCCTCGGTGCCGTTCCGGCACTCCGCCACGATCTCGACCCCCCCGCGCCGCCCGAGCAGGATCCGGATCGCCGCGCGCGCGTGCGCCTCGTCGTCCACGATGGCCACGCGCAGCATCAGCCGGACCTCGCGACGGGCGCGTCCGACAGAGGCAGCACGAGCGTTGCGCGCACGCCGGCTCCGGTGCTCGACAGCTCGATCCGGCCGGGCGGAGTCCGGGCCTTCAGCCGTTCGGTGACGTTCTTCAGGCCATACCCGCTTCCCTCCTCCGGCACGAATCCCTCGGGCAGCGGCGGCCCGTCGTTGTCGATGGTGATCCGCAGCGCTCCTTCTTCGAGTGTCGCGGCGATGCTGAGCGTTGAATTCTCGACGCGTCGCGATATCCCGTGACGAAAGGCGTTCTCCACGAGGGGCTGCAGGATGAACGCCGGGACCGGCGCGTCCATGGCCGCCGGATTGATGTCCCAGTCGATCCGCAGCCGGTCCGCGAACCGCGCCTCCTCAATCGTCAAATAGCGGCGAAGGTACTCGATCTCCTCGCCGAGCGGCGTGAGATCGGTGTCGCGGTGTGCCAGCGTGTCCCGGAGGAGCCCGCCCAGCTCGGCGAGCAACGCCACCGCGCGCTCGTTCTGGCGCTGCATCACGAGCGACCCGATCGTGTGCAGCGTGTTGAACAGGAAATGCGGCTGGAGCTGCATGCGCAGCGCCGTCAGCCTCGCGCCGGTCAATTCCGCCTCAAGGCGGAGCGCCTCATGCTCCCTGGCGCGCAGCAGCGCGGTCGCGCGCGAAGCATGCGCCACCGCGACGATCGCCGCGTACACGATCAGCTCGAGATGGAAGTACGCGGTCACGAAGAAGACCGCGGTCCCGGCCAGCGAACGGTCGAATCCCGCAAACCACGACGGCGGGATCGGAAGGCGGATGAGCGCGTGATAGAGCGCCAGGTAGGCCGCCAGCACCGCCGCCGCGACGACGAAGGCCGCGGCGAGATGACTGAGGAGCGCGTGCCACCGGCGCGCGGGACCGATCGGCCATCGGCGCTCGAGATCCCAGACGAACGGACCCGCCACCGCCCACAGCTCCCAATGAAAAAGCTGCGTGGCGAGCGCGGCGGCGAACGGCATGCGCACGCCCCGCATGCGGTAACCGAAGTAGAGCTGCGAGGCGACCGCCACCGATGGAACCATCGCGGCGGCGGCGAGCATCGCGGCTCGATTCATTCGCGTAGTCGTGGCAGCACCTGTTCGCGGACGTACCAGAAATCGGGCCGCATACGCAGGGCGGTCTCCGCCGCCTCGCGCGCTTGCGCCTTCTGCGGAGGATTCATTCTAAGGTACAGGTCCGGCAGCCATCCGTACGCCAGCGCGTACCCCCATCGCGGGGCGACCGGGTCTGCCGTTCGCGCGTCGGCCTCCGCCTCGAACAGCTTCACGGCCTCGAGCCATCGCGCCAGGCCCTTCTCCAGTCCTCCGCCCCGCTCGGGTGGATTGTTGAAGATCATGCCCGCATCCATCATGACGACACGGGGACTGTCGGGACCGAGTTCGAGTGCTTTCTTCCTCACGCCCGACAGCTCCGTCGCGACCTCCTTGAAATGCGGCGGATCCATGATCGCGACGGAGATCATCGCGTTCGCCAGCATCGAATAGAACTCGGGATCCGTGTTCCGGGCGGCGACCCCGGTGCGCGCGTGTGCGACGGCCCGCTTCGCGGACTCGAGCGCGCCGGCGGCGTTCTTCTCCTGGAACTGGGAGCCCGCGAGGGCCCAATACGCCCACGAGATGTAATAGTTCGCGTAGGCGGCTTCTTCGAGCGACTTCGCCAGCGGTTCGAGCGCCGCGATCGCCGCCCGCAGGCCCGCCTGGTCGTTCCGATAATTCGCGTCGTACGCGAAGTTGCGCGCCTCGATCAGAACGCCGCGCGGTGCCGCGGCCTTCGTCGCCGGCAGCGCGAGGAGCAGCGCCGTGGCAATCGACAACTGGAAGCGTGTCTTCATGCGGCGACGATAAAGCGCGCGCCCGTTCGCCGCGCGCGCGATGTCGCGAGCGGACTTCGCCGTGGCGCCAGCGGTGCCCCGAGCGCTCAGCGCCGACCGAGCCCCGAGCCCCGAGCCACGAGTAACCCGCCTTCGCGCTGACGCGCTTCGGCGCGGCAGGCGGGCTACGATAGGTGTATGACCGCAGCGCGTCGAACCGAATTCGCGTCCCTGGGCATTCGCAAGGAGCTCCTGGAGGCCCTCACCGCCCTCGGCTACGAAGAGCCCACACCGGTTCAGCGGGAGGCAATCCCGCTTCTGCTGGCCGGACGCGACCTGCTCGGTCAGGCCGCGACCGGCACGGGCAAGACCGCGGCCTTCGCGCTCCCGATGCTGCAGCGGATTGCCGGCGAGCACGCCGCCCGCCGGCGTCCCGCGGGGCTGGTGCTCGTGCCCACGCGGGAACTCGCCATGCAGGTCGCCGAAGCGATGCACAAGTACGGCAAGAGCCTTCATCTCACCGTCGTGCCGCTGTACGGCGGCGCTCCCATGTCGCAGCAGATCCGATCGCTCGAACGCGGTGCCGCCGTCGTCGTGGCGACGCCCGGGCGCGCGCTGGATCACATCCGGCGCGGGACCCTCGCGCTCGACGGCGTGCGCATGCTGGTGCTGGACGAGGCGGACGAAATGCTCGACATGGGGTTCGCCGACGACCTCGACGCCATCCTCGAGGGCACGCCGGCCGAGAAGCAGACGGCGCTGTTTTCGGCGACGATGCCCCGGCGCATGCTCGCGATCGCGGAACGCCATCTGCGGGAGCCCGCGCGCGTGGCGATCGCGCGTGAAGAGGCGGCGGCCGGCACGGTGCCGCGCGTGCGGCAGGTGGCCTACATCGTCCCTCGCGCGCACAAGCCCGCCGCGCTCGGACGCGTGCTCGAAATGGAGAACCCCTCGTCGGCGCTCGTCTTCTGCCGGACGCGCCTCGAGGTCGAATCCCTGGTGGAGACGCTCACGGCGCACGGCTTTCGCGCCGAGGCGCTGCACGGGGGCATGCAGCAGCGCGAGCGCGATCGCGTGATGAACAACGTCCGCTCCGGCAAGTCCGATCTGCTCGTCGCGACCGACGTCGCCGCGCGCGGCCTCGACATCGAGCGCATCTCGCACGTCGTCAACTATCACGTGCCGCCGGAGCCGGAGGGCTACGTGCACCGGATTGGCCGGACCGGCCGGGCGGGCCGCTCGGGTACGGCGATCACCCTCGCGGAGCCTCGCGAGCATCGGCTGCTGCGCACGATCGAGCAGTTCACCAGACAGAAGATCCACGTGGAGACCATGCCGACCATCGCCGACGTGCGGTCGCGCCGGCTCGATGTCACGCGCGCCTCGGTGCGGGAGCGCCTGCTCGCCGGCGACCTGGACGACGTGCGTGTGGTCGTCCAGTCCCTCGCGGAGGAATTCGACGTGATGGACATCGCGGCGGCGGCGATCAAGCTGGCGCACGCGGCGGCTGGAGCGGGCGGAGACGAAACGGAAATCCCGGCCGTCGCCGTTCCGCCCCGCGGGGCGGCGCGGACCGGGGGTCGAGAGGGTGGGCCGCGCCTGCGCCCGGAACCGGCACGCGGGGCACACCCCTCGCGCATCGGCACTCGGGATCGTGCCGGGGACTCCGGCGAGATCGTGCGCATCTACATCGGCGCCGGCCGGCGCGCGGGCGTGCGGCCCGGCGATCTGGTTGGCGCCATCACGGGCGAAGCCGGGATGACCTCGCGCGAGCTCGGCGCGATCGAAATCGCCGACGGCTTCTCGCTCGTGGAGGTGCCTGAATCGGCCGCCGACCACGTCATCCAGGCGCTGCGCGCAAGCGCGATTCGGGGGAAGAAGGTGACCGTGCGGCGCGAACGCAGCACGTAGAGCCTGGCGGCCGGGTCTGGTGAAGTTCCTGAAGTCGCTGTAAGCAAGAAAGGCCGCCAACCACCCGGAGGAGGCGGTTGGCGGCCATCCACTGCGACGCCGGACTTCGACTTCGACTTCCGACTTGGACTTCCGACTTCCGACTTGGACTATCGACTATCGACTATCGACTACATCAGAAGCTGATGCGCGCGACGAACTGCAACACTCTCGCGACGTCGGTGCCGATCAGACCGTTGGTCTCGTAGTTGGTCAGGGTCGTGCCCCCCACGCCGGACGTCGGATTGTAGTTGTGGTGGTTGAACGCGTTCAACGCGTCCACGCGGAACTCGACGTTCGCGTGGCCGGCGAGCAGGATGCGCTTCGACAGCGAGACGTCGAACTGCCGGAAGAGCGGCCCCGTGAGCGTGAGAGTGCCGATGCCGCAGTCGCCGAAGCCCGGGGCGACTTCGATGCAGTCCGGGCCGTTGGCCGGCGAGAAGTACCGGCCGCTTGGCGCGCCGAGCGAGCCGTAGCCGGTCGCCGACGTCGCGCTGGTGCTGTGCGCCTTGATGGTCTCGTCGATGACGTCCTGCGGCCACATGAAGACGTCACCGTTGTCGGCGATCCGCACCTTGAACAGCTTCT
Organism: Acidobacteria bacterium RIFCSPLOWO2_12_FULL_66_21; assembly: GCA_001767455.1. Taxonomy (GTDB): domain Bacteria; phylum Acidobacteriota; class Vicinamibacteria; order Vicinamibacterales; family 2-12-FULL-66-21; genus 2-12-FULL-66-21. The sequence goes on from MELC01000038.1 coordinate 303,985, forward strand.
GCGCCTCCTTGGCGCTCATGCCGTTGAGCCGCCTGTTCCCGAGGTCGGTCAGGATGCCGCTCTGCACCTTGGCGTTGAGGCCGAGAGACCAGCCGCCGACGATCCGCTCCACGACGCCGTTGGCTTGCGACGCGAAGCGGCGGCCGCGGCCGAACGGCAGGTCGTACACGACGTTCGCCTTGAAGGCGTGCGTCAGGTCGCCCGGCGAGCCGGTGTCGCGGCGCATCAACCGGGGCGTGCGGAACGAGAAGCGCTCCGACCCGAACATCTTCCCGAACACGTAGCTCGAGTTGAACTGCAGCCCGTTGTAGTACCGCCGCCGCAGCTCGAGCTGAAGGGCGTTGTAGCTGGTCTTGCCGCCATTGCCGGTGATGACGGCGCCGCCCAGTTTGTCGGGATTCACGACGAAGAAGTTCGCCGGAAGGCCCGCGGCCAGCGCGTTCGCGCGCCGCGCCGGGGCCCCGTACAGCCCCGCGTTCGAGTTGGTGGACGCCGGCGTGAACGGGTTCGGGTTCCAGATGTTCAGCGGGTTCACGAAGTTGCTGTTCGCGAACAGGCTGGAGCCGTACTTCGAAGCGTCGCCGGCCTGCGAGGTCGGCACGCCGCTCAGGTACGCCAGGTAGATCGGCAGCGGCGATGTTCCCGTGCCGGCCCCGTAGTACCGGAAGTTGGCGCCGCGACCCGCGGCGATGTTGGCCTGCAGGTTGGCCTGCGCGGCGCGGAATTCCTTGAGGAACCCGTTTTCGACGATGTTCGCCTCGTTGTAGTTGTAGGTCGTCCAGCCGTCGCGGCTGCGCGTGCCGACGTATCGGGCCTCGATCACGTGGTTGCGGCCGAGCGCCCGCTGAATGCCGAAGGACATCGAATCCGCCCACGGGACCTGGATGAACTGGTCGAACCGGTTGATCGAATCGGTTTCCGACCCCGCGAAGGGATAGGTCGGCGACTCCGGGAAATCGCCCGGTCCCAGCCGCGAGGGCTCGCGCAGCAGCAGCGGCAACGTCCCGAGGTTGCCGTTTCCGACACTGCGATCGGGATCGCCGAACAGGTTGAGGCCGGGATTCGACGAGAACCTTCCCGTGTAGTTCGTCAGGCCTTCGCGGCTGAACGATTTCGAGTACCCGGCGCGGACGATCGAGTCGTCGCCGAGCAGGGCGCCGAGGACGCCGTCACGCGCGCCGAGCGCCCATGAGAAGCCAATGCTCGGGGCGAGGTTGTTCTTGTCGAGATCGAAGGCCTTCACCCCTTTGCCGAAGTTGATGTACTCCGGGATCACGCCGGGCATGCTGCCGGGCTGGAACAGGTTGCAGGCGTGCTCGGCGTCGGTTGTCGAGTTCACACCCGAACGGCCGCAGAGCGAATCGAGCGTGGCCGTCGAGTAGCTGTTGTTGAGCGGGTAGAACGGGAACTGCAGCTCGTAGCGCAGGCCCGCATTGATCGTGAAGTTCGGCTTCCAGCGCCACGAGTCCTGGAGGAAGAAGCCGGCCTCGCGCATGACGCCGTCCTGCTGGGCGTTGCCCATGTAGACGTACTTGCCGTCCTGGAGGCGCGCGTCGCCGTTGATGTTGCTGACGCGGCCGGTCAGCAGCGCATACATCTGACGCGCCGTGCCAATCTGCGTCGACGAGGCGCCCGGGAAGTTCGCCGCACCAGCCGACCCGTTGAACATGGCGAAGGCCGGATCGCCCGACACCACGTCGAAACTAATCGCCGGCAGCAGCGACGAGCCGTACGACGTCGTCTGGAAGTGCGTGAGGCTGCCGCCGCCCGTGATGCTGTGGTTGCCCTTCAGCAGGTTGATCGAATCCTCGAACAGCAGGTTCCACGCGTTGCGGCCCTGGGGGGACGGCCCGGCGCTCGGAGCGGTCACGATCGGGAAGTTCAGCTGGAAGCCGGCCTGGTTGTCCCAGAGTGCGGTGTTTCTCGACGTCTGCGTGCCGAGCTCCGCGAAGAACTTCACCGGCGAGCTCGCATACGCCACGCGCGCTTCGTTGACGAAATTGCCGCCGAGCGTCGAGCGCAGCGAGTTGCTCCACGCCAGACGTGTCGAGCTCTGGCCGGCCTCTACCGGGAACCCCGGGAACCGCGCTTCGCGGCTGTTCAGCGTATCGGGGAAGTCGTTGAACCAGTTGTAGTTCCAGGCCGTCGACAGCCGGTGCGACGAGGTGACGTTGTAGTCAATCCGGAACGTGGGGAAGCGCCGCACGCTCTGGACGGGCACGTTGTAGCGGTAGGCCTGCGTCAGCGGGTCCGTGTTGTCGCTCACCGACCCCGTCGTGCCCGTCGCCTTCCGAATCAACGACAGTAGATTGGCAACGGTCGGATCCATCGTCGCGAGCTGGCCGTTGGCTGTCGCCAGCGCGAGCAGGTCGACCTCCTGCGTGCCGGAGGCCCCCGTATAGCGGTAGAACCCCAGCTCGGCGCGCGGATCGAAGATCGTGCGCAGGCGGGTGACGTCGCTCGGCTGGTGGTACTCCTCGTAGTTGACGAAGAAGAACGCCTTGTTGTGGCCGTCGAAGAGACCGGGAATCACGATCGGGCCGCCGAAGCGCCCGCCCGGCTGTTTCTGGAGCAGGTTCGGCTTGTCGACGCCGTCGCGATTGTTGAACCAGGTGTTCGCGTTGAACTTGTCGTTGCGATACGTCATGTAGCCGCTGCCCGAGAAGACGTTGGTCCCCGAGCGCGTGACGAATTTCACCTGCACCGCGCCCTGGCCCGTGTCGCCGGCGCCCTGCGACGCCGTGGTCAGCGTGACTTCCTCGATCGCGTCGAGACGCGGGCTGACGATGGCGAAGAACCCGTCGGTCGAGCGCAGCGTGTTGTCCTGGATGTTCACGCCGTCGAGCGTGATGTTGATCGCGCCGCGCGGCAGGCCGTTGATCTGCGCCTGCCGGTTGCCGCCCGGCGTGGCGACGCCCGGCAGGAAGTTGACGAAGTCCATCGCGCTGCGGCTGGTCAGCGGCAGCTTCGTGATCTGGTTCGTGCTCACCGTCGACGAGATCGTCGAGGCCTGCGTCTGGATGATCTCCGAGGTGGACGAGACGGTGACCGTCTCGGTGAGGCCGCCGATCTGAAGCACGGCCTTGACCGCGGTCGGCGTGCCGGTCGTGAGGACGACGTCGTTGGCGACGAACGTCTTGAAGCCTTCCAGCGTGACCGTCACCGTGTAGGTGCCGGTCTGCACGCCGGGGAACGAGAACGCGCCCTCCGAATTCGTGACGCCGGACGTCGTGACGCCGGTGGCGTTGTGCTTGATGACGACGTTCGCGCCCGGGATCACGCCGCCATCGCGGTCGGTCACGACACCCGACAGCGTCGACGTCTGCGCGAACGCCGGGACGCCGGCCAGGACGACGAGCGAGGCCGCAAAGACGGCCCTGACAATCCAGTGTCTCATCTCCACCGCTCCTCCTTACTTGCCTTGCTGCCTGACTGCACGTGCAAGATGTGCAAGCGCTGGGCAGCCGACCGGGGGTCGATCGGGTGCGCAGAGACCCCGGCACCACAGCTATACTGGTGATGGGTATCTGTATACGCCAGCGTGGGTGGAACCATAGTGTCTTCGCCCGGGTATGTCAAGCGCGTTTTCTCGAACAAAATCAACGGTTTCACTCGCCTGCCATGCTGGTGATGGGTATCCAAGCGATTGAACGCCAGTCTCGCAAGAAGGCCAGAAAGCCCGCGGCGATCCGTACCGCCGTGCCAGAAATCCGGAGGCTTGGAGCGACCGGCCGGGATAAGATCGGCGCGTGAAAACCGCGTTGCTGGTCGGATTCGGCTTGATTCTCACGATCTGGCTCCTCGCGGGCTACTACTTCGTCCGGCGAATGGCGGACCTCGAGACGCGCGCGGCCGCGATCAACGCCCGCTACACGCGCGCCCAGGATCTGCTGACGACCGTTCGCAACCAGGTGCTGCTGGGATCGGTGTACGTGCGCGACGCGCTGCTCGATCCCAACGCGGCCAACGCCGGCGAGTACCGCCATCAGCTCGAGGACGCGTACCGCGCGGCCGACGAGGCGCTGCAACAATACGAGCCGATCATCGACGTCACCGTGGAGGCCGAACGCATCGGAGGCCTGCGTCGCGACATCGAGGATTTTCGCCGCACGCTCCTCGATGTGCTCGCGACCGACAGCCGGAATTGGACCGACGAGGCGCCCGCGTTGCTGCGGCAGCGCATCATGCCCAAGCGCCAGGGCGTGCTGCGCGTCTCCGAGGAGGTCCAGACGCTGAATCGGAACGCGTTCGTGGAACAGCAGAACGCGATTGTGGGGGTGTACCGCGTGACGCAGCGCCGGCTGTGGGAGAGCTTCGGACTGGCGGTGGTCGCAAGCCTGGGCATCGCGCTGCTGGCGATGACGTACGTGAGCCGGCTCGAGCGACGCATTCAACGGCAGCGGAATTCGGAGATTGCCGCGTCGCGCACGCTGCAGCGGCTGTCCACGCAGTTGCTCACCGCTCAGGAAGACGAGCGGCGGACGATCGCGCGGGAACTGCACGACGAGATCGGCCAGGTGCTGACCGCCATCAAGGTGGAGATCTCCTTCGCCGAGCGGGCCGTCGACGCCGCCGGCGGGCCGCCGCATCTCCTCGAGGAGGTGCGCGCGCTGACCGACGGCGCGCTGCACAGCGTCCGCGACCTGTCCCACCTCCTCCACCCCTCTCTCCTCGACGACCTGGGGCTGCCAGCCGCGATCGAGTGGTACGCCAGGGGCTTCGCGCGCCGGTACCCGATCGCCGTGACCGTGCGCCACGACGGCATGCAGGAACGGCTCGTCCCGGAAACTGAAAGCAGCATCTATCGAATCGTGCAGGAAGCGCTGACCAACGTCGCGAAGCATTCCGGCGCCCGCACGTGCGCGGTGGACCTGCGCCGGACTGGCGCATGGCTCACGGTCACCGTGGCCGACGACGGGGTGGGAATCGAGCCGGACTCGAGCGAGCCGTCTTCACGCGACCGCGGACTCGGATTGATCGGCATTCGCGAGCGCGTCGTCGCGCTCGGCGGAACGCTGGACGTGGACAGCACGCCTCGAGCCGGGACGCGCGTCAGCGTGCGCGTGCCGGCGCGCGCGGCCGGCGCGCGGGCTCCCGGCATGGATGCCCTCGATGCCTGAGCTGCGCATCATCCTCGGCGACGATCACACCATCGTCCGCCACGGGCTCCGCAAGATCCTCGAAGATGAGCCCGACTGGACCGTCGTGGGCGAAGCGGCGGATGGCCGCGACGCCGTCCGGCAGGTCCTCGCGGCGCAGCCGGACGTCGCGATCCTCGACATCGGCATGCCGCTCCTGAACGGCATCGAGGCGACGCGCCAGATCGCCAAACGCGCTCAGCAGGTCCGCGTGCTGATCCTGAGCATGCACGCCGACGAGGCCTACATCATCCAGGCGCTGCAGGCCGGAGCGAAGGGCTACCTGCTGAAGGATTCCGCGGACGCCGACCTGATTCGGGGGGTGGCGGCGGTGGCGGCCGGCAAGTCCTTCTTCAGTCCCGTCGTGGCGCAGGTGATGCTCGACGACTACGTGCGCCACCTCGCCGAGAAGGGCATCGTCGATCGGTACGAGTCGCTGTCGGAGCGCGAGCGCGAGATCTTCCAGCTCATCGCCGAAGGGCACAGCAACAAGGAGATCGCGGAGATCCTGAACATCAGCCCGACGACCGTCGAGACCCACCGCGGGCACATCCTGCAGAAGCTGGATCTGCACGGCACGGCCGACATCGTCCTCTATGCCGTCCGGCGCGGCGTCATAAGGTAGCCTCAGCGGCTTTTTTTCAGCAGCAGTCGCCGCTTGAGGTCCGCTGAGAGGCGGAGCGCCTTCGTGCGGAGCTGGCGCGAACTCTCCACGGCCCGTGTCAGCTCCTGGGACAGTTCCTCGATACGCTGGATCCGGTCGGTGTGATCGCCCTGGTCCCCCCCGTTATTGCTCTGTTTACGAACCATGAGATCGAGCCGCATCGTGGGGGGCCCCCGAAGGCGACCGGGACATTATCGAACCGCGGCTGCCTGCGCGAAGCGATCCGCGCCCATGTATTGAAGCTTCAGCATCCGCGCCGCCGCGACGGCCTCGCGGCGCTTTGCGTACGGGAAGCTGTCCACGCACGTGTCACCGCGAAAGATGTCGACCGCGTACCCTTCGTCCGTCTGCGCGATCCCGCAATAGGAGCGTGACGGCCCCTGGCCGATTGACCATTGCTCCGTCCACCAGTCGAGCATTGTGCCCTCCCTCCTGACACGACGGCAGCAGTAGACCTCGTTCGGGGGCCCCACGGGTATCCTGTCTGGACAGGAGAATGAGGCTCGCGGCAGGGGAACGCCCCGGCTCTCCCCCCTCTGCCGGATGGTGCTTCAGCCGCGGATGCGGTGTACTGGGTCGGACAGGGACGGCGAGAGGAGGCCGGATGAATGAGCATGACGACGCCGTGATCTGCGTCCAGGCGATGTGGAGCGGCTGGGAGGGCGCCAGAGTACGGCTGGGCGACGTCCAGGGGCTTCACTGGTTCCAGCCGCCCGGGGCGCCCAGGCCGATCGCGCATGGCTACGTCCGTTGCGCTGACTTCGTGGGCGGGCGCCTGCCGGGCGGCGGCGAAGCCGCGGACCGTCAGGGACGCCGCCTCGTCTGTATTCTCAAGCGCCAGACGCCCGCGGCCGTGTACGCTGAGATTGCGCGCCGCGCGAGCGCGTGCGGTACGGCTCGGTCGCCGCTCGAGTCGGCCGCGGCTCCGGCGGGCGCGGCAGCCGTCTAGCCGCCCGCCCGAATCTGGAGGTCTCATGCGTTTCAGGACGTGGCCCCTGGCCGCCGGCGCGCTGGGCGCGCTGCTGGTGCTCGTCATCTTCTCGGTGGTGGCCGCATCGCGGAAGGCGCAAGCCATCTACACGCAGCTCGACGCGTTGAACCAGCATTACCGCGAGGTGGATTCCAAGCTCCGCCTGTTGCGTTCTGACGTGCACCTGTCGGGGATTTTCGTGCGCGACTACCTGCTCGATTCCGCCCGCGAGCGCGCGCCCGAATACCGGGAACGCCTGGCCGACTTTCGCCGCTCGAACATGTCGACCTTCGGCGAGCTTCGGGGGTTGATGAACGGCCACGTCCCCGAGACCCAGTTGGCCACGCTCGAGTCCCAGCTCAACGAGTACTGGGGCGTCCTGGATCCGCTCTTCGACTGGACGCCCGTGGAGAAGCTCCACCTGAGCGCGGCGTTTCTCCGGCGGCAGGTCCTGCCGCGGCGCGAGGCGGTGCTCTCGATTGCGCAGGAGATCGAGGAGCTCAACGACGCCACGATGGCCGCCCAGCACGCCGAAGTGACCAGCCAGCAGGCCGCTTTCCGGAGCGATCTCAGGCGGCTGCTCTGGCGCAGCCTGTTGCTGGGAGCCGTGCTGGCGATCACCGCGGTGATCCGGCTGCGCGCGCTCGAGCGTCGATCCGAGGACGAGCGCCGGACGGCCGAGGACGCCGAACGGCAGATGCGCGCCTTGTCTCAGCAGTTGGTCGCGACACAGGAGGAAGAGCGAAAGAAGCTCTCGCGCGAGCTGCACGATCACGTCGGGCAGGTGCTCACGGCGCTTCGCCTGGAGCTGGGGAAGATCGACCGCATGCAATCGACGGGCGTACGATCGCTGGCAAAGCCCGTCGCGGAGTGCCGGCAGCTTGTCGACAGCATGGTGCGGACCGTACGCGATCTCGCCCTTGGCCTGAGGCCCAGCATGCTGGACGACTTCGGGCTGCAGCCGGCGCTCGAATGGCACGCTCGCGACTTCAGCCGCCGTTCGGGCCTCCCGATACAGTTGGACGTGGCCGGCGTTCCCGACACCCTGCCCGAGCAGCAGCGAACGTGCGTGTACCGGGTGGTCCAGGAAGCGCTCACCAATTGCGCGCGCCACGCACGCGCGACCAGCGTGCACGTCCAGCTCACCGGCCTGCCGGATCGGCTCGAGCTGACCATTGCCGACGACGGCGTGGGCCTCAGCCCCGAACGCCGCCAGCACGGCATTGGTCTCCGAGGCATGGAGGAGCGGGTCCGCGAGCTGGGTGGCACGATGACCATTCAGGCCGTCCCCGGCTCGGGCACGACGGTGGCGATTCGATTGCCGCTGCCGCCGGGATCGCCCTCGAGCGAGGTGGCGCTTGCGCGTGCTGCTGGCTGACGACCACGCGATCGTGCGACGGGGGCTGCGGAGTCTGCTCGAAACGGAGCCGGGAATCGTGGTCATCGGGGAAGCCGCGGACGGTCTCGAGGCCCTGCGTCTTTGCGGCGAAACGCATCCGGACATTCTCATTGTCGACGTCGGGATGCCGAAGCTGAACGGCATCGAGGTCGCCGCGCGGGCACAGAAGCTCGAGCGGCCGCCCCGCACGCTCGTCCTCAGCATGCACTCGGATGAGTCGTACATCATCCGAGCGCTGGCCGCAGGCGCTCGCGGGTATCTGCTGAAAGAGGCGAGCGACGAGGATCTTCTCCCCGCGGTCAGAGCTGTGGCCGCCGGCAGACCGTTTTTCAGTCCCGCCGTGGCGGCGGTGCTGGTGGAAGACTACATGCGCCGGCTGCAGGCCCGCGGGCTCACCGACTCGTATCACCTGCTGACGGACCGCGAAAAGGAGGTGCTGCAACTGCTCGCGGAAGGGCGATCGAACAAGGAGGTCGCGACGCTGCTCGACGTGGGCGTCTCGACCGTCGAGACGCATCGCGCCAATCTGATGCAGAAGCTCAACCTCCACAACACCGCGGAAATCGTGCTGTACGCCGTCCGCAAAGGCATCATCGTCTGACGGCGTCCGGCCTTTCCGAACGTCAAGAAACCGCGGCGGCCAGCTCGGCACCCGGGTCGCTCGCGGCGACGAGGGCTCCGCGCCGGGACCGGACATCGGCCGCGTCGGCCAGCATGTCCGCCCCCCAGCGATGGGCGTCGAACCTGGCCACGACGTGCCGCATCCGCCGCATGCGGGTCCGCTGCTCCTCGTCGCTCATCGTGAGCGCCGCGGCGAGAGCGGCCGCCGTGCCGTCGGCATCGTACGGATTGACGATCAGCGCATCGGTGAGTTCGCGGGCGGCTCCCGCAAACGCGCTCAGAATCAGCACGCCCCGTTCGTCGGTTCTGGCGCGAACGAACTCCTTGCTCACGAGGTTCATCCCGTCGTGGAGGCTGGCGATGCAGCACAGGTCCGCGGCGCGCAGGTACCGGCACACGTCCTCCGGATTGTGGTGCCCCTCGAGAATCACGATCGGACAATAATCGACGTGGCCGAACCTGCGGTTGATCCGGCCGGCCGTCGAACGGACGCGCGCGCGCAATGCGTCGTACGCGGGAATTCCGAGCCGGCTTGGCTCGGCGAGCTGGATGTAGACGAAACGGTCGAGAAACTCCGGAAACGACTCGAGCAGGCGCTCGATGGCCAGGAACTTCTCCTCGAGTCCTTTCGTGTAGTCGAGCCGATCCACCCCGACGCCAATCCTCACGGAATCAGGCAGTCCGAGCTCGCGACGCACGGATTCGTCCGAATTCTCCGCCGCCCCGGCTGGTGGCTGTGCAGGGCGGGTCCAGGCGACCGATGCCGGGTACGCCCGCACCAGGACACGACGGCCGCGGACGCTCACCGATTCGCCCCCGCTGTCGATTGGCGCCTCGAACGCGTGCTCGACGGTGCCAAGGAAATTCCGGCAGTCTCCTGGTGTCTGGAAACCGATGATGCTGCTCCCGAGCAGGCCCTGAAGGATCTGCCGGCGCCAGGGACAGATCTCGAATGTCTGCCACTCGGGCCACGGGATGTGCCAGAAACTGACGATGGTACTCAGCGGAAGCTGCTCGCGGATCAGTTGAGGCGCAAGAGCGAAGTGGTAGTCCTGGACGAGCACGATCGGAGACTCGTCGCTGGCTTCGTCGCACACCGCCTCGGCAAAGCGCCCGTTGACGGCCGCGTATGCCTCGAAATCAGCGGAACGGAAGATCGGCCGGACGTGCGCGCGATGACAGAGGGGCCACAGCGCCTCGTTGGCAAACCCGCGGTAGTAGCCCTGCTGCTCGTCTTGGCTCAACCACACTCGGCGCAACCGATAGCGCGGCTCGCCGGGAGGGACATCCAACCCATCGCGTTCCAGCGCCGCGTCCATGTCCGCGGTGCCTGACCCGTGGGCGACCCACACCCCGCCGCACGCACGCAGGAGGGGCTCGACGGCGTTGACCACGCCGGAAGAAGACTGCGTCACGACAATCCGGCCATTGCTCAGGCGATCGTGCGCATACGGCTCACGATTCGCCACGACGATGACCTGCGCGCCGGCGCAGATGTCTTCCAGCCGCCGGGATGTCCGAGGTGCGGAGGACCGCACCGCACGCCGCGCGAGTTCTTCAGCCATGGCTCGCCCCCTCGTTATGCCCTGCTCAGAATTACAGCGCGGGGAGCGATCCGGCGCCATCCGGTGAAGCCGGGAGAACCGCCGGGAATGGGGGGGATGCGCGGTCGCGGTAAGATCGCTTTGTCTTGTCTCCTCCTCGTCTCAGCCGGCTGACTCGAGCGGCCCGCCACCGACTCGCCGCCCTTCACGCCGCCGCTGAATCCGCCGGACACCTCGTCATCGTGCTGGATTACGACGGCACGCTCGTGCCGATCGCCGCGACTCCCGAATTGGCCGCGCCGGACGAGGAACTGCTGAGATTGCTGGCGTCTGTGGCGGCCAGACCGCGTACAACCCTTCACGTGGTGAGCGGCCGCCCCCGCACGGTCCTCACGGCCTGGCTCGGCACGCTGCCAGCGGCGCTCTGGGCCGAGCACGGCGCCTACTATCGGCCGTCGCCTGGGCAGCCATGGGAATCGTGCGTCGCGGTGCCGGCAGACTGGATGCGGGGCGTCGATCAGCTTCTCGAGAAGTTCGCCACGAGCACACCGGGTTCGCTGCTCGAACGAAAGAGCGTGTCAGTCGCGTGGCATTACCGGAACGTCCAGCCGGCGCTGGCGGCGAAACGCGCGCACGCGCTTCGGCTCGAGCTCGCTGAGGCCACGCGGGACCAGCCGATCGAGACGCTCGAAGGACGGAAGGTGATCGAGGTGAGATTTCGAGGAGTGAGCAAGGCCATCGTGGCGCGGCACGTCCGGGCGGCCTACGGCGAAGCCGCGACCGTCCTGGCCATCGGGGATGACCGTACCGATCAGGAGCTGTTCGAAGCGCTTCCGGCGTCCAGCCTCAAGGTGGCGGTGGGCGCGCCGGCGCGCCACGCCGATTGTGTGCTGCGCGATTACACCGCGGTCCGCGCGCTGCTGAGGGCGTTGGTGACAGGGACGCCGCCGCCGCGCGCCAGGTCCGATAGGATGCGGCGCAAGGAAACGTAGAACCTGGAACGCAGAACGTACGTACTCGTTTAGCGAGGTCTGCCAGAACCACGCTGAGACGGGCCCCGGCTTTTCAGGAAGATCAGATGCGGCTGGGCCGGCGGTGCGCGCGGCTCGACGGCACAGCCCCGTCGTGACGGTCTTCGTGTCCTGTGTGATCTTCGCGGTCTTCGTGCAATGAAGGCCGTCGGCGCGTCCAGCGGGACACTATCCGCGGGCGTTCTCGCTCCGGGTAAGCGCGCGGTCATGGTCGGCCCGTCGTCGCGCGACATCCGGCTGGAGACAAAGGTGATCGTCGCGCCGGCCAGCCGTTAGCCGGCGTTGCCACGTGCGTCCCGCGTTTCTCCGTCCGCCGCGTGGTGCCGGACGTCCCGCGCGTTGACGATGAAGATGACGTCTTCGGCGATGTTCGTGGCGTGGTCGCCGACGCGCTCCAGGTGGCGCGAGACGAGGATCAGATCGATGCCGGGCTCCACCGTGCGCGGCTCGCCGAGCATGTAGGTGAGCAGCTCTCGGAAGATCTGGTTCTTCAAGTCATCCAGCAGGTCGTCGCGATCGAGCACGCCCTGCGCCAGCGCGACGTCGCGCGAGACGAACGCGTCCAGCGCGTCGTGCAGCATCGCCTGCGCGAGCTCGGCCATGCGCGGAATATCCACGAGCGGCTTCACCGGGGGATGTGTGGTGTACCGCTCGGCAGCTTCGGCAATGTTCACCGCGAGGTCGCCGACGCGCTCCAGATCGTTGTTGATCTTGACGGCCGCGACGATGGTCCGGAGGTCGCCGGCCATCGGCTGGTGCAGCGCCAGCAGCTTGAAGCAGCGATCGTCGATGTCGACGTGAAACCGGTTGATCTCGACGTCGCCGGCGATGACGCCGGCCATCACGGAAGCCTCGCGCGTCACGAGGCCGTGCACCGCCAGGCGCAGGCGCTCTTCCGCGAGCCCGCCCATCATCAGCAGGCGCTGCTTCAGCCGATCGAGGTCCTCGGCAAAGTGCCGTGTGTCGTGCAGGTCCTGGCTCATGGCTAACCAAACCGTCCTGTGACGTAATCGTCCGTCAGCTTCTCGCGGGGATTGGTGAACAGTTGTTCCGTCGGCGCCACTTCGACGAGCTTGCCGAGCCAGAAGAACGCCGTCACATCCGAGACACGCGCCGCCTGCTGCATGTTGTGCGTCACGATGACGATCGTGTAGTCGCGCTTCAGCTCGTAAATCAGCTCTTCGATGCGCTGCGTCGCGATCGGATCGAGCGCCGAGGCCGGTTCGTCCATCAACAGCACGTCGGGCTGGACGGCGAGCGCGCGCGCGATGCAGAGCCGCTGCTGCTGTCCGCCCGACAGCGCCAGCGCGGATTCGTGGAGTCGATCCTTGACCTCGTCCCACAGCGCCGCGCGCCGCAGGCTCGCCTCGACGCGCTCACGGAGGTCGCCCCGCGACGAGGCCAGCCGATTCACGCGAATCCCGTACGCGACGTTGTCGAAATTGGACTTCGGGAACGGATTCGACCGCTGAAAGACCATGCCGACGCGGCGCCTGAGCGCGACGACGTCCACGCCGGCCGCGTAAATGTCCGCGCCGTCGAGCGTCACGCGTCCGGCAATCCGCGTCTTCGGCACGATGTCGTTCATTCGGTTCAAGGTGCGCAGGTACGTGGATTTGCCGCAGCCGGAGGGGCCGATCAACGCCGTCACCTGGTTCGATCCGATGTCCAGCGTGACGTCGTGCAGCGCCTGCTTCCCGCCATAGAACAGGCTGACGCGCTCGGTCGCGATCTTCACCGGGTGCGGCGATTCTGCCTCGGCGCCGGTGGCATGGCGCTCGACTCTCGGACGGGCGATGGGTGGGCTGGCCGTCACTCGGGTCATGTCCTCAACCGGGGGAAACGGCCGGACGCCGCACCATCACCCGCGCCGCGACGTTCGCGGTGAGCACGAGCGCGAGCAGCACGAGCGCCGCCGCCCAGGCCTGACGGTGCCAGTCGTCGTACGGCGCGATCGCGTAGGTGAAGATCATCACGGGCAGCGACGCGGTCGGTTCCGTCCATCCGTGGCTCCAGAAGCGGTTGTTGAGCGCCGTGAAGAGCAGCGGCGCCGTCTCGCCGGCCACGCGCGCGAGGCCGAGCATGACCGCCGTCAGGATGCCGCGGCTCGCCGCCGGCACGACGACGCGCGCAATCGTGATCCATCTCGTGGCGCCGAGCGCGAGCGACGCCTCACGGAGCGACGGCGGGACCGCCCGCAGGAACTCCTCGGTCCCCCGCACCGTGACGGGGACCATCATGATCGCGAGCGCGACGCCGCCCGCGATCGTCGAGAAGTGGTGCATCGGCAGCACGACCAGCGTGTACGCCACGATGCCGATGACGATCGACGGCACGCCGTTGAGCAGATCCGTCGCGTACCGCAGCGCGAAGGCTGGCCCCGGCGACGCGAATTCGGCGATGTAGAGGCCCGCCATGAATCCCAGCGGGACCCCGACGAGCGCCGCGAGCAGCAGCAGCTTGGCCGATCCGAGCAGCGCATTCGCCATTCCACCGCCCGGTTCTCCGACTGGTGTCGGCAGACGGGTGAAGAAGGCGAGGTTCAGGGACGACCCGCCTTGATACACGAGGTACCCCAGGACGAAGGCGAGCGCGGCCACGGTGAGCGCCGCGCACAGCGCCGTGGATCCGAGCATCAGCACGTTCACCGATCGCCGCCGCGCCGACGTCAAGGCCACCCGGTCGATCTTCACGCGGCCGTTCCCCGCCGCGTCGTCACGACGATGAGAATGCGTGCGAAGGCGTTGACGATCATCGTCAGCAGGAACAGCACCAGGCCAATCTCGACCAGCGCGTGCAGGTACAGGTTTCCGGTCGCTTCCGTGAATTCATTCGCAATCACGGCCGCCATCGAATAGCCGGGAGCGAACAGCGACGCCGAGATCTCGGGACGGTTGCCAATCACCATCGTGACGGCCATCGTCTCCCCCAGCGCGCGACCGAGCGCGAGGAAGACGGCTCCGAAGACGCCCAGCCGCGCGTACGGCAGCACGACGCGCGCGGTGCTCTCCCAACGGGTCGAACCGAGCGCAAGCGCGGCCTCGCGCTGTTCGCGCGGCACGGCGAGCAGGACCTCGCGCACGACCGACACGATGAAGGGCACGATCATGATCGCCAGCACGAGGCCCGCCGTCAGGTACCCCACGCCATAGGCCGGCCCGGTGAAGACCGGAATCGATCCTGCAACGCGCTGGAGCGCCGGCTGGACGTACTGGCGCATGAGCGGCACCAGCACGGCGACGCCAATCAGGCCGTACACGACGCTCGGCACCGCCGCCAGCAGCTCGATGACGAGCGTCAGCGCGTCGGAGATCCGCCGCGGGGCCAGCTCCGCAAGGAACAGCGCGGCGCCAATCCCGAGCGGGACGGCCACGATGAGCGCAATCGCGGAGGTGACGACGGTGCCGTAGATGAACGGCGCCGCGCCGTACTGGTCGGCGACCGGATCCCAGGTCTGCCCCGTCAGAAAGCTCCAACCGAAGCGGTGACGCGCGAGCGACGAGTTGACGACCAGCTCGAACGCGACGAGCGTCGTCAGCAGCGCGAGCGTCAGCCCGAACAGCAGCGCCATCAGATGCGCGACCTCGTCGCCGTTCCGCAGCCGCGCCCGCCATCCGCCGGCCGGCATCGTCAGGATCCCACGTGCACTTGCGCAATGGTCTGCCGCTCCTTGGCGACCACTTCTTTCGGGAGCGGCGCATAGGACAAGGGCGCGGCCATCGACTGGCCGTCGGCGAGCATCCACTGCAGGAAGTCGACAATCGCCTTGCCTCTGTTCTGATCGGCGATATGCGCCGGCACGAGCAGCCAGGTGAAGCTCGCGATTGGATAGGCGTCGGGGCCGGCGGCGTTGGTGATCGACACGCGGAAGTCATCCGGCATCGTGGCGGCCGTCGCCGCGGCCGCGGCCGTGACGCCGGCCAGGTCGGCCTTGAGGAACGTTCCGGCCGCGTTCCGCACCGCCCCGTACGCGAGCTCGTTCTGGACGGCGTAAAGCAGCTCCACGTAGCCGATCGAATTCGGCGTCTGTTTCACGAGACCGGTCACCCCCTCATTGCCCTTGCCGCCAAGACCGACCGGCCAGTTCACCGAGCTGTTGCTGCCCACCCGCAACTTCCAAGCCGGGCTGACCTTGCTCAGATAGTCGGTCCACACGAACGTCGTGCCGCTGCCGTCCGACCGGTGCACGACGACGATGTCGGAGGCCGGCAGGGTGATGCCGGCGTTCTCCCTGGCGATCGCCGGGTCGTTCCATTTCTTGATCGTGCCGAGGAAGATCCCGGCGAGCGCGTCCGGCGTGAAGTTCAGGTCCTGGGTAATCCCGGCCACGTTGTAGGTCGGCACCACCGCGCCAAGCACCGTTGGAAAATGCAGGACCTTCACTTTCGCCTGGCCGAGCTGCTCGTCGGTCATGGGCATATCGCTCGCTCCGAAGTCCACCGTGCCGGCGAGCATCTGGCGAACGCCTGCGCCGGATCCCTGCGATTGGTAGTTGATCTCCACGCCGGGATGGCGCTTGTGGTACTCGTCGAACCACTTCGAATAGAGCGGATAGGGAAACGTCGCGCCGGCGCCGGTGACCGACACGCGTGCGCCGCTCGACGGCGTCGAAGCGGACGGTGGTTCACCCGGCTTGCCGCTGCAGGCGACGGCGGCTGCGGCAAGCGTCAGCACAAAGCCAATGCGTGTTTTCATCTTCATCCTCAGAACTGAATGTGCGTCTGGAACAGGAGCCGGTTTTCGTCCGGTTTCTTCCGGCCGGCCTCGTAGCGCACGTCCTCGTCGTTGACGACGAAGCCGACGCGCGACTTCGACCATTTCAGCCAGTACGCGACGCCCGCGATAATCCGGCGAGTGGAGTTGTCCGGCGTGGAGCGATCCGGATCGAAGCGGTCGACGCGCGCGATGGCCGCCCATCCTTCGAGCCCTTGCCTGACCTCGGCGAACACCGACGCGCCGCGCGGGTGCGTGTCGGCCGCTGGCGATGGCGGCCCTTCGGTGCCCGCGAGCCACTGCGCGGTGCCGGCGAAATAGGTGTGCTCGAAGCTCGCCATCACAATCCCGTGGCGGCGCGGATGGCCGCTGGAGTAGGACCCGAGATCGTAGAAGGCGGACAGTCGCAGCCCTTTGGCCAGGAGCGCGTCGGGAAACGGTCGAATCGTCGCTCGCCCTTGAAAGCTCTTGGCCTTGTTCGCCTCCGCTTTCGCGTATCCCTCGCCGTTGTAGACGCCCACATTGATCTCGCCGTAGCTGGACGGTAGCGGCGCGAGATAGCCGATGCCGAAGTCAGCCGAGCCCGGGATGACGCCTTCGCGTTCGGCAAACATCGGTCCCTGCACGCGGTAGCGATTGATGCTCTCTTCGAAGTCCAGCCACGGCGTCTGGTGGAGACCGAGCCGCAGCCACGACTTGTCGCCGAGGACGTTGTCAACCTGCGCGTACCCGTACTTCAAACGGAAGGTCAGGCTGCCTGCGAGGCTGCCGTCGGTGATGCGCCTGACGTCCGGCGTGATCCGGAAGCGCACGTTTTTCGCGACGTCGGCGACGATGTTGAGGTAACCGCGCGTGAGGTCGAATGCGTTGAACGCGTCGCGGTTCTTCAGCTCGCCGTCGTACTGCAGATAGCTCAGGCCCCCGACGGTCACCGTCGGGTAGGCCGGGTCCTGTGGTGCCGGCGTCGGCGGCGCCGGAGGTTGCGGTGTCTGCGCGGCGGCGAGAGCCGGACAGACGAGAGCGGTGGCGAGCACCGTGATGCGCAGTCGTGAACGACTCATGAGCGCATCGTAGACGGCTGGTTTTTCAGTGCTGTTGCAGGCGTGTTAATTCCGGGTAAACAGATGCGCGAGCCTGGTGTGTCGAGCTGGCGGAACGAGAATTCGATAGGATGCAATTCACGAATTCACGAATTCACGAACTTCCATTAGTGTCTCGACCAGAAGATCAGCACGACGAACAGCGCTGCCCCGGTCTGGCCCCAAGGAGGCGGTGAAACGATGGTTCTGGAGTTGGGTAGAAGACGGCAAATCGTTGTTGCGCTGATTGTTACGGCAGCGTTCGGTATCGAGGGAACCGGCGCGTCCACCACGGCAGATGAAGGCCAGGCGCAACCTGCAGCCAGGCTCACGTCGTACGTGAACCCGTTCATCGGCACCGGCGGGCACGGGCACACGTACCCGGGACCGTCGATGCCGTTCGGCATGATCCAGCCCGGACCGGATACGCGTCTCACCGGGTGGGACGGGTGCTCCGGCTACCACTACAGCGACACGCGCATCTTCGGGTTCTCGCACACGCATCTGAGCGGCACCGGCATTCCCGACTATGCGGACGTGCTCGTGATGCCGACGACGGGCGTCGCGCGGCTGCGTAACGGCGCGGACGGACAGCCTGGCTACGCCTCCTCGTTCAGCCACGACGACGAGGTCGCGGCGGCCGGCTATTACGCCGTCACGTTGAGGGATTACGGCATCCGCGCGGAGTTGACGGCGACGGTGCGCGCGGCGATGCACCGGTACACATTCCCCAGGGGACACGCGTCGCACGTCGTGCTCGACCTCGAGCATCGCGACGAGGTGACGGACGCCTCCGTCGACATCGTGAGCGACACCGAGGTCACGGGCCTCCGGCGCTCGACCGGATGGGCGCGCGACCAGACGGTCTACTTCGCGCTGCGCTTCTCGCGCCCGTTCTCGTCGGGCGGGCTCGCGCTCGACGATCGGCTGGCTCCCGGCCGACGCAGCGCGCGCGGCAGCAAGCTGAAAGCGATCTTCGACTTCGGCGACGGCGGCGGATCGCTGCTTCTCAAGATCGGGATCTCCGCCGTGAGCGCCGACGGTGCGCGCACGAACCTCGACACGGAGCTGGCCGGCTGGGATTTCGACGCGGCGCGCCAGGCGGCTGACGCCGCCTGGGAAGCGGAGCTGTCGAAGATCCGCGTCGAAGGAGGCACGCGCGACGAGCGCGTCAGGTTCTACTCGGCGCTCTATCATTCCATGCTCACGCCGAACGTCTACATGGACGCGGACGGGCGCTATCGCGGCCGCGATCAGAAGATTCACACGGCCGAGGGCTTCACCTACTACACGGTCTTCTCGCTCTGGGACACGTTCCGGGCGCTGCACCCGCTGCTGGCGATCGTCGATCGCGCGCGCACGCGCGACTTCGTGCAGACGTTCCTCCGGCAATACCGGGAAGGCGGACGGCTGCCGGTGTGGGAGCTGGCGGCGAACGAAACCGACACGATGATCGGCTACCACGCGGTGCCGGTCATCGCCGACGCCATCGCGAAAGGGATCGACGGCTTCGATCGCGAGCTGGCATTCGCCGCCATGAAGCACAGCGCCGAGGAGGATCGCCTCGGGCTGGCCGCCTACAAGCGCGACGGCTTCATCGACGGGCGTGAGGAATCCGAGAGCGTCTCGCGCACGCTGGAGTATGGCTACGACGACTGGACGATCGCGCAGGTGGCGCGCCGGCTCGGCCACGCGGATGACCACGCGCGCTACGTTCGCCGCGCGCAGGCCTACAAGCACCTCTTCGATCCATCCACGGGGTTCATGCGCGCGCGCGTGGACGGCTTCTGGCTCTCACCGTTCGATCCGAGCGAGGTCAACAACTACTACACCGAGGGGAACGCCTGGCAATACAGTTTCTTCGTGCCGCACGACGTCGAAGGCCTCATGCGCCTGATGGGCGGCCCCGGGCGGTTCGCGCGGAAGCTCGATGATTTGTTCTCCGCGAGCAGCAAGACGACCGGGCGCGAGCAGGCGGACATCACCGGCCTCATCGGCCAGTACGCGCACGGCAACGAGCCGAGCCACCACATGGCGTACCTCTATGCGTACGCGGGCCAGCCCTGGAAGACCCAGGAGATGGCACGCCGCATCGTCGACACGCTGTATGGATCGGGGCCCGACGGGCTCGCGGGCAACGAGGACTGCGGGCAGATGAGCGCGTGGTACGTGCTGAGCGCAATGGGCTTCTACCCGGTGACCCCGGGCTCGACAGAGTACGTCGTCGGAAGCCCGCTGTTCGAGCGCGCGACCATCCGGCTGGAGAGCGGCCGCGAGTTCACCATCCGCGCGCGCGGCGTGTCGGCCGCGGCAAAGTACGTTCAGCGGGCGACGCTGAACGGATCGCCTTACGACAAGGCGTTTCTCGATCACGACACCATTGCCGCCGGCGGCGAAATCGTGTTCGACATGGGCACTTCGCCGAACACCGGCTGGGGCTCTCGCCCATCGTCGCGCCCGCGCGCCGCCATCGAGGACGGCCTCGTCGTGGGCGCGCCATTCATCGCGAGCGGCAGACAGTTGTTTCGTGGCACACAGGAGGTGACGCTCGGCGCCGCGGCAACGGGCGCGGAGATTCGCTACACGGTTGACGGCAGCGCGCCGGGCGCGGCGTCCCCCCGCTACGCCCGCCCTGTCACCGTGAGCGACAGCATCACCCTTCGAGCCGTCGCGCATCACTCCGGAGCATCGAGCCCGGCCATCACCGCGGTCTTCCGCCGCCTACCCGAGTACCCGCGGATTGCCCTGAGCGCGCGCTATGCGCCGCAGTATGGCGCGGGAGGCGACGACGCGCTCGTCGACGGACTGCGGGGCAACAACAACTTCAGGGTCGGACGGTGGCAGGGCTATCTTGGGACCGGCCTCGACGCGACGCTCGACTTCGGCGCGCCGCGCGAGATCCGCCACGTGGCCATGGGGTTCCTGCAGGACGCCGGCTCGTGGATCCTCATGCCGCGCCGCGTCGTCGTTCTCGCGTCCGACGACGGAGTGGCGTACAGGTCCGTCGGTGAGATCGCGAACACCGTCCCGGAGCGCGAGATGACTCCCGTGACCCGGGATTTCGCGCTCGACGTCGCCGTGCGGGCGCGCTTCATCCGCCTGCACGTGGAGCGCTACGGCAAGCTGCCCGAGTGGCACCCCGGCGCCGGGAACGAGGCGTGGTTCTTCGCCGATGAGATCGTGTTCCGCTGACGAGATTCAATGGAACCTCCCCTCCTCCCCTGCTCTGTGATCTTTCGTGATCCCCAGGTCAGAGAATCGGCCTCCCCTCCCTTCCCTGCTCCTGTGATCGTTCGTGATCCCCAGGCAAGAGAATCGGCCTCCCGTCCTTCCCTGCTCCTGTGATCGTTCGTGATCCCGGCCAGCGTGCAGCGGCTGTCGTCTGAATCCAGGCACCATGTCTCCAGACCGACCACGATTGTTGTTTGTCGCAAGACTGGACCATAATTCCAACGGTAAGGAGCGAGGATGACAAAATCCCGGCGGCTGCTGGCCGTGGCGGCCGCGCTGAGCGTGACGATTTGTGGCGGAACCGCGGCGGCGCAGACCGTGATGGCGAGAGGCGTGCCCGCGGGCGAGCAGGTCGAGGTGATCCTGAACGGCAAGCCGGTCGGCTCCGCGCCGGCGGGCGAGACGGGCGATGCGACCATCCCATTCAGCTTGCGCACAAGTCTCGGCAAGGCCGAGATCGACGCCAACGTTTACGTCGACGCGTGCGAGAAGACGCACCGGATCTTCATCGTGGAGATCGGCGGTCCGCTGCCGGCCGAGGGCACCTGCAATCTCAGGAACATTCCGGGCGTGTACTGGGTTCGTCCGGTGAATACGATCGTGGTGACCAACATCACGGCCGCGGCCCCCTCGCTGCTGCTCATCAAGGGCTCCTATGCGCCGCCGCTGCCGGGGCACGAGAACGACGCCGTCCCGCCACGGCTGTTTCCCGGGGGGTTGATCCTGTTCGGCGGCGGCGGGTTCTTCAAGACGAGGGACGTGACGGCTGTCGCATGCGGCAATCTCACCGATTGCTCAGGACGCGAGTCGGGACTGGGTTTCACCGCGGGCGCCGAATACCGGATCAACCGGTACTTCTCAGCGGAAGGCAGCTACATGCAGCCGCGGACCGCCAAAGTGAACGGCGGCAGCAGCAACTATCGCTTCACGACCGAACAGAAGACCCACGCCTTTGCGGTGACCGGAAAGGTCGGCGCCCCGATCGGCATCGGGAAGGTGTACGCGCGGGCCGGGACCATCTTCCACCAGGCGAAGATCGCCACGACGCAGACGCAGGACGAGCGGACCGTGACGGTCGATGACGTGCCGTACACGTTTCCCGCCGGTACGCAGACGCTCGAAGTCAAGACCGACGGATGGGGCTGGCTGTTCGGCGGCGGGTTGGAGCTCTGGGTCTCGCCGGGCGTCGCGCTTTACGGCGAGTTCGGGTACGGCTCGCTGAAGGGGGCAGACATCGGCGGGGGCGAGACGAAGATCGTCGATCGTTTGACGTCGGCGGTGGTCGGCCTCAGGGTGCACATCGGCAGGTAGCCGCGCCCCGCTACTCCGGGTCTTTCACCTCGAGCAGATCGACCTCGAAGAGCAACGTCGCGAACGGCGGAATGGCGAACGTCCGCACGCCGCCGTAGGCCATCGACGACGGGATCACCAGCCTGCGCAGGCCCCCGACGCGCAATCCGACCAACCCGTCGTCCCAGCCCTTGATCACCTGGCCGGCGCCGAGCGTGAAGGTGAACGGCGCGCTGCCGATCGACGAGTCGAAGACCAATCCCTTCTGATCGGGCTTCGATGGGTCGTACAGCCACCCTGTGTAGTTGACCGTCAGGAGCTTCCCGCTGGCGGCCTCCGTCCCCGCGCCCGCGCGCAGATCGGTCTGGCTGAACGCCACCGAGGTCGGGCTCGTTGGCGAATTGCTGCACCCGGAGGATGCCGTCAGCGCGATGAGGCACCCGACTGTGGCGACCGTCCGATAGGTCCACTGCATGCGAATCACGAAATCTCCTGGCCGCGGAACCGGACTAACAAGACTAACGACTATCGACGAACGACTATCGACTGACGATCCGGCTGTCTGATTATCTTACGAAAGGGCCCGGCCCGCAGTAAACTGGCGCCGCGGATACCCACTGAAAATACAACCACGGAAGTACACGGAATAACACTGATTTTCTTGTACACGGAATAACACCGATTCTCTTGTGGACGGAATAACACTGATTTTCTTGTGATATGTCCGAGTTCACGCGGCGGCGGTTCTTGTCGGCAGGCGCGGCCTGGTCGGCGGCCTTCCCGTTTGTTCGGGGCGTCGATCTGGCCTGGCAGCCCCCGCGTGCCCGGCCTGCCCCTCGGCCGCTCGTCACTTTTGACGAACCAGGCTTCCCCGTGGTCGACGCCGCCCCTCTGCGCGCGGTCCCGGGGGCGCGCGCGGCGGCAAGCGTCGCCGAGCTGACGGCCGCGTTCGAGCCAACCGCGATCCTCGTCTGGCGACATGGATCCGCCTTCCCTGCCGAGGCCTGGCCCGCGATCGCGAGATTTCTCGAAGACGGCGGCGCGCTCCTCTACGTCAGCGGCGAGCCGTTCAGCCGGCCGGTGAGCGGTGCGCCGGGCGGCCGCGTGGTCGAACCGCGCACGGTGGCGTACCTCCAGGCCCTGAAGCTCAACCAGTCGTATCGCCTCGAGGCCGAAGGAGCCGCGCTTCGCCGCGCCCGTACCGCGAACGTCGCGGAGCGCCCGCTTCCCGCAGATGCCTGGATTGCGGCGCTCGAGCCGCGATTCGCCGACACGCGCGACTTCCCGTCGGAATCGGGCACGCCAGGCGCGCGCGACGCGCTGCTGCGACCGCTGGCTTACGCACACCGCAAGGGAGACGATGCGCGGTTTCCCTTTGCGGCCGTCGCGTATGCCGTCGATCGGCTGCGGGGGCCGTATGCCGGCGGCCGCTGGGTCTTCTGGCTCTCCTCGACGCCGCCGCAAGACGACGAGTGGATGTGGCTGCTCGAGGAAGCGGCCCGAGCGCCCGTGGACTTCCGCGTCGATCCGACGTTCGGGTGTTTTCATGACGGCGAGCGCCCATCGGTTCTGGTCCGCGGGCACCGGCCCCGCGCCACCGATTCACTGACCCTCTCGTGCGCGATCGAAGTGGCCGGTCCCGGGCCGGCAACCCGGTCGCAGAGTATCGAATTCGCTGCCGGCGAGCACGGATCGATCCGCGTCCCGCTCACCGGCTCGTTCGCGCCAGGCTTCTACCGCGTCACCGTCGACGGCGGAGCCCTCGGCCGCGCGACCACCGGATTCTGGATGTTCGACGAGGCGCTGTTCGCGTCCGGCGACGCGCTCACCTTCGACGACTACACGCTCCGGCGCAACGGCCGCGCGGAGCCTGTCGTGGGGACGACAACGATGTCCGCGACGGTGCACCGCGATTTCCTGTTCGAGCCCAACGCCGCCGTGTGGGACGACACGTTCGCGGAGCTGGCATCGCTCGACATCAACGCGATCCGCACGGGCCTCTGGTCCGGCTGGCGCAAGATCACGACCGACGCGAACGTGGTCGACGAAAGCGTGGTGCGCGCGCTCGAGGCGTTCTACCTGACGGCGCGCAGGCACGGGATTCCGGTGATCTTCAACGCGTTCGCCTTCGTGCCGGAGGAGTTCGGGGGCGCGGATCCGTACTTCGACCCGCGCGCGCTCGAGGGGCAGCGTGCGTTTCTCTCGACGCTCGCCCGGCGCCTGGCGCCGGCTCGCGAGTTCATCTGGGATCTGATCAACGAGCCGTCGTTCGCATCACCGCGCAGCCTCTGGTCGCTCCGGCCGTCACGATCCACGTTCGAGCGCCGCGCGTTCCTGGCGTGGCTGAAACCCCGCTACCAGCCATCCGGCGAAACGGCGAGTGCCGACGCCTGGCAGGATGTCGTCCGCCGCCGCTGGCGGTTGCGCGTGGATCAATCGATCGATCTGCCGCAGGACGATGACTTCATGGACGCCGGAATCGTGGGGGCGCGACGCCCGTACCGGGCGCTGGATTACGCGCTCTTCGCGCAGGATGCGTTCGAGCGCTGGATCGGCGACATGAAGGCGGCGATTCGCGAAGGCGGATCGAGCGGCGCCGTGACCGTCGGACAGGATGAAGCCGGCCTGGGCACCAGTCCGAGTCCGCTGTTCCACCACGCGTCGGTGGATTTCACGTCGATGCACACGTGGTGGAACAACGATGCGCTCTTGTGGGATGGCATGCTGTCGAAGGCGGCCGGAACGCCGCTGCTCATCAGCGAGACCGGCATCATGCAGCGCCACGTGCTCTCCGGCGAGGCCGTCCGGGCGCCGCGTGAGTTCGCCGATCTCCTGTCGCGGAAGATCGGGTACGCGTTCGCGTCCGGCGCGTTCGGCGTCGTCCAGTGGTGCTACGAGACCAACCCCTTCATGGACTCCGACAACGAGGTCGCGATCGGGTTGAAGCGCGTTGACGGGAGCGTCAAGCCGGAGCACGCCGTTCTTGCCGACGCCGCCCGGTTCATCGCGCGCAACAGGGGACGATTCGACGGCTACATCGCGCCTCGAGTGGCGCTCATCGTGCCGACCGCCGAACAGCTCTCGCCGCGCAGCGTGTCGTCGTCGGCCACACGGGCCGCCGTTCGTGCCTGCTGCGAAGAGCTCGGCATCCCGGTCCGCGCCGTGGCCGATCACCGCGCGGCGCGCGACCTCGGTCAGCCGCGCGCCATCCTGCTGCCGGCGTGCCGATCGATCTCTGACGCGGGATGGCAGGCGGTTGAGGCGGCCGTGGAAAAGGGGGCGACCCTGATCTGCTCGGGGTGGTTCGAGACCGATGATGCGGGGCTGGCCGCCCGGAGGCTGGACGTGGGACGCCGGCCGCTGAAGCTAATCGAGACAGCGGCGAGCCTCCAGGGCGGAACGACCGACGTCTTCAGGTTCGGCGGTACGATCCCGGAATCCTGGTACGCGGCGGACGGGCCGGCGCCGCGACGGGGCACGCGTGGAGCCGGAACGATCGTGCACCACCCGCTGCCGATCGAGTGGGCGGAGCCCTCCGGCGCGCTCGCGCGCTTCTACCGGGCGGCGCTCGCGGGCGCCGGCGTGCGCCCTCTCCTCGCGCGCGACGCCAGCGCCCCCCCCGGAGTCGTCGTCGTCACCGTACCGTTCCGGAACGCGTGGCTCCTCGTCGCCGTCAATGAATCCTCGCGCGCGCAGAAGGTGGCGGCGCGCCGCGATCAGGACGCCGCGCAGGTGACGTTCGACGTGATGGCCGGGCGCGCGCGGATGGTGCTCGTCGATCCACGCACATGGAGGATCATCGACACGTCATGATGCGAATCATTGGAGCGCTGCTCGCCGTCGCGGTGCCGGCCCTGCTCACGGACCCGACACCCAGGTTCGTGCTGCCGGGCGACGTCGGAGCACACGTCGGCAAGCCGGTCATCGTGTGCGGCGTCGGCGCCGGGCCGGCGCAGGCAGGCGACGGGCGCGTGACATTCACGATCGGCGCCTACGAGAGCCATCGGCCCGGCTCGGCGCTGGCGTCGATCGCCTCGCGGATCGGAGACGATGCCGGACGGTTTGTCGGGCGGAATGTCTGCGCGACAGGCATCGCGAGAATGGACGGCGGCCGTCCGTACGTGGAGGTGGCCAGCATCGATCACGTCGTGGACGACCCGCTGATGCAGGGGGTCGCGCTGGCCCGTGGGGATGTCCTGTCGCCAAGACCGCTTCGCCGCGGCCAGCCGCGCGTGACCGGAGATCAGATCCGGCGCGTGCACGGACGGGCCGAGATTGGGATCCAGGTCGTCGTGCTGCCCAACGGCGTGCCGGGGCCCCTGCGCGTGGTGCGATCCACGGCACCGGAGATGGAGGCCGAGACGCTCGAGGCTGTGAAGCGCTGGGAATTCGCGCCTGCGCTCCGAGCCGGGGCGCCGGTTCCGTGCCTGTTCTACGTGGAGGTCACCTTCTCGAGCGGAGGGCGGAAACAGGATTAGCGCGGCAACGCCACGGTCCGCCAGCCACGGGCGCGATCCCACACCTCCACGCTTCGCGGACCGTCGCGATCCGGGCACGCTGCTCGCGAGTGATGGATCTTCCCTTGCCTTTCAAGCGCCTGGTGCCACTCCCAGTACCGATCCGAATATGACGCGCCGACGATATCGAGCGACGGCGTGAGCTGATACAGGACCTCCGCGCCGGTCACTGCACCTTCCGACTTCAGTTCCACGGTGCGCGCCACTATGTGTCCGTCTTCTATTTCGAGCACTGCGAAGTTGAAATCCGAGCCGGTCACGCGGTTGACCTCGGAGCGCGGAAAGACCACGTAACGCAACGGCGTGGCGCTGCCGCAGGACGTGCACTCGTACGTGCGATCCTCCGAGGGGGGCGACTGACCGTCGAGCGCATTCGTGTCGAGAAGCGCGACCATGCCGCCCTTGCGCGGGTTGAAGTACCCGGAGACGAGCAGGCGGTCGGCGGCAAGCCACCGCACCTGTTGGATCCAGCCCGCGTTCACGAACGTGCCGCGCGGTTCCAGGTTGTCGTCCAGCACGGTGACGAGCGACGGCCACCACCGGTAGTCACGGCCGCAGACCGCTATCTGGCGCCGGCCGCTCTGCTCCCGCACGTGGAAATCGATGATGATCCAGTCCTTGTATTGAGTTGTACCGAAGCTGACCGGCTTCTGAAATGAAAATGTCTTTCTGAGTTGCCCCGCTCGCGTGAACCACAATAGCTGCCCGGGCAGAGAGGCGTTGTTGCTCTTGCGGCTGCGCGTCTCCAGGCCGACGATGACTCCCCCACCCTTCTCGAGCATGGCCGCGGGGCCACCACTGTGGCTGAGGACCTCCCAGGCGATTTCGTCATCCGGAAGTGAATGACGCCAGCGCTCTTCCCCGGACGGTCCGAGACCGAGGATCGCGCCTGGTTTCACCTGAAAGGTGAGGTCACCTGCGTCGAGCGCCGGTGGATGCATGCGCCAGATGGCGCCGGCGGCCCCGACCAGGAGGACCATCCCCGCCGCGATCCGCCATTGCCAGGCCCGCGCGCGCGATCCGTTCGGTTTGTCTTCGCCGTTGCCGTTGGCCGTCGCGAGATGGGCCGGAGGATTGGCCTTGAGCCACGCGTCGATCTCGGACACGTAGGCGAACACGGAATGCCCGCGGCCGCCGGGAACCCGGCGGACAGGCAGACCGAGCTTCTGCTCCCAGCGGCGAACGGTACGGACCTCGCGCCCGAGATGATCCGCGATCGCCTTCCAGGAATCGAGTCTGTCTGAGGAGCCAGGACGGGGATCCGCCATGGAAGGTGGCAGTTTACCCCGAAAGTCCCCTTATGTCCCCATTTGCCGGTTGCCGCGCGGGGCGCCGTCCAACATCGTTACGGCGAACCCGAAAAGCCATCCGGCCCCCCCGCAATTCTGAAGGAGCACATGATGAAGGCCCCCATCATCACGACCGCGTTCTTCCTGACCGGCCTCGCGGCGGCAACCCTCGCTGCCCTCTCGACCGTCGTGACCATTAGCACGCCGTTTCCGATTGTCACGAGCGCGGCGCGGGAGATGTCGGCGGGCGGAGCGTTCGACGGAACGAACTTTCTGATCGGAATCCAGGGATACGGCACCAGCGGACGGTCCGACGCCATCACCGCCCAACTGGTCTCGCCGGCGGGCGCACTCGTTGGCAACCGCATCGTCGTCGTGGACCGCTACGGCAGCGTCCCGGCTGCCGCATTCGATGGAACGAACTACTTGATGATTTGGTCGGATGCGGGACATTTCGGCGGGGACATCGTTTACGGTCAGTTCATCAGCCCGAACGGACCACTCGTCGGCTCGCCGTTTTCAATTGCCGCCCAGGGCGAAGGCGATTCCCATGACGACGTCCATCACCTCGCGTATGGCGCCGGGCGATATCTGCTCGTCTTTTCGAAATGGGACTCGGAGGGCAACTTCGGTCTGTACGGACAGATGCGGCTGCCTGCGGATCGGACGCCAGGAGGCCCCGTCTTCCCTATCACCGGCGCAGGCGATATTGGCGGGCAATTCCTGCAGGCGGTGGCATTCGATGGACACAACTTCTTCGTCGTCTGGATGGATGGCGGCCAGCAGCTCGTAAAGGGACAGTTCATTTCACCGGCGGGCGTACTGATCGGCGAGCCCTTGCAAATAGCGAGCTTCTCGACCGGTCCGATGTTGAGCGCCGCAACCGTGTTCAACGGCACGGATTACCTAATCGCGTGGTCGACGGTCATAGATGACGCACCGCGAGTCGTAGGCCAGCGCGTAACGCCCGGTGGCGCGCTCGTCGGCGGACAAATCGCGATCAGCAGCACACAAGCGGTCCCGTTGCTCCCCATGCTCGCGTCGGACGGCAACGGCATCCTCGTCACGTGGACCGACCTGCGAAACGACACGGACTGGAACTTTGCCTGCGAGGCCACGGAAGGGACGTGCCTGGACGTTTACGGACGCTTCATCGATTCAACAGGATCCCCCGCTGGTCCCGAGTTCCCGCTGACCGCTGCAGGCAATCAGTTCGTCTCTCCTGTCATGTTCGGGGCCGGAAAGTACCTCGTGGCCTGGACTGACGGCGACACGCCTGACGGAGAGTACGGCGACGTGTACGGCGCGTTCGTGACGGGGACGCCCGGCGACACGACTCCTCCCGTTGTGACGGCCGTCTCGGCGACGCCCGACAGGCTCTGGCCGCCGCGCAATCAGATGATCCCGGTGCGCGTGGCGGTCGTTGTGACAGACGACGTGGATCCCACGCCGGCGTGCGCGATCGCGAACGTCGCGAGCAGCGAGCCGGGATCGGGACAGTGGCAGATCACCGGCGACCTGACGTTGAACCTGCGCGCGAGCCGGAACGGCGCAGGAACCGGACGAACGTACACGGTTTCTGTTGCATGCTCGGACGCTTCCGGTAACCAGAGTCTCGCGAGGACGTCCGTGACAGTGCCTCACGACGAACGGAAATGAACCCGCGAGCATGAATGTGGATCTACCGATGAAACGCACGAACATCGTCAAGCGGCCGTCGGTGCTGGTCGTCGTAATACTCGCGCTGATGGCACCGCACGCACTCGCGCAGCAACTCTGGGTCGAGAGAGCTCCCATGTCCACCGCACGCGCGGGACAGGCGGCTGCGGTGCTGAACGGCATCGTCCACGTGCTCGGCGGGTCCGATGCCACCGACTGCTCTGCGCTGCAGACGCATCAGGCGTACGATCCGATCGCGGACGCCTGGACAGAGCGCGCCCCGATGTCAGAAGGGCGCACTCTGTTTGGCGCCGCGGTCCTCAACGACGGCGCAAAGGACCTGCTATATGTCATTGGCGGCACGACTGGGTGCGGCACACGAACGGACCGCGTCGAGTCGTACGATCCCGATACCGACACGTGGACAACGCGGGCGCCGATGCGCCACGGTGCGCGCAGCGCGTTGGGCGTGGCGGTCATCGATAACCGGCTGTACGTCGCTGGCGGCGTTACGTCTGACGATCCGGATGGCGCCGGCATCACCGATCTGGTCGAAGTGTACGACCCCAGAGGGGACCAATGGCTCCCGGATCCGCCTCCGATGCCGCATGCGCGGCGCTCGATGGCGATTGGGGCGATCGACGGCATCCTGTACGTGGCCGGCGGCGGCAGTCGCGGCATCCCTGATTTCCGTTTCGTCGACGCTTTTGATCCGACGACGAATCAGTGGTCAGCGCGAGCGCCGCTGTCGGTGCAGCGGGCGTATCCGGCGACGGCCGTCGCCAACGGCCGTCTGTACGCAATCGGCGGCGAACCGTCCTTCCTGTCGTCAGCAGAGCTCTACGATCCCGCGCTCGACACGTGGATCGCCGCCGCGAACCTGCCGCATCCGATCGCGAGAGGATCCGCGGCGACCGTAGGCGCGACCGTGTACGTGTCCGGCGGATTCGATGGAGCAGCGGGGACCGTCTTGTCCTCCACACTCGCGGTCCTCGATCCAGGAACTCCTCCGGCCGGTCAGATCTTTCTCCGCGTGCCGGATTCCGTACAGACACAGATCAACACACTCATTTGGGGATGCGGATTCTTCCTTGATATGACGGGCGGGCCGGGTGCCTATAAGCTTCGCGTCGACTACGGCGACGGCTATGGTGAGGGGAACCTGCCTTGGGATTCGCCGTCGGCGTCGAATCCGTGGAATACGTGCCTTCCGTTCAGCGGCCCGCCCACGCCGACCGGTGTGTTCGCTCTCGCGCACAGATATACGTTGCCCAGTCCCCCAGGCGGTTATCAGGTGAGGGTGACGATTACCGACACGCAATTACGTGTCTCGACGACGCGCAGATTCCCGGTGGTGGTCACGGCGATTGATGTGACGCCCCCGGTCTTCGTCCGCATGCCGGCGGATTTCACGGTCGAAGCAACAAGCGGCGCCGGCGCGATCGTCGGCTACATGCCCCCGACGGCGATCGACGCGGTCGACGGCTCCGTCCCCGTATCATGCACGCCGCCGCCCGGGAGGCTGCTCGCGCTCGGGCCGCACGTCATCACGTGCACCGCGTCGGACCGCGTCGGCAACACGGCGACCGCCACGTTCGCCGCCACCGTGATCGACACGACGCCGCCGACGATCCACGCTGCCTCGGCGAGCATCTCGTCGCTGTGGCCGCCGAACCACCAGATGGTGCCTATCGCGATGTCGGTTGCCGCAAGCGACCTCGTCGATCCCGCGCCGGTGTGTTCAGTAGTCCGTGTCACCAGCAGCGAGCCCGTCGACGGTCTCGGTGACGGCGACATGGCGCCGGATTGGACGATCGACGGTGGGTTGGGCGTTAGCCTCCGCGCGGAGCGCGCCGGGAAGGGCAGCGGGCGCGTCTACGTCATTCAGGTCCGCTGCGTCGATCGGGCGGGCAATGTCAGCGCGCCGGCAACCGTCAACGTCGACGTGCGGCACAACCGATAGATAGGGAACAGGCCCGGGTGCGGGCATGGCGGCGTGTATCACATGTGGTTCACGGTGACCGGCTCGAAGGGTGCGTCTGGCCAGGGCGAGGTAGCTGTAGGCGTTCCGCACGATAAATCGGCGGCGCCGGTGGACGATGGCGCTCTGTACAACTCGATCCCGCGACGCTGATTGCGCGATGCTATTCTCTTGACCGTAGGGCGGGCCGGCGTGGCCAACGCGCCGGTCCGCTCGGCGGCTGGGAGGCGGCAACGTGCCGGACGAGACGACGGGTTCAGCGGCGTTTCCTTCCGAGCGGCTGGAATCGTGGAAGGAGATCGCGGCCTATCTCAGGCGCGACATCCGGACCGTGCAGCGTTGGGAGAGGGCCGAAGGGCTCCCTGTCCGCAGGCAGCAGCACGGCGAGCGCGGCTCGATCCACGCATTTCGCTCGGAGATTGACGCCTGGCGCAATGCGCGGACCGTGGGGATCGGGCCCCCACCCGAATCCGCGCGGCGTCGATGGCCGAAGGCGCCGCACATCGGTCGAGCTTTACGAGCGCGCGCTGACCGCGGGCGAGATCGCCAGGCGCGCGCGGATCAAATAACCGCTGGGCCTCGCCCTCCGCCCCCGTCGCCGTCGCTCGGCGAGTCCCCACTCCCCCCTTCCATCGTCGCGGCTACGGACGAGCCGGTGCACGTGTGGCACCGTGGTTGCTCGTACGCCGCGAGACTGAGGAGGAACAGTGATGTCCAGATGGATTACGGCTCTTGCAGCCGCTGTAGTGTTGTCTGTTTGCGCGGCGACTGCATCCGCACAAGACACCAAGGCGGCTGACAAGGGGAAACCGGCCGCCACAGCGAAAATGAGCCAGCCGGCGAAAACCGCGTCTGCCGCGAAGACCGCCGGGAAGGCACAGAAGACGGCCGCCGCCGATCCTCAGGCCGTCGCCAAAGGAGAGAAGATCTTCGCCGATCAGAAATGCTCGATCTGTCATTCCATCGCGGGCAAGGGAAGAGGAACCGCGCTCGACACCGTCGGCAGCGACCTGATCGAGGAAGACATCCGGCAGTGGCTCCTGAGCCCGAAAGTGATGGCGGAGAAGAAGAAGTCGACCAAAAAGCCGCTCATGCCCCAGTACACGAAGCTCACTGGCGACGAGTTCGACTCGCTCGTCGCGTACCTCAAATCCCTGAAGAAGAAGTAGCGCAGATCGGTCATGCGGATCGGTCGGCGGCACATGCAACTGCTGCTCGGCGCCGGCACGGCACTCGCCGTGTCGGTCACCGCGGCACTCGTCGCGCAGGCGGCCCGCCGGGGAACGCCTGCCGCGGCGAAACAACCCCCCGCTGCCTCGCAGCAGTCCGCCGGGTACGTCGGCGAACAGACGTGCCTGACGTGCCACGGCGAGATGACGCGCGGGTATCACGGCTCGGCTCATGGGCAAGCCGCGAACCCGCGCACGCCCAGGGCGAACAACGGCTGCGAAAGCTGCCACGGCCCGGGAGCCGCCCACGTCGAGGACCCGGCGAAGCCCGAATCCATCAAGCGGTTCCCGACGATGAAGCCGCGGGACGTGTCGGAGACGTGCCTCACCTGTCATACCCGCGGCGCGCACACGCAGTGGAAGGGCAGTATGCACGACGCGCGCAACCTGTCGTGCATCACCTGTCACTCGGTTCACGACCACAAGTCCGAGAAGGCGCTGCTCAAGACCGCGACCGTCATCGATACCTGCGCGACGTGCCACAGGGCCGAGACCGCGAAGCTGCAGCGGTCCGGGCACATGCCGCTGCGGGAAGGCAAGATGGACTGCGCGTCGTGCCACAACCCGCACGGGACCACCAACGCGCGGATGCTCCGCGCCGGCAACTGGATCAACGAGACCTGCGTGAGCTGCCACGCCGAGAAGCGGGGACCGTTCCTCTGGGACCACGCGCCGGTCCGCGAGGCGTGCAACACCTGCCACGATCCGCACGGGTCGAACAACGATCGGATGCTCGTCGCGAAGCTGCCGATGCTCTGCCAGCGCTGTCACATCGGGACGCGCCATCCGTCCACCATTTACGACGGGAATCAGCTCAACGCGCGCAGCAACCGGCTCGTCGGCCGCGGCTGCGTCAACTGCCACAGCCAGATCCACGGATCGAACAGCCCGGCGGGCAGTACGTTCCTGCGATGACCCGGGAAGATGCCATGCGTAGCGAACGACTGATGATCGCGGCCGCGCTGTGGCTCCTCGCCGCGCCGGCGGCGGCACAGCCCCCCATCAGTCCGGCGGCCGCGCCGGATCCGGCGCCGAGCGTCGCGCCTCGTGCGAACGTCGTCGACTTCGGGTTTCGCGGTACCGTTTACGGCGACGATGCGGATCGCGCGCGATACCAGCGGTTCCGCGACCTGCGCAACGGTCCGTTCGTCGAAGGCTTCCGCTTCGGGAAGAAGACCGATCGCTGGGCGTTTG
>MELC01000039.1 GCA_001767455.1 Acidobacteria bacterium RIFCSPLOWO2_12_FULL_66_21
GATGGCCTCGACTCATGAAGCCCGAATCGATCGAAGCACCGTGGCAACTTCAAATCGTATGACTCGTGGACTCCGAATTTCCGAAAGGCATTGCCTTTAGGGCTGCCCGTCAGGACGCGGAACCGAGGGCGCGTGGCGGCGCAGCCGTGCGTACGTCCATCCCACGAACGCGGAGATGACGTATGCGTACGAAAGCGTGACCAGGGCGACGCGCGGATGGGCCGCGATCAGGACCAGGACGACTGCCGCGAGGAACAGCACGAGATACGACCGCCGCCAGCCGACGTCGATCGCCTTCACGCTGCGGAACCGCAACGTGCTGACCATGAGGAGCGCGGGCACGAGGACCATCGCGAGCGCCAGCAGCGCGCGGCGGCGATCGTGGAGGCCGTACGGATACAGGTACACGGTGGACGCGATGACCGACGCCGCCGCCGGACTCGGCATCCCCACGAAATAGCGCTTGTCGGTGACATTCCCCGTCTGGATATTGAACCGCGCAAGCCGCAGCGCCGCCGCGCTGACGAACAGGAACCCGACCGCCCACCCGACGCGCTGCAGCGGCCAGAGACCCCACGTGAACGCGAGGATCGCGGGCGCCAGGCCGAACGAGACGACGTCGGCCAGCGAGTCCAGCTCGACGCCGAACGCGGTCGACGAGTTGGTCAGCCGCGCGAAGAAGCCGTCCAGCGTATCGACGACCATCGCGATGCCGATGAACAGCGCCGCCGTATCGAAGTCGGCGCGCGTCGCATAAACGACGCACGCGTAGCCGCAGAACAGGTTGCCGATGGTGAACAGCGACGGCAGGAGGAAGACGCCGCGCCTGAAGCGCGCGGGTCGATCCTCGCGCCGCCGGTGTGGCGGGGGGCTACCGAGCACCGGTGCTCCCGAGCGTCGCCAGGACCGTCTCGCCGCCGACGACGCGCGCGCCGACGCCGACGCGCAGCACCGCATCCGGCGGGAGGAACACGTCCATCCGCGATCCGAATCTCATCAGGCCGACGCGCTGCCCCCGCTCGAGCATTTCCCCTTCGTGCACGCGGCACACGATGCGCCGCGCGAGAATCCCGACCACCTGGCGGAAGACGACCGAGCGACCGTGGTGATCGAGCCAGATCTCGTTCAGCTCGTTGTCGTTCGATGCTGCATTGTAGGCCGGAAGGAACTTCCCCGGCCGATATTCGATCCGGGTCACCCGGCCGTCGACCGGCGCGCGGTTGATGTGCACGTCGAGGGGCGAGAGAAAGATGGTCACCTGCTGCCACGCTCCCGGCGGCGCCCAGCGGTGATCGGTCGGACCCGCGATCATCACCCTGCCGTCGGCCGGCGACACGACGAGGTCCGGCGCGGTTGGAACGGCACGCTCCGGATCGCGGAAGAAGTAGGTCAGGAAGCTTCCTGCCAGCGCGAACGCGATGGCCGGCGTGTACCGCCGCGCCGCCGCCAGGGCAGCCGCCGGAACGAGCGCCGCGGCGATGAACGGGATGCCGGCTCGATCGATTTTCATCTGTCGGGAGGGATCGCCTCCGCCTCTCAAACGTGAAAAGGCCCCGCAGCGCGGCGGTGCGGAAATCGCGCGCCGGTCTGCAGGGCCTCCGGTCACTCGGCCGAGAATGCTGTGATCAGTGCTGGGTCGCGGGGGCCGACATGCCGGCGGCCGTGCGGCGCAGCAACGCTTCCATCTGATCCTTCAGCTGGAGCTTGCGCTTCTTCAACCTGACTTCTTCGAGCTGTTCGGGTTCGGAAAGGTGTGGGCGAGTCGCGAGGTTATGAATCTGTTCGTCGAGTGTCTGATGTTGGGTGGCCAGCTGGCGGAACTCCTCGTCGCTCTGCAGCAGTTTACGCTTCAGCTCTTCGAAGTCTGTCGGCATCTCCGCCTCCTTGGAGAAGGATCTCAGTCGCAAAGCACATTCATGACTGAAACGGTACCATAAGAAGCGCCGGCGCATCAAGGCATTCGACGGGCCGCCAGATCGCGCTTCCACAGGATGAGCGCGTCCTCCTCCGGGTGCGTGTAATACTGCGGCCGCACGGCCTCGACCGCGAAGCCGAGCCGTTCGTACAGTCGAAGGGCCGCCACGTTCGATCGACGGACTTCCAGCGTCGCCCGCTCGATGCCGTCCGCCGCGGCCTCTTCCAGCAGCCCGCCGAGCAGCGCCAGCGCCAGCCCGCGGCGCCGCAGGCGCTCCTCCACCGCGACCGTATTGATGTGCAGCTCGTCCGCGATCCACCAGCAGGAGCAGAACGCGGCCACTCGCCGCTCGGGCGTGCGCAGCACGTACACCCGCATGGTGTCGGAGTGGCCGAGCTCTCGGGCGAGCAGTTCGCGCGTCCAGGGGTTGGTGAACGAGGCCGCCTCCAGCGCGGCGACCTCGTCGAGGTCCGCCTCGCTGGTGAGCCGTTCGACGACGTATGGCAGATCGGAAGACATCGGCGGTTCAGCGCGCGGCGCGGCGCGCGCGGGCGATTTCCGCGTCGGTGGCCCGGACGTAAATGGGCACGATCGCGTGCGGGAGCATCGCGCGATCCGGGTGGTCCGCCGCGATCCGCGCGATGAAGCGCGCCAGCGGAGGCGCCGGCACGACGTGCGCGTCGTGGCCCGCGGCGCGTGCGATGGCGTCGCGGTACCGGTCGGCACCGTCTCCGATGAAGATGGCCCCAGCCAACGGCGCCGCGGCGCGCTGCCAGCGCTCGAGTGTCGTGTCGGGGGGCGCCGAGGTTGGCGGCTGGAGAATCGAGACGGCGTCCGCCGCGTACAGCGCCGCGAACACCTCGCCGCGCTGCCCGTCCATCCACGCGGCAACCGGGCGGACGTCGTTCCGCGCGGCGCGCGCGAGCGCGTCCAGCGCCGACACCGGCACGACCTTCTTGCCTCGAGCGACCGCGAGCCCCTGTACCGTCGCGATGCCCACGCGAAGGCCGGTGAACGATCCGGGGCCGGCGGCCACCGCGAACAGATCCACGCGTTCTATTCCGAGGCCGGCGGCGTCGAGCACGTTCGCGAGCTCGCCGGGCAATCGCTGTCCGTGCGTCAGCGTGGGATCGCCGGTGTGCTCGGCGGCGAGGGCGCCGTCGCGCCACACCGCCGCGCTTCCCTGCCGGGTCGTCGTATCGAGTGACAGGATGATCATTGGTAATTGCGAATTCTGAGTTGTGAATTGACCGGCAACAGGCTGACCTCGTCCGCCGGGACGACGCCTGCCGCCGGCCGCTTCACGGACCACGGCGCTGACGTCGTCCGGGCCGGCGATGCCGCGCCGCTGTCGCTCAATTCATGATTCAGAATTCACAACTCGCGAGCTGCGAGCCGCGGGCTGCGAGCCGCGGGCTGCGAGCAACCCCAATGTTATACTCGACCACCAGCTCTCCTGTATGGCCTCCCCTGACGTGTCTTCACTGGAACCAGCCGGCGCGACCCCGGCCATGCGGCAGTACTTCGACGCGAAGCGGCAGCACCGCGACGCGATCGTGTTCTTCCGCATGGGGGACTTCTACGAGATGTTCTACGAGGACGCGCTCACGGCGGCGCGCGCGCTCGAGCTGACGCTGACCTCGCGCTCCAAAGACGCGGGCGGCGGCGCGATCCCGATGTGCGGTGTACCCTACCACGCCGCCGACACGTACATTGCCCGTCTGGTGCGCAAGGGATTCCGGGTCGCGGTCTGCGAGCAGGTCGAGGATCCGAAGAAGGCGAAAGGACTCGTTCGCCGCGAAGTCGTTCGCGTCGTCTCCCCCGGCACGCTGACCGACGCGTCGTATCTGGACGCGCGCGAGCCGGCGTTCCTGATGGGACTCTCGCCGGCGCTGCCGGGCCCCGGCTTCGGCGTCGCCCTGCTGGATCTGTCCACGGGACAGTTCAGCGCGGCGGAGTATGTCGGGGCCGACGGCGTGCAGGCGCTTGCCGACGAGCTGTCGGTGCTGCGGCCGCGCGAGATCGTGGTGCCCGCGGCCTTCGAGGCCGGCAAGACCCTGATAGCCGCGCTGCGCGAGCCGGCGCGCGTGACGGAGGCCGACGCGTGGACCTTCGAGTACGAGTCGGCACGCCGGACGCTGCTCGCGCAGTTGCAGGCCGAGAGCCTCCAGGGCTTCGGCCTCGACGATCGACCGGCGGCGACCTGCGCCGCGGGCGCGCTCGTGCAGTACCTGCGCGAGACGCAGAAGGCGGATCTGGCGCACGTGCGCGAGATCGCGTTCCGCGCGTCGGCCGACTGCATGGTGATCGACGCGACGACGCTCGGCAATCTCGAGGTGATCGAAGGAGCGGAGGGCGGTCGCCCGGGTTCGCTGCTCGACGAGATCGATCGAACCGTCACGCCGATGGGAGGCCGCCTGCTCCGCGCCTGGCTGCTGCGGCCGCTGCTGGCGCTCGAGCGGATCCAGGATCGCCTCGACGCGGTCGAGGAGCTCGCGTTCCGCGGGACCGAACGCGCGAAGCTGCGCGAGACGCTGAAGACCGTCCACGACATGGAGCGGCTGGTCGCGCGCGCGGCGCTCGGCACGGCCGGGCCGCGCGACCTCGTGTCGCTGCGGCAGTCCTTCGCCGCGGCGCCGCGCATCCGGATGCTGCTCTCGGATCTTCGCGCGCCGCTCGTCACGAGCCTGCTCGCCGAGATGGACGATCTCGCGGACGTCCGCGCGGATCTCGATCGGACGCTGCTCGACGAGCCGCCGGCGATCGCGCGCGAGGGGGGCGTCATCCGCGACCTCGTCGACCCGGAGCTGGATGACCTGCGCGGCATCAGCCGGTCGGGCAAGCAGCGCATCGCCGAGATGGAAGACGTGGAACGCGCGCGCACCGGCATCACGTCGCTCAAGATTCGGTACAACCGCGTGTTCGGCTACTACATCGAGATCTCGAAATCGAATCTCGCCAGCGTGCCCGCCGACTACCATCGCAAGCAGACGATTGCGGGCGGCGAGCGCTTCATCACGCCCGCGCTCAAGGAATACGAGGAGAAGGTCCTCGGCGCCGACGATCGCATCGCCGAGCGGGAAATCGAGATGTTCGAGGATCTGCGCCGCCGCGTCGCGGGGGAGGCGCCGCGCATCCAGGACACGGCGCGCGCCGTCGCCGCGCTCGACGGCCTGGCCGCGCTCGCCGAGACCGCGGCCGTGCAGAACTACATCAAGCCGCTGATGCACGCGGGCGACGAGCTGGTGGCCTCCGACGTGCGTCATCCGGTGGTCGAGCGCCGCGTGACGGAGGCGTTCGTGCCGAACGACGTCACGCTCGACAGCGCCGCGCACCAGCTCATCATCCTGACCGGCCCGAACATGGGGGGCAAGTCCACGTACCTGCGGCAGACGGCGCTGCTCTGCCTCATGGCCCAGGCCGGCTCGTTCGTGCCGGCACGCACCGCGAAACTACCGGTGGTGGATCGGCTGTTCGCGCGCGTCGGCGCCTCGGACAACATCGCGCGCGGGCAATCCACTTTCATGGTGGAGATGCAGGAGACGGCGAACATCCTCCACGCGGCGACCTCGCGCAGCCTCGTCATCCTGGATGAAATCGGCCGCGGGACCGCGACCTTCGACGGACTGAGCCTGGCGTGGGCCGTCGCGGAGCACCTCGCGTCGAGCGGCCGGGCGCGGCCCAAGACGATTTTCGCCACGCACTATCACGAGCTCACCGACCTGGCGGACGCGCTGCCCAGCGTCGCGAACTTCCACGTCGTCGTGCGCGAGTGGCAGGACGACATCGTGTTCCTGCGGAAGGTGGTGCCGGGCCGATCCGACCGCAGCTACGGCATCCAGGTCGCGCGCCTCGCGGGCCTGCCGCCGCCGGTCGTCGCGCGGGCGCGGGAGATTCTCAACGGGCTCGAGCGCGACGAGCTGTCGCGCGGCGGGAGGCCGTCGCTCAGCGGCGAGGCGGCGACGCGCCAGCAGCAGCTCGGTCTCTTCCAGTCGCCGCGGCCCGACGACGACGCGGTGTACCGGCGCTTGCGGGAAGTGGACATCGACCAGATCACGCCGTTGCAGGCGCTCACGCTCCTGGCCGATCTGAAGCGGGAGGCTGACGAGTGAGCCGCCGGCGACGCGCGCGCGGCCTGGCCGGCCTGACGCTCGCCGCCCTGATTGCCGGCGGCTGCGGCCAGCGCCGTCTGGAAGGGGACGCCATCATCGTCGGCATGGCGAACCCGGTGATCAATCTGGATCCGCGCGTCGGCGCCGATGAGGCGTCACAGAAGGCGCACCAGCTGCTCTACAACACCCTCGTCCGCATCGACGACGGCCTGCGCATCGTTCCGGACCTGGCGGAATCTCTCGAGCGGCCGGATCCGCTCACGTATCTCGTGCGGCTCCGCCACGGCGTGCTGTTCC
Organism: Acidobacteria bacterium RIFCSPLOWO2_12_FULL_66_21; assembly: GCA_001767455.1. Taxonomy (GTDB): domain Bacteria; phylum Acidobacteriota; class Vicinamibacteria; order Vicinamibacterales; family 2-12-FULL-66-21; genus 2-12-FULL-66-21. The sequence goes on from MELC01000039.1 coordinate 6,325, forward strand.
ACAACGGGCGGGAGCTGACGTCGGCCGACGTGGTGTACACGTTCCGCAGCTTTCTCGACCCGAACTTCCGCGGCCGATCGGGAGCGTACCGCCTGCTGGCTTCCGTCAATCCCCTCGATCCGTACACGGTCGAATTCAAGCTGAAGGAACCATTCGGATCGTTTCCCATCAACCTCGTGATGGGGATCGTGCAGGCCGGTTCGGGGGAGGCGAACGCGCGGCAGCCGATCGGCACGGGGCCGTACCGGCTCACGCAGTTCGTCGCGGATGATCGGGTCGTCCTCTCGGCGTTCGATCCGTACTTCGGGGGGGCGCCGAGGAATCACCAGGTCGTCCTCAAGGTGATCCCCGACGACACCATGCGCGGCCTGGAGCTCCGCAAAGGGACCATCGATCTGATCGTGAACGATCTGTCGCCGGACATCGTGTGGCAGTTCCGCGAGGAAGGAAAGCTGAACGTCGTGACCGGTCCTGGCACCGATTACGCGTACATCGGCCTCAACCTGCGAAGCCCCGTGCTGTCGCACCCGGAGGTGCGCAAGGCGATCGGGTACGCGATCGATCGCGACGCGATCGTCAAGTACTTGCGGCGCGGGTTCGCCACGACGGCGGTCGGGATCGTTCCTCCCATGTCGTGGGCGTTCGAGTCGAACGTCTTCGATTTCACGTACGACCCGGCGGAAGCGAAGCGTCTCCTGGACCGGGCGGGGTTTTCCGATCCCGACGGCGACGGGCCCCTGCCCCGCTGCCGCCTGTCGATCAAGACTTCCACCTCGGAGGTGTATCGGGTCCAGGCGGCGGTCATCCAGCAGAATCTCGCGAAGGTGGGAATCGCCGTGGACGTGCGATCCACCGAGCTGGCCACGCTCCTCGGCGACGTGGTCACAGGCGCGTTCGAGATGTACACGCTGCAGTTTGTCGGCGTCACCGACCCGGACATGCTGCGGCGCGTCTTTCATTCGAAGCAGGAGCCGCCGGCGGGATTGAACCGCGTCCACTACGCCAATGCGGAGGTCGATCGACTGATCGAATCGGCGGCCTCGGCGGTCAACGACGGCGAGCGGCATGCCCTCTACACGAAGGCCCAGCAGTTGATCGCGCTCGACGTGCCCTACGTCAGCCTGTGGTACAAGACGAACGTCGCCGTCTCGCAGGCGGACATCCGCGGCGTGCGCCTCTCGCCGATTGCCGACTTCCTGTTCCTGAAGGACGTCTACCGCGAGGAGAGCGAAAGGCGGGGCACGAAGTGACGGCACGTGTCCTGCTGGCGTGCCTCGTGACCGCGCTGTCGGCCGCGCACCTGGGCGCGGCCACCCGGTACGATCCGCGCCTGCGGTTTCGGACCGTGTCAACCGTCCACTTCGACATTCATTACCACCAGGGAGAGGAAGCGCTCGCCAGGCGGCTCGAACGCCTCGCCGAAGAGGTCGCCGCGAGTCTCGAGCCGCGGCTCGGACGTCCCGCGGGGCGGGTGCACGTCATCCTCGTCGCGCAATCCGATCTCTCCAACGGATGGGCGACGCCGGTTCCATACGATCTGATCGAGATTGTGACGACGGCGCCAGGGGGCGCGAGCCTCATCGGCAACACCGATGACTGGCTGCGGCTGGTCTTCTCGCACGAGTACACGCACATCGTGCATCTCGATCGGTCGCGCGGACTGTTCGGCGGGCTGCGCCGCGTCTTCGGCCATCTGGCGCCGCTCTATCCGAACCTGTTCCTTCCCGGGTGGCAGGTCGAAGGTATCGCGACCTTCGAGGAAAGTGCGATCACCGGGCGCGGCCGGGTGCGCGCCGGCGATTTCCGGATGTGGCTGGACCAGGCGGCCGCGGCCCGCCGCTTCGATCCGATCGATCGTGCGAGCGGCGGACTGGTCGACTGGCCGGCCGGCAACGCGGAGTACCTCTACGGCGCCTATTTCCATCAGTACCTTGCCGATCGATTCGGCCCGGAGAGTCTCGCCCGCCTCGAGCGGCAGACCTCCGGGCGCGTGCCGTATTTCGGATCTGGTGCGTTCGGCAAGGTGTTCGGCCGCTCGCTTGGCACGCTCTGGCGCGAGTTCGAAGACGACGCCCGCCGGCGCGCGCGGGTCGACAACGGATCGCGCGTGCGACTGACGCATCACGGATTCAGCGTGAGCAGTCCGCGCTTCAGCGCGGACGGCCGGCTGTTCTACGCGGTCGGCAACCCGCACGGCTTCCCGGCGCTGATGGAGCTGGGATCGAACGGCGCGGCGGACCGTCAGGTGACGACGAAATACGGGGGCGCGGGCATCGCGCCCTCGGGCGGGACGCTCGTCTTCGATCAGCTCGAGGTCGTCCGCAACGTCGCGCTGCAATCCGATCTCTACGCCGTCCCGGCCGACGGCGGCCGGGTCCGGCGGCTGACGCGCGGCGCTCGCGCCGCGGAGCCGGACGTCGCCGCGGACGGCCGCAGGATTGTCTGCACGGTGCAGTCCGCCGATCGGCGCGACCTCGCCATCCTGGAGATGCCCCCCGACGGCCGCAGGGCCGTTCCAGTGACGCTCGTCTCCGAACCGTTTACGCAGTTCGACTCGCCCCGCTGGTCGCCCGACGGGCGGTCCGTGGCCGCCGTCAGGCAGCGGCTTGGCGGTCCTTCGGAGATCGTCGCGATCGACACCGCCACCCGCGCCGTGCGGGTGCTCGTGTCGTCCAGCCCCACCCGGAACATCGCCCCGGCGTGGCTGCCGGATGGAACGCATCTGCTGTTTGCGTCGAACCGCGAGGGCCCCTTCGACACGCTCAGGACAGGGCAGCCGTTTTCGATCTACGAAGTGGATGTCGACACGCTGGCCATGCGCAGACTCGGCGACTCTGGCGACGGAGCGCAGTCCCCGTCGTTGTCGCCGGATGGCCGGACCCTCGTGTTCGTCGGGTACTCCGCGGACGGGTACGACCTCTACTCGATTCCCTTCGACACCGCTGCGTGGACGGAAGTCGCCCGCGGTTCCACCACACAAGAGGACGCCACTGCGAGTGCCCTCACAGCCGACACGGCCTCCCCGACGCGGACCTACGCGCCCTGGACGACGCTGGCGCCGCGATTCTGGGTCCCTATCGTCGACTCGAGCAATGGCGAAACGAGCGCGGGGGCGGCGACCGGTGGCAGTGACGCGCTGGGACGGCACTCCTACAGCACCTTTGTCGAGTGGAGCGGCACGCGGGCCCGTCCGGACTGGCAGGTGGCGTATGCATACGATCGCTGGTGGCCGACGCTGTTTGCGAATGTGTCGGACGACACCGATCCGTGGCGCGAAGGACTGGTGCGGACCCGCGAGGCGAACGCCGGAGCCCTGCTGCCCTTTGCGCGCGTCAGACGGGTCCAGACGGCCCTCGTCGCGCTGCACGCCTCGTCGGATGCCTTCGATTGCGGCGCCTGCGACCCGGCAATCGCCGGGGTCGCGACCCGCCGCGCGGTCCGCGCGGCATGGCGCCACGACAGCGCGAAGACCTACGGGTACGCGATCAGCGACGAAGAAGGCGGGACGCTGGCCGTCACGTCCGAGTGGACGCGGCGCGCGCTCGGGTCGAGCGGAAACGCGGGCGCGCTTGTCGTCGATGGCCGGGTGTATCGCCGCGCGTTCGGGCGCCACGACGTGATCGCGGCGCGAGCCGCTCTGGCATCCGCGTGGGGCGACGACTCCGTGCGCCGCGCGTTCAGCGCGTCGGGCCCGGGACCGCAGGGAGGCGGGTTCGAGTTCGGGCGCGATGCCATCGGTCTGCTCCGCGGTCTGGAGGAAGGGGCCCTTTCCGGATCTCGCGCCGCCGTCATCAATCTCGACTACCGCGTGAAGCTTGCGAGCGTTCAACGGGGCTTCCGGACGTGGCCCTTCTTCCTGCGCAGCGTTCACGGCGCCGTGTTCGCCGACGCCGGCTCGGCGTGGGAGACGGTCTTCCGGCGATCCGAGGTGAAGAAGGCGCTCGGCGTCGAGCTGTCCATGGATACGATTGTGGGACACGCGCTTCCGCTGACCTTCACGGCGGGCATGGCCTGGCGCGACGACCCCGCCGTGCGCGGCCGCGGCGTTGCCGCATTCGGTCGCATCGGGCGCGCGTTCTGAACCATGGAGCAGCCCTGAAGGGCTGCGCTACAGGGATCACGAAGGGGGCCGCGCCATGCCCACACCGAGGGTCCTGTTGCGCAGCCCTTCAGGGCTGCTAGTATGTGAACGGCTTTCGCTTCGAGGCCTGCGAATGAGCTTTCCCTTCGGGTACGACCACGGCGCGCCGCTGATGTTCGGCGGCGCGATGCCGCAGATGAAGTCGTTCGGCGACTCCCGCGCGATCGTCCTGCCCATTCCGCTGGATCGCACGACGTCGTATGTCGGTGGAACGCGCAACGGCCCGCATGAAATTCTGCAGGCCTCGTCGCACATGGAGCTCTGGGACGAGGAGCTCGGCGCCGACGTCCACGGCATCGGCATCTTCACGCTCCCCGAGATGGAGCTGCCGTTCGGCGAAATGGGGCAGGTCGTCGAGGAGATTCGGCGCGTCGCGCATGAAATCCTCCGCCGCGACAAGTTCCTGGTGGCGCTGGGCGGCGAGCACTCGATCACGCCGCCGCTCGTTGCCGCCGCCGCGGCGCATCATCGCGGTCTGTCGGTGCTGCAGATCGACGCGCACGCCGACCTGCGCGACGGCTACATGGGCACGCCGCACAACCATGCGTGCGCGATGCGGCGATCGCTCGAGTATGGGCACGTCACGCAGGTCGGCATCCGCAGCATGTCGGCGGAGGAGGCGGACGCCGCACCGGGCTTGAATACCACCATCTTTTACGACGCGATGATGCGGCAGGACCCGCAGTGGATCGATCGCGTTGTCGACTCGCTCACCGATCCCGTCTACATCACCATCGACGTGGATGGCCTGGATCCGGCGATCATGCCGTCGACCGGCACCCCGGAGCCTGGCGGCCTGTCCTGGTACGAGATGCTCGCCCTGCTCCGCGCCGCGATTTCGCGCCGGACGGTGGTCGCCTGCGATGTCGTCGAGCTCAGCCCGATTCCCGGCCTCGTCGCGCCAAACTTCCTCTGCGCCAAGCTCATCTATAAGGTCCTTACATACCGATTCGGCACACTCAGCCCTTAGCACCCAGCACCGAGCACCCGGCACCTGGTACCGACCCGGTATTCTCCCTTCTGTATACGAGCTATACTGCCCCCCGTGCCGGGAGCTGACCTCTACGCGACCGCCATACAGGCGCTCGAGCACGGACACGGCGAAGAGGCCACGCCGCTGCTCATGCGGGCGCTGCGCCAGCCGGGGCTGAGCCGCGAGCAGCAGGTCGAGGTCCGCTGCGCCCTGGCCGACGCCTTTCTGCTGCAGGACGACATGCGACGCGCGGCCGAGGCGCTCGGCCCGGCCCCCGAGGGGCGCGAGCGGCTGGATCCGGCCAGATTGTCGGACCTGTGGCGCATGCATGGGCGGATGGCCATGGCAGCCGGCGAACCGTCCCGCGGCATCGCCCTTCTCGCCAAGGCACTCAAACACGCCGAGCGCGCCCACGATTCCCGGGCGATCGGCCTCGCCCATTACGAACTGGGGCTGTGCTATCGCCAGGTCGGCGACACGGCCATCGTGCGCGAGCACATCGCGAGCGCGGCTTCCGCGCTGCATGCGGCGGGCGACCGCCGGCATCTCGCGATGGTGCACTCGCTCTCCGGCGTCGCGCTCGCCCAGGACGGACGGCTCGAGGAATCCATGGCCGCCCTGCGTCATGCCGAGCGTCTCGCGGTGATCGTGCAGGCGGCCGATGTCGTCGCGATGGTGTGCGGCAACCAGGCGAACGTGGAGCTGATGCTCCATCGCCACGAGCAGGCGCTCGCGCTGGCCGAGCGCAGCGTGGAGCTGCAGGAACAAGCCGGCACGCCGCACGGACTCGGGGTCGCCCTCGCCTCGATCGGCCAGATCTGCGTTCGGCTCGGGAACCTGAAGCGCGCCGAAGAGGCGCTCAACCGGGCGCTCGACGTACGCAGCCCGATGCATTTCATGCGCGAGACGACCGGCGCGGTCTTCGACACGCTCGCGCAGATCCACCTGGTCCGCGGGGACCACGAGGCCGCCAGCCGGGCGCTCGTGAAGGCGCGCGAGGCGTACGGCGAGACGCTCGCGAGCCGGTGGTACCAATGGTCGGTCCGCGTGCTGGATGCCCGGCTCGCGCTGCGCCGCGGCGACGCGGCGAAGGCGCTGGGCATGGCCACCGACGTCGCGCGCTCGGCCGATGCACCCGCGGGCTACGCCCAGCAGGCGGAGTTGATCAGCATCGAGGCCCTGCTCGTGTTGCAGCGCGCGGACGAAGCGCAGCAGCGGCTGGAGGTCATCTCGCCTCACATCCCGACGAGCGAAATGAGCGGCACCTGGGGAGAATTCCTGCGCCTGCGCGGCCGGCTGCACTCCGCCTCGGGCCGCACGACCGAGGCGTACCACGAGCTTGGACAAAGCGTGAGCGTGTTCGAGCTGCTCGGCGAGCGGTACCAGGCCGGCCTGAGCAACCTCGAGCTGGGGCGCCTGGCCGCGAGCGCCGGGGCGCGCTCGCGCGCCTCACGCTATCTGACGGACGCCGCGGCCGCGTTCGAGGCGCTCGGCGCCACGCCCGATCTCGCCGAGGCCCGCCAGGCGCTCACCACGCTGCCCGCGGGCGCCGTCGGCGCATACGTCGGCGTCCAGATGGACGGGGACGACGCGATTGTGCGGCGGCTCGTGGACGCGGCGGTGATGCCTGCCCTGCTGGCGCGTGAGGGGGCGATCGGGATTCTCGAGGCGTGCGAGGCGCAGGCCGTCGTGCTCTTCGTGCAACTGAGCGGCGGGAACGTGCGCATCCTGTCCCACGCCGGGTGCGACGACGACACCGCCCGCGCGATGGCGCTTGCATCGATCCGGCAAGCCGGTGGCCCGGAGTTGATGTGGACCGAAGCCATCGGCCGCGATGCGGCCGGCCCCCGGTTCGTCGTGCTGGCGAGCGCGCGGCTGCTCGGGCCGCCGTACTCCCGGCGGTTCCGCACGCTGAGCGTGGTGCTCCGCCAGGGTTTCGACCTGTGCCTGGCGCGCGAGCGCCAGCCGGAAGCCGCGGCCGGCGCGGTCGAAACGCCTCTCGAGCCGCTGCTCCCCGGGTTCATCTGTGCGAGCGCCGCCATGCAGCGGGTCGCCGAGCAGGTGCAGCGGCTGCAGGGCAACGATCTGACGGTCCTGGTCACCGGTGAGAGCGGCACCGGAAAGGACCTGGTCGCGCGCGCGATCCATGCGGGATCTCCCCGGCGCGGCCACATGTTCCTGCCCTACAACTGCACCAGCGCGACGCGCGAGCTCGCCGACAGCCAGTTGTTCGGCCACCGGCGCGGCAGCTTTACCGGCGCCGTCGCGGACCAGCCGGGCGTACTGAGGACGGCGGTCGGCGGCACGCTGTTCCTCGACGAAGTCGGCGATCTGCCGCTCGATGTCCAGCCGAAGCTGCTGCGGTTCCTCGAGCAGGGCGAAGTCCTCCCCGTCGGCGATACGACGCCCCACCGGGTCGATGTCCGCGTCGTCGCCGCCACCAACGCCGACCTGGAGCAGCGTGTCGCGGAGGGAAGGTTCCGCGAGGATCTGTTCTACCGCCTGAGCGTGATCCGCATCCACGTGCCGCCGCTGCGCGAGCGGCGCGAGGAAATCCCGCATCTGAGCACGTTCTTCCTCCGCGAAGCATGCGAGCGGCTGTCGAAGCCGGGCGTCCGCCTGAGCGCAGAGACGCTGGACCTCTTCGACGGCTTCCCCTGGCCCGGCAACGTGCGGCAGTTGCGCAACGAAGTCCAGCGTGCGGTCGCGATGGCTCCGCCTGCGGGCGTCATCACGCCGGATCTGCTGTCGCCGGCGTTCGTGCCGGCCGCGCTGACCGACAGCTCCGCCCGTTCGCGCGCGCGGCGCACGACGCTTGGCGCCGCCGTCGAGAAGCTCGAGCGCGAGATGATCCAGGCCGCGCTGGAGCGATCGGCGGGGAACATCTCGGAAACCGCCCGCCTGCTGGGCCTGACGCGGAGAGGGCTCTATCTGAAGATGGACCGGCTGGGCGTATCCGCCGGCTCCTGATCGACTACCTGGTATCCATCGATCCTGCCGATCGTATACTCCGTAATCAACAGGGGCGCTCGACGCCAGAAGTGTAATTGTCGCTAAGTTTCTCAATTGCAGTAGTTTACATAATGGAGTCGTCCGCCGGCGTGGTGCCACGGATCGGGTGCGCAACTTGATAGAGGACGGGGTGGGCAGCTACTCCCGGAGACAACATGGACCAGCGACTTCGACTCGTGCAGGGCAACATTGGCCGGTCCGAGAAACGCGCGGCCGATCGACAGCCAATCTCCGTGCGCGGGCAGATTGTCTGGAAGGACGCGCGCGGCAGCACGCAGGTCACCTCGGTGATCACCCGCGACGCCAGCGAGCGCGGGGTCACCGTCGAGTGCGAGGGGGGCAGGGCAATCCCTCTCTATCGCCTGGTGTACTTCCAGGTCGACCGCGACTCGCGGCGACGGCCCGATCTGCCGGCTCCGCTCCGCAACCCGAGCGTCCTCTCGGCCGTGTTCCGCGTCGGCCCCTACAGCGAGGCCACCGGGTCGCCCGCGGAGTACGGTCTGCGTCTTCTGGTCGAACCTCAACCGGTATCCGCCTCGGGCTGGACGGCGCGGCTCGGAAAGATGGCGACAGCATGACTCCCTCGATTGCGACGGCGGCGCGGGCGTGGGAATCGTCGGGAGTGGCGGCAAGACTGAGGTCCAGCATGATGTTGCTGATGCGAATCGACCGATGGGATGTGCGACGCGACGGGCCGCTGAGCGAGGCGGCACTTCAACGCAAGCTGCAGGCGCTGGGGTACCAGGTCACCGCGCGGACCTACTCGTCCGGTTCGGCCTCGCCGACGTGTACCGACTCGAAGGAGCGGATCGAGGCCGTCGTGCACGGCCTGGTCAAGGTGAGCATCGACGGCGAGGCGGCCATCCTCACCGCCGGTGACGTGGTCTACGTGCCGCGCGGCGCCGTGCGGCGGGTCGAGGTGGTCGGCACCAATTCGGCGCACTGTCTCGAGGCCGTCTACCAGACGGACGAAGACGAAGTCGCCTAGCTTTTCTTCACGACCTCGAGGGCGCGGCGTGCATCCGCCGCGTACAGGGACTGCGGGAATTCCTCGACGATCCGCGTAAAGGCATGAGCCGCGTCGTCTTTCTTGCCCGCCTTGGCGTAGGCCCTGCCAAGCTGCATCAACACACCGTCCAGCGGGAGCTGCGAGTTCGAGTCGGTGGCCAGCTCCTGGCAGATCTTGATCGCCTGGTCGTACTTCCCCTGCGCGATCATGGCGTCGGCGAGTCCGAGGCGCGCGGTCCGTCCGTACACCCGGGAGCCGCCCTTGTCGATCACTTCCTGAAAGCGCTGTTCCGCTTCGGCGTGGCGCCCGAGCGCGGCGAGGATCCCGGCGGCGTGGTAGCGGGCGGCGATGCCGGCGTTGGTCCCGGCATAGCGGTCCGCCGCCTCGAGGAACCTCGGCAGCGCCGCCTCGATCTTCGCCTGTTCCGTCTGGAACGTGCCGGCCTGCGGGACCGGCATCGGGCTGCCGGGGGCGGGTGCCGTCACGGGCACGACGGGGGCTTGGTACACGGCAAGCGCCGAGGCGAGCAGCCCCTCCGCCTTCGCGTTTCGCGATTGCCGGTACCAGGTGTAGCCGCCAATCGCGGCAATCACGACCGCCGCGACCAGGATCGTGGTCGTGACGCCACGGGAACGCGCCTCGAGCATGTTTTTCGCGTGCGTGACCGTACGGGCGAACTCGTTTTCCTTCAGCTTGTGGCGCTCAGTTCTTTTCATCGCTCTGCAATTCTACGGAAAGCGCGCCCGGCAGGTCTCGAACCTGCGACCCCCAGTTTAGGAAACCGGTGCTCTGTCCTGCTGAGCTACGGGCGCAAAGGGAAACACAGCATTCTATCGCAGCTTTTGCGTTGACGCCTGACGAGCGGCTTCGTATAGTCGAACGCCACGATCCCATGTTCAGAACACCGTTTGTCTGGGAAGTGCAGGTCCGCCGAGAAGTCCTGGAAGCGGAAATCGCGCACTTGCGGGAACTGCCCTACAGCCTGTGGCGACAGGTGTTGTCACGGCCGATGACGAAGGCCACGCGCGGCCGCGACAACCGCAGTTATCGCGTCCGCACCACCGCCAAGTACGTGCAGGAAGGGGCGGACGACATCCGGGTCACTGTGGTGCTGGAAAGCGGCGCCTTGCGCCGCCACCTCATGCGCCAGAGCTTTGTGATCACTCCCGACAACCGGTTTACAGACTAAGAGGTGCGAGCACCTTTCAGTACTGTAGGACCGCCATGATGTTCTCGCCGGGCAGGCGCGAGCGGCCATTCAGCCCGACGAGCTCGATCAGGAACGCGAGCCCTTCGACCTGCCCGCCGAGCTGCTTCACCAGATCGACGGTCGCTCGCGCGGTCCCTCCCGTCGCCAGCAGGTCGTCGACGATGAGGATGCGCTGTCCTTTCTCGATCGCGTCGCGATGGATCTCGAGGCTGTCGGTGCCGTACTCGAGCTCGTAGGTGGCCCGTACCGTCTCGGCCGGCAGCTTACCCAACTTGCGCACGGGCACGAACCCCGCTCCGATCCGATCGGCGACGGCGGCGCCCAGAATGAAGCCGCGGCTCTCGATTCCCACCACCGCGCTGATGGCCTTGTCCCCGTACGGCAGGGCCATCCTGTCAATCGTAAGCTTGAACCCCAGCGGATCGCGCAGCAGCGTCGTGACGTCGTAGAAGAGGATGCCGGCCTTGGGAAAGTCCGGCACGTGGCGAATCCGCGATTTCAGTTCCTGCATTGGTGTCCTGATGCCCGTCCCGCGGGCTCATGTGCGAATGGTGAATCCCGTGGCGCGCCCGCCCGGCACCACGTCCTCGACGACAAACGAGTCCACCCGCGCGCCGATTGGGCCGCGCGAGAGCGCCAGCTCAATCCGGTTCACCGATTCCTCGTCCCCTTCGACGAACGCTTCGACGCGGCCGTCGTCCAGATTCCGTACGTAGCCGTGGACGCCTTCGATGGCCGCGCGCTCCTCGGCGAACAGGCGGAAGCCCACGCCCTGCACACGGCCGTCAATCAGGAACCGCCTCGCGACGATCATGGAACGCCCGGATTATACCGTCAGAACTCCTTCGCGGGCTGCGAGCGACGAGCCGCGTCGTGTTACAGTCTCGCCATGCCCCGCATCGGATCGAGTACTCACGGAGAATCACGCATCCGCCTTCTTCGCATCGTGCGGCGCGGCGATCGCCACGATCCGAAGGAACTGACCGTGTCGCTCCGCTTCGAAGGGGAGTTCGCGGCCGCGTTCCGCGATGGCCGGAGCGACCTGGTGCTGCCGGGCGAAACCCTGAAGACCCTCGTGCACGCCGCCGCGCGCAAGGCGGGCGACTCCGAGATCGAAGCCCTGGGATTGATCCTCTGCGAGCGGATTCTCTCGAAGACCCCGAGGATCACACGCGCGCGGGTGGAGATTGCCGAGGAGAGCTGGACGCGCCTGCAGGCGCGTGGCAAGGCACAAGGGCAGGCGTTCATGGCGGGCGGGTCCGCGCACAACAACGCGGTGATTACGAGCAACGGAGGTCAGACAGCGGTGGTCGCGGGCTTCGATCGCCTGCTGCTGATGCGCACGGCGGGCTTCGCGCCCTCACCGCGCGACGATGATGACGACGGGGTGTCGGACCGGCTGCAGCGGCTGCTTGTCGGATCGATGGATGCGCGATGGACCTATACCAGCGCCGACGTCACGTTCCGTCCGTACCGCGAGGGGGTGCGCGCCGCGATCATCGAGACGTTCGCCTGCCATGCGAGCGCGTCCGTGCAGCACACCTTGTACGCCATCGCCGATGTGATCCTCGCGACGTACGAGGAGATCGCGGACGTCACCCTGGCGTTCCACGAACATCCCTACCGGCCCGCGGATCTCTTCAGCGCCGGGATTGAGAATCCTGACGAGCTGTTCGTCGCGCTCGAGGAGCCGCTGAGCGTGGTCGAAGTGACCGTCGAGCGCGACGAATCGCGCTAGAACCTGCTGGCGGTCTCCGCCGGGGGCGGCGGTACGCCGTCCTTCACCGGATCCAGCTTGCCGCCCGCGAGAAGCTTGTTCAGCGCCGCAAGATCCGTCTTGACGAGCGCCTCGAGCTGCGCGATCTGCTTGTCGAGCCGCTCCGAGAGATCCTTGAACACCGTGGAGGCCTGGTCGGTCGGCTTGCCATCGCCGCTTTCCACGATGCCCTGCAGCGCCGCCAGCTTGTTGTTCAGTCGGATCGGGAAGTTCAGCGGATCCTGGCTGCTGCGGTTCCGGTACTGATAAACCTCCCCCTCCACGCCGGTCAGCTTCTCTGTCAAGGCCTCCCCCGCCGCTTTGATCTTCGCGTCGGGTGTCTTGCCGAGCCGATCGGCAATCTGATCCTTGAGACTTCGGATCCGCAGCACGCTCTCGTTGGCGAGCGTCACCTTGTCGTTAATCTGCTTGGCGAGCTTGAACTGCTCCTGCAGATCGGCGTCGGTGACCGTCCTGACCGCCTCGTTGCGGCGAATCTGGACGTCGGCCGTCTTCGTCATCCCATTGGCGGTGAGCGTGACAGTGTACCGTCCGGGAGGGGCCATCGGACCGCGGGTGCTGCCCGCCCACATGATCAATCCTGGAAAGTCCCTCGCGCCCGGGTACCGCATGTCCCACGTGAAGCGGTTCATCCCCTGCTTGACCGGCACGCGCGCGGGCGGCGCGCCCCGGAATCCCTCCTCCCCGCCTTCGTCGGGCACCGCTCCCTCCGTCTTGGGCGGAGTCCCGGTGAACGTGCGCACCGAATGGCCGGCGGCGTCGACGATCTCGATCGTGACCTTGTCGGCCGCGTTCTTCAGGTAGTAGTCGATGGCCGCGCCCCGCGACACGGACCGCACGGCGTCAGCCGGCGCAAAGAGCGTGACCGGCTCGCTGGTCGTGTCGCGCGTCATCTGGCGCAGTACCGAAATGTTGTCCATCACATAAAAGGACCGGCCGTGGGTCGCGATGAGGAGATCGTTCCCCTTGATTTCGATCCCGTGAACCGGCGTCACCGGCAGCTCGAGCCGCAGCGACTGCCACGTGCCGCCGGCGTCGAACGACACGTGGATGCCGGTCTCCGTGCCGAGGAACAGGAGTCCCTTGCGCTTCTTGTCTTCGCGAATCACGCGGGCGAAATCGTCGCCGGCCAGGCCGCCCACGATCTTCGTCCAGGTCCGCCCGTAGTCGTTGGTCCTGTAAACGTAAGGACCGCGATCCGACAGTTGATAGCGATTGCCCGCCAGATACGCGGTCCCTGCATCGTGCGGCGACGCTTCGATCAAGCTGATGCGCGTGAAATCGGGCAGATCCGGCGGCGTCACCTTCTGCCAGCTCTTTCCGCCATCGCGCGTCACGTGCACGTAGCCATCGTCGGATCCCGCCCAGATCACCGTGCCGTCGACCGGGCTCGGCGCGAGCGCGAAGATGACGGCATACGTCTCGACGCCGGTCTGATCCAGCGTGATGGGGCCGCCGGAGGGTCCGAGCGTCGACGGATCGTGCCGCGACAGGTCGGGACTGATGCGCTCCCATGACTGCCCCTCGTTGGTGGTCTTCCACACGTGCTGCGACGTGACGTAGAGCGTGTTCGGATCGGTGGGCGCGATGACGATCGGGTACGTCCACTGAAAGCGCTCCGTGATGTCTCCAGACGAGAAGCCCATGGGGTTGTCCGGCCAGACGTTGATCGCGCGGACCTCGCCGGTGCGGCGGTTCACGCGCGTCAGGAGACCGCCGTAGCTGCCGGCGTAGAAGACGTCGGTGTCTTCGGGGTCGGGCGCGATGTAACCGCTCTCTCCCCCGCCGACGTCATAGAGCCTTCCGTCGCCGACGCTGGACACGCACGCCGTGCTGTTGTCCTGCTGCGCGCCGCAGACGTGATACGGCACGTGCGCGGTCGCGATCACGTTGTAGAACTGCGCCGTGGGAAAGTCCTGATCCGTCCACGTCTCGCCGGCATTGGTGGAGACGTTCGCGCCGCCGTCGTTGCCGTTGATCATCCGCGTCGGATCGTTCGAGGCGATCCAGAGATCGTGATTGTCCCCGTGGGGCACGCGGATCGCGCGGAGCGTCCTGCCGGCGTCGGTCGATCGGTACATGCCCGTGTTCAGGACGTAGACCGTGTCCTTCACCTGCGGGTCGGCGTAGATGCGCGTGTAGTAGAACGCCCGCTGACGGATGCGGCGATCGTCGTTGGTCATCTTCCACGTCGTTCCGCCGTCGTCGGACAGGAACATCCCGCCGGAGGCGGCCTCGATTATCGCGTAAACCCGGTTGGGGTCGGCAGCCGACACGGAGACGCCGATCTTTCCCCAGATCCTCGGCGGCAGGCCGCTGTTCTTCGTCAGGTCGGTCCAGGTCTTGCCGCCATCGACGGTCTTGTACAGCCCGCCGCCGGGCCCTCCGCTCGAGAGCGAATACGGCGTCCGGAACACTTCCCACAGACCGGCATACAGCACGTCGGGGTTCTTCGTATCGAGCGACAGGTCGACCGCGCCAGTCTTTTCGTCGTGAAAGAGAACGCGGTTCCAGGTCTTGCCGCCGTCGGTGCTCTTGAACACACCGCGGTCCGGGTTGGGGCCGTACGGATTGCCGAGCGCCGCGACGTAGACGATGTCCGGGTTGGCCGGGTGAACGCGTATGCGCGCGATTGCCTTCGTCTTGTCGAGGCCGACATGCGTCCATGTCTTGCCGGCGTCCGTACTCTTGTACACGCCATCGCCCTGAATGATGTTGCCGCGCAGCTCCGTCTCACCCGTGCCGGCGTACACGACGTCGGGATTCGATTCCGACACCGCCACCGTGCCGACCGATGATGTCTTGAAGAAGCGATCCGACACCGCTCGCCATGTGACGCCGCCATCTGTCGTCTTCCACAACCCCCCGCCCGTGGCGCCGAAGTAGTACTCCAGCGGACGGCTTGCGCTGCCGGCGACCGCCTGCGAGCGTCCTCCCCGCGCCGGACCGATCGAGCGCCATCGGAGGCCCGCAAGAAGCGCCGGCTCCATGCCGGCTGCCGCACGCGGCGTGGACGCGGACTGCGCACGAACAGCGGGTGCGAAGGTGACGCCAGCGGCGACGATGGCGAGAGCGATCGTGCTCGTAACGAAAGCCACGCAACGGTGATGTGTCCGCATGGAGCTTCTCTCCTCGAAAGGAATCCGCATCGAGACCCGCACATCCTATCGGAGGACACCGGGGCCGACAAGGCGGCGCGTCATATGCGCCGTCGAGGCGGCTCAACTGCGCAAAGGTGGGTAGGCAGTGACGTACCACGGCCGAGCACAGAGTGTAAGCCCTTGAATATGAAGCTGTTGAGCCGCTCGGCCCGCGCGGCATGCCTTGTGCTCAATACGTACGCAGGAGGGGGAAAATGCTCTTTACGATTGCGGTGGTTCTTCTGGTGCTGTGGCTGCTCGGACTCGTCAGTGGCTACACGATGGGCAACTTCATCTACGTGCTCCTCGTGATCGCATTGGTGCTGTTCGTGGTCGGCCTGGTGAGCGGCAGGCGAACCGTCTGACGACGACCGGATCTACCGGTGATCGGCCAACCCGTTGGCCACCGGCCAGCGGATTGGCCGTTCCTCTGGCTGCCTCGGCCTGCGGAAACGAAATTTCTTTAGGAAATTTGACGATTCGTTCGGTCGAGCTCGGGCACGGCTGTTGCTCAGTATCGAAGCGGAGACGCCTCAATGCCCAGAGCTTTCTCGACGCAGTACGTTGACTCGCAGATGGCAGCCGCAGGCCTGCAGCCGCACTATGGAGTGCGCGGCGATTTGAATTGCGCGCATTGCGAGCATCCACTGGAGTGCGTCGAGCAAAGCCACCGGTCCGGGACCTGGCTCGGTTCGTTCATCTGCCCGAATTGTCGCAGCGAGTACTTCTACGCGTACCGGTGGAGACGGCTGGTTCAGAAGTCGTAGGGGTTGAGCCGCCCCATCGGCGGCTGGCAGTAGACAGCAGGCGCCAGGTGAGCGGTTCCGGTCTCCTCCGGGCCGGGACGGTTTCATCCAGCTTGCAGCGCTGGCCTGGCGGGGGTTTCATCCTGCTGTCTACTGGCAGCCGATCCGCCCCCCATGGAAGCCCTGACAGCGTTCCCTTATCCCGTTTACTCGGCGCTCGTATCGGTATCGTCTTCGACCAGGTCCTCGTCGTTCCATGGACGAGGCTGCGGACCGGGAACGATGCCGGCGATATCGGGATCTCCGTCGCTGCCGCCTGTCGAGGGCTCGTTGGCCTTGCGGGTGCGCGCCTCTTCCCGCCGGCGCGTTTTTTCCTGCTGACGTTCCTGCTTCGCGCGTTCGCGCGCCCGCTTCTGCTGGGTGACTTTCGTGCGATTGGCCATAGCGGACTCTCTTTCTGCGCGTCGCGGTCGCTGTACAGCGAAAAGGCCGGTCGAACCGGCCTCAGTCAATGCTCGAGTTGATAGGGCTGTCCGGCAATTCCTGTAAGCATACCACTGTCGAGGCGGTTCGTCAGGCGCGCGCCCGTCCGCGCGCCTCGTTCCTCAACTCGACGTCGTTCAGAAAATGCCTGATCGGCTCCTGCCCGAATCCCGCGATACTTCACGCACCCGCTCCGCTACCTCGTGTTCCGGACCCTTTCTCGCGACATCCGCCTGGGAGATGATCCCCGTGCAGCAGCCGCTCTCGTCAACGACGGGCACGCGCCGGATCTGGTGCCGCTCCATCGCCGACACCACCTCGTCGAGGGGCGCGTCGACCGGAACAGTCACGACCGGCTGTGTCATGCAGCCTTCGATCGTGTGGCCGGTCGGGTTCTTTCCTTCCGCGACCACGCGGCACACGATGTCGCGGTCCGTCACGACGCCAATCACGCGGTCCTGGGCATCGATGACGGGGATTTCCCCGCAGTTGTTCTGCACCATCATCTTGGCGACCTCGTCAACGGTCGCGTTGTGGCTGCAGCACGCCGGGTCGGGTGTCATCACATCACGGGCACGCGTCGTCATTTGGTCCTCCTTCAGGCCTACCGTGGAATGACCGGTTACAGTGCAAGGCGTGCACCAGCCGAGAGGCACGTGCTTCGCTGGGGTTCGCGCGGCCGAGCCGTAGCGCTTCGCGACAGATGAAGAAAAAGGGACCGGATGAGCCGCTCACCGATCGCGAGTCAAATGGCGCCGGAACCAGTCCGCCGCGAGCTCCATGACCTGCTCCAGCGTGCCGGGCTCCTCGAAGAGGTGCGTCGCGCCCGGCACGATGTCGAGGCGAACCTCGCAGGTCATCCTGCGCATCGCGTCGCGATTCATGTCGATCACCCGCCTGTCGTCGCCGCCCACGATGAGCAGCGTGGGCGCCTGCACAACCGGGAGGGCGCCATCGGCGAGATCGGGCCGCCCGCCGCGCGAGACCACCGCGCGCACCAGCGCGGGCCGCTCGGCTGCGGCGACGAGCGCGGCCGCGGCCCCGGTGCTCGCGCCGAAATACCCGAGCGGCAGCCGCTCGAGGTCGCGCCGTTGCCGCACCGCATCGGTCGCCACGACGACTCGCGTGCCCAGCATGGGGATGTCGAAGCGGTATTCGGCCGTATGGACATCGATCGACTCCTCCCTGCTGGTGAGGAGATCGAGCAGGAGCGTACCGAACCCTCTCGGTTCCAGAAACTCGGCGACGGCGCGATTCCGCCGGCTGAAGCGGCTGCTGCCGCTGCCATGCGCGAACAGCACGAGGCCCGCTGCATGCTCCGGCACGCGGAGGTCCGCCTCGATCCGATCCGTGCCGATGGGAATCACGATCGATTCGGCCGCGGCCGGGTGCGCCTTCCCGATGTCCGGCGTCATGTCCGTTGCCTCCCGCCGCCGAGTCTCGCGGCGTGCTCGTCGAGAAGCGCCCGCACTTCGGCGTCCGTGGTCTGTGAAAAGTCCCGGTACCACTGCCCCACCGCGGAGAACGGCTCGGGCGTGCGCGCGCACACGATTTCGTCCGCGATGCCCTTGAACTGCGTGCAGGTCGAGGGCGCACCCACCGGCACGGCCACGACGACGCGCGTTGGCCCGAGCTGGCGCACGGCGCCCACGGCGGCTCGCATCGTCGAGCCGGTCGCGAGCCCGTCATCGACCAGAATCGCCACCTTGCCGCGCAGATCCGCGAGCGGCTTGCCCTGCCGGTACTCGCGGTCGCGGCGCTCGAGCTCCGCCTGCTCCTCGCGGGCGACCGCCTCGATGGCCGCTTCGGGCACCACATACCAATTCATCACGTCTTCGTTGAGCACACGTACGCCGCCGGAGGCAATCGCCCCCATGGCGAGTTCGGGATGTCCGGGCAGGCCGAGTTTTCGTACGAGGAAGATGTCGAGCGGCGCGTCGAGCGCCCCGGCGACTTCAAAAGCGACAGGCACGCCGCCGCGCGGCAGCGCCAGGACAACGACGTCCGGGCTTCCGGAGTAGTGGCGCAGGCTCGCCGCCAGCTCCTTGCCGGCAGCACGGCGATCCGTGAAGCGCGGGGATGATTCGCGGTGCATCGGTTCGCACGACTCGTCCCGTTTGAAGCAAGGGACGCGCCCGTCTGTTAACTCTAGCGCCCTTTTTCGCGTAGTGATATGGCAGAGTACCACCATGTTCCTGCAGGACCTTCGATACGCCGTGCGGTCCTTCCGCGGCAGGCCCGCGGTTGCGGCCATTTCCGTGCTGTCTCTGTCGCTGGGCCTTGGCGCGGCGGCGAGCGCGGTGAGCCTGCTGGACGCCTTCGGCATGCGGTCGCCCGCCATCGTGGACCCGGGCAGCCTGGTGCAGGTGCGCGCGGTGGAGCGGACGACATCCTCCGGCCGCATGTCGTATCCGGACTTCGAGGATGTGCGGGATCGCGCGCGGAGTTTCAGCAGCCTTGCGGCGTACGGGATCCGCGGGGCGGGCGTCAGCGGTCCGGAGGCGCCCCCCGAGGTCGTGTTGATCAACACGGTCTCGTCCGACTACTTTGCCACGCTCGGGGTGTCCGCCGCGATCGGCCGCACGCTCGGTCCCGCCGACAGTGCCAGTCACGCCACGCCCGCGGTGCTTCTTTCGGATCGCCTGTGGCGGCGCCGCTTCAATGCCGACGCCGGCACCGTCGGCCGCACGATCCTGGTGAATGGCGCGGAATGCGCCGTCGCCGGCGTGCTGCCGCGCGGGTTCACCGGCCTGGATGCGATGGCGGCGCCAGACATCTGGATTCCCCTGACGGCGTGGAACGCGCTCCTTCCCGGCGCCTCGTCCGAGCTCACGGCCCGTGATTCGCGGTGGCTCACCGTGGTCGGACGCCTTCGTGCCCCTCTGTCGTGGGGCGACCGTCTGCGCGATCGCGTCGGGGCGATCCCCGTCCCGATTGGCCTCGCGCAGAAGGAAATCGAGAACATCGCCGCCCAGTTGCGCGCGAGCTATCCCGCGACCAACCGGGACATGCGGCTTGCGGTGCTCGGTCCGTCGAAAGCCGGCGCGCGCGCCCTGACGGTCGCGGCCCTGCTGCTGTGGACGCTGGTCGCGCTGGTCGTGCTGGTAGGGTGCGCGAACGTGGCGGGATTGCTCCTCGGACGGGCGGAGGATCGCCGCCAGGAGATGGCGGTCCGCGCGGCGCTGGGCGCGCGTCCGCGGCGGCTCGTCAGGCAGTTACTGACTGAGAGCGCCGCACTGGCGGCGCTCGCGATCGCTCTCGGCTTGCTGTTCGCCGCGGGAATCATCCGCAGCCTCCCTGCGCTGCTTCCTCCGATGGCGCTGCCGCTCGGCTTCGATTTCCGCCTCGATCTGCGTGTCATCGTCGCGACGTCGGCGATCGGCGCGGCGACCGTACTCGTCTTCGGGCTCTGGCCCGCGCTGGCGGTCTCGCGGCGCGCGCTCGCGCAGGCCGCGCGCGGGGCTGCCCCGGTCCGGAGCCGGCGAGGCTCGCCCAGAAACGTCCTCGTGGTCCTGCAAATCGCCGTCTCGTTCGTGCTGCTCGTCGCGGGCGCTCTTCTTGGTCTCAGCCTTCGCAACAGGCAGTCGATCGATCCGGGCTTCGAGGTGCGCCCGCTTCTGCTGGCCACCTTGTCACCTGTGGCAGCAGGCTACGCGCCGGCGGCATCCCGGGCGTTTTTCGATGACCTCGTCGTGCGGGCGAGCGCCGCACCTGGAGTCGAGCGCGTCAGTGTGGCGCGCCGGATTCCCCTCGATCCGAATGGCGGCGGCGCCGCGAGGGACATCGTCCTGCCGGATCGCCCCCTGCCGGCTGACGGCGTGCCGCTGCGCGTCAAATACAACACCGTGGCGGCCGGGTACTTCGAGATCATGGGAACCCGGCTCACCCGCGGCCGCGCGTTCGGTGTCCGAGATGGAGCACGCGATCCGAAGGTTGTCGTCATCAACGAGACGATGGCGCGGCGATACTGGCCGGACGGCCCGGCCATCGGCGAGCGTATCCGCGTGGCCGGCGCCGGAGCCGGCGAGTTCGAGGTCATCGGCGTCGTCGCCGACGGGAAGATCAACCGCCTGACGGAGCCGCCGCAGCCGTACTTGTTCTTTTGTTTCGCGCAGGTGCCCTCATCCGAGGCCACGCTCATCGTGCAGGCCGGCGCCGATCCCCGGCGCGCCGCCCCCGCGGTGCGCGAGGTCGTGCGCGGGCTCAACCCGCGTGTCCCGCTCCAGATGATGACGCTCACCGAGCACATGAAATACGCGTCCTACGAGGACCGCCTCGTGGCGACCGTGGTCACGAGCCTCAGCGTGCTCGGTGTGTCGTTGACGCTGATTGGGCTGTACGGCGTCGTCTCCTTCGTCGTTGCCTCGCGCACCAGGGAAATCGGCGTTCGCATGGCGCTTGGAGCTCGTCCCGCCGACGTGCTCCGCGAGGTCATGCGCCGCGCCGTCGTCCTGACGCTGATCGGCACCGGCATCGGCGTCGGTCTGGCGCTTGCGGCATCCCAGGTGCTCGTCAGTTCCCTGTACGGCATCAGCGCCGCGGATCCATCCGTGTTTGCCGCGACCGCCGCGGGGCTGCTCCTCGTCTCGCTTCTATCAAGCTGGCTTCCCGCCCGCCGGGCCATGCGCGTCAATCCAATCGACGCGCTCAGGCATTCTTAGGGCAATCAAACTTACGAGCCACGAGCCACGAGCTGCCATCAGCGTAAGATCTGTGCATGACGGAACGCCTCAACTATGCGGAAGCTTCCCCTGCCGGCTACCACGCCATCATGGGGCTCGAGCGCCACGTTCGAGCCAGCGGCTTGGAGCAGTCGTTGCTCGAGCTCGTGAAGACCCGCGCGTCTCAGATCAACGGCTGCGCCTATTGCATCGACATGCACACGAAGGATGCGCGCGCCGGAGGAGAGACCGAACAGCGGCTGTACGCGCTCAGCGCGTGGCGCGAGACCCGGTTCTTCACCGAGCGGGAACGAGCCGCGCTCGAATGGACCGAAGCGCTCACGCTCATCGCCGATGGCGGCGTGTCGGATGACCTGTACGAACGGGTCCGGCGGGAGTTCACAGAAGCAGAGCTCGTGAACCTCACGCTCGCCGTGGTCGTGATTAACGGCTGGAACCGCCTGGCAATTTCCTTTGCGACGGTGCCCGGGTCGTATCAACGCGAACAGGGCTAGAACCGCGCGGCCAGTCACTCCTCCCTGAGCACCACCATCGGGTCGACACCGGCAGCGTGCCGTGCGGGGATGAGCGCTGCGACCGCCATTGTCAGCAGCAGGAACGCCGCGGCAGCGGCGAATGACAACGGATCGACCGGTGCGGCGCCGTACATCCGCGACCGCACGACGAGCGCGGTCGCCACCGCTCCGCCGGTGCCCGCCAGCGCGCCGATCGCCGTGGGCGCCAGCGCCTCCCGTACGATGAGCCCCACCACGGCGTAGCCGGTCGATCCGAGAGCGAGGCGGACGCCAATCTCGTGGCGCCTCAGCGCCACGACATAGGACACCACGCTGTACAGTCCGCCGGCCGCGAGCAGGAGAGCGAAGATCCCGAGCGCGGCCACGCCACTTGCGAGGAACCGGCGCTCCGTGCCGGTGCTCTCCCGCCGTTCCCGCAACGTTGCGGGACTCCGTACAGGCACGCGGGCATCCACCTGCCGCACGACCGCCTGCAGCGCGGTCAGGTTGAACCGGCCGGACTCGTCGAAGAGTACGTAGAGCGTGCGGGCAGGCGCGTGCGCGACCGGCGCCGGGTAGTACAACATCGGGTACGAGTCCGGGCGGTAGCCGGTCGCGACGCCGACGACGCCGATGACCGTCACATCGAGCGCGGCGCCGTATTCGGAGTTCCGAGTGCCGATGCGGAGCCTGCGATTGAGTGCGTTGGACTCCAGGAACGTGCTGGCGAATGACTGATTGACGATGACGGAGCTGACGGGCGTGGCGCGCTCCGCGTCCGTGAACAGGCGTCCCTGCAGCAGCGGCACGCCGGCCGCGGCGAAGAAACCTCTGGAAGCGTGCGCCGCCAGCTGGTTCTTTCCCTCCCCCGGTCCCTGCTGCGGCAGCCAGATGCGCGCGGCAGCAGACATGTCCATGGCGTCGGTGATGAGGCCGCCTATCGAGAAACCTGCCGCGACGACGCCGGGCACCGACGATGTTCCCTCGAGCACACGGGCGTAGAAGTCGTCTGCCGCCTCGCGCCGCACGTTGAGCGGGTCGAGATCGAACGAAGCGATGAGCAGTCGTTCCGGCGGAACGCTGTCGGCCCGGCCGGTCTGCGCGTGGACGGTCTTCACGAATTGAGCGCCCGTGGCCAGCAGTCCAAGCGACAGCGCCGCCTGCGTGGCGATGAGCGCGAAACGCACGCGCGAGCGAGCCGGACCGGTCACGATCCGCGACAGCCCGCTCGGATCCGCGGCGCGCGAGGAGACGTGCAGCGCGGGTGCGAGCCCGAACGCGATCGCGGTGCCGACGGCCGTGGCGACCGTGAACAGCAGGACGCGTGCGTCCATCGGCAACGGCATGGGCCAGAGGTGCGCGACGAGCTTGAGGGCCCAGGAGGTCAGGGCCAGGCCTGCACCGGCCGCGATGATCGCGAGCAAGGCCGACTCCACGAGCACCTGGCGGACGATGCGCCATTTCGAGGCGCCGAGCGCGAGCCGCACGCGCCAGTCGCGGCTGCGCTGACTCGATCGCGCGAGCAGGAGGTTCGCCGCGTTCACGCAGGCAATCGCGAGGACGAGCAGCGGAACCATCATGAACCCGACGATCGCGGGGGCCGCCTTCACGGGATCGTTGAGCCAGACGCGGCCGACCGACACGGTCGCTCCCTGTTTTTCACCGGTGCGGTGCTCGTTGATCTGCCGCGTGAGCGAGGCCGCCTGCGCTGCGACCTGTTCGAGCGTCGTCCGCCGCCGCCCGATGTAGGTGAACGGCAGGTAGCCCGCGGCGACCACTGACACGGGACGCCGATCCGGCCCGCGCAGTGCCAAGTGCGCCAGGCTGAACGGCACCCACACGTCGATGCCGTAGCTGCCTTTCTGAACGCCGTGGAACTGCGGCGGTGCGACGCCGACAATCTCGAGGGCGGCGCCGTTCACGGTCAGGAACTGCCCGACGGCCTCCGGATCCGCCCGGAACCACCGCCGCCACAACGCGTGACTGATGACGACGGCCGCATGCCCATCGGCCTCGTCGCGCGGGAGGAAGACTCGCCCGGCCGCCGGCCGCACGCCGAGCACGTCGAAGTAGTTGCCCGTGACGAGCGCCCCGTCGAGCGCGGACGCTTCCCCGCGAAAGAAACCGGCGAATTCCACGCGGTAATGGGCGGCCAGATCCTGCAGCCCCGGCATGCCGCCCCGGAGCGTTTCGTATTCCTCGTGCGTCGAGGAGATCTCCCATATTCCGAACCGCGTGCGTGTCGACACACCCACACGAACCAGCTCCCGCTGATTCGTGACGCCCGGGAACGGGCGGAAGACCGCCGCGTTGATGAAGCTGAACGCCGCGGTGTTGGCGGCGATGCCGATACTCAGACTGGCAATCACGCTCACGGCGAACCCGGGCGATCCGGCGAGCGCGCGGCAGCCGAAGCGGAGGTCCTGACTGATGCCATGGAATATCCGCCCGCGGGGGCCCGGCACGCGGTGGATGAAGCGGGCCGCGCGGCGGACGGCGATTACGTCGGGCACGGCGCCGAGCGCCATCCGGAGCAGGCGCACGGCGGGGAACCGGCGGCTGGCGAACACCGTCGCCGCATGATGCAGCTCGCCGCTCCACTCTTCGATCCAGCCGTCGCGCGACGCGCGCGGAACCCACAGGGCCAGAATGCGAACGAGCGCCAGAGGCAGAGGGCTCATGAGCTGCTCCTGCGAGCGAACAGGCGGCCGAGCGCGCGGTAGCGGACTTCAGCCTCGCCGAGACGCCGCCGGCCGGCGGGCGTCAGCTCGTAGTAGCGGCGACGCGGCCGTCCTTCCTCGCGCGCACGATGGTTCGGCTCCCAGTCCGATCGCACGAGCGCCAGCGCCTCGAGCCGCCGCAGCGCCGGGTAGATCGTCCCGCTCGGGAGCCCCGTGACGTCCATGATGTCGAACCCGAAGCGGTGGCCCCGCTCGAGCGCCTGCAGGACGAACAGACCGGTGTACGACAGGGCGGGCACAGCCGTTGCCATGACTATGCGTATCTACATAGCCCCTCGCGCGGGAAATGTCAACCGCTCAGAGCCCGCGGTCAGATCGCCGGCAGGATGATCCCGGGGAGGACATCGGAGGGCGCGGGTTCACCGGGCCGGCAAGGCCGCCGCTCGGCGACGCCGCGCTCGTTCAACGCGAGGACGACGTACTGGTGGCTCCAGAGATCCGCGAGCCAGCATTCGCGCACGCCGTACTTCGCGAACCAGCCCACCCGCTCGTCCAGCCTGCCGATCCGCGGGTGCGGCGACAGGATCTCGACGACGAGGTCCGGCGCGCCAAACACCTTCTCCGTCACAATCGCTGCACGCGCGGAAGACACGAACAGCAGATCCGGCTGCACCACGAGCGCGCGATCGAAATCGAGGATGACGTCCATCGGAGCGAGCAGCACCTCTCCGAGTCCTGCCGCTTCGACGTGCGGGGCCATCGCCAGGTGGATCCGTCCGAGCAACCGCTGATGCGAGGTCCGTGGCGAGTCGGCGACACGCATGACGCCGTAGGCCAGCTCGCGCGGCAGCACCGTTTCTTCCGTGGCGAGGTACTCCTGCGTGGTCATCGTGCCCTCCTTGCGTCGCGCGCGAGGCCGGCGTCTCCGATACGTGACTTCCATGACATCCCTTCCGACCTCTCGACGACGACGACGATGCCATCGTCGTCGCGGAAATGCAAGAGACCGGATCGACTCGAACGCCGTCCTGTCTCCGGTCTCCTGTATGTCGGAGGCGCTATCGGGGTGGATTCTCTGGAAGGCTGGTACCACGATCCTCGAAAGCGCGTAAGTCTTGCCAACTGCGACTGCCTGGCTGACGCCCAACCCCTGCGGGCGGCAGGTACTCCCGTTCGGCGGCGCGCAGCGTCTTGTAGCGCCGGAAGACCTCCCGCTCGCTCTCGAGGCCCAGCGCCGATCGCCACGTGCTTCCGCGGAAGGTATGCGCGAGCATCGCGGGGCCATGGCGCAGTACGAAGCGCGGATACGTTCGCAGCACCGCCGGCAGGTGCCTGACCTTCATCCACCGCTCCGCGCGCCAGCGGAGGAACTCGATCGCCTCGCTCTCGAGGTGCGCCGTACGCACGACCGCGGTGGTCCCGTCGTACTCCTCCACCCGTTCGTTGACGATCAGATCGCGCCGCCGGAAATCCTCGGTCATCGGCGTGCCCGGGTACGGCGTCGGGTGCTGGATATACGGCCAGTCCACGTACCGCCGCGCGAACGACAGGTTCGCCTCGATCGATTCACGGGTATCGTCCGGATTGCCGACGATGATGCCGCCGACGACCCACAATCCAGCCCGATGCAGTTTATGGATCGCGGCGAGCGTGGCATTGCCTGTCCGCTGTCCCCCTTCGCGCCGCGCGTTCTTCGCCGACGCTCGAAGGAACGCCAAGTCGTCGTCGAGCACGTTCTCGATGCCGAGAAAGACGTAACGGAATCCCGCCTTCCGCATCAGCGGCGCGAGCGCGTCTCCGTGGTTCGCGATGGACGAGGTCATCGCCTGGACGATGTAGTGCACGTCGTTCAGCCCGGCTTCCACGATCGCCCGGCACAGCGACTCGAAGCGGGCGACGTTCAGCGTGATGTTGTCGTCGACGAGGAAGACCGCCCGTGCGCCGCAGGTTCTCGCGTCGGCGATGTCGGCGATTGCGCGGCTGATGTCGAACGTGTGGAAGTTCCTCCCACGCATCTCGATGATCGAGCAGAAGCTGCAGTCGTAGGTGCAGCCACGGGAGGTTTCGACGATATCGATCGGGCGGCCGAGAAATGTGTAGCCGGAGAGCACGCGCGCCCGTCTGTCCGGAAGCGCGAGCGTGCCGCCATCGAGGCGCGTGACCGGCCGGGAGGCGGCGTGGCAAAAGCCGCGGCCGGGACCGGGCCGGAACGAAAGACCCGCGATGCCGTTGACGTCGTGGTCCTGTGCGAGCGCGCGCAGCAGCTCGCGAAACGTCGACTCCCCTTCCCCTCGGACGATGAAGTCGACGCCGCTCGCCGGATCGTCGTACGCGTCGGGTGCGAGGCTCGGATCGTACCCGCCGGCCACGACCGTGACGTCCGGCTTGATCCCGCGAATCAGCCGGATCAGCCGCAACGCGGTGCGGCGCTGGAACGTCATGATCGAGAGGCCGACGACTTCGGGATCGAGATCGCGCATCAGGCGCTCGACGGTCGGCCCCACGGAACGCTGAACGAGAATCAGGTCGGCGATGGCCACCCGCTGGCCCGGCCCCGCGTTGGCCGCGAGCGAGGCGAGCGCCCCATTCGGCATGCGCATGGTCAGCGCGGGCGTGTGCTCGAACGAGTCAGGCATCGAGAGCAGCAGGACTCGCATCGGCGCAGTATACGCCGCACGTGCCGCCGCAAAGCCCGGCCGTACGGAAACAACTGCCACGGAGGAACACGGGATTAGCTACCACGGAGGAACACGGAAGAACACGGGACTAACTACCACGGAGGAACACGGAAGAACACGGGACTAACTACCGCGGAGGAACACGGAAGAACACGGGCGTAGGAGCACGATTCACGCCCGATTACCGCGGACGCCTGCGTCGAACGTGCGATACTGGGGGTACACCGCTTTCCTGAGCCTGCCGCACTGTCGGGTCAAGCCCCAGACTCATCAAGGCCTCCGGGTCTGGAGCTCGTCCATGGTAAAACGCTCAACGTCCGGTCGTGTGTCGCCTCCGGCCGGGCGGCCGAAGAACAAGCTGCTCGCTGCGCTTCCTCCAGAAGATTTCGCGCGGATCCTGCCACACTTGAAGACGATTCCGATCAAGGTCAGACAGGTGCTCTACAGGCGCGATGAGCCCGTTCGCCAGGTGTTCTTTCCCAATGGCGGGGTCGCGTCCATCACCGCCGCCATGAACGACGGCGCGATGGTCGAAATCGCGACGGTCGGCACCGAAGGGATGGTCGGGATGAACGCCTTCTTCGGCGGCGGGATGCTGGCCGGCGAAACGATGATCCAGGTGCCCGACACGAGCGCCGAGGCCATGGGAACGGACGCGTTCCAGAAGGAGATCGATCGGCAGGGCGCGTTTCACGACGGCATCCGCCGGTACTCGCAGGGACTGCTGACCCTTCTCATGCAGTCGACGGCGTGCATGGCGCTCCATCACGTGCAGGAACGCTGCTGCCGGTGGCTGCTGATGACGCACGACCGCGTCGGGCGCGACGAGTTCGACCTCAGCCATGAGTTTCTCGCGATGATGCTCGGGTCCACCCGCCCGACCGTGAGCGTCGTCGCGGCCACGCTCCAGAAGGCCGGCCTCATTCGCTATACGCACGGCCACATCACGATCGCCGATCGGCAGGGGCTGGAACGCTCGTCCTGCGAGTGCTACTCGACGGTGAAGGGGCATTTCGACCGGCTCGGTCTCTAGCCCGCGTTGTTCCTCGGCGCGGCGCGTTCGTGAATAGCGCGCCGGCGGCCTGAGGTTCCTCGCTGGCGCGTGGGAGGCGCGCGGCAACGCGTCCGCGGTGAATCCCGTTCCGCGCAGAATTTACACGGGCTCTCATGCCCCCTTGCTGGGCCAGCGGGTCACACTTTCATCATCACGGTGTCTTCCAGATGACTGGCAGGCGGAAGGCTTGCTGGAACACTCCGCGATCTCGTCAGCCGGGCGCGCGCGGGCGACCTCGAGGCCTGCGGCGGGGTCGTACGGGCCACCGGGCGAATGGGAAGGTCCTCGATCTGCTGCGGACCGTCTACGACGACTTCACGGAGATCCGCAAGATCGAAGGCGCCCGCGTCGCCTGACAGCGGCCCTGGAGAGCGTCGGGCAGCGGCCGGACTTACACGGGTGACGGAGAGCGTCCGTCGAGAATGTCGCGGCACGTGCGCAGGCACTCGGCGCAGATGCGACCCGACGGTGCGGCGATGAGCGGCCGGTCCGCTCCGGCCCGTTTGGCGCAGAACGCGCAGCGGGCCGTCACGCTCTTCTTCATGACGCCGCGGAAGGGAGCCGCCGGCCTTCCCTTCCGCGTCTTCTCCGCCGCGCCGACGCACGCATCGCACACATAGACGTGGGGCCCGGCGATCAGTTTTGGCACCTCCGCCGGCGGGCGCCCGCACCAGGTGCACACGGCGTCCGGGTTGACCTTGCGGGAGCGCCACACGCGGCTCCACCAGCTCCCCCCCGACTCGCTGACGATCTGCTGCACCCGCTGATGGCTCAGCGAAAGCGCCTCGGCGATCTCCCGCAGGGAGCCGCCGGCGAGGTGGAGCCGGCGGACGGCGGTGTGATAGTCGGCGCGCGCGAGCAGCGCCTGGCGGTCGGCTTCGTCGAAGGTGGTCCGCGTCGTGCGCGCCGTCTGGAGCAGTTCGGTGTCCAGCGTCATGGCAATGCTCCGATCTGTCTAGTCATCATAGACACAATATGTCTACCATGTCTAGACATGCGGCGTCAACGGGCGGCGCGCGGGCGCCCTCATCCCGCAGCCGGGCCGCCGTCCGCCGGGCGACAGGCGGCCGAACCCGCTGAGGACGCCCTCGAGCACCGGCAGCATCGTCCCCGCCCGTTTCATGCGGATCACGAGATCCCACAACGGCTCGCACTTCTTCCAGCCGGCGGCATACGCCAGGTGTCGTGCGCCGGGGAGGAGGTCCGCATGCGCGGACGCGCCACGGAGAATGGATCCCCATCGATAGAAGTCGCGGTAGGCACGCCAGTAGCCGCGCTCCAGTTCGCCGGCGGTCATCAGCGCCGGACGAAAGACCGTGTGCCGCGTGTCGTACAGATTCCAGTCGCGAACGGTGATGCGGCCTTGCGAGGCCACCCGCGCGTGCAACGCGGTCCCTGGGTACGGCGTCAGAATGTGGAAGGTGGCCGTCTCGATCCCGTGCGCGATCGCCCAGTCGACGGTGCGATCGAAGACCGACGCGTCGTCCGCATCCATGCCGAAGACGAAGCTGCCGTTGATCATGACGCCGAGACCGTGCAGCCGCCGGATGGCCGCGGCGTAGTCGCGCCGCAGGTTCTGGTACTTCCGCTGCTCGATCAGGTTGGCCGGCGTGATCGATTCGAACCCCACGAACAGGCTGCGAAGGCCCGCTTCGACCGCGCGCTCCAGCAGATGCGGCAGGAGCACCGTGTTGACGGTGCCTGCGGCCTGCCACAACCGTCCCATTCCCCGCATGCCATCGAACAACGCCGCCGCGAATCGGCGATCGCCGAACAAGTGGTCGTCGAGAAAATAGAGGTGGCGCCCCGGCAGCCGCTCGATCTCCGCGAGCGCGGCGTCCACCGTCTGCGTGTAGAACGATCGGCCCCCTTCGAAGAACGCCTCCTTGTAGCAGAAGTCGCAGACGTGTGGGCATCCGCGCGACACCACGATGGAGTTCGGGACGAGGTACAGGCCGCGTTTGATCAGATCGCGCCGGACCGGCGGAAGATCCGCGAGCGTACGCGTCCGCGACCGGTACACGGGCTTCGCGCACCCGCCGCGGAAGTCCGACAGGAACTGCGGCCACGTGTCCTCGCCGGGCCCGAGGAAGATCGTGTCCGCATGCTCCGCCGCTTCCGCCGGCAGGGAGGTGACGTGGAGTCCGCCAAGCGCGACGTGCGCGCCCCGGCGCCGGTAGTGATCGGCAACACGATACGCGCGATAGGCCGACGTGATGTAGACCTGGATGACGACGAGATCCGGCGTGTCGTCGAGCCGCAGCCGCTCGACATGCTCGTCCTGAATCTCCACCTCGTCGTCGTCACGCAGGTACCCCGCGAGCGTGGCGAGACCCAGCGGCGGGAAGAGCGAGTATTTGATCGGCCGCCAGAACGGGCTCGTGGCCTCGGTCAGGGCCGGCAGAATCAGTGTGACCTTCATCGCCGGATGTCCCCGGCGACCAGAATCGAGACCTCGCGCGTGCGCGGGCCGTCGAGTTCGGCGAGGAAGACGCGCTGCCAGCGCCCGAGCTGCAGGCGGCCATCGGCGACGTTGACCGCCGCGGAGGCGGACATCAGCAGCGCCCGGCAGTGGGCGTGTCCGTTGCGGCGTTCGCCGGGGAACAGGTTGATCGTGCGCACCGACGTGTCGTCGTGCCGGTAGAACGCTCCGGCGGGCGCCGTGCGCTCGAGCAGCGTGCCGAAGTCGGCCAGCAGCAGCGGCTCGTGCTCGTTGATGACGATGGCCGTCGTCGTATGGAGGCTCTGGATGTTGACGAGGCCGGTGTCCAGGCCAGCCTCGGCGACGAGCGCTTCAACACGCTCCGTCAGGTCGATGAATTCTGTCGGGTGTTCGGTCGCGATCCGGATACTGGCATGCCGGCAGGTCCTGGCCGAAGCGAGGGTGTGCATCGGGTGTCCTCCACGCGCGGCGCCCGCGGGCGTGCGGGTCGCGTTGCACCCGAAGCATCCGCTGCGGAAGGACTTGCAGTCTTCACCAGGGGGTGAGCATTTGGTGAGATGACGATGATGTGGGCCCGGCCTTCAGGCCGGGCGCCTCATCAACCCGAACGTCAGACCGATCCCGAAGACGGCTCCCTCGCCGAGCGCGAGGACGGCTTGGGTGATCGGGCCAAAACCCGGCTCGCCGATCAAGCGCCCCAACGGCGCCAGCGTGACCTGCGAGCCGTGGGCGGCTCGCGCGATCTCGTGTACCGTGCCGCCGACCAGCGGATACCCGGCGCGGGTCAGTGCCAGCGCCGCGAGGCCACATAGCGCCGAGGTGACGGCGGCCGCATACAGTCTCCGCCGTCCTCGGGGAGCCGCGAGGCCGCCTTCTGAACGGCGAGTGGCGAGGGCATACCCCATCCCAGCGGCGCTTCCGATCGCTAGCCCCTCCAAGGCGCCACCGACGTCGACGTCCAGGCCGAACAGCGCCGAGAGGCTCCATCGGCCGATCCACTCGACCCCGGCGCCGACAAACACGCCGCCCAGAGCCGCGCCGCCCACGAGCGCGATCGTACGGCGCGATCGGGCGATGGCTTCGGCGGTGGCCAGCCCCGCGCCCACACCGGCGCCTCCAATCGCACCGCAGCCACCGCCGATGACGGCGAGTACCGCCGCCACAGCCACCGGCGCCGAACTTTCCGGCGCGGCAGCCAGAACAAGCCCTCCCAGTGCTCCCGCGGCGACGCCGGCCAGCCCCGCGCCGGCCGACGCGCCTGCCCATCGCCGCGCCACCAGCCGCGCGGCCCGGCGCAGCCGTAAGGCGACGAGGGCGCGGGTCACCGCGATCGGCGCCGGCGCGCCCAAAACCGCCACCTGCGAGGCTTCCGGAGAATCCCAGCGCGTGTCGCGGAGCAGCGCCCGCGCGAGCGCGTGTCCCGGCCGGGTGCCAAGGCGCTTCAGCGCTTCGGATGTTCCCATGCCGTGGAGCAGCTCCGCCGCCTCGCGCCGCTCTTCTTCTTCGCCGGCGCTTCGCGCCACCCGGGTCACGCGTTCCAGAAGCGGCTCGAACATGTCGGCGTCGCTGCGAATCGCGGCCGGCGGAATCGGGGCACTCGCGTCGGCCGATGGCCACGCGCCGTCGTCCTCTTCTTCCACGACGCCGTCGAACACGAAACGGTACCCGTGGCGTGAAACCGTGCGGATGAAGCGCGGCTCGCGCGAGTCGTCGCCGAGCGTGCGCCGCAGCGTCCGGATCGCCTGGCTGAGCGCGCTGTCGGAGACGATCACATCGTTCCAGACCCGGTCGAAGATGTCGCGGCGGTGCACGGCCTCGTGGCGCCGCTCGATCAGAAACACCAGCAGATCGAAGTAGCGCGGGATGAGCGGCAGCTCGCGCCCCTGGCGGACGAGCAGCCTCCGGCGCGGCGACACGATGAACTCGGCGAAGCGGTACCGGTGCATCTACGCGACCGTCTCCCGGCGCGCCGCGGTGACTTCGGTTTCGATCAGGCGTCTCGCCACGTGGGTCTCCTGCATCGGGTGTCCGCCTCAGCCGCATTGTAGCGTGTGCCCGACGGTACATCCGCAACCATTCGGTTGCGACATGCGGCGGGCGCGTGTATCATGGCAACCGAGAGGTTGCATATGCCCACCGTGACAGATCGTATCGAGAAAAAGGTGCTCCTGCGTGCGCCCCGTGCGCGCGTCTGGCGGGCGATCGTCGACTCCCGGGAATTCGGCAAATGGTTCGGCGTGAAGTTCGACGGCCCGTTCAAAGCCGGCGAGGCCCTGCGAGGGGCCATCGTCCCGACCACCGTTGATGCCGAGGTGGCGGCGGCCCAGCAGCCGTACGCGGGCACGGTTTTCGAGATTACCGTCGATCGAATCGAACCCGAGCGGCTTTTCTCCTTCCGCTGGCATCCGTTTGCGATCGAGCCCGGCCGCGACTACTCGGGCGAGCCGACGACGCTCATCGCCTTTGCACTCGACGAGGTTGCCGGCGGCACGATGCTCACCGTTACCGAATCAGGCTTCGATCGCATTTCGCTGGAGCGCCGGGCGAAGGCGTTCACGGCGAACGAGCAGGGCTGGGAGATGCAGATGAAGCTGATCGAGAAGTATCTGGCCGATGGCGCGTAGCGCAAAGGCGACCGCGGAACTCGCCGGCTCCGCGCCGGTGTTTGCCGCGCTGGGGGACGGGACCCGGCTCCGCCTGGTCTCGCGCCTCTCCCGCGACGGACCGACCTCGATTACGCGGCTGAGCGCCGGCTTCCCCATCACCCGCCAGGCGGTTACCAAGCACCTGCGCGTCATGGAAGACGCGGGCCTCGTGCGCAGCGTGCAGCATGGCCGAGAGAGCGTCTGGCAGTTGGAACAGAAGCGTCTCGCGGAGGCACGCCGGCATCTCGAGACGATCTCGGCGCAGTGGGATGAGACGCTCGACCGCTTGAAGAGCTTCGTCGAATAGGGCTCGTCGATCTCGCCTGTCAGGGGCGAGGCGCCCCGGACGGGGTCGCGCGCGCGGCGAGCTCGGCCACGGCCGCGACGAGCGCTGAAGGCGCCAGCGGCTTGGCCAGGTGCATCTGGAAACCTGCCGCCAGCGCGCGTTCGCGCTCGTCGTCGCGCGCGCAGGCCGTGACCGCGGCGGCCGGGATGCGGGCGGCGTCCGCCGCCGGCTGCGACCGGACTTCGCGGATCAGCTCGTAGCCGTCCTGCCCGGGCATGGCGATATCGGACAGCAGCACGTCGATCCGTTCGCGGCTCCCGGCGAGCGTGTCCAGCGCATCGCGCGCGGAAGCGGCGGCCATCACGGTCGCGCCGGACGCTTCGAGCGCGGACACCATCATGTCGCGTGCATCGCTCTCGTCGTCCACCAGCAGGACGCGCAGCCCCGTGAGCCGGGGCGCGGGCGGTTCCACGCGCGAGGGGCGAACGAGTTCCCCTGACGCATGGTCCGCCGACCCGCGCGAATCCGCGATCGGCAGCGTGACCGTGAAGGTCGCGCCCTTGTCGAGTCCATCGCTCGTCACGTTGATCGCGCCATGGTGCGCCTCGACGAGATGCCGGGCGATGAACATTCCGAGCCCCAGCCCGCCCACCTCCCGCGCCGTCGTGCTGTCGGCCTGGCGAAACCGTTCGAAAACGTGCGGGAGGAAGGCGGGATCGATCCCGCGGCCGGTGTCGGTCACGTGCACGGCAACCGACCGGCCGGCAATCCGCGCGCCGATGACGACGCGCCCGCCCGAGGGCGTGAACTTGACCGCGTTGGTCAACAGATTGAGAAACACCTGCTCGAGGCGGGAGGCCGACGCCGTCATCCCGCCGCTCCACGGCCAGCGAGCCCACCGGCTGGAGGAAGAAGTAGTCCGCCAGCAGCGTCGAGATCAGGGTCGCGAACAGTCCGGGCCCGTAATTGCCATACCAGGCCCCGAGGATCACGGCGGCCGGAAATACCGCGAGCGGATATCGCCCGTCGAGTACTGGCTGGAGGAGCCGCTGGGCGCCCGCCGCCGACAGGCAGATCGCCAGCGTCACCGTGTACTTGAGAACGTCGCGACGACGGGTGGCGCTGTTCGACGTCAGGGACGTGCAGGCTGGGAGAATCGCCAGCGCGGTCGCAGGGGAGGCAGGGTCATGTTACCACGCTGGCCGAGGCGAGAGCGCACGGCGGGCCGACCTCAGCCGTGGAGTCCTACCTCGGCGGTGCGCACTGGCTCGACCGGAGCTCGAAGACTTCGCGCAAGCCGGTCACATTGAACTCGGCGACAGCGGGAGGCGCGTTGTGCGGCGTGTACCCGAACCGCAGCGTACGGGCCGCGAGAAGCTGCCCGACGAGTCCCGCCCCGTCTGGCGCGAACAGCGCGTCGTGGTCGTCCGAGTCCGGCCACCGCTCGCTCAACTCCGGACCGTCGTCGAAACGGATGCGCACACCGTGCTTCTCGTCCTGCGGCTCGATTTGCGCGGCCGATTCGATGAAGACGAATGCCTCGGAACGTTTCGAGATGCAGCGGACCACGAGGATCGGGCGCGCGTCGCGCCGCTGCCAGAGGTGCACCTCGTTGTTGGACAACAGCTCGAACGCCGCGGCGTGCCGCTCGTCGCCGATCCACCGCCGGTTGGAGGCGTTCCACTTGCGCGGCCCGTCCGCAGGTCTGACCGGTCCGGCAGGTTCCGCTGCCGCCGTGGCGGCAACGGGTGCCGGCGCACGCGCCGGCTGGCGCGACGAGGCGCTGAGGAATTCGTAAGTGCCCACGCCCGCGACGACAAACGCGACGGCGATCATCAGGAGCTCACGGCCGCTGACGGAAGCACGCGCCGGCGGGGACTGCCGCTCGGCGGCCGCGGCAGTCACGGTCGCGGCCGTCGTCGCAGGCGGCCGCGCCTCGGCGCTGAAGCCGGGAACGGCGAGCGGGTCGATGCGGTGCTGGCTGCACTGCTCGCAGAACAGCATCGCGTCCGGAACCTCGCGCTCGCACTGCAGGCAGTGGTTCATGCACACAGCTCCTGATAGGGCTCAATCCCCCGGGGCAAGAGCCGTACCACGGGTGAAACGGGCGTAAGTGCATGATCCTGGCGGTCCGCCGCCCGGGTGCGCCCACAGAAGTGCACGCGAGTGACAGTTCTGACGCGGCGGACCCGCTCTCTTCCACACGACTTTCTCGAGCCCACCGGGCGGTCGCGCGGGGCCGGGCGATGTGCTATATATGTAGCATCTATGCTATGCTCCTAACATGACATCGCCGCACGCCGCACTCACCCGCCGGGAGCGGGAGATCATCGACATCCTCTACCGCCGCGGGCGCGCGACGGCCGGCGAGGTCATGCGCGACCTGGCGGGCGGCCCGAGCTGCTCGACCGTCCGGACGCAGCTCCGGGTGCTCGAATCGAAAGGCCACGTCCGCCACGAGGAAGTCGGGCTCCGCTATGTGTACATGCCGGCGCTGCCACGCCATGCCGCGCGGAAGTCCGCGCTCCGGCATCTGGTCGAGACCTTCTACGGCGGCTCCACGGAGAAAGTCGTGGCGGCCCTGCTTGGCGCCGAGCACGCGAAGCTGTCACCCGAAGAACTGGATCGCATCGCGGAACTGGTCGAGAAGGTACAGAAGGAAGGCCGGCGATGATGCTCCCCTTCGATGCCACCATCCGGGTCTCGCTCATCATCCTGATCGCGTTGGCCGGCACGCTGGTGTTCCGGCGCCGCTCCGCCGCGGTTCGCCACTGGGTGCTCGCGCTCGGCATCGCCTGCGCCGCTCTCTCGCCGCTGCTGCACGTCTTCCTGCCATCGTGGGACATCGACATCATCGCGTTTTCGTCCGCCCCGCCAGGCGCCGCGGCGCCGCCAGCGGTCACGACGGCGGTCGCGGTGCAGCACCTCGGGACACCTTCACCTCAATTGGGTCCTTCAGAGGTTGGCCAGGGCGCGCCGCGCGGGCGGATCCCGCTGTCCGCGGCGGTGACCATCGTGTGGCTTGCCGGAGCCGCGGTCAGCGTGTCCGTGCTCCTCGTCGGCTCGAGGCGTCTGTCGCGAGTGGCCTCGGCCGCCCGGCCGGTCCGGACCGGACCCTGGGTCGACCTGGCGGCGGACCTGTGCCGCACGATTGGTCTCTCCCGCCGTGTCTCATTGCTTCAGAGCGACCATCCGACCCTCCTGGTGACCTGGGGGCTCGCACGACCGAAGATCATCCTGCCCGCCGGTGCGGCCGACTGGCCGCGCGATCGCGTCCGGATCGTCCTCGGGCACGAGGTCGCGCACATCCGCCGTGGCGACTGGGCCGCCCAGATGATCGCGGAGATACTGCGCGCCGTGTACTGGTTCAACCCCCTGTTGTGGATCGCGTGCACGCGCCTGCGCGAGGAAAGCGAGCGTGCGTGCGACGACGCGGTGCTGACGAGCGGGGTGGAATCGGCCGACTACGCCTCGCATCTGGTGGACCTCGCCCGAACTCTGAACGTCGCGCCGCGGGTGCCCGGACCCGCGCTCGCGATGGCCCGCGCATCAAGCCTGGAAGGGAGAGTCAACGCCATGCTGAATACCCGCCTCAATCGCCGCCCGCCCAGCCATGTCACCCGCGTCGCGACCGCCGTGGTCCTTGTCGCGCTCGCGATCCCGATTGCCGTTGCGGCACAGCATCGGTTCTCGACAGTCGCCGGAACGGTGCTCGATCAGACCGGCCGCTTC
The DNA here is from genome assembly GCA_001767455.1 of Acidobacteria bacterium RIFCSPLOWO2_12_FULL_66_21. Classification (GTDB taxonomy): domain Bacteria; phylum Acidobacteriota; class Vicinamibacteria; order Vicinamibacterales; family 2-12-FULL-66-21; genus 2-12-FULL-66-21. The sequence continues at coordinate 43,511 of MELC01000039.1, forward strand.
ATGCCCGCCGCGACGTTGACGCTGACGAACACGTCGAACGGCGCAAAGTACGAGGTTCGTACCGACGGAACGGGCCGCTTCGTGTTCGTCGGCCTGCCGCCGGGCGACTATCGGTTGTCGGTGGCGCAGCCGGGCTTCATGTCCTTCAGTGAGTCGCTCGCGATCGCCGGAGATCTGAACCGTACGATTACGCTTCAGATCGGTGCACTCCAGGAGACCGTTACGACGACCGGCAACGCGGCCGCGGCGCCTGATTCGACTGCCGCCCAGCGGCCGGAAGTCCGCGAACGCGCGGACCGGGCGCGGCAGCAGGCCGCGGCGAAGTGCGCCGGCGGCGCCCTCACCGGCGAGGCGGGAGGGAACATCCTGCAGCCGATGAAGATCGTCGACGTCCGTCCGGCGTACCCCGAGGCGCTGCGGGCCGCCGGCATCGGCGGCGTCGTCACGCTGGAGGCGGTGATCGGCACGGACGGCACGGTTCGCGAGTCGAAGGCGGTGGCGCCGTCGACACCGGAGTTCGAAGCCGCGGCGACCGACGCCGTGCGCCAATGGGAATTCACGCCGACCTATCTGAACTGCACGCCCATCGAAGTCCGGATGAAGGTGACCCTCAACTTCGTGCCGCAGCGGTAGGGCCGCCGGCATTCGCCGCGGGAGCGGTTTCGGGGCGGATCGGCCCGGGATGAGGAGATCGGCCGCATGCTTCATATAATGACTGCATGCTGATCGCCTCGTGTGCGCGCGGGCTCATCGCCTGATGCCGGAGACCATGCCATTGCCGGCGGAATCGCCGGACGCGCCGCCAGCCTCTCCTCCGCTGTTCAGCCACGAGCAACTCGAGGCGCACGCGCTCGCGCTGGCGGCCGCGCACGCGGTGTCGGCCGACCCGCGCCGCGCCCGGCCGCTCCTGCCGCAGCTTGACGAGAGCGGCGCGCGCCTCGAAGAGGCGTACCAGTTCCTCTCCACCATCGCGCGCACCGACCCGCAGCCGGTCGCCTCGGAGGACTGGCTGCGCGACAACTACCACGTCGTCCAGGATCAGGTCCGCGAAGTCCGCCAGGATCTGCCGCGAAAGTTCTACCTCCAGTTGCCGAAGCTCGCCGAGGGTCCGTACGAGGGATACCCGCGCGTCTATCTGATCGCGCGCGAGCTCATCGCGCACACCGCGGGGCGCTTCAATCTCGAGACGCTGGTCGACTTCACGACGGCGTATCAGCGCGTCGCGCCGCTCGCGATCGGCGAGACGTGGGCGATTCCGATCATGCTCCGGCTCGGCCTGGTCGAGGAACTGCGGCGTCTGGTGGAGGGCGTCGTCTCGGCGCGCCACAGCCGCGAACAGGCGCGGAAATGGGAGGCCGCGCTCGCCGCGCGCACGACGCATCGCGAACCGGACTTCGATCGGATCCTGCAGGCCGAAGCCGCGGGCGGCGCGCGATTGTCCGCGGCGTTCGTCGTGGAGCTGATGCAGTGGCTCCGCGACCAGCCGGCGTCAGCGGCGCCTGCCTGGCAGGCCCTGCAGCGCGCGCTCGAGGCGCAGGGGGACTCGCCCGAAGAGCTTCTTCGCGTCGAGCACCAGCGCGAGGCGACCGACCAGCTCGCGATCGGCAACGTGATCACGAGCATGCGCCTGCTGTCGTCGATCGACTGGGCGGTGTTCTTCGATCGCGTCAGCGTGGTGGAGCGGATCCTCGAGAACGATCCCGCCGGCGCGTACGGGGAGATGGATTTCGCGACCCGCGATCGCTACCGGCACTCCGTCGAGCAGCTGTCGCGGCGGTCGGCGACGCCCGAGCTCGCCGTGGCGGAGCGCGCGATCGCGCTCGCCCGTCACGCGCACGAGCACGATCCGAAGAACGACCGCCGCCATCACGTCGGCTACTACCTGATCTCGCGCGGACGCTTCAGCCTCGAAAAGGAGCTCGCGTACTCGCCCCACGCGCGCGAGCGGCTCGCCCGCTTCGTCTTCGAGCATCCGGCGATCGGGTATCTCGGCACGATTGCCGTGGCGACGGCCCTTGGCGTCTGGGGGCTCATCGCGTATGCGGGCCGGCAGGGCGCCACGCCCGGTGCGCGGTGGCTGGTCCTCCTGGCGACCCTCCTGCCCGTCAGCGAGCTGGCGATTGCGCTGCTGAACTCCCTCCTCACGTCGATGATTCAGCCGCGTCCACTGCCGAAACTGGGCTTGCGCAAGGGCATTCCAGCCGAGGATCGAACCATCGTCGGGGTGCCCGCCATCATCGGCTCGGAGGCGCACATCGAGTCGCTGTTCCACGATCTCGAGGTCCGGTTTCTTGCCAATCGCGATCCGTACCTCCATTTCGCGCTGCTCAGCGACTTCGCCGACGCGCCGGCCGAGGTCGACGAAGGTGACGGCCATCTGCTGACACTCGCGGTGGCGAAGGTCGACGCCCTCAACGAGCGGCATGGAGCCGATCGCTTCTTCCTGTTTCATCGCCAGCGCCGCTGGAACGCCGGCGAGCAACGCTGGATGGGATGGGAGCGCAAGCGCGGGAAGCTCACCGAGTTCAACCGCCTGCTGCGGGGCGCGACCGATACCAGCTTCATCGTCACCCACGGCGACGTCACGATCCTGCCGTCGATCAGGTACGTGATCACCCTCGACTCCGACACCCAGCTGCCGATGGAGGCCGGACGCCGCCTCGTCGGAACCTTGTCGCACCCGCTGAACCGGCCCCGGTTCGATGCGCGATTGCGGCGGGTGACGGAAGGATACGGCGTGCTGCAGCCGCGCGTGCAGGTCAGCGTCGAGAGCGCGGCCCGGACGACCTTCGCGCAGGTCTTTGCCGGCCACGTCGGCCTCGATCCGTACACCACCGCCGTGTCCGACGTGTATCAGGATCTCTTTCACGAGGGCAGCTACGTCGGCAAGGGCATCTACGACGTCGATGCCTTCGACGCGGCTCTCGACGGCCGGGTCCCCGAGAACGCGCTGCTCAGCCACGATCTCTTCGAGGGCCTGTATGCGCGGGCGGGCCTGTGCACCGACATCGACCTGGTCGACGACTACCCGTTGAACTACCTCGCGTTCGCGGCGCGCCAGCACCGGTGGGTCCGCGGCGACTGGCAGATTGCCCGGTGGCTCTGGCGCACCGTACCGGACGCGAACGGCCGGAAGGTGCCCAACCGGCTCCCCGCCATCGCAAGCTGGAAGATCCTCGACAACCTCCGGCGGAGCCTGCTCGCGCCCGCGCTCGTCGCGCTGTTCCTGGCGGGCTGGACGATGCTGCCGGGATCCGCCATGGTCTGGTCGGGCCTCGCCCTGCTGGTCCTCGCCTTCCCGGCGTACATGCAGGTGGGGCGATCGCTGTCCAGCCGTTTTCGCGGCGTGCCGCTGCGCGAGCACGTCCTCGCGGAGCGCGACAACGTGATCGCCAGCGCCACGCAGGCGTTCCTTTCCACTGTGTTCCTGCTGCACCAGAGCTGGGTAATGCTCGACGCGATCGGACGCACGCTCGTGCGCCTGCTCGTCACGCGCCGGCACATGCTCGAGTGGGTCACCGCGGACCACTCCGCCCACGTCGAGGCCACCGTGGGCGACGTCGTCCGGCACATGATCGCGACGCCGCTTGTCGCCGCGGCGATTGGGGTGGGTGTCCGTCTGGTCGCGCCCGCTCACCTGCCGCTCGCGCTTCCCATTGTCGCGCTCTGGTGCCTGTCACCGGCGCTCGCGTATGAAACGGGGCGTCCGCGCTCGAGCCGCCGCACGGCCCTCACGCACGCGCAGCGGACGGCCTTTCGCCGGATCGCGCGAAAGACGTGGCGGTTCTTCGACGATCTCGTGAAGCCGGAGGATCACTGGCTGATCCCCGACAACCTGCAGGAGAACCGCCGCGAGCTCGTCGCGCACCGCACGTCGCCGACCAACATCGGGCTGCAGCTGCTCTCGACGCTGGCGGCGCTGGACTTCGGGTATATCACCGTCGAGGCGTTCCTCGGCCGGCTGGAAGCGACCTTCGTGACGCTGCTCGCGCTGCAGCGGTACCGGGGCCACTTCTACAACTGGTACAACACGCGGACCCTCGAGCCGCTGGCGCCGTGTTACATCTCGACCGTCGACAGCGGCAACCTGGCCGGGTACCTCGTCACGCTGCGCGGTGCGCTTCTCGAGATCGGCGAGCGCCCCCCCGCGGTCGACGCGTCGTTCCTGGAAGGGCTCGAGGATCTCGTCGGCCTCGTCGAGGAGGAGATCGCGCGCGGTGAGGCGGACGCGGGCAGGGGCGCCGGCACGATCGCGCTGAAAAAGGATCTCGCGCACTTGCGCACCGAGCTCGGCCATCGGCCCGGCACGGCCGCGGCATGGAAGTCGCGGCTGACGCTGCTCCGCGACCGCATCTCCATTGTCAGCGTGCTGCTGCACGAGCTCGAAGAGCCGCTGCTCGCCACGAGCGCCGCGCCGGGGGCCCAGGTGTTCGGCGACGCGGGCTATTGGCTGGACCAGGCGGCCGCCGCGGTCGCCGATCGGATGCGGGACCTCGAACACCCCATTCCGCGCGCGGAAATCGTCGAGCGCGCCGAACGGCTCGCCTCCCTCGCCGACGATCTTGTCGAGGAAACCGAATTCGACTTTCTTTTCGACAAGGAGCGGCAGCTCTTTTCGATTGGATTCAACGTCTCGGAAGGCCGTCTCGACGCGTCGTACTACGACACGCTGGCGTCGGAAGCGCGCCTGGCCAGCTTCCTGGCGATCGCGACCGGCAAGATCGATCAGGCCCACTGGTTCAAGCTGGGCCGGTCGCTGACGCCGAGCGGCCGATCGCGTGCGCTCCTCTCGTGGAGCGCCTCGATGTTCGAATACCTGATGCCGCTGCTCGTGATGCGCACGTATCCGGGCACGCTCCTGCACGAGACGTACGAAGCCATCGTCCGGCGCCAGCTCCAGTACGGCGAGCGGCGCGGCGTGCCCTGGGGGATCTCGGAGTCCGCCTATTACGCGCAGGACCTCGACGGCAACTATCAATACCGCGCCTTCGGCGTGCCGGGGCTCGGCCTCAAACGCGGGCTCGCTGACGACCTGGTCATCGCCTCGTACGCCAGCTTCCTCGCCGCCCCGCTGGCGCCGGAGGCGGTGCTCGCCAACGTCGAGCAGCTTCGAGCCGCGGGACTCGAAGGACAGTACGGGTTCTACGAGGCGATGGACTACACCATCGATCGACTGCCGAAGCAGCACGCCGGCGGAATGGCCGTGCGCACCTACATGGCGCACCATCAAGGCATGAGCCTGGTCGCCATCGACAACGCGATCAACGCCTGGCCGATGCAGAACCGCTTTCACGCGGACCCGCGCGTGCAGGCCGCCGAGCTGCTGCTGCACGAACGCATTCCGCACCTCGTCCCGCTGACGAATCCGCCGCTCGAAAAGGCCGAGCATGTCCCGGCGACGCGGCGGCTGCCGTCGCTCCATGTGCGCCGCTATGTCACGCCGCACACCCTGAGCCCGCGCACCCACTTCCTGTCGAACGGGTCCTACACCGTCATGGTGACCAATGCCGGCGGCGGATACAGCCGCCGGCAGAACCTCGCGCTGACGCGATGGCGCGAGGACATCACCGGCGACGGCTGGGGCGCCTTCATCTACGTGCGCGACCTGGACTCGAGAGAGGTCTGGTCGACCACGTTTCAGCCGACCGAACGCGAGCCGGATGAGTACGAGGTGACCTTCGCGCCGGACCGCGCGACGTGGCGGCGCGTGGACGGGACCATCGAGACGCGGACCGAGATCGTCGTCTCGCCGGAAGACGATGTGGAGCTGCGGCGGGTGTCGCTGACGAATCACGGACGCGAGGCGCGCAGCTTCGATCTCACCAGCTATGCGGAGGTGGTGCTGGCGCCGGGGGACGCGGACCTGTCGCACCCGGCGTTCAGCAATCTGTTCATCGAGACGATCGCCGTGCCCGAACGCGACGCGTTGATGTGCCTCAGGCGGCCGCGCAGCGGCACCGACCGGCCGCACCTGATTCACGTGCTCAGCGGACGCGGCCGCCTGAGCGCCGCAACGGAGTACGAAACCGATCGCGGGCGGTTCGTCGGCCGCGGCCGCGGCCTCGATCGCCCGATTGCGCTGCAGACGACCGCGCGCCTCGCGAATACCACCGGTCCCGTTCTCGATCCCATCGCCAGCCTGCGGCAATCGGTGCGCATTCCGCCGGGCGGGACGGCGCGGATCGCGTTCACAACCGGATGTGCCGACACCGAAGAGGGCGCGCGGCAGTTGATCGAGAAGTATCACGACCGGCGCGCGGTCGCCCGCGCGCTCGCCCTGGCGAGCACCCACAGCCAGATCGAGCTGCGGCACCTCGGGCTCACCATTGACGACACGATGACGTTTCAGCGCCTGGCGGGCCGTCTGACGTACGCCGATCCGCGCCTGCGGTCCGTCGACGCGGTGCGGCGAAACACGCGCGGGCAGGCCGAGTTGTGGAAATACGGCATTTCCGGCGACGTGCCGATCCTGCTCGTGCATGTCAAGGAGGCCGGAGAGGTCGAGCTGCTGCGCGACCTCCTGAAGGCGCACGAGTATCTCCGGCGCAAGGGCCTGGCCTTCGATCTCGTCGTGCTGAACGATCACGCGTCCAGCTACCTGCAGGACCTGCAGAACACGCTGCTCCAGATGGTCGAAAGCAGTCCCGAGCAGGGCTGGGTGGATCGTCCGGGCGGCGTCTTCCTGCGCCGGGCGGACTTGATGCCGTCCGAGGACCGGACCCTGCTCGAGGCGGTGGCGCGCGCCGTGATGGACGGCGGCGATGGGGGCCTTCGCGATCAGTTGAAGCGTCCGCAGATTCCGTTCGGGCCGGAACGCGGCATGATTCCCGAGCTTGCCACCCAGGCCCTGGTCGGTCGTGAATCCGCCGCGCGCAGCCCGGTGCCTCCCGCCGGCCTCGAGATGGACAACGGCGCCGGCGGATTTGCCGACGATGGTCGCGAGTACGTCATCTCCGTCGATGACGCCGCCGGCACGCTGCCGCCCCGACCGTGGTCGAACGTCGTCGCGCATCCGACCTTCGGGTTCGTGGCGACGGAGTTGAGTCCTGGCTGCACGTGGTCGAGAAACAGCCACGACAACCGCTTGACGCCCTGGAGAAACGACCCCGTCAGCGATCCTCCCGGCGAGGCGATCTTCATCCGCGATGAGGAGACCGGGGGATTCTGGTCCGCCACGCCGCTGCCGGCTGGCGGCGGCCAGCCGTACACCGTGCGGCACGGCCAGGGCTATTCGGTGTTCGAGCACGCCCGGAACGGTCTCGCGTCGACGCTGCTGGTGTTCGTGCCGCCGGCCGACGAAGTGAAGGTGTTTCATCTGACCCTTCGCAACCACTCGACGGTGGCGCGACGGTACACGGTGACGGTGTACGTGGAATGGGTGCTCGGCGAAAACCGGTCCCGCTCGCAGCCGCACGTCGTCACGAGCCGGGACCCGGAGACAGGGGTGCTCTTTGCGCGCAACGCGTTCCGCCAGGAGTTTGCCCATCGCGTGGCGTTTCTCGATCTCGATCCCGGCGAGGCAAAGACGGCAACCGGCGACCGAACGGAGTTTCTCGGAAGGAACGGCAAGCTCGCCCGGCCCGCCGTCATGCGGCGCGTGTCGCTGTCGGGTCGCACAGGCGCCGCCCTGGATCCCTGCGGCGCCATCCAGGTCGCCGTTGTCCTCCAACCGTCGGAGACTCGAACGCTCGTCGGACTGCTCGGTGACGCGGTGGACTTTGCGGCGGCGCGCGAGCTCGTCCGGAAGTACCGCGATCGACGGGCAGTGGATGACGCGTTGCACCGCGCGGCCGGGTTCTGGAATCGACTGCTGGAGACGATCGTCGTCAAGACGCCGGATCGCGGGTTGGACCTGATGCTCAACCGCTGGCTTCCCTATCAGACACTTGCGTGCCGTGTGTGGGGCCGATCGGCGTTTTACCAGTCGAGCGGCGCGTTCGGCTTCCGCGATCAGTTGCAGGACGTCCTGGCGCTGCTCTTTGCGGCGCCGCACCTGGCGCGGACCCATCTCCTGCAGGCGGCGTCGCGGCAATTCCTGGCGGGCGACGTGCAGCACTGGTGGCACGAGCCTGGCGGCCAGGGCGTGCGCACGCGGTTCTCCGACGATCGGCTCTGGCTGGTGTACGCGGCGCTGCAGTACGTCGCGTCGACTGGAGATGACGCCGTCCTGGACGAGCAGGTGTCGTTCCTGGAAGGCCGGGCACTCGAGCCCTACGAGCACGACGCGTACGATCGTCCGTCGATCTCCGTCGAGAGAGCGTCGCTGTACGAGCATTGCGCGCGCGCCGTGGCGATCAGCCTGGCGACCGGAGCGCACGGCTTGCCGTTGATTGGCACCGGAGACTGGAACGACGGGATGAACCTGGTGGGATTCGAGGGCCGTGGCGAAAGCGTGTGGCTCGCGTGGTTCCTGCTCTCGATCCTGCCGCCGTTCGCCGCCCTGGCGGAGGCTCGAGGGGACGGGTCCCGCGCGGCGCAGTATCGCGCGCACGTCGAGCAGCTGACGGAGAGCGTCGAGGAAGCCTGGGACGGCGAATGGTATCGCCGCGCGTACTTCGACGAGGGGACGCCGCTGGGGTCGAAGGACAACACGGAGTGCCGAATCGATGCGATCGCGCAGTCGTGGGCCGTCCTTGCTGGAACCGGCGACCCCGTGCGTGCGCGACAGGCCATGGAGTCGGTCGACACGCATCTGGTCCGGCGCGAAGACGGACTTGCCTTGCTGCTCGCGCCGCCATTCGATCGGATGGTGCCAACGCCTGGCTACATCAGAGGCTACGTGCCTGGTGTGCGGGAAAACGGCGGACAGTACACGCACGCGGCGCTGTGGAACGTCATGGCGTTCGCGCGGCTTGGCGACGGCAATCGCGCGATGGAGCTGCTCGCGATGCTGAACCCGGTGAACAGGGCGCGTACGCCGGCAGACGTTGCCCGATACCAGGCGGAACCCTACGTCGTGGCGGCGGATGTGTACTCGAACCCCGCGCACAACGGCCGCGGCGGGTGGACGTGGTACACGGGGTCCGCCGGGTGGATGTATCGGATCGCGATCGGGAATCTCCTGGGATTGACGCTCAATCGCGGGGCCCTGCACATCGACCCGTGTATCCCAGATACCTGGCCCGGCTACGAGGCGGTGCTCAAGACGCTCAAGGCCGAATTCAAGATCGTCGTCGACAATCCGGAGAGGGTGAGCCGCGGCGTGCGTGTCATGGACCTCGACGGCACGCCGGCACAGGGCGATATTGCCCTGGCAGACGCCGTGGGGACGCACATCGTCCGCGTCGTGCTGGGCAGATAGAACCAGCGGCGGCACGGGGCCCAGAGGACGGTCGAGCCACTCGTTGCAGTTCTTGGATCCACGCTGCGGGAGGTTCCGCGACGCACCGACCGGCTAGCGCGGGTGTAATATCTCAGCAGGGTCAAGATGGAGTTCGACCATTCCGACCGCGATCGTCCCGGAGCGAGTCCGGATTCCGCAGCGCCAGGTTCAGGCAGGCGAATCGAGAACGCACGCGACGGGGACAGCGGTGAGCAGCAGCGTGAGGCCGCGGAGGAAAACCGCGAGATTGCCGAGGAGGAGCGCGCGGCCGCCGAGGCGGCGCGTCGGACGGACGAAGGCCTCCGAAGGATGGCCGAGGAGGTTCGGACCAGGGAGGAGGCCGCCCGCCTTGCAGCCGAAACGACGCGGCTGGCTGCCGAACAGGCCAGGCGCAACGCCGAACATGTGCGGGAAGCGGCGGAAGCTGCGCGCGACGCGGCGGGCAAGGCTCTGGGCGCGCGCGACGATCTGGTGGAAGCCGCACAGGCGCTCCGGGATGGTCTCGCCGACCAGCAGCGGCAGCTGGATGAGCTGCGAGAGACGACAGAAGACATGAAAGGCACGATCGTGCCTAAAACCCCCAAGGCCGGCGTCTGAGGCCGCACACCCGCGCACAGGTGGACTCTGTCTTCGCAAGTTGGTGACGTCGCGTTCGTGCCGCGTCTTCCTCGCCGGCGAGCACCTTGCGTTGGAGAGCCAGTAGCCGACAGGGTTCTCAACGCCCGAACGGGTCTCCGCGGCGGCCCGGGCGCTTTCGAAAGACTCGATCGACCACGCCCCACAACAGCAACAGCGGTCCGAGCAGTGCCGCCGCGTAAGTGGCGATGGTTGTCCTTCCCGGCCCGGTCAGCATCATGCCGATCTGGTTGCGGAACGGATCGTCGTTCACGAGGTACGTCCAGGTCGATGACGGTCCTCTGATCCCGATCTCGTCAAGGGCGATCCGGCCGTCCTTGACGCGCACGTCTTTCAGAAGGTCGAGCGCCACGTTGTCGATCGCCTCTTCCATGCGCCGGAACGCCGCCGTAGTCTCCTCGGTGAAGTGCCGCAGCGGGTCGCGGCCGCCGAGCGCGACGAGGTGAATCCCCTCGCGCAGATCGGCGGCGAGTGCCAGGTGGTCGCGCCAGGCTCGATCGATCGCGAACAGCATCACAGCGCGCTCTGCGCGCTGAACGGCGTCCTCGCCGGCCTCCTCGACCAGCGCGCGCCGCCGCTCCGGCTCGCGCTGCCAGATCTCCGGCACGTCGTCGCCGCGCAGGATCGCCTGCCTGATGGTCATGACCTCGCGGCGTTGGTCCTCGATGGCCGACGCGTAGCGCCACAGCGTCTTTCGAATCTCGAGGTTCTGTCCTTCGACGATGCGCTGAGCGCGCGCCATCTCGGCGCGCACGATGGGGTGGTCGAACGGCTCGTCGCGTTTCGCGGTCACCACGCGGCCCGCGATGAGCGTCTCGATGCCGTAGCGCACCAGCAGTTCGTCTTCGAGGCTCGCGAAGAAACGCGACTCCCCCGGATCCCCCTGGCGCCCGGCGCGGCCTCGAAGCTGGAGATCCACGCGGCGGCTTTCGTGGCGATTCGTTCCGATCACATAGAGGCCACCGAGCGCCGCGACCTGCGCGTGTTCCTCCTCGTGCTCTCCCCCGAGGCGGATATCCGTCCCGCGCCCGGCCATGTTCGTGGAAATGGTGACCGCCCCTGGCGCGCCGGCGCGTGCGACGATGCGCGCTTCCATCGCGTCGTTCTTGGCGTTCAGAATCTCGCACGCCACGCCGGTGTCACGGAGCCGCGCGGCGACGCGTTCCGACTCCTCGATCGTCAGAGTGCCGACGAGAACAGGCCGCCCGGAGGCATGTGCCCGCTGGATCTCGCCGACGGCCGCCCGTTCCTTCGCCTCCCGATGCGTGAAGACGACGTCCGGGCGATCGATGCGGATCATCGGCTTGTGTGTCGGAATGACGACGACGTCGAGGCCGTACAGGTCTCGCAGCTCAGGCGCGGCCGTTTGCGCGGTGCCGGTCATGCCGCACAGGCGCGGATATCCCTGCAGGAAATGCTGAAGCGTGATCGACCCCAGGATGCGTCCGTCGGCCTGCCGCTCGAGTCCTTCCTTCGCCTCGAGCGCCGCCTGGAGGCCGTCGGGCCAGTGACGGTCGGCGACGACGCGGCCGGTGAACTCGTCCACCACCCCGATGCGGCCGTTCCGGACGATGTAGTCGACGTCGCGCCGCAGGAGCGCGTGCGCGTGGAGCGCGCAGTTGATCTCGGTCAGCAGGCGGTAATTCTGCGCGTCATGCAGGCTGCCGGCGCCGAGCGCGCGTTCGACCTGTTCGAAGCCGGCCTCGGTCAGCTCGACGTCGCGGCCGTACTCGTCGGCATCGAAATGGACGCCGGGCGCGAGCGACGCCACGAGCGCGGCCAGCCGCGGCGCCGACGACGTCTCGCGGCCGACGCTGCCGGCGATGACGAGCGGGACGCGCGCTTCGTCGATGAGGAGCGAGTCGGCTTCGTCCACGAGCGCGAAATGGAGCGGCCGGTGCACCAGCCCCTGCGGATCCATCGCCAGCAGGTCGCGCAGGTGATCGAATCCCGCCTCCTTGGCGGTCACGTAGGTGAGGTTGGCGAGGTAGGCGCGGCGGCGGTCCTCGGGCGTCATCCCCTCTTGGACGAACCCGACGCTGAGTCCCAGCATCGTGTAGACGGGTCCCATCCACTCCGCGTCGCGGCGCGCCAGGTAGTCGTTGAACGTGAGGACGTGCGCGCCCTGGCCCGCGAGCGCGCGGAGCGCGGCCGGCATCACGGCCGCGAGCGTCTTTCCTTCGCCGGTCTGCATTTCGACGATGTGGCCGGCGTCCAGCGCGAGCGCGGCGAGGACCTGCTCGTCGAACGGCGTCATGCCAAGGACGCGGCGCGAGGCCTCCCGGGCGAGCGCGAAGAACTCGGCGCGTATCGACTCGAGCGAGGCGGTACCCTGCTCCCGAAACGCGCGGGCGCGCGTCTCGATCTCGCGATCGGAGAGGCGCTCGATGCCGCCACCGAAGCGAGCGACCTCGGCCAGCGGCGCTTCGTAAGGGCCCATGTCGAACGTGACCGGCACGCCCTGCATACGGGCGAGGCGCTGGCGCCACGTGACTCTCACACGACGCTGCTGACTACTGGATATCTCCACGATTCCCTCCTCATGTTACGCGTCTCCTCGCCGGACGCGACCCACGCGGGTGTGGCGCAGCCCTCGAGGGCTGCAGACGGCGGCGCGGGCCGAATGACTACGCGACAGCGAGGGTGATGGGAGGCGCGCGGAAGAGGGCGAGGGAAAGGAGCGAGACGGGCTGGTCGTCGCATCGGGCGGCCGTGCGACGGACGATGACGATGGAGACAGCCGGGACGACGAGCCAGAGCGGCGTGAGAATGGCGCTCGGCAGGCCCGACCAGATGGCCGGGACCAGCGACGCCCCGAACACCGCGACGGCGAGGCCGAACACCACGAACGACTTGTGCGCCCGGAGTGTGCGCATGGTGATCAGAGGTCTATTCTAACGTGCGGGCGGAGTTTCATTCCACACATACAGAAAGGTGCCATCGCTGGCGGTGGCCACGTTGCGGCTGCCCTTCCGAGTCGCACGATTCAACGCGGACCGCACCTTTTCTTTGCTGGCCGTCAGTTGGGCCAGTGGCACCTTGATCGCGACGCCGTCTTCTATCTGATCGAGATCCGAGAGGATCCTGGTCACGATCTCCTTGTGCTTTCCGTTCCGGCCTTGCGGAACCTCCGTCTGCACCATCGACTTGAAGTTCATCGGCACGTTGTTGCTTCGGCGACCCACGGCACACCTCCTGGGGCCTGCACAAACCTTAAAATAACCTGACGTAATCGTATCCCCTGGTTACGAGCTTTGCAAGTATCGACGCGACCCGCTGAATAAAGCTCCGCTCCCGCTGGCGGGGCGCTACGGGCAAGCCGCCTACAAAAGCCGCCAATCGAGCCGTTGGAGCCGATGTTAAAGAACAGATGGGTGCCCAAAAGAGGTGACCCGTATCACACACCGGCTGGTACCCTTCCGCGGTGACGAAGAGGAGCCATGTGATGCGGAAGTCCCAAACCTATTTCGACCAGATTCCCCTCGAGGTCGTGAAGAAGATGGCCGAGGCAGACGTTGCCAAGGATGACAAGACTGGCCCTGACAACGTGAGCCTCGAACCGGCATCCGGAAAGCGTGCGCCCGATGGCGTGCCGGCACGGTCGCTCCGCCGAAAGAGCCATTGAGAGGCTGTCATGCTCCACGCATTCATCACCACCTATCGTGACGCCATCATCGCGAGGACGAGGGAGAAACTGACCGATCGCCCCTGGCCGCTCGTGTCGACCAGTGAGCTCGAGCATGGCGTTCCGCTGTTCCTGACCCAGCTCTCGGAGACGCTCCGGCTGGAGACGACGCCGACGCCGTTCTCGCAGAACGCCATCGGCCGGTCCGCGGGCAAGCACGGGGCGGAGCTGCGGGCGCTGGGGTTCAACATTTCCCAGGTCGTCCACGATTATGGCGACATCTGCCAGGCCATCACGGAAGTCGCCGTCGAGCAGCGCGTGCCGATCACGACCGGAGAGTTCCACATTCTGAACCGCTGCCTCGACAACGCGATCGCGGAAGCCGTGACGGAGCACGCGCGCATCACCGCCGAATCGCGATCGACCGAAGAAATCGAACGATCCGGACAATTGGCGCACGAAATCCGCAACATGCTGAACACGGCGCTGCTCGCGTTCCATACACTGAAGCGGGGCACCGTCGCCATCAACGGCAGCACCGGGACCGTGCTGGGCCGCAGCCTGATGGGCCTGCGCGACCTGGTCGACAGCACCCTCTCCGACATCCGGATGGCCGCCAACATCCAGCGGAGCGAGCGGATGAGGGTCGGCACGTTCCTCGACGAGCTCGCGGTGGTGGGCACTCTGCACGCTGAGTATCGCGCCCTGCACTTCGCCATCGACCCGGTGGACCCGCGGCTCGCCGTGAATGCCGATCCACAGCTCCTCGCGTCCGCCGTGATGAACTTGTTGAACAATGCGTTCAAATACACCCCCCCCGGCGGGCGCGTCGTGCTCCGCGCCGTCGGCCAGGATGGGCGTGTCCGTATCGAGGTGGAGGACGAGTGCGGCGGCATTCTCGACAGCCCGGATGATCTGTTCAAGGCGTTCGCCGACCGGCGCAGGGCCGACCGGACCGGTCTCGGCCTGGGGCTCTCGATCGCCCGCAAGGCCGTCAGAATGCACGGCGGGGACATCCACGTCCGCAATCTGCCCGGCAAGGGCTGCGTGTTTGCGATCGAAGTGCCCCAGGCTGGAGAAGAGGTTGGCGTTCCCGAAGGCGCAGTCGTCGGATAAACGCCCTCGTTTTGCCAACAACGGTCACCTCGATCTCGATCTTCATGCGTGGATCGACCAGGCCGGCGGCGATCATTGTCGCGGCGGGACGGACGTCGCCCAGGTACGTGCCTCCTTCAGGCTCGCTGGGGTCTGGGGTGGAGCAGCATCCATGACGTGCCGAACCTGTCCCGGAGCATCGCAAAGCGAGACGCGAAGAACGTCTCCTGCATCGGCATGAAGATCTGACCGCCCTCTGAGAGCAGATCGAAGATGCGATCGGCTTCCTGGTCGCTCTCGACAGTGAGCGATAGATAGGCGCTGCGAATGGGCTGAAAGCGGTCCGGCGGAATGTCGGCGCCCAGGAGCTCCGTCCCTCCGAGGTTCATCCGCGCATGCAGGACGGCGTTCGCCCAGTCGGCCGGCGCGTTTGGCGCACCCGGCTGCTCGCCGTGCCTCATCATCATCGTGATTATTCCACCCAGGTGCTTTTCGTAGAACTTGAAGGCCTCCTCGCAGTTCCCGCCGTAGTTCAGGTACGTGTGGAGTTGCACGAGCGCCCTCCCTGCTTCAGCATCGGGCGGAGGTAATCACTCGGATCCGTCCGCGCGTGTCACATGAACAGCCCGATCTTCGTCTCGATCGGACACGTAAACCCGCCATGGATTGCAGCAAACCTCGCAATCCTGGACGAAGCTGCCGCTGACATCAGGCTCGATGTAGATCTCCAACTGCTCGCCGCAAAACGGACACGTGACCAAGAAGTTGTCTGGCACTTGCACCGATCCTACTGCGATGCTGGGCAGACAACGACGGGACCCTGAGGTTAGAGTCCTGGTCCAATGTTTGGGAGGTTGGTCGGGGCGAGTGGATTCGAACCACCGACCCCTCGGTCCCGAACCGAGTGCTCTACCAGGCTGAGCCACGCCCCGACATAAGCGTGAGGACGAACCGGAACCGCAGGGCGATCGGGAATCGCTGCGGGCGAGAAACTATTCTACCTCAACCCGCCGCCTCGCGGTTAGCTCTTTCAGCTCTTCCGCCGCCGCAAGCGCCGCATGCGCCGTCAGATCCGGGTGCATGGGGGTCACCGAGACGCAGCCGTCCTTGACCGCCTGGTAGTCCGACTGGTCGTGCGGCTCCCAGGCGTCCTGCCCTTCCTCGATCCAGTAATACGCCCGGTTGCGCGGATCCTCCCGCTGCGACACGACAGTGACGTGATTGCGCTTCGCCTGCACGGTGACGCGCAGCCCCCTGGGCCGTCCCGGCGGCACGTTGATGTTCAGGAACACCCGCGACGGCAGCCCCTTCTCGAGCACCACGTCCGCCAGCGCCGCGGCCGCGGCCGCTGCCGGCCCAAAATCATACGGGCCGCGGCTGCGCGAGACCGAAACGGCCAGACTCGGAATGCCCAGCAGCGCCCCTTCCATCGCCCCCGCCACCGTCCCCGAATACGTCACGTCGTCGCCCAGGTTGTAGCCCTTGTTGATGCCCGAGACGACCAGGTCCGGCATGCGCGGGTAGAGCTGCGTGACGGCGATGTTGACGCAGTCGGTCGGCGTGCCGTCCACTTCGTATACGCGGTCGTTGAGGTGCTCCATGCGGAGCGGACGCCGCAGCGTCAGCGCGTGGCCGATCGCGCTGGCTTCCATGTGCGGCGCGACGATCGTCACTTCGCCAAGCCGCGCCAGCGCGGCCGCAAGGACGTGGATCCCCTCGGAGCGGACTCCGTCGTCATTGGTCACGAGAATCGTTTTCATGGGCAGAAGGACAAGTATATCAAGGTGCTGAGGGGTGCTGAGGGGTGCTCAAGGGTGCCAAGAGGTGCCCACCGTGCCCAAGGTGCGAGCAGGTGCTCAAGGGCGCGAACGGGCTTTCGAGCCCGGCCGTGCTCAGATGGGTGCCGCGCAAAAGCGCGCAGCGCAACGAGCCTGCCGCGCCGTAGCGCGAAGCGCGAAGGGCCTGCCGCGCCGTAGCGCGAAGCGCGAAGGGCCTGCCGCGCCGTAGCGCGAAGCGCGAAGGCGGGTCAGGCGCGGGCGACGGTGGTGCGGCCGCAGTCGTCGCAGCGCAGATACACGATCGGCAACGACTCGGAACGGCCGAATACGCGCGCGGTCGGATGCCCGCACTTGGGGCACACTTCGCGGTCGGGCCACGCGGCTTTGACAGGGGGTGCGACGCGGCGAGTGGACTGAAGAGTCAGTTTTCGAATCATTGAGGTTTGCACAGTTTACATGGTCCAGCCTGGCCGGGGGTGTGCAAAAGTGCACACACCATCAGGGTGCTGAGAGGTGCCGAGGGGTGCTGAAGGGTGCTACAGGGGTGCTGAAGGGTGCTGAGAGGTGCCGAGGGGTGCTGAAGGGTGCTGCAGGGCGGGCCAGCGGAGGGTCAGGAGCAGGAGGACCGCCGCGAGCGCGAGGCCGGCGCCGGTCGTGAACGCGGCGTGCGGCGAGACGCGCGTCCAGATGAAGCCGAACAGCAGACTGGCGGCCAGGGAGCCCACGCCAAGCACCGCGTTGTAGATGCCGAAGGCGGTCCCGCGCGACGCACTCGGGATCATGTCCGCGACCCAGGCTTTCTCGGCGCCTTCCGTCAGCCCGAAGTAGAGGCCGTACGAAAGAAAGATCGCGATCGCCGTGGCGGGCGTGTCGAAGGCGCCAAAGCCCGCGTACACGAGCGCATACACGATCCAGCCCAGCACGATCATCGTGCGACGGCCGAAGCGATCCGACAACGTCCCGCCCGCCAGCGACGAGACGACCTTGACGACGTGCAGGGCCGACCAGAGAAGCGGAATCCAGAACACCGCGACGCCGAGGTCGCCGAGCCGCAGCAGCAGGAAGGCGTCGCTCGCGTTGCCGAGGCTGAAGAGAAGAATCACCGCCATCGCCTGATAGAACGACCCGCCCAGGCGCCACACGCTGACGCGCGGGGTGGGCGGGGCGCCTTCGCCGGACGCCGGCGACCCGCCGGTGGCGATATTCGGCAGCCGCAGGATGACGAAGATGACGATGATACCCGGGACGATCGTCAGCGCGAACAGCGGACGGTAGTGGCCGGGATAGAAGAACAGGAACGCTGACGCGAGGAGCGGACCGAGGACCGCGCCGGCATGGTCCATCGCGCGCTGAAAGCCGAACACGCGGCCTCGCATGGTGGACGCGGCGAACTCGGCGAGCATCGCGTCGCGCGGAGCGCCGCGAATGCCCTTGCCGAGCCGGTCCGAAAACCGGATCGCGAACACCTGCGGCCACGCCGTCACGACCGCGGTCAGCGGACGCACGGCCGACGAGAGACCGTAGCCGCCGAGCACGAGCCACTTGGGCGCGCGCCACCGGTCCGTCAACCAGCCCGACACGACCTTGAGGGCACTGTTGGCCGCCTCGGCCGCCCCCTCGATCACCGCGAGCGACATCGCGCCCGCGCCGAGCACCTGCGTCAAAAAGAGCGGGAGCAGCGGATACACCATCTCGCTCGCGGTGTCGGTGAAGAAACTCACCCACCCGAGAAGCCAGACGGGACGCGAGAGGCCGAAACGCGGCCCGGGAACTGCGCGCGAGGGATCGGTCATTACAGACGGAGGAAAAGGCGGCGCCGGTACATCCACGCGAGCAGCGCGAAGAGCACCAGGAGGTTCGCGATCGCGTACAGCAGCGACGCGTTCTTGGGCGACGCGAGCGGCACGAAGTAGTGGAGATAGGCGTATTTGCTGATCGCGATGGGCGTCCCCTCCGGCCCCGGCACCTTGATGAGGTTCATCGTCTTCACGAGCAGCGCGGACACCGCGAACAGGGTGATCGCGTTGGTCCCCAGGATCACGAACGGCTTCGTCCAGGCGCGCCAGCCCTTGACGTCAATAGCCCAGTAGCAGAGCGCGAGCAGCAGCGACGCGCCACCCGCCATGAACACCGCATACGAGCTGGTCCACAGGTTCTTGTTGATGGGAAACGCGATGTTCCACAGCTCTCCTATCGCGATGCCGAGGACGCCGGTGGCGGCGAGCGCGGCCGCCTTCTGCTTTGGCGTATATCCCGACCCCAGACAGAGCCCCGCGCACACCCCGAACAGCGTCGTCGAGATCGCCGGAATCGTGCTGAGCAGTCCTTCGGGATCCCATCGCGCCTTCCACAGGTGACCGCCCATCACGGTGCGATCGATGTAGGCGCCGAGATTGCCTTCGGCCGAGAGGTCGCCGGCGAACCCACCCGGCGGCGGCACATGCATCATGACGAGCCAGTACGCGAGCGCCAGCGCCAGCCCGACCGACATCACGATCGCGCCGCGGCGGCGGCGGTCGCCCGCCGTCACGTGATACAACGCCGCGGCGGCGAGGTAGCACACGCCGATCCGGGCGAGCACGCCGGGAATGCGCCAGTGCGTCACGTCGAACCGCGGGTAGCCGGCGAGAAACAGCCCCAGAGCGATGATGAGCGCGGCGCGCCGCACGATCGAGCCCCAGCTCGCGCTCTTCTTCGACAGCGTGATCGACACGCCGACGATGAAGAGGAAGAAAGGAAAGATCGTGTCGGTCGGCGTCCAGCCGTTCCATTCCGCGTGGAGGAGCGGCCAGTACACGTTGCCCCAGTCCCCCGGGTTGTTCACGATGACCATGGCGGCCATGGTCGCCCCACGAAAGACGTCCAGCGACACGAGGCGGGTGGCGGCGGCCGGCGCGGCGAGGGTGCGTGTGGCCATCAGGGCCCTCACTATACCGCTATAATTGCGGGCGAGATCCCCCTTCGTGGTTCAGGCATTCGACGGCGTGCTCGTGGTGGCGTTTGGCGGCCCGCAGGGGCCGGCCGACATCCGGCCGTTTCTCGCCAACGTGCTCCGTGGCCGGCGTGTCAGCCCCGAACGCATCGAGGAAGTCGCGCATCACTACGAACCCTTCGGCGGCATATCTCCGCTGACCGAGCGGACCCTCCGTCAGGCGGACGGACTTCACCGCCGGTTCGCCGACCGCGGTCTCGATCTTCCCGTCTACGTCGGGATGCGCAACTGGCATCCGTATCTCGAGGACACGCTCGCCAGGATGTCGGCGGATGGCGTGCGGCACGCGGTCGGATTCATCGCCGCCGCGCATCGCAGTTTCTCGGGGTGCTTGCAGTACCGCGAGAACGTCGCGGCCGCGCGACAGACGCTCGCCGGCCGGGGCCTGGCGGATGTCGACGTCGTGTACGTCGGCGACTGGCACACGTCCGCGGGATTCATCGACGCGAACGCGCTGCACGTCTGCGAGGCGCTCGGACGGCTGCCGGAAGAGCTTCGGGCCGGCGCGCGGCTGGTGTTCACGGCCCACAGCATCCCCACGGCGATGGCCGAGCGCTATCCGTACGAACCGCAGCTCCTCGAGTCCGCGGCCGCGGTTGCCGCGGCATGCCGCCGCCCGGACTACGACGTCGTCTACCAGAGCAGAAGCGGCCGTCCCGAGGATCCGTGGCTGGGTCCGGACGTTCGCGATCATCTCAGGGACTGCGCCCGGCGCGGCGTGCGCAGCGTCGTGCTCTGCCCCGTCGGCTTCCTCTGCGATCACGTCGAAGTGCTGTACGATCTCGACGTCGAGGCCGCCGGAGTCTGCCGTGAGATCGGCTTGGCGATGGTCCGCGCCGCGGCCGTCAACGACGACCCGCGGTTCATCGACGCGATGGCCGAGGCGGTGATGCGGACGATGGACCGGTACGGCAGCGGAAGACCCCTGCCGCTGGTGGCACGATCATGATGCGAATGGCACCGGCGAGTGTCGGCCTTGCGATCGTCATCGCGCCGTACGTCATGACGGGAGCCGCCATGCAGACGAACCAGACGCTGACGGCGGTGGAAGGGATCAAGGTCGGCCATCACACGCTGACGACCCGGCCGACTGGATGCACGGTCATCATCGCGGAGGCGGGCGCGGTGGCCGGCGTCGACGTGCGCGGCGCGGCGCCTGGCACGCGCGAGACGGACCTCCTCAATCCGGTGAACACGGTCCAGCAGGTGCACGCCATCGTGCTCTCAGGGGGGAGCGCCTTCGGACTTGCCGCCGCCGACGGCACGATGCGCTATCTCGACGAGAAGGGCATCGGGTTTCCAATCGGCGGCGGCGTCGTCCCCATCGTGACCTCCGCCATCCTGTACGACCTGAACGTCGGCGACCGGAAGATCCGGCCGGATGCCGCCTGCGGGTACGAGGCCGCGCGTGCCGCAACGAATGCGCCTGTGGCCGAAGGCAACGTCGGCGCGGGGGCTGGCGCGACCGTCGGCAAGCTGACGCGAGACGGCAAGGCGATGAAAGGCGGCCTCGGCAGCGCGGCTCTCGCGCTGCCGAACGGCCTGGTCGTCGCGGCGCTCGTCGCGGTCAACGCGGTCGGCAACGTCGTCGATCCCGCGACCGGACGGACCATTGCCGGCGCGCGCACGGCCGACGGCAAGGGCTTCGTGGATCTGCGCGCGATGCTGCGCGGCGCGACGGGCGGCGCCATCGAGCCGCGGCCGCTCGAGAACACGACGCTGGCCGTCGTCGCGACCAACGCGCAACTGACGAAAGTGCAGGCCACGCGCATCGCGCAGCGCGCGCACGACGGCTACGCCCGTGCGATCTATCCGTCCCACACGTCGTTCGACGGCGACGCGATCTTCGCGCTGTCCACCGGGACGTGGAAGACGCAGGCGGATGCCGATCACATCGGCAGCCTGGCCGCCGACGCGATCGCCGAGGCGATCGTCCGTGCCGTTCGCGCGGCCACGAGCATCCCCGGCTACCCCGCCGCGCGCGATCTGAACAAGTGAATCGGGCCGAGTGACGACGACATTCGCGCTGCTCATCGCGTACTCCGTCGTGCTCGTCGGCACCGGGCTGTGGATCGGACGTCGCGCGCGCGCCAATGACTTCTTCGTCGCCGGGCGCAGCCTCAGCCCCGGGCTCGTCTTCGCCACGTTCCTCGCCGCCAACATCGGCGCCGGATCGACGGTCGGCGCGACGGGCCTCGGCTGGGAGGACGGGCTCAGCGCCTGGTGGCGGAACGGATCCGCCGGACTCGGCTCGCTTGCGCTCGCGTTGTGGGTGGCGCCACGCATCTGGCGCGAGGCGAAGGCGCACGACGACTTCACCGTCGGCGATTTTCTCGAGCGGCATTACGGCTGCGCGATGCGCGGCCTCGTCGCCGTGTTGATCTGGATCGGGACGCTGTCCATCCTCGCGGCGCAACTGCTCGGGATTGCCGCGGTGCTCCAAGTCGTCGCCGGGCTCTCGCCGCTGGCCGGCTGCCTGATCGGGTCGCTCGCGACCACGGGCTACTTCATCGCGGGTGGCCTTCTCAGCTCGGCCTGGGTGAACCGCGTCCAACTCGTCGTCATCCTCGTGGGGTTCGCCGTGGTGTCCGTCATCGCGATTGACGCTGCGGGAGGCTGGCCTGCGCTCGCGGCCGGCGCGGAGGAGCGGCTCGACGTCCTCGGCGGTTCCCCCGCCGCGCCCGGGTGGCGGTACCTGTTCCTGCTCGGTCCCGCGTTCATCGTGTCCCCGGGGTTGCTGCAGAAGGCGTTCGGCGCGCGAGATGCGGGCGCCGCCAGGCGCGGCATCGTGTGGAACGGGCTCGTCCTGCTCCTCTTCGCCTGCGCCCCGGCGGTGATCGGTCTGGCCGCGCGCGAGTTGTACCCGGCGCTGGCGCACCGCGATCTCGCGCTGCCGACGCTGCTCTCGCAGGCGCTTCACCCGGCCGTCGGCGGCCTGGCGCTGGCGGCCGTCTTCTCCGCCGAGGTCAGCTCGGCGGACGCCGTGCTCTTCATGCTGGCGACGTCCGGTTCGCGCGATTTGTATCGCGGCTTCGTGCGGCGCGACGCGTCCGACGCCGACCTCCTCCGCGTCGCACGGCAGGCCGCGCTCGTGGGCGCGCTCTGCGGGATCGGCCTCGCGCTCGTCTACAGCTCGGTCATCACCGCGCTCGATGCTTTCTACGCCATCCTCACGGTCACGCTGTTCGTCCCCATCGTCGGCGCGCTCTACGTACCAGGCGCCGGCGGGCGCGAAGGGCTGGCGTCCGTGCTCATCGGCGTGCCGGTCCTGGCCATCGTTCATTTCGCGACCGCCGGTCACGGCTATGGCGTCCTCTCCCCCGCCCTGGCCGGCGTGCTGGCCAGCGCTGTGGCCTTCGCCGCCGCACGAAGACTGCGGTGATGCTGTCCCGCTGCCACGCTACCACGCTGTCCCGCTGAACGGGCTGACGGCATTGGTCGCACGAAGAACACCAAGGACACGAAGAACACGAAGAAAGAAAGCGAAATAGGTCTTTTCAGTCTTCGTGGACTTCGTGCCGAAAGATCGTGGACGGCGAAGCCAGCGTGACAGTCTTCGCGGCCGTGACGGCCTTCGTGCGGCAGTTTTTACATAATTAACACGGCCAACGTGTGAGAATCTCTCGACTTCCTGCGTCTTACGCTCAGAGGTACTGCATGCGCATTCAGAGAATCGGATCGATTGGCCTGCTGTCGCTCGCTCTTTGTGCCGCCGACGCGGCCGCACAGGGCGGCGGCGGAGCCGTTGTCGCCCAGGAGCGCCAGGTGATCGTCAACGGCGTCCCTCAGGGAGACATCCAGTTGCCGGGGATGCCCGGCCGGAATTTCAAGACCGGCACGGGCCGGATCCGGGGGCGCGTCGTCGCGTCGGACAACGGCGCGCCGGTCCGGCGCGCGCAGGTGCGGGTGTCGGGACCGGATATCGCCAGCAAGACAGCGATGACCGACGGCGAGGGGCGGTATGCATTCGGCGATCTGCCGGCCAGCCGCTTTACGCTCGCCGCGACGAAGTCCGGCTACGTCAGCGTTCAGTACGGGCAGACGCGGCCGTTCGAGTCCGGGAAGCCGATCGAGCTGGCCGAGGCGCAGGCGCTCGACAAGGCGGACATCTCGATGCCGCGCGGCAGCGTCATCTCGGGCCGCGTGCTCGACGAGTTCGGCGATCCCGTGGCGGACGCCGACGTCACCGCGCTGCGGTCTTCCTGGAGCAACGGCCGGCGCCGGCTCCAGTCGACCGGCCGCATCACGCAGACCAACGACCTCGGGCAGTATCGTCTCTTTGGGCTGCCGCCCGGCGACTACTACGTCAACGCGACGCTGCGCGGCGGCGACGCGATGATCATGGACCTGGCGCTGGCCGCCGGCGGCACGCCCGGCCCGACCGGGTCGTCGCCGCGGTCGGGCTATGCGCCGACCTTCTTTCCCGGCACGACGGTCCCGTCCGACGCGCAGAAAATCACGCTCGCCGCCGGACAGGAGGCGCAGGGCACGGAGTTCGCTCTCGCGGCGGTCCGCCTGGCGAAGGTCTCCGGCGTGGTGATCAACTCCGAGGGCAAACCGGTCGAGGGATCGATGGTGAGCGCCCTGCCGCGCAACCCCGAGGGGGCGGTGATGCTCGGCATGGGGCAGAACTCAGCCCGCACCGACAAGAACGGCAACTTCACGCTGAACGGCGTCGTGCCCGGGGAGTACACGCTGCAGACGCGCGCGATGACAATCATGACCTCCAGCGGCGGCGGCGGCGACAACATGATGTTCGCCGTGCGCATCGGCGGACCCGGCGCGGGCGGCGGCGACGCGGAGTTCGGCTCGGTTCCGCTGAACGTCACCGGCGAGGACGTCGGCAACCTCGTCGTCATGACGACGAAGGGGACGACGGCGACCGGACGCGTGACGTTCGAAGGGGGCGCGAAGCCGAACGAGACGCCGTCACTGCGGGTCACGACCTTCCCCGCCGACAGCCAGGGTGGCATGGTGGGCCGCGGCACGTCCCAGGCGATCAAGCCGGACGGTTCGTTCGAAGTGAAAGGGCTCGCCGGCCCGCTGATCGTTCGTCCCACGGGCCTCCCAACCGGATGGACGATGAAATCGGTGAAATTGAACGGCGCCGACGTCACGGACAACGGGATCGACTTCAAGCCCGGGCAGGCAATCGAGGGACTGGAGGTCGTGCTCACCTCGGCGATCAGCCGCGCGAGCGGTACCGTCACGGCCTCGAGCGGAACGCCGGTGAAGGACTACACCGTCGTGTTCTTCTCCGACGACCCGCAGCACTGGACCGCGCCGCAGACCCGCTGGGTCATCGGGACGCGTCCGGATCAGGAAGGAAAATTTCAGATTCGCGATCTGCCGCCCGGCGGCTATTACGCGATCGCGGTGGACTACATCCCGCAGGGGGAATGGGGCGACCCGGAGCTGCTCGATCGCCTGAAGGGCAAGGCCACGCGCGTCAGCATCGACGAAGGCGAATCGAAGACCGTGCAACTGAAGATCGCCGGCTGACGTGAGGCGCTTCACGAGGCGGGGCCTGGGGGCCCTGCCTCAATCCTGGATCAGCAGTTCGGCGGCCTCCCCGTCCTCGAGCTCCGCCGGTCCCACCTGCCGGGCGTACACGTAGGCGACGAGAAACGTCACCGCAATCAGGCCCAGCGACAGCCACTTCGGCATCTCATACCCGATCCAGCCCATCGCGCGCGCATATTCGAGGAGCAGCTTCAGCCCGACGAGCGCGATGATCACGAACGCGCCGTCCACGATCGCGGGATACTTCCGCACGATGGCGAGCAACTGCCCGATGACGACGCGCATCGCGATGATCCCGAGCAACCCTCCCGACAGCACCACCCACGTTTTGGGCGACATGGCCACGGCGACGAGGATCGAGTCGACCGAGAACGCGACGTTCACCAGCTCCACCTTGACGATCGTCGCCCACAGGGCGGGCATGCCCAGCCACGGGCGCGCGGGCCGCGGCTTCGTACGCTCGCCGGCGCCGCCGCCGTGGAAGAAATGCTGGTAGGTGAGATGAAAGAGGTACAGGGCCCCGAACAGCTTCACCAGGGTGAGCCGGATGAGGTACACGGCCAGGAGGGTCGCGAGGCTCCTCAGCACGAAGGCGCCGACCAGGCCGTACCGAAGCGCCTGCCGCTGCTGGCGGCGCGGGAGCCCGAGGATCATCACCGCCACGACCAGCGCGTTGTCGGCGCTCAGCAGCCCCTCGAGGACGATGAGGAGGCCGACGGTGACGAGATCGCTCAACGGGACGTGAGGCATCAGGAGAAACGGCGGAACTTGACACGATCCATATCAAGGCCTATGTTGGATCGACGCACGATGTCGGCGTGAACGGGCCATGGATCAGGACCTTTACTTTATCAGCATGGCTGCCCGGCTGCTGCACATGCACCCGCAGACGCTCCGGAAGTACGAGCGCCTCGGGCTCGTGCGCCCGAGCCGGACGATCGGCAGCATGCGCCTCTACTCGCAGGACGAGCTCGAGCGGCTGCGGCTGATCAAGCATCTGGTGGACGAGGCGGGGATCAATCTCGCCGGAGTCCAGCGCCTGCTGTCGATCGCGGAATCGGTGCAGCGCATCCGCCCGCTGATGAACGCGGCCGCGTCCCGCCCGGACGCGCGCCGGCGTCTCGCGCACGAGATCAAGCGGATCGGCGAAATGGTCGGACTCTAGGAGAGTTCGTGAATTGGTGAATTGGTGAATTGGTGAATTGGTGAGTTGTGAAGCCACAGGCCACGATCGCACGTTCGGACGGATAGATGGAGTTTAAGGACTACTACCAGACGCTCGGCGTCGCCAAGACCGCTTCGGGCAAAGAGCTGAAGCAGGCGTACCGGAAGCTCGCGCGCAAGCATCATCCGGACGTGAACCCCGGCGACAAGTCCGCCGAATCGCGCTTCAAGGAGATCAACGAGGCGTACGAGGTGCTCGGCGATCCCGAGAAGCGCCGCAAGTACGACGAGCTCGGCGCCAACTGGCGGATGTACGAGCAGGCGCAGCAGCACGGGCAGCCCTGGCCGGGCGGCGGTCCGTTCGGCGGCGGCTTTGGCGGCGGCGCGGGCGCTCCCGGCGGCGCGTGGACGATCAACATGGGCGGCGAGCCGGGCGGGTACCGCACCATGAGCGAAGAGGAGATGCACGAGCTGTTCGGGAACGAGGATCCGTTCTCGGATTTCTTCCGCACCTTCTTCGGCGGGGGCGCGGAAGGCGCGCGCGACGCCACCCGGGGCCGCACCGGGCGCGCGCCCAGGGCGCAGAAAGGGCGCGACATCGAGCACGAGGTCGAGCTGACGCTCGAGGAGGCGTACCACGGCGCGATGCGCCGCATCTCGATCAAGGAAGGCGGCCACGCGCGCAGCGTGGACGTCCGCATCCCCGCCGGCGTGAAGGACGGCTCGCGCGTCCGCGCGGCGGGCGAAGGGGAAACGGGGACGCAGGGAGCCGGTTCCGGCGATCTGTACCTGCGCGTGCGGCTCCGGCCGCATCCGGTCTTCGAGCGCAAGGGCTCGGATCTCTACACGAAGATCGCGCTGCCGGTCACCACGGCCGTCCTCGGCGGCGAGGCGAACGTGCCGACGATCACCGGCTCGGTGCGCCTGAAGATCCCGGAGACCACGCAGAGCGGACAGGTCTTCCGCCTGAAAGGCCACGGGATGCCGTCGGTCGGCAAGCCGGACGACAAGGGGGATCTGTACGCGACGGTGGAGATCCAGCTTCCCCGTTCGCTCACGAAGGACCAGCGCCAGCATTACGAGGCGTTGATGAAGCTGGAGCGCTGAGAAGAGGTAATTCCCAGTTTCCAGCTCCCGGCTTCCGGCTTCTGTCCCGCTCTTCAGAAGGCCTGGAAGCTGGAAACTGGAAGCTGGGAACTGGCAACTTGCTATGAACATCAACAAGTACACCGAGAAAGCCCAGGAGGCGATCCTCGCCGCACAGCAGATCGCCGAGAGCGACGGACATCCGGAGCTGCACCCGGAGCACCTGCTGCTGACCCTCGTCGAGCAGCGCGAAGGCATCGTTCCGGAAATCATCCGGAAGATGAACGGTGACCCGGCGGCGATTGCCGGCGCGGTGCGGCAGGAGCTGAACAAGCTGCCGCGCACGCACGGAGGAGCGCAGCCCGGACTCTCGCCGCGCCTGCGGCAGGTGACCGGCGCGGCGGAGGCGGAGGCCGAGCGGCTGAAGGACGAGTACGTCAGCACGGAGCACCTGTTTCTCGCCATCGCCGCCGAAGCGGGCAAGTCCGGGTCTTCACGCCTGCTCCAGCAGCGCGGCATCACGAAGGACACGATCCTCGCGGCGATGACGGCGGTGCGCGGATCGCAGCGCGTAACGAGCCAGACCCCCGAAAGCACGTACCAGTCGCTCGAGCGCTACGGCCGCGATCTCACGGAACTGGCGCGCAAGGGCAAGCTCGATCCGGTCATCGGACGCGACGACGAGATCCGGCGCGTGATCCAGGTGCTGTCGCGCCGCACGAAGAACAACCCCGTGCTCATCGGGGAGCCCGGCGTCGGCAAGACCGCCGTCGTCGAAGGTCTCGCGCAGCGGATCATCCGCCAGGACGTCCCCGAAGGTCTGAAGAACAAGAAGATCGTGGCGCTCGACATGGGCGCGCTCATCGCCGGCGCGAAGTACCGCGGCGAGTTCGAGGAGCGGCTGAAGGCGGTGCTGAAGGAAGTCGCGGACTCCGCCGGGCAGATCGTCCTGTTCATCGACGAGCTGCACACGGTCGTCGGCGCGGGCGCCGCCGAGGGCGCGATGGACGCGTCGAACATGCTGAAGCCGATGCTCGCGCGCGGCGAGCTGCACACGGTCGGCGCGACCACCCTCGACGAGTACCGCAAGCACATCGAGAAGGACGCGGCGCTCGAGCGGCGGTTCCAGCCGGTCATGGTTGGCGAGCCGACGGTCGAGGACACGATCAGCATTCTCCGCGGGCTGCGCGAGCGCTACGAGATCCACCACGGCGTCAAGTTCCAGGACTCCGCCCTCGTCGCCGCCGCGGTGCTGTCGCACAGATACATCACCGACCGCTTCCTGCCGGACAAGGCGATCGACCTAATCGACGAAGCGGCGTCGCGCCTGCGCATGGAGATCGACTCGATGCCCGCGGAGCTCGACGAGGTCCAGCGGCGGATCATGCAGCTCGAGATCGAACGCGAGGCGCTGCGGAAGGAGAAGGACGCGGCGTCGCGGGATCGGCTGGGAAAGCTCGAGAAGGAGCTCGCCGACCTGAAGGAACAGAAGGGGCAGTTGTCCGCGCACTGGCACCAGGAGAAAGAGACCATTCAGGCCGGCCGCACGCTCAAGGAGGAGCTGGAACGGGTCCGCCTCGAGATGCAGCGCGCGCAGCAGGCGGGCGACTACGCGAAGGCCTCCGAGCTCCAGTACGGCCGCGTGCCGGAGCTGGAGCGGAAGATCCGCGACGCCGAGGGACACCTCGCCGACCTCCAGAAGAGCCAGCGCATGCTGAAGGAGGAAGTCGACGAGGAGGACATCGCGGACGTCGTGAGCCGCTGGACCCACATTCCGGTCAGCCGGCTGATGGAGGGGGAAATCCAGAAGCTCCTCCGCATGGAAGAGCGCCTGCACCACCGCGTCGTCGGCCAGGACGAGGCGATCGCGGCGGTGGCGAATGCGATCCGGCGCGCACGCGCGGGGCTGCAGGATCCGAATCGTCCGCTCGGCAGCTTCATCTTCCTGGGACCGACCGGCGTCGGCAAGACGGAGCTGGCGCGCGCGCTCGCGGAGTTCCTGTTCGACGACGAGCAGGCGATGATCCGGATCGACATGTCGGAGTACCAGGAGAAGCACACCGTGTCGCGGATGATCGGCGCGCCTCCCGGCTACGTGGGGTACGAGGAGTCCGGTCAGCTCACCGAAGCCGTCCGCCGGCGTCCGTACTCGGTCGTGCTGTTCGACGAGATCGAGAAGGCGCACACGGAGGTCCTCAACGTCCTGCTCCAGTTGCTCGACGACGGACGGCTCACCGACGGCAAGGGCCGGACGGTGGATTTCAAGAACAGCGTCGTCATCATGACGTCGAACGTCGGTAGCCACGCCATCGCCGAGGAAGCCCTGCGCGCGGGCGGCACGCTCGACGAGCACGTCCGACGGCAGGTCATGGACGCCCTGCGGGCCCACTTCCGGCCGGAGTTCCTGAACCGCGTCGACGAGATCATCATCTTCCATTCGCTCAGCCGCGAGCAGATGCGGACGATCATCGACATCCAGCTCCGCGGGCTGATGAAGCGGCTGGAGGATCGGAAGATCCGCGTGGACCTGTCGGAGCGCGCCAAGGACCTGTTGATCGCGGAAGGGTACGATCCCACGTACGGCGCGCGGCCCCTCAAGCGCACGATCCAGCGGCGCGTGCTCGATCCGCTCGCCATGCGCGTGCTGCAGGGCGAGTTCCGCGAAGGGGACGCCGTCCACATCGACGCGCCGCGCGGCGACCTGGAGTTCACGAAGGAAGAACTGGTCGGGCGCGTGTAAGATCAGATTGATGGCCGACGAGAAGCCGCCCAAACCGTCCGCCCGCACCCGCCGTCTTGGCGAACGCCGCATCCCTCCACGCGGCGGCCCGGGCTCGATGATGTGGGTGATCCTCGGCTTCCTGCTCCTCCTCGCGCTCGGGCAGGCGTTCTTCTACTCGATGCAGGGCGGCCAGACGATCTCCTACAGCGAGTTCAAGACGCTCGTACGCGAGCACAAGGTCGAAGAGGTTACGGTTGCGGACGATCGCGTCCGCGGCACGCTCAAGGGCGAGAACGGCGCGGCGGCCCGCCCGTTCACCGCGGTCAGGATCGAGGATCCCAAACTCGTCGAGGACCTCGAGCAGAACGGCGTCAAATCCACCGGCGAGGTCTCGAGCCGCTGGCTCGGCGAACTGCTCGGCTGGATCATCCCGCTGCTCTTCCTCGTCGCCCTCTGGGGGTTCTTCTTCCGCCGGATGGGAGGCGCCGAAGGCGGCGTGATGTCCTTCGCGCGCAGCAAGGCGAAGATCTACGCCGACGACGACGTGAAGGTGCGGTTCGGGGATGTCGCGGGCGTGGACGAGGCTGAGGACGAGCTGCGTGAGATCGTCGAGTTCCTGAAGAACCCGAAGAAGTACACGAGCATCGGCGGACGGATCCCGAAGGGCGTGCTGCTCGTCGGCCCGCCCGGAACCGGCAAGACGCTTCTCGCGCGGGCCGTCGCCGGAGAAGCCAAGGTCCCCTTCTTCAGCCTGAGCGGGTCGGAATTCGTCGAGATGTTCGTCGGCGTCGGCGCCGCGCGCGTGCGCGACCTGTTCGCGCAGGCGGTCGTGAAGGCGCCGTGCATCGTCTTCATCGACGAGCTCGACGCGCTCGGCAAGGCGCGCATCCAGTCGCCGATGGGCAGCCACGAAGAGCGCGAGCAGACGCTGAACCAGCTGCTGGCCGAGATGGACGGCTTCGACGCGCGCAAGGGGGTCATCATCATGGCGGCGACCAACCGCCCCGAGGTGCTCGACGCCGCCCTGCTCCGCCCCGGCCGGTTCGATCGCCAGGTGCTCGTCGACAAGCCGGACGTGCGCGGGCGCGAGGAGATCCTGAAGATCCACGTGAAGACCGTGAAGCTGGCCGACGGCGTCGACCTCAAGGTGATTGCCGCGCGGACGGCCGGGTTCGCCGGCGCGGACCTCGCGAACCTGGTGAACGAGGCGGCGCTGCTCGCGGCGCGCAAGGACAAGACCGCGGTCGAGATGAAGGACTTCGAGGAGGCGATCGACCGGCTCATCGCGGGGCTCGAGAAGAAGCGCGTCATGAGCGACAAGGAGCGCCGCATCGTCGCGTACCACGAGTCCGGCCACGCGATCGTGGCGAGCGTGCTGCCGGGACTCGATCCCGTGCACAAGATCTCGATCGTGCAGCGCGGGTTCGGCGCGCTCGGCTACACGATGCAGCTCCCGCTCGAGGACAAGTACCTGCTGACGCGCGAGGATCTCGTGAGCCAGTTGTGCGTGCTGCTCGGCGGACGCACCGCGGAGGAGATCGCCTTCGGTCGCGTCTCGACGGGGGCGCAGAACGATCTCCAGCGCGCGACGGACATCGCGCGCGCGATGGTCACCGAGTTCGGGATGAGCGAGGAACTGGGACTCGTCAACTATGCCGGGCAGCAGCGGCCGACGTTCATCGATCCCGGGTTCCTGCCCCAGCGTGGGAACTACGCGGAAGAAACGGCGTTGAAGATCGACAACGAGGTCAAGCGCTTCATCACCGAGGCCCACGACGCGGCGCGCCGCGTGCTGGAGCAGTACCGCGACACGCTCGACCGGCTGTCCGAGCGGCTGCTCGAGAAGGAAGTGATCGAGTCCGAGGAGCTGAAGGCGATCATGGGCCCCCTCCCGCCGAAGGACTCCGACGCCATTCCGGTCGAAATTCCGCCCGTTGCGCCGCCGGCCGGGTCGAATTCGTCCCAGTAGCGCAGCCCCTCAGGGCTGCCGTGAGAGGATGAGGCTCGCCGGACGTTATCACCGGATGTAGAATCCCGCCGTCCAGGAGATTCCCATGCGACTGCTGCTTGCGATCGCTCTCGGGGTTCCGTTGCTCCTGCCGGCGCCGGCTGCCGCGCAGAATCCCCGGGTGTTTGGCGCCCAGCAGCGCGCGCCCGCCCGCGATCCCTCGACTGAGAAGCCCGGCACGAGCGTCATCCGGGGAAAGGTCACGAGCGGCGACACTGCGCGGCCACTGCGGCGCGCGCAGATCCGCGTCATGGCGCCCGAGTTGACGGCGGCGCGAACCGCGAGCACGAACACGCAGGGCAACTACGAGATCCGCGATCTGCCGGCGGGCCGCTACACCATTACGGTGACGCGCAGCGGGTATCTCCCCATGCAGTACGGGCAGCGCCGCCCCGGCGAGTCCGCGAAGCCCCTGCAAGTCATCGAGGCGCAGACAGTCGAACGCGTCGACTTCGTGATGCCGCGCGCCGGCGCCATCAGCGGGCGCGTCACGGACGAAACCGGCGAGGCGTTCGCCGCCGTGAACGTCTGGGCGCTTCAGGCGCAATACTTCCGGGGCCGCCGGCGACTCGTGCCCACCGGCCAGCAGGCGCGGACGGACGATACCGGCCAGTACAGGCTTCTTGCCGTGACTCCGGGCGACTACGTCATCATGGCGAGAATCCGGGAGACGTGGACGGTCGAGGGGGACGTGAAGGAAGTGTATTCGTACCTGCCGTCTTACTTCCCGGGCACCGGAAACGCCGCCGAGGCACAGCGCGTGAAAGTCGCGGTCGGCCAGGAAGTCGGCGGCATCGATTTCGCGATGCTGCCGGGACGCGTCGCCTCCGTCTCGGGCACGGCCTTTCGCTCTGACGGCGCGCCCCTGTCGAGCGTGATGGTCATGGAGGAGATGACCGGCCGCACGATGATGTCCTCAAGCATGGTCGGCAGCGCCAAGGTCGGCGCCGACGGCGCGTGGACCCTGAAAGAGGTGCCACCGGGCGAGTACCGCCTTTCGGCCGAGGCGGGCGGCACGGGCGACCCCGGCCGTCCTGCCGAGAGCGCGACGACGACAATCTCGGTGACCGGGACGGACCTCGATGGAGTCTCGCTCGTGGCCGACGCGGGCGGCGTCATCGCAGGCCAGGTGGTGACCGATGATGGAGGTGCGTTGCCGCCCGCGGTCCTGAAAACGCGGGTCTCGGCGCAGAGCCTGGGCGATGCAGGCGTGCGGTTCATGGGCGGCGGCGGGCAGATTGACGCCGAGGGCAAGTTCGAGCTGACCGGCGTGCGCGGGCCGTCGCTGATCCGCCTGAACCCGCCGCAGGGCTGGGCCATCAAGAGCGTCGATATCGGCGGCCGTGATTACGTCGACGCGCCCTTCGAGGTGCGCGGCGGCCGGCGGATCGACGGCGCGAGAATCGTGCTCACCAGCAGGTTCCCCTCGCTCGCCGGCCGCATCGTCGATGCCCGCGCCAACGCCGCGGACGGCACCGTGATTCTCTTCCCGGCGGACGCGTCGAAGTGGATCGAGGACTCGGGCGCCGCGCGCGGCAGCCGTCCCGATCAGTCCGGCACGTTCAGGTTCCAGAGCGTGCGTCCCGGCGACTACCTGGTGATCGCGCTCGACTACGTCGAGTCGTGGCAGTGGAGCGACCCGGAGTTCCTCGAGAGCCTGCGCGATCGCGCCACGAGGCTGACGCTCGGCGAGGGAGAGATCGAAGCGGTCACGCTCACGCTGAAGAAATGAGGCAAGGGCTGACGCTCGCCGTCGCGCTTCTGCTTGCGTTGCCGCCTCTCGCGGCGCAGGCGCCGCAGGCCCCCGCGCCGCCGGGCGCGCCGGCCGGCGCGACGGTGCGAGGGCGCGTGACCGATGGCGCCACCGGTCGACCGCTGCGGATGGCCCGGGTAGCGCTGACGTCCGTGACCCCCGGGCCGAACGCACTTGAACGATTCACGCGCACGGGGCCCGACGGCACGTTCCAATTCAAAGACGTTCCCGCCGCGCGCGTGACGGTCACCGCGTCGAAACCGCGGTACATCACCCTCCAGTACCAGCAGAAGCTTCCCGAGAAGGCCGGCAGGCCGCTCGACATTGCCGCGGGCCGGACCGTCGACGCGATCGATTTCGTGCTGCTGCGGGCGGCCGCCATCACCGGCCGCGTGCTTGACGAGCTCGGCGAGCCCGTCAGCAATGCCTGGGTGTCGGCCATGAAGACGGGGTACGACGAACGTGGTCGCGCGCTCGTCTCCGCCGGCGGCGCCACCACGAACGACCTTGGGGACTATCGCATCAGCCAGTTGCCTCCCGGTGATTACTACGTCGTCGCAGCCGAGCGGCTGGACGGCTTTGGCTCGGAGATGGATGCGGACATCGGCTTCGTGAAGACGGCATATCCTTCGACCGCCGACCTCAAGGACGCACGCGGCGTGGCCGTTCGCGCGGGGCTGGACACGGCCGGGATCGACATCGCCCTGCTGCCCGCGCATGCGGCGCGGGTCGCCGGCACCGTCCTTTCCGGCGACGGGCAACCCGCGGCGAACGTCTGGCTCGTGCTCCAGGCGATTGGGAACGGTCCCGGCGCGGGCATCGGCGCCGACACGTACTCGGGCGCTGACGGCGGTTTCCTGTTGCCTCGCGTGGCGCCGGGCCGATACGAGCTGCACGCCCGCATGAACAGCAAGCCCAACGAAGGCGCCGTCGTGCCGCTCGACGTCAGCGGCGACGAGATCACGGGATTGATCGTGCCAATCACCCGCGGCGGCCGCATGGTTGGACGCGTCGTGCCTCCCGCGGGTGTGCCGCCCGCGCGGGCCGCGGATGCCAAGATCAACGCGGTACCTGTCGGCGACACGCTCATATTCGGCACGGGCTTCGGCGGCGTCGTGAAGGACGACTGGACGTTCGACTGGGATTTCCTCCTCGGCCCTCGCATCATCCGGCCACAGTCGCTGCCGCGCGGCTGGTATTTGAAAGCCGTCAGGCGCGGTGAAGAAGACGTCACCGACACGCCGATCGTGTTCCGAGCCGCGGAGGTCGTCCGCGATCTCGAGATCGTGTTGACGACGGATGACACGACGGTGGATGGATCGGCGGTCACGCGTGACAACAAGCCGGCGGAGCGCTACACAGTCATTGTCTTCCCTGAAGACACCAGCCTCTGGACGAGCTGGTCGCGATTCGTGAAGACTGCGCGGCCCGATCAGACCGGACGGTTCAGCATCGAAGGTCTGCCGCCGGCGAGATATCGGATCGCGGCGCTCGCCGAGATCGAGGAGAACCAGTGGAACGACCCGGAGTTCCTTGAACGCCTGCGTTCAACCGCGTCATCCATGACACTCGAGGTGGGGCAGCACGTCTCCCTCGTCCTGCACGTGCGATGATGACCTCCTGCCTCTTGCTTCTGTGCGCGCTCGTCGGGGACCCGCAGCAGCCTGCGCGTGACATCCAGCGCAGGCCGGCCGTCGCCTCCGGCACGATCTCCGGCACGGTGTACGCAGACGACGGGAAGACGCCGCTCAAGCGGTCGATCGTCCGCGCGTCGGCGGCCGAGCTTTCTCGGCGACGGACCGTGCGTACCGACATCGAAGGCAAGTTCCGGCTCGCGGATCTTCCCGCCGGCCGCTACACGATCACCGCGAGCAACGCGCAGTATCTGACGCTCGACTACGGTCAACGCCGGCCGTTCGAGCCAGGGCGCCGCATCGAGCTCGCGGCGGGCGAAACGCTCGCCCGGGTCGACGTGCTGCTGCCGCGCGCGGCCGCAATCGGCGGCGTCATTCTCGATGACGAGAACGAGCCGGTGAGCCAGATGTGGGTGGTCGCGGCACGATACGCCTTTCGGAACGGCCAGCGGCGGCTCGTCAGCGTCGCGCGCGGCGTGACGAACGACATCGGCGAGTTCCGGCTCGCCGGACTGGCGCCTGGCGACTATTACGTAATGGCGAGGGAGCGCGACATCCGCGTGCGCGCGTTCAGCGACGAACCGTCCGGCTACGGGACGACCTACTACCCAGGGACAACTCAATTTGCGGAAGCGCAAGCAATCCGGGTCACGCTGGGACAAGAGATCGTCAATACCTCGCTGCCCGTTATGCCCAGCAGGACGGCGCAGGTGTCGGGCCGCGTGGTCGACGAGACCGGCGCACCGCTCGCTGTGCGCGTCAGCCTGAATGACGGTCCGGGCACTCCGTTGTTCGGAGGAATCATTGGCGGTGCCGTGGCCAACGCCGACGGCCGGTTCTCCGTCGCCGGCGTCAGGCCGGGCAACTACGATCTGCTGGCGCGCAGTGAGTCAGGCGCCGACGGATCCGTGTCGATCGAGGTCCGCGACGCCGACCTGACGGGCCTGACGTTGGTGGTCGGCAGGGGTGCGACGGCAAGTGGGCGCGTCATTTCCGCGTCGGGCACTCCCTTGCCGGTCTCTGTGGATCTGCGCGCAGTCGGTCCGGGCACCGGCCAGCAGTCGCCC
The DNA here is from genome assembly GCA_001767455.1 of Acidobacteria bacterium RIFCSPLOWO2_12_FULL_66_21. GTDB lineage: Bacteria > Acidobacteriota > Vicinamibacteria > Vicinamibacterales > 2-12-FULL-66-21 > 2-12-FULL-66-21. The sequence continues at coordinate 79,916 of MELC01000039.1, forward strand.
ACGGCGCGATTGAGACCCGACGGCTCATTCGAGCTGGGTGCGCTCATCGGGTCGCGCGTGTGGCGCACGCCCAGCATCGCGTCCGGCTGGTGGCTGAAGGCGGTGATGCTGGGCGACACGGACCTCACGGATCAGCCGATGACGTTCACGCGCGGCCAGCGCGTCACCGGACTCACCGTCGTCGTCGACGACAAGCCGACAGAGATATCGGGAGAGGTGCACGACGAGGCGGGCCACGCGATTGGCGACTACACGGCGATTGTCTTCTCCGAGGACGCGAGCCGCTGGAGTCCTGAAACCCGGTTCGTGCGCGCCGACCGGCCGGATCATCGCGGTCTGTTCCGCGTTGCCGGCCTGCCGCCCGGCAAGTACCTCGTTGCCGCTCTCGATTACGTCGAGGAGGGCCAGTGGCAGGACACGGCCTTTCTCGAGCGTCTGCGGCGTGTCGCGACCAGGGTGACGCTGGAAGCGGCGCAGAAGACAACCATCCAGCTTTCCCTTGCGTCCTTAGCCGAGAGAGAGCCCTAGCCCAGGGGCCGCCATGCTGACGCCACTCTGCTTCGCGCTCGCGCTCCTCGCCGCGCAGGGGTCTCAGGCGACACAGACGCAAACAACCGGCGCGGCGCAATCGCCCGCGCGCGACACCGCGGCGGAGAAAAAAGGGACCGCCATCATCACGGGCCGCGTCGTCAATGCCGACGGCAGCAAACCATTACGGCGGGCGCAGGTCAGTCTGTCGTCCACGGCGTTGTCCGAGCCACGCAGTGTCAGCACCACGACAGCCGGAGCCTTCGAGTTCAAGGAACTGCCAGCCGGACGGTACACGGTGACGGCGAGCCGCAGCGGATTCCTCCGGCTCCAGTACGGACAGCGCAGGCCGGGTGAGCCCGGACGGCCGATTCAGGTCGCGGACGGACAGACCATCGATCGCGTCGAGTTCGCGCTGCCGCGCATGTCCGTCATCACCGGCCACGTGACCGACGAAGTCGGGGACCCCCTCGCGGGCGTGAGCATCTTTCTCATGCAGGTGAAGTACTTCAGGGGCAAGCGCCGGCTGGTACCCACCTCAGGCGCGGCCTCTACCGACGACACCGGTCAATTCAGGCTAATCGGACTGCAGCCCGGCGACTACTACGTCATGGGCACCACTCGCGAGACCTGGACCGTTGAAGGCGATGACACGCAGCGGACCGGATTCGCTCCCACGTACTATCCGGGAACGCCCGTTCCGGCCGAGGCGCAGCGCGTCAAACTCGGCGTGGGTCAGGAATTGGCGGGGATCGACCTTTCTCTGGTGCCCGGACGCGTCGCGACGATTTCGGGCACGGTGATCAGCCAGAACGGCTTGCCCATGACAGGCGAATCGGTATCCGTCACGCAGGAATTCGCGGGCCCCGGCAACATGTCGTCGTATGGATTCGGCGGCGGGACGATCAAAGCGGATGGGTCGTTCACGATCAGGAACATCGCGCCCGGCGAATACAAACTGTCGGTCCGGCTTGCCGGCGACAAAGACCGCCGGACAGAGATGGCGGAGGCTGTCGTGACGGTGACTGGCGCAGATATCGATGGCGTGTCGCTCGTGGCCGGATCGGGGGGATTTCTTTCCGGCAAAGTCATCACTGACGACGGCACGCCGCTGACCTCGACCCCACGGATGCGCGTGTCCACACGGTCTGTCGACTCCAGCGCCGGCAGCGGAAGGTACGATCAGGAGAACGGGCGGGTCCGCGACGACATGACCTTCGAGGTGAGTGAAGTGTTCGGTCGTCAACAGATATCGATCGGGCCCCTGCCGTCCGGGTGGGCGGTCAAATCCATCGATCACGAGGGTCATGACTACGCCGATCTGCCGGTCGAGATCGGCAACAGTCAACGGATGGACGGGTTGACGATCGTGCTGACGAAGACGCTCCCGGGGGTTCGCGGCACACTGCTCGACGAGAAGGGACAACCGGCCCAGGGACTGGTGATCCTGTTTCCTGCCGATCCCGCGCTCTGGGTCGAAGGCTCCCGCCTCATACGGACCATCCGTCCGACCCACGCCGGCGCGTTCCAACTGGCAATGCTGCCCGAGGGTGAATATCTGGTGGCCGCCCGCGACTTCATCGAGGAGGGATCGTGGAACGATCCCGAGGTGCTCAAAGAGCTCGTCGAGACGGCGACGAAGGTGACGCTGCGGCAGGGGCAGGGTGCCGCGGCGGTGTCGCTGACGCTGCGGAAGTGAGGTCAAACAATCATGCTCACGCCTCTCTGCTTCGCGCTCATGCTCCTCACCGCGCAGGGCTCTCCGCCCGCGCAAGCGCAGAGGCCCGGCCAGCCGCAACCTCCTTCGCCCAACGCGAGCACTGACGTCAAGGGCACGGCCCTCATCAAAGGGCGCGTCGTCAGCGCCGTCACCGGCAAGCCGCTCCGGCGCGCGCAGATTCGTCTCTCGGCCCCAGAACTGGGGCAGCCGCGTACAACAAGCACGGACATCGATGGTGAGTACGAGCTCGCCGAGGTCCCTGCGGGACGATACACGGTCAGCGTCACGCGCAGCGGATACATCACGCTCCAATACGGACAGCGGCGTTCGAACGAGCCCGGGAAACCGCTGGAGATTTCCGACGCCGAGAGGCTCGACAAGATCGACTTCTCGCTTCAGCGCGCCGGCGTGATTACCGGCCGGGTCACCGACGAGACCGGCGACACCGTCGCGGGCGCCACCGTCTGGGCGATGCAGCCGCAGTTCTTCCAGGGGCGCCGCCGGCTGGTGCCCATCAGTCCGCCGACGCACGCCGACGACGTGGGACAGTTCCGCCTGCTGGGACTGCCCCCTGGCGAATACGTGGTCATGGCCACGCTGCGCGAGACGTGGACGATTGACGGACCCGACAAACAGAAACAGACTCTGGGGTACACGCCGTCATACTTTCCCGGAACCGCGAACGCCGCGGAGGCGCAGCGCGTCAAGGTCGGCCTCTCCCAACAGGTCGGCCCGATTGAATTCGGCCTCGTGCCGATCAAGACAGCCAACGTGTCAGGAACGGCTGTGGGGTCCGACGGACTCCCGCTCGCCGGCAGCACCGTGATGTTGTCGCAGGAAGTCATGGGACCCGGCGGCGGGATTATGAGCATGGCCGGAAACTCGCGCGTCGCGCCGGACGGGACCTGGACGCTGCGCAACGTTCCCGGCGGTGAGTATCAGCTGCAGGTCGCCAGCGTGGACCGCGAGCGGCCCGGCGAGATGGCGTCGCTGACGCTCCAGGTCCAGGGAGTCGATCTCGAGGGAGTGGCGCTCGTCGCCGACGGCGGCGGCACGCTTGCCGGTCAGGTCGTGACCGACGATGGCAGTCCGCTACCCGAAGCGGCTTCGCCGATCCGCGTGTACGCGCGGCGGATCGCTTCGGGCATGTCGAGCGGCTCCCGGAGAGGACCCGAGAACAATGGTGTCATCGCCGCGGATGGCCGCTTCACGCTGGAGGCCGTGGCGGGCGGATCGCTGATTCGCCTGCTGGGGCTGCCGGCCGGATGGGCGCTGAAGGCGATCGAGATCAGCGGCCGCGACTACGCGGACGGGCCGCTGGAGCTCCGCGGCGGGCAGCGGACCACCGGCGCGCGCCTCATCATCAGCAGAAGCCTGCCATCCATATCGGGACACATTACCGATGAGAAGGACGCTGGCGTCGATGCCTCGGTACTGCTGTTTGCCGCCGACGCCTCGAAATGGACTGAGGGATCGGGCGCGCTGCGCACCGCGCGTCCGGGAAAGTCGGGCCTGTTCCGCTTCGACGCGGTTCGTCCGGGCGATTACCTGGTCGTCGCCGTCGAGAACATCGAGCAATGGCAGGCGAACGATCCGGAGTTCCTGGAAGAGTTACGCGACCGCGCCACAAAGGTCACGGTTGACACGGGGAGATCCGAAGTCGTGACGCTGAGAGTCAAACGGCAACTCCCGGCCCCCAACTCCCAACCCCCACGTTTGGGAATCGGGCGTTGGGAATTGGGAGTTGTGAGCCTCGTTCTCCTTGCGAGCCCGCAGGTGTCGGTCCAGCCCCAGCAGCCGCAACGTCCGAGGCGTGACATCGTCGCACCGCAGAAAGGCACGGCCATCCTCCGGGGGCACGTGGTTGCGGCGGATACCGAGCGGCCGCTGCGGCGCGTCCGCGTGCGCATTTCGGCGCCCGAATTGTCCGAGCCGAAGACCGCGAGCACCAACCTGGAAGGCGCCTACGAAGTTCGGGACCTGCCCGCCGGACGCTACACGATCCAGGTGAGCCGCGGCGGATACCTTCCGCTCCAGTACGGACAGCGGCGCCCCGGCGAGCCGGGGAAGCCCTTGCAGCTCGCCGACGGGGAGACGGTTGACGCGATCGATTTCCGTCTGCCGCGCGCGGGTGCGATCACCGGCCAGATCCTCGACGAGACGGGCGAACCGGTCTCCGGTGTCACCGTCGCTGCGATGCAGGTGCAGTTCTTTCGCGGGCGCCGGCGGCTCGTACCGGTTTCGGACATTACGAACACGGACGACACCGGTCAGTACCGTGTCGGCGCGCTCTCGCCCGGTGATTACGTGATCATGGCGCTCTTTCGCGAATCGTGGGTCAGCAAGGATCGCGACAGGCAGGTGCTGGGATACGCCACCACATACTTCCCGGGCACCGCGAGCGCGGCCGAGGCGCAGCGCGTCAAGGTCGCGGTCGGACAGGAGGTGGCCGCGATCGACTTCGCTCTCGTTCCGGGGCGAGCGGCAACCGTCTCAGGCACCGCGCTTCGCTCCGACGGCGCACCGCTCGCCGGCGCCACCGTCAGTCTGGATCAATACATCAGAGGGCCAGTCTCCAGCATGGCGAGCAGCGTCAGCGGGACCAAGGTGGCCGCGGATGGGTCGTGGACCATTCGCAACGTTCCTCCAGGCGAATATGAACTGGAGGCCACCGCGACCGATCGGGAGCGCGGAACGGAACGCGCAACAACGATCCTGTTCATGCAGGGCACGGATGTGGAAGGCATCACGCTGACGACGGGCGCGGCCGGCACATTGTCGGGGCACGTTGTGACCGACGACGGACAGCCGCTCCCCACGTCCGTCACGCGGCTGCGCGTCGTGCCGGATCCGATCACGCCCGACCGGCAGGCGCCGATGATCGTCATGGGTGACGACAACGGGCTGGTGGGAGCCGATGGGGCTTTCACGTTCAAAGGCCTTCTCGGCCCGTCGATCCTGCGCGTCTGGCTGCCAGCGGGATGGGCGGTCAAGAGCATCGAGATCGGCGGGACGGATTACGCCCAGACGCCGCTGGATGTCCGCGGAGGACAGCACGTAGCCGGCGCACGCATCGTGATCACGAAGCGCTTTCCCACGATCGCGGGACGCATCACCGACGACAAGGGGAAGCCGGCGAATGGGACCGTGCTGCTGTTCCCGAGCGATGCATCGAAGTGGTTCACGGCCGCCGACACCCTGCGTTCCGCGCGTCCCGACCAGTCAGGCAACTTCCGCCTCGAGACGGTCCGGCCAGGCCAGTATCTCGCCATCGCGCTGGACTACGTGCAGACGTGGCAGTTGAACGATCCCGAGTTCCTGGAAGAGCTGCGCGACCGCGCGACAAAGCTCACGGTTGCTGAGGAATCGATCGGAGAGTTGAATCTCACGGTGAAGAAGTAAACTCCCAACTCCCAACGCCCAACTTCCAACCTCAAAGGTCCATTCGTCGGAAGGTTGGGCGTTGGTAGTTGGGAGTTGATCCCCTATCCCATCTTTTGCATCGACGCGAGGAAGTCCTGGTTCGACTTCGTCTTTCCCATCTTGTCGAGCAGCAGTTCCATCGCTTCGACCGCGGACAGCGGCGCGAGCACCTTCCGGAGCACCCAGACGCGGTTGAGATCCTCGCGCGCGAGGAGCAGTTCCTCTTTCCGCGTGCCGCTCTTCTGCATGTCGATCGACGGGAACACGCGCTTGTCGGTGAGCTTCCGGTCCAGGTGGATCTCCATGTTGCCGGTTCCCTTGAACTCCTCGAAGATCACGTCGTCCATGCGCGAGCCGGTGTCGATGAGCGCGGTGGCGATGATCGTGAGCGAGCCGCCTTCCTCGATGTTGCGCGCGGCGCCGAAGAAGCGCTTCGGCTTCTGGAGCGCGTTCGAGTCGAGACCGCCTGACAGGACCTTGCCTGACGGCGGGATGACCGAGTTGTAGGCGCGCGCGAGACGCGTGATCGAGTCGAGCAGGATCAGCACGTCCTTCTTGTGCTCGACCAGGCGCTTCGCCTTCTCGATCACCATCTCGGCGACCTGCACGTGGCGCTGCGCGGGCTCGTCGAACGTCGAGGAGATGACCTCGCCGTTGACCGAGCGCTGCATGTCGGTGACTTCCTCCGGCCGCTCGTCGATGAGCAGCACGATCAGGAAGACCTCGGGATGGTTCTTCGCCACCGACTGCGCGATGCTCTGGAGCAGCATCGTCTTGCCGGTGCGCGGCGGCGCGACGATGAGGCCGCGCTGCCCCTTGCCGATGGGCGCCATGAGGTCCATGACCCGTCCCGACAAGGCGTCGGGCGTCGTCTCGAGGACGAAGCGTTCCTGCGGGTAGAGCGGCGTCAGATTCTCGAAAAACAGCTTGTCGCGCGCCTGCTCGGGGGACTCGAAGTTGACGGCCTCGACCTTGATGAGCGCGAAGTAGCGCTCCCCTTCCTTGGGCGGCCGTATCTGCCCCGACACGGTGTCGCCGGTCTGTAGGTCAAACTTGCGAATCTGCGACGGCGACACGTAGATGTCGTCCGGGCCCGGCAGGTAGTTGTAGTCGGGCGCGCGCAGGAAGCCGAAGCCGTCGGGCAGCACCTCGAGGACACCCTCGGAGAAGATGAACCCGCTCTGTTCGGTCTGCGCCTTCAGGATCTGGAAGATCAGCTCCTGCTTGCGCATCCCGGTGGCGCCGGCGACGTTCAGGTCTTTCGCCACCTGGGTGAGCTTCGGGATGGGCATGTCCTTCAGTTCGGTGATGTTCAGCCCTTTGCCGCGGCGCGGCTCCTCCCCGCCCTGGCGGGGTTGGCCCTGCGTCTGAGCCGCCGGCTGTGACGGTGTCTGGGGCGCTGTCTGTGGCGGTGTCTGGGGCGCTGTCTGCGCGTTCTGCGGCTGCTCGCCGTTCTGTGGCTCCGGAGCCACGGCCTGATCGGAACCGGATGGACGGCCGGATGTGCGTTTGTTGGTGGTAGGCATGAGACTACTGGCGCTGTCGGTCAATCAAGAGGTTGTAGGTTGTCTGGCAGTGTCGACTTTATTGCTGGCGGGGCGGGAAGAATGAGGCGGCCGGCGCGAGCCCCGCGGGACAGAGGAAATCAGGAAATCGCTGATGTTGTGTTCGTACTCCGGGAAGTATAGGCACCGGCCGGGACCGTGTCAAGGCAGCCCTAAAGGGCTGCGCAACACGCGAGGCAGCCCTAACCAGCCTTCGCCAAGGCTACGGCGGTCCGCCGAAGCGCTTCGCGCGAAGGCGGAAGGGCTGCGCAACATTACACCAGGCGAAACCGCCGGGTGCCCGGGAGGAACGGGGTCGCGGCCACCTGGCCGTCGAAGGCGCGTCCCCAGCGGCCCGGGATGACGGTGGCGCACTGAGGGCAGGTGCCCTCCGGCGTCAGCCGGTACTCCTGGATGAAGTACCCGTATCGCTCGACGAGGAGCGCGCCGCAGTTGTGGCACCGCGTGTTTTCCAGATCCCCCACGCGTCCCGGCAGGTTGCCCGCGTAAACGTAGCGCAGCCCGTTGCGCTTGGCCGTGTCAGCCGCGCGCATGAGCATCTCCGGCGTCGTGTTTTCCGGATCGTTCATCCGGTAGTCCTTGTGGAACGCCGTCACATGCCACGGAATATCGGGCGAGACGCCTGCGATGAAGCTGGTGAGCCCTTCTATCTCGTCCTGCGAATCGTTGAAGCCCGGAATGAGCAGCGTGACGATCTCGAGCCAGATGCCCATCTCGTGCAGCGTGCGGATCGTGTACAGAATGGGCTCGAGCCGGCCGCCCAGCTCGCGGTAATGGCGGTCGGCGAAACTCTTGAGGTCCACCTTGTACAGATCCACCCACGGCCGGATGTAGTCCAGGACGCGCGGCGTGCCGTTCCCGTTCGACACGTACGCGGTCATCAGCCCCGCGGCTTTGGCCTCCCTGAAAATCGCGACCGCCCACTCGCTCGTGATGAGCGGCTCGTTGTAGGTGCTGACGACCACACGCGAGTTCAAGCGCTTCGCTTCGGCGACGATGGCGTCAGGATCGGCATCGAGCGGCGGAGAGATCGCCTCCGGATCCCGCAGCGCCTGCGAGGTGACCCAGTTCTGGCAGTACGAGCAGTGCAGGTCGCATCCCAGCATCCCGAAGCTGAACGCGAGCGCGCCCGGGCGCGCGTGGAAGAACGGCTTCTTCTCGATCGGGTCGCACTGCACGCCGCCCACGTACCCAAAGGGCACGCGCAGCACGCCGCCGCGGTTGAACCGGACCTTGCACACGCCGACGGCGCCGTCGGGGATCGGACATTCGTGGCCGCACGCGTAGCAGCGGATGCGCTCCTTCGAGATGTGTTCGACCAACTCAGGAGCGGCCTCGGCTGTTCTCTCCTCGAGGACCTCAGCCAGCGTCGCCATACAGACCATTGTAATTGGTGAATTCGTGAATTGGTGAATTACTGAAATCGCTGAATTGCCGGCATCCGGCCGAGTTCGTCCGTCCGAACGGCGGTGCCGGTTGCTCCTCAACTCGCTTATTCACCAACTCACTAATTCACCAATTCACAAACTCACAATTACAATGGGGTGATGTCGAAGATCGTGGCGGTGATTGGCGCCTCGAGCAATCGCGGCAAGTTCGGCAACAAGGCCTTGCGCGCCTTCGAGCGCCAGGGCTACACCGTCATTCCGATCAATCCGAACGAGCCGGACGTCGAGGGGCACAGGACCTACGCGTCCGTGCTCGACGTGCCCGGGACGATCGACCTGGCGACGGTCTATGTTCCGGGGAGCGTGGGCGTGAAGGTCGTCGAGGAGCTCGCGCGCAAAGGCGTGCCGGAAGTCTGGCTGAATCCCGGCGCCGACGACGATGAAGTGGTCGAACGCGCGCGGGAGCTGGGCCTCAAGACGATCCAGGCGTGCAGCATCATCGGCATCGGGGAGAGCCCGGCGCGGTACTGACGCGTGCAATTGGTGAATTCGTGGGTTAGTGAATTGGTGAATTGGTGGGTGGGGGGGTGGTGAATTTGTGGCAAGTTGGTGAATGTAGCCACGTCGTCAATTCACTAATTCACCAACTCACGAATTCACCAATTTCCATGTCGCCCTGCCGCCCCTCGTGACGTCGAGCTTCCATCGGTCAGACTTCCTGACGTGGCCGACGAGCGCGGGGCGGAAGCACGCGAGGCACGTGCCGCCTGACCGGCGCACGCTCGGATAGACGATCCCCAGCGAGCCCGCCTCGAGGAGCGTCTCCGCGAGCGCCTGCGACGCTACGTAGCTGTCAGGGTCGAGCACCGCGCGGACTCCGCGTGCGCCGCGCAGGTCGTGGAACTCCGCGTTGAAGTCCGCCAGGTGGTCCTCGTACGCAACCGACTCCTCAGGCCACCCCACCTCGGCGAGCTCGACGGATTTGTGAAACGCCACCTCGGCCTGCGCGGTCTCGATTTCGAAGCCGGCGTACCACGCGCCGCGATCGGGTCCGTTGAAGCGCGCGCCCAGCGGATGCGGATGACAGAACACGGCATTGACGACCGCGGCGCACGGCACGGCCGCGACCAGCTCCTCGGGACCGATGCCGGCGCCCCGGCCCCGCTCGGCGCTCAGCCGCTCGTTCGTGATGGCGTCCAGCTCGAAGATCGCCGCCAGGTGCGCGTCATCGTCGGCAATCCGCGTGAGAACGCTGTCGCCGCCGGGCAGATACCGGCACGGAACGAGACGATGGGTGTCGGACTGCCGCAGCGGCCGGGCCGGTGGGATCGCCATCAACCCGCGCGCCGGGCGTCCAGCAGCCGCCTGACCGTCAGCAACGCGGGGACGCCGCCGTGCGACAGATAGTCGAGCGGCGTGGCGCCCGCGAACACGCGATTCGTGTTCGGCAGGTGGATCCAGTGATCGGCAAGCGTCCGGGAATAGAGCACGTTGAGCGCCTTGAAGATGCCGACGAGCAGCGAGACGCGCGTGAGGCGATCGACGTCGAGGACGCGGTCGGGGTCGCGCTTCCACTCGTAGTAGGGCCCGTTGGTCATGCCGCCAAGGAGCGCGCGGGCGTCCTCGTCGCGGACCTTCCAGCGCGCCATGATGTTGAAGAAGGCCCGCAGCGCGGGGCCGCTCAGCCGGTCGCGCGTCGCGCGATCCGCCAGGTCCGGCGCGGATCCTGGATCGTGGCGGGACTGCGGGTAGCGGAGCGCGGGGCGGCGGGCGGCGGGCATGGGCGTAACTCCTGATCAGGAGTGTAGCTGCTCCGGCCCGGCCGGTCAAGTCACTTCGCCGCGAGGGTCGCGTCGATCTTGTCCTTGAACGCGGCGAACGGCTGGGCCCCTTCCAGGCTCGACAGCGCCTTGAACGGCTGGCCGGGCGCCGGCGTGCGGCCGACGAGGAACATCGGCGTGCCCGAGACGCCGAGCTGCTGAATGCGCTGGACGCTCGCCTTCACCTCGCCGGCGTGCCTCCCTGCGTCGAAGCACGCGCGGAACGCGGCCATGTCGAGCCCCGCGTCGCTCGCGCGCGCGGCGAGATCGACCGGCGTCCGGGCGGGCGACTCGAACAGCTTCGCGTGGAGCTGCCAGAACTTCCCCTGGTCGCTCGCGCACATCGCCGCCTCGTGCGACCGGAACGCATCCGGATGGAGCTGGTCGATCGGGAAGTGCAGGAACACGTACCGGACCTTCCCCGTGCTGATGAACTCGGCGTTGATCTGCGGCTGCGTCTGCTGGAAGTGCCGGCGGCAGAACGGGCAGTGATAGTCGGAGATCTCGACCAGCGTCACCGGCGCGGTCGGCGACCCGTTGACCGGCGCGCCCGACAGATCGAGGGTGCTGTTCGTGACCGTCGGCGCCCCGTAGCGCCCGCCGGTCGCGGCCTTCAGGAAGGTCTTGATCTCGTCGAGGTCCTTCTGCATCGCCTCGATCTGCTTCTTGAGCGCGTCGATGTCCTGCTGCGACTGCGCGGCCGGACGGCTGCAGGCGAGCATCACCACCACCGGGACGAGCAAGAGGGCACGGAGTGTCTTGGGCATAAGCAAAAAGAATAGCACGCCGGACGGCTGCGGCCGGGGCTCAGAGCCCCGGCCTACATGTAGGGCGGGCCTCTTAGGCCCGCCAGGCTATGAGCCTCTCAGGGGCGCCGTGGTCGCTATTGTCGTCGCAGCGTCGCGACGGGATCGAGGCGTGCCGCGCGGCGCGCGGGGAAGAAAGAGGCCACCAGCGCGACCGCGCCGAGCAGCGCCGCGACGCCCAGGAAGGCGGCCGGATCGAACGGTGAGATGCCGAGGAGCAGGGCGCGCCCGCCGTACGCCGCGATCGCCGCGAGCGCGAGGCCCGTCGCCATGCCGCTGGCGGACAGTTTCATGCCCTCCCCGAGCATCAGCCGCAGCAACTGCGTGGCGCTGGCGCCGAGGGCAAGCCGGATCGCCATCTCATGGCGCCGTCGCGCCACGACGAACGCCATGAGCGCGTAGAGTCCCCCGGCGGCGAGCACGAGGGCCACGATGCCCATCGCGGCGAGGCCGGTCGCGATCCAGCGTCCGGGTCCCAGGGCGTGATCCCGCCACGTCTCCACGGGCGCCGCCCTGAGCAAGGGCAACCGGGAATCCATGTCGCGTACCACCGCGCGCACATGCGGCAACACCTGCGCCGGATCGCCCGAGGTCCGGATCCAGAGCGTGAACGCCGAGTCGTAGTTCAGCGGCACCGGCAGGTAGATGGCTTTGGCCGCGCGCTCGCCCCTGCTGAACAGGCGCGTCTTCACGTCGGCGCAGACGCCGACGATCGCGACCTCGAAGCGCGGACGATCGCCGTCGGCGATGAACAGCCTCTGGCCGAGAGGCTCGCCACCGGGAAAGAGCCGGTTCGCCAGCCCCTGGCTGATCACGGCGGCGGCCGGTGTGGCCTGCCGGCGATCGGCATCGCTGAAGGTGCGTCCCGCCAGCACGCGTATCCCGGCGGTCTCGAGGAAGCGTCCGCGCAGGGCGCCACCCTCCGCGTAATTGAAATCAGGATGCCGGCTGGAAGGGTCCCGAAAGGTGATGCCGGTCGTACCGCCGAACGGCTCGAATGGGGCGATGGCCGCCGAGGTCACCCCCGGAAGCGCCTCGACCCGCGCCAGCAGCTCGTCCTGAAACGCGCGCCCGCGCTCCGGGGTGTACTGCAACACGTCGAGACGGAGCGTGGCGGCCGCCACGTGCGCGAAATCGCGTTCGGCATCGCTGCCCTGCAGCCCCTGCAGGGTGCATCGCAAGGGGGAGCCAGAGCTGCGGTTTCTCCGCGCGCTCGTCCCCGACGCCGGCGATGCGGTGGCCGATGAAGCCCGCCGGAGTGACGCCGACGATCTGCAGCGTCTGCCCGTTGACCGAGAGCGCGTGTCCGAGTGCATGGTCTCGGCCGCCAAAGTGTTTCACGGCAAAGGCGTGACTGACCGCCGCGATCGGCAGCGCCGCCCTCGTGCCGTCGGTCAGACGACCGGCGGCCGGCGGGGTGCCGAGCACCTCGAAGTAGTTCGGCGAGGCGAATACGGCGCGTGCGACGAACGGCTCGCCGCCCACGCCGGCAGCCACGGTCGTTTCCGCAAATGCGGCGAGGCCTGAGAAGGCCGGCAGTGCCTCGCGGAGCCTCTCGTAATCCTCAGCGCGCGCCGCGGGCCCGGCGAGCCACGGCGCCTTCAGGTACACGTGCGCGAGCTGCGCGGGGTCGCGGACGGCCGGGACGGACCGGAGCAGGATCGCGTTGATGGCGCTGAAGGTTGCCGTTGTGGCTGCCAGTCCGATCGAGAGCGACGCCACGGCGGCAAGGGCGAATCCGGGAGCGCGGCGCAACATGCGCACGCCGTACCGAATATCCTGCCAAAGGCTCTCTAGGCGCGACTCCCAGCCGATGTCGCGCACCCAGTCCTTGACCGCGGCGGGACTGCCCATTTCGACGCGTGCCTGGCGTACCGCTTCCTCGCGGCTCGATCCACTCGCCACCTTCGTGTCCACCGCCTCGGCGAGATACTCACGAAGCTCCTCGTCGAGCTCCGCGTCCTCACGGTCGCGGCGAATCATCGCGCGGAAAGCACTGGCGAATCGTCTGAGGATTCGCATCCCACTCCTTTCTGGCACGGTCGATTCCCGACTTCCAACCCTTGCTTCGTTTTGGGAGTTGGAAGTGGAAGTTGGGAGTTGTCTACTCCGCCCGTAACGCGACGATCGGATCGACGCGCGCCGCGCGGCGCGCGGGCACGTACGCGGCCGCGATGCCGACGGCCAGCAGCGTCAAAACGACAACCACGAAGGTCAGCGGATCGTACGGCGTCACGTCGTACAAGAGGCTCTGGAGCCGTTTGGTCAGCAGGAACGCGCCGGCGAGGCCGACGCCGACGCCGGCGAGCAGCGGGATCGACGCCTGCCGGATGACGAACCCCTTCAACTGCCCGGGCTCGGCGCCGAGGGCGAGCCGCACGCCCAGCTCCCGGGTGCGGCCGCTGACCCAGTGCGCCATGACCCCGTAGATGCCCACGGCCGAGACGAGCAGCCCAACGAACCCGAATAGCGCGAAGAGCCACGTCTGAAACTGTGGATCGACGATGCCCCGCGCGAGCGACGCGCGGACGGTCCGTGGCGGTGCGACGACGATGCGCGGGTCGAGCCGCTGGACGATGGCTCGCAGCGCGCGGCCGAGCGCGTCCGGATCCCCTGACCCGCGAGCGACGATCGTGCTCGTGCGGAAGCGATCGCGTGCGAGCGGGCGGTAGACCGCCGGGCGGATGCGTCCGCCGTAGCCGCCGCGCACGTCGCGAGCGACGCCGATCACCGTGAGCGACGGCAGCCGATCGGCGCGGAGCACACGGCCGATCGGGCTCTGTCCCGGCCACATCGCGCGCGCGACCGACTCGCTGACGATAGTCACGGGCGCGTCCGCGCGAATCTCTTCCTCCGCAAAATCGCGCCCATCGGTCAACGGGACCCCCAGCGTTGCGAAATACCCACGCGTGACGCTCCAGACCCCGGTCGCCTCCGGCAACCCTTCGGCGACGGCATGCATCATCGGCGCAGCGCCGCCGAACGGCGTGAAGTCGATGGCCGCGGCTTCGACCCCCGGCATCCGGCGGACGTCCTCGAGCACGCGCGCCCGGAAATCGAACATGTGCTGGGGCGTAGGGTACCGCGACACAGGCGTCCCGAAGTTCAGGACCAGAGCGTCCTTGTGCGTGAACCCGAGGTCGACGGTCCGTCGCCGAATCAGGCTGTTCGCCGTGAGGCCGGTCCCGGCGAGCAGCACGAGGCAGAGCGAGACCTGGATCGCCACGAGCAGTGCGCCGGTCTTCATCCCCAGGGGCCGCGACGCGCCGGCCCGGCACGTCTCGCGCATGGCGGCGCTCGCGTCCGACTTCGCCAGCCGGAACGCGGGGAACACGCCGAAGAAGATGCTCGCCCCGATGGACAGGAGCAGCGTGAACCCGGCCGTCCTCGCATCGAGCCCGGACGGCACCAGCCGGTAACGCGACGGCACGTACTCCGTCAGGGCGTCGAACGCCAGCGCCGCGAGCACCAGGGCGAGGCCGCCCGCGAACAGGCCGAGGACGATGCTCTCGATGAGGAGCTGCCGCGCGACCCGGGCCCGCGAGGCGCCAATCGCGGTGCGGATGCCGATCTCGCGCTCACGGGCCGCGCCGCGCGCGAGCAGCAGGTTCGCGAGGTTGACGCACGCGATCAACATCACCCCGCCGGCAGCGGCGATGAGGAGCCAGAGCAGCGAGCGGCTCAGCTCGAAGAGCGCAAACTGCAGGTTCGCGACCCGCAGCGCACGATCCTGCGGCGTGGACGGGAACTGCCGCGCCGCACGGCCGACCAGGACGTCGATCTCGGTCTGCGCCTGCGCGATCGAGACCCCCGGCTTCAGTCTGGCGATCGGGGTCCACACGCCGGATCTCGGATCGGCCGCCTCCCTGGGATCGAGTGGCTCGACGAAGAACAGATCGCCGTCCGCGAGTGAACCCTGCAGCGGAAAAATGAAGCGGCGCGGCAGAACGCCGACGATCTGGACGCGCCGCTGCTCGAAGCTCAGCGTGCGGCCGACGACGGACGCATCCGCGCCGAAGCGGCGCTGCCAGGCGTCGAAGGTCAGCATCGCCGCCTGCGGCTCCAGCAGCTCGTCGCCCGGACGGAGCGGACGGCCGATGTGCGCGCCGACGCCCAGCAGCTCGAGCAGGTTCGGGGTCCCGACCGACGTCCGGAGCGACTCGGCGCCGTCGCTCCCGATCCATGTCAGGGCGGTGTCGAAGGTCGCCGTCGCGATGCCCTCGATGCCACTGTGCTGATTCTGCAGCTGCTCGAAATCGACGCGAAGGACACGCGTGTACGCCTGCGCCTGCTTGACCGAGTAGCCCTGGATCATGACGAGGCGCTGGGCGTCACGGTACGGCAGCGGCCTGAAGAGCATCCCGTCGGACAGCGCGAAGATGGCGACGTTCGTCCCGAGCCCGAGCGCGAACGTGGCGACGGCGACGGCGGTGAAGCCGGGCGAGCGGCGCAGGACGCGAACGGCATAGCGCGCGTCCTGCCAGACGGACTCGAGCCGCGATTCCCACCCGACGTCGCGGACCCAGTCCTTGGCGGCCGCCGCACTGCCGAACTCCGCGCGCGCCCGCCGGAGCGCCTCCTCGCGGTCCACGCCGGCGGCCACCTTGCCGTCAACGGCGCTGGCGAGGTACGCGCGGAGCTCCTCATCGAGCTCGGAGTCCGCACGCGTCCGGTGAACGAGGGCCGACAGACCGGCGAGGATCCGTCTCGTTCGGCGCATCACAGCTCTCCAGGGGACGCTTTCAGGATCAGATTGATGGCGCCGGCCTGTGACTCCCACTCGCGGGTCTGGGCCTTGAGGGCCGCGCGGCCCGGCGCGGTGAGCGAGTAGTACCGCGCGCGGCGGTTGTTTTCGGTGGCATGCCAGTCGCCCTTGATGAGGCCGTCCCGCTCGAGGCGGCGCAGCGCCGGGAAGAGCGAGCCCGCGTTGACGTTGAAGACGCCGCGGCTGATTTGCGTCAGCCGGGTGCCGATCCCGTAGCCGTGCATCGGCTCCAGCGCCAGCGTCTTCAGGATCAGCATGTCCAGCGTGCCCTGGACCAGACCACGTTCTTCAGACGGCATCCGCGCCTCCTCTAGACGCACTAGAGAACACACGATATACCTGTTCTCTAGATTGTCAAGAGGACGCCGCCGGCTCGGCTGTTGGCCGTCTCCATCGAGCGGGGTGCTGCCGGCATCCGTCCAGCGACCTAGACACATCAAGGCCTGCGACGCTATACTCGTGGCGATGCGGGCGAGAGAACTCCGGCGCGTCCTCAAAGAGAGGGGCTGCGTCGAAGCGCGTCAGAGGGGATCTCACCTGCGCATCGAGTGTGGTTCGTGCGTGACAACCGTGCCCGTCCATTCGGGCGAAGAGATTGGCCCAGGCCTGCCGCGGCGCATTGAGCGAGACCTTGAACCGTGCCTGGGTAAAGGCTGGCTGAGGAAATCATGAACGCGTGTCACGTGACTTACGCGCGGGACGAATCGGGGTGGTGGGTTGCGTCCATTCGGGAGGTGCGCGGGTGTCACACTCAGGGCCGCACCGTGGACGAAGCGCGAAGGCGCATCCGCGAAGCGCTGGCCTTGTTTGTCGATGACGCTGCGTCTGCGAAGCTGATCGACAACGTGAAGTTGCCCGCGACCGCTGTGAAGGCGATTCGCGCTTATGCCACCCTTCGGAAGCGGGCGGACCAGGAAGACCGCCGCGCGGCGCTTGCCGCGAGGCGCGCCGTGCGCCTGTTGCGCGGCGGCAAACTCAAGATGAGCGCACGAGACGCCGCCCGTTTACTCGGTGTCTCGCACCAGCGCGTTCATCAACTCGCTCACGACGAAGGCTGAAGTACGCGCAGGCCTCACTCGGCGCGAAGGACGACGATTGGATCGACCCTCCCGGCGCGTCGGGCGGGCAACCACGCGCCCACGAGCGCGGCCATCTCGAGCGCGCACACCGCGGCCACGATCGCGGCTGGGTCGCGCGGCGACACCTCGTACAGCAGGCTGGCGAGGAGCCGCGATGAGGCGAAAGCCAGCAGCACTCCGGCTGCGAGGCCGGCCGATACCACCCGCGCCATCCGCCACAGCACATCGATCTCCATGCGTGCCGACGTTGCGCCGAGCGCAATCCGAATCCCGAGCTCTCGTTGCTGCCTGGCGACCGCGTACGCGAATACGCTGTACACACCCAGCGCACAGAGGACCGCCGCGATGCCGGCAAACAGCCCGAGCAGCGTCGCGCTATACCGCGACTCCGCCGTTGCCTGGTCCACGGTGTCGCTGAGCGGCCGGATCGCAAACACCGGCACGCCGGAATCGAACGCCTGCACCACGTCGCGGATCTCCGTCGCGACACGCTGTGGAGCGATCGACGTTCGAAGCATCACGTCGAACACGCTGTGCGGATACTGCCACGAGGCACGGTACACCTCGGGCTTCACCGGCACGTCCACCCCAGCGTGTCTGATGTCGGCGACCACGCCGATCACCTCCGCCCACGGTTCGTCGAAGACGGCTCTCCGCCGGCTTCCGAAGTTGACGCGCCGGCCGATCGGATTCTGTCCGGGCCAGTGCACCCGCGCCATCGTTTCGTTGACGATGACCCGGCGCGGAGCAGTGAAGTCGTCGCCATCGCTGAACTCGCGCCCGGCGAGTATCCGAACGCCGTGCACCCGGAAGTACTTCGGGCCCACGAAGTGAAGCCCTGGCGCCAGCGGCAGGTCCTTCGGATTGCCGTTGAGGAGCCTCCTCCCATCGTCGAAGCTGACCGACGTTCGCCGGTCATTACCGGGAAGGAAAACGGCGTTGCCGATCGAGGCGGCTTCGACGCCGCCGATGCCGCTGAGGCGTTCGAGCATCTCCCGTTGTGCCGGAAGGTAGCGTGGATCATCCGTGCCGGCCGCCTTGCCGTAGCGCGCCTCCGGAAGGCTCACGCGGAAGACAAGGACGCGAGCGGGATCGAAGCCCAGGGGTACCTGCTTCATGCGCCAGACGCTCTTCGCGAGCAGCAGCGCGCCGACGAGCACCACGAGGGCGCATGCGATCTGAACGGCGATGAGCGCGCCCGTGAGATGACGCCCGGACGGGCGGCGCTCGTGCCACCTGCGCGCGAACGCGAGGCTGGAGCTGCGGATGGCCGGCAGCGTCCCGAACAAGACAAGACGCTCGACCCGGGCGGGTACGACGTCGTGACGCAGGGTGACCAGCCGCACAGACGAACCGTCGGCAGGAGTCAGCCTCATCTCGTCGCCAACCGCGAGTTCGCGATCGACCCCGGCGAGACGATCGCCTGCGACCGCTGCCGCCCCATGGGGATGCAAGCGCCCGATTGGCGTCGCGATGTGATAGCCGGGCGAAGCAAGAATCGAGGGCGCGCGGACCTCCTCCAGGGGAACCCAGATGTGCGCTTCCCCGCGCCAGCGGTCGAACCGCGGCGGCATGACGCCGACGATCGTCAAGTGACCCTCACCGGCGCGCACGGGTCGACCGATGATCGCCGGGTCGGCGGCAAAACGCCGACGCCACAACGCATCGCTGATGACGGCCGGCGTCGGTGCGCCAGCGGCGTCCGCAGCGGTCAACGTGCGGCCAAGCGCAGCGTTCGCACCGAGGACCCGGAAGAAGTTCCCGGTGACGCCGGCGGACCGCACTCGCTCCGCGACGCCCTCCTCCAGGTCGAAGGCGGCGGACGTCACCGCTGCCAGATCCTCGAATGCGCCGCTGTCGCGCCATGCGACATATCTCGGGTAGGAGATCGGAGCGTCGCGCCGGATACCGTCGACCGCGTACGCCACGACCAATGAGCCTTCGTCTCGAACAGGCAGCGGACGCAGCAGGACACCATACACGACTGCATATGTCGCCGTCGTCGCGCCAATCCCCAGGGCGATTGTCAGGCTCGCGCCAATCGCGAACGCCCGGTTCCGGCGCAGAACGCGAAATGCGTAGATGATGTCGGCTGTCAGCTGGGAGCTAGACACTCGCGTTGGGCCTGCGGTTGGCTAAACAACCCCGCCGGGGCTAAGAGCCCCGGCCTACGTCAGAACGCCGGCCTGAGAGGCCCGGTCTACGGGAACATCTTGCCGGGGTTCAGGATCCCCATCGGGTCGAACGCCTGCTTCACGCGTTTCATCAGCGCGATTTCATCCGGCGACAACTCCAGCGGCACGAACGGCATCTTCGAGAACCCGATGCCGTGCTCGCCGCTGATCGATCCCTCCATCGCGATCACGCCGCGGAACAGGATCGGTTCCGCTTCGTGCGCCCGCGCGATCTCCGCCGCATCGCCCGGGTCGACCATGATGTTGACGTGGATGTTGCCGTCCCCGGCATGCCCGAAGCACGGGATTCTCAGCCGGTACTCGTCGCGAAGGCGCCGGACCAGCGCGAACAGCTCCGGGATGCGTCCCTTGGGCACGACGACGTCGTGGTTGAACTTGAGGGGCGTGATCACCTTCAGCGAGTGCGAGATCTCCCGCCTCACGCGCCAGAGCTCCTGGCGTTCGCCCTCGTCGCGGGCGCGCAGCACCTCGGTTGCCCCGGCCTCGCGGCAGGCCTGCTCCACCCGTGACGCTTCTTCCGCCACGGCGGCGGCGACGCCATCCACCTCCAGAAGGAGCACAGCGCCGGTGCCCGCGGGCGCGAGCGATCGCACCTGGAGGTAGTTGGCGACCGCTTCGAGCGACTCGCCGTCGACGAGCTCCAGCGTGGCGGGGATGACGCGAGCGCGCGTGATGTTCGTCACGGCGGCGACCGCCGCTTCGACGTCGATGAAGGAAGCGCGCAGCGTTGCCCAGACGGGCGGCTTTGGAATGAGGCGCAGGATGATCTTCGTGATGATCGCCAGCGTCCCTTCCGACCCGACCAGAAGCTGGGTCAGGTCGTAGCCGACGACGTTCTTCACGACCTTGCCGCCGGTCACGATGATCTCGCCTGTCGGGAGCACGGCTTCGAGCCCGAGGACGTACTTCTTGGTCGTGCCGTACTTGAAGGCGCGCGGCCCGCCGGCGCATTCGGCGACGTTTCCCCCGATGACCGATTCCTTCAGCGAGGCGGGATCGGGCGGGTAGAACAAGCCGGCCTTCTCCACCGCCGCCTGCAGCTCGCCCGTGACGACGTTGGGCTCCACGATCGCGATGAGATTCAGCTCGTCGATCTCGATGATGCGATTCATGCGCTCGAGCGACAGCACCACGCCCCCCTGGAGCGGCACAGCCCCGCCCGTGTAACCGGTGCCCGCGCCGCGCGGCACGATCGGCACGCGCGCGCCGGCGCACAGACGCACGACCGAGGCGACTTCCTGTGTGTTGGCCGGGAGGACGACGAGGTCGGCGGCGTGGCCGCGCTTGAGGGCGTCAGTGCCGTAGGCGATCAGGGATTCGTCGTCCGTCCTGATGTGCGCCGCGCCGACGACGGCGGCGAGCGCGGCCTGGAGTTCCGGAGTGAGCATCGTGTCTTCGGAGGTGACGGAGAGCGCGGAGACGATCTTACACGGAGACGCGGAGATCACGGAGACGCACGGAGAAGCCGCAGCGCGGCTCGCGGTTGGCACCTCGGAGGTTCAGACCACCTTTGACGCCGGCCGAAGGCCGGCGCAGACGGGCCGCCGCCCTCCGCGTGACTCCTCCGTGCGTCTCCGTGCGCTCCGTGCCTCCGTGTGAACGTCCCCGTGTCCTCCGTCGCCTCCGCTACCCCACGGCGCGGCCCCGTGTCTCCAGCGCGCGCACGAACTCGAGGATGGTGCGGATACCGCGCCGGAGGACGTCGAGCGACGTCGCGTACGAGATGCGGATGAACCCCGGCGCGTCGAACGCCTCGCCCGGCGTCACCGCCACGCGCGCCTCGTCGAGCAGCGCCTCGGCCAGCGCGGCGGACGTGCGGATACCGTCGGGCGACAGGAACTCGCTGACGTCCACGAAGAGGTAGAACGCGCCGGCCGGCTTGCGCAGGCGCAGCCGCGGCTCCGCGGAGAGCCATTTCACGGTCTGGTCCCGCCGGTGCCGGTACTCGTCGAGCATCGCGGTCACGCACGACTGCGGCCCGGTCAAGGCCGCCACCGCGGCCTTTTGCGTGATCGAGCACACGTTGGAGGTCGAGTGGCTCTGGATCGCGTTACAGGCGTTCACCAGGTCCGCGGGTGCCAGCGCCCAGCCGCAGCGCCAGCCGGTCATCGCGTAGGCCTTCGACGCGGAGCCGCAGAACACCGACCGATCCCGATGGCGCGCGGCGAGGATGCCCGGCAGGTTGTGCGGCGTGGGATCGTAAATCAGCTTCTCGTAGCACAGATCGAGCAGTAGCCAGATGCCGCGCCGTGCCGCCTCGTCCGCCACCGCCGCCATGTCGGCTTCCGAGATCAGCGCGCCGGTCGGATTGCCTGGAGAATTGATCACGATGCCGCGCGTCCGTCCCGTGATCGCGCGAAGGATCGCGTCGGCGCGCAGCTCGAAGCCGTCCTCCGCATGCGTGCGCACGACGACGGGGGTCGCGTCGGCGAGCTTGATCTGCTCGACGAGCGTGGGCCATCCCGGCATGTGCGTGATGACCTCGTCGCCGGGCCCGAACAGGCACATCGCCGCGTTGAAGAGCGCCTGCTTGCCCCCGGCTGTGATGATCGTCTCGGCGGTCGAGTATTCGACGCCGTAGTCCGCCTTGTAGCGCGCGCAGACGGCGCGCTTCAGCTCCTCGGTGCCCGAGTTGCTGGTGTACTTCGTGAAGTTGGCGTCGATGGCCGCGTGCGCCGCAGCCGAGACGTGCGGCGGCGTCGGGAAGTCGGGCTCCCCCGCCCCGAGGTCCACGACGTCAATCCCCTGCGCCTTCAGCCGCAGGGCGTCCGCCGCCACCTTCATCGTTGGAGACACCGCTATCCGGGTGGTGCGATTCGCCAGCATGTCCTGCTAGGCCCTCAGCGTCTCGCGCGCGAGCTTCTTCTCGCGCAGACGCGCTTCGACGCTGTCGGGGACCAGTCCGCGGACCGATCCGCCGAGCGCCACGACTTCCTTGACCAGGCGGGAACTAACGTAGGTATAAGGCTCGGCGGGCATCATGAAGACGGTCTCGACGTCGGGGTTCAGCCGGCGGTTCATCAGCGCCATCTGCAGCTCGTACTCGAAGTCCGACACGGCGCGCAGGCCCCGGACGATGACGCTGGCGTCCTTGCGGCGGGCGTAGTCGACGAGCAGGCCGTCGAAGGTGTCCACCTCGACGTTGGCCCAGCCGCGGAACACCTCGCGCGCCAGATCGACGCGCTCGGGCACCGTGAAGAGCGGCGCCTTCTCGAGGTTCACCAGCAGGGCGATGACAATGCGATCGAAGAGCCGCGATCCGCGCTGGATGATGTCGACGTGACCGTTGGTCAGCGGATCGAACGACCCGGGATAGATCGCGACAACGTCCTTCATTGAATCTCCGGTCTGCTCTGCTCCGCTCTACGGTAGAACGCCAGCGCGCTGTCCCCCGAGTGCAGCACGCGCGTTCGTTGGAGGGTTCCGGCGGCGTCCGGCGCGGGATCGCGCCGGGCGTGTTCGACGACCAGCAGCGTCGCCGGGCCCACGAGCGGGTCGGCGGCGGTCAGCGCCTCGAGCAGTTCCGCGGCGCCGTACGGCGGGTCGATGAAAACGACGTCGAACGGGGTCCCCGAAAGACGCCTCCCCGCGCCTTCGAACCCCATGCGGATGATAGCATGCCGGTCGGTCACGCCGCAGGCGGCGAGATTCTCCGCGATGAGATCGGCGGCGCGCGGATCGCGCTCGACAAACGTGACGTGCGAGGCGCCGCGGCTCAGTGCCTCGATGCCGACCGCGCCGGTTCCCGCGCAGGCGTCGAGGAGCCGCGCGCCGCGCACCGTGGGACCGAGCACGTTGAACAGCGTCTCGCGCAGCTTGTCTGACGTGGGGCGCAGTCCCGGCCAGTCCGGCGCCTTGAGACGGCGTCCCTTCAACGAGCCGGCAATGATCCGCACGATGCTAGACCACGGAAGCACACGGGCTTAAACCACCGAAAAACACGGAAGTACACGGTTTCCTGATCGGTGTGTTTCTGTGTTCTTCCGTGGTGGTACCTCCGTGGTCCCGGTTTCCTGATCGGTGTGTTTCTGTGTTCTTCCGTGGTAGTACCTCCGTGTTCTCCGCGTTACCCGATGCCCGCCAGTCCAAACCGCTGCTCCCAGCCCGTGCGCACCAGCGCCGCGAGCGTCTCCGCCTGGCGCCGGTCGTCGAGCGCGGCGACCGCCTCGCGCCGCGCGGCTTCCATGATCGCGTGATCGCGGACGAGGTCCCCGACCCGCAGCGTCGGCATCCCGGACTGCCGCGTGCCGAAGAAATCGCCGGGGCCGCGCAGCTCGAGATCCTTTTCCGCGATGACGAACCCGTCGGTGGTTTCCGTGAGCGCCTTCAGCCGCTCGCGCGCCTGGTCGCTCAGCGGAAACTGGTACAGCAGCACGCAGTACGAGAGGTGCGGCCCACGGCCGACGCGGCCGCGCAGCTGGTGCAGTTGCGACAGCCCGAAACGCTCCGCGTGTTCGACGAGCATCACGGACGCGTTCGGCACGTCCACGCCGACTTCGACGACGGTCGTCGAGACGAGGACGTGGGTGTCGCCGCGCGCGTAGGCGCCCATCACGCGTTCCTTCTCCTCCTGCTTCAGGCGGCCGTGCAGGAGCGCGACGCGGTACTCCGGAAAGATGTCCGCCGCGAGATGGTCGGCCATCTCCGTCGCCGCCTTGACGTCGATCTTCTCCGATTCCTCGATGAGCGGATAGATCACGTACACCTGGCGGCCCTCGTCCATCTGCTTCCGGACGAACGCGTAGATCTCCTCCCGCCGCGCCTCGGGCTTGGCGATCGTCTTGATCGGATGACGTCCCGGGGGCATCTCTCGCATGACCGAGACGTCGAGATCGCCGTACGTGGTCAGGGCGAGCGTCCGCGGGATTGGCGTCGCGGTCATCACGAGGACGTCCGGATGCAGTCCTTTCGTTCGGAGCGTCGCGCGCTGGAGGACGCCGAACCGGTGCTGCTCGTCGATGATGGCGAGCCCCAGGTCGTGAAACGCCACGGGGTCCTGCACGAGGGCGTGCGTGCCGACGACCATGTGAATCGAGCCCGCGGCAAGCTCCGCCTGTGTCTCGCGCCGCTTGCGCGCCGGCGTCGCGCCGGTCAGCAGCGCGATACGGAACCGCGAGGCCTCGAGCAGCTTGCGGATCGTGATGAAGTGCTGGTCGGCGAGGATCTCGGTCGGGGCCATGAAGGCCACCTGGAGGCCGTTCTCCATCGCGACGAGCGCCGCCATGAGCGCGACGATCGTCTTGCCGGAGCCGACGTCCCCCTGGAGCAGCCGGTTCATCGGCTGCGGCCGCTTCATGTCCTCGACAATCTCCGCGATGACTTTCTTCTGATCGCCGGTCAGCCTGAACGGAAGCACGCGCCGCGCCGACTCGCGGATCTCGTCGGTGACCACGACCGCGCGCGCCTTCCGCTCGTCATCCGCCTTGCGCCGCTTGAGCACCAGCCCGAGCTGGAAGAGGAAGAACTCCTCGAAGATCAGCCGCCGCTGCGCCGGCGATCGGAACGCGTTCAACTCGCCGATTGGCGTGCCCGCGGGCGGGAAGTGGACGTCGACGAGCGCCGCGCGGCGATCGACGAGCTGTTCCCGCGCGCGGATGTCGGCCGGCAGGGGATCCTGAATGGCGGCCGGCAGTCCGGCGAGCGCGCGATGCACGATGACCCGCTGCATCCGGGTCGTCAGCGTGCCGGTCTTCTCGTACACCGGCACGATGCGCCCGGTGTGCAGCGTGTCGTCGTCCGCGTCCGGCGCGGCTGGGGCGTCACCGGCCTCCTGCCGCAGGATTTCGTACTGCGGGTTCTGGAGCTGCAAGCCGTGGGCGCTCAGCTCGAGCTTGCCGAACAGGATGACGCGCTGGTGCGGATGGAAGACGTCGGAGAGAAACGGCTGGTTGAAGAAGACGGCGCGCAGCGAGCCGGTGAGGTCGCGCACGAGCAGCTCGAAGATCTTGAAGCGCGGCCGCCGCGTCGGCCGCACCCCGCAGCTCACCACCTCACCCGCGATCGACGCCGCCGTTCCCGGGCGCAGCGACGCAATCGTCGCGAAGCTGCCGCGATCCTCGTAGCGAATGGGAAACCGGTACAGGAGATCTTCGACGGTCTGAAGGCCCACGCGCTGCAGGTCCGCCGCCCGGCGTGGCCCCACGCCTTTCAGGAACTGCAGCGGCGTATCGAGGGGGATCAATACCTTTCACTGCACCACGGTTGCGGTGCCGGTTCCGACGCGGATCTCGCGGATGCGCGACGGCAGCTCGAACGGATCGTCCATGTTGATGCCGTCGGGATCCTCGGGCGTGCGCGAATAGTAGCCGAGCAGCTCCTGAAGCACGGCCTTCGGCACCGGCACGCCGGAGATCGCGGCCGCCTCGAGCTGGAAGCGTCCGACACCCTTGCCGGTCGTCAGCCGTCCGGTCGCGGTGACCGGCAGCCGTCCGGTGAGGTACCCCATCGGATCCAGCCAGCCGCGTGGCTTCTGCTTGCGTACGGCGTCGAGATCGACGACCGCGCGTCCGCCGACGCGCCCGTTGCCGAGGGCGTTGAGCGTCGGCTCGACGATGCCCGTTGGGATCTGCGCGCCTGCGCCGTAGCGGAGGTACGAGTTGACCTCGACGTCCGTGAGTGGCGTCGTCAGCGGCGGCGTCCGCTTGCCTGCCGGCGTGCTGCCGACCTGGAGGATGCGGTCGAGCTTCGCGCGGAAGCGGTCCGCGTCCTGCTTCGTGAACCGCGGCGCGGCCGCGAGCGTCGCGAACGCGACCGAGACTGCGAGGGACGCCGGAACAACACGGCGCGTGACGCGCATGGCTCGATTGTAACGCAGCTATCCGCGATCCGCTCTCAGCTTTCAGTTGCTGACTGCTGAGAGCTTCGTCTACGACCCCCCGCGGCGAGCGCCCTGGCGGGCGCGCATCAGGAGGTCGAGCTTGCGGCGCTCGATGGTCTCCTCGAACATGCGGAACCGCGCCTGCTGGCGCACGTCCATGACTTCGTCGAGCGCGTCGGCGGCGTGCCGCAGCTCGAGGGCGGCGCGATCGTCGATCTCCCGCAGCGTCTTGAGCCGCTCGCGAATGGCGCTCTCGTCAACCTCAGGGCCCGCCTGCGGGCCGGCGAGCTTCCGCAGTTCCTGGATGACCTTGTTGCGCGCCTGCTGATTGCGTCGCCGCGTTTCCTGGAGCTTCCGCAGGCGCGTGACGAAGGGACCGTACTGTGCGTCGGTCAGCGCCAGCGCGTCCTGCGCCTGGACGACCGCGTAGGCATCGAGCATCCCGACGACCTCCGCCGGAGACAACGGTCCGGCGGCCCGGTTCGCCCGCGGTTCCGCCTGCGCGCCTCTGCGCGCCTGCGATGCGCCCGAAGGCGTGGCCCCCAGAAGTACGGCCGCCACCGCGACGGCAATGATGAAGACCGACGTTCGCAGCATGAGTGCTCTCCCCGGCCCGAGCGACGGCCCTACGCGCCCGTCCGTTTGATTTCCTCGTCCAGCAGCCGGCGAAGTTCCGCGCGCTCGTCCGCGTTCAGCTCGAGCGCGACGCGCTCGGCCGATCCGGGGCGTGGCGCGATCCCGGCACGGTGCACGTCTTCCCACGTCACGCCTTCAACCGCGGTGCGCACCACCGCCCACGCGGTATCGGCCTCCACGTCGTCGATCACCACCGAGGCGCTGTTCCTCGCGGCCTCTCGCGTGTCGGGCGTCGACACCGACGAGGTCGGCGGCGCCGGGGCGTGCAGCGTCGCGCGCCAGGCCACCGCGACGAGCATCAGCATCGCCACCGATGCGGCCGCCGCCCACGCGGACGCCGGATCGCGCAGCCACGCGCGCCACGACGACGGTTCGGAGGCCGGAACGGGTTCTTCGCGGACCGCCTGCCCGACGCGCGCCGCGAAGTGATCCCAGAAGAGCGGCGACGGTTCGTGCCCTTCGTCGGCGCTCGCCCGTGACCGCGCCGCGCCGAGCGCGTCGGCCAGCGCCCGGCACTCGTCGCACTCGTCGGCGTGCTCCGCGCGAATCGCGGGCAGCCGCCCCTCGATCAGATCCACGAACTCGGCTTCGCTGAAATGTCTCATCCGTCTTCCTTCAGCAGCTTCTTCAGATTCGCAAGGGCATGAAAGAAATTCGCCTTCACCGCGCCGACCGAGTTCCCGAGGATCGCCGCGATCTCCTCGTGCGGCAGCTCATGATAGACGCGAAGGATGAGCGTGGCGCGCTGTTTTTTCGGCAGCCGCGCGATGGCGGCGCGCACGACGGCCTTCCGCTCGTCGCGCAGCAGCGCCGCGTCGGCGCGATCGCCGCGCTCGTCGACCGTGCCGGCCGCGTCGAACGGCTCCAGCCGGGGGGTCTTGACGCTGACACGATTGAGGCACACGTTCACGCTGATGCGGTACAGCCACGTGCCGATCGCCGACTGCCCCTTGAACCCGCGCAGCCCGCGGTAGGCGCGCACGAACGCGTCCTGCGCGAGGTCGCTGGCGTCTTCGTGGTTGCCCATGAAGCGGTAGCAGACCTGGTACACGTGGCGCTGATGGCGCTGCACGATGATGTCGAACGCCTCGCGCCGGCCCGCCAGGCAGGCCTCGACGAGCGCCCGATCGTCAGCCTGCAGCAGCGACTCGCCGGCTGGCGTCGCGGAGCGTGCCCGGCGCTCACCCGACACGTGGACATCCCAGCCCGGCGCCGCGACGGCCGCCCAGGCTCGGTCGAGCGTGCATCCTTCGCCCATTCACTTCGGTTAGACCCGCCACCGCCGGGGAATGTAAAGACCGAGCTGAACCATTCGTTGACTTTCGCTTTTCCTTTGCGTATAGTGCCCGCATGCTGCCATTAACCAAGCGCCAGCGGGAGATCCTGGACTTCCTGAACGAGTTCATCCAGCAGCACGGCTACGCCCCCAGCCTCGAGGAAATCGGCCGCCGCTTCGGGCTGTCGTCGCTCGCCACCGTGCACAAGCACCTCACGAACCTGCAGGAAAAAGGCTTCATCAAACGCGCCTGGAACCGGAGCCGGTCGGTCGAGATGGTGGCCGCCCGTCTGGGTGGCCGCGCCGTCGAGCTGCCGATGCTCGGCTACGTCGCGGCCGGCTCGCCCATCGAGGCGGTCGTCGGCACCGAGACGATTGCCGTCCCCGAAGACCTCGTCGGGAAGCGCGAGTCGTACGTCCTCCGCGTCAAGGGGGATTCGATGATCGACGAGCAGATCCGCGACGGCGACTTCGTCATTGTGGAGGATCGCCGCACGGCTGACAACGGCGAGATGGTGATCGCGCTGCTGAACGGGTCGGACGTCACGCTGAAGAAGCTGTATCGCGAGCAGGGCCGCATCCGGCTGCAGCCGGCCAACCCCGCGCTCCAGCCGATGCTCTTCACTCCCGACCAGGTGCAGGTCCAGGGGGTCGTCGTCGGCGTCATGCGCAGATATTGATCCGGGGGGCTTCGCCCCGCCGGACCCCCCAACTCACTCGCGCGCGGGGACCCCTGCGCCCCGCTCCGCTCGTGAGGCTCGCTCGCGCTGCTCGCTCGCGCTGTTTTTCGGGCGGTGCTACAGTGGCGGTCATCATGAACGACCGCAAACAGATCAACTTCACCATCGTGCCGGACGACAGCACCGATCTCCCCCGCACGTACGCCAACTTCTGCGCGATTTCGCACACGCCATTCGATTTCACGCTGGCCTTCTGCGAGGTGCTGCCCCTGTCGGAGCGCGACATCCACGCGGCCGAGGCGGACCACGTCGTCCGCGCTCCCGTCCGCGCGAAGATCGTCGTCCCTCTGCAGGTCGTTCCGAACCTGATTGCCGCGCTGCAGGAGCACATGCGCGTCTACTCGGAATCGACGGGCACGAGCTGGGACAAGGGGCCTGTTCACTGACGCCACCGCAGCGCGCATCTCGCAACTCGCACCTCGGCCCCAGCAGCCCGGCAGCGTGACGGTGGGACACACGAGCCACGAGCCGCGAGCAACGAGCGGCGGCATAGGTCACCAACAATATTCACCGGAGACACGTCTACCGCTGTGATGGACGGACAGGCGATCGCGATGCCGGCCGCGCTCGACCGGCCCCTCGCCGAGGCTCGTGACCAGCCGGAAGACGGCGCGGCGGTGCGGGTTGGCGCACTGTTCGACGCCCATCATCAGCGGATCTACGTCATGGCGCGCCGGCTCACCCGCGGCTCTGAAGACGCGCGCGACGTCGTGCAGGAGACCTTCCTTCGGGCGGCGCGGTCGCCGCATTCCATCCCCCACGGCGCGTCGAACGAGGAGGCCTGGCTCGTTCGGGTCCTGATCAACATCTGCCGCGACCGCTGGCGCCACGCGGAGGTGCGCACGCGCGCGGTCCTCGCGGGACATGTGCGCGCGGCAGAGGCTTCGAGCCCGGAGCCCGGCCTGCTGGCGCGCGCGATGGTGCGTGAGGCGCTCGAGCGGCTGACGCCGCGCCGGCGTGCGATCCTCGTCCTGTATGAACTGGAAGGCGCGACGATCCCGTCGATCGCCCGGATGCTTCGCGTCACGCCGGTCACCGTCCGGTGGCATCTCTCGATGGGACGCCGCGAGCTCGCGAAGGCACTGGGAGGAAACACGACATGAACACATGGCAGGAGATTCTGCGCGACGTCGATCCTGCCGGCGAGCGGCTGGCGCCCGACGAGTCGGCGAGGATTCGCCGGCACGTCATGGCCGCGGCGCGCGAGCGCGCCACCGACGCGCGCGTCTGGCCGCGGCCCCTGGCCCTGGCCGCGGTCGTCCTCGCGATGGTGGCTGCGGGCGCGCTGTTCGCCGAACGGCAGGGCGCTCCACCCCAGCGGGTCACGCCGCCGCCGCAGACCGGCGAGCGGCGGCAGTTGCAGTTCGACACGCCGGGCGGTACGCGCATCATCTGGATCTTCAACTCCGAATTCGATCTGAAAGCGACAAATCCATGAACAGGACCAATCTTTTCATCGCGTGCGCCGTCCTCATCGCGCTATCGCCCCGAGCTTCGCTGGCGCAGCCGACGCCTTCGCCGCAAGCAGCACCACCGGCGCGGCCGGTCGCCGTACAGCCAACACCGTCGCCGCAGGCGCAGTTGCCGGCACAGCCTCATCCGACGCAAAACACCGGCGCGCAGGCGACTTCGGTGCCACCGCAGCCGGCGCGGGCCATTCCCGGGCAGGCCGGCCGTCGGCCTGGCGACGACGACCGCCGCGGCCCCCAGGGTTTCAGCGTCGTCCTCGTGCTCGGCAGCATGCAGCCGGGCGGGCAGGACGACGTGCCGCCGGCGGCGCGGAAGGCGCTCGCCGACATGAAGGACTTCCTGCCCTACAAGAGCTACAAGCTGCTCGACACCCAGTGGTCGCTCTGCTGCGGACACGGCGGCGGCGGCAGCATCAGCCGCCTTCGCGGTCCGGACGACCAGGATTTCGAGTTGCGCCTCGAGGCGGGGGTCGCCGGCGGCGGCGAGAACCGCGCTGTGATCAATGTCCGGTTCAATCTGACGGAGCCGACCACCTCGCGCGCTGATGATACCGATGCCGCCACGCGCGCACGCGTCGCGGATCTCGAACGGCAGCTTGCAGCGTTGCGGGCGCAGCGGCAGGAGCTCGCGGACAAATACACAGCGAACGCCCCGCAGGTCCGAAACAACGAGTCGCAGACGCAGGCCATCCAGCACGAGATCGAGTCGGCACGAACCCGGCCCACGCGTGGAACGGGAGCCGGGGCCGGACGCGGAACGGGGACCGGGACCGGGGCCTGGGCCGGCACCGGGACCTGGGCTTCGCCGTTTTCTGCGTCCCGCTCGTCAATCATGGACGCGACCTTCCGCATGGAGGTTGGCGAAACGGTCGTCGTCGGCACGTCGCGGCTCAAGGGGGGCGACAGGGCGCTCATCGCGCTGCTGACGGCGGTGCCCCAAAAGAGCCCGGGTGAGAGATAGAGCAATTACCCGTGGCTCGTGGCTCGTGGCTCGAAAGACGTAGAGCATCGCGGCTCGCAGCTCGGTGCTCGACGTCTGCTTCACTGGAAGCTGGAAGCTGGAAACTGGCAATTGGAAACTGCAATGTAGAATGTCTCCATGTCGAAGAGCGCGAAAGCGCGCGCCGGGGCGACACCCACGAAGTCGGCGGCCGAAACACGCGCCGTCCTCTCGAAGCTGGAAAAGCAGCACCCGAACGCCGACACCGAACTGAATTACTCCAACCCATACGAGCTGCTCGTCGCCACGATCCTGTCCGCGCAGTGCACGGACGAACGCGTCAACCAGGTCACGCCCGCCCTCTTCAAGCGCTACCCCGATGCGCGGGCCCTGGCCCGGGCATCCACCGACGACCTCGAGCCGCAGATCCAGCCCACCGGCTTCTTCCGTGCGAAGTCGCGCTCCCTTCACGGCATGGCCACGGCCGTCGTCGAAAAGCACGGCGGCGAGATCCCGAAGACGATGGACGGCCTCGTGGAACTGCCCGGCGTCGGACGCAAGACTGCGAACGTGGTTCTCGGCCACGCGCTCGGCGTGCCGGGGCTGCCGGTCGACCGCCACGTGCTCCGTGTCGCCAATCGCATCGGCATCGCGCGGTCCGAAGATCCTGAAATCGTCGAGCGGCAGCTCTGCGCCGCGCTGCCGCCGAAGCGGTGGACGCGGTCGTCCGACGCGCTGATTCTCCACGGCCGCCGCATCTGCCGGCCCAAGCCGCTGTGCGACCGGTGCGCCGTCCGGCAGGACTGCGATTACTACAGAGCTCTCGGGCCGAGCGCCCCGGTGCGCTCGCCGTGGGTTCGTTCTGAAAGCGGAACGGTGTTCGAGGAGCGCCGAGCGGCGATGCCGCGAGGTACAGGTCGTGGGGGTGCCCGCCTCCGCCAAGGCTCCGGCGAGGTCTCGCCGAAGCTCGCCAGCGGACAAGGCGAGCGCAGGCGGAGGGCCCCACGACAAGCAAAGAAAAGATGACGCGGGAACGGTTCACGAAGCTGGTCGAGGAGGCGCTGCGCGAGATCCCCCGGCGGTTTCGCGACGAGATGAAGAACGTCGCGGTGATCGTCGAAGACGAGCCACCGGCGCACATTCTCGCTGAGATGGAAATCGAGCCGCCGGATTCGCTCTTCGGCCTGTACCAGGGCACGCCGCTGCCCGAGCGGAGCTGGGGCTACGGCAACACGCTTCCCGATCGTATTTCCATCTACCAGGGGCCGATCGAGGATGCGTGCGAGGACGATGAAGAGATCCGGGACTGCGTCGCGGAGACCGTCATCCACGAGTTCGGGCACTACTTCGGCATGGACGAGGACCAGATCGAGGAGATCGAGGAGAAGTACTGGCGCGGGGAGTCGTTGGATGAAATCTGAGTTCGGATCAACTCCCAATTCCCAACGCCCAACTCCCAATCTCCCCGCTGCCAACGCCTTGGGAGTTGGCAGTTGGGAGTTGGGAGTTGATCCAGCGCTCCCGTCATGCGAGCGCTGAAGAGGTTCGGCCAGCACTTCCTGGAGCCGGCCTGGGCCGACAAGCTCGTTGCCGCGATCGAGCCGGACGCGGGCGATCGTTTTCTCGAGATCGGCCCCGGTCCGGGCGTGCTGACGCTGCGCCTCGCGCCGCTCGTCGAGCACATCACCGCGGTCGAGCTCGACCGCGACCTGGTCGCGGTCCTGGCGCCGCGGCTGCCAGCCAACGTCACCCTCGTCCAACGCGATTTCCTGGACTTCGATCTTGCGGATCTCGCGCCGCAGATGCCGGTGCGGGTGGCGGGGAATCTGCCCTACAACGTGTCGGCTCCGATCCTCTTTCGATTGATCGACGCGCACCGCCGCCTGGGAGGGATCGTGGACGCGAGCGTGATGCTGCAGCGGGAGGTCGCCGCGCGCATCACCGCGGCGCCGGGGACGGGAGACTACGGCGTGCTGGCGATTCTCGTGCGGCTGCACACCGACGTGCGGCCGCTCCTGCAGCTCCCGCCGGGAGCGTTTCGGCCGCCGCCGAAGGTGCGTTCCACGGTGTTGCACCTGCGGTTCCGGCGGCCGGCCGTGGAGCTGAGCGACCCCTCGGGGTTCGAGGAGATGGTCCGGTCGATGTTCACCCAGCGCCGGAAGACCCTGGCCAACGCCCTGCAGCCTTACGCCGCCTCCCGAGGCGCCGAGGCGGCTACGGCCCTGGCCCGGGCCGGGATCGACCCGCGGCGACGGGCCGAGACGCTGCAACTCTCAGAGCTGGCGCGGCTTGCAGAGTTTTTTGCTACGAGCTGACGTTCAGCTGTGCTATAGTTTGCTCGTTTTTGCACACGTCCCTGCGGGCTGTCCCAGCGGCCTTCAGGTGGACACTTCGACGAGCGGCTCTCCGCCGCCCGCGCCCCGGCTCCGTCGCCATGACGGCTCTCCGGATGCGCCGTGTCCTCCGACAACGTGCCCGTTGTACTGGGATATCTGTTTTCTGATTTCTGAAGGCAGCCCTAAAGGGCTGCGCTACACGCCTTGGCCGGGTTCCTGTAGCGCAGGGCTTTAGCCCTGCCCCACAGCAGGTTGCTCTTTGGATGATGCACTCGGCGGATCGGCGCCTCCGGTCGAGCTGATCCCGCTCGGCGGGCTCGGCGAGTTCGGCATGAACATGATGGTGGTCGCCTGCGGCGACACGGCCATCCTGGTCGATGCGGGCGTGATGTTCCCCGAGCCGGAGCTGCTCGGCGTCGATCTGATCATTCCGGACCTGCGGCAGCTGACGCAGTACCACCTCGCGGCGCTGGTGCTGACGCACGGCCACGAGGATCACATCGGCGCGGTGGCGCACGTGCTGCCGTACATCAACGGCCCGATCTACGGGACGGCGCTGACGCTGGCGTTCGTCGAGCCGAAGCTGGAGGATCTCGGCGCCGAGGCGCGGCGGCGCCTCGTGGTGGTGAAGCCGCGCGATCGCGTGACGGTCGGCGCGTTCACGATCGAGTTCCTTCGCGTGACGCACAGCATTCCGGACTGCGTCGCGCTCGCGATCGAGACGCCGCGCGGGGTGGTGATCCACACCGGCGACTTCAAGATCGACCAGACGCCGCTCGACGGCGAGCACGTGGACTTCCACCGGCTCGCCGAGCTGGGCTCGAAAGGGGTCCTCGCGCTGCTCGGCGACAGCACGAACATCGAGCGCAAGGGGTTCACGGGCTCCGAGATCGAGGTCGTCGACGCGTTCGAGGAGATCTTCACGAGCGCGCCCGGGAAAATCATCGTCGCGATGTTCGCGTCGAGCCTGTACCGCATGCAGATCCTCGCCGATCTGGCGGCGCAATTCGAGAAGCACCTCGCGTTTGTCGGGCGCGGCGTCATCGAGAATTCGGAGATCGCGCAGCGGCTCGGGTACCTGCGGATGCCGGCCGGCGTCCAGATTCGGGATTCGGAGATCCGCAACTACCCGTCGCAGGACGTCGTCTGCATCTGCACCGGGTCGCAGGGAGAGCCCGCGGCGGCGCTGCCGCGCATCGCGATCGACGACCACCGGCACGTCAAGCTCGACTCGAACGACGTGGTGGTGTTCTCGGCACGGGAGATCCCGGGCAACGAGAAAGCGATCGGCCGCGTGATGAACCACATCGCGCGGCGCAAGGCGGAGGTCGTCTACGAGGGGATCAAGCACGTCCACGTGTCGGGCCACGGGAGCGAGGAGGAGCTCAAGCTCATGCTGTCGCTGGTCAGGCCGCGCCACTTCGTGCCGATACACGGAGAGTACAGGCAGCTCGCGCGCCACGCGCGGGTGGCGGCCCGCGTCTCGAGGGACACGAAGGTGCTGCTGGCCGAAAACGGCCACGTCATCAGGTTCGACGACGCGGGAGGCCGGATTGCGGGGACGGTGCCGGCCGGCCGGATTCTGATCGACGGCACCCGCAGCGGCGAGGTGGGCGACGAGATCCTGCGCGACCGGCGCCACCTGGCGGGCGACGGCCTGGTCGTGCCGGTCGTGACCATCGGGGAGCACTCCGGGGTGCTCGAAGAGCCGCCCGACGTGATTACCCGGGGCTTCGTGCTCGACGCGCGGACCGAGGCGCTCCTGAAGGAAGTGCCCGCGCTGCTCGCGGCGACACTCGAGGCGGCCAGCATCGAAGAACGCACGGACCCTGGATTGATCAAGGAGAAGATTCGCGTGGACCTTCAGCGGTTCTTCCGCAAGCGTTCAGGACTCCGGCCGCTCGTGCTGCCGGTGGTGATGGAGATCTGACGGGATGGGATCAACGCTGTCGAGGCGTCTCAGCGAATTCATCGGGGTGGCCCTGTTCGCGCTCGCGCTCATCTGGGTCATCTCCCTGGCCAGCTACAGCCCGTCGGACCCCGTGTGGTTCTTCAACACGGGGGCGGATCTGCCGCCGGCGAATTTCGTGGGCCGCGTCGGCGCGTTCATGGCGGAGCTCTCGTATCAGCTTCTCGGCTACTCCGCCTACCTGATTCCGGTGGTCCTGGTCGTCGTGGCCTGGCACTACTTCTGGTGCCGCGCGCTCGACGCCGCGTACACCAAGCTCGTGGGAGCCACGCTTCTGCTCTGCTGCACGTCCTCGTTCCTCTCGCTGGCGTTCGGCACGCTGGAGGGACCCGGGGCGGCCGGTACCCGCGCCGGAGGCTATCTCGGGCAGGGGCTGGAGGCGGTGCTCAAGGAGTATCTCAATCGCACCGGCTCGATCATCCTGATTCTGACGTTGTTGTTCCTGGCCATCGTCCTGTCCACGCAGTTCTCGTTCGGCCGCGTGTTCGCGGCGATCGACCAGTCGATCCGCGACCGCTGGGCCGCGATGAGAGGCAGCCTCCACGAATGGCGCGAGGAGCGCCGCCGCGCGAAGCAACGACAGGAAGTGCTGAAGAAGCACCTCGACAAGATTCCGAAGGAGGCACGCCCGGCTCCCGAGGCGGCGAAGGCCAACGGCGAGGCGCCCGATCCGGCAACGAAGCCGTCGCGCACGGCGTCGGTCGTCGGCGCGGCGGCCGCGGCGCTGAAGGCCGCATCCGCCCGGCCCACACCCCCGCCTCCGATCAAGCGGCCGCCCGCCACGCCCGTCGAGGCGCCGCTGCCGCTGGCCGACGTGGAGAGGGCCCCCGCCGAGCGCAAGAAAGGCGCGTACGTCGCGCCCCCGCTGGCGCTCCTCGACTCGCCGAAGGGGGAACGCAAGATCGACGAGCGCGAGCTGATGGAAGGCGCGCGGCTGCTCGAGGAAAAGTGCCGCGAGTTCTCGGTTGAAGGCTCTGTCGTGCAGATCCATCCGGGTCCGGTCGTCACGACCTACGAGTTCAAGCCCGACGCGGGCGTGAAGTACAGCAAGATCACCGGCCTTGCCGACGACCTCTGCCTCGCGATGCAGGCCGAATCGGTCCTCATCGATCGCACCCCGGGCAAGTCGACCGTCGGCATCCAGATCCCGAACCCGAACCGCGAGCTGATCTCGATGCGCGAAATGCTGGAGTCCGACGCCTACAAGCGGTCGCCGTCGAAGCTGAGTCTCGCGCTCGGCAAGACGATCCACGGCGAGCCGTTCGTGAGCGACCTCGCGACCATGCCGCACCTGCTGATCGCCGGATCGACCGGGACCGGCAAATCGGTCAGCGTGAACGCGATGCTGTGCAGCATCCTGTTCCGGAGCTCGCCGGAAGACGTGCGGCTGATCATGATCGATCCCAAGCGGCTGGAGCTCGGGATGTACGAGGAGATCCCCCACCTGCTGACGCCGGTGGTGGTCGATCCGAAGATGGCCGCGAACGCGCTGCGCTGGGCGGTTCGCGAGATGGAAGACCGGTACAAGACGCTCGCCGCGGTCGGCGTCCGGAACATCGACCAGTACAACCGCAACCTGCGGCTGGCCCAGGCCGAGCACAAGGGGCCCGTCACCGACGACCACGGCAACGAGATCAAGACGCTTCCCTTCATCGTCGTGCTGATCGACGAGCTCGCGGATCTCATGATGGTGGCCAGCAACGAGGTCGAGGAATCAATCTGCCGGCTCGCGCAGATGGCGCGCGCCGTCGGCATCCATCTCATTCTCGCGACGCAGCGTCCGTCGGTCGACGTCATCACGGGGTTGATCAAGGCGAACCTGCCCGCGCGCATCTCGTTCCGCGTCTCGTCGAAGATCGACTCGCGGACGATTCTCGACGGCAACGGCGCCGAACAGCTGCTCGGCAAGGGCGACATGCTGTACCTGCCGCCCGCCTCCTCGCGGCTCGTGCGCCTCCACGGCCCGTATATCTCGGAGCAGGAGTGCGCCAGGCTCGCCAGCTTCCTCCGCAAGCAGGGGAAGCCGACCTACGACACGTCGATCACCGAGGACGAGAAGAAGTCCGCGGGCGAGCTGGAGATCGAGAAAGACGACCTGTACGACGAGGCGGCCCGCATCATCGTGTCGAGCGGCCAGGCGTCCATCTCGTACCTGCAGCGGCGGCTGCGGATCGGATTCAGCCGCGCGGCGCGCCTGGTCGACATGATGGAGGCCGAAGGGATCGTGTCGAGCGCCACCGGCAGCAAGGCGCGCGAGGTCCTGGTGAAGCCGGACTACTTCGACGAAGTGGACGCGCAACTGCGGTGAAGCAGCCATGCATGTGAAGCCCGGCGCCGCGCTCCTGGTCGTCCTGGCCCTCGCCTCCGGCGCAGCTCCCGCCTTTGCGGCTCAGTCGGCCGCGCGGTTGTACACGCAGGCGCTCGGCCGCGAGCGGGTCGTGCGCGACGTCGCGCGCAAGTCGACGCTCGCCCAGATCCGCGCGGTCATCAAGTCCTACGATGCGATCGTGCGGCGCTATCCGGCGAGCGGCTACAGCGACAACGCGCTCTGGCAGGCCGGCAACCTCGCGCTGCTCGCCTTCGATCGCTTCGGGGATCCCGCGGACAGGCGCATGGCGGCCCGCCTCCTGACCGAGCTGAAGAACCGCTACCCGAGCAGCTCGCTGGTGGCCCGCGTCGATTCGGCGCTCCAGCGCACGATGGTTCCGGCTGTGTCGCTGCCGGCGCCGGCGGCCGCCGTCGCTCCAGCCGGGGAGAAGCCGGCCCCCTCCGCGGAAACTGTGGCCGTCGGCGTTCCGGTCGCCATCAGGGACATCAAACGTTCGCCGCTGCCCGATGGCGTCCGCGTCAGCATCGA
The DNA here is from genome assembly GCA_001767455.1 of Acidobacteria bacterium RIFCSPLOWO2_12_FULL_66_21. Lineage (GTDB taxonomy): Bacteria > Acidobacteriota > Vicinamibacteria > Vicinamibacterales > 2-12-FULL-66-21 > 2-12-FULL-66-21. The sequence goes on from MELC01000039.1 coordinate 118,245, forward strand.
GATGGATCGTGAGTCCACGTGGCACGCCGAACGGCTCGATGGCCCGCCGCGGGTCTTCTTCGACCTCTACGGCGCGCGACCCATCGCGGCCCTTCTGGACGCGACGCTGCGTTACAGCAGCGACGTCGTCAAGGAGATACGGCTCGGCAGGCATCCACAGAACACCACCCGCGTCGTGATGGACCTGACAGGGGTGGAGAGCTACAGCGTCTTCACGCTTTACAACCCGTTCCGACTCATCATCGATTTCAAGGCCGCGGCGGCTCCGGCGACACTTTCTGCGCCGGCCGCGAGCCAGCCGGCTCCCGCCGCACGCCCGACCCCGCCGCCGGTCCCCGCTCCGCCGCCGCCCTCGACGCAGGGGACGCCGGCATCCGAGCCCTCGTCCACGCACCCGGCGATTCCGCCGGCCGCCCAGGCCGCCATCGCGCAGGCTCCGCTCCACACAAAGCCGATCGCCTCCCGTCCGGTGATCGCGTCGCCGCCGGCGTTGCCCGCCGCGAATTCCGACGGCAAGTTCTCGCTCGCCCGCCAGCTCGGACTTGGCGTCTCGCGCATCGTCATCGACGCCGGGCACGGAGGCCACGACCCCGGAGCGCAAGGAAACGGCGTCGTCGAGTCGGAACTGGTCCTCGACGTGGCCCAGCGGCTGGAGAAGCTCATCAAGAAGCAGACGGCGGTCGAAGTGGTGATGACGCGGGACGGCGACGTCTTCATCCCGCTCGAGGAACGCACGGCGATCGCCAACCGCGAGGGAGCCGACCTGTTCCTCTCCATTCACGCCAACGCGAGCCGCAACAAGTCGGCGCGCGGCATCGAGACCTACTTCCTCAACTTCGCGTCGAACCCGGAGGCGGAAGCGGTCGCGGCGCGCGAGAACTCGGCCTCGGGCCGGACGATGCACAGCCTGCCGGACATCGTGAGGGCAATCGCGCTCAACAACAAGATCGACGAGTCGCGCGATTTCGCGGAGATCGTGCAGCGCTCGATGGTGCGCAGGATTGCCGTCCGCAACAAGCAGGTGAAGGATCTCGGCGTGAAGCAGGCTCCCTTCGTCGTGCTGATCGGCGCCGCGATGCCGAGCGTGCTCGCGGAGATTTCCTTCGTGACCCACCGCCAGGAAGGCCAGCTTCTGAAGTCGGCCTCGTACCGCCAGCAGATCGCCGAAGCGCTCTTCGACGCGGTGCTCCGCTACCAGCAGTCGCTCAAGAAGTTGAAGACGGTGCGGACATCGACGAAGGCAGGGCGCGAACAAAGATGATCGCCGCGGCTCGCGGCTCGCAGCTCGTGAACACTGGAAACTGGAAACTACACGTAAGGCGAGATGTGAATCACGTCTGATTCCATCGTCGTGTCCGCGCCGCGGCGGGCGCGGAGCAGCTTGAATCCGATCAGGGCCCCCCCGAGTACCGCCCCGAGCAGCAACGCCACCAGAATCAGCACGCCAGTCAGGCCGAACGCGCCGATGAGCACGTCGCCGATCGTCGTCGACTCGACGGGCGGCTCGACGACGTGGACGATGATGGGCTGCTGCATGGACCTCCCTCAGACCGGCTCTTCAGGCTTTGACACCGCCTGGGACCATTCTGCGCTGGTAAAGGGCAGCTGCGCCAGCGTACGCACCGCCACGCCGCTCGCCCCCTTGGGCTGCCACGGCTTCGCCTCGTCGGCCCACGCGGTGCCCGCGATGTCCAGATGGACCCACGGCAGGTCACCGGCGAATTCCTTGATGAACGTGGCCGCGGTGGCTGCGGCGGCGGGGCGTCCGCCCACGTTGACGAGGTCGGCGATCTCGCTGCGCAGCTGGTCCGCGTACTCATCGTAGAGCGGCAGCGGCCAGCAGCGGTCTCCCGCCGCGTCAGCGGTGCGGCGGACGACAGCCACCCAGGACTCCGGGCGGCCGAAAATACCCGACGCGGCCTTGCCGAGCGCGACGACGCACGCGCCTGTGAGGGTGGCGACGTCCACGAGGTGGGTCGCGCCGAGCTGCCGGGCGTACCAGAGGCCGTCAGCCAGAATCAGCCGCCCCTCCGCGTCGGTGTTGATGACTTCAACCGTTTTTCCGCTGGCCGAGGTCAGGACGTCGCCCGGCTTGAGCGCCCGACCACCCGGCATGTTCTCCGTCGTCGGCACCACGCCGATGACACGAATCGGAGCGTTCAGCAGCCGGATGGCGCGCATGGCGCAGATTACGGCGGCGCCGCCAGCCATGTCGTCCTTCATCCGCTCCATGCCGTCCGCGGGCTTGATTGAAATGCCTCCGGTGTCGAAGGTGATCCCCTTGCCGACGAGACCAAGCACCGGAAACGCCGGCGCCCCGGGCGGGTCGTGACGCATCACGATGACACGCGGCGGCTCCGCGCTCCCGCGCGAGACGCCGAGGAGCAGTCCCATGCCGAGCGCGCCGATTGCGCGCTCGTCGAGCACCTCGATGGGAATACCGGCCTCGCCCGAGATGCGCTGCGCTCGCTCGGCAAACACCGACGGCGTGAGGACGTTCGACGGCTCGTTGCAGAGCTCACGCGCGAGATTGCTCGACTCGGCCAGAATCAGCCCACGTTCGACGGCCGCCTCGAGCGCCCCGGCGTCTGGCGTGGCAGGTACAACCACCTGCACGTCTTCCGGCGGCGGACCGCCGCGCTCCCCGCTCTTGTAGGTGTCGCCGCTGAAGCGCGCGAGCACGAGACCTTCGGCGGCTGCCTGGACTTCGACTGCGGTCGCCTGACCGCGGATCAGCCACGCGACGCGCGGAACGCGCCGCTGGCGCGCCTGAAGCGCCGCCGCCGTCGCAACACGGCGCAGCCTTTCCGTGCCGAAATCCGCTCTCGTACCGGCGCCGACGATCGCGACGCGCGAAGCGCGCCAGCCGGCGACCGGCGTGACCAGCGTCTCGTAGGCCTTTCCCCGCGCTTCGCCGGACGCGATGGCGCGCCCGAGCACACCGCCGGTGGCGCCATCGATGTCCTGAAGCTCTCCCTGAAGCCCCTCGCCTTCGAACAGCGGAACCATGAGAAGGTCGGTATCGATCTCTGGCAGCGCCGCCGTCCACAGCCGCACGGCGCGAGAGGAAGCAGTCGGCTTCATGTCGGAATTATATGGTGAATTCCGCATCCGGCCGTCCATGCGAGGCGCGGACGGTGAAACAGAGGATGGAGAACGTAGACTGCAGAATGCGGAATCGGGGGTAGTAGTGAGGACTCCGCATTCTACGTTTCACAGAATTCCAACTCCCCTTCCACCGCTTCCCCCGAGCGAATGTGATATCCCCGAACCTCCGGCGCAGGTCCTGCGAGCGAAACAATCAGATGAAGGAACTCGGGATAGTGCGCCTCGGCGATGTCGGTCGCTGACGGCAAAGCCGCGCTGTGCGGGTGTGAGTGGTAGGCGCCCAGGATCTCGCGTCCCTCAGCGCGCGTGCGCCGGATGGCCGCGAAGTGATCGACGGGATCGACCTGAAAGGCGGCCGGACTGCGCCGGACGTTCCGCGCCGGCAGCGCCTCGTCAATCGCGCCGGCCCGCCCGAGGAGGAGCCCGCAACACTCATTCGGCGCCTCCGCCCGGGCGTGCGCGACGACGGCGTCGAGCACGTGCTGCGGGATTGAAATCACGTTTCCACGATCAGCGCCGTCCCCATCCCTCCGCCGATGCACAGCGCCGCGGCTCCCCTGCCGCCGCCCCGCGCCTGCAGCGCGTGCACGAGCGTCGTCAGGATCCGCGCGCCGCTGGCGCCGATCGGATGGCCGAGCGCGATTGCGCCGCCGTGGACGTTCACCTTCGCCGGATCCAGCTTCAGCTCGCGGACGACGGCGAGCGACTGCGAGGCGAAGGCTTCGTTGAGCTCGAACAGGTCGAGATCGTCGAGCGTGAGGTTCGCGCGCTTCGCCGCGCGGCGCAGCGCTTCGACCGGGCCCATGCCCATGATCATCGGGTCGACGCCCGTCGTGCAGTACGCGAGGATGCGCGCGAGCGGCGTGTGGCCGAGATCCCGCGCCTTCTTCTCCGCTGCAATCACCAGCGCCGCCGCGCCGTCGTTGATCCCCGACGCATTGCCGGCGGTGACCGTGCCTTCCTTTGCGAAGGCCGCCTTCAGAACGCCGAGCTTCTCGGCCGTCGTGCCGGCGCGCGGGTACTCGTCCTTCGTGACTTTCAGCGGCGGCCCCTTCCGCTGGGGGACGTCGACAGCCACGATCTCGCGCTCGAAGACGCCGGAACCGACGGCTTGCTCGGCGCGCCGCTGGCTTTCCGCGGCGAACGCGTCCTGATCGGCGCGCGACACCGCGTAGCGCTTGGCGACCTCCTCGGCGGTCATCCCCATGTGGCAGCCGTTGATGGCGCAGGTCAACCCCTCCTGGATCATCGAATCGACGACCTCCGCATTGCCCATCCGGTAGCCCCAGCGGGCGCCCTTCAGCAGGAAGGGCGCGTTGCTCATCGACTCGGTGCCGCCCGCGAGGATCAGATCGATGAAGCCGGCCTTGACGGCCTCGACGGCGTGCACGACCGCCTGGAGGCCTGAGCCGCACACGCGATTGACCGTCTCAGCGGGGACCTCCACCGGCACGCCGGCCTTGAGCGCCGCCTGCCGCGCGACGTTCATCCCCGTGCCGGCCTGGAGCACGCAGCCCATGATGACGTCGCCGATGTCCTTCGCGTCAACGCCGGCCCGCGCCACGGCTTCACGGAGGACCACCGCGGCGAGATCGACCGCCGACAGGTCCTTGAATACACCACCGAACGACCCGATCGGCGTCCGGCACGCGCTGAGAATGACTGCTTCGTCCATATGAACCTCCGACAGCCGACATTATGACTACAATGCCACCCGGTTCGTGAACTGTTCCACGCGACCATCTGAGGGGCTTTATGACGAGATCGGCCGACGCGGGCGGTGTTTCAGGCCGAACGGCGAACGCCGTCGAGCGATTCGCCGAGCGCGCGACGGCGTGGACCGAGCGATGGATGCCGGACGCGTTCGTGTTCGCGCTTGCCGCGACCTTCGTCGTGCTCGTCGCCGCGTGGGCCGTCGATCCCGCCGTTCGCCAGTCGCCGATCCGGCTGGTCGATACGTGGGGCGCCGGGTTCTGGGCGCTGATCCCTTTCACGCTGCAGATGACGATGATCATCATCGGCGGCTATGTCCTGGCCAGTTCGCCGCCGGTCTTTCGCGTGATCTGCCGGCTGGCGGCGTGGCCGCGATCGGCCAAAGGGGCGGTGCTGCTCGTGGCGGTCGTGGCGATGTCGACGTCGCTCGTCAACTGGGGCTTCAGCCTGATTGCGAGCGCCGTCCTCGCCCGCGAGGTCGCGCGCCGGGTGCCGGGCGCCGACTACCGCGCGCTCGGCGCGAGCAGCTTCCTCGGCCTCGGCACGGTGTGGGCGCAGGGACTCAGCGGATCGGCCGCCCTCCAGATGGCCCGCGCCTCGTCGATGCCGCCGAAGCTTGCGGCGATTGTCGGCGAGATTCCGCTCACGGAGACCATCTTCCGCTGGGAGAGTCTCGTGTGCGTGGCCGTCGAGATGGCCGTGGTGTCGGCGGTCGTGTGGCTGATCGCGCCAGGAGAAGGCCGCGGGCGTCCTGCCGCGGCGATGGGCATCGACCTCGGTCCGTCCGCGCCGGCGCCGCTGCCGCGACCCACGGTGCCGGGCGAGCGCCTGGAGCACAGTCCCCTCTTGTTGGTGCCGGTCGCCCTCCTCGGATTCGCGTACCTGGCGCGGGTCTTCGCGGCGCGCGCCTCGAGCGTGCCGGAAGCATTGAACGCGCTCGACTTCAACACCGTGAACCTGTTCCTGCTCGCGACGGGCGCGCTGCTGCACTGGACGCCGGCCGCGCTCGTGCGGGCGGTTAAAGAGGCCACGCCGGCGGCGTCGGGCGTTCTCCTCCAGTTTCCCTTTTATGCGGGCATCTTCGGCATCATGACAGGCACGCAGTTGTCCGACGCGATTGCCGGACTGTTCGTGCGTGCCTCGAGCGCCGTGGCGTTTCCCGGGATGATCCTGGGGTATTCGGCTGCGCTGGGTGTGTTCGTTCCCTCCGGTGGGGCCAAGTGGGTCATCGAGGCGCCCTACGTGCTGCAGTCGGCGCGGGCACTCGGCGTCCACAGCGGGTGGATGGTCGTCACCTACGATCTCGGCGAGGCGATTGCCAACCTGGTCCAGCCGTTCTGGATGCTCCCCATCCTCGCGCTGCTCGGCCTGCGCGCCCGCGACATCATGGGCTACACCTACGTGATTGCGCTCGTGCTCTTTCCCGTCGCCCTCTTGCTCGTCACACTCCTGCGTCCGGCGCTCTGAGCCAACACGCGCGAAGAAACACGCACGGTGACCGGCGGGTATAATAATGCGCCCCGGAACAATTGCTTTGAACGTCGCTTCAAGGACCATCACACCATGAACAAGGTGCTGCCCAGCGCGGAAGCCGCCGTCGCGCTCATCCCAGACGGCGCGACCATCATGTTCGGCGGGTTCGGCCTCTGTGGAATTCCCGAGAACCTGATCCGGGCCCTGCACGATCGAGGCACGAAAGGGCTGACCGCCATCAGCAACAACGCCGGCGTCGACGAGTTCGGCCTGGGTATCCTGCTTCGCTCCCGCCAGATCAAGAAGATGATCTCCACCTATGTCGGCGAGAACAAGGAGTTCGAGCGCCAGTTTCTCAGCGGGGAGATCGAGGTGGAGCTGGTGCCGCAAGGCACGTTCGCCGAGCGGATTCGCGCCGGCGGCGCGGGCATCGGCGGGTTCTTCACCCCCACGGGATACGGCACCCTGGTCGCTGAAGGCGCCGAGACGCGCATCATCGACGGGAAGCCGTACGTGTTCGCGACGCCGCTGCGGGCGGACTTCGCGCTCGTCAAGGCCTGGAGGGGGGACCGGGTCGGCAACCTCGTGTACCACCGCACGACGCGCAACTTCAACCCGATGATGGCCACGGCCGGGCGCGTCACGATTGCCGAAGTGGAACACCTGGTGGAACCGGGGGAACTCGATCCGGACCACGTCGTCACGCCCGGCATCTTCGTCAAGCACGTCATTCAGGGCAACCACTATGACAAGCACATCGAAAAGCGGACCGTCCGACCCGCGTGAGCGCATCGTCAGGCGTGTCGCTCGTGAGCTGAAGGACGGCGACTACGTGAACCTCGGCATCGGCATGCCGACGCTGGTGGCCGGGTACGTGCCGCCCGGCGTCGATATCACGCTGCATGCCGAGAACGGCATGCTCGGCGTGGGGCCCTATCCGCTCGAGTCGGACGTCGATCCCGACTTGATCAACGCGGGCAAGGAAACCGTCAGCGAGACGCCCGGGTGCTCGTACTTCAGCAGCGCCGATTCGTTTGCGATGATCCGGGGCGGCCACATCGATGTGACGGTCCTTGGCGCGCTACAGGTGGACCAGGAGGGTAACCTCGCCAACTGGATGATCCCCGGCAAGATGGTCAAGGGCATGGGCGGCGCGATGGATCTCGTCGCCGGGGCGAAGAAAGTGATCGTGGCCATGGAGCACACCACGCGCGATGGCGGGGCCAAGATCCTGAAGACGTGCACGCTGCCGCTCACGGGACTCCACGTCGTCAACATGATTGTGACAGAGATGGCCGTCTTCGATATCACTCCGGCCGGGCTCATGCTGCGCGAGATTGCGGCGGACACGACCGTCGATGCCGTCAAAGCCGCCACCGACGCGGAATTGATCGTGGAAGGTACGCCCGGCGTCTTCTGACCGGCTCTCACAGGAGCAGGAGAGGCCGTCACGAGAGTCAAAGCGTCTCCCCTTTCGGTTACTCCTGTTTGAGCCGGGAGTCCAGCACCCGCCTCCACTGCGCGGCCGCGTCAAACGTCCGTTCCAGCGCCCCGTCGCTGTCCCGGAGATCCTGCCTCAGGCGCATGAGCGCCCCGATGAGCGCGTCGATGGCGGCGTCGACGTTGTCGGCGTTGGTCGCCACGATATCGAGCCAGATGTCAGCGGGACTCGACGCGAGCCGCGTCGTGTCGCGAAGCCCGCGTCCGGCGAGCGCAAGTCCGTCGGCGCCGGCCCGTTCCCCCACCACCTCCATCAGCGCGCTGACGGCGATCTGCGGCAGGTGGCTGATGGCGGCGAGCAGCGCGTCGTGGGAGTCAGGGTCGAGAAAGTGCACGGAGGCGCCAGTTCCCTCGACGAATGCGGCGAGCATGGAGCGATCCTGCGGCGTGGCGGACTCGGTCGGCGTCAGGATCCAGGGGCGGTCCCGAAACAGATCCGCCCGGGCGCTCTCGACGCCGCCGACGGCCGCACCCGCAAGAGGATGTCCTCCGACGAAGCGAAGGCGCGACGGCAGTCCGCGCGCGGCCTCGATTGTCGAGCGCTTGGTGCTGCCGACGTCCGTGACGAGGGCCTCCCCGTCGACCGCGTCAGCCAGCTCCGCGAGGATCCTGTTGTTCGTGAGCACGGGGGCCGCGAGCACGATCAGGTCCGACCCGGAGGCCATGGCGAGATCGTCGCCGCCGACGTCGGCCGCCCCCATGGGCATCGCCTTCTCGATCACGTCCTTCCGATCCACCGCGACGACAATCGACCGGGGCCAGCGGGCGCGGACCGCCAGGCCCAGCGATCCGCCGATCAGGCCGCAGCCGATGATCGCGACGTGCGGGAAGATCGGGGGGGCGTCGCCGGCCATGGGCAGTGTGGTCATAGGACTCTCGACTTACGACTGACGGACTAACGACTATCGACTGACGACTATCGACTGAATCACCGGCTCCATCCCCGGCGCGCGACGGGCTCGAGGCAGATGCTGCGGCCGATGGCGGGCGCGATGATCCGCAGCTCCGCCATCAGGCGATCGAACTGCGACGGGAACAGCGACTGCGCGCCGTCGCTGCGGGCGTGATCCGGATCGGAGTGCACTTCGATGAGCAGGCCGTCCGCCCCGGCGGCGACCGCCGCGCGCGCCATCGGCGTCACCTTGTCGCGCCGGCCGGTCCCGTGGCTCGGGTCGACCAGGATCGGGAGGTGACTGAGTTTCTGCACGACGGGAATCGCCGAAATGTCGAGCGTGTTGCGCGTGTAGCTCTCGAAGGTGCGGATGCCGCGCTCGCACAGCATGACGTTCATGTTGCCGCCGGCCAGGATGTACTCCGCCGACAGCAGCCACTCCTCGATGGTCGCCGAAATCCCGCGTTTGAGCAGCACTGGCGTGCGGCAGCGCCCGAGCTCGCGGAGCAGCGTGAAATTCTGCATGTTGCGCGCGCCGACCTGGAGGATGTCCGCGTACTTCTCCATCAGATCCAGCTGGCTCAGGTCCATGATCTCGGACACGAGCTTGAGATTGTGCCGGTCGGCCGCGCTGCGCAGCAGCCGCAGCCCCTCCTCGCCCAGTCCCTGGAAGCTGTAGGGGGAGCTGCGCGGCTTGAACGCGCCGCCGCGAAGGACCTTCGCGCCCGCACGCTTGACCGCCGCGGTCGTCGCTTCGACCTGCTCTTCGGTCTCCGCCGAGCACGGCCCGGCCATCACGATGACCTCGTCGCCGCCGATCCGCAGGTCCCCGATGCCGACCACCGTGTTTTCCGGCTTGAACGTGCGGCTGGCGAGCTTGTACGGCTCGGTGATGCGCAGCACTTCTTTGACGCCGTCGAGCACCTCGATCAACGCGGGATCCCCCTGCCGGCCGCCGACGGCGCCGATGACCGTCCGCAGGGCGCCCGTCGACCGGTGCACGTCGAACCCCATTTCGACAAGCTGGGCGATCACGCGCTGCACCTGCTCGTCGGTCGCCCGTTCCTGCATGACTACAACCATTGGTATCACTCGCGACGGCAGCCCTGAAGGGCTGCGCTACGGGAAACTGTCTGTGCTATTTCGACCCGGCGCCAACGACGAAGGTTGGCTCTCGACGACTGTGACTTTGACCGTGACTCCCGACGTTGACTATCGACTATCGCCCATTGTCCTCCTCTTCCGCGATTCGCTCCAGTCTTCGTGCTTCGTCGATGATGCGCTCGAACAGCCGCCGCACCGCGCCGTCATCGAGCGGTCCACCGTTCACGCGCTGCACGTGATCGAGCACTTCGGCCTCCCGGTTCGGCTGGTAGATGGGCACGCCCGCTGCCTTTTTCTCGCGTCCGATGGCCAGCGCGCACTCGGCGCGCTCGCTCAGCAGGCGCACGAGCTGCTCGTCGATGTCGTCGATCCGGCGGCGCAGCGCGTCGAACGGCGTCACAGCGCGCTCTTCAGCCACCGCACGTACTCTCCGGCGCGTTCCGGCGCGCTTCCGCCCGCCTCCGCGATGACGTTGACCAGAGCGCTGCCGACGACCGCGGCATCCGCGAACCCGCACGCCTCTGCGACGTGTTCCGGCCTGGAAATGCCGAAGCCGACCGCCAGGGGCAGATCCGAGTGGCGGCGCACGCGCTCGAGCAACCCGCCCATCCCTTCAGCGAGCGTGTCCCGCGCGCCGGTGATCCCAAGGCGTGAAATCACATACAGAAACCCTCGTCCCAGTTCCGCCGACCGCTCGATTCGCCCATCGCTCGTCGTCGGGCTGACGAGAAAGATCGGGTCGAGGCCGGCCTCGATCATCGGTGTACGCCAGGGCCCGGACTCCTCCACGGGAAAGTCCAGCATGAGCACGCCGTCGACGCCGGCATCCGCGGCGGCGCGCGCGAAGCCCTCCGGCGTCATCCGAACGACCGGGTTCGCGTAGGTGAAAAGGACGATCGGCGTGTCGATGCGCGTGCGCACGGCGCGGACGATGTCGAGCGTGCCGCGGAGGGTCATGCCGGCCGCCAGCGCGCGCTCGCTGGCGCGCTGAATGACCGGGCCATCGGCGAGCGGATCCGAGAACGGCACGCCGACTTCCAGCACGTCGGCCCCCGCGGCGGAGATGGCCGTCAGGATCTTCGTGCAGGTGTCAGCGTCCGGGTCGCCGGCGGTCACATACGTGACGAGTCCGCCGCGATGCGCGTCGCGCAACCGCGCGAATGTCGAAGCCAGGCGCGACATCAGCGCCCGCCTCCGGCGGCCTGTGCCGGGCGGAGCGCCTTCTGTACGCTCATGACGTCCTTGTCTCCCCGGCCCGACAGGTTGACGAGCAGGACCTGGTCGCGGGCCATGGTGGGCGCCAGCCTGCACGCAAAGGCGACGGCGTGCGCGGATTCGAGCGCCGGCAGAATCCCCTCTTCGCGCCCCAGGCGTTGAAACGCTTCGAGGGCGTCGTCGTCGCCAATCCAGGAGTATTCGGCGCGCCCCGTGTCGTGCAGCCACGCGTGCTCCGGACCGACGGCGGCATAGTCCAGACCGGCGGAAATGGAATGTGTCCGCTCGATGTTGCCGTCATCGTCCTGGAGCACGTAGCTGTGCGTGCCCTGCAGAATCCCCGAGCTGCCGCCCGAGAATCGCGCGGCGTGCTGTCCGGGCGTGATGCCGCGCCCCCCCGCCTCGACGCCAATCAACCGCACGGGCGCGTCGCCGATGAAGGCGTCGAAAATCCCCATGGCATTGCTGCCGCCGCCGATGCACGCGACGATCGCCTGCGGAAGCGCGCCGATCTGGTCGAGGCACTGCTGGCGCGCTTCCTGTCCGATGACGGACTGGAACTCGCGCACCATGAGCGGGTATGGATGCGGCCCGAGCACCGAGCCGAGAAGGTAGTAACTGTCCGCCACCGAGGCAACCCAGTCCCGCATCGCCTCGTTGATCGCGTCCTTCAACGTCCGGCTGCCGGCATCGACGCGCCGCACCGTCGCGCCAAGCAGCTCCATGCGGAAGACGTTCAGGGACTGGCGCTCCATGTCTTCGGCGCCCATGTAGACGTCGCACTCGAGACCGAGGAGCGCGCACACGGTCGCGGTGGCGACGCCGTGCTGCCCCGCCCCCGTCTCCGCGATCACACGCCGCTTGCCCATCCGTTCGGCCAGCAGCGCCTGGCCGAGCGCGTTGTTGATCTTGTGCGCGCCGGTATGCGCGAGGTCTTCGCGCTTGAAGAACACCCGCGCGCCGCCAAGCGCCTCCGACAGCCTGCGCGCTTCGTACAACGGCGTCGGACGGCCGACGTAATCACGGAGCAGCGCGGCAAGCCGGTCGCGGAACGCGGAGTCCGCACGCGCGCTGAAGTACGCCTGTTCCAGCTCCTGCACCGGGGCGACGAGTGTCTCGGGCACGAAGCGGCCGCCATAGGCGCCGTAGTATCCGCGGGCGTCGGGATCGCGCCTGCCGAACGAGGGGGACTGATTCTGGGTCATGGACAATCCGTCACTGATCCGAGCGCCGCGAAGAATGCACGCAGCTTCGCGGGATCCTTCCGGCCGGGCGCCGCTTCGACGCCCGACGACACATCGACGGCGTACGGCCTCACGTGTTCGATCGCCTCGCGCACGTTCGCCGCCGTCAGGCCGCCGGACAGGACGATGGGCCTGATTGACGCGACGCGCGCGGCGGCCGTCCAGTCGATCGTCCTCCCCGTGCCGCCTCGCCGCACCGGATCGTGCGCGTCCAGCAGGACGGTGACGCTGCCGGGCAAGCGGCGCACCGCACCCTCTTCGAGTCCCTCCGACACGGCAACGGCCTTGATGAGTCGGTGGCCGATCTTCAGAAAAGGCGCGACATCCTCGGCGCCGTGCAGTTGGACGGCACCGAGGTTCAGCAGGCCGGCGACGCCGGCGACATACTCCTCAGGCTGATCGACGAAGACGCCGACCGTCGTCAGGAAGGGCGGCAGCGCCGCGGCGATCTTCTTCGCGCGATAGGGATCGATGAACCGCGAGCTGCCCGGCCAGAACACGAAGCCAAGCGCGGTCGCCCCAAGCTCCGCCGCCAGCAGCGCGTCTTCGATGCGCCGGATCCCGCAGATCTTCACGCGCGTGCGTGTCATGCCATCAGCTCCCGCAACGCGGCGCCGGGGTCCGGCGCGGCGATGAGGCGCTCTCCCACCAGGAACGCGTGGTAGCCCGCGCCCGTGAGCCGCGCGATGTCTTCCCGCGATCGGATGCCGCTCTCCGCGACCGCCGTCACCCCCCGCGGAATCGAGGCGGCGAGGGCATCGAGGACACCAGGATCCACCTGAAGCGTCCGCAGGTTCCGGCTGTTGACGCCGATGATGCGCGCGCCGGCGTCAGTCGCCACGCCCAGCTCGTCAGCATCGTGCACTTCCACCAGCGCCGCAAGGCCCACACCGCCGCACGCGGCGACGAGCTGCCGCAGCGTCGATGGGTCGAGCGCGCCGACGATGAGCAGCGCGGCGTCAGCGCCATGCACGGCAGCTTCGAGGAGCTGGTACTCGGAGACGATGAAGTCTTTCCGGAGCAGCGGCAGATCGACGGCGTCACGGACGGCGCGCAGATGATCGACCGCGCCGTCGAAGAACGCCGGCTCGGTCAGGACCGACAGGGCGGCCGCGCCCGCCGCCGCGTACGCGCGGGCGTGCTCCGCGGGCCGGTAATCCTGGCGCAGAATCCCGCGGGAGGGCGACCGGCGCTTGCACTCGGCGATGACACGGGGAGCCGCCCGTTCGCGCAACGCGGCCTCGAAGGCGGAACCGCGGGGACGGCGCCAGAGCGCGCGCTCGAGCACGTCCCTTGGACACGCGCCTTCGCGCACGGCGGTGACGCGGCGCGTGCAGGCGACGATCGTCCCGAGCAGCCCGGCGTCGGTCGCGATACTCACGAAGTCGCCGCCGTCCTTCCCGACTGTGAAGCGGCGACCAGACGGTCGAGGACGGCACGCGCGGCGCCGGAGTCGACGGCCTCGGCGGCGAGCGCAATCCCTTCGCCGATGGAGGCGGCGCGGCCCGCGATGAGCAGCGAGGCGCCGGCATTCAGCAGCACGATGTCGCGCGGAGCGCCGGGCGCGCCGTCGAGAATCAATCGCGCGCATACCCCGTTGGTCTCGGCGTCGCCACCGCGCAGCGCGCCGGGAGCCGCCTTCTGCAGCTTGAAATCGGCGGGATGGACGTAGAAGGTGTTCACCGCGCCGTCGCGGCACTCCGACACCTTGGTGTAGCCGGTCGTCGAGATCTCGTCGAGGCCGTCGGCGCCGTGCACCACCCACGCCCGCTCCGACCCCAACTGCGCCAGCGATCGCGCGACCAGTTCGGTCAACTCCGGACGCGGGACGCCCACGAGCTGCCGCGAGGCGCCGGCCGGGTTCGTCAGCGGGCCCAGCAGATTGAACGCGGTCCGCACCCCAAGCTCGCGCCGCGTCGGTCCGGCGTGGCGCATGGACGGATGAAACGTCGGCGCAAAGAAGAACGCGATGCCGGCCTCGTCCAGGCACGCTTCCACGACCGCCGGCGGCGCGTCGACGTTCACGCCAAGCGCCTCGAAGAGATCGGCGCTGCCGCAGCGGCTGGAGACGGACCGGTTGCCGTGCTTGGCCACCCGCACGCCGCACGCCGCGACGACCAGCGCCGCGACGGTGGACACGTTGAAGGTGTGCGCGCGATCGCCGCCGGTCCCGCAGGTGTCGAACACGGGCCGGTACTCCTTGGACAGCCGGGTCGCGCGCTTCCGCATCGTGCGGGCGAAGCCGACGATCTCCGCCGGACGCTCCCCTTTCATCGACAGCGCGATCAGCAGGCCCGCAATCTGCGCGGGCTGCGCGCGCCCTTCCATGATTTCGTCCATCGCGGCCGCCGCCTCGTCCACGCCGAGATCCTGGCGCCGCTGGAGCTTGTCGATCAACGCGGAGAACATCACAACTCCAGGAAATTGCGGAGGACCTGCCGGCCCTCTCCGGTCAGTACCGACTCGGGGTGAAACTGCACCCCGTGCACCGGGAACTCCCGGTGCCGCATCCCCATCAGCGTCCCGTCTTCCGTCCGCGCCGACGCCTCGAGAACATCCGGCAGCGGCTCGCCGACGACCAGCGAGTGATACCGTCCGGCGACGAACGGCTGCGACACGCCGCGGAACACGCCCCGGCCGTCGTGCCGCACGGAAGAGACCTTGCCGTGCATCAGGTGCGCCGCCCGAATGACCGTGCCGCCAAACGCCACGCCGATGCCCTGATGCCCGAGGCACACCCCGAGCACCGGGATGCGCGGGCCGAACCGCCGAATCACCTCGACGCTGACCCCAGCGTCCTCGGGGCGGCCAGGGCCCGGAGAGATGACGATCTGCGAAGGCGCGAGCGCCTCGATCTCCCCGGCCGTGACCTCGTCGTTGCGGCGGACGACCGGCGAGGCCCCCAGCTCGCCGAAGTACTGCACGAGGTTCCACGTGAACGAGTCGTAGTTGTCGATAAGAAGGATCAAAGCCCTTGTTCCGCCATCGCGAGCGCCTGCAGGAGCGCGCGCGCCTTGTCCCGCGTTTCCTCGTACTCGGCCGCCGGATTGGAGTCGGCGACGATACCGGCCCCCGCCTGGATCAGCGCGCGTCCGTTCCTGATGGTGATCGTGCGGATCGCGATGCAGAAGTCGAGATTGCCCGCGAAATCGATGTAGCCAATCGCGCCGGCGTAGATGTCGCGCCGCGTGGGCTCGAGTTCGGCCAGGATCTGCATCGCGCGAATCTTCGGCGCGCCGGACACCGTCCCGGCCGGGAAGCACGCGACGAGCGCATCGAGATGATCGCGGTCCTCGGCCAGCGTCCCGTCCACCGTCGACACGAGATGCATGACGTGCGAATAGCGTTCGAGCGCCATGTACTGCGGGACGCGAACGGTGCCGAACTCACAGACGCGGCCGAGATCGTTCCTGCCGAGGTCCACGAGCATCACGTGCTCGGCGCGCTCCTTCTCGTTCCGCTTCAGCTCCTCGGCGAGCCGGAGATCCTCGTCTTCGTTCGTCCCGCGCGGGCGCGTGCCGGCAATCGGATGCGTCTCGGCGTGGCGCCCTTCGACGCGCACGAGCATCTCCGGAGAAGACCCCACGATCGCCAGCGCGCCCATCCGGATGAAGTACATGTACGGCGACGGGTTCACGTGGCGCAGCGCGCGGTAGACGGTGAACGGATCCGCGGTGATGTCGGTCTCGAACCGCTGCGAGAGGACGGCCTGGTAGATGTCGCCCGCGGCGATGTGTTCCTTGATCGTCCGGACGCCGGCCTCGAAGGTCTCCCTGGTCAGGTTCGAACGAACCTCGGGGGCCGCCGCGGGCCGCGGCTCGGGCTGCGACAGGCCGCGCTCCAGCTCGCCCTCGAGGAACTGGATCTTGGCGCACGCGAACTGATACAGCGCCTGCAGGTCCTCGTCCGCGGTCACGCGCGCGTTGGCCACGATCAGGATGCGGTGCTTCACGTGGTCGAACGCCAGCACCGTATCGAACAGCATGAATCCGGCTTCGTCCTCTCCGCGGTCCGTCCGGCTCCACGCCGCTCGATCCCAGGCGGCCCGCAATGCCGGCTCGAAGAGCGGCGACGCGTCGTAGCCCATGAAGCCGACGGCGCCGCCGATGAATCGCGGCAGCCCCGGCACGAACGGCGACTGGAACTCCGCCATCAGCCGGCGAAGCACCTGCACGAACGGCTCGTCGCTCTCGGTCGTCACGCCGGCGCGATCCATGATCGTGCGTCCGCCGCGCTCGCGCAGCACGAGGAACGGATCCTTCCCCAGGAAGGAATAGCGCGCGACCTGTTCTCCGCCTTCCACGCTCTCGAAGAGAAAGGCGTAGTCCGAATGTTCCGCGATCTTCAGGAACGCGGACACCGGCGTCAGCAGGTCCGCGATGATTTCCTTGACGACCGGCACGAACGTGCCGCGCCGTGCGAGCTCGACGAACTCATCAAACGTGGTCTGTTTCACCGGACTCCTCTGCCTTCACCGTTCCTGCTCCACTTCACCGAGCGCCCGTGCCGCGGCCTGCCGGAAGAGACCCGCCGGCGGCCGCGCGCCGGTCCACAGCTCGAACTGCCGCTCGGCCTGCGCGACGAGCATCTCGAGGCCGCCGATCGGCAGGCAGCCCTCGAGACGCGCCTGGCGAAGCAGCGGCGTCTCGGTCGGCCGGTACACCAGATCGAAGACAATCTCGCCGTCGAGGGGGACACCGGCCATCGGGTTGTCGCCGGGCCCGGCGCTGCCGCACGTCGTCGCGTTCACCAGCACATCCCAGCTCCCCGCGCGGGGTGGCCAGCCGCCGGTCCGCCCGTGCACCAGCCCCGCCACTTCGGCGGCCGCCCGGCGCCGGCGGGCGCTCACGGTGACAGACGCGCCCTGGGAAGCCAGCGCGACCGCGACCGCGCGGGCCGCGCCCCCCGCGCCGAGCACCGTCGCGCGCGCGCGCTTCAGCGCGATGCGGCCGGCGAGCGGCGCGAGGAATCCCTCGACGTCGGTGTTCGCTCCCGCCCACCGCCCGTCGCGGACCACCACGGTGTTGATCGCGCCGGCGCGCTCGGCCAGCGCGTCGCAGGAATCGACGCGAGACAGCATGTCGACCTTGAACGGGGCCGTGATGCTCGCGCCCCGCAGGCCGATCGCCTGCGCGAAGGTCACGAAGTCGTTGACACCGGCCGCCTCGAGCGGCAGATAGGCGGCGTTCAGTCCGAGCGCGGCGAAGCCCGCGTTGTGCATGGCGGGCGACAGTGAGTGCGCGACCGGGTTGCCGGCGATGCCGTAGAGCGCCGAGTCGCTGCGGATGCGCCGGAACCTGAATTCGCTGACCATCCGGGCGGCCGGCATCTGGCCCGGGGCGACGAGACCGCCCGCGTAGGTCCAGCGGTTGCCGAGGCGCGCGGCCAGCAGCCGCGTCGCCGCGCCCGGTTGGCCCATGGCGAGCAGGACGTGACTGCTGCCTTCCTGCTGCGGGCTGCAGTCTTTCGAGGCGGCAAGCTCGAACAGCGCCAGCGTGTCGCTGAGCTTCGCCGCCGTCACCGCGATCTTCATGACCTCGGCCCCCGTCGACCGCATCGCGCGCAACCGATCCGGCAGATCGCGGGGCGGCTGGTCGAACGCGTGCAGCGAGAGCACGACGCCGCGTCCACGCCTCCGACGGATGATGTCGGGCGCGAACTCGGCGCGCGCCTCGACGTCGACGAATTCCGCGCCGGCCGCCACCGCGTCACACAGGATCCGCCGGCGGTCCTCTTCGCAGCCCGAGAACGCTCCTCCCTCCCATTCGGGGCGGCACGTGACAATCACGGGCCGGAGACGCCCTTCGATGGCGCCGGACACATCCGGCCGCTCGACGCCGTCCAGACGCAGCTCGACCAGGTCGGCGTGGGCGGCCAGGTCACGCGCGCGGCGCAGCTCCTCGGTCGTCCGACCGGTCACCGTCACACAAATCAGCGGGTCGGGCATGGTCCAGAGACGACAAAAGCCCCCTCAGCGTTGCGCTGAGGGGGCTTTGCTGAAATCCCGCGGCCTGGCGTCTACAGGCTAGCGGACTGCCCCCCCGGCGTACGCATACCACCACCACGAGGACGCGAGGGTCCCGCGATCAGCGGACAGCGACCGGCCGGCAAGGTGCAGCGTCAAAACCTCGTGACAATAACAGAGCGGCGCCGCCACTGTCAATTTAGCGGGTGGGGGCCGTGGAGCTCTGCCGTCCGGCTTTCTCCTTGACCGTTAAGCAGTTAGTCCGTATAAAAGAATCAGCACTGGTTTTGCTCCCCGCGTTCGCCCACAGGAACAGATGAACATACGCACTGCCGCCGCGGCCCTTCTTTTCGCTGCTCTCTGCTGGACGTCTCTGCCGGCGGCGACCACGCGCATGCCGGTGGACCAGGTACAGCCGGGCATGGTGGGCATCGGCCGTACCGTCTTCCAGGGGACCGAGCTCCAGGAATTCAAGGCGCACATTCTCGGCGTGCTTCGAAACATCCAGGGACCCCGGCGCAACCTGATCCTCGCGCGCCTCGAAGGCGGACCCCTCGCCGACACCGGCGTGGCCGCCGGCATGAGCGGCAGTCCCGTCTATATCGACGGGCGCCTGATTGGCGCCGTGTCGTATTCCATCGGCTCGTTTTCGAAAGAGGCGATCGCCGGCATCACGCCCATCGAGGAGATGATGGACGCGACAGGTCTGCGCAGGGCTCCCAGTCAGCAGGGCCGCATCAATCTTCCGATTACTCGTGAGGGGCTCGCCGCGGCGCTGTCGGCGTCGTATGCGCGCATCGCGCCGTTTGCGGCGCGCCCGTCCGACGTGCAGGCGATCGGGCTGTCCGCCGCCTCCGCCGGACAGCTTGGCGCAATGCTCCGTCCCATCTCGACGCCGCTCGTCCTGAGCGGCTTCGAGCCGCAGACGGCCGACCTCGTGTCGGGCGCGTTCCGCGACGCCGGCTTCACGCCCATGGTCGGAGGCGGGGGCGCGGGCGGCGCGCAGGCGCCCGACGAGCTGCGGAAGATGACCGGCGCGCTGCGTGAAGGGGACGCCATCGGCGTCTCGCTCGTCGGCGGCGACCTCGAAATGGGGGCGACCGGCACGATCACGCACATCGACGGCGATCGCATCTACGCGTTCGGTCATCCGTTCTTCAACCTGGGCCCGTCGGAATTCCCGATGACCCGCGCGTACGTGTACGCGATCCTGCCGAGCCTGGCCTCTTCCTTCAAGATCACGGCGATGGGCGAGGTGATCGGGACGATGCAGCAGGATCGGGCGACGGCGATCGCGGGGACGCTCGGGAAGGGGCCGGCGCAGATCCCGATGACTGTCTCCTTGAAGTCGACGCGCGACGGCGGCGCCGCAGCCACCCGGACGTTCACCTACACCATCGCGAACGATCAGGCCCTGACGCCGCTGCTGACCTACCTGACCATCGCCAACACCATCGCCGCGTATGAACGGCAGTTCGGCGCCGCGACGTTCAGCATCAAGAGCCGCGCGCGCATCAAAGGGCACGGCGACCTCACCCTCGAGGACGTGTTCACCGGCGACAACGCGACGACCGGCGCCTCCACCGCCATCGCGGGCCCGCTCACGATGCTGCTCGCGAACGACCTCGAGCCGATCACGATCGCGGGACTCGACATCGCCATCGAGTCGAGCGAAACGCCTCGCCTCGTCACCATCGAGCGCGTGTGGCTCGACGAGGTGCGCCCGCGCGCCGGCCGGACGGTGCCGCTCAAAGTGCTCACGCGCAGCTACCGCGGGGAGGAGAAGATCTCCACGGTGCCGATTGAGATTCCGGCCAACGTCTCCGGCCCGCTGACGCTGCTCGTCACGGACGGCCGCCAGCTCAATGCCATCGAGCAGCGCGATCTGCGGCGCAGCGTGCAGCCCCAGAGCGTCGCGCAGATGATTCGCGTCCTCAACCAGACGCGGCGCGGCAACCGCATCTACATCCGGCTGATGACCGGCACGCCCGGCGCCATGGTCAATGGCGAGGCGCTGACGGCGCTGCCCCCTTCCGTGCTGGCGGTCCTCGAGGCCGACAGCAGCGGCGGCAGCTATACGCCGATCCGCAGCGCGCCGGTCGGCGAATGGGAACTGCCGATGGACTCCGCGGTCACCGGGTCGAAGCTGCTTGCCATCGAGGTTGAAGCGCGGTCGGGCGGCGCACGATAGCCGGTCGTCTTTCACCAGCCTTTTCTGCTAACGTTCAATCATGCTCACATGCTTTGCCCGGACCCGGGCCTCACGCCGGGTCGAGGGATCGGCCCGCACCGGGGTGTCGCGGCTCGCGCTGGCGATCGCCGCCGGTGCCCTGCTCCTCACGGCGCCGTGGACGCGCCTGGCGGCCGCGACCGCGACGTTCTGGACCGTGTCGACGCAGGCTGACTTTCTCAAAGGCGACGTCGAGGATCTCTCGATCGACAGTGACGGACGCATCTTCCTCGGCCCCACCGCGACGCTGCTCTCCGAAACGTCGGCGCCATTCCTCTGGAGCGTGACCGCCGCGCCCGACGGCACCATCTGGGCCGGGAGCGGCAACGAAGGGCAGGTCCTCAAGATCGGCAAGGACGGCACGCTCACCACCTTCTTCGATGCGGCCGAGCTCGAGGTGCACGCGATCGCGCCCGCGCCGGGCGGCGGCCTCTACGTGGGCACCTCCCCCGACGGCAAGATCTACCAGGTGGCTCCTGACGGCACGTCGAAGACCTTCTTCGATCCGGAGGACAAGTACATCTGGGCGCTCGCCACGGACAAGGCCGGCAACCTGTTCGCGGCGACCGGCGACAAAGGGGTCATCTACAAGATTACGCCCGCCGGACAGGGGACGCGCTTCTACCGCACGAATGCGGGGAACGTCGTCACGCTCGCGTTTGCCCCGTCAGGGGAACTGATTGCGGGCACCGAATCGCCGGGGCGCATCTTCAAAATCGATCCGGGGGGCAAGGCGTTCGTGCTGCTCGACTCGCCCTACCGCGAGATCCACGCGGTGCGCATCGCCGAGGACGGCACGATTTACGCCGCGGCGGTCAACGGCATGCAGGGCGGCGAGACCCGCGCGACGGACCAGCCGCCGCGGGAATCCGCGCGGCCTCCCGTGCCGTCGGTCTCCACGGAAATCACGGCCGTTTCCGTGGTGGAAAGCGCCGGCACCGGCGGCGGCAACGCGTCTCCGCCGGCTCCCAGACAGCCGCGCCGCAACCGCGGCGCGATCTATCGGGTCAAGACGGACGGCCTCTGGGACACCATCTGGGACTCCGGCGACGACTCCCCCTACGACGTCGTCATCGAGCCAGCCGGCAGCCTGCTGGTCGGCACCGGCACGGAGGGGAAACTGTTTCGCATCAGCGGCGACCCGGCCCGTGCCACGCTGCTCGCGCGGGCCTCGGCCAAACAGGTCACCGCGCTCCTGCGCGAGCCGTCCGGCCGCATCATCGGCACCACGAGCAACCCGGGGAAGATCTTCGCGCTCTCGTCGTCGCCGGCGCGTCGCGGCACCTACGACTCCGACGTCCGCGACGCGGGCAACGTGGCGACATGGGGAGTGATTCGCTGGCGCGCGGCCGCCAACGGCGGACAGGTGGAAGTGTTCACGCGCAGCGGAAACACCGCGACGCCAGACGAGACGTGGAGCCCGTGGTCCAAGCCGTACACCAATGCCAACGGCGAACAGATCACCAGCCCGAACGCGCGCTACCTGCAGTGGCGCGCCGTGCTCGCGGCGAGCGCCGCGCAAGGGCCCGTGCTGACGTCGGTGACGACGGCGTACCTTCCCCGCAATGTGCGTCCGGAAGTCGCCTCGATCACGGTGCATCCGTCCGGCACCGTGTTCCAGCGCCCCTTCTCCACCGGCGAAATGGAGATCGCCGGGTTCGAGGAGAACACGTCGGATGGCCGGCAGCGGAACCAGCCGTCCGCCTCGCCCGGCGGCTCGTCGGGATCGAGCGCGCCGGCGCTGGGCCGGAGGATCTACCAGAAGGGGCTGCAGACGTTCGTCTGGAAGGCTGACGACGACAACGACGATCGCCTGCAGTTCGACGTGTCGTACCGCCGCGAAGGGGAAACGGCATGGCGGCCGCTGCGGCGTGCGGTGTGGGATCCGATCTTCGTCTGGGACACGACGTCGGTCCCCGACGGCACGTACTTCATCAAGGTGTCCGCGTCGGATGCGCCGTCGAACTCACCAGGGGCCGCCCTCGTGGGAGAGCTGGAAAGCGTCACCTTCGACATCGACAACACGCCGCCGCGGATCGAGGCGCAGCCGGCCTCGCGCGCGGGCGCGCGGACGTCGATCGCCTTCGTCGTGCGCGACGAGCAGTCGCCGGTGCAGCGCGTCGAGTACTCGCTCGACGGCAGAGGCTGGCGCGTGGTCTATCCGAGAGACGGCATTCCGGACTCGCGGCGGGAGGATTTCGAAGTGACGCTCGAGGTGGCGGAGGCCGGTCAGAACATCATCATCCGCGCGACCGACGCCATGAACAACGTGGCGACGGCCGTCGCGGATGTGAAGCGATAACAGCTCATTGAGTGAGCTTACGACTCCCGGAGGATACGCGCCGGATCCAACCTCAGAACCCGAAGCACCGGTGCGGCTAGCACAACGATCGAAACACCAAACAACAGGGCGGCACCACCGATGAGGCTCAATGCGTCGGTTCGCTGCACGCCGAAGAGCAAACTTTGCAGGAGACGTGTCCCGCTTACGGTTACCAAACACCCCAGTGCTATGCCTGCGAGCACGACTCCCAGCGTGTCACCTAGCACGAGCAGGATGATTCTTCGGGGCGTCGCGCCGAGCGCCATCCTGACTGCCAGCTCGTGTAGTCGAGCCGTCGTGGTCGAACTGATCAGAACGAAGAGGCTGACCGCAGAGAGGAAGACTGCGGTAACACTGAGCAATCCGAGAGCCGCAAGGCCAGACCGCTGTACGGATGCGTCACTGTCGATTCGCTGCTGCGTTGTTCTTACGTCAACCGTTGCCGCCGGCCACCGTTGGACCGCGCTCGTGACCACTCGGGCAACAGTCTGGATTTCGCCAGTGCGAATCGCGAACGTAGCAGCTCGTGGAGTGCCCTCAGCAACCGGGAGTATTCCGGACGTTTTCTGCGCCTCGCGAACAGTGCCGGCGAGGACGTAAGCAGTCGGACGAGCAGGATGAAGTGGTTCGGAGCGGATATCGCGCACGATTCCGATGACCGTGGGGCCACCGTCGCCGGCACCTGGACCAAGAGGAATACCCAGTGCGCTGCCAGCCGGTGCAAGCATCCGTGCCAGTTTCTCGCTGACGACAGCACGAGGGATGTTCCCGGTTTGGTCCTGCTCGGCAAACGTGCGACCCTCCAGCACAGTGACACCCAGAGCATCGAGATACCCCGGGGTAATCGTTCGTCGCCGGGTCCCGCGCAACTTGCCGCAGCCACACCTTGAATTCGATTCCCACAAGAACGCACTGGCGCCATTACTTACGCACCAAGGA
>MELC01000040.1:0-7137 GCA_001767455.1 Acidobacteria bacterium RIFCSPLOWO2_12_FULL_66_21
CGTCCACGCGCTCGCGGATGCGGTTGATCTCGGTGTTCTCCTGGACGCGGTCGCCGGTCCACTCGGTCTCGAAGCTGCGCTGCGCGCCTCTCTTGCGCGGGCGCGCGATCGGGATGAAGTACGCGCTCCGCCGCCGCTTCTCGACGACGTCGTTCGTAATCCCGTCGTCGTCGAAGCGGAAATGGCGCGTCGGCGCCGAGAACGGGCCGTTCAGGATCGGGTTGTCGATGGTGACCTGTGGCACGGGATTGACCTGTATGTTACCGCAGGACCGCACGTCCGAAAGGGCTTCCGCTCGCGCTGCGGCTCCGCGTGGCGGCGGCGCTGACTGGCCACGGCCGTTGGAGCGGGTCGACGCGCTGCGCAGCCGGAAAGCGGGCGCGGCGATTCATCGCGCCGACTTCGGCCTCTGTGATCCGCGTAGCGTCAGAAGACCACCGGCGCATCAGTGCGCCTGACATATGTCGGCCAAACGCATCCGTAGTCGGCGCGGGAGCGGACGAGTATGAGCCGCGACCGCTTTCCCGGCCCGCGGAAGTCGGCCGAGGACAGACAGTGCCGCCGACACGCGGATTCGCTCGACGATGAGCTGAGCCTAGGCGACAGCACCCCACGCGACACGGATCCGCGAGCCGCGAGACGGTTATAATCCGCGCATGAAACGACGTGACTTTCTCTCCGCCGTTGCCGCACCTGGGCTCCTCGCCGGGCTGGCGCCAGCACTCGAAGCGGCGTCGAGGCTCGGCGCCTTCCAACCCGCGCCGGACGATTCCGACGCGGCGGTCTTCGCCGAAGCGCGAAAGCACTTTCTGATTGCGCCGGGCGTCGCGTACTGCAACACCGGCACGCTGGGCGCGTGCCCGATCGAGGTCGTCACGGCGCTGGTCGAGGGGAATCGCAACATCGAGCGGTTCCTCGCGGACTGGCCCTACGAGAAGGCGGACGGCGAGCCGCTCACCGGGTACCAGGAACTGAAGGACGTCCGCGCGCTCGCGGGATCGCTGATCAATGCGACGGCCGACGAGATCGCGATCACGCAGAACGCGACGATGGGCATGAGCATGGTGGCGAACGGTCTCGAGCTGTCGGCGGGCGACGAAGTGGTGAGCACCAACCAGGAGCACGCGGGCGGCATTTCCGGCTGGCGCCTCCGCGCGAAGCGCCATGGCGTCGTGGTCAAGGAAGTCGCGCTGGAAGGGCCGCTCGACTCGGGACCTGACGGCATCGTCAAGGCGTTTGCCGCGGCGATCACGCCCCGGACGAAGGTCGTGATGTTCAGCCACATCACATCGGGCCTCGGCGTGCTGATGCCGGCGAAGGAGTTGTGCGCACTCGCGCGCGAGCGCGGAGCGCTGGCGATCATCGATGGTGCGCAGGCCGTCGGCCAGATTCCGGTGGACGTGAAGGCGCTCGGCGCGGACGCCTACGTCGCCAGCCCGCACAAGTGGCTCATGGCGCCGAAAGGCACGGGCATTCTCTATATCAGCCGCGACGTGCAGGATCGTGTCTGGTCCACGCTGGCGAGCTCGCACTGGGACGACCATGCGAGCGGCGCGTTCAGGTTTATGCAGTACGGCACCGGCAGCGTGCCGGTTTCGGACGGCCTGGTCGCGGCGCTGAGGTTCGTGCAGAAGATCGGCGTGGAGCGCATCGCGCGATGGGACCGCATGTTGACGATGCGCCTGCGCGACGGCCTGGAGAAGATCCCCGCCGCGCGGCTGTCGTCGCCGTCCGATCGGCGGCTCGCCACGGCGATCACGACGTTCCGCGTCGAAGGGATCAAGGCCAAGGCGCTGCAGGACGCGCTGTGGGCGCGCAAGATCCGCGTCCGCGCGCAGGGGGACGCGCGCGGCGTTCGCCTCTCGGCGCACATGTACGTCATGCCCGCCGAGATCGACGCCGTTCTCAGCGTCGTCGGTTCGAGTGCGCCGGGGCGTCAGGTGGCGGTCGCATAGAGGCGACTGGCCGATGGCGGCGGGACAGCAGCCCGGCGACGAGAGCGCCCACTGAGACACTGACCAGCGTCGCGGCCACGTCCAACCAGTCGAAGGTGTACCACACGCTCGCAAGCGGCGCGGGCCGCGGGAGCAGTTGGACGAATTCCAGAGCGAGCGCGATGGCCCCTGCCACCGACGTCGCCTGGGCCAGGGTGAGCCGCGCGAACCGGCGCTCGCTCGACAGGATCACGAAGAGCAGCCCGCCCGGACCCAACAGGCTCGGCGCAATGTCGATGGCCGTTGAACCGATCGCGGGGCTGAATGCCCGTACCGCCTTGACCGGGACGATCAGCACCCAGCAGATCGCGCCGATCCAACCGAACGTCCGCTTCAATTCGTGAGCCTTCGCAGGCGTCGCGCTCATACTTTCCTAAAATCACCGTCAGCTTCCGCGCTCTGACTTCCTCGCGTGCAATCCCGGGATCGACGCCCGGATGATGAACCCCGCCGCCAGCAGCACCAGCGCGGCGAGCGCATTGGAGCTGTCGGCCGCGAGCGCGCCGATGAGAAACGCGGCCGCGCCGATCACGACGATGGCCGCGGACCAGGGATACCCCCACGCGCGGAACGGGCGCGCCGCCTCCGGCTCGCGACGCCGCAGCACGATCAGCGCCAGGCAGCAGACGAAGTAGTTGGCCGCGAGGAAGAACGACGCGACGGCGACCAGCTTCTGGAACGTCCCGCTCGCGACGAGCACCACGGCCACCGCCGTCGTCACCACCATCGCGACGGCAGGCGTACCGCCCGCGTTGACCACGGCCGCCCGCGACGGAAGCAGGCGATCGCGGCCCATCGCGAACAGGATGCGCGTGCCAATCATCAGGATGGCGTTGAGGAGCGGCGCCAGAGACACGATCGAGAGCACCGTGATCGCCCGGCTCCCGTTCACGCCCAGGACGATGCGTGCCGCGTCGGCTGCCGGCAACGTCGACCGTGCGAGATCCGAGACCGGCAGGACCGCCAGCAGCGCAACGTTGACGAGGACGTAGACGACGAGGACCGCAAGGACCCCGCCGATCATGGCGCGCGGCAGGTTGCGATGCGGGTCGCGATCCTCTTCAGTGAAGTAGAGCGCGCTCTGCCACCCGCCGTAGGTGATGACCACCGATTGCAGCGCGACGATCGCGCCGGCAAATGTCGGCGTGACGCCGGCTGAAGTCCCCACGCCAGCCGAGACGGGAGCGAGGAACAGGCAGGCCAGCACGAGGGCCACGAAGGCGAGGAACTTGATCGCCGTCGCCGCCTCCTGAAAGCGGCCGCTCACGCGGACGCCCACCCACTGCAGCGCCACGAACCCGACCAGCGTGGCGATCGCGATGGGCTTCGCCACAGGAGCCAGGCGCGGCACGAGCACCGCCACGAACTCCCCGAGACCGATGGAGATGTAGCCGAGGACCGCGCAGTAGGTCAGCCAGTCGGTCCAGCCGACCGCGAAACCCACCGTCTTCCCGAACGCGCGCCGCGCGTACACGTAATACCCGCCCGCCTCCGGCACCATCGTCCCCAGCTCGGTCAGGCAGACGGCGCCGACGAGCGTGTAGAGCCCGCCGGCGATCCAGGCGGCGAGGATCGCGGCCGGCGAGCCGAGCTGGCCGGCTACCAGGCCCGGCGTCCGCAGGATGCCGATCCCGATGGTGCTGCCGATGATGACTGCGAGGCCGAATCCGACACCGAGGATGCGATGAAGCCCCGTGGGCGCGCCGGGACGGGCGACAGCGGTCACGGGACGGAGTACTCTCTGACGCCATGGACTACCGGCGCCTGGGATCGACCGGCCTGAAGATATCGCGCCTCATGCTCGGATGCGGCAACTTCGGCGGCGTCGGATCGGCGTCCGCCTTCTACGGCATGGGCGAGAACGAGGCGCAGGCGTTCGAGCTGATGGACCGGGCGCTCGAGGCCGGCATCAACGTGTTCGACACCGCCGACGCGTACGGCGGCGGGCGCAGTGAAGCGTTCATCGGGCGGTGGCTGAAGGCGAAGGGTGGCCGCATCCGCGATCATGTGGTCCTCAGCTCGAAGGTCTTCAACCCGGTCGGGCCCGGCCCGAACGACCGTGGGCTTTCGCGAGCCCACATCCTACGACAGATCGACGCCAGTCTCGCCAGGCTCCAGACCGATCGCCTGGACATGTACCTGATACACGAGCCGGACCCGGGGACGCCGCTCGAAGAAACGCTCCGGGCGCTCGACGAACTTGTCCATGCGGGCAAAGTCCTGTACGTCGGGGCGAGCAACATCGAAGCGTGGAGGCTGGCCCGCGCGCTCGGAACGAGCGCGGCGCACGGCCTGTGCCGATTCGAGTGGGTCCAGAATTCCTACAGCCTTCTCGACCGCGCCCAGGAACGCGAGATGTTTCCGCTCTGCGCGGACGCGGGCCTCGGGTTCACGGCGTTCAGCCCGCTCGCCGGCGGCTGGCTGACGGGCAAGTACCGCGCGGGCGGCGCGTACCCTGAAGGATCGCGCATGACCCTCAGACCCGAGCCCTACCGGCAACTGGAGCGCGCCGAGGTGTTCGGAGCGCTCGACACGCTCGCGGACGCCGCACGGGCGCGCGGAGTGGAGATGGCATCACTCGCGCTCGCCTGGGTCCTCCATCATCCACGGATGGACGCCGCGGTGATTGGCCCGCGCCGCCCGTCGCACATCGAGACCGCCCTCGCCGCGCTGGATATCGCGTTGTCCGATGAGGAAGCGGAGCAGCTCTCCGGTCTGATCGCGGTTGCCGGAAGTCCCTGACACGCAATTCACCAACTCACGAATTCACCACCTCACGAATTCACCACCTCACGAATTCACCACCTCACGAATTCACCAACCCACGAATTCACCAACCCACGAACTCACCAGCTCACGAATTCACCAACTCACGAATTCACCAACTCACGAATTCACCAACTCACGAATTCATGAGGAGCCGTGCGATATCGTCGTGCCCGCGCCGAGTGGCCCAGGCGAGCGGCGTGGCCCACTCCGGGTCATCCGGCAGCCGCGGCTTCGCGCCGGCGCGCAGCAGCCATTCCACCATCGCCGCTTTGCCGGCCCGTGCCGCGAACGCCAGCGGCGTGGACTCGTCTTCGGCGTCCCGCGCGTGGATGTCCGCGCCGTGCTCGAGGAAGAGAGCGGCGCTTTCCATGTCCCCGTGGCTGGCGCAATGGTGCAGCGGCGTCCTGCGCACCCAATCCGGGCGATTGGGGTCCATGCCGTGCGCGAACAGGAGCTCGGCCATCGCGCGCGGGCGCGACCCGGTCACCCGCTTCGCGATCCCCGGTTGATGGCGCAGCAGCAATCGTACGAATGGGCCGTGACCGTTCGCGGCGGCGGCCTGGAGCGCGTCGGGCGCGTCGGCGAGCGATGGGTCGGATTCGACGAGCGGCGCGGCGGCCTCCACGTCGCCGAAATTCCCCAGCACCGTGAGCGACGGCCGCAGTCCCATCGCCACGATCTCGTCGTAGGTGAGGCCGTGGTCGAGACGGTTCGGGATTGTCCACGTGGCCCCATGCGACGCGAGCAGCGCGATCATCCGTCTGTCGCCGCTGCCTATCGCGATCCAGACCGCATCAGCCGAGCTCTCGACGGGCGCGTCGGGGTTCGCGCCGTGTTCGAGGAGCAGTTTGGCGATCTCATGGTGACCGTTGTACACGGCCGAATACAGGGCATGGCCGTTCGGCGCGATGTGTTCCTGCGGGAGGTTCGGATCGGCGCCGCGCTCGAGCAGGAGCCGGACGACGTCGATGTGGCCGCCGGCGGCGGCATTCTTGAGCGGCGAGCCGCAGCCCGGATAGTAGGAGTTGTAGCCGTTGTTGCGGTTCACGAGCGACGGCTCCGTGTCTATCAGCTCGCGCACGCGCCCGAGATCCCCGTTCCACGCGGCCATCCACACGTCCACGATCGCGCCACGCGCGAGGAGGTGCGCGTACACCTCCGCGGCCGTCGTCGTGACGCGCTCCGGCACGTCGCGCCACCCGCGATATCCGTAATCGCCGTTGGCAAGGTGGATCGGGCGCGCGCCGTCGAGACGCGGCGCGTTGATGTCCGCGCCGCGATCGAGAAGGTCGTCGATGACGTCGATCTGGCGCGTCATCGTCGCCCAGTGAATCGGCTGGCTGGAGGACCGATCGCCGGCGTGAACCAGGTGCGGCGAGCCATCGAGCAGCTCGCGCACGCGTGACGGGTTGTACTGGCGGATCGCGGCCGCAACGGGTTCGCCGGCGGGAGACGCTCCGTACCGCTCGGCGAACTTGCGCGCGAGCAGCCCCTCCATCTCCTGGTACCCGCGGTCGCGGGCCATTTCGAAGGGATCGCCGAGGCTCACGCGCGCGGCGTCGCGGTCCAGGAGGAACTCCGCAACCGCGAGCTGGTTCGCGCGCACGGCAAACGACAGCGGGGTGCGGTACTCGTAATGCGAGCGGACGAGTGACGGGTCCTTGTCGACCAGTCGCTTCACGCCGTCGAGATCGCCCGTCATGCAGGCGACGAACATCGCCCACACGTCGGTCCCGTTGCCCGGCGACCAGAGCCAGGGCGTGTCCTTCTTCAACGCCTCCGGCTGAATGAACCGGCGGACCCGTTCGGCGTTGTCCATGTCGTGGCTCCTCCCCAGCCGCGACGTCGGGCGCTACGTCACTTCGGTTCCCGCGCCGTCTCCTTGTCAAGGAACCGCACGCCGTCGGTCAGCCACTTCGGCGCCGGCGCGCCCTTGAGGTAGTGATCGAAGAACTGGAAGTACCGGATGGTCAGATCCTTTTTGTTGGCGACGCCGCGCAGGCCATGCCCCTCCCCCGGGTACGCCAGGAGGACGGCCTTCTTGCCGTTGTAGCGGAGCGCGTTGTACATCGCAAGCCCGTTCGTGAACGAGACCGTCGGATCCGCCGTGCCGTGCATGATGAGGAACGGCGAGGTCACCTCGGGCACGTGCGTCAGCGCGGACTCGAACATGTACATGTCGGGCTTGTCCCACGGCGACACGGCTTCGCGTCCCTGCGAGAAGAGGTAGTAGTCGAACGCGTCGTTGCCGCTGCCTCCGGTCACCTGGTACGACCATCCCCAGTTCTGGTTGAAGTCGTAGTAGAGATCGACGACGCCGGCGCCCATGCCGACCGCCGCGAAGAGCCGCGAGCGCGTGCCGATGAAGGCCGCG
>MELC01000040.1:7146-7920 GCA_001767455.1 Acidobacteria bacterium RIFCSPLOWO2_12_FULL_66_21
TTCTGGTTGAAGTCGTAGTAGAGATCGACGACGCCGGCGCCCATGCCGACCGCCGCGAAGAGCCGCGAGCGCGTGCCGATGAAGGCCGCGCCCTCTCCTCCATAGCTGTGGCCGTTGATCCCGATGCGCTTCGGATCCACGTAGCCCATCTCGATCACCTTGCGCACGGCCGCCTCGACCGACTCGAGCATGTCGCTGTGCGACGCGCCCGTGTGGTAGTACACGTCCGGAATCACCGTGACGTAGCCGTCGCTCACCGCCTGGACGGGCGACGACCCCATGCTCGCGAGGTACGACGGCGCGCTGTAGCGGTTCAGGTTCTGCGAGTTCTTCTCGTAGAAATTCACGAGCGCCGGCCGCTTTTCACCCGGCTTGTAGTCGTCGGGAATGCCGATCAGCCCCTGGAGGCGGTGGCCGTCCTTGTCCTTGTAGTCGAACAACAGACGATGGCCCCACAGGTATTCGGCCTGCTGCGGGTTGGCGTTGCTGATCGTCTTCGACTCCTTGAAACCCGGGCCCGACACGCGCAGATCGGGGAACTCGACGAAGGTCTGCCGCGTGAAGAGATATTTCTCCGCCTTGGCGGCCCTCACCGGATTGCTGAACGACGCATCCTCGTACACGAGCTCCTTCAACTGGCCGTTCGCCAGCTCGTAGAACCCCGCCTTCTTGGTGTATTCGCCGTACGCGGACAGCGTGATCGGCTTGGAGAGATCGATCTTCGCGCGCGCCGCGGCGCCGCCGCCGCGTCCACCGCCCGGACCGCCAGGTCCG
>MELC01000041.1:0-112303 GCA_001767455.1 Acidobacteria bacterium RIFCSPLOWO2_12_FULL_66_21
GTCGTGGGGGCAGCAGTTTTCGGGACCGCGATCCGAAACGGTGCAGCGGATACGCGCCTAGCCCCGCAGCTAACCACACTCAGAGCCGATCGAGCGGGCTTCTCACGCCCAGCGGTCCGTTGGCGAGCACATGTGTGTCGATCATCGTGGTGTTCAGATCCGCGTGTCCCAACAGTTCCTGCAACGTCCGGATGTCGTAACCGTCCTCGAGCGTGTGCGTCGCAAACGAATGCTCTGCCTCATGCCGACTGTCGGATTATGCCGAGGCCGCGCTCGGGGGGTGCGGTTCTGCGACGAGTGGAAGGCGCAGCGTCTGTTGTGAACGCGGCATAATCGGGCTCTTCTCTCCTGAGCCAGCCTTGGCGAAGAAGGGAGAGAGGACATGCTCGATCAAGTCTTGAACGACGGCGCCGCTGTGCAGCGCATGCGCGCGTCGACACTGGGGTCACAGCTCGATTCGTTCGCTGCGCGTCTGTCCCAGCTTGGATATGCGCGATCGTCCATCCGTGATCGGCTCTGGACACTCGCGGCGCTGGGGAAGTGGCTGAAGCGCCGCGGGCTCGCGGCCACTGATCTCCGACGCGACATCATCGCCGCCTTTCTGACGCGTCGAACACCGAGAAGATGCATTCGTCGTGGCGATGCGGGCCACGCTCCGTCTCTTCCTCGATCATCTTGAGGCGAACGACGTCATTCGGGCGGCGCCACCGAGTAACCCGACGCCAATCGCTCAACTGAAAGCGCGGTACGAGGCGCACCTGCAACACGATCGCGGCCTCTCGCCGGTCACGGGGCCCCGCCATTGGTTTCTGCTCGGGCGCTTTCTGCACGAGCGTTTCGGCGATGGCCCGATCGACCTGCGCGTCCTGACTGCAGACGACGTGACGCGCTCCGTCCTCGCGCAGATTCCCACCCGCTCACCAGCCAGCGCGCAACTCCACGCGTCGACGCTGCGGTCGTTTCTCCGGTTTCTCTGGCAGGCCGGGGAGATCCCGTGCGATCTGGCAGCGGCCATTCCGCCGGTCCGGCGGTGGCGCTTGGTCGACGTGCCGAAGTATCTGACGCCCGCCGACGTCACCCGTCTGCTAAACGCGCGACCGCGCGCTGCTGCTGCTCGCCATCCAAACCGGGCTTCGCGTGTCCGAGCTCATTCACTTGCGATGTGGAGACGTGGCGCTGGGTACCGGCGCGCACATCCGCTGCGAAGGGAAGGGCCGGAAGCAACGGTGCACGCCGCTCCAGCGTGAAACAGTCGTGCTGATCGCCGCGTGGCTCCGCGAGCGCAACGGCCAGCCCGCTGACGCTGTCTTCGCGACTCTGCGTGGTCACACCCTGAGCCGCGATGCGGTCGAACGGTTAGTCGCGCGTCATGCAAAGGCCGCCCAGCGTGCATGTCCGTCGCTCGCACGCAAGCACGTGAGCCCGCATGTCCTGCGACACACCGCGGCCATGGAACTCCTGGGGCACGGCGTGGATCGCGCGGTCATTGCCCTCTGGCTCGGTCATGAATCGGTGGAGACGACACAGATGTATCTCCATGCCGACATGCGACTCAACGAGCAGGCGCTGGCGCGCACGACACCCACGGACGTGAAGCCCGGTCGCTACCGGCCGACCGATCAACTGCTCGCGTTTCTCGAACGCCTTTGATCATGCCGACTACGCAGTTTGGAAACGCGCGATCTCCGCCGTCAGCAAGCGAAGAGCGAGCCCCAGTCCGCATAATCCGGCAGTCGGCATGATGGCGAAGGCTGTGGCAACTCGCCCGCTTGGCCAGTCCCGCAGCGCGGACCGCGGCGGTCACGGCCATCTGCACGACGGACTCGTGCAGATGGACACGGGACGGCGGGCCGTACGCGGGATTCGTGCAGATCCGCGCCGCCGGAAACACGAACTGCCATCGCCACTCCGCCGCGGCGTTCGGATACTTGCGGTCCAGGGCCTCGGGCAACACCACGCGGCCGACCCCGGCGCGCAGGTCCCGCTCATGCTGGCGCCGCACGCCGTCGAGGTGAAGCCGCAGCGACTCCACCAGGGGCGTCGAGCTCGCAGCCCTCGCGGTCCGCGGCGGCCGCACGCTTCATCCGATCGATGAGCTCGCGGTTTTCGCTCTGGAAGTACTGTTCCTCGGCCTTGCGCTTGTGCCTCGCTCTAGCGCCGCTTGCCCGCTCCCCAGAGCGCGCGGCCCGGCTTGGCCCCGGTGTGTTCGCCGTCCTTCAGCACCTGGGTGCCGTTGACGAAGACGTGCTTCACGCCGGTCGCGTACTGATGCGGGTTCTCGAACGTGGCACGGTCGGCGATGGTTGCGGGATCGAAGACAACGACGTCGGCGAACATGCCCTCTTTCAGGAAGCCGCGTCGATCGAGCTCGAGATTGCTCGCCGGCAGGCCGCTCAGCCGGCGGACGGCCTCCTCCAGCGGAATGACCTTCTCCTCGCGCACGTATTTTCCGAGCAGACGCGCGAAGTTGCCGTACGCCCGCGGGTGCGCCGACGATTTCGTGAACGGCGGCTCCGGGGCCATGGACGCGGCATCCGAGCCGAACGACACCCACGGCAGCTTGATCTGCTTGCGGATGTTGTCCTCGGAGATCATGAAATAGACCGTGCCCACCCGGGACCGATCCTCGACGACGAGGTCCATGATCGTTTCGATCGGATCCTTGCCGCGCATCTTCGCGACTTCCGCGAGCGTCTTCCCGGTCAGCGGCTTCAGCGCGTCCGACTTGAACTCGACGAGCAGCACCCGGCCCGGCGATCCCGCGGCCAGGTACAGGTTCTCCCACGTGTCGCTCGGCGTGCCGATCTCCGCCGCGATCTTCTTGCGCATCGCGGGATCCGACAGCCGCGTGTACGCCGCGTCGTAGCCGCCGTCGAGGACCCACGGCGGCATCGCCGCGTCGAGCCCGGTCGCCCCTGCGGTATAGGTGTACATGTCGGCGGTGATCTTCAACCCCTGCGTGCGCGCGGCTTCGATCTTCGCGATGGCCTGGTCCATCTTCGGGTAGTTCTTCTGACCGGCCGCCTTCAGGTGGTAGATCTCGGCCGGGATGTTCGCCTCGCGGCTGATGCGGATCAACTCGTCGATCGCTTCGAGCAGCCGGTTCCCCTCGCTGCGCATGTGCGAGATGTACTTGCCGCGGTACTGCGCGGCGACCTTGCACATCTCGACCAGCTCCTCGGTCGACGCATAGAACGCCGGCGCATAGATCAACGACGACCCGATGCCGAGCGCGCCGGCTTCCATCTCCTGCCGCACGAGCGCGCGCATTTCGTCGAGCTGCGCCGCTGTCGGCTTCTTGTCTTCGAGCCCGATGACGTGCTCGCGGACCGTCGTGGCGCCGATGAACGACGCCACGTTCGGCGACACGCCGCGATCCTCCAGTCCCCGCAGGTACTCCGACAGTGTGGTCCAGGTAATCTCGTACCTGATGTCGCCCATCTGCTCGACGGCGCGCTTCTTCATCTCGCCGGTGAGCGGGCCCATCGAGCTGCCCTCGCCGAAGATCTCGGTCGTTACGCCCTGGCGTATGTCCCCCTGCGACCTGCCGTCCGCGATGAGCGAGTCGGTCGACCAGGAGAGCATGTTGATGAAGCCTGGCGCGACGGCAAGGCCCTTGGCGTCGACGACCTTTGACGCCGTCGCGCCGGTCAGGTCGCCGACCGCGGCGATGAGATCGCCCTTGATCCCGACGTCGGCTGTCCGGCCCGGCACGCCAGTGCCGTCGTACGCCGTGCCACCGCGCACGATGACATCGAACGTCGGCTGCTGCTGGGTGATCGCACGTTGCGGGTACAGCGCGACCGCGAGAAGGAGTGCAGTGACTGAGAGCCTGGAGAGGCGCATGCGGGGATTATATGGGTTCGCAGCTTCCGCCGTAGCGCGTGAGCGCGAAGCCGGCTGGCTCGTGGCTCGCAGCTCGTGGCTCGGAGGCCGCGGGCGGCAGCTCGTCTGCCGAGCTGCGACCCGCGACCTCTGAGCCACGAATTCTGGAGGCCGCGCCTATTGCGCGCGGAGCGCCGCGACCGGGTCGACGCGGCTCGCGCGGCGGGCCGGCACCCAGCACGCAACGGCCGCGACCGCGGTCAGGATGATGACCGCGGAAACAAGCGTCACCGGATCCCTGGCGGGCAAGCCGTACAGCAGGCTCGTCAGCAGGCGCCCGAGCGCAATGGCCCCCGCAAACCCGGCGGCGATGCCGACCGACGCGAGCGCCATGCCTCTCCGGACCACGCTCGTCACGAGCTGACCGGGCGATGCGCCGAGCGCCGCACGCACGCCGAATTCACGGGTCCGGCTCGCGACCGCATAGGCGTTGACGCCGTAGACGCCCACCGCCGCCATCAGCACGGCGACCAGCGCGAACGACGCGATGAGCAGCATGTTGAAGCGCGGGCTCACCAGCTGGCGCGCGAACTGTTGCTCGATCGTCTGGAACAGGTTCAGGTGGATGTCGGGATTGATGGCAGCGACCCGCGCCTTGATCGACTGCTCGATCCCTGGAATGCCGGGCGCGGTCCGCACGACGAGGTGAGCCGCGCCGCGCCGATACTGCTGGATCGGCCAGTAGATCTGCGGCGGCACGATTTCGTCGGGACGCCACGGTCTCACGTCCGCCGCGACGCCGACGATCTCGGCGGGGTGACTTTGGACGGTGACGCGCCTGCCGATCGGGTCCTCGCCCGGGAAGAACCGGCGCGCGAGCGCCTCGTTGATCACCGCCACGTGCGGGGACCCGAACTGGTCCGAGTCGCTGAACCCGCGGCCCTTCACGAGCCGGACGCCCAGCGTTTCGAAGTAGTGCGGATCCATGTCGAACCACTCGACGGTCGGCATCTTGTCGGGCGGCAACGTGGGCTGCCCCTCGATGGCGATGGTATCGGTGTCCCCGCCGCCCAATAGGGATCCGGATCCGCCGGATGTGAGCGCGACCGCCTCGACGCCCGGCAGCGTGGCCACCTCGTCGCGTACCTGCTGCATCAGGGACACGATCGCCCCCCCGCCTGGCAGCCTGGGCGGCACCATGAACGTGGTCACGATGCTGCTGCGATTGAAGCCCGGATCCCACTGCATGAACCGCGCATAGCTGCGCGTGAGCAGCCCGGCGCCTGCGAGGAGGACGAGCGCGAGCGACAACTGGACGACCGCGAAGACGGACCGCAGCCGGGTATCTGTCCCACCGCCGCCGCGCGTACCTTTGAGGGCGGTATTGAGATCGGTCTTCCACGCGCGGCGCGCCGGGGCGATGCCGAAGATCATGGCCGTGGCCGTCGCGAGCAGGAGCGCGAACACCATGACGCGGGCATCGACGCTGACCTCATCCAGGCGCGGAATGTTCGCAGGCGCGACCGCGACGAAAGCTGCCGTCGCCCAGACGGCGAGCAACAGGCCGAACGCGCCACCGGCCAGCGAGAGGACGAAACTTTCGGTCATGAGCTGTTGCACGAGGCGCCGCCGTCCGGCACCGAGCGACGCGCGCAGGGCGAACTCCGCCGCTCGCCCGGTGGCCCTCACGAGCAGGAGGCCGGCTACGTTCGCGCAGGCGATGAGCAGCACGAACGCCGCTGTGCCAAGGAAGATCCAGAGCGTCGTGCTGGTGTCGCCCACCGTTTTTTCGCGCAGCCCCAGGATCTTGAGTCCCCAGTCCTTGTTGGCTTCCGGATAGGCGCTCGCGAGCTGTGAGCGGACGACGGTGAGTTCGGCAAACAACTTCGACTGTGTGACACCAGCGGCCATGCGGCCGACCGCCTGGAATCCGCGCCAGTTCCGGTTGGCCACGCTCTCGGGACTGGCGGTCAGCGGCTTCCAGAGCAGCGCGTCCATGTACGGGTCCGGCATCCACACGCCAGCCGGGAGGACGCCGATGATCGTGAACGGGGAGCCATCGAGCATGATCGAATGACCCACGATGGACGAATCGCTCCCGAGCCGGCGCTGCCAGAATTCCTGGCTCACCAGTGCCACGTGGTTCGAGCCCTTCGGGAGGTCGCCTTCTTCGATCAATCGTCCGAGCATCGGCCTGACGCCGAGCGCCTTGAAGAACCCCGGAGTGACAATCCCTCCCATGCCGCCGTACTTTTCGGTGCCGCTCTGCGCGCTGAAGGACTCGGTGCGCGCGACGCCGGCGCTGTCGAGCGCGCTCGTCATGTGCGCCCAGTCCCACACGTTCATCGGCGACGCACCGCACCAGCCCGCGGGGACCGCGGCATTGGTCTCGCAGAGCGCAACGACCCGTTCGGACTCGGGGAACGGCAGCGGCCGCAGGAGGATGTTGTCCACGACCGCGAAGATGGCGGTGGTCGAGCCGACGGCGAGCGCGATGGTCGCGACAACGGCGGCAGTAAAGGTCGGTGACTTGAAGAGCGTTCGAAACGCGAAACGGATGTCGCCGAGCACCCTGTCAATCATGGCGGGCTTGCCTCACTCGGATGTTATGACTGGAAATACAGACCCGCTGGTGGCAAGTCGGATGCCAAGGAAAACCCTGGAGAATAGCGCGCCGCGGAGACCGACGTGCCTCAGACTGTCCGCCTGTGGGACGAGGACGTCCGGGGCTGAACGGAGTCACCTCCGGATCGGCACCTTCGCCCTCAACTCCTCAAACCAGTTTAGGAGGATGCTGACTTCCGTGACGACCGACGGCCACTGCGGCGTCAGACGTTTCACGCCGTAGAACCGCTGGCCGTCGCGCGAGACGTCGTAGCACCTCATCGGGAGGCAAGGGAGCGCAAGCTCGGTTACATTGAACTCGAAGAGCGGCCTCGGGCGGCCAGGCGGCGATCCGGGCTCGAATGCAGCCGCCATCATCCAGCTCCTGCCGGTCTTCAAATCCGGCTCGGTCACGAAAAACAACTCCGTCCCCTTCGGATGCCAAGCGGGAGTAATGCCGCCCTCGATGGAAACCAGCTGAGCTGAGCCCGGGCCGGGGAATGGCCGAACATAGATCTCGGGCCGGCCCGATTCGTAAGACCCGTACGCCAGCCAGCGGCCGTCAGGGGACAGCTCCGGCCACTGCTCGACAGCTGGAGTGGCGATGACCTGCCGCACAGCGCGCTGTCCATTCGCGAGCGTCACCATCACGATGTCGCCATCTCGTACGGCGGCCACCTGCTGTCCATCGGGCGTGAATGAACCAGGAAACAAGTTGCCGTTGACGAGCACCTGCGGTGGCGTCGTCTTGTCAACGCGCTGCATCGCGAGCGACCACCGCCCCCCCGTGAGCCATCGTGATACGAGCTGGTCGCCATCCGGCGACCAACTCAGATTCGGCGCCTCCCCGGTCAGGTTCAGAGGTGAGAGGTTTGTGCGGTCAAGGTCGTAGAGCCAGACGCCCGCCTCTCTCACGTTCCTGATGACGATCGCAAGACGGCGGCCCTTCGGAGACACTTTCACCATCCAGTGGTATTGCCGCACCGGTGCGCCAATCGACGTTACGCGGCCCCCGCGGTCCACCGTGACCAATTCTGCCTCGGCATAGTCCACCACCGGCCCCGGTACCCATGCAAGCGTCCCTGTCGGTGCAACGGCGAACTGCCCCGCACCCGTCTGGTTTAGAGGTGGTGTCAGTGACTGCGCTACTGTGTGATCGAGGACCGGGAGTTCCTTCCCCACTTCGAAACGCTCGGGATCGAATGGCACCGCGTACAACTGGCCCACGCGCATGAACAAGAGGTGGCCGGTGGGCACGTAGCGCGCGTCCGACGCATTCGTCAGAAGGACTTTCCGGTCCCCGGTCGTAAGCATCTGCGCCACGATCTGCTCGTCTCCCCACGACCAGGCTCGTTTGCGCACCGTATAGAGAAAAGAACGTCCGCCGGGCAGCGGCCACGGCAGGAAGTGTCTCAGCTCGGTCTCGACCCTCTTTGTGACAGCCGTCGGCGCGCCCCCGTCCGGAATCCGCCAGATGCGCCCGTCGCTGTTGTTTCCAAAGAACAGGTCGCCGCGATCGTCCCAGACCAGGCCTACGGGGGGATCCTTGATGCCGGGCGCAAGATCCGCCACGGCGCCACCGGCAAGCGGCATTCTACGAATTGCGCCTTTGGACCAGAATGCCAGCCACCGCCCGTCCGGTGACACCGCCGGGACCTGTGCGTCCTCGGTGCCCTTCAGTGGCTGTGCCTCTTCGGCTTCGGCGTCCAGCGAGCGGGCGTAAAGCTGCTGAACACCGCCGCGACGGCCGACGAAGATCAGTGTCTTGCCGTCCGGGGCCCACGCCAACGCCGTGCGCGAACCCCCCGGTGTCGACGGAGGATAAGCGCCGGGGACACCGCCGGAGTTCAGGTCCTCGGCGGGTTTGACGCTCAGGCTGACGTGCGCCGGGAACGGGCTCGGACTCGCAGGCCTCAGCGACCACATCACGCCGGCCCCGATCCCGGCCATGGCCACACTACCGGCGACCAGCAGCGCGGTGCGCACTTTCTGTCGTTCCCGGTCGTGAACGCCTGTCACGGGGCGGATGCGGCTCGTCTGGGTCGGGCCGAGCTCCTGCGGAATGTCCTCCTTCCGTAGATCAACCGCCGGCCCCACTGACAGCTCCCTCAGCGCGAATGCCAGATCGCTGGCGGTCTGAAACCGGGCCGCTGGCGCCTTCGCGAGGCACCGGTCGACGATGCGCGAGAGCACGGGGGGAATCGGCCGATCGCCGCGCGCCTCGAGCGGCGCGGGCGCCTCGCGCAGGATCGCGGTGAGGGTGTCAAGCGTCGTCGCCCCGCTGAACGCCCGCGTGCCACCGAGGAGTTCGTAGAGCACGCACCCGAAGGCGAAGAGATCGGCCCGCTGATCGACCGGCTCGCCGCGCACCTGTTCGGGCGCAACGTAACCGGGGGTGCCGACCACGACAGATGTCGGCGTGGCGTTCACAGCGCGCGTCGGTGCAAGGGTCGCGGATGCCGCGTCCCTCGCGACCTCCGCGGTTTTCGCCAGACCGAAGTCCAGGATCTTCACGCGGTCCTCGGCGGTGACGAACAGGTTTTCGGGCTTCAGGTCGCGATGAACGATCCCGTGCGCGTGGGCGGCGGCGAGCCCGTCGGCGATCTGGATGGCGTAATCGAGCGCGCGCGCGAGTGGCACGGTAGCTGGCGCGCCAGCCGCGCCTGCGACGGCGAGGTAGGCCGGCGATGTGGCACCCTCGGCCGCGGCGTTGTCGATGACGTCCCGGAGCGTCCGCCCTTCGAGCAGTTCGGTGACAAGGTACGCCGTCTCGTGCTCACGGCCAACATCGAACACCGACAAGATGTTCGGGTGATTGAGCGCGGCGGCGGCGCGCGCCTCGCCTTCGAAGCGCTGGAGGCGCTCGGGATCATCGGCGAACTCGGCCGGGAGGATCTTGATCGCGACGTCCCGCCCCAGGCGGTGGTCGTGCGCGCGATAGACCTCGCCCATGCCGCCGGACCCAATGGCGGGACCGAGCCGATACGGCCCCAGGTACGTGCCGCTGCTCGTCGGCATGGCTGCTTTCGGAGGCCTACAGTATAGACGCGCGGTCAACCGCCGGTGGCTCAGGTCCCGGGATCAACGTTCGAGTCTGCCGCGGCTGACAATGGCCAGCATCTCCCGCAGCTCGGCATCCACGGCGTCGTCGTCTTGCACCGTGTCCGCGACGACTTCCCGCAGCGCGACCTGGAACTGCTGCCGCATGCGGTGAAGCATGACGCGCAGGCTCCCCTCCGAGCTCGAGAGGCGCGCTGCGAGTGTCGCGTATGACTCGTCAGGCTCGTCGAGCACGAAGCGCCTCAGCGGATCGTAGAACCGGCTGTCCTTCATCCAGCCGGCTCGGTGTCTCGCGTCGAGGCGGTCCAGGGCCGCATCCAGCGCGTCGGCCGCCCATTGCCGCGCGAACACCTCCTCGGGGGTGAGCGTATCGGCCGGCTGGCGGGCATAGCGCTGCTCGCCGTCGTCGAAATCGAGCGTCAGGTGCACCCGTCCACCACCCCGCATCTGGGTCCGGGACAGGTCGTATTCGTTCGAGAGGAAGTTCCGGACGGCTGACAGCAAGAAGGATCGGAACCGCCCGCGTTCCTGCCGCGCTTTTGCGAAATGGCCCTTGTCGATGACCGCCGTGAAGAAGGCTTGCGTCAGGTCTCGTGCGTCTTCGACCGGCCGGCCGCTGCGGCGGATGAACGCGTAGACGGGTGTCCAGTAAATCTCGCAGAGTGTCGAGAGCGCCTCGCGCGCGCCGTCCTCCCGGAGCGCCAGCACCAAGCTCCAACGCGTCGTCTTGAATCGGCCTTTCTGGTGATCGCGTGCGGGCTCTGTCATGCGTCCGCGCATTGTCCACCCGCTGGCGCGCCCGAGCAAGGCCCTGAACGACCGGCGCTGTTAACGGCCGACCTGCAGTCCTTTATCCCCTTCCAGCGGGTGAGCTGCCGCCGCCGGCGGCCCGCCTCGCGGGAAGCGCGTCATGCAGATCTGCCGGCACGTCGGACTGCGCGCGATCGCACTTGCGGTCGTCCTGGCCAGCGCGGTCGTTCACGCGATCCCAGAGCAGCGTACGGTGGCTGGGGCCCGGACGGCGCCGGGCGACGGCGCCGCGGTAATGCCGCCGACTGCTTCGGATCTCAAGGCCGTGGGATCCGTCGACCGGTGGCGCCGGCTGATCGCTGGTGAGCGGGGCGCGCTTCCACCGTACGAGCGGTTGGTCGTCGCCGACCGCGCAGGACGCATCCTCAGGCGCGCGGATGGGAGCGGACGGGGCGTCGGCATCCCGCCCGATTGGATGCCGCTCTTGTGCGATCGGAGCGCCGCGCTGATCCTGGCGCACAACCACCCCGAAGGTCAGAGCCTCAGCATCGACGATCTGTCGCAGTTCGAGAAGCCGGGTGTGGCCGTGACGATTGCCGTCGGACACGACGGCAGCCTCTACGTCGCGGCGGCAGGCAGGTCGTACCACGCGGCGGAATTCGCTCAGGTGTACGCTGCCGCGAGCAGCGAAGTCACGCGCATGTTGCGCCTGCACCAGTCCGCTTCCGCGGCCGCCGTGACAGTCCATC
Source organism: Acidobacteria bacterium RIFCSPLOWO2_12_FULL_66_21 (assembly GCA_001767455.1). Classification (GTDB taxonomy): domain Bacteria; phylum Acidobacteriota; class Vicinamibacteria; order Vicinamibacterales; family 2-12-FULL-66-21; genus 2-12-FULL-66-21. The sequence continues at coordinate 10,989 of MELC01000041.1, forward strand.
GGAACCACCTGGTCGCGCTCGCGCTCGCGCGGGCAGGCGTGATCGTCTATCGCGCGGACCTCGGGCTCGAGCGACGCCAGGCTTACAACTCGTACGGGCTGCAGTTCGACGACATCGTCCACGCGGCCGCGGCGAAGGTTCACGACTCGAGCAACGGCCGCTGAACGGGGACGCGGCTGACCGTTCTACTTCTTGCCGGTCGCTACACCACCGGCGACCCAATCGACATTGACGCGCGCGACCCTGTAATCTCGCTCGCCGCGCGCGAGGTTTCCTTTCGCCAGCAGCAGATTGAGCTCGGCGTCCTGCACCTCGAGATGCGTCTTCACACCGAGCTCGTAGCCCTTTTCGGCGAGAAAGAGGAGTCGCTCGGCCTGGCGCACGGTGCCGCCGAGCGCCGTGAGGATCTCGGCCGCCTCGCGGGCCGCATCGACGGCCAGCCGGACCTCCAGCGCGATGCCATCCCGCGCCTTCACTTCGTCGAGCGAGGCGCGTGAGAGATCCGTGCGCGCCTGCGCCACCCGTCCCTTGCCGCGCATGCCGTCGAACAGGGGGACCGTGGCGAAGATGGAGGCGCTCCACGACGTGCCGTTCGCTGAGATCGACGGCAGGCCCATGCTGCGCTTCCCGAGGCCGGCGGCGAAATCGACGCGGGGCTTCGTCGCCGCCCGCGCGATCGTGACCAGCTCGCCATAGATCGACCGCTGATCGCGCAGCTCGGAGAGCTCCGGCCGGTGCTGCAGCGCGTTCTTCAGCACGTCCTCATAAACAGGCGGCGGATCGATCGCGACCGGCGGGAGCGGCGCCACGTCGAAATCCGCCGGCTCCGCGAGCAGCCACCGCAGCCGCTCGATGCCGGCCCGCACCAGGTTGCGCGCGCGAATGACCGGCGGACGCGCGTTGTCGACCGACACCTGCGCCGACAGCACGTCGTAGTCGGTTGCCGCGCCGGCCGAGACCTTGCGTTGTGTTTCCGCAAGGTGGCGTTCCTTCTGCGCCAGGTCCTCCTCGGCGAGCGACGCGGAGGACTTGGCGGCGATGACGTCGTAGTACGCCGTGGCCACGTCGCGGGCGACGGCCTGCTCGAACCGCAGGAGCTGCGCATCGGCGAGGTGGAAGCCGACGCGCGCGGCGCGGACGCCCGCGCCGACCTGGCCCCACGTGAAGACCGCCTGCCGCACCCGCACTTCCGCGACGCGAATGTCCTGCCGTCCCCCGAAGATCTCCCGGATGTCGCCGCCGCTGGAATCGTCGGAACCAAACCCGGAGAAGCCGCTGAACAGCTTGCTCTGGGTGTTGTCGAATTGCCGGAGGATCGTACCGGCGAACGTCACGTCCGGGAGGGCCGCGGCCCGTTCCTCGAGGTACTTGCCCTGCACCCAGCCGTGGTACTGGCGCGCCTTCTCGACGTCGTGGTTCTGTTTCGACGCGATCGCCAGCGCGTTGTCCAGCGTCAGCACCCGGGCGGGCCGCGCTGGCGCCTCCTGCGCGCGCGCGGGCGCGGCGCAGACGATTGCGAGCACGATCGTCGTGGCCACCGCTTCGACCGGTATCGCCGCCTTGCGGCGCCTTCGTACCCATCCGGCGAGGTCGTCGAGCAGCGTGTACACCACCGGCACGACGATGAGGGTGAGGAGGGTCGAGGTGATGAGGCCGCCGATGACGGCGCGCGCCATCGGGGCGCGCATCTCGCCGCCGGATCCGAGACCGAGGCCGAGGGGCAGCATGCCGAAGATCATCGCGGAGGTCGTCATGATGATCGGCCGGAGCCGTGTCCGGCCCGCCTGGATCACCGCGGCACGGCGCTCCAGCCCCCGTCTCCGCAGCACCTTCGTGAAGTCCACGAGCAGGATCGCGTTCTTCGTGACGAGCCCCATCAGCATGATGAGCCCGATGAGCGACATGATGTTGACCGTGTCCCCCGTCGCGCGGAGCATCAGCGCCATGCCGACAATCGACAGAGGCAGGGACAGCATGATGGCGAGCGGATCGATGAACGATTCGAACTGCGCGGCGAGAATCAGGTAGACGAACACGATCGCCAGGATCAGCGCTTCGGCCATGTAGCTGAACGACTCCACCATCGCCTCGTTCTCGCCCGAGATCACGACGTGGTAGCCGGGATCGAGGTCGAGCTTCGCGGCGACGGCGTTGACGTTGGCGACCGCCGTCCCGAGCGGCATGCCGTCCATGTTCCCGCTGACGACGACCTCCCGGGACAGATCCATGCGGTTAATCTCCGAGGGCGTGGTGCTCAGCTCGTAGCGCGCGACGCTGCCGACGGAAATCAGCCGCAGGCCGTCCTTGCCGGCCACCGCCAGGCGGAGCGCCTGCACCTGTTCGGCGTCGCGGCGCCCCTCGGCGGGCAGCCGCACGCGCACGTCGCGCGACTCGCCGGTCTCGTCCTGGAACGTGGTGACGGCGCGTCCGCCGACGAGCGCGCCGATGGGGTTCGCGACGCCGGCGGTCGAGAGGCCGACGTCGGACGCCCTCTCGCGATCGACAATCAGCCGGTACTCCGGCGTATCGTGCTCGAGCGTCGCTTCCAGATCGACGATGCCGGGCACCTCGTACAGGCGGTCCTTCAATCGCCGCGCGTACATCTTCAATTGCGAGATGTCCTCGCCGCGGATGTTCACGAGGAGCGGCTTGCGGCTGTCCATCGATTGCGCCTGCAGCAGCGACGAGACGATGCCCGGGATCTCGAGGAGCCGCTGGCGCACGCCGCGCTCGATTTCGCGTTGCGGGCGCCGGCGCTCCTCGCGATCGCTCAACTTCACGTACACCCGCGCGTCGCGCACCGTCCCGGCGTCTCCGGCGCCGATGCTCGCGTACGTGCTCTTGACCTCCGGCACGGTGCCGAGCATCGCGAGCACCTGCTCCAGCCGGCCGCGCGTCTCGTCGATCGACGCGTCTGGCGCGGTCTTGAACGAGACGACGAATTCGCCCTGATCGGAAGGGGGGAAGAACTCGTTCTCGAGCGTCGAGAGCACCCCCATGCCGGCGATGAATGCCGCGATCGCCACGCCGGCGACCGCCAGGCGGTGATTCAGCGCCCATCCGACCACCCCGCGGTATCCGTCGGCCGCGCGGTCGAACCCGCGGTTGAAGACGTCCAGGCCGCGCGCGATGAAGTGGCGCCTGCCCGTGCGCGCGATGTCCGGATCCGTCCACCGCGACGACAGCATCGGATCCAGCGTGAAGGAGACGAACAGCGAGACGGCCACGGCAAAGGCCACCGTGATCCCGAACGCGAAGAAGAAGCGTCCGACGATCCCCTTCATGAACGCGACCGGAATGAACACCGCGAGCACCGAGCACGTGGTCGCGACCACCGCCAGCCCGATTTCGCTCGTGCCCTCGCGCGCCGCCTCGAAATGATCCTGCCCGTGCTCCAGATGCCGCACGATGTTCTCCCGCACCACGATCGCGTCGTCGATGAGGAGGCCGATCGCGAGCGAGAGCGCCATCAGCGTCATGATGTTCAGCGTCATGCCGGCGAAGTTCATGACGATGAACGCCGACATCACCGAGATCGGCAGCGTCAGGCCGGTGATGACCGTCGAGCGCCACGAGTTGAGGAAGATGAAGACGATCAGGATCGTGAGCAGCCCGCCGATGATCATCGTCTGCTGCACGTCGGCGACCGCCTCCCGGATGAAGACGGAGCCGTCGCGCACCAGCTCGATGGTGGTTCCGGCGGGAAGCTCCGGCTGAAGCGCGGCGACTTCCGCCTTGACGGCGTCGGCCACTCCGACCGCGTTGGCGCCGGACTGCTTCAGGATGTCGAGCGCCACGGCGCGCGTCCCGTTGACAAAGGCGAGCGAGCGCACTTCCTCCACCGAGTCGGTGACTTTGGCGACCTCGCCGAGCGCGATCGGCCGCCCCCCGCGGGTCGCGATCACCATCGTGCGGAACTGGTCGACGCTGGCCGCGCGCGCCTCGACGCGCAGCGGCACCTCCGCGCCCCGGCTCGTCATCCGGCCGAGCGGCGTGTCGATGTTCTCGCCTCGCAGGCCGGCGATCACTTCGTCCACGCCCATGCCGAGCGCGTCCAGCCGGTCCGGCTGGACCTCGACGCTCACCTCGCGCGTGACCGGGCCGATCAGGTCCACCTTGCCGACGCCGAGCACGTTCTCGAGGCGCCGCTGCACCTTCGTCTCGACCAGCGCCGTGAGGTCCCGCGGAGACAGGCTCGTCGAGCGGACCGCGAGCGACACGATTGGAATGCCGCCGATGTCGATCTTCTCGATGACGGGATCCTCGATCGTCGCGGGCAGATCCCCGCGGATCGCCGCGATCTTCGTGCGCGCGTCCTGCACCACGCGATCGATGTTCACCTCGAGCTGGAATTCGACGACGACCTGCGAGACGCCTTCCCGGGAGGTCGAGCCGATGTGCCGTACTCCGGCGATCGGGTTGACCGCTTCCTCGATCCGCTTCGAGACGTCGCGTTCGACCGTTTCGGGCGAGCCGCCGGGGAGGATCGTGATGATCGAGATCACCGGGATCTCGACGTTGGGATAGAGATCGATGGCCAGGCGGCGGTACGACGCCGTGCCCAGGGTCACGAGCGCCAGCATCGCCACGGTTGCCGAGACCGGCCGCTTGATCGAGAGGTTGGAGAGCAGCATGGCGCTAGGACTTCCCGGCCGCGGCCACGGCCACGCGCTCGCGGTCCCGCAGGGCGAAGGCGCCGCGCGTGACCACCTGGTCGCCGGCGCTCAGCCCCTCCACGACCTCGACCTTCGTGTCCGCCGCGGCGCCGACGCGGACCGGGCGCTTCTCGGCCTGGCCGTTCCGCACGACGAAGACGTCCGCGGTCCGCTCGGTGACGTTCCAGTTGAGAAGCGCTTCGCGCGGCACGTGCAGCACCCCCCGTCGCGTGCCGGTGACGATGCGGCCCCTCACGAAGAGGCCGCCCCGCAGGGCGCTGTCGGTGTTCGGCACCTCCGCCACGATCTTCGCCGCGCGGCTCGCCGCATCCACCGCGGGGTTGATGAACATGACCTTGCCGACGAAGGTGCGGCCGGGGACGGCGTCGGTCGTGAACTCGAGCGGCTGCCCGATGCGGATGCCGGAGAGGTTCGAGGACGGCACGTCGACGGTGAGGTCGAGCAGCCGGTTGTCGACGATACGGAACATGGGATCGCTGCTGCCCATGTTCTCGACCCGGTCGCCGACGCTGATGTTGCGCTCGGCGACGATGCCGTTCATCGGCGAGTGGATGAACGATTTCGCGAGCCGCGCGTCGCCGGTCCTGACCTGCGCCGTGGCTGCGCGACTGGCCGCCTCGGCGGCCTCGAGCGCCGAGGCCGCCTCGTCGAGCCCCTGCTGCGTGATCAGTCCGTACTCTTTGAGTTGCCGCGCGCGCTCGTGCTCGCGGCGCGCCCGCGCCTCGGCGACCGTCGCCTGTGCGACAACGGCCTTGAGCGCCTCGAGTCCCGCCTCGGTCTCGGAGGTGTCCAGCCGCGCGAGTCGCGCCCCTTTCTTCACGGGCACCCACTGCGTGACGTACACCGCCGTGACGGTGCCGGACACCTCGGACTTCACGTCGGCCGAGAATTTCGGCGCCAGCGATCCGATGACGTCCACGGCGCTCGTGAGGTCGGTGGTGAAGGCGGGGGCGACTGATACCGCGACCGGCGGCCGTCCGGCCGGCGCCGCCTTCGCGGCCTGTTCGGCCGTGTTCGGGCCGCATCCGGTGAGTGCGACCGCGGCGGCCAGACCCACGACAAGCCCACCGGTCCTGATGATCTGCACCATGGCGAACGTGTGCTCCCTTGTTGGCTGTAGAGTGTTTGGGGACGGGAAAATCGTCCGGGGGCCGGGCGATTCACGATCCGTTCCGGTCGCGCAACCCGTTGTGGCCGTGGGATGTGCGGCCGGGCCGCCGCCCGACCGCAAAGAACCGGCTGTCGACCCACCGGGAATCCGTCAGGGGTCCGTCAGGGGTCTGACCCCGAAACGTCACGCGCCGCGTCAAATCGGGGTCAGACCCCAAACGGTCCCGTGCCAAGCGCCGAAGGGGTCAGACCCCGGGAGGCGGTCAGACCCCGGGAGCGGAAGGACCCCGGAACGCGGAAATCCCATGACAAAATCGACCGATGCGTAATCTCCAAGCGATACTGCGCGCCCACGCCGATCTGGCGGTCAAGGTGGGCGTGAACCTGCAACCCGGCCAGCGGCTGCTCGTCATCGGGCCGCTCGCCAACGGCGGCGTGGCGCTGGAAGCGGCGCCGCTCGTCAGGGAGATCGCCGCAAGCGCGTATCGCGCGGGAGCGCGGCTGGTCGAAGCGCTCTGGGGCGACGAGGCGCTGCAGCTCGCGCGCTTCCGGTTGGCGCCGCGCGACTCGTTCGACGAAACGTCACGCTTTCTGCCCGCCGCGCTCGTCGAGCACGCGGACGCCGGAGACGCGATCCTCTCCGTGTACGCCAACGATCCCGATCAACTCAAAGACGAGGATCCCGGTCTCATCACCGCCGTGCAGCAGGCGACCGCGCGCGCCGCGCGTCCATTCCGGGAGCGCATCTCGCGTAATGCGACGAACTGGTCCGTCGTCGCGGCGGCCGCTCCGGCGTGGGCCCGGCGGGTCTTTCCGGACGTCGATCAGGACCGGGCGCTCGAAAGGCTGTGGGACACGATTGCGCGCCTGTGCCGGCTCGACGCGCCCGATCCGGTCGCCGCGTGGCGTTCGCATCTCGAAAGCCTGACCATGCGGAAGGATCGGCTCAACCAGAGCCGCTACAAGGCGCTGAGATACCGCGGCCCCGGCATCGACCTGACCATCGGACTGCCGGAAGGACACGTCTGGGTGAGCGGGCAATCGACCAGTCCGAGAGGCATCGCGTTCGCGCCGAACATCCCGACCGAGGAGGTCTTCACCCTCCCGCACAAGGATCGCGTCGACGGCGTCGTCTCGTCGTCCAGGCCGCTCAGTTATGGCGGAACGCTCATCGACGACTTCCGTATCGAGTTCATCGAGGGACGCGCGGTGCGCGCGACGGCGGCCAAGGGAGAAGCGGTCCTGCGGGAGCTGATCGGGACCGACGGGGGGGCCGCGAGGCTCGGCGAAGTCGCGCTCGTGCCGCATGGGTCCCCGATCTCGCAGTCCGGTCTGCTGTTCTACAACACGCTGTTCGACGAGAACGCGGCGAGCCACGTCGCCCTTGGATCGGCCTACACGTTCACCCTCGCGGGAGGAGCGGCGCTGAGCGACCACGACTTCGAGCGCGCGGGCGGCAACCGCAGTGCCGTCCACGTGGACTTCATGATCGGTTCCGGCGGTCTCGACATCGACGGCGTTCGCCATGACGGCGCGACCGAGCCGCTGATGCGCGCGGGGGAGTGGGCAGAGGCTTGAGGTCAGGGTTCCAGGGGTCTAAGGTTCTAGGAGGTTCTGGCGCCGGCAGCGACGCGCTTTTTTCTGGACGAGGAAGCTGCCGCGCCCTGGCGCGATTGCCGCGGACCCCGATGGAGTGCCTGCGCTGGTCCGACGAGGCCGCTCGTTGATATCTGAAGCCCCGGAATTCGCGCGGACGGAGGAGTACTTTCGCGCAGGTCTGACAAGGGCGGGATAGATGCGGTGAGAAGCGCCGCGGCCGCAAGAATCGAAACAGAGGACATCGGCTGACCTCCGGGGTGGATGGACCTGATGACTGGCATGCTAGTATCGCGCGGTTGAAGAACGCAACCGTAACCTGGGTCTTCTGTTGCCATTTCGCCGGGGACGTCGTCGTGCAGACGCTCGGTCCCCGTCTATTGCCGTGAATGCGCACGCTGCTGTTGTCCCTCTGCGCGCTCATCGCTGCCGGGTCGTGGCAGCCGTCCACGCCGCCATACAGGAATCCCAGGCTGCCCGTCGAGGCGCGCGTCCGCGATCTGCTCGGCCGGATGACGCTCGAAGAGAAGTTCTGGCAGCTCTTCATGATCCCCGGCGATCTCGACGAAGCGTCGCACGACTACTCCCACGGCGTCTTCGGGCTTCAGATCTCCGTCGCGCCGCGCGAGGCTGACGGAACCGGACCTCTCTCTCCCCGCGCCGCCGCGCGCGCGCACGCGGAGCGCATCAACGCCATCCAGCGCTTCTTCGTAGACCGCACGCGACTCGGCATCCCCATCATCCCCTTCGAGGAAGCGGTCCACGGCCTTTCGCGTGACGGGGCGACGATGTTCCCGCAGGCGATCGGCCTCGCGGCGACGTGGGATACGAACCTGATGTCGCGCGTCGCGACCGCCATCGCCGCCGAGACCCGCACCCGCGGCATCCGCCAGGTCCTCTCACCGGTCGTCAACATCGCCGACGACGTGCGGTGGGGGAGAGTGGAGGAGACCTACGGGGAGGATCCGTACCTGAGCGCGCGGATGGCGCGGGCGTTCGTCGAGGCGTTCGAGCATGCCGGCGTCGTCGCGACGCCGAAGCACTTCGTCGCGAACGCCGGCGAAGGCGGACGCGACAGCTATCCCATCGATCGCAGCGAGCGCGCCCTCGGCGAGCGCTACTTCCCGCCGTTCGAAGCAGCTATCCGCGAAGCCGGGGCGCGTTCCGTCATGACGGCTTACAACTCCGTGGATGGATCGCCGGCAACACAAAACCGCCGGCTGCTGAACGGCGTCCTGAAAGAAACCTGGCTGTTCCGCGGGTTCGTGATCTCGGACGCGGCGGCGACCGGCGGCGCGACGGTGCTGCACATGACGGAGCCCGACACGCCGACCGCCGCGAAGGACGCATGGGAGGCGGGTCTCGACGTCGTCTTTCAATCGTCATATCCGCAGTTCCGGCCGTACTGGGAGGCAGTCCGGCGCGGACTCGTCGCGCCCGCCGTGATCGACGCCGCGGTGTCGCGCGTGCTGCGTGTCAAATTCGAGCTGGGCCTGTTCGAGGACCCATACGTGGATGGCGGGGCCGCGGCCGCCTCGAACGGCAGCGCCGCGCATCTCTCGCTCGCGCGCGAGGCGGCGCGCGCGTCTCTCGTCCTTCTGAAGAACGAACGCGCCACGCTGCCGGTCGATCCGGGCATCAGGTCCATAGCCGTAATCGGGATGGACGCCGAGGCGGCGCGGCTCGGCGGGTACAGCAGTCCCGGTGTCGAGAAGGTTTCGATCCTGGACGGGCTGCGCCGCAGGTTCACGACTGCTGACATCCGGTACGTCCCCGGGCCCGGCCGCACGATACGCGACACAGTCGTCGTACCTTCCGAGCAATTCGCATCGCGTGCAGGTGGCGGGAGCGCTCCCGGGCTCAAGGGTGAATACTTCGACAACATCAGGCTCGAGGGCACGCCGCGCCTCGTGCGCACGGATCGGCGCGTTGACTTCGGTTGGACCCTCAACCCGCCGGGCCGAGGCATTCCGTTCGACTGGTACTCCGTGCGCTGGTCCGGCACCATCGTCGTGCCGGCCGGCGGCGTCCGCCGGATTGGCGTGGAAGGCGACGACGGGTATCGCCTGTTCATCGACGGCCGCGCCGTCATCGACAACTGGCGAAAGCAGTCGTCGGGACGGCGCCTTGCCGACGTCTCCCTCGCCCCGGGATCGCGCCACGACGTTCGACTGGAGTATTTCGAGAGCACAGGCGTCGCGCGCGTGAAGCTCATTTGGGACGCGGGCGTTTTGGACGACTCGCAGACGAGAATCGACGAGGCCGTGGCGCTCGCGCGCAAGAGTGATGTCGCTGTCGTCGTTGCGGGTGTCGAGGAGGGAGAATTCCGCGATCGCGCATTTCTCCGCCTGCCCGGCCGTCAGGAAGAACTGATTGAGGCCATCGCGACGGCAGGCAAGCCGGTAGTCGTCGTGCTCGTGGGCGGAAGCGCGGTTACGATGTCGCGCTGGATCGATCGCGTGGACGCCGTGATCGACGCGTGGTATCCGGGGGAGCGCGGCGGCGAGGCTGTCGCGGATCTGCTCGCCGGCGACTACAGTCCGTCCGGGCGGCTGCCCATCACGTTTCCCATCGCCGAGGGACAGCTGCCGCTCTACTACAACCACAAGCCGACCGGCCGGGGCGACGACTACGTCGACCTGACCGGCCGCCCGCTGTTTCCCTTCGGGTTCGGGCTGAGCTACACCACCTTCGAATACTCGGCGCTCTCTCTGGCGCCGGGGACGATTGCGCCGTCGGGCAGGACCGTCATCGGCTGCACGGTGAAGAACGCGGGCACACGCGAGGGCGACGAAGTCGTCCAGTTATACGTCCGCGACGTGCTGGCATCGGTCGCGCGGCCCGTGATGGAGCTGAAGGGGTTCGAGCGCGTTCACCTCACACCCGGCGAATCGCGGGAGATCCACTTCGAGCTTGGTCCCGACAACCTGCGGATGCTCGACCGCGATATGCGGTGGGTGGTCGAGCCCGGCGCCGTCAGGATCATGATCGGCAGCTCGTCGCGCGACATTCGTCTACGCGGCGAATTGACCGTCCGCTGAACCTTCCCGTCCGCGCGCGAGTAAGACAAGGTAGACAGTCATGCCGGACGATCTGGAGCGCGACCTCCTCGACCGGTTCGTTCGAGGCGACCAGGACGCGTTCGAGGCGATCTTCAGGCAGTTCCAGGTGGAGGTCTACCGATGGATCCTGCGAATCGTGCGGGACCCCTCGGCCGCGGAAGACGCGCTGGTGGACGCCTTCTGGCGTGCCTATCGCGGGCGCGCCGGATTCCAGCCGTCGCGCGGCTTCGGCGCGTGGATGCGTCGGATTGCGACCAACGCGGCGCTCGACCACCTCAGAAGGTCGCGCAAAGCCGCGCGGCTGATCGCCGGAGGCGATGCAGTCGCCGCGCCCGCCGGGGCCGATCGCGCGACGATCGAGTCGATCGTTCGCGCCTTTGCCGCGCTCCCGCCCGGCCTGCGAGTTGTCGCGACGCTCGCGATCGTCGAGGAGCGGCCATACTCCGAGATCGCCGATGCCCTCGACGTGCCAGTCGGAACCGTCAAGTCGCGCGTCTTTCGCGCGGTTCGAATATTGAGAGAAGAACTGGCCCGCCAGGGTATCCACCCATGAACGACGACGCCCGTCTCGAGCAGATGCTGCGCGCGGCGCTGCCGCCGATGGAACCGGCCGCGCCTTCCCGCGATGTCTGGCAGTCGATCGTGGCTCGCGGCGGCAGCCGGCGCCCGGGCTGGATTGACGTGGCGATTGGCGCGATGACGATCCTTGCGCTGCTGCGGTTTCCCGGCTGGCTCTGGCTCCTCGCGTATCACCTGTAAGGAGAACACCATGCGGCCGCATCCATTGCTTCGCGCCTATATGGCCGGGATCGTGGTTCCGACGCTGTTCCTGCTCGTCATCATGGCCGTCAACGCGTATCACCGGTACTACTTCGAGGTCCCGAACCAGTTCGTGCTGGGACTGCCCGCGCGTCCGCTCGAGCGCGCGATCCTGTTTCCCATGGCGATCGTTCCGAACATCTGGGGCGTGTGGAACATGTTGCGCCTCGCGCTGCCGTCGCGGCTGCGTTTGTCGATCGGCATCCACGGCGCGCTGCTCGTGCTGGTGTTGATCCCCGGCGGGATTCTGCTGGCGCGCACGCTTGACGTCTTCACGATCCAGATGCGCTTCGCGCTGCCGATGGTGCCCATCGGCATGGCGATCTACTACCTCGCCTGGAAGTACATCGTCGGATTCCTGAACGACGAGATGGGAATAGGGTGAGGCAGCCCTGAAGGGCTGCGCAACACGTCCCACGAAGACAGGGGAGCTAGCCCTGCGCGAGTATTCCCCGCAGCGTGTCCGCGCATGCGCGGCTCTCCGCGTCGCCGGTCACGATCTCAATCGCGTCGGGGCTGCTCACGCCGAGCTTGACTTCCACCGCGCGGGCGATCTGCTCCTGCTGGAAGATCGGCCGGCCCATGATCGCCTGGTTCGCGCCGAGCGACTTCAGCATCGCCACGCCGACCGCGTCGACCGCGACGCGATCGTCGCCGGCAATCATCACGTTCCCGGCCTTCAGCTCGCCACGCGACGGGCCGCCGTCCGTGAAGGCCGCCACGCCGTCCAGAACGATCAGGCTCGGCTTGTACCCCGTGTTCAGTTCCGCGATCATCCTCCGCATGTCGGGCGAGCGGTGCATCGTCCGGCGGATTGGCTTCGGCGTGAGGCCGACCGCCAGCTTGAGCGACAGGGTGAAGACGCCGCCGGCGCCGTGCGTCTTGAGGCAGCACGTGGTGACGGTGTACTCGGAGTCGACGATGAGCCGCGGGAGGTGGAAGCCGTCGGGCCAGTTCGTGCCCGCGGCAGGGAAGGCGACCCAGTCGCTCTCCGGGATCTGCTCGTAATCGACGACGTCGAATTTGAGGTCGCGCGCGAGATCGAAAGTGCCCTTCTGTTCCATCACGCCGTGCGTCCGTGGCGGACCGCTCGACTCGCCAAGCGTGATCGAGCGCGCGCCGCGCTCGTGCAACTCGGTGACGATCTGCGCGAGGGTGTCGTTGTGCGTGGATCCGGGCGTCGCATCGGCCGAATTGAAGTTCGGCTTGATGACGACCTTCTTGCCGGAGAGGCCGCGAGGGTTGAGCAGTTTCAGGACTTCGGTGACGCCGCGTTTGCGATCGGTCGTCCGGACGAGCGCGACGCCGCTCCGGCGCGGGCCCATGATCTGGGCCAGATCGCCGGCGCCAAGAATCGGGAAAGCAGCAAGGCCGGCGGAAACAGTACGGACGAAGTCACGCCGGTTGACGCCATGGCAGGAGTGCGGCACGGACGGCCTCCTTGGGAAGCGGTATGAAGGATGCCATCACTCTACTCCCGTTTCGTGACTTTGGCACCGTCCCGCACCGCGTCGCTCGGAAACACGATGATCTGATCGCCGGCCGACAGGCCCCGCAGGACCTCCGCATCGAGCCCGTTGCGCTCGCCGATCTCGACGGCGCGCGTCGCAGCCACGCCGGCCTGAACGCCGTAGACGGCCCAGCTCGATTCGTGGCGGAACAGGCTGCTGGTCGGGATCTTCAGCACCTTCTCGCGCGACGACACCACGATGCGGACCTCCACGCGGTAGCCATCGCCGATGGACGCCCGCCCCTGCGGCGGATCGTCGAAGTCGACGATCACGTTGACGCGCTGCTCCTCGACGCCGAGCGCGGAGATCTTGGTGAACCCTGACGGCTCGATGCGGCGCACCCGGCCGGTGAGCGGATGCTCGCCGCCCCACTGCTCGATCAGCACCTTCTGCCCGGGCTGCACTCGGACCGCGGCGCTGGAGAGCAGGTCGGACACGATCTCGAGGTCCCTGACGTTTCCGATTTCGAGCAGCGGCTGTCCGGTCGGCACGACCGCTTCGCTCTCCTGAAGCCGGCGCAGCACCACGCCGTCGATCGGCGACCGAAGGGGTATGGTCGACGCGCGGCCGCTGCGCGTCTGCATCAGGCCCGCGCGGGCGACCTCGTGCTGGTACTCGGCCGTGCGGACCGCAAACCCGGCGGACTGGAGCGCGCGCTCGAGTGACTGCGCCTGCTGCTCCGCCGCGTCGAGCTCGCGCGGCGCGATCACCTTCTGCTCCACGAGGCTCCGTGAGCGCTTCAGCTCGGCCTGCGCGAACGTGAGGTCCGCCTTGATGCGCTCGCGATCCGCCCGGGCGCCGCCGACGGCTGATTCCGCGGCCTTCAGCCGCCCTTCAAGTTCCGCGCGCGTTCGCACGTCGAGCAGCGCGGGATCCGAGGGCTCGAACTGCGCGAGGATCGTCTTGCCGGCCACCACGGGATCGCCCGGCTCCAGCTCGATGCGCCGCATCCGGCCGGGCACCGGGGCCGAGACGATGTACCGATCGCGGATGCGCGTGCGCCCCTCTTCGTCAACCGTCACCTGGAGGTCGCCGCGTTCCACGTTCGCGAAGTCGGCCGGCACGGGCTGCGGCCGGAACGCCCAGAATCCGAGCAGCGCCAGGACGAGGATGACCGGACCGATACGGAGGAGTCGTTTCATTGATCAAGAAGCCGGCAGCCGGCAGCAGGCAGCAAGCAGTGGATCACGCTGTCGCGCTGCGAAAGCCTTCTTATTCAGCGGAACACCTCGACACACTGCCAGCTGCCCGCTGCCCGCTGCCTGCTATTCTCTTCTTGTTTCGGAAGCACGCAGCATGCAGCACGCGGAAGGCAGTGTATCAAGCTGTCACGCTGTCAGCTTGTCTCACTGCCAGCTGCCCGCTGCCAGCTGCCTGCTATTCCCTTGTCTTCAACACCGCCACCAGATCGAGATGATCCAGCCGGCGGCGCACCGCCAGGCCGGACAGGGCCGCCGCGACGAGCACCGCGGCCGTCGCGTACGCATATGTGCGGACCGTGATGACGAGAGGGAACCGGTACAGCTCGTTGCTCAACGCGTTGAGCAGCACGCCCGCAGAAATGTACCCGACCACGAGGCCGATTGGAATCGCCATCACGACGACGACCGCCAGCTCCCCCAGGAGAATGAACGAGATCTCGCCCCGCGTGAAGCCGAGCACGCGGAGGCTCGCCAGCTCCCGGCTGCGTTCCGACAACGAGACGCGCGCGGCGTTGTACACGACGCCGCCGGCGATGATGCCGGAAAAGAGCAGGTTGAAGAAGATCATGATGTAGAACGTATCCGCGAGCGTCTTCTGAAAGCTCTCGATCGCCGTTTGCTTCAGGTTTACTCCCGCGACCATGGGCGTCCTCTTCAACCGTCGATAGAGGGAGCCCGCGGCTGAGGGATCGACCGTGAGAAACGCGCCGGAGATGGTGTCTCCTTCGCCGAGCAGATGCCGCAGGGCGTCGATCTCCATGTAGGCCGACGTGCCCATGTACTCTTCGACGATTGCCGCGACCCGCACGTCCCGCACGGGACGGCGTCCGTCGAGGACTTCGATCGTAATGGGATCGCCGGGCCCGGCGCCCAGCACCTCCGCGAGCGCGTCCGAGAGGACGAGTCCCTGGGGCGGGAGGCGGATGGGGCCCGAGCGAACATCCACGACACGCCTGAGTTCGGGCTGCGCGACCAGTCCCTGGAGCGACGTGATGCGCGATCTGTGCGCGGAGCGCAGCCGGACCGGGACGGCGCGCACCGGCTCGGCGTAGAGGACGCCCGGCAGCCGGCCCATCTCGTGGATGGCTCGCGCCGAGGCTGGCAGCACCAGCGAGACGGTCACGTGCTGCCGCTCGATCGAGAAGAACTGAAGGTCCATCAACACCGCGATCGCGTCGATGAAGAACGTGCCGAGCACCAGCAGCGTGATAGCGGTGGCAATGCCGATGACGGACGTAGCCGCGCGGACCGGATGCCGTCCGACGTTCCTCAGGATCATGCGGACCGGCGCCGACAGCAGGCGCGCCAGTCCCGCGCGTTCGAGCCAGCTATGCCGGTATCGCGCGGGCGGCTCGGGCCGCATCGCCTCCGCTGGCGGAAGGGCCGCGACCCGGTACACGGCATTCACGGCGCCGAGGATCGCCGCCACAAAACTCACGATGACGCCGCCGGCGACGACGGCCGCGGGCAGATGGTACTGGAGCACCGGAAACCGGAAGAACGCGTTATACAGCTGGATCATGCCCGAACCGAGCAGCGACCCGAACACGGTCCCGATTGCGGCGCCCGCCGCGCCGATGAGCAGACTCAGCTTCGTGTAGTGCCACACCAGCTCCACGTTCGTGTAGCCGAGCGCCTTCAGCGCCGCGATCTGCTCCCGCTGCACCGCGACGATTCGCGTGAGGACGACGTTCAGCAGGAAGGCGGCGACCGCCAGGAACACGACCGGCAGGATGAAGCCGACGTTCTGCAACTGTTTCAGCTCGCTGTCCAGGTAGAAATGTGACGTCTGCAACGAGCGCGGTATGGACCCCAGGCCGCCATAGATGGACAGCATGCGATCGAGACGGGCGATCACGTCCGCGCTCGATGCGCCAGGCAGCAGCGTGAGGGACAGGTTGTTGAACCCCCCCTCCATGTTGAACGCGGCGGCCAGGCTCCGCCCCTGCATCCAGATGATGCAGAACCGCGAGTCGTCCGGCACCAGCTCGCCGGGCCGGATGCTGTAGATGTACTCCGGCGACAAAGCGACGCCGACGATCTCCAGCTCACGCCGGCGCCCGTTGATGATCGCGCCGAGGCGATCGCCCGGTCCGAGCGACCGCGAGATCGCGAAGGCCTCGCTGACCAGCACCTCGTCCGCGCGCCCGACGGCCGGAAAGCGCCCGCGCCGGAGGAAGAGATCGTTGAGCATCGGCGCATGCGGGATGTCGATCCCGATCAGCCTCGCGCTGGCAGGCTCCGACAGCTTCGGGACGTCGAGCGTCACGTCCACGACGACCCGCGTGTCGGCGCGGGCGACGCCCGGAATGGCGGCCACGCGGTCCTTCACGAACAGCGGCGCGCGCGTCATCCCGGTGAACACGTCCGCGAACCTGTACCGCTCGTAGTACATCGTCTGTGTCAACCGCAGCGATGCGAACGTGCTCAGATACGTAATGAACATCGCCACGCCGGCGCCGATGACGAGGCTGATCGCCAGCGCCTGGCCCTTGAGGTGCCAGACGTCACGAAGGAGCTTGCGGTCGAGCGGCCGGATCACCATGACAGCTCCGACGCCATGACCTTGTGCTCGTTGCGCCGCTCGCTGACGATGTGTCCGTCGGACAGGCTGACGACGCGGTCGGCCATGCCGGCGACCGCCGCGTTGTGGGTGATGACGGCGGTGGTCGTGCCGAGCTCGCGGTTCACCTGCGCAATCGCCTCGAGGACGAGCACGCCCGTGGCAATGTCGAGCGCGCCGGTCGGCTCGTCGCACAGAAGCACGTCGGGCCGCTTGGCGACCGCCCGCGCAATGGCGACGCGCTGCTGCTCGCCGCCAGAAAGCTGCGACGGAAAGTGGTCGAGCCGGTCCGTCAGATTGACGAGCCGCAGCGCCTCTTCCGGCGCCATCGGCGTGTCGACAATGTCCGTGACGAGGGCGACGTTTTCGCGCGCGGTGAGGCTGGGAATCAGGTTGTAGAACTGGAACACGAACCCCACGTGGCGCCGTCGGTACATCGTCAGCGCGCGCTCGTCGGCGGTCGTGAGGTTCTGCCCGCGATACGTGACGGTGCCCGACGTGGGCACGTCGAGTCCGCCGAGGATATTGAGCAGCGTGGACTTGCCGCTCCCCGAGGGGCCGAGCAGGACGAGGAACTCCGACTCGTGCAGCTCGAGGTCGATCCCACGCAGCGCGTGTACGTCCACCTCGCCCATGTGGTAGACCTTGGTGATGCCGCGCGCGGTGAAGACGGGGAGCACGTCCTTACTTTAGTCGATAGTCGATAGTCGATAGTCGATAGTCGATAGTCGATAGTCGATAGTCGATAGTCGATAGTCGATAGTCGAGGGTACACTCTTCAGATGACCAGGCGGGATTTCCTCGTCGCCGCCGGTGCGGTCCTGGCCGTACCGCGCGCCCCCATCCATCTGCGGCCTGCCCTGAGCTCTTCGAAGCTCCGGTCGAAGGGGCCGGCCCCTTCGCCACCCCAACTCGCGTGGCAGCGCGACGAGCTCGCCATCTTCGTCCACTTCGGCGTGAACACGTTCACCGATCGCGAGTGGGGCGACGGCAAGGAGGATCCGGCGATCTTCGCACCCGGCGCGCTCGATGCGCGGCAGTGGGCCAGGGCCGCGCGCGCCGGCGGCTTCCGCGCGGTGATTCTGACCGCCAAGCACCATGACGGCTTCTGCCTGTGGCCGACGCGGACGACGGAGCACTCCGTCCGGCGCAGCCCGTTTCGAGCGGGCGGCGGCGACGTCGTGCGCGAGTTCGTCGACGCCTGTCGCGCCGAAGGCCTCCGGCCGGGTCTGTATCTGTCGCCCTGGGACCGCAACAATCCGGTCTATGGAGACTCGCCGCGCTACAACGATCTCTATTGCGACCAGCTCACCGAGCTGCTCACGAACTACGGCTCGCTCAGTGAAGTGTGGTTCGACGGCGCGAACGGCGAAGGGCCCAACGGCCGGCGCCAGGTGTACGACTGGCCGCGCGTGTTCGCGCTGGTACGGCGGCTCCAGCCGAACGCGGTCGTGTTCTCCGACGCCGGCCCGGACGTGCGATGGTGCGGCAACGAGAACGGCACCGCGGGAGAGCCGAACTGGTCCACGGTCGATCCGGCCGCGGTTCCGTATCCTGGCGCGAGCGGTCCCGGGATCACCGAGGCGCTGCAGCACGGCCATCCGGACGGGCGCGTGTGGCGGCCCGCGGAGGCGGACACGTCGATCCGGCCGGGATGGTTCTACCATCCGGCCCAGGACGGGCGAGTCAGGACGGCCGATCAACTTGTCGATCTGTACTTCAAGTCGGTCGGGCGAAACGCCAAGCTGCTGTTGAACGTGCCGCCCACGCGCGACGGGTTGCTGCACGAGATCGACGTCGCTCGACTCGCCGGAATGCGCGAGCGCCTGCGCGCGCTCTTCGCCGTGGACCTGGCGCGTGGAAGACGAGTCGCGGCGGTGCGCGGCGGCCTCGCGCCGGCGTTCGAAGTGGATCTCGGGCGGACCGTTACCGCGTCGATCGTGCGCCTCGCGGAGGACATCACAAAAGGACAGGCGGCCGCCAGGTACACGCTTCACGCCCAACTCCCAACTCCCAACTCCCAACTCGGGGGAGAGTGGCGCGTGCTTTCGAGCGGCGCAACGATCGGCTACGCGCGGATCGATCGATTCGAACCCGTGCCCGCGCGGCGCCTCCGCGTTGTTGTCGAAAACGCCGTCTCCGCTCCGGGACCGTTGACGATCCAGGTGTTTGCAGGCGAACGAACACCGTGAGTGAGCCGCGTGAGCGGGGTGGGGATCGTGGGGTCCCCGCCCTTCGACGACGCTCAGGGCGTGCCGAGCCCGTTGAAGCACGCGAGCGAGCGCGTAGGGGGACCTGGCCCGCCTCCGCCGCGAAGCGGCTTCGGCGAGGTCTCGCCGGAGCGCGACTGACAGCGCGGGCGCGAAGGCGGACGGGGCGAAGCCCCCCAGGGGTTGAAAGGGAGTAGTCATGATCGATGCCGCGTATTTCGAGGACTCGGTGCTGCAGCTTCGCAAGCTGAAGAAGCTCGCCGACAAGGCGATCGGGCAGACGGAGGATCAGCACCTCTTCGTCAGGCTCGATCCGGAAGCGAACAGCATCGCGCTCATCATGAAACACATCGCCGGCAACATGCGGTCGCGCTGGACGGACTTCCTCACGGCCGACGGCGAGAAGCCCGATCGCAATCGCGACAGCGAGTTCGAGGAGGAATCCGAGACCCGCGCGGCCACACTGGCCACCTGGGAGGACGGCTGGAACGTCATGTTCCGGACGCTCGAATCGCTCTCCGCGGCGGATCTCGAGAAGACCGTCTACATTCGCGGCGAGGCGCACACCGTCATGCAGGCGATCGGCCGCCAGATGACCCACTACGCGAGCCACGTGGGCCAGATCGTGTTTCTGGCCAAGCACTTCGCGGGTTCCCGGTGGAAGTCGCTCAGCATCCCGCGGGGCAAGTCGAAGGATTTCGAAGTGGCGAAGGACGGCCGCCCCTACAACGTCGAGCAGCGGTAGACTACGCGCTGAAGGCAGCCCTAACTAAAGGGCTGCGCAACAGGAACGCGCGGTGTTGGAACCATGTTGGTGTTGGAACCGTGTTGGTGTTGGAACCGTGTTGCGCAGCCCTTTAGGGCTGCCTGGCATCGACCATGGCTGATCCAAAACCGACGCCTGACGCCGAGCTCGTCAAGGTATTCGTGACCGGGGACGCCGGTCTGATCGGCGTCGCGCGGTCGCTGCTCGACGCCGAGGGCATCGACTACATGCTGCGCGGCGAAGGGCTGCAGGATTTGTTCGGCATCGGCCGCGTGAGCGGCTACAACTATGTCGTCGGTCCGGCGGAATTCTGGGTCCGCTCCGAGGACGCCGCCCGCGTAACGGCGCTGCTCAACGATCTCGGCGCGAGCGAACGCAATGAGTGAGCCGCGCGAGCGGAGCGGGGATCGTGGGGTCCCCGCCCTTCGACGACGCTCAGGGCGTGCTGAGCCTGTCGAAGCACGCGAGCGAGTGCGTTGGGGGGGGCTGGCGGGGCGAAGCCACCCAGGGAGTAGACGATCTCGGCGACACCAACACATAACAAAAATGGAAACACGCGTGCGTCGCATCATCTTGACAACGGCGCTGCTGGTCGTGGTTTTCGCCACCGGCGGCGGAGTGCTTTCGCAGTCGGCCACGAAGAGAACTTCCGTTGTCCCTTCCTCGGGCTTCGCGGCCGACCGGCTCGCGCGAATCGACGGCGTCCTGCAGCATTACGTGGACGACAACCAGATCGGCGGCGCCGTCGCGCTGGTGCTGCGCGACGGCAGGAAGGTGTACGAGCGCGCGGTGGGCTGGAGCGACAAGGAAGCCGGCCGGCGGATGACGCCGGACACCATCTTCCGCATCGCCTCACAGACGAAAGCGCTCACCAGCGTCGGCATCCTTTCACTGGTGGAGGAAGGGAAGATTGGAATCACCGACCCCGTCAGCCGGTTCGTTCCTGCCTATGCGAAAACGACGGTGGCCGTCCGCAAGGAAGGCGGCGGCATCGACATCGTGCCGGCGCGCCGCCAGATCACGATCCGCGACCTGCTGACGCACACCGCGGGCATCTCGTACGGCACCGATGCGCACATCCGCGCGCTGTACCAGGAGAAGGGGCTCGGCCCCGCGGCAGGCAACGGCTGGTACACGGCGGACAAGGACGAGCCGATCTGCGACACGATGGAGCGGCTCGCGACACTGCCGTTCGTATCGCAGCCCGGCGAATCGTGGGTCTACGGCTACAACACGGACATCCTCGGCTGCGTCGTCGAGCGCGCGTCCGGCGTGCCTCTCGACCTGTTCATTCGCACGCGGATCACCGGTCCGCTCGGGCTCGAGGACACGCAGTTCTTCCTCCCGCCCGCCCAGCGCGATCGCCTGGCAGTGGTGTACGCGAGCGGACCCGATGGCAAGATGGTCCGCGCACCTGAAGGAGGGCGCGGTCAGGGCTCGTACGTGGACGGACCCCGCCGCAGCTTCGCGGGCGGCGCCGGATTGCTGTCCACCGCGCGCGACTACGCGCGGTTCCTCGAGATGATCCGCAAGGGCGGCGCCCTCGACCGCGTGCGCATCCTCTCGCCGCGCGCCGTCCGGCTGATGACCACCAACCAGGTCGGCACGCTGCACTCGACGACCGGCCTCGGCTGGGGACTCGGCTTCGAGACCACGGATCGCTACGGCGCGAACGGCATGGACGCGCCGCGCGCGTTCGGATGGGGAGGCGCGTACGGGTCGAACTACCGTGTCGACCCCGAGTCGCGTATCACCATGGTGCTCATGATCCAGCAGATGCCGAACACGACCGACATCGCGCGCAAGTTCTCGACGATGGTGTATCAGGCGCTGATGGATTCGGAAGGGCAGCCCTAAAGGGCTGCGCAACCCGATCGCGTGCGCCGCGGTGTTGCGCAGGGCTTCAGCCCTGCCTATTGCGCAACCCGATCGCGTGCGCCGCGGTGTTGCGCAGGGCTTCAGCCCTGCCTGTTGCGCCACCCGATCGCGTGCGCCGCGGTGTTGCGCAGGGCTTCAGCCCTGCCTATTGCGCAACCCGATCGCGTGCGCCGCGGTGTTGCGCAGGGCTTCAGCCCTGCCTGTTGCGCAGCCCTTCAGAGCTGCCTGACGATCGTCAACGCGTCCCGGCAGTCGCCGGCGCGCTCGACGACTTGATGAACGCCGCCGTGTCGCGCTTCAGCGCGGCGTGCGCCGAAGGCCGGATGTACATCATGTGGCCGCCTTCGTAATAGGTGAACGACACGCGGTCGGTCACCGGCTTGTCGTAAGCGAGATGGGTGAAGTTGAATTCCGCGCCTCCAACCAGCGTCGCCATGTCGTAGTACCCGCACACGACGAGCACCTTCAGGAACGGATTCTTCGTCATCGTCAGGCGCAACTGATCCGTCATGTCCATGTAACGGTTCTGCACGTACGTCCACGGCCGCACGTTGCCCGACGTCGGGTAATCGAGCTCCGACTCCCATTTCAGCTCGTTCTTCACGTAGTCGCGGAACATGGCGACGTAGGCGCCCTGTAACGCCGTGTTCGATGGATCGAACTCCTGGAACTCTCCCGCCGCGTCAGCGTCGATTGCCGTAAAGCGGCTGTCGAGCCGGCCGACGACGCGCCGCTGGTCCCGCAGCAGCTCCTTGCGAAAGCGTCCCGAGTCGACGCGGAGATTGGCCGCGAGAATGAACTTCGGCGACAGCCCAGTGTGGCGCGCGAGCGTGTCGGCCATGCCCGTACGCTCGACGTCGGACAGCGTGTTGCCTTTCGTCAGCGCCTGCATGTAGTCGCCGAACGCGAACTTCCGCGCCTCGTCGACGACCTGCGCGACCGTCTTCTGCTGCTGCTCAGGCGCGAGCTTCTTGTGATACCAGGCGGTCGCGGCAAACGTCTCGATCTGGACCGCGTAGGCGATGTCGTTGTCGGGCGACGGCGAGAGCGTCTGGTACGTGAGCAGCGAGGAGACGAGGACGATCCCGTTCAGCTCCACGCCGTGGCGCGACTGCAGCTCCTGCGAGAGGCCGGCGGATCGAATCGTTCCGTAGCTTTCGCCAATCAGGTACTTCGGCGACGGCCACCGGCTGTAGGCGGTGAGGTACTCCTTGATGAACAGGCCGAACGCGCGGATGTCCCCTTCCTGGCCGTGGAACTGCGCGTTCTCGACGCCGGCGACGACGCGGCTGAAGCCGGTGTCGATCGCGTCGACGAAGACGAGATCGGACACGTCGATGAGCGAGTTCGGATTGTCGACCAGCTCGTACGGAGGCGCCGGCTGGAATCCCTCGCCGGCCATCTTCACGTGCCGCGGCGCGAACGATCCCATGTGCAGCCAGACGGACGCGGATCCCGGTCCGCCGTTGTAGAGGAAGGAGACGGGCCGATTCTTCACGTCCTCGCCGTCCTTCATGTATGCGACGAAGAACATGCGCGCGGCAACCTTGCCGTCCTCGAGGCGAATCGGCACCGTGCCGGTCGTCGCGGTGTACTTGATCTCGCGTCCGTCGAGGCGGATGGCGTGTGAGGTCTGGGACACCTTCTCCTCGGCCGCCGTGGCCACCTCGTAGCGGCCGCGCTGCTGCTCCGGCGGCTGGGCGTCGGGCTGCGCACTCCCACGTCTGGGCGGCTGCGCGAGCGCCGCGGGAACGAGAAGGATGGAGGCGACGATGGCATGAAACAGGTGACGTCTGAGCATCGGGATCTCCTCGGAAGCGACGGCGGAGGGCAGATGATAGCCCTTCGACAGGGCGCAGGGCTAGTGTCCCGTCCCCGTGGTTCGTGACATAACTCCCGGGCGGGGCATTCCGTCTGGCTGCGTTGCTCCTTCCTCAAATACACCCAGTATTCTCGGTCGTCGCGCCTTGCCAGCCAGGCGCCGCGCTCCGGGATTGATGCCACGATCCACGGGGACGGGACACTAGCAGGCGCCGCCGGTTGTATGCAGAGCTACACGTCCTGCCTCAACTGTGCCACTGTGGCCCCGAGGTGGGTCTCGGGCGCGTCCTGGAATGATCGCACCAACGGATGCCGCTCGAGCACCGCCTGGACGATGCCGCGCTGCACACCCCGCCCGCGGCCGTGAATCAGCCGCACCTCGCGCAGGCCGGCCTCATGCGCCGCGCGCACGTATTCCTCGACCACCGACGCCACGTCGCGTGGAACAAAGGCGTGCAGGTCGAGGGTGCCCTCAATCGGTATTCGATGGATCATTGAGCAAATCGCCTTTCCGCCTTCGCAACGCTCGAGCTGGCGCGGGAAAAACGGGTTGCAACTACCCGGGCCATTATCCTATGCTCACGAGCACCCCGCCTGATGACGAGAGCTCAGCTTCGCATCGTGCCCGTCGCCGCCGGAGCACAACGCGTCGACCTCGTCGAGTCGATCCGTCGCGCAGAGCCGGGGGCCGAGCCGCGCCTGTACGCGGCGTTCGGACCGCGGGTGCAGCATCTTGCCGGCCGGTACGGGCGCTTTGGCCGCGTGGCCGCCGAGCTGCGCTCGGAGGTGATGCTCCGGGTGCTGACGACGATCCGATCCGGACGCGTGTCGGCCGGGGAGCCGCTCGCCGGGTTCGTGCTCAAAACGGCGCGCGACGTCATACGGGAGTTCGCCCGGCAGTTGAATCGGCGCGCGGGCCCGGTGCAGGCCCAAGTCAGCTCCGTTGACGCCGACGCGCGCGCCGTGGGGGCCCTGCGGGAGGCGATCCAGGGGTTCGGCGATACGGACTGCGCGTTTCTCCGGATGCACTACTACGAGGACTTGCCCCATCGGGAAATCGCGCGGCGTCTCGGCGTCGGGGTCGAGCGCGTCCGCCGGATCGAGTCGCGGACGCTCGCAGAGTTCCACGCCGCATACGGCGGGCGGTGAACGCGAACGAAGCGGAGCGAGCTGCGAGGAGCGAGCGCGGCGAAGTGAGCTTGGCGGGGTGCCCGCCTTCGCAACCGCCGGGCCAACCCGTCGCTTCGGCGAGGCAAGCGGATCGAAGAAAGCAAGAGCGCGAGCGTGGCGGAACGAAGCAAGCTTGGCGGGGTGCAGGGGCACCGCCTATCAAAAAATGACTCACGACGAGATCGAGCGCTCCGATATCCTGGACCGCTACGCACGCGGCGAGCTGTCCGGCACCGAGCGCGACGAGGTCGAAGCGCACTACTTCGGCTGCGACGCCTGCTTCGAGCGCGTGCAGGACGCCGCGCGGTTGAAGGGCGCCGTGCGCGCGGCCGTCGACGATGCCTGGCTCGCGGGATCGGCGCGCGGGATGACCTCGCCGGTCCCGACGAAGTGGGCGTTCGTGCCCGTGGCCGCCTCGCTCCTGCTCGTGACGGCGTTGGGCTGGCTCGCGCTGTTGCGCGTACCGCAACTGCAGCAGGAAGCCGCGGACGCGCGCACCGAGCGGGACGCGGTGCTGGCGCGTGCGAGGGTGACCACGCCGCCGCCGCCGGCCGAACCGGAGGCCAATGTCCCGGTCGCCATCCTCCAGGCGGAGCGGAGCACGGGCGCGCCCGCCGTGCTGACGGTGTCGCGGTCGGCGAGCCACGTGCTGCTCTGGATTGACGCGCCCGGAGTCGGCGACGGCGCGCGTCTGACCATTCGCTCGGCCGTCGGGGCGGATCGAGTGCAGATCCCCGCGCTGCGCCGCAACAACGAAGGCGCCTTTGTCGCGAGCGTGCCGTCCGCCTTGCTTCCTCCCGACACGTACCGAGTGCGGCTGTTTCGCTCCTCGTCTCCTGACGCGCCGCTCGCGGCCGAGTACCTGCTGCGGGTCGTCGCGGGGCAGTAGTGCGTCAGCCCAGCATCCTCAGCCGGCTTGGCGCGGCGGTGCTGGCCGCGGCGGCCATCATCGGTCTGGGGGGCTTCGCCCCGCCAGACGTCCGGGGGCGCCCGCTCGCGGGGACCCAACGATCGCCACTCCGCTCGCGCGGCACACTCACTTCGTTCGTTCGCTCCGGTCCTGCGGCTCGCGGCACGGCCCGCCAGACGCCAGCGTCGACCCAGGAGACCTCCAAGGCAATCGATGCGCTGCTCGCGAAATCGGCCGAGGCCCAGGTCCGGGGCGAGTTCGCCGAGATGCAGCAGGCAGCCGAGCGCGCGCTCGATCTGAGTCGCGCGTCCGGCGATCCGCTTCGAACCGCGCGCGCCCTTCTCGCGATAGCCACGTCGAAGTTCTACCAGTCGAAGATCGTGGACGCGGTTCCGCTCCTGCGCGAGGGGCTGCCGCTCGCCGTCGCCGCGGGCGACCGGAAGCTGGAGGCGCGGTATTACAACGGGCTCGGCCTCAACCTGCGCGAGCTCGGTGAGCACGAAGAGGCCGTCGATTACCTGCGGCGGGGCCTCGAGCTCCAGCGCGCCGAGGGCGATCGGCTGGAGCAGAGCCGCGTGCTGCGCAACATCGCCGTGCTCTACTGGATGCTGGGCGACACCGAGCGTGCCGGACTGAACGCGCGGCAGGCGCACGCGCTGGCGGTCCAGGCGGGCGACGTGATGTTCCAGAAGCTGACGCTGGAGACCGTCGCCATTCAGCAGCTCGCGGCCGACGATCCGGACGCCTCGGTCGAGACCCTCAACCGCGCGCTCGGTCTGCCGCCGACGCCGCAGGCGCCGCTCATCGACATGGAGGTGCTGGGCAACCTCGCCGCCGCCGAGCTCGCGCGCGGCCGTTACGACGCCGCCGTCGCGACCGCGACGCGATCGCTCGACGTGCCGCAGAGCAGCGGATACCCGTTCGGCCGCGCCGTCATGTACGGGATTGTCGGCCAGAGCTGGTACCGGCTTGGTCGAATGGACGAGGCGCTCCGGTGGCTGATGAAGGCGCGTGAGTCGTGGCGCACGCTCGGCGAAGCCGTGCATCCCACGCGCGCGCTGGAGACGGAGCTGTGGATCGCCCGGGTGCTGCGCCGCCAGGGGGAGAAGCGCGCGGCGCTCGATATCGACCTGGCACTGCTCGACGGCATGGACCGCGCCCTGGCGAGCACGAACGTCAACGACGTGTCGCGCGCGACCGCGGCGACCACGGCAGCGGACCTGTACACCGAGACGATCGGTCTGCTGCTCGAACAAGGACGGATCGAGGACGGGTTCGACGCCTCGGAGCGTTACCACGCGCGCTCGTTCCTCAGCACGCTGGCCGAATCGCGCAGCGGGGCGGCGCGCGCGCTGACGGCCGGCCAGCGCACGCGCGAGGCGGCGTTGGCCTCGCGCGCCTCCGGAGTGCAGAAGCAGTTGTGGGACCCGGCGCTCCCAGCCCCGGCGCGCGCGTCGCTGACTCGCGACCTGGCGGCCATCGACGACGAATTCGACGCCCTGCGGCGCGAGATCCGCCGCAGCAATCCGAAATATGCGAGCGTCAGGTACCCGGCGCTCGCCACCGCCGCGGAACTGATCGCCGCACAGCCGCGCGGCTCGGTCCTCCTGTCGTTCGTGCTCGGCGACGAGCAGTCGTTCGCATGGGCGATCACCGGCCGCGGCATCACCGCCGCGACGCTGCCGGCGCGGTCCGCGCTCGAGTCGCAGGTTGGCGCGTACCGGCGGATGATCGCCCGCAGGCCGTCGATCTCGGGACGCGCGGCGCGGCGCGCGTCGATCGAACGCGCCGGACGCGCCCTCTATCACACGCTCATCGCACCGCTCGCTCCCGCCTTCGCCGGCGCCACTCGCGCCGTCATCATCCCCGACGGAGCGCTGCACCTGCTGCCCTTCGAGGCGCTCGTGCCCGAAGGGACCGGGACGCGCCACCGGTGGTGGGTGGAGCAGGTCGCGATCAGCGAAGCCCCGTCAGCCTCGGCGCTGAAGACGATCGATGAGGCGCGCCGCGTGCGTCCGACCTTGCAGCTTCTTGCCGTCGGGGCGCCCGTATATCCGGAGAGCGGGACGCAAGGGTCCGCGAGCCGCGAGACCCACATGGCCGACAGCGGGCTGCAGCTCGTCGCGCTGCCGTTCTCGCGCGTGGAACTCGAGGGGATCGCGTCGCTCTATCCGGCACGCGCGCGGCGGCTTTACGCGGGCGGCGCCGCCACCGAGGATGCCGTCAAGCAGGCCGCGCCCGGCGGCTACCGGTACGTGCACTTCGCGACCCATGCGTACGTCAACGACGTCCGCCCCAGCCGATCGGGCATCGTCCTCGACATGAACCGCAAGGCAAAAGAGGACGGCGTGCTGCAGGCTGGCGAGGTCATGGCGCTGGAGCTGAACGCGGATTTGGTCACGCTGTCCGCGTGCAGCACCGGGCTCGGCAAGGTTCTGAGGGGAGAGGGAATCCTGGGTCTCGTCCAGGCCTTCCTCTATGCAGGCTCCAGGTCGGTCACGGCCAGCCTGTGGAACGTCAACGACGCGGCGACGGCGACACTGATGCGGGAGTTCTACTCGGGCCTGCGCCGGGAGCTGCCGCGTGACGCCGCGCTGCGCGGCGCGAAGCTGAGGCTCGCGAGATCGGCCGACCCCCGTCTGAACGACCCATACTACTGGGCGCCGTTCGTGCTCGTGGGAAGCAGCAAGTAGCAGGCAGCGGCAGCGTGAAGGCCTTCTACGTTCTACGTTTCTCGTACTCGGCCGTCACGCAGGCGCTGATTCCGCCGCGGACCGAGAAGTTGCCGCTGACGCGCATGCGGCGCGGGCTGCAGGCGCCGACCAGGTCGTCGAGGATCTGGTTGGTGACCGCCTCGTAGAAGATGCCCTGGTTCCTGAACCCCACCATGTAGTACTTGAGCGCTTTCAACTCCAGGCAGAGTTGGTCCGGCACGTAGGCAATGATGATTTCGCCGAAATCGGGGAGTCCCGTTTTGGGGCACACCGACGTGAATTCGGGGCAGCGGATTTCGATCTCGTAATCGCGCCCCGGCCGGGGGTTGGGGAACGTCTCCAGGTTGGGGCTCGACATGACAGAAAATTGTAGCATTCGGGCCGATTTTCCTGCTGTGCCGGCGCCGTCGTGATTGACACCGCAAAACACCGCGCGCTAGGATACGGCCTGATTTCGCATTCTTCGAACAGCAGGGCGTCGCGTGCCGCGTGCGCCGGATGCGGCGTGTCGGGAGCTTGTCGTTCGATCGGATGTCATGAAATGGCGGGATCACTTCTCCGCAACCGCCGCACGCGCGCGCGGCCGATACTGCGGGTCCAGATGAGCGCGCTCCAGCAAGGGGAATAGCCGATGGCAGAGGCCCGCAGGATGGGCAAATCCGAACTCTTCTCGCACTTCGCGGATCGCTTCGAGGTCAAGCGGACGCAGGCGCGGGAGTTCTTCGACGAGCTGAACACGCTGGCCGAGAAGGAGTTGAAGCGCTCGGGCGAGTTCGTGCTCCCGGGGATGGTGAAGCTGGTCGTCCAGAAGCGCAAGGCGCGCCTGGGACGCAATCCGGCCACGGGCGAGCAGATCAAGATTCCCGCCAAGACCGTCGTCAAGGCGCGGATCGCGAAGCAGTTGAAGGACACCGTTCTGCCGAAGAAGTAGGCAAGCAGATCCACACGGTGTTCCGCGCATCGACGCGGTCTCATCGGCCCCTGGCGCCGCCCCGACGGCGGGCCGCCAGAGGGCCGATTGTTTTGAATGCGCCCAGGATCGAGTGCGCATTCAACCTCGCCGTAGCCTCGCCGAAGCTCGTAGAGCGAAGGCGGGCGGAGGCGGGTCGGTCTGCGGTCCGTCGACCCGCTACGCCGCGACTGACGGGCGCGCGGCGAGCACGCGGCTGTACACGGTGGCCGGCGCCAGCCGCGCGACCTTCGATTCGAGGCTCGTCATCGTGTCGTCGTCGAGGATGATGCGATCCGAGGCGTCGAGCATGACCTCGCAGCTGTACCGGCGAGTCCCCCGCGCCGTCTTCTGCTCGTAATAGCGAAGGCCGTACACTTGGCCGTCCACTTCGATTTCGGCTGTCTTTACCAGTTTCCGGAACATCGTTCCCCCTTTTTCCATCATTCTGTCGGCGTTCGGCGCGCACGGCGCGTTCAGCCCGCAACGAGCATCGGGCGCGCGCGCGTGCGCGGAAAATCGATCACGAAGGTCGTGCCCTTGCCGACTTCGCTCGTGACCGTCACATTGCCGCCCAGCTGTTCCACGATCTTCTTGGAGATGGCGAGGCCGAGCCCGAGGCCGCGGCGCTTGGTCGTCATGAAGTCCTCGAAGATCGCGCCGAGCCGCTGCTGCGGGATGCCGCAGCCGGTGTCGTCCACGCGGACCTGCACGCGATCGCCGTGCAGGTCGGTGCTGACGACGATCCGGCCGCCCGGCGCCGTCGCCTGGATCGCGTTGAGTATCAGGTTGCGGTACACGCGGCCGAGCGCGAAGACGTCCCCTTCGATGTAGCCGGGCTGGTCCGACAGCTCCGTCTGGAGCGTCAGGCCCGCCGTCTCCGCGTGCGGCTGCATCGCCTCGACGCTCTCGGCCACGCTGCGGTTGACGTCCACGACGAATCGCTCGAGCGGGATCGGCCGCGCGATGTTGCGGAGGTCGTCGAGCACGCGCTTGATGATCACGAGCTCGCGGTCGACCGTTCGCTTGAACGTCTCGCGGTACTCCGCGTCCTCGAACATCTTCTGGATCAGCTTGCAGCTGTTGCCGATGTTCTGAATCGGGTGCGACAGGTCGTGCACCAGGCCGGCGGCAATCCGACCGAACATCGCCTGCCGCTCCTGCTTGCGGACGTCCTCCTGCAGCTCGACGAGGCGATCGGTCATCGAATTGAAGGCGGTGCCGAGCTGCATGATTTCGTCGTTGCCCGAGAGCGCCACCCGCGCGTCGAGCTTGCCATCGGCGATGGCGCGCGTCACCTTCGTCAGCGCGAAAATGCGGCTGATGAACGACCGCGCCCAGAACCAGCCGACGACGAGCGTGCCGAGCAGCGCGACGCCAATCGCGATGATCAGCTGCCGCTGCAGCTCCGAGTAGACGGCGAACGCCTCGCTGGTCGGCTGCTCGACGATGACCGTCCAGTCCGGCCGCGAGACCTGCGCGATGACCGCGAGGATCTCGCGGCCGCGCGCATCGGTGAACTTCTTCGGAGCGGGCTCGGTTCCCTCGCGCATGGCCGCGGCCAGCCGCCGCTCGGACTCGGAGGCCTTGGCGCCGCTCGCGATGAGCCCCTTGTCGTTGGGATTGCCGTGAGCGATGAGGGTGTCGCTGCCGTCCATCAGCAGCGCGTAGCCTTCCGAGCCCACGTGGATGCTGTCGACCGTCCGCCACAGTTCCTCGAGCGAGATCTCCGCCACGATCCAGCTCGGGTCCTGCAGACCGCCGCCGAGCGGCACGGCGATCGTCGTCGTCGGCAGCGAATCCGAATCGAGATGCGGCGGGGCGACGAAAAACCCTTCCGCGCTCCCCGACTGCGGCAGGTCCGCCAGGTCCGCGTCGGGCTGCGCGATCCGGCTCGTCGCGAGCACGCGGCCGCCCGCGTCGAGCAGCGTGATGTGACGGAACTCCCTGAAGTCGAGAACGTGGTTGCGCAGGATGCGGGTCTGCTGCCAGGGCTCGAGCTGCGTGTTGCGCAGCTCGGTGCCGATCGAGGTCAGGACGCGGAGGTTGTTCTCGAAGTAGAGGCTGATGCGCTTGGCGATCTGCTGGGCGACGGCCAGGTTCCCCTTGGCGACCGACTCCTCGGTGCCGGCGCGGAGCGATCGGAAGGACACGAAGCCATAGAGCACGAGCGGCAGGACCGCGGCCGTGACGATGAGCAGGACGAAGCGGGATGTGATGCTCTTCATCGCGCCGCTCGTCGTGTCGGCTCGACGGGCCGCCACTGCCAGATGTTCGCGAAAATGTCCAGGTTGGTCCGGTCGCCGAGGCTGAAGCGCGCGTCGACCGCGCGGGTCGTCTCCTGCCACGCGAGGAACACCGCGGGCGCGTCCTCGTAGAAACGCTGCTGGAGATCGGCGACAGCCGTCCGCGTCTCGTTGTCCGACCGCGCCGCGCGCAGGCGCTCCAGAATCGCGTCCGCTCCGGCGTACCCGGAATCCTGCATGAGCGGGATGCCGGGCTGCGGCGAGTGCCAGTAGCGGTACGTCCAATCGAACGACCGTCCGCTGTTCACCTGGAACAGGTAGGCGTCGAAATCGTTCGCGCCGATGCGCTTGATGAGGTTGCGCAGCGTGGCGGGTTCGAGCGCCATGTCGACGCCGACGTCCGAGAGTTGGCGCTGCAGCAGCAGCGCGATCCGCTCGAATTGCGGGTCTTCGCTCCAGAAAAGGCACGTGAAATGGAAGCGGCTGGCCATCTGTCCGGGCGCGGCGCTCCGGATCGGCAGACCCGCTGCATCCAGCCGCAGCCGCGCGGCCACCGGGTTGTAGGTGTAGCGGCGCGCGGCCGTGCTGTAGGCCCAGTGGGACGGCCAGACGGGATCGTCGGCGATGCGGCCGTGGCTGCGCATCGCGTCGCCCACGATCTGGCTGCGGTCGATCGCCTCGGTGACCGCGCGGCGCGCCTCGACGCGGCCGAGAATCGGGTGCCGGAGGTTGAAGACGAGGGGGATGTAGAAGGGCTTGAGCGATGAGTAGGTCTCGATCTCCGAGGACCCCTGGAGGAAATCGACCGATTCCCTCGCGACCTCCTGCACCATGTCGACCTCGCCGCGCATCATGGCCGCCCAGGCGCTGCGCTGCGATTCATACGTGGCGATTTCGACGCGTTCGATCGCCGGGACGCCGCGGTAGTAGCGCCCGTAGCGCTCGAACTCGAGGTGCGGGACGCGCGTCACGATCCGAAACGGCCCCGTGCCGACGTTCGGATCGTCGCTCGCGACGATCGTCGTGTTGGTCAGCTCGTTCAGAAGAAACGCATCCGGCCGGCTGAGGCGGAGCACGATCGTCCTGTCGT
This sequence comes from Acidobacteria bacterium RIFCSPLOWO2_12_FULL_66_21, assembly GCA_001767455.1. Classification (GTDB taxonomy): domain Bacteria; phylum Acidobacteriota; class Vicinamibacteria; order Vicinamibacterales; family 2-12-FULL-66-21; genus 2-12-FULL-66-21. The sequence goes on from MELC01000041.1 coordinate 43,282, forward strand.
CGGACGCCTCGACGCTCTCCACGTAGGCGAACCCGCCGAAGTAGTCGGTGTTCCGTGCCTCCTTCAATGCTCGCTGCAGAACTGGCAGGACTTCATCCGAGGTGACCGGACGCCCGTCGTGGAACGTGGCTCCGGCGCGCAGGAAGAGCCGCAACGTTCGCCCGTCGTCCTCCCACGTCCAGCTCTCGGCAAGTCTGGGCGTGGGACGCCCATTCCACCCGACAGCGATCAGCGAGTCGGCAAAGAGCATGTTGATGAGAACGGGCAGACCGCTCTGCAGCGACGTTCCGCCGAGGCCCATTCCGATCCGGAAGCTGACCTGGGACTGCGGCCGGGCCGTTTCGCGACGGCAGGCGCCCGATGCCATGAGACCGGCGCCCGCCAGACACACGACCAGCACGCACCGCACGAGCGCGGATCGGTCGCATGATCGCCGGCGGCCTTGATTCATGTGCGTCAAAATGGAACGGGGCTCGCTCGCGGTCGAGGCCGGACTTTCATTGAGTGGCTCATTATCTCACCCGCTGAAGCGCGGGCCGGCCGCTACGTGCGCGGCTCCGGCAGTCCCTCGACGACCCACGGGCAGACGGGATTGCTGGACGGAGTCTTGCCGGCCTTCTTGATGACGATGATCTTCATGTGAGTGTCCTCTTCAGGAATCTGGTGACGATGGAATCGAATGATGAATGCCGGCCGCGCGCTAGTTGCGCGGCTCCGGCAGTCCCTCGACGACCCACGGGCAGACGGGGTTGCTGGACGGGGTCTTGCCGGCCTTCTTGATGACGGTGATCTTCATGTGCATGCTCCTCACTGATTCAGTTGCCGAAAGGTGACGGGTGACAGTGGCGAGCCGCGCCTTCAGCGCAGGTGCTCGACCGGAACGTCCACCAGCCAGGGGTGCAGCGTTCCCTTCTTCTTGTCCGTCTGCTTGCCGTTCTTCATGACGTCTCCTCTTGTTGTGAATGACGTGCCGCTAGTTGACCGTCTGCAGCTCGGCCGCGGCGGCGTCGCGGGCGAGCGAGACCAGCCCCGCTTCGAAGCTGGTCTTGTGGCAATTCGGCCGGTTCTTGTCCCCGAGTTCGGCGTGCGCGGCCACGGTGCAGCCGCCGGCGCACACCGGGATGAACGCGCAGTCGTCGCAGTCCTTCCAGGCGGCGAGCGCCTCGAAGCGTGCCGCCGCGCTCTCGCGCGACGCGTCCCGCCGGCCGTCGATGTGGCCCGTCGATTCCTTGGCGTCGCCGCTGAATCCAGGGCACGCGTACAGCGCGCCGTCCGGCCCGATCGTATGCGCGTGGCGGCGATGAATCTCGCAGGGGCCCATGTGGACGCCGTCGACCGTCGAGAAGCCGCGCTTCGTCGTTTCGTCGCGCAGGAACGACATCTTCTCGTCGACGAAATTACAGTTGTCGCAGATGCTGGTGCCGCCGCCCGCGGAGGTCATGCACGTGCCGTTGAGCGGCTTGCCCTGGCTTCCGACCACCGTCAGGGGAATCATTCCCTTCGGCGCCACGGGCTTGGGCTCGCGGATCACCGGCTTGAACGACACGCGCGTGAGCTTGTCGGCGAAGTCCTGCCCGGCGAGGAAGTCGAGCAGCGCCGGATAGCTGTCGACCGAGCCCTCGTCGAAGTTGCCGCCGATGGCGATCCGGCACTTGCCGGCGACCTGCCGCACGTTGTGGATGATCCTGTCGAAGGTCCCCTGCCCGCCGCGCAGCGGCCGCATCCTGTTGTGCGTGTCCTTATCGCCGTCGAGCGTGATCTTCACCCCGTCGAGGCCGTACGGCAGCAGCCGGTCCACGACTTCGGCCGTCAGCAGCAGGCCGTTGGTGATGATGCTCGAGCGCATCCGCACGCCCCGCGCCTCGCATGCCGCCCATAGCCGCTCCGACAGGTAGTAAACGACCGGCAGGTTGAGGAGCGGCTCGCCGCCAAAAAAAGTCAGCGAAAAGCTCTCGGATCCGAGCCTGTCGAGCTGATCCTCCGTCCACTGTGCGACGCGGGCCGCCGTTTCGAGCGTCATCTTCGCCGCGAACCTGTTGTGGTCGCCGTGATCGCCCTGGAAGCAGTAGTCGCAGGCGAAGTTGCACTGCAGCGTCGTCAGCACCGTGACCCGGAGCTGGTCGTCGTTCTCGCGGACGCTGTGGAAGTAGTCCTCGAGGCGGCGCCGTTCGGCGCCGCGGTCGTCGACGACGAAGCCGTGCTCGGTGAGGGTCGAGAGCGCGTCGCGCTCGTCGGCCGTGAGCGCCGACTCCGGCGCACCCGCCGCCAGACGGTCGAGAAGGGCCGCAACCTCGCGCGACACGATCAACTGCGCGTCCGTGAAGGTGTTCATCAGGAACACCTCGTCGCGGTCGGCGACTTCGCCGAGCGGCACACGGACATTGAACATCGAAGGCTGCATGCGCACTCCTCGGGCACGTTGCCGGACGAACGATAACCTTGGGGGATAGTCGACGGCCGAGATAGACGTCGGCGTCACCGTGGAGAAGTGCAACGGGTATTCCGATCCCGTTTTTTGTGTCCAAAGAGTCGTATCGCCGAGCTCGGCGTCAGGCGGAGGCCGAAAAATACAGATCTGTGATGCGACTCTTTGAATCCTGAGGTACCGTGCTGAACCCGCGCATGAGCTTCGTTCGCGAAGAAGATCGGCCAACTGGTTAGCCGCACCAGCCAATTTTTGGGCCGCCGTCCCCCTTTTCTAGGCGCCGCGCAGCTTCCGTGCGATGTCGCGCAGGTCCAGGCGCGACATCTTGTGTTTGAGGGTGCTCAGGGGAATACCCAGGTAGCGCGAGGTGGCCGTGACGTTCCAGTCCGACTTCTCCAGCGCCCGCAGGATGAAGTTGCGCTCGAACGTGTCGCACGCCTCCTGGAACCTGGCGTCGGGCACCGTGGGCCCGCCGGAGTCGAGTTTGGCGAAGTGGTACTCGAGTGGCAGGTCTTCGTCCGTGATCCATTCCTTGTCGCTGACGGCGACGAGGCGCTCGATCAGGTTCTCCAGCTCGCGGATGTTCCCCGGCCACCAGTACGACGCGAGGATCTTGAGCGCCGAGCCGGAGATGCCGCGCACCGGCTTCCTGAACTTCGCCTTGTACCGATCCAGGAACAGCCGCGCGAGCTCCGGCAGATCCTCGATGCGATCCCGCAGCGGCGGCATGCGGATCGGGATCACGTTGATCCGGTAGTAGAGGTCTTCGCGGAAGCGCCCCTCCTTCACGGCCTTGTCCAGGTCGACGTTGGTCGCGACGATCAGGCGGAACTCGGTCTTGATTGGCTTCGTTCCGCCGACGCGTTCGATTTCCCCCTCCTGGATGGCGCGCAGCAGCTTGGCCTGGAGGTCGAATCGCAGATCGCCGATTTCGTCGAGGAAGAGCGTGCCGCCGGCGGCCAGCTCGAACTTGCCGAGCTGCTGCTTGTGCGCCCCGGTGAATGCGCCGCGCTCGTGGCCGAAGAGCGTGCTTTCGACGAGCTCGTGCGGGATCGCCGACAGGTTCACCGCGATGAACGCCTCCGATCCGCGCCCGGACTCGCGGTGCAGCAGGCGCGCCAGGAGCTCCTTGCCGGTACCGCTTTCGCCGAGGATGAGCACCGTGGCGGACAGCTTCGCCACCTTTTGCACCAGATCGACGATGTCGCGAATCTGGCGGCTCGGGCCGATGAGGAACTCGCGCTCGCTTTGCTCGGCGACCTGCGCGCTGAGCGTGATGACCTGCCGGTTCAGATCCTGCCGCTCGCACGCGTTTCGCACGAGCGAGCGCAGCTCGTCGTAGTCGAAGTTCTTGGTGATGTAGTGGTAGGCGCCGTGCTTCATCGCCTGCACGGCCGTCTCGACCTCGTTGATGGCCGAGATCATGATGCACTCGATGAGGCTGTAGTTCTCCTTGACGATCTTCAGCACGTCGAAGCCGCTGATGCCGGGCAGCCGCACGTCGAGCAGGATCAGGTCGACGTCTTCCTGCTTCAGCAGCGACAGCGCCCCCTCGCCGCTCGAGACCGTCAGTACGCGGTAGTCGCGCTTCAGGATGGCCGCGATCGTGTCGCGCATCCCGAGGTCGTCGTCGCAGATGAGAATCGTCTTCGAGCTGGCCATCGGAACCCCGAGATTGTAGCAGAAGCCTTGCTTCCAACTCGTTGCCCCTGTTAAGGTACGACGGTTGTGGAGTACGCCCTGCTCGCAGCAGTCCTGCTGCTCGCCATCGGCACCCGGGTCTCCGTCCGCCGTCTCTCCCGGAAGCTCGAGGCGCTCACCCAGTCATACTGGGAGTTGCGTTACGACTACACGCGGCTGCGTTCTCGGGTCTCGCGTCTTGGCGGCGGAGAGGACGCGGGTGACGCGCCCGTCGAGCCCGTGCCGCCCGCGCCGTCCGAGTCATTCGTGCCTCTCTCGGCGATCAGGAAGAAGCCCGCTCAGTAGAGTGTCATTCAGTCATGGCCAATGAATACGACGTGCTGGTAATCGGCTCCGGGACCGGCGGCTACGTCGCCGCGATCCGCGCCGCGCAGCTCGGGTTGAAGACCGCCGTCATCGAGCGCGCGCCTGTCCTCGGCGGCACGTGCCTCAACTGGGGGTGCATCCCCACGAAAGCGCTGCTCGAGCACGCTCACGCGCTCAAAGTCGCGCAGGACTGGAAGGAGTGGGGGCTCACGCTCGGCCAGGCCGCCCTTCGACAGGACTCAGGGCAGGCTGTCGGCATCGACATGGGGCAGGTCCATGCGCGCAAGGACAAGATCGTCAAGAGCCTGACCGGCGGCATCGAGATGCTGTTCAAGAAGAACAAGATCGACTGGATCAAGGGGAGCGGCCGCCTCGCCGGCACGGGCAGGGTGGAGATCACCGAAGGGGCCAGGCAATCGCTCGTCGCGCGCAAGGAGATCGTCGTGGCCACCGGCTCCCAGCCGCGAGGCGTGCCGGGCATCGAGATCGATCGCAAGCGGATCATCACGAGTGACGAAGCGATCCATATGAAGGCGATCCCGAAGTCGATCGTGATCCTCGGCAGCGGGGCGGTCGGCGTCGAGTTCGGATCGATCTTCCGCCGCTTCGGCAGCGAGGTCACCATCGTGGAGCTGCTGCCGCGGCTCGTCCCGCTCGAGGACGAGGCCGTCTCCGCGGAACTCGAGAAATCGTTCAAGAAGCAGGGCACCAGGGTGCTGACCGGAACGACAGTGACGGCCGCCAGGGCTGGCGAGGCTGGCGTGGAGCTCGACGCGCAGACCTCCGATGGCAGGACCGTGAAGCTCAACGCCGAGTACGTGCTCGTCGCGACCGGTCGCGGCCCGGTGACCTCCGGCCTGGGCGCGGAGGACGCCGGCCTTCGCATGGAGCGCGGCTACATTCACGTCGACAAGGAATTCCGCACGAGCGTCGCGGGTGTCTCCGCGATCGGCGACGTGATCACGTTCGACGAGCCCGGCCATCCGCAGCTCGCGCACCTGTCGTCGGCCGAAGGGATCGCGCTCGCCGAACGCATCGCCGGCAGGGAATTCCGGCCCATCAACTACGAGCAGGTCCCTGGCTGCACGTACTGCGATCCGGAAATCGGCAGCGTGGGATTGTCGGAGAAGAAGGCGCAGGAGCGCGGCTACGACGTCAAGGTGGGCACGTTCAAGTTCGGCGTCCTCGCCCGGGCGCGCATCGCGGGAGAGACCGAAGGCTTCGTCAAGATTGTGTCCGAGAAGAAGTACGACGAGATCCTCGGCGTCCACATGATCGGCCCGCGCTCGACCGAGCTCGTGGCCGAGGCGACGCTCGCCCTCCGCCTCGAGTGCACGGTGGAAGAGCTGGTCCGCACCATTCACGCGCACCCGACGATGTCCGAGGCGGTCGGCGAGGCCGCTCACGCTGCGCATGGGGCGGCGATCCATGCGTGATAAGAGTGAAGAGTGAATGGTGAGGTGAGCGGCGGTCGTGCCAGGCCGTCCGGTCGGACGATTTGAACACCGACGCCCCTCCTTCGCCCTTCACGCTCCACCCTTCGCTTTTTGTATGCCCTCTTCCCACCGCCCATCAGAGGCTTTGAGCAGGAACCAGTTCCTCGAGATGTACTACTTCGCGCGCCTGGCGCGCGACATCGAGGAGCGGCTCGTCATCCTGTTCCGTCAGAGCAAGGTCATCGGCGGGCTCTATCGCAGTCTCGGCCAGGAAGGGGAATCGGTCGCGAGCGCGTACGCCCTGCAGCGGACCGACGCCATCCTGCCGCTCATCCGCAACATGGGCGCACTCACCACCATGGGCGTGCGGCCGCGCGAGATCTTCCGCCAGTACATGGCGAAGGCGACCGCGAACTCGCGAGGACGCGATCTGAACATTCACCTCGTGCATTTTCCCGCGGATGGCGCGCATGAACCCGTGATCGTGGGGCCGATCAGCATGCTGGGGGATTCGATCCCGGTCGCGGCGGGGATCGCGATGGGCGCGCGCATGGCCGGCCGGCCGCTCGTCGCGATGGCGTGGATCGGCGATGGCGCGACGAGCACCGGCGCCTTCCACGAAGGGCTCAACTTCGCCGCCGTCCAGAAGATCCCGCTCGTTGTGGTTGCCGAGGACAACAAGTACGCGTATTCGACGCCGATCTCGAAGCAGATGGCGATCGCGCGCATCGACGAGCGCGCGGCCGCTTACGGCATTCCCCACGAGCTGGTCGACGGCAACGACATGCTCGCGGTGTACGACGTCGCCAAGCGGATGGTCGACGACGCGCGGTCCGGGGGCGGCGCGGCGCTCCTCGGCGTCGACACGATGCGCATGCAGGGACACGCGCAGCACGACGACGCGCGCTACGTGCCGAAGACGCTCGTGGACGAGTGGAGGCGGAAGGATCCGCTCGACCGCTATCGCAAGACAGTGATGGAGCGTGGCGTCGCCGCGGAGACGGACTTTGCCGACATCGACGCGATGACGAGGAGCTACGCGGCGGAGGAGGCGCGGCTCGCGGAAGACGAGCCGATGCCGGACCCCGCCACCCTCACGCGTGGCGTGTACGCCGGAGACGACTTCGCGGTGCCGCGAGTTGAGCTCGTGCGGTCGCCGTTCGCATAGATCATGGCGCTCCTTACCTACCTCGAGGCGATCCGCGCGGCGCTGCACGAAGAAATGGCCCGCGACGAGCGCGTGTTCGTCATCGGCGAAGACGTGGGCCCGTATGGCGGCGCATTCAAGGTGACCGACGGGCTGTTCGACAGGTTCGGCGCGGCACGCGTCGTCGACACGCCGATCTCGGAGATCGCGATCGTGGGCGCGGCGATTGGCGCGTCGTACATGGGCATGCGCCCGGTCTGCGAGATCCAGTTCATCGACTTCATCGCGAATGCGTTCGACATGCTCACGAACTTCGCCGCGACGAGCCGGTACCGCAACGGCGCGGCTGCATCGATCGTCGTCCGCGGGCCGTGCGGCGGCGGAGTGGGCGGCGGCCCGTTTCATTCGCTCAACCCGGAGTCGTTCTTCCTGAACACGCCGGGGTTGAAGATGGTCGAGCCCTCGACGGCGCACGACGCGAAGGGACTGCTCAAGGCCGCGATTCGCGACGATGACCCGGTCCTGTTCTTCGAGCACAAGTTCCTGTACCGGCGCGCGAAGGATGAGGTGCCGGACGAGGACTACGTGGTGCCGATCGGAAAGGCGGCCGTGCGCCGTGAGGGCAGGGACGTGTCAATCGTGACGTTTGGAGCGATGGTGCACACGGCACTCGACGCCGCCGCGAAGCTGAGCAGCGAAGGAGTCGAGGCCGAGGTGCTCGACCTCCGCAGCCTCGCACCCCTCGATCGCGAGACGATTCTCGAGAGCGTGGCGAAGACCAGCCGCGCGCTCCTGCTGCACGAGGCGACTCGAACCGGGGGCATCGGCGGGGAGCTGGCGGCCATCATCGCGGAGGAGGCGTTCGAATACCTGGACGCGCCGATCGTGCGGGTCGCATCGGCCGACACGCCGGTCCCCTATTCCCCCCCGCTCGAGGCGGCCTTCCTCCCGAACGTCGACAAAGTGGTCGAAGCCGCCAAGCGTTTGGTGAAATACTGAAGAACGTGGAATGCTGCGGCTCGCAGCCCGCAGCTCGGCCCGAAGTGGGCGCTCGCGGGGCGGGCTCTTGGCCCGGCGCGGCGCGCGCGCTTCGAACGTCGAGGAACGAACTGCGAGCAACGAGCTGCGAGCTGCGACAAGGATCAGAGATATGAACGTGATGATGCCGCAGATGGGCGAGTCGATCGCCGAAGGGACCATTGTCCGGTGGATCAAGAAGGTCGGCGAACACGTCGATCGTGACGAGCCGCTCTTCGAGATCTCGACCGACAAGGTCGACGCGGAGATCCCCTCTCCGTCGGCTGGCGTGCTCACCGAGATCAAGGTCAAGGAAGGCGAGACCGTCCCGGTGAACAGCGTGGTGGCGACGATCGGCTCCGCCTCCGACGCTGACGCGGCTACGGCGAGACCAGCGCCGGCCACGCCGTCGCCGGGCGAGTCTCAGACGCCCGGAGTGCTCCCGGAAGCGGCGGTCGGGCAACCCGAGGTGACGCAGGCCGGGTCAACCCAGGCGCCTGCAGCTCCGGCGCCTCCACCGGCGGCGGGTCCGGCGTCGAAGGAAGATCTTCGCCGGCAGAAATCGTCGCCGCTCGTGCGGCGGATCGCGCGTGACAACAACGTCGATATCTCGGGGATTCAGGGCACCGGCATCAGCGGGCGCGTGACGAAGAGCGACATCCTCGGGTACATCGAGTCCGGCAAGGCGGGTGGCAAGGCCGCGTCGGCTCCCGTGCCGACGCCCGCCGGGCCCGTCTATCGTCCGGGCGAGAACGTCCGCGTCGTGCCGATGACGATCATGCGCAAGAAGATCGCGGAGCACATGGTGCTCAGCGCGCATACGTCCCCACACGTCTACTCTGTATACGAGATCAACTTCGGCCGGGTGAGCGCGTTGCGCGAGAAGCGGAAGGCGGAGTTCGAGGCCGCGGGCGCGAAGCTGACGTTCACTGCGTTCATCGCGAAGGTGGCGATTGACGCGCTGCGGCAGTTCCCGATCGTGAACGCGTCGGTCGACGGCGACAACATCGTGTACAAGAAGGACATCAATCTCGGGATCGCCGTCGCGCTCGACAACGGGCTCATCGTCCCCGTCATCCGCAACGCGGACGAGAAGAACCTGCTGGGCCTGACGCGCGCGATCAACGACCTCGCGGCCCGCGCGCGATCGAAGAAGCTCAATCCTGACGAGGTGCAGGGGGGCACCTTCACGATCACCAATTCGGGTGTTTTCGGCGCGCTCTATGGATTGCCGCTCATCAACCAGCCGCAGGTCGCCATTCTTGGCGTCGGTGGCATCGAGAAACGGGCGGTGGTGATCGACGACGCGATTGCGATTCGGCCGGTGTGTCACATCACGCTCGGGTACGACCACCGTCTCGTGGACGGCGCCGATGCCGGGCGGTTCCTGTCGTTCCTGAAGGAGCGGCTTGAGAACTTCGACGAAAGCCGGATGTAGCGCGGAACGGGTCGTGCGCGAGATCCACGTCGCCCGGCTGGGCGTCGTCCCTTATGCGGAGGGGCTCGAGCTGCAGCGACGGCTCGTCGAGCAGCGGAGGAGCGGCGAGATTCCCGACCAGCTTCTGCTGCTGGAGCACCCGCCGGTCATCACGCTGGGCGTGAGGACGCGGAACGGCCGATCGCACGTGCTTGCCAGCGATGCGGCCCTCGAAGCGCAAGGGGTCGGGGTGTTCGAGACGGGCCGCGGCGGGGACGTCACGTATCACGGTCCCGGTCAACTCGTCGGGTATCCCATACTCGATCTGCGTCCCGATCGCTGTGATGTGCACCGGTACGTCCGGGATCTCGAGGAAGTGCTCATTCGGACGGCGGCCGCGTTCGGTGTGGAGGCATCGCGCGCGGCTGGGCTGACCGGCGTCTGGGTTGGGAACGAGAAGCTCGCGGCGATCGGCGTCCGCATCGCGCGGTGGGTCACCAGCCACGGTTTTGCCTTCAACGTGACCACGAACCTGGGCCATTTCGGCCTGATAGTTCCCTGCGGCATCACGGATCGCGGCGTGACGTCCCTGGCGCGTCTGCTTGGCCGCGCCGTCCCGATGACCGACGTCGAATCGGCCGTCGTCAGCGCCTTCCGCGCCGTTTTCAGCGCAAAAACGTCCTCCTAAACGACTGTCGTTGCCGCAGTTACCAGATTGGCGGGTCTTCGGCGCAAGACCTTCCGTCTAAACAACTTCGCGGCCGCGCCCCTTCTGGGCGGAATAGGGCGGCGGGGTGGGGTGTTTTGTCCTTCACGGGGGGAACAGGAATGCGGCAGCTACAGGCCGAGCGGGAGCTGATCGGCAGGATGCAGGCCGGCGACGAGGCCGCCGTGGCCGACATGGCGGAGACCTACGGACCGCGCGTCCACCAGCTTGCGTTTCGCTACTTGAAGAACTGGGAGGACGCCGAAGAGGTGACCCAGGACGTCCTGCTGAAGGTGCATCGAAAGATCGATGCCTTCCGCGGCGACGCGGCGCTCTCGTCCTGGATCTACCGCATCACCTTCAACACGGCGATGTCGCGGCTGCGCAACGGCCGTTTCAGCCGGCCCTTCGAAGTCGCGCCGCACGAGCGGCGGATCTCGGACGCCCCGCCCGCGCCGCCGCTCGAGCCGGCCGACTGGTCATCGCTTGCCGACGATCAGATCCTGCGCGGAGAGATGCGGCAGCGGCTGATCCGCGCGCTGACGCACCTGCCCGAGGTGTACAGAACCCCGGTCATCCTGCGCGACATCCACGGACTCTCGACCGAAGAGGCCAGCGCCGTCCTGCACGTGAAGGCGCAGACGCTGAAGTCGCGGCTGCATCGCGGACGCCTGATTCTGCGCCAGCACCTTTCCGACTTCGCGGGAGGACTCGCGCTGCACACGCGAGAGGAAGCGCAATAAGACGAGGTGCCGGGTGCGGGGGTGCTCGGTGCTCAACACCGACGTTACGCGCGGTCGAGCGCGTTCTCGAGCAGCGTCCGCTCCTGCCTGGTGAGTGACGGTTCCAACACCCGCCGCACGCCCTCGGAGCCGAGCTCCGCGGGCATCGCCGCCACCCGCCCGCCAGGCAACGCCACGAAACACGAATAGCGTCGCCGCGCGCCGGCCGCGATGGCTTCCACGACGCGGGCGGCCGCTGACGCCAGGGCATACGGGCCGGGCGGCCACAATCCCGGAATCCGCGCGCTCAGCGCCGCGATCTGGTGCGGCGGCATCTGCGACGCGAGCGGCTGGCCGAAGGCCGCAGCCTCCTCCCACGCGACGACGGCGGACTTTGGCGGCACGCCGACAACGCGCAGTGACACCTCCACGCCCGAGCCATCCACCATCAGGCCCGCGATCGCTCGAAGCGCGGACTCGAGCGCGAACGGCGCGGACCCGATGATGCGCGACGGCGCGATATGCAGCTCGCCGACGCCGCGCGCGATCAACTCGCGCTGTCCGGCGCCGACGCACACGAGCGGCGACCGCCGCTCGAAGCCGGCGAGTTGACGGAGTAGCGCGAGGCCCGCCTCGCCCGCGTACTCGGCGGATCCCGCCGCCTGGTCGGCGATGACGATCGCGTCGGCTCCCGCCGCGGCCAGTATCGACCCCGACGCGCTGACGCGCGTGCTGAACCGCTCGACCGGCGACGACTGCAGGATGTCGAGCGCCTTGCCTTCCGCGACCTTCGCCTCCGCGTCGATGAGGCGCACTTCCCCGATCCGGCCGCGCCCGGCCAGCTTGTGCGCGAGCGCGCCGCCTGCCGGACCGGCGCCTATGATGGCAATCAGGGACATGAGGACGGACTATTCTAGTGGCATGAGTACAGCGCCACAAGATGGACGAGTTGCCGTCGTCACCGGCGGCTCGCGAGGGATCGGCCTGGCCATTGCCGAGGCCTTCGTCGCTGCCGGCGCCGCCGTCGTCGTTTCCGGACGGGACCAGTCGCACCTGGACGCAGCCGTCATGCACCTGTCGTCGGGCGCCACGGAAGCCGCGGCGCGCGTCCACGCCGTCCGCGCCGACGTCGGGAAGCCTGCCGAAGCCGCGCGGACGATCGAGGCCGCGGTCGAACGCTTCGGGGGGCTCGATGTCCTGGTCAACAACGCGGGAGTCGGCCTCTTCGCGAACGTGGCCGACATGGACGTCACCGACTGGCAGGACGTGATCGACACGAACCTGAGCGGCGTCTTCTACTGCTGCCACGCCGCCATCCCAAGGCTCCGGCAGCGCGGCGGCGGCTGGATCATCAACATCAGCAGCCTTGCGGGCAAGAACTCGTTCGTGGCCGGCGCGGCGTACTGCGCCTCGAAAGCGGGTCTCAACGCGTTCAGCGAATCGTTGATGCAGGAAGTCCGGTACGACAACATCCGCGTCAGCTACGTCATGCCCGGATCGGTGGCGACCTCCTTCGGCGGCCACGGCGCGGTAGCGGCGGGCCCGGGCGCCGAAGCGCCAGGCGCGAAGGCGGCGGCGCGTCCCGGTGAGGACTGGAAGATCGCGCCGGAAGACATCGCGCAGGTCGTCATGGATCTGATCGCGCAGCCGGCGCGGACGCTTGCCAGCCGCGTCGAGATCCGGCCGTCGAAGCCGAAGAAGTAGGGATCGCAGATGGACCAGACCATCGCGCACTACAATCTGCTCGACCGGATCGGCGAACGGTCGTTCGGGGAGGTGTATCGTGCGCGGGACACGCGATACGGCCGGACCGTCGCGCTCAAGCTGATTGCGGCCGGCACCCTCGGCGCGAGGCGGGACGCGTTCCTCGACGCCGCACGCGCGGCCGCCACGCTGTCGCACCCGAACATCGCCGCGCTGTTCGACGTCGGCGAACAGGACGGCGACTGCTACCTCGCCTACGAGTTCGCCACCGGCGGGACGCTCGCGCGGGAAATCGCCGGCCGGTCGATGAATCCCCGCCGCGCGCTTGGCATTGCCGTCCAGGTGGCCGATGCGCTCGCTGACGCGCACGCCCAGGGGCTTCTTCACGCCGATCTGCGTCCCGGCACCATCATCGTGACCGAGAAAGGCAACGCGAAGGTTCTCGATTGCGGCATGGCGACATGGACGCGCGGCGGCGAGGTCCGCGCCCGTGCCGCGCACCATCCCGACGAGCTCGGCGCCGACACGCTCCCCATCGTCGCCTACATGTCGCCAGAGCAGGCGCTCGGTGGCCTCGTCGATGCCCGGACGGACATCTTCTCGCTTGGAGTCATCATTCACGAGATGCTGACTGGCGCCAATCCCTTCGCCGCGGACTCGGCAGCCGATGCCCTCGTGAAGATCACCAGTGTGGCGGTGCCGCCGCCATCGACCATCAACAGCGACGTGCCGCCCGATCTGGACGCCATCGTTCTTCAGGCGCTTGCGAAGGAGATCGACAAGCGCCACCAGGGGGCCGCGCTGCTGGCCGCGGAGCTGCGCTGCGCCGCCGCGGTGCTCGAGACCCGCTCGGGCACGCCGCCTTCGGACGCCGTGTTGAACCTGGACGACGAGGGTGGGACAGGCAAGTGGTGGGCCCTCGGCCTGGTCGGCGTCGCGTTGCTGGGCGCCGCCGGGTGGTGGCTGACTAGATGAGCGCCTTCAGCTTTTCGGGATCGATGTTCGCGCCGGAGACGATCGCGGCGATCTTCCGCGATCCCGCCGGCAGCCCGCCGTTCAGTATCGCCGCGGTGGCCGCCGCGCCCGCCCCCTCCGCGATCAATCGCTCCACGCGCACGAGTCCCGACACCGCTTCGGCAAGCCGCGTTTCATCGACGAGCATGATGCTGGCGACCAGCGATCGCACGATGTCGAACGTGATCGTGTCGGGGTCCAGATTGCCGCTCAGTCCATCGGCGAGTGTCCGCCCGACATCGATCGTGACGATGTGACCCGCCGCAAGGCCGTGTGTGAACGGAGAGGACGCTTCCACCTCGACACCGATGACCGCGGTCCGCGTCGAAAGGCCGCGGACCGCGGTCGCGATCCCGCTTATCAGCCCGCCTCCGCCAATCGGCACGATGACGAGATCGAGGTCGGGCTGATCCTCGAGCAGCTCGAGGCCGATCGTGCCCGCTCCCGCAATGACGTCCGGATGTGAATACGGAGAGATGAACAGTGCGCGTCCTGACGCGCCGTGCTCCTTCGCGCGAAGCTCGGCCTCGTCGTAGTCGCGGCAGGGCCGCAGCTCCGCGCCCAATTCCCCGATCGCGTCGAGCTTCGTTCGCGGCGCGTGGTCCGGCGCGTACACCGTCAGCGGCAGGCCCGCTTGCTTCGCGGCATAAGCCATCGCCCGGCCGTGATTGCCCGCCGACGCGGTGACGAGCGGCGTCGCGCGGTCGCCTGTCTCCTCGAGCCGCTTGAGGACGGCGTTGAACGCGCCGCGCACCTTGTACGAGAACGTGGGCTGGAGCGATTCGAGCTTGAGGAAGACGTCGGCGCCGGCGATCGACGACAGCCAGGCTGAATGACGCAGCGGCGTCCGCAGGACGCGTCCCTCGATGCGCCCGGCGGCGTCGCGGATATTGTCGAAGGCGATCAGGAGGTGGGCCGACCCGCGGCGGCCAGCAGAATGTCGGCGAGCCGTCCGGCGAACGCCGACCGTGCCATCACGTCGTCGATCCCCGCCTGGCGCGCGGCCTCGATGACGGCGGTATGGACGTGCGACACGAAACCCAGCGTGGGAATCGATGCGAGGCCGTCGTCCGCTTTCATGGACGCGACGGTCGCGATTGGATCGGCTTTGGCGCTGTTGAGATCGAAGATCACGAGCGACGGCCGGAGCGCGCGCGCCTGCTCGAGGATTTCGGACGGCGTGCGCGCGAACGTCACGTCGATGCCGGCCTGTTTCGCGGTCGTGCGGATCTTCGAGCTGAAGAGCAGGTCATCGACGGCCACGAGAATCACGCTCGAATGATACCGCACCCCAGGCAGCCCTGAAGGGCTGCGCAACACCCGAGTAGGACGGGGCCGGGTCCTGCCACTTGCACCCCAGGCAGCCCTGAAGGGCTGCGCAACACCCGAGTAGGCCGGGGCCGGGTCCTGCCATTTGTTGCGCAGCCCTTCAGGGCTGCCTCACCCGAATCAGCGGCTCGGCGGCATACAACATCCGTGTATGCGCCACCGCTGACGCGATGAACGTCGCGATCAACCCGACGATGCCGGCGACCGCGCCGACGTCGAACAGGAGGACACTGAGGCCGCCGATCGACACCTGCGGCGAGCGAAGGAGCTGCAGCGTCCCGATCGCCAGCAGGATGCGCAGCTCGGTGGGGCCGAACTTCCAGTACGAGATCTTGAACGTGCCCACGGCGTGGGTGGCGAGGCCGATCTCGATCGTCATCAGGTAATAGGCAACGAGGAGCGCGGCGGCGACGAGGGGGGTCATGTGCCCCCCGAGCGCCAGGCCGGCGATGATGAACAGCGTGCCCGCGGCGTCCAGCACGTGATCGACGTAAAAGCCATAGCGCGGCCGCTCGTGGTGGCGGACGCGTGCCAGCGTGCCGTCGAGACTGTCGCCGAACCAGTTCACCGCCAGGAGCAGGACTGCGCCCAGCAGGGCGGCCGGCGACCCTTGCCAGTAGCACAGCCCGACTCCGGCCATGGCCACGCCCGCGAGAATCGTCAGGTGGTCCGAGTTGACGCGGGACGGCATCCGTCCCGCCATCCAGATCAGGCAGCGCTTTTCCAGCGGCGCCAGCACGCTTTCCTGGACCCGGACAGCTTCCGTGTAGGTTGTAGTAGTCATGATTGATCCGGGGCCCCCTGACCCCGGTTGGCTCACTGCGCTACGCGGCGCCTTCGCGCGCCGCGCCGTTCCGTTCGCGTTCTTGTTATGACATGCGAAAATGGGGGGTCGAACGGCTCATCATGATTATCGAGACCCGCGCGGTCGAACCTTTCTTCAAGAACGGCTTCGTCATCGGTTGCGAGGAAACGAAGGAGGGGGTCGTCATCGACCCCGGCGACGAAGTGGACCTGGTGCTGGACGCGGTCAGGCAGCACGACCTTACGGTCCGCTATATCCTCCTGACCCACGCGCATCTCGATCACGTCACGGGCGTGGCGGCCGCCAAACGGGCGCTCAACGTGCCGGTCGCGCTTCACCGGGCGGACAACTTCCTGTACGAGGCGGTGGTGCAGCAGGGACTCATGTTCGGTCTGCGCGTCGAACCGCAGCCGCCGATTGATCTGTTCTACGACGGCGAAGGACCGCTCAGGTTCGGCCGGTACGCCGCATGGGTCCGGCATACGCCGGGGCACTGTCCGGGAGGCGTGTGCCTCGACGTAGGACGCGAGGGTGAGCGCGCGCGGACGCTCTTCGTCGGCGACACGCTGTTCGCCGGATCGATCGGGCGCACGGACCTGCCTGGCGGGGACTTCGACACGCTGCTCGCGTCGATCCGCAACGTGCTCTTCAGCTACCCCGACGACACGGTCGTCTATGCAGGGCACGGAGAGCCCACGACCATCGGCCGCGAGAAGCGCACGAACCCCTTTTTGAAGTGACCCACCAATTCACGGATTACTTCTTCGGCTTCACTTTCAGATCGTTGACGACGTCCTTCACGCCGTCGGTCGCGCGCGCCCGCGCCTCGATCTTGTCCCTGATCGCCTGTGACTCCACGGTGCCGGTGATCGACACGACGCCTTCCTTCGAGTCGAACGACACGCCGCGGCCGTCGAAGTCCCACTCGGTGCGGTCCTCGAACATCTTGCTCAGGCGGTTCTCGATCTGGTCATCGACGCCGCCGTAGTCGACGCCCTCCACCGCGACCTCATTGACGACGTGGCCGCTCGTGCCGACGACCTGCTGCGCGAGCTCTTCGGCGCGCCGCTTGTCGGCAGCCGAGTCCACTTTTCCGGTAAGGTGCAGCGTCTGGTCGTCGTTCTTCCAGTTGACGTTGACCTTGTTGTCGAGGTTCGCGCTCTTCAACTGATCGTTGACGCGCGCCTCGTAGTCCGGCTTGTTCCCGTTGTACGACTTGGAGCAGCCGACTGTCAGCGGGGCGACGCCGAGCAGCGCGGCGAGTGGAAGAATTCTCAGCAAGTGCTTCATCGATGGTCCTCCTCCTGACGTCCTCGGAGGACGAGAGCAATCGCGTGGCCAGTCTTAATCGATGAGATGCACAGGCAGGGCTTCCGCCTTCGCGCGAAGCGCTTCGGCGGACCGCCGTAGCCTTGGCGGAGGCTGGTTAGGGCTGCCTCGAGCGGGAAATGATGAACTCGACGCGGCCGACGCCGAGCCGGTCGCCTTCCTTCAGCGACGCGCGCGTGACGCGCGTGCCGTTGACGAACGTGCCGTTGGTGCTCTCGAGGTCCACGACCTCGAGCGCGGTCGCCCCGGCGAGCAACTGGCAGTGGAGCCGCGACACGAGGCCCGCCTCGACGGTGAATTCCGCGCCAGTCGAGCGGCCGATCGTCTTGATGTTCCCCGGAAGAATGCGGAACGTGAAGGGCGCCTCGGCGCCATCGGCGGTCTTCAGAAGCCACATGAGGTCAGACTTCCTTCATCGCCGCGATGAGATCCATGACGGCCTTCTTGCCGTCGGCGAAGTACATCAGCGTGTTGTCGGCCGCGAAGAGCGGATTGGGGATGCCCGCGAACCCGGGGCTCAGGCTCCGCTTGATCACGACGACGGTGCGCGCCTTGTCGACGTCGAGGATCGGCATCCCCGCGATGGGGCTCGTGGGATCCGTGCGCGCGAGGGGGTTGACGACGTCGTTGGCGCCGATCACGATGGCGACGTCGGTCTGCTGGAACGACGAGTTGATCTCGTCCATCGCCTTCAGCTTGTCGTACGGAATGTCCGCCTCGGCGAGCAGCACGTTCATATGACCCGGCATGCGCCCGGCCACCGGGTGGATCGCGAATTCCACCTCCGTCCCCTTCGACTCCAGCAACTGCATCAGGTCGCGCACGGCGTGCTGTGCCTGCGACACCGCCATGCCGTATCCCGGCACGATCACCACGCGGCTCGCCCCGTCCAGCAGCATCGCGACCTCTTCGGCGGAGGCCGCCTTTATCCTGCCCCCATACACGACGTCGGCCGTCGGCCCGCCCGCCGCCGGTCCGATGTGCCCCAGCAGGACGTTCGCCAGCGATCGGTTCATGGCCTTGCACATGATCTGCGACAGGATGATGCCCGACGCGCCGACGAGCGACCCGGTGACGATGAGCACCTCGTTGTCGAGCACGAATCCGGTCGCCGCCCCCGCCAGCCCTGAGTACGAATTGAGCAGCGCGATGGCGACGGGCATATCGGCGCCGCCAATCGGGATGGTGAGGAGAATCCCGAGGATCGAGGCGAGGACCACGACGATCCAGTAGGCGGTGATCCGCGAGGTGTCGGCGCCCGTCACGATCCAGACGCTGATGGCGACGCACGCGAGGCCGAGCGCCAGGTTCAGCGGCTGCTGCCCGGGAAAGTGGATGGGCTTGCCCGGCAGCAGGAATTCCTGCAGCTTGTCGAAGGCGACGAGGCTGCCCCAGAAGGTGACGGCGCCGATGATCCCGCACGCGGCGGTCGCGATCAGGAACTGCGCCGTCGGCGCGGTGTGGACGTCGACGAGGGCGGCTCCCGCCACGAGGACCGACGCGCCGCCGCCGAACCCGTTGAGCAGCGCCACCATCTGCGGCATCGCCGTCATCTGGATCTTGAGCGCGAGGACCGCGCCGGCGGCCGAGCCCACGAGGATGGCCGCGAAGATCAGGATGTAGGCCTGCGTGCCGGAACCAAGCACGTTGCGATCGACCAGCGTCGCCACGATCGCGAGCAGCATGCCGAAGGCGCCGATGATGTTGGCGCGGACGGCGGTCTTCGGGTGCGCGAGCCCCTTCAGGCCGAGGATGAACAGGATCGACGCGACGAGATACGCCAGGTTGACGATCGAGGGGTTCACGCCGTCAGTCCTTCTTCTTGAACATGTGCAGCATGCGATGCGTCACGAGGAAGCCGCCCACGACGTTGATCGTGGCGAAGACGATCGCGATGAAGCCGAGCGCGGTGGAGTAGGGGCTGGGCGTGGCGACCGAGAGCATCGCGCCGATGATCGTGATGCCGGAGATCGCGTTCGACCCCGACATCAGCGGCGTGTGCAGCAGCGGCGGCACCTTGTTGATGACTTCGAACCCGATGAAGATGGCGAGGACGAAGACCGTCAGCGCCGCGACGAATGCTTCCATGAGTCCTATTGTTCCTGCAGCCGCGGATGGACGACCTGGCCGCCGCGCGTGAGCAGCGTCTCACGCGTGATCTCGTCGTCCGTGTTGATTGGAAGGGTGGCCTGCGCGGCGCCGTCCCTGCCGAGCAGGTGCGCGAGGAACGTCGTGATGTTCTTCGAGTACATCTGGCTCGCGTGGTACGGCACGAGCGCCGGCGGATTCGACGGCCCGAGAACCGTCACGCCCTGGTGGACGACCGTCTCGTCGGGACGTGTCAGCTCGCAGTTGCCGCCCCGCTCGGCGGCGAGATCGACGACGACCGAACCGGGCGCCATCGCCTCGACCATGGCGGTCGTCACCAGGATGGGCGCGCGCCTGCCGGGAATGAGCGCCGTCGTAATCACGACGTCGTGGGCCGCGACCACTTTCATCATCATCTCGCGCTGGCGCTCGTAGAACGATTCGTCCTGCGCCTTCGCGTAGCCGCCCTTGTCTTCCGCGTCCGCGGCTTCGAGCGCGAGCTCCACGAATTTGGCCCCGAGGCTCAGGACCTGTTCCTTGACGGCCGGACGCACGTCGTACGCCTCGACCTTCGCCCCCAGCCGGCGGGCGGCCGAGATCGCCTGAAGGCCCGCGACGCCGGCGCCGACGACGAACACGCGCGCCGGAGAGATCGTGCCGGCCGCAGTCATCAGCATCGGGAACATGCGCGGCAGCGCGTTGGCGGCGAGCAGCACGCCCTTGTAGCCGGCGATCGTCGCCATCGACGACAGCGCGTCCATGCTCTGCGCGCGCGTGATGCGCGGCATCAGCTCCATCGAGAACAGCGACGCGCCGCTCGACGCCAGCGCGCGGACCGCGCCGGGCGCGCCGAGCGGATCGGCGAAGCCGATGACCGCCTGTCCCTGCCTGAGGAGTCCGGGATCGCCCGGTGTCGCGCGCACCTGCAACAGGATGTCCGACGTCCGGAAGACGTCGGCCCGCGAAACGACCGTCGCGCCGTGCGTCCGGTATGCCTCGTCGGTGAAGCCGGCGGCGGTGCCGGCGCTCTGTTCGACCGCGACCTCGAGCCCCGACTTGACCAGCGAAGTGACGGTCGCGGGAATCACCGCGACGCGCGTCTCTCCCGGGCAGATCTCCTTCGGGATTCCAACCTTCATCGATCTCAAGTCTATTTCATTTGACGGGTGCCGCGCAGCCAGTCGGCGATCGTGGTCGTGACAACCGGAGGGATCGTCTTGTCTGAAAGCGATCCGTACTCCGAGACCTCGCCGGTCACGGCGGGGACGAGAAGATGATTCAGGCCCGGGATGTGCACCGCTTCGGCTCCACGGGCTTTCTTGCGCGCGCCCGCGAGCTCCGCGAGCCGGTCGGCATGACGCGGAAGGATCTGCTTGTCGAGATCTCCCTGCACGATCAGGACCGGGTGCTTGATCGCTTTCATCGCCTTCGCGGGGTCGAACAGCAGGAGGCTCCTGAACAGCGGCGAGTCGGCCTGTTTCCGCAGTTCCGGCGGGACCGCGTCCCAGCCCTTGTCGGTCATCACCGCCGCCTGGATCTTCCGCTGCAGGTCGATCTTCGTCTGCCGCTCGGCCGGCGAGGCGTCGATCAGATCCAGCAGGTGAAGCTGCTGTTCGAGGATGAGGTCTGCACCTGTCGCGCCGGAGGCCGCAATCAGGACGAGCGACGCTATCTGCTTCTCGCGCGCCGCCGCGATCATCGCCACGGCGCCTCCTTCGGCGTAGCCCGCGACCGCGATCCGATTGCGGTCGATGTCCTTGCGGGCCCTCAGCCAGCGCACCGCCGCGGCGGCATCGTCCGCATAATCATCGAGGGTGACGGTCTCGGCGCGTCCGCCGCTCTGGCCGGTGCCGCGCTTGTCGTAGCGCAGCACCGCGAAGCCCCGATCGGCAAGACCGCCGGCCAGCTGCGTGAACACCGGGATTCCCGCGACCGCCTCGTCCCGGCCGGTCTGTCCCGAGCTGCCCACCAGGAGGATCGCGGGATGCTTGAGTCGTCCCGCGGCCGCGGGCGGCAGCGTCAGCGTGCCCGCGAGGCTGAACCCGGCCGAGGGAATGAAGACGTCCGCATCGGTCGGATTGCGCGTCGTCTGCGCGCGCGTCGCGACGCTGGAGAGATCGGCGCGAGCCACGACGAGCGACGCGGCCGGAATCTCGAGCCGGACGAAGCGCGAGCGATCGTCAATCGTGATCTTCGCCGCGAGCGGAGCGCCAGGGTTCTGAAAAACGACGTCGTAGCGGCGGGTCGCGACGGCGCCTCCAGGCGTCTGGATCCGCTCGGGTGTGACCCCCTTGACCTCGATGCGGATCTCTGCCTGTGGCGCGATATACGCGGCGAGCGACGTCCCGGGCGCGGAGCCGGCAAGCCGCGCGGCGAGTCCTTCGTATCCCGCATAGAAGTTGTTCGGAAGGACAATCGTCCGTGCGGAAATCTGATCCGTCTTGGAGTTGGTCGTGCCCGCCTGCGTGATCTCGTTGATGGCGCTCGTCATCGCGAAGGAGGTCGCCAGGCGCATCGGCCGATCGTTCTGCGCCGCGTCGATCGTCAGCTCGACCGGCTGCCAGTCGGGCGTGTATTTGAGCTCGAAGCGGTTGATTGTCAAGTTGATGGGAGCCGTGTAGCGGCCGGTGCCGGTGATGATCCAGCCCTGCGGCGTGCGCGCGAGCTGCACCTGCTCGCGGCCGACCTGCGCTCCTCCCAGGATCACGATGAAGTCGGCGGTGCCTTCGCCCGGGCCGGCCGGCTGCGGCGACTGCGCGGCCAGGACCGCCGGCCAGCAAAGTAGAACGTAGAATGTAGAACGGAGAAGGTCGTGAAATCCCGACTTGAAACCCATCTTCAAAGAATATCTCACCAGGCCCAGCCGATGTATTCGCTTGAACAATACGCCGCCCTGCACCAGGGCGCGGGTCTCGTCGATCGGACCGGTTTCCAGGGACGGTTGCGGCTGACCGGCGCCGATCGCCGGACCTACCTGCAGGGGCTGCTGACGAACGACATCGTGGCGCTCGCACCAGGAGGCGGCTGCTATGCCGCCTATCTGACGGCCCAGGGCCGGATGATCTCCGATCTGCGGGTGTTCGAGACCGGCGACAGCATCCTCGCCGACCTTCCCGCGAGCCGGGCGGCGCTGGTCCGCACGCGCCTCGCGGACCTCGTTTTCTCCGAGGACGTCGAGGTCGCCGACCTGACGTCGGCCACCGCGCAACTCGCCGTGTGCGGTCCCCGCGCGGCGGGCGTGCTGGCGTCGGCGCTGGCAGCGTGCCGCTCGGCGGACGAGCCCTCGCCTCCCTCGGAGCTGCTCGATCGAATGGCGCTCTTTGCGAACGGCCGGTGGGACTTTCGCGGCGCGCCGCTGACCGTCGCGCGCGGCGATGAATTCGGCGTTCCGGCATTCGACCTCGTGCTGCCGCTCGGGGGAAAGGACGATCTGAGCCGGCTGCTGCGCGACGCGGGCGCGATGGCCGTCGATCCGGCGACCGCCGACACGTGCCGCATCGAGGCCGGGCGGCCGCTGTTCGGCGTGGACATGGACGAGGAGACGATTCCGCTCGAAGCGGGAATCGAAGACCGCGCGATCAGCCTGACGAAAGGCTGTTACGTCGGACAGGAGATCATCATTCGCGTGCTGCACCGCGGCCACGGCCGCGTGGCCCGGCGCCTCGTGGGATTGACGCTGGACGGCGACGTCGTGCCGTCGCGAGACGATGTGGTTCGATCGGGAGAGAAGGAGATCGGACGGGTCACGAGTGCGACGCTGTCGCCCGCGCTGACCCGTCCAATCGCGCTGGGTTACGTCCACAGGGACTTTGCCGATCCAGGGACATCCGTAGCCGTGACCCACGAGGCCGCACCTTTACGCGCGACCGTTGTGGCGACCCCCTTCGTGCACCTTTAGGACCTTAGAGAACCCTCTAGAGGTCTTGACCCGGAAAACTTGCACTGAATGAGTCGAGTTTTTCGGTCAAGACCGTCCCCGCGTCAGCGGGCGTTATCAAAGAATGCGCCCAGCGAGGCGGAGCCTCTCGACGGTCTCAGGCGGAGCCTCGCTAGAACCTCAGTCCGCCTACAGCAAGGTGTCGGCGCTGGCCGCACCGTAGAACTCGTACCACGGGTGCGCGGCGGCGAGGCACGCGTTCACGTTGTTGATGTTCCTGACGCCGTCAGCTTCGAGCCACGCGCGGAACCCGTCCGTCCCCTGTTTCGCGAAGATAGGGATCCCTTCCTTCCACGTGGCGCGGCCGCAGAGCACGCCCGAGAACCGGGTGCCGGCCTCGGCCGCGAGCTCCAGCCCCTCGGTGAACTCGGCGTTGCTCACGCCCGCCGACAGGTAAATGAACGGTTTGGTCGCCGCGTCCGCCGCGCGGCGGAAGTGATCCATCGCTTCCTGCTTCGTGTACGCCTTCTGTCCGCCGAACACGCGCGCCCCTTCGACGAACTTCATGTTCACCGGCACTTCGACCTTCATCACGTCCACGCCGTAGCGGTCCTTCGTGAATTCGGCCATCGCGCCGGTGACGAGCTGCGGCTTCTTCTTGGCGAAGTCCAGCCCCTTCTCGTCCATCCCTTCCTCATACGTGACGAACTCGAGGAAGAACGGGATGTCGTTCGCGCGGCACTCGTCGCCGATGCGCTCGACCCACGCGTGCTTCAGCTCGTTGATGGGCTTGGCGTCGAACGGCGTGTAATAGAGGAGGATCTTGATGCAGTCCGCCCCGGCTTCCTTGAGGCGCCGCACGGACCAGTGATCGAGCAGATCCGGCAGCCGGCCGGGCGTGGCCGCGTCGTAGCCCGTCTTTTCATAGGCCAGCAGCAGCCCCGCGCCCTTCGCGCGCCGCTTGCTGGCTGGGAGGCCCCACTCCGGATCGAGCAGGATAGCGCTGGCATGCCTCGTCAGCACTTCAGCCACCTGGATCTTGAACTCCTCCATGTCCTGGTCGCCGACGGCGGCTCCCTTTTCCTTGGCGAGTGCCTTCTTCAGGGAGCCGCGCTGGTCCATGGCCGCCGCCGCGATCACGCCGCGCGCGTTGCTGACGGCCTTCATTCCCGCGATTTTGCCTTCTGTGATTTTCATGACGATGTCTCTGTGGCAGCCATGGAGGCTGCCCTGCAAGAAAAGAACGAGCCACGAGCCACGAGCTACGGGGATTCTATCTCAGGGAACGTGAAGTCCTCTATTACCGCCGCTTCGACGGCGCTTCGGACGATTTCCTCGATCGGCAGCCCTGCCTCGGCACGTTCCACGTCCACGCGCCTCGCCTTTGTCGCCGGATGCCGCGGCGTGAACAGCGTGCAGCAATCCTGGTCCGGGATGATCGAGGTCGTGTAGGAGCCGAGCCGCTGCGCTTCGGCCGTGATCTCGTCCTTGTCCATGCCGACGAGCGGCCGCAGCACCGGCATCGACACGACGCTGTTGATCGAGGCCATGTTCTCGAGCGTTTGCGACGCGACCTGCCCCACGACCTCGCCCGTCACGAGCGCCTGCGCCTTCTGCCGCCGTGCGATCGCCTCGGCGATCCGCATCATCAGCCGCCGGTAGATGACGACGCGCAGGGGCGGGGCGACGGCGAGCACGACCTGCTGCTGGATTTCGCCGAACGGCACCAGGAACAGCCGCGAATGGTACTGGTATTTCGCGAGCAGCTTCGAGAGCTCGCGCGTCTTCTCCTGCGAGGCGCGCGACAGGATGGGGTAGCTGTGAAAGTGGACGAGCACCGCCCGGCAGCCGCGCCGCATGAGCCGCCACGCGGCGACCGGCGAGTCGATGCCGCCTGACAGCAGGCAGACCACGCGGCCGCTCGTGCCGACCGGCATACCGCCCGCGCCCGGGTCCTTGCCGAAATAGTAGAACGCCTCGTTGGTGAGCGCCTCGACGTGGATCGTCAGCTCCGGATGGGCCAGGTTCACGGTCCATCCCTTCGCTTCCTTGATCCGCCCGCCCACCTCGCGCTCGATTTGCGGTGAGCTGAGCGGGAAGCGCTTGTCGGCTCTTTTTGCCGACACGCGGAACGTACTCACCTCCCGATCGCCGAGGTCCTCGAGAAGGCGTGTCGCGATGATATCCACGTCGAGCGGAGCCCGTCCTGCCGTCGCGAAGTTCGCGATGCCGAATACGCGGCCGAGCCGCTCCCGGAGCATCTCGCGATCGGCGTTGCCCACGAGCACTTCGATCCGGCCCATCAGCACGCGGACCTCCCCCGCGTCGAGGCCCTTCAGCGCTTCGCGGATGTTGCGCGCCAGCCGGGCCACGAACCACGGCCGGTTGTTCCCCTTGAGCGCGATCTCCTGATAGTGGACGACGACGGAATCCATTTTTTTATCGCCGGGGCCCCTGCACCCCGGCTGGGTCACTGCGCGGCGCTCGCCCTTCGCGGCTCGCTCCGCTCCGCTCGCGCTGTTGACCCTTAATCCTACTGGCAAAGAGGGACTCCTGCTCAGCCATGGAGGTTGGCACCCATTGCGCATGGATTCCCGGGCAGCCCTAAAGGGCTGCGCAACACGAGGGCTGAGCGCAACACGAGGGCTGCGCAACACGAGGGCTGAGCGCAACACGAGGGCTGCGCAACACGAGGGCTGCGCAACACGAGGGCCGAGCGCAACACGAGGACTGCGCAACACGAGGGCTGCGCTCAACACGGGGCTGCGCTACGAGGTCACCACTCACGCGACCTGTTGCGCAGCCCTTTAGGGCTGCCTGATCAGGAGCAACTAATGGGATCGACTGCGAGCGATTTTCTCGTCGAACGCCTCAAACGGCCGGATATTACCTGACTGGCGATCACGCGCGAGGCTTGGGTGCGGGAACCCTGCGCGAGACACTGAAAAGTGATCTGCTTCTGTCGGTCGCACAAGCCGCCGTGAGCGGCTGCAACAGGTAAATTCAGGCCTGCCAAATGGCCGCGCGCCACCCAAAACAGGGCTAAAGCCCTGCGCTACGGGAGCGCTTGGACTCCACGGCGGCCGCCGCCGCGTGCCCTGACCTGACCGCGCTTTCGATCGTCCCCGGCAGTCCGGTGTCGATCCAGTCGCCCGCGAGGTATAGCCCTTCGATCGGCGTCCGGGTGCCGGGCCGCGCGGGTTGGCCCGCCGCCAGCGAAAAGGTCGCCTGCCTCTCGCTGACGACGGTCGCCCTGACGAGCCGCGCCGTGCGCGCAAGCGGCAGTGCGTCCGCGACCTCGCGCGCGGCAAGCGCGATCAGCTCGTCGCGGCCCATCTGGGTCAGTTCGATCGCGCCGCTCGTCACCAGCGACAAGTGCGACGCGGTGTCGCCAAACGCGCGGCGCTTGTCGAAGATCCACTGCATCTGCCGGCCCGGAAGTCCGACGAACAGGTCGTCCATCACCGGACGGTCGTACCACAGGTTGACGGTGACGATCGGCATCGACTCCATGGCGTCCGCGGCGGCCAGCGTGGGCGCGAGCGCCGCGGGTGGTGCCGCGCCGGCCAGCGCGCGGAGGGCATGCCACGGCACGGCCGCGATGACCGCCGGCGCGAGGATTCGCTCGCCCCTGATGTCCACGCCGACCACGCGTCCATTCGAGAAGACCAGGCGCGCGAGCGCGTTGGTGCGAGCCTCGCCGCCGCGCTCCACAAGGTAGTCGCGCGCGGGTTCCGCGTACATCTCGTGAAGCGGCCGCGTCGGCAGGACGATCGCCGATGCCCCGGCGTCCGGCCCGAACATCTCCGCGAGCACACGGACGAACGGAGCGGCGGACGCGTGCTCGGGTGATTGGTTCAGCGCGGCGACCGCGAGCGGCTCCCACAACCATTCCGTCAGCTTCCGCCCCTGCCGATGGGCGCGCAGCCAATCGGACACCGAGCCCGGCGGATCGGCGGTAACGGCGCCCGTCCGTCGAAGCTCCCTTCGCGCGCGCCGCAGCGGTCCCGCCAGCCGCAGGACCGAGAGGCGATCGCGCCACGGCATGGGATCCCAGTCGAGAACCGCGCCGACGAGGTGCAGCGGAGAGGGAAGCGGCGGGCACTTGAGCACCGACCGCCTGCCGAGCGTGTCGATGTAGGGCACTTCGAGCGCGGGCATGACGCGCACGTTCCCCATCGCGCCGATGCGGTGGAGGAACTCGAACGTCGCCGCGTAGCAGCCGAAAAGAACATGCTGGCCGTTGTCCACCAGCTCGCCCGTCGATCGATCGACGAACGCGGTCGCGCGCCCTCCCAGCTGCGGCCGCGCATCGGCCACGACGACGCGGGCGCCGCGCGAGGCGAGCGCTGTCGCCGCGCTGAGGCCGGCGAAGCCGCCCCCGACGACCACGACATCGGCAGTCATCGGGTCGGCGCCGGGCTTTCCCTGCCGCGAAGGCCGATGGCGGTCTGCGCCCACACGCCGAGCGCGATCAGCGCCCGCTCGGGCCTGGGGATCCTGACGGTCCGCGTGAACACGTCGTAGTCCGCGCGCTCGATGCGCCCGAGGATCGCGCGATAGATCGCTCCCATGATCTCCGCCGCGACGAGCTGCCGCGCGTCCTCGTGCGGCAGCACCGCGGCGGCCTGCCGGTAGTACCGGTGCGCGCGATCGGCCTGCTGCTTCAGCATCGCCCTGACGGCGGCCGACTTGACGCCTCGCCCGGCCTGCCGCACCTCGCAGCTGAGATCTGCCTCCGTGCAGCCGTGGCGCCTGAGATCTTCCTGCGGAACGTAGACGCGGCCACGGGCGAGATCCTCCGGGACGTCGCGCAGGATGTTGGTCAACTGGAGCGCGACGCCGAGGTTGGTGGCGTACTGGCGCGCGCGCGGGTTCCGGTAGCCGAAGATCTCGAGACAGATGAGCCCGACCGCCGAGGCGACGCGGATGCAGTATTCGTACAGGTCCGCGAACGTCTCGTACCGGCGCGCGCCGATGTCCATCTCCACGCCTTCGATGAGCGCGTCGAACGACGCACGCGGGAGGTTGAACTCACGGACGAGCGGCGCCAGCGCGCGACCCTGCGGTGTTTGCGGCGCCCCTCCCTCGAAGCACGCCGCGAGCTCGCGCCGCCACCCCGCGGTCTCCGCGCGCGCCGCCTCCTCGTCCACCGCCTCATCAACCGCATCGTCCACCGCGCGGCAGAAGTCCCACACGGCGACGATCGCGCGCCGCTTCTCGGCGGGGAGCACGAGGAACGAGTAATAGAAGTTGGTGTCTCGAGCCATGACTAACGACTATCGACCAGCGACTACTGGCGACTGGCGACTACCCCATCGTACCGCCCGCACCAGCAACGAAGCGACATCCCCGGCGCCAAGCGCCGGGCGGTGCGCGAACCGCGCTGCTTCTACCTTGTCCAGAATACGCATCCCGCCGAGCCATGTCAGGCGCAGCTCCCATCGGAGGCGCCCGCGGACGCCGTCGCACACCGGACGGCCGGCGACAAAGAGCGACCGCGTCCGCGATGCCACTTCCGTCAGCGCCGCTTGCCATTCCGGCGTGATTCGGCCCGCGTCGAGATCATCATCGCGTGCACCGAAGCGATCGCGGTCCTCGGCCGGGACGTACAGGCGCCCGCGCTTCCAATCCACGAGCAGATCCTGCCAGAAATTCGTGAGCTGGAGCGCGGTGCACACGTTGTCCGACCACTCATCCAGCCGCGGGTCGTCGTACCCGGCGATCCGCAGCACGAGGCGTCCCACCGGGTTCGCCGACCGCCGGCAATAGTCCAGCACCTCCGCCCACGTCGCATACCTCGTGGTCGTGACATCCTGCCGAAAGGCGCTCAGCAGATCCTCGAAAAGCCCGATCGGCAGTTTGTGCACCGCCATCGTATTGCCCAGTGCGCAGAAGATGAGATCGTCCGGACGCGCGGCTGCGCCCGCCGAAAGGGGGACGGTCCCCCTTAATCTGTGTTGCAGATCGTGCAGCAGGCGCAGGCGCTCCACTGTGGCGATTCCGGGCTCGTCGGCGATGTCGTCGGCGCGGCGCGCGAATGCGTAAATCGCCGCAATATGCGGGCGCATCGTCGCCGGCAGCAGGTGCGAGGCGACGGGAAAGTTCTCGTAATGCGCCCGGGCGAGGCGCTCGCAGTGAGCGTAAGCCGCCTTCAGCAGGGCGGGGTCGGCGCCCGGCGCGGTCACCACTCCGTTTCCGTGACGCCGCTCCGCCTGTTGGCCGCGCGCGCCATGACGAAGAGAAGATCCGACAGGCGGTTGACGTAGATGAGCAGCTCGGGCTCGAACGCGTCGGCGCCGAGACCGACCATCGCGCGTTCGGCGCGCCGGCACACCGTGCGCGCGACGTGCAGCGTCGCACCCGACGGGCTGCCGCCAGCCAGGATGAACCGGCGCAGCGGCGGCAGCTCCGACTCGAGCAGGTCGATCCATCCCTCCAGCCTCGCGACGTCGTCGGACGTGACCGCCGCTTTGGTGACGCGCGCGGCAATCCGGTTGCGCGGATCGGCGAGGCGCGCGCCGAGCGCGAAGAGATCGCGCTGGATCTGCTCCAGCATCGAGGCGAGCTGCTCGTCGGACGAGTTGGTGCGGACGAGCCCGAGCCACGCGTTCAGCTCGTCCACGTCGCCGTAGGCCGATACCCGCGGGTCCGACTTGGCGACCCGGGTCCCGTCGAACAATCCGGTCTCGCCCTGATCCCCCGTCTTGGTGTAGATTTTCACGGCACCAGTGTAATTCTTGAATTCGTGAATTGGTGAATTGGTGAATTTACGAGGGGGCTTACTCCAACGATTCACCAATTCAATTCACGAATTCACTAATTCACCAAATTCACCACTTCAATTCACCAACTCACCAAACCCACCAATTCACCAACTCACCAATTCACCAACTCACCAACCCACCAATTGCATGCGACATCTTCCCGCCCCGGCCGCCCGCCAGTGGTTTCGCCGCCGGCTGCTCGACTGGTATCGGCGGAACGGCCGCGACCTGCCCTGGCGGCGCACGGATAATCCGTACCACATCCTTGTCTCGGAAGTGATGCTGCAGCAGACGCAAGTCGATCGCGTGCTGCCGAAGTACCACGAGTGGCTGTCGAAGTACCCGACGCTCGCCTCGCTGGCGGCGGCGGATGAAACAATCGTGGCGGAGACCTGGCGGCCGCTTGGCTACAACATCAGGCCGCGGCGGCTTCAGTCGATCGCGCGCGAGTCGGTCGAACGGTACGGCGGCGAGCTGCCCTCCGACCACGAGACGCTGCTCTCTTTCAAGGGGGTCGGCGCGTACACCGCGGGCGCGGTCATGAGCTTCGCCTTCGGCCGGCGCGCCGCGATCCTCGACACGAACGTGGCGCGCGTGCTCTTCCGTGTGTTCATCGGCAAAGGCGACCCCAAATCGCACAAGATGCGCAAGCACTTGTGGTCCGTCGCGCGCACCGTCCTGCCGATCAGGAACGTGTTCGACTTCAACCAGGCCCTGATGGACTTCGGCGCGACGCGCTGCACGGCGCGCAAGCCGCAGTGCCCGGGCTGTCCCATGCGCGCGCGATGCGTGTCGGCCGGGCGGTTCGTATCCGCCGGGGCTGAAAGCCCCGGCCCACGATGAGCGATCTTCCCCGGCTCGTCGTGACCGCCGCAGTCATCGAGCGCGGCGGCGCGTACCTCGTGACGCGTCGCGTGCGCGGTGTCCACCTCGAGGGGTACTGGGAGTTTCCCGGCGGGAAGTGTGACGGCGGGGAATCGCATGCGGACTGTCTGGCGCGCGAGATGCGCGAAGAGCTCGACACCGGCGTTCGAATCGGCCCCGAGATCTTTTCAGTCGCTCACGCGTACGGCGACCGCGTCGTCGAGCTGCATTTCTTCAGTTGTGAGCTGACCGGAGAGCCGCGGCCGCTGCTGGGACAGGAGATGCGATGGGTGCGGCGCGAGGAACTTCCATTGTTGAAATTCCCCCCGGCCGACGACGAGCTGATCGCGATGATCATGAGGCAGGGCTGAAGCCCTGCGCTACCGGAACCTGTAGCGCAGCCCTTTAGGGCTGCTTACCTTTTGAGGATCTCGGTCCCGCTGACTTTTCCGAGGCAGGTGTCGCCGGAGTAGGGCACCTTGATCGAATCGACCTGGAGCTCCGCCGTGCCCGTCAGCGTGACGTTGCACGAGGGCAGCCCCGGCGCGGACGCCACCGCCTGCGCGCTCCAGTTGAGCGTCCCGACACTCGTGAGGTATCCCTGCGCCGTGCCCGTCGCATGGAGATCGCCCGCGCACGTCGCGGTGAACGTCCCCTTCGCGCTGGTGGGCGTCTGCTCGGTCACGCTCCACTTGAAGTCCGTGCAGGAACTGGCCGACGGGATGATGTTGGACGAGCTCCAGGTGCCGGCGAACGCATTCGTGCCGACAGCCGACGGGCCGTTCGACGCGCTGTGGTGCTCGAACCCGCACGCCGAGGCGGAGATCAGCGCGACTGAAAACACGACGAGGAGAATCCGGTTCTTCATGATGGGGTCTCTATTCGATATCGGGCGCACAGGTGCCCTTCGACAGGCTCAGGGCCGGCCCACTGCAGTTTGTCGAGGAACGCGAGAATCATACCATCGCGAATCAGGCGGGTTTTGGCCGAAATGCCGGCTGAGCTCCCTTTTTCCGATTTCACTTCCGAGCTCAACCGCTCAGAATTGGTAGACGCGGCCGGCGAGATAATCCTGCAGCGCCTCGCTCGTGCTGCGGAATGCCAGCTCGCTCCACGGGATCTCGGAGCGCTCGAAGACCCCCGCCTCGAGGCACTCTTCGTCGGTGCACAGCTCGCCGCGGATCGCGGTCGCGGCGTACACGATGATGATGATGGGCCGTCCGGGATACGAATAGATGTTGACGAGGCCGTCGAGGCGGACCTCGAGCCCCGTCTCCTCGCGCGCCTCGCGGATCGCCGCCGACGTGATCTCCTCGCCGCGATCCACGTACCCGCCCGGAAACACCCACAGGCCGTACCCGGGCTCTATCGCGCGCCGCACGAGCACGATGCGCGAGTCGGCCGTGCCGATGATCGTGCCCACCGCGACCTTCGGATCGAGATAGAACACGAACGTGCAGGCCGAGCAAACCAGGCGCGCCGGGTCGCCCGGCCTCAGCAGACGTGACTCGAGCCCCGCGCCGCATTCCGGACAGTAGCGATAGTGCGTCTCGATCATGATTCAGGAGCGAAGAGTGAGTAGTGAACCCTTCACTCTTGATTCTCCCGCATATAATCCCGGTATGTCGATTTTGAAGATCGCGCGCATGGGCCATCCGGTCCTTCGGTCGCGCGCGCGGCCGCTCCATCCCTCGGAGATCCGCTCGCCCAGAATCCAGCAGCTCATCGACGACATGTTCGAGACCATGAAGGAATACCAGGGCGTGGGCCTCGCCGCGCCGCAGATCCACGAAGGGCTGCGGCTGTTCGTCGCCGGTTTTCCTCCGCCTCCGCCGCGCGAAGACGACGAGGAGGAGGAGGATCGCGACGAGGTGGAGGACGGCGAGGACGTGCCGCTGATGGCGCTGATCAACCCCGAGATCGAGCCGATCGGCCGCGAGATCGTCGAAGACTGGGAAGGGTGCCTGAGCATCCCGGACATTCGCGGCAAGGTGCCGCGCGAGCGCCGGATCGTCGTCCGCGCCTACGATCGATTCGGCAAGCGCATGGAGCTCCAGGCGTCAGGCTTCACCGCGCGCGTCATCCAGCACGAGACGGATCACCTCGACGGCATCCTGTTCATGGATCGGATGAAGGGGCTGCAGTCGCTGACGTTCCTCGACGAATTCGGGCGCTACTGGAGCCACAAAAACGTCAGAGAAGAGTGAAGACAACTCCAAATCTCAAATTCCAAATTCCAAACGCAGAAGTGTGAAAGGCGTCAACTCCAAACTTCAAAATCCAAACCGTCACGTTCGGAGTTTGCAGTTTGCAGTGGGTTTGGAGTTTGGAGTTTGGAGTTTGGAGTTTGAAGTTATCGTCCGCGCTCTCTCTTTTGTTCGAGCGCGCGCTCTGAGTTGAGCCGTTCCAGCTCGACGCGCGAGTGATCGACGAACGTCATCGCGGCGGCAATAGCGTGATGTCGGGCGCGTTCGGCGATGAGCGTGTGCATCTGCTGGCAGACGCGGCGATAGGCGGGATGACCTTGGGGAGCGGTGCGCAGCTCGATCAGGTGCATCGCTTCGCGCGCGTTCATCTCCATGTAGAAGCGCACGCGGTACGCCATCGCCACCGCGTACGGCGCCACCGCCGCCAGTCCCGCGGCCACCAGCGCCTCGTGCAGCGCGGCTGACGCGTCCATCACGCGATCCCAGTCCTCTGCGGCTCCCGCCTCGCCAATCGCATCCGGCTCCGTGCATCCGTGCCTCGTTGTCAGGGGCTGCCATTCGAGTGTCAGCAGGCGATGGCGCTGGAGGTCACGAAACGCGCCGTAGTCGGTCAGCACGTCGAAGCGATAGAACGTCCGCTCGAACGCGCGGCCGGGGCGATGGCGGCGGTTGGCACGGTTGCCGATGGCGGCGCGGAGCACGGCGGCGCGGTCGCTGGTCGACATGCCCCGCGCGATGGCGAGCAACTGATCGTCGGGGAGTTCGGTCACCGCGTAGAGCGCCGCGGCGACGACCTTGATCTCGCCGTCGGGATCGAAGTCCGTGAGCGTCACTTCCGCGCGCGGCTCCGGCTCGATGTCCCGGAGGGTCGCCGCGGCGCGCTCGAGGCCGCCGCGGGTGTCTGCGATGTAATCGCTGGACCGGACGCCTCGCTCCCTCTGATCCACGCGCGTCAGGAACGCGGGGATGACCTTGCGCAGCTCGCCCAGCATCGCCGCGGCGCAGGCGCGGACCTCGGCGAGCGGATGGGCGCGCATCCGCAGCAGCAGCGCCTCGTACGCCTGGCCGGTCCCATAGATACCGACGTTGGACTGCGTCGCCGCCGGCAGCATCCCGCGCAGCGTGTCGAGCGCCTTGGCGCGGATGGCCGCGCGATGGACGCCGTCGGAATCCGTCGGGCTCTTCGGATAGCGCCGCTCGAAGTGCGCCTGCATCGCGGGGATCCAGTTCGCGTAGCTCTCGAACGCGGCGTCCATCGTCTTCACGTACCGTTCGACGAGGGCCGGGTCTTCGATTTCGACGGGCACGTGATAGCGCCAGCGGCCGTGAAGCCTGTCCGTGCAGGGAACGTAGCGCGTGGACTGCTCGAGGTACGCCATCAGGCGTCCCCACTCGAGGACCTTCGTGAGGATGTTCGACACGTACTCGCACGCGAGGTGCGCGCCGCCAAGCTGCGCGACCGAGTCGTCGCCGTACTCGTTGAACACGCGGTCGTACAGCTTTTCGGCGCGCGCGACGGCCGCCGCCGTCGCCCCGGGCGCGTCCGCCGTCCCCATCTTGTCGGCGAATTCGTCGAGGAACAGCCGGCGCAGCGACTTCGCGGACCGCGAGTAGCGCGCGAAGAGCGCCCCCTTCACCGTCTCGGGCAGGTTCACGAGCGCGAACACGTGGCCGTCCAGGTTCGTGAAGTACGGCGCGAGCCGCGCACGCTCGTCAGGGGTGAAGGGCTCGGCGGTGGAGGAGGGCAACACGCAGGGATTGTATACTGGCGCCGTCTGAGAAGAGAGCAGTTGCGAGTTGCGAATTGTCGGCACCGAGCAGTGGCCGTCCGATGGGACGGCTTCGGCAACCTGCTGACAACTCACAATTCACAAATCACAATTGAACGGAATGAATCACATATTCGCTCATCGGCTCGAGGCGCGCTTCCGGGACTGCGACCCGATGGGGCACGTCAACAACGCGGTCTACCTGACGTATCTCGAGCAGGCGCGCTTCGCGCACTGGCGATCGCTCTGGGGGTTCGGCGGCGACAAGGCAGCGCCGGACATTCCGGGCGTGATCCTGGCGAGGGTGGAGATCGACTATCGCGCCCCGGCGCGCTACGGCGACTCGCTCGAGGTCCGCATCGCCATCACGGCCGTGGGCCGCACCAGCTTCACCTACGAGTACGAGATCGTCGACGGCCCGCGCGTCGTCGCCACCGCGCGCTCGGTGATGGTGATGTACGACTACGCGGCGAACAGGCCCGTGCCGATCCCGGACTCGCTGAAGCAGATGCTCACGACGAGGCAGGGCTAACTAAGGCTGGGCTAAAAGCAGGGCTAAAGCAGGGCTAAAGCAGGGCTAAAGCCCTGCGCAACGTAGCTTCGCAGCCCGGCGCTCGGGGCTCGGGGCTCTGGGCTCGGGGCTCGGAGACAGCGTCACGGTGTGACAGCGTGACAGCGTGATCCACTGCCTGCTGCCTGCTGCCTACTGCCTGCTGCCTACTGCTCGTATGCTGCGCACGGCAGCGCGTCACGCGGCTCAGGTGCCGCCGAATCCGATCGTGACTTTGTCCCCCTCGACGATCACCGGGACGTTGCGGCTGCCCTTCGAGAAGGTCAGCATCCACTCGAGATCGGCCGGGTCCTTCTTGACGTTGATGTACCGGAACGGGACCTTGCGTTTGGCGAAATCCTCACGGGCCGCCGTCGTGTAGGGTCAGGTATCCTTGCCGAATATCATCGCTGTCATGGCTACAGTATCGATCAATATCGCCGCCGCCGTCCTCTGGGCCGTTCTTGGTGCGGCCGTGCCGCTGACCTTCCCGTTCGGTCAAAGGCTGACGGCCGAGGACATCGCGCGTCGCGTGCAGGACCGCGACACGGGGCGCGACTCGCGCGTGACGCTGCGGATGAAGCTCTACGATCGGCACGACCGCGTCCGCGAGCGCGGCCTCACGCTGATGTCCCTGCGCGGCCCCCACGCGGGAGCCGCGGCGTCCCACTTCAGCCGGACCCTTGACGGCGACCGCCTCCTCATCCGCTTCACGTATCCGAACGACATCAAGGGCACCGGCTTTCTCGTCTGGGAGCACCCGAACAGCGAGGACGAGCGCTTTCTCTTCCTGCCGTCGCTCGGCCGCGTGCGCCGCATCGCCGGCGCGGACACCCAGGAAAGCTTCGTCGGCAGCGACTTCACCTACGAGGACATCGGCGGCCGAGAACTCGACGACTACACCTACGCGATCGCCGACGAAAACGCGAGCTGGACGGAGCCCGGCGGATCGGCGCGCCCAGCCTGGCGCCTCGAGTCGCGGCGCAAGGACCAAGGCGCCGAGTTTCCGCGCGTCGTCTCGCTGATCCTGAAGGACGCGTTCGTGGTCGTGCACGCCGACATCCACAATCGCCGCGACGAGAAGCAGAAGGTCTACACGGTCGGCCGCCTTCAGCAGATCCAGGGGATCTGGACGGTGATGGGCGCCGGGATGACCAACGCGATCGACAAGACCCGCACGGAACTGGCGGTCGAGCGCGCCGAGTACAACGTCGGGTTGAAGGAAGCCGACTTCAGCCGCCGCGAGCTGGAACGGTTGCGAACGGAGCGGAACGAGCCGCGAAGGGCGAGCGGAGCGAAGGGAGCCTGGCGGGGTGCCGGGGGCCCCGCCATCCAGTGATGAGCGTTCGGCTTGCCGAGTTCGTTTACCGGTGGCGGCTCTGGCTGACCGCCTTCATCCTCCTCGGCGCGGTCGCGTCGCTCCCGCGTGTCAACATCACGCGCATCGACAACGACATCACCGCGTGGTTCTCGCGCGAGGATCCCGTCTTCAAGGATTACGAGCGGCTCCGCGCCGAGTTCGGCGGGACGCGGTCGCTCATCGTCGCGCTGCAGGCCGACTCGGCGGACCGCCTGTTCTCGCGAGAGACGCTGAAATTCATCGACGAAATCACAGGCGACATCGAGCGCGTCAGCACCGTCCAGCGCGTCCTCAGCCTCGCCACCGCGACTGTCGTCCGGGCGACGCCTGACGGCGGCCTCGAGGTCCGCCCGCTCCTCGACGGCCTGCACCGTTCGGCGGACGTCGCCGCCATCCGCCGCCGCGCGCTCGACGACGACCTGATCCGCGGCGATCTTCTGTCGGACGATGCGACGGTGACGGCGCTGGTGGTCACGTTCGACGAGGACCGGATTGACGAGGTGCGCGCCGGCGTCATCCAGCAGGTCCATCGCATCGTCGATCCCAGGCTGCCGGCCGGCCTCCATGCGTTCTACAACGGCAGCCTGGAAATCAGCGAGACCTACAACCGCGTCACGCTCGACAACCAGCGCATTTTCAGCCCCCCGATCCTGTTGTTCACGCTGATTGCGATCTACTTCACGTTCCGATCCTGGCGAAAGACGCTGCTGGCGCTGTTCGCGGTGTCGGTGAGCATCTCGTGGACCCTCGGTCTCTACTGGCTGATGGGGTTCTCGTACAACATCCTCTCCAGCATGCTCATCCCGCTCATCGTCGTCCTCGCGATAGCCGACGACGTCCACATCATGCAGCACTGCGACGAGGAGCGGCGCTCCGCAGAGCGCGACCGGAACGGAGCGGGCCGGATGAGCCCGCGTAGTGAAGGTCGCTTGGCGGGGTGCAGGGGGCCCCGCCACTCAATAAACGAATATTCATTCAAGGCGACGGTCGCTCATCTCGCGACGCCTCTGCTCGGCGCGAGTGCGACGACTGCGCTGGGGATGGTGTCGCTCGCGACGAGCCAGGTCGTCGCCGTGCGGGCGTTCGGCATCGGCGCGGGCGTGGGCATCATGGTGGACTTCGCGATCTCGCTCGTGCTGGTCCCGACGCTGCTGACGTGGGTCAAGCCGGAGACGCACGAGGCCCCGCACGAGAAGTATCTCGTCGGGCCGATGCAGCGGATCGCGCGGTTCTCGTGCGCGCACCCGCGCCGCGTCGTCGTCGTCTCGCTGGTAATAGGGATCGCTGCCGCCCTCGGTATGCTGCGGCTGCGCGTCGACACCAATCACATCAATTTCTTTCGTCCCAATCATCCGCTGGGGCAGAGCGCGCGCGTCATCGACCAACAGCTCTCGGGTGTGTACAGCTTCCAGATGATGTTCGAAGGCCCGGCGGAGTCGATGAAGTCGCCCGACGTGCTCCGCCGGATCGACAGCCTGGCTGATGAGCTGCGCAAGCTGCCGCACGTGAGGAAGGTCACGTCGGTCGCCGACTACGTCAAGCGGATCAACAAGGAGCTGCACGACGGCCGGCCCGAAGCCAGCGTCGTCCCGGCCGACGGCGACACGATCGCGCAGGAGCTGTTCGTGTTCGCGCTCGGCGGAGAGGGGCGGCACGAGCTCGAGCGTGTGGTCGCGAGCGATTTTTCACGGGCCCAGATGTCGGTCAAGCTGCAGTCGATGAGCTCCGACGTCGTCCTCACCGAGGTCGAGGCGGCCGAGCGCCTCGCGAACGGGATATTCGCCGGAACGGGCATTACCGTGCTGACGACCGGGTCGGGGCGTCTGTTCTCCACGCTCGATCACTACCTGGTCACGTCGCAGTTGAGCAGCTTCGGCACCGCGTTCATCACGGTGTTCGCCGTCATCTTCATCGTGTTCCGGTCGGCGCGCTTCGGCGTGCTGACCATCGTGCCCAACGTGCTGCCGGTCCTCGCCGTGCTCGGCATCATGGGATATCTCGGCATTTCGATGAACGTCGCGACGATCATGGTGTCGAGCGTCGCGCTGGGCGTGGTGGACGACGACACCATCCATTTCATCAACAGGTACCGCCGCGAGACGGCGGCGGGCGCGACGACGGACGAGGCGATCGAGATCGCGACCGCGCACGAGGGGCGCGCGTCGCTGACGACCGCCTTCATCAACAGTTGCGGGTTTGGCGTGCTGCTGTTGTCGGAGTACCGGCCGACCGCCTGGTTCGGCGGGCTGCTGGCGCTGACGATGGCGGTGGCGTTCCTCGGCGAGGTGTTCATTCTGCCGGCGACCATCAAGCTCCTGCCGCGCGTCTACGGCGCGCAGGCGTTACAAGGGGCGCGCGGGCGGCTGGCAGTGAATCCAGCTGACCGCTGATAGCAGGCAGCAGGCAGCAGGCAGCAGGCAGTGGGAAAGCATGCAGCGGGCAGCATGCAGCAGGCAGCGAGTCCAACTGTCGAGCTGTAGGATCAGCGTGACAGCGTGATCCACTGCCAGCCGCCTGCTGCCTGCTGCCAGCTGATCTGCGCGCACCGAATATGCGAAAGACTCTGAGTGCTGTGGTAGTGACGATGTGCGTGACGGCCGCTGCGATCGCACAAACGCCGCATCGCGGCTACGTGTCGCTCGGCGCGGACCACTTCCCGAACCGGGAGGCGACGACGGAAATGCGCGCGCGGGTGTTCGCCGAGGAGGAGATCGATCCGACGCCGAAGCTCCTCGTCACCGTGTCGGGGTTCGCCGAAGGGCTGCTGAGGAGCGGCCGGAAGAACACGCGCGACGCGATCTTCCGCGTGCAGGAAGGCACCCTCGAGTTCAGAACCGATCGGTTCGAAATCCTCGCGGGCTACGGCACCGTCGTCTGGGGCGTCCTCGACGAGCTGCAGCCGACCGACGTCGTGAACCCGCTCGACGTGTCGCGCTTCTTCTTCGACGGCCGCGGCGAGGCGCGGCTGCCAGTCGGCCTTGCGCGCGTACGCCTGTTCCTCTCGGAGAACGCGTCGATCGAGGGGCTGTACGTTCCGTTCTTCCGCCGGGGGCGCTTCGATCAGCT
Source organism: Acidobacteria bacterium RIFCSPLOWO2_12_FULL_66_21 (assembly GCA_001767455.1). Lineage (GTDB taxonomy): Bacteria > Acidobacteriota > Vicinamibacteria > Vicinamibacterales > 2-12-FULL-66-21 > 2-12-FULL-66-21. The sequence continues at coordinate 82,888 of MELC01000041.1, forward strand.
CGACGAACCGGCCTCGCCCTTCAACATCGTCACTGCGGCGAACCCGGCTCAACACATCCAGGAAGACGAGCCGGCGCGGTCGCTGCGCAACGCGCAGGGCGGCGGACGCCTGCGCGTGACGACCGGGCGCGTGGACTGGAGCATCTCGGCCTTCCGTGGGTTCGACGCGTTCGCGCTGTTCTCGAGCCCCCTTCAGCCGCGTTCAGCACCGTTCAGCACCTCTGAGCACTCCTCAGCACCCTTCAGCACCTCGATCGTCGGCACATTTCCTCGCTTCACGATGGTCGGGGGGGATTTCGAGACGGCGCGCGGCAACTGGGGCGTGCGCGGCGAAGTGGCCGCATTCGCGCGCGATGGCTTCCATGACCCGGTGCTCCGGACTTCGATCAGGGATTCGATGGACGCGGGGCTCGGCGTCGATCGCAAGGCCGGCGAATACCGGGTCAGCGGGACGATCCTGCTGCACCATGAGGCATCGGTGACAGGCTCGACCGGCCGCACGGACGTGTCGCTCGCGCTCGGCAGCGATCGCACCTTCGCGCGCGAGCGCTATCAGCTCCGCACGTTTGCCGTCTACAGCCCCACGCAGGAGACGGCATTCCTCCGCGCGATTGCCACCGCGAAGCTGCGCGACAATGTCGCGGTCGAGGGATCGGGGGGATGGCTGGCCGGGGACGGCACCGACCTGATCGGACGCTTCAGAGACAGCGACTTCGTGTACGCGCGCGTGAAGTACTATTTCTAGCAGGCAGCGGGGCAGCAGGCAGCGGGCCAGCCGGCAGCCGGCAGCTGGCAGCAGGCAGTGGATCACACTGTCCCACTGCAGCTCGACAGCTCGATTCACTGCCCGCTGCCGGCTGTCTGCTGCGTGCTGCCTACTGCCTGCTACTTTCATGCTCCTGATTCCCGCGCGCAACGCATCGTCATGGACCGGGCCGACCGGCAACAACACGTACCTGCTGACGGGTCGCGTGCCCGCGCTGGTGGACGCGGGGGTCGGCAACCCGGACCACATCGAGGAAATCGCGAGCGCGTTGAACGGCGCGCCGCTTGCCACCGTCCTCATCACGCACGGCCACAGCGATCACGTGTCGGGCCTGCCCGCGCTGATGGAGCGGTGGCCGGCGCTCACCGTCGTGCGCACGCTCGACGCCGGGCCAATCGCCGCCGGCGATCGGGAACTGGAGCCCATCGCGACGCCCGGTCACTCGCGGGACCATCTCTCCTTCCTCGACGAGGCGTCCGGCGACCTGTTCTGCGGCGATCTGCTGCGGGCCAACGGCACGATCGTGATTCCCGCAAGCCGCGGCGGCAGCCTGCGGCAGTATCTCGACTCGCTGCGGCGCATCCGTCACCTGAACCCGCGACGGCTCCTGCCCGGACACGGCCCCATCGTCGACGACCCGCCGCGCGTGATCGATCGCTACCTCCATCATCGCGAAGAGCGCGAGCGACAGGTCATCGAATCGCTTCGCGCCGGCGCGACGACGCCGGCCGAGATCGTCGCGGGCGTCTATGGCCGCCTGCCGCCGGTGCTGGTTGGCGCCGCGGGGGAGAGCGTCCTCGCGCATCTGATCAAGCTGGAAGAGGAAGGCCGGGCGCGGCGCGTGGACGATCGGTGGGAGACGGTGGAAACGTAGAAGGTAGAAGGTAGCGTTCAAGTTTTCCGCGCGTCCTTGATCACCCGTTCGAGTTGATCCAGGTACGCGGCGAAGCGACGGCGGCCCGCCGCGGTCAGCCTGCACGTCGTCCGCGGCCGGCGCCCTTCGAACGCCTTCGCGATATGGACGATGCCCGCGTCGTGGAGGACGCTGAGGTGACGACTGAGGTTCCCGTCGGTCAGCGCGCATAGGCGTTTCAGTTCCTGGAAGCGGATCCCCTGCGGGTGGGCGAGGAGCGACGTCATGACCCCGAGCCGCGCGCGCTCGTGCAGCACGCGGTCGAGCCCCTCGTACGCAAACCTGCCCGGTTCCGGGGTGATGCGTTTGATCATGGAGGCATCGCGCCGCGCGCCACGTGTAGCGCAGGCCTTCAGGCCTGCCGTCCGGCGCGCGGGCAGCCCTAAAGGGCTGCGCTACAGATACCATATTTCGGGTATTCTCCTGCCGTGCTGGAGCGCCTGTTCCACCTCACCGACCACGGCACCACCATCCGCACGGAGGTCATCGCGGGCCTGACGACCTTCCTCGCGATGTCCTACATCATCTTCGTCCAGCCCGCCGTGCTTCAGGCCGCGGGGATGGACTTCGGCGCGGTGCTGGTGGCCACGTGTTTCGCGAGCGGCATCGCGACGCTGCTCATGGCGCTCTTCGCCAACTACCCGATCGCCGTCGCGCCGGCGATGGGGCACAACTTCTTCTTCGCGTTCACCGTCGCCGTCACGATGCAGGTGCCGTGGCGCGTGGCGCTCGGCGGAGTGGCCATCGCCGGGCTGATCTTCATCCTCACGGCGAGCATCGGCCTTCGGGAGCGGCTCATCGTCGCCATTCCGGATTCGCTGAAGCACGCCATTGCCGTCGGCATCGGATTGCTCATCGCGCTCATCGGCCTGGAATGGAGCGGCATCGTCGTCGCGTCTCCCGGCACGCTGGTGACGCTCGGCGCGTTGAAGTCTCCGCCGACGCTCCTCGCGATCTTCGGGCTGTTGACGATGGCGGTGCTGATGGCGCGGCGCGTGACGGGCGCGCTGCTGCTCGGGATCCTCCTGTCGACCATCGTGGGGCTCGCCACCGGGCTCGTGAAATACCAGGGACTGGTGAGCGCGCCGCCGTCGATCATGCCGACGCTGCTGCAGCTCGACATCCCCGGGGCGTTCACGCCCTCGATGATCTCGGTCATCTTCGTCTTCTTCTTCCTTGCGCTCTTCGATTCGGTCGGCACGCTCGTCGGCGTGGCCAGCCAGGCGGGACTGATGCGCGGCGGCACGCTGCCGCGCGCGCGGCAGGCGCTGCTCGCCGACGCTGTGGGGACCGTCATCGGCGCGGGCCTCGGCACGTCGACCGTCACGGCCTACATCGAAAGCTCCACCGGCGTGTCGGCCGGCGGCCGCACCGGCCTTGCCAACGTCGTCACGGCCGCGCTCTTCTTCCTGTCGCTGTTCTTTTTTCCGTTGGTCCGCATGATCGGCGGCGGCTATCCCCTGGGCGGCGGTCCGGTCCTCTATCCCGTCGTCGCGCCGGCGCTGGTGCTGGTGGGCACGATGATGATGGCGGGGGTACGGACGATTGCCTGGGACGATCCCACCGAGGCGATCCCCGCGTTCCTCACGATCGTGATGATGCCGCTCGCCGTCAGCATCACGGACGGGATCGCGTTCGGCTTCATCGCGTACGCCTGCCTGAAGCTGGCGACCGGCCGCGGCCGCGAGGCCCACGCGCTCGTTTACGTGTTCGCGGTCCTCTTCCTGTTGCGCTATGCGCTGTTGATGCGGTGAGCAGCAGGCAGCACGCAGCAGGCAGCGGGCAGCAGGCAGCTGGCAGTGGATCACGCTGCAGCGGAACAGCGCGACTCACTGCCCGCTGCATGCTGCCTGCTGCCAGCTCTTACGTAGTACCATGCGGGAATGAAGGGCTACACCAATTCCCAGTTGGTGGTGACGCCGCGCGATCTGGCAACCATGCTCCAGGGAGCTGAAGCGTCGAGGCCGCTTCTCCTCGATCTCCGCCCGCCGGAGGCCTACACGGCCGGCCACATCCCGGGCGCCATTCATCTGGATCTCTGGGGGGTCAGCCTGATCGACACCGATCCGATGCCGCTGAAGGCGTTCATGTGGATGATCGAGCACGTGCTGGCCGTCCATGGGGTCGACGCGTCCAGGCCGGTCGTCGTCTACGACGAGCACTCCGGGATTCGCGCCGCGCGCGCGTTCTGGTTCCTCGAGTACTTCGGCCACCCCGACGTGCGCATGCTCGACGGCGGCTTCAACGCGTGGATGTCGGCGGGCCTCGACGCGACGCGCGACGCCGGACCGCCGCCGAAGAGCGAGTGGACCGGCTCGCGCGCGGGGCGCGCGATCGCCACCTGGCGCGACGTGCGGCACGCCGTCGGCCGCTCGGACAAGGTGCTGCTCGACACGCGCACCGACGGCGAGTACTGCGGCACCGTGGTGCGCGCGAAGCGCGGCGGCGCGGTCCCGGGCGCCGTGCACATCGAGTGGACCCGCAACCTGACTCCGAACGGCGACTTCAAGCCGGCGGACGAACTGAGGAAGATGTACGAGGACGCCGGCGTCACGCCGGACCGCGAGGTGATCACCTACTGCCAGGGCGGCTACCGCGCCGCGCACTCCTACATCGCGCTCCGACTGCTCGGCTACCCCCGCGTCAGGATGTATATCGGGTCGTGGAAGGAATGGGGGGATCGAGAAGAGCTGCCGGTCGAAGTGCCCAAACGGAACTGAGTGTCCGTGACTTCCGCCTTCGCGCGCGGCGCTTCGGCGGGACGGGCGTGGCTCGGGGCTCGGCTGGCGGTGAAATCGTGTGGGCGGCGCCAGCATCCGGCGCACGGGCAGGTTTGCGTCGCAGCGACCTTTGAGCCGCGTGATACGCGATAGTCCTAAAACGGCGGCTCGAAGCGGTCCCGTTCGGCGGCGGCCATGAGTACGCTATCAGCGCAGCGGCTAACCCTTCTGTCGCAACAGTCGGCTCACCGGCCTGCGGCAAACCCCAGCCGACGCCGCGATCGTAAGGCGAACCGCGGAGAGGCCGTTTTTCCACGCGGCGAAAGGGAGCAAGACGCAATCCGGCCGGTGCGCCGTACCCTGACGCCTTTCAGGGGATAGAATCGAGGGATTATGAACAACGTGATTGATTTCATCAATACGAGCCGCGATCGGTACCTCGACGAGCTGAAGAACTACCTCGCGATCCCCAGCATCAGCGCGCTGCCGGAGCACGCGGCCGATACGCGCCGCTGTGCCGAGTGGAGCGCCGAGGAGATGACGCGCATCGGCCTGCAGAACGTCAGGCTGATCGACACTCCCGGCCACCCCGTCGTCTACGGCGAGTGGCTCGGCGCGCCGGGCGCGCCCACCATCCTCTTTTACGGCCACTACGACGTGCAGCCGGTGGATCCGCTCGAGCTGTGGGAGTCGCCCCCCTTCGAGGCGACGATCCGCGACGGCGAGATCTACGCGCGCGGCTCGGCCGACGACAAGGGGCAGGTCTTCATGCACTTCAAGGCGATTGAAGCGCATATGAAGCAGAACGGCCGCCTGCCGATGAACATCAAGATGATCCTCGAAGGTGAAGAGGAAGTCGGCTCCGCGAATCTCGACAACTTCATCAAGGCGAACAAGGACCTCCTGGCCGCCGACGTCGTCGTCATCTCCGACTCGCCGATGTTCGACCGCGGCATTCCATCCATCTGCTACGGCCTGCGCGGCCTCGTGTATTTCCAGATCGACCTGCGCGGCAGCAAGAGCGACCTGCACTCCGGCTCGTTCGGCGGCGCGGTGGCGAATCCGAACATGGTGCTCGCCAACATCCTCGCGCAGATGAAGGACCGGAGCGGCCGCATCAGGATCCCGGGCTTCTATGACGACGTGCGGGAGCTGACGCAGGAGGAGAAGGACCAGTGGAAGCGCCTGCCGTTCAACGAGAAGCGCTACGCGAAGGAGCTGGGCGCGCCGCGGCTGTTCGGCGAGAAGGGCTACACGACGCTCGAGCGCGTGTGGGCGCGGCCGACCTTCGAGGTCAACGGGATCATCGGCGGCTTCACCGGCGAAGGGGCGAAGACGGTGATTCCGGCGGTCGCGATGGCGAAGGTGAGCATGCGCCTCGTGCCGAACCAGGATCCCGACAGGATTGCCGAGCTGTTCGAGGCGTATGTGAAGAAGGTCACGCCGAAGACCGTGCAGCTCAAGGTCACGCGCATGCACGGCGGCAAGCCGTGGATGACCGAGTTCGACAACCCCTTCGTCCAGGCCGCGGGGCGCGCAATCGAGAAGGGGTTCGGGAAGACCCCGGTGTTCAACCGCGAGGGGGGATCGATCCCCGTCGTCGCCACGTTCTCGGAGATCCTGGGACTGCCGTCGGTGCTCTTCGGGATCGGCCTCCCCGACGAGAACGCGCACGCGCCGAACGAGAAGCTCGATCTCGGCAACTTCCACGGCGGCGTCATCGCGTCCGCGTACCTGTACGAGGAGATTGCAGGGATCAGGAAGTGACGGGTGCTGGGCCTGCCGCGCCGTAGCGCGTGGGCGCGAAGGCGGGTGCTCGGTGCCCCCGCTCCCGCACTTGGGTACCGAAGCGCGACGGACTTTTGGGGAAAAGGTCGAGCGGTGTTCGACAATACTCCCTATCGACTGACAGCGATTGGATCCGTATCCCTCCTGCAACAAACAACTTGACCCACGCAACATCACGACCGTAGAATCTGCCAATCCTCATGCGAAAAGCGTTACTGGCTGCGTTGTGTGTGGCCGCGGTGGCGGCCTGTTCCGACCCCGAGAAGGAGCAGCTCAAGAAGACGACCATCCCTACCTACGACAAGACCGGCAAGCTGACCGAACTGACCTACGACTTCAACAAGAACGGGAAGATCGACACCTGGACGCAGATGGACGGCGCTCGGCCGGTCCTCACGCGCATGGACAAGAACGAGGACGGCCGGGTGGACCGCTGGGAGTACTACGACGCCCAGGCTCAGCTCGAGAAGGTCGGCTTCTCGCGCAGGGACGATGGGAAGCCGGATGGGTGGGCGTTTGCGGGACCCGACGGGAAGATCCAGAAGATCGAGGTCTCGTCGTTCTCGGACGTCAACCGGATCGACCGGTGGGAGTACTACGACGCAAGCGGCCTCGTGCGGGCCGACGAGGACACGAACGCCGACGGCGTCATCGACAAGTGGGAGACGTACGCGAACGGAGCGGTCAGGACCTCGGCGTTCGACGAGAACAAGGACGGCCGCCCCGATCGCCGCCTGATCTACGACGGCGCACGGCTCGTCCTGATCGAATCGGAGCCTGACGCGTCGGGGAACTTCACGAAACGGGTGGACGTGAAGCAGTGAGCGGGCAGCTGGCAGCGGGCGGCTGGCAGCAAAGCTGGCAGCAAAGCAAGGTGCAGCGGTACAGCGGGACTTACTGCCTGCTGCGTGCTGCCTGCGGACTCAACTGCAGCGTGGCAGTTTGGAGTTTGAGGTTTGTAGTGCCTTTCGAGTTTGGAGTTTGGAGTTTGAAGTTTGTAGTGCCTTTGGAGTTTGCAGTTTGGAGTTTGGAGTTTGAAGTTTGTAGTGCCTTTGGAGTTTGCAGTTTGGAGTTTGAAGTTTGAAGTTTGTAGTGCCTTTGGACTTTGGAGTTTGTAGTTTGAAGTTGACGTGAATCTCCTGATCCTGTCCCCCCCGTCCTCCGATCGCGCCGACATCGTGGCGGCGCTGCCCTCGCCGTTCGACCGTGCGGCGATCGTGGAGACGGCTGCGCAGGCGACCTCGCGCGTGGCGCAGGGGGGGATCGAGCTGGTGCTGCTCGATCTTGCGGCGTCGGATGCGCTGCGGTTCCTGCGGCGGCAGGCGTCCGCCGAGCCGCGCATCCCCGTCATTTGCGTGGCCGATCGGCGGCGGCCCGATGCGTCGTCCGAGGCGCTGAGACTCGGTGTGGTGGACGTCGTCGGCCGTCCCGTCAGGGCCGACGACCTGACGTCGGCGATGGGCAACGTGCGCGAGCTGGCGCGCATTGCCGAGCGGGCGCCGGCGGCGCCCGACCTCGGCGAAGCGACCGACGGCATGTTCGGCACGTCTCCTGCCATGCGCGACGTGCTCCGCATCGTCCGCCGCGTGGCGCACAGCCGGTGCGGCGTGCTGATCCTGGGCGAACGTGGGACGGGGCGAGGCATGGTGGCGCACGCGATTCACGCGCAGGGATCGCACCGCGACCGTCCGTTCGTGAAGATCGTGTGCGGCGACGGAGACGCGGACGGGCTCGGTCGGTTGCTCGATGGGGACGCGGCCGAGGGGGTGACCGTCTACCTCGAGGATCTCGGCGAACTGCCGCCGGACATGCAGGCGCGGCTCGAGGCCCGCGTGGAGCAGCCGTCGGGGGCGCGGTTCATCGCCTCGGCGAAGCCGCGGCTGTCGGATCTGGTGGAGCGCGGCGCCGTGCGGCGCGGGCTCGTCGAGTCGATCGGGACGGTGCGCATCGACCTGCCGCCGCTGCGCCAGCGGTCGCAGGACGTCCCGCTGCTCGCGACCTACTTTCTCAAAGAGGCCTGCCGCCGCGCGGACATTCCGTCGAAGACGTTCTCGCGCAGCGCGCTCACCCTGCTTGCCGCGCTTCCGTGGCGCGGGAACGCAGGGGAACTTCGTTCCCTTACCGAACGTCTTGCCGTGCTCGTCACGCGTGGCGTGGTGCTGATGGAGGACGTGCTGGCGAACGTGCGGCTCGACAATGCGGAGGCGGTGGGGCACTCGCGCGGAACGTTGAGGGAGGCGAGGGATCGGTTCGAGCGCGAGTACGTGACGGCGGTGCTGCAGCATCACAAAGGGAGGATGGGGGCCGCGGCGCGCGAGCTCGGCATCGAGCGAACAAATCTGTACCGGAAGATCAAGCAGTTGAACATTCGATGGACGGTTTCGGAATAATGCTGGGGTGTCCGTATTTATTTGATGGCATAATGTTGTAAATTTGATACGTATTGTACGTATCTCCGTGCGTTTCGTCGTTGAAACACGTTGACTGAGCCTTTCGGGTGAGGCATAACTACCGAGGTTCATCCTTTCCATTGGTTGGTGCCGCGCACCGGGAGCATCCATGCGCAAGGTGTTGGCCGTCGGCGTGATATCCGTCGTGGCCGTGCTGGGGACGCCGGTCGGAACGTTCGCCGCGGCCGCCAATGCGCCGGCCACGCCGCATGGACAGCAGACGGGCAATCTCGAGGGCGTGGCGAAGGACGCGGCTCAGAAGGAGCTCCCCAAGGTGAAGGTGCAGGTGCGGGGGGCGAACGGCCAGATCGCGGCGACCGGCACGACGAACGCGTCGGGTGAGTTCTCTATTGCGTTGAATCCCGGCACCTACACGATTGAAATCGTGGATGCGGCAGGCAACATCGTTGGCACCAGCGCGTCGATTGCGGTTACCGCAGGCGCGACCGCGACGGTCACGGTGACGGCGGCGGCGGCCGGTGCGATCGCGGCGGCGGCTGGCGGCGGCCTCAGCCTGTTCGGTCTTGGCACGATCGGGACCGTGGCGGTGGTCGGCGGTGCGGCAGTGACGACGATTGCAGCCGTCGTTGCGAAGAAAAGCACAGCGAGTCCATCCCGTTAGGCTTTCTGGTTTGGGTTAGCGCTCAAATGATGGACTTCGGCAACAACGGGAAGGACCGAAAGGCCGGGCGTTGCTCGGCCTTTCGGGTCTAAGCGGTAACGGCCGGGATCGCCCGGCTGGGTCACGCCCCCTCTGATCAAGAGAATTCGAGCGCGCTGGCGAAAGCTGGCGCCCGCCGCCCGAAGCGCACGGACAGGCTGCGTTTTGTGCGTGGTGTATTCAGTTGCCATCTGGTCGATCGATTAGGACTAGGCGGCACACTGCCACATTTCGACGACACGACGTCGAATATGGCTGCCCGCGGCGCAGGCCGGCAGGGCCGGGACGTGCCGAATGTAAGTCAGAGAGCGGGAGCTTGTACACGAACGATTCAAAGGGCACTTTCCACGCGGCCGATGGGTCACCGGCGCAAGCTGCTGGATGTCTCGCGGGCTGCAATCGGAGGTGTGGCATGGAAGACCCGCAGCGGCACCCGTGAGAATCGTTGTCCTGAATCAGACGTTTCCGCCTGACGTCGTCTCAAGCGCTCAGCATGCGGGCGACCTGGCCAGAGAACTGCGTGCTCTGGGCCACGAGGTTACGATAATCGCCAGCCGTCGGGCGTACGATGAGCCGTCGGTCCGGTTTCCATCGACGAGGGACTGGTACGGCGTGGAAGTCATCCGGGTAGGCTGCTCGGCATTCGGGAAGGGGGCGAGATGGCGGCGGGCAGCCGACTTCGGTACGTTCCTCTGGTCTTGTCTGTTCCGACTAATGCTGCTCCCGCGGTGCGACGTCGTCGTCGCGATGACGTCGCCACCCCTGGTCTCGTTCCTGGCGGCGGTCTATGCCCGATTGCGCGGCGGACACCTCGTCTTGTGGGTGATGGACTTGAACCCCGACGAGGCTATCGCTGCCGGCTGGTTGAAGGAGCGGTCGGTCGCAGCAAGAGTTCTGGAGTGGTGCCTGACCTACAGCTTGCGTTGGGCGGAGCGGATCGTCGTGCTGGACCGATTCATGAAAGAGAGGGTGGAGGCAAGATTCGGAGACCCGCAGATAGCGCGCAAACTGATCGTGATAGCTCCATGGTCTCATGATTCGATAGTGCGATACGACTCAGAGGGACGACGAGCATTCCGACGCATGCATGGGATCGACAACAAGTTTGTTGTGATGTACTCAGGCAACCACAGTCCCTGCCACCCACTTCAAACGTTGCTCGAAGCGGCTCAACGGCTGAACGACCATTCCGAGATCGCCTTCTGCTTTGTCGGAGGCGGCAGCGAATTCGGCAAAGTGAAGCAGTTTGCCCGCGATCACGGCTTGAACAATGTCGTGTGCCTGCCTTACCAGCCGCTGGGAGAGGTGTCTGCGTCACTCTCGGCCGCCGATCTGCACGCCGTCGTGATGGGAGATCCGTTCGTCGGCATTTTGCATCCCTGCAAGATCTACAACGTCCTTCGCCTCGGAATTCCTTGTCTGTACATCGGTGCGCCAGCGAGTCACGTCACAGATCTGATGTCGAAGCCCAAGGTCGAGGATTGGGCCCGCTCGACGCGGCACGGCGACGCCGACGGGGTGGTTGCTCACATCCTGCAGGCCGCGGCTGCGGGTCCGCGTCGCTGTCAGTCGGAAGTCCGCCTTTCGGAGATGTTCTCGCAGCAGGGCCTGGTGAAGCAGCTGGTGGACGTCATTGAGAACGCTGGAGCTGGAACGATGGTGGAGCCGATTGAGAACGCGTATGCAGGCCGCTGAGCGAGTGCTCGTCACCGGAGCCGGGGGCTTCATCGGGCATCACCTGGTCACGTACCTCGTCAGGACCGGGCATTGGGTGCGTGGTGTGGACATCAAACGTCCCGAGTACCAACCTACGAGTGCGCAGCAGTTTGAGGTGCTCGACCTGCGCGAATCCGACAATTGCCACAAAGCCATGCGCGGCATGGATGAGGTGTACGCCCTTGCCGCGAACATGGGCGGAATCGGGTTCATCGAGACACACAAGGCGGAGATCGTCAGGGATAACACGCTGATCAATCTGCAGACAATCGAGGCGGCACGGCTCAACGGGGTCAAGAGGTTCCTGTTCACGTCGAGCGCCTGCGTGTATCCCGCCTACCGTCAGAAGACTCCGGACGTCGCGCCGCTGCGCGAAGAGGACGCCTACCCGGCCGACGCCGAAGACGGCTACGGCTGGGAGAAGCTCTACATGGAGCGGGTGTGCGAACACTACCGGAGTGATTACGGACTCGAGACGCGGGTGGTCCGGTTTCACAACATTTACGGTCCGTTCGGAACCTACGACGGGGGCAGGGAGAAGTCGCCGGCCGCGATTTGTCGAAAGGTCGCCATGGCGGCGGACGTGGACACGATTGAGGTGTGGGGAGATGGACGGCAGACACGCTCCTATTGCTACATCGACGATTGCGTCGAAGGGATCCATCGGCTGATGCGAACCGAATATCGCGAGCCGCTGAATCTCGGCACGGATCGTCTGGTATCCATCAACGATCTCGTGGACATCGTGGCCCGAATTGCCGGGAAAGCGATCCGGAAGCAGTACGACCTGACCAAGCCGCAGGGGGTCAGAGGGCGCAACAGCGACAATACGAAGTTGCGTCAAGTCATGGGCTGGGAACCGGCCACGCCCCTGGAACAGGGGCTGGCGATTACGTACGACTGGATTTCGAACGAGTTGCGGAAACAAGGGCGGCTGACAGCGCGCGAGGATCCGGCAGCCATCAATCCGTGAAGGTCACGCTTCTCTTTCTTCCAGCGGCGCTGGCCGCCATCATCGCGTACGCGTTGACGCCTGCGACCTGCGTGCTCGCGCGACGCATCGGCGCCATCGATGCGCCCAATCCCCGCAAGATGCACGGCAGGCCGACACCAAGGCTCGGGGGATTAGCGGTCGTCTCCGCGCTGTTGCTGACCATCGGCAGTCTCTGCCTCTTTCAACTGCCGGGATATCCGGCGTTGTCATCCGGCCTTTGCATCGCGCTCACCGCAGGCCTGCTGCCGATACTTGGTGTGTCGTGCTGGGACGATGTCCGCTCCGTGCGTCCAACGGTGAAACTCGCCGGTCAGATTGCCGGTGCGGTGATCGCCGTTGTCGCGGGCGTGCGCCTGGACCATGCCGTGCATCTGTTTGGCCAGACGATTCCGCTGGATGGGCTCGCGGTTCCGCTGTCGATTCTGTGGATCGTAGGCGTCACGAATGCCTTCAACATCGTGGACGGCCTGGATGGGCTTTCGGCAGGTCTGGCTCTGATCTCCGCAGCCAGCCTCGCGACGGTGGCGGCGCTGACGACGAACCCGGAGATTGCCCTGGTTTCGCTCGTGGTTCTGGGCGCTGTCGCCGGCTTTCTGCCGTACAACACCCATCCCGCGCGCGTGTTCCTTGGCGACTGCGGAGCCACCGCTGTGGGGTTCTATCTGGCCTGCCTCGCGCTTCCCGGCGGCTCCACCTTGTCGTCGGGCATGGCGGTGCTCGTGCCGTTGCTCGTCATGGGCGTGCCGGTGGCGGACACGATCGTCTCGATCCTCCGTCGTTTCATTCGCGCGCTGCAACAGGGGACCGTCCCCGCCCTTTTTCAGGCCGACAGCGAGCACATCCACCACCGCCTCGTTCGCCTGGGACTCGATCACCGTCGTGCTGTCCTGGTTCTCTACGCCGCTGGCGTTGTGGCGGCCGGGTCGGGGATCGTGTCCCTGTTCATGACCGAGAGAAACGCGGGGATCCTGCTTGCGACGCTCATCGCGGCGGGATTCATCGGTGTCAGCCGCCTCGGCTACCATGAATTCGCCATACTGCGACGGGGCATTGTCCTGAAGGTTTCTGACAGGGCAGCGATCAAGAGCGGTCATTTCCGGGTCTTCGTGGACATGGGTCTGGTGATGTTCGCGTTCTACGGCGCCGTGGCGCTGAAGTACGACGACTGGGATCTGGACGCGCATCGGATCCTGTTCCAGAACAGCCTTGTGATTCTCCTTCCGGTCAATGTCGCGGTGTTCTGGGTCCTCCGGCTATACCGGCGATCGTGGCGGTTTGCCCGGATTGACGACGTGATCGGGGTCAACGGCGCCGTGGCCGTGGCTTCTGCGGTGGGTTTGGTCCTCGTGAGATTGTTCGACAATTCCGCCGTGAGCGTGAACCTGTTCGCCATGTACACGCTATTGCTGATACTGGGGATGAATGCCGGCCGGTCTTCGTTTCGCGTGGCGGCCTATCTAAAGCGGGCCAACCGCGCGCACGGGCGCCGCGTGGCGATCTACGGGGCCGGAGCACGTGGAGTGACGGCGCTTCGCGAGATGCAGACGAACGAAGCGCTCGATTTGCTTCCAGTCGGGTTTGTTGACGACGATCGGTCCAAAGCAGGGCGGCGCGTTGACGGACTTCGCGTGCTCGGTGATGTCACCGAACTCAGTCGGCTCATCCGCGAGTATCGTCTCGGGGCATTTGTTCTGGCTTCGGACAAGATCACGACCGAGCATATCGTGACGGCCATGCACGCGTGCGATGCGGCGGGTATCGCACTGTTGCAGTTTGATATCGGCGTGCGTTCGGTGTCGTCCCGCGCGGTCTCTGTTCAGCCAGTGGTCCTGTCTGCCTGATACGACCCGTTTTGGCGTCAATGCTCCGCCCGGCAGTATACGTCGCCGTAGGGATATGTGCCTGGAGCGCGCTGGCTTTTGGCGCGGTATATCCCTGGGCGTACTGGCCGCTTGCCGCTGGTTCAGCGTGTCTGTGTGGGGTGCTTTCGGGCGACAGGCGTGTCCGGTCGGACGTCGGACGTCACGCACTGCTGGTGCCGCTTGCGTTTCTCTTCGGAGCCATTGGACTCCAGCTCGTTCCGGCGCCGTCGGCTGTGTTGCATCTTCTGTCTCCCTCAACGACGCCGCTGCTCCTGGAGTACAGCCTTCCTTACAGTCTCAATCCGGGCGCCCACCCCCTCTCGATCGATCCCGAAGCGACCGTTGTGGCCCTGATCCTTGGGATTAGTCTGGCAGCCCTGATGCTCCTCTCGGCGAGCCTGCTGCGTGTCGTGGGCTCGCGGGAGCTCGCGGCCGGCCTCGTTGTCGTGGGGTTCGTCATAGCGTTGGTCGCCATTGTTCAGCGGCCGCTCTTTTCTGGCAGGATCTACGGTTTCTGGGAGCCTGAGCAACGGAGCAATTCCTTTGGCCCGTTCGTCAACCCGAATCACTTTGCCGGGTGGATGGCGATGAGCCTGTCTTTGGCGTTGGGCCTTCTCTGCGCACAGTTCGCAAACGCCATGCGGCGGGGTGCGCGAAGCTGGCGCGATTACATCGCGTGGGCGTCCGGACCGTCGGCGAGTGGCCTTGTGCTGCTGATGACCGCCGCAGTGACGATGGGCCTTTCGCTGGTTCTGTCACTTTCCAGGTCGGGCATTCTGTGCTTTCTGCTGGCCGTTCTGATCACGGCACACGCCACGCTTCGCAAGCAGCAGGGCATTCGCCGCCTGGTGATGGTCTCGTATCTGACCGGCCTGCTCATCGGCGTGGTGTTGTGGGTCGGTCCCTCTACCATTGCACAGGAATTCGACAAGGGGGGGTGGACCCAGATGGGGGACCGCCTGCCCGTATGGCAGGACGCCGCGTCAGTGATTCGAGCGTTTCCGGTTGCAGGCACCGGCCTGAATACCTACGGATCCGCAATGCTGTTCTATCAGCGGAACGACCCGACACTTCATTACACGGCGGCTCACAACGACTACCTGCAATTGGCGGCCGAAGGCGGCCTCCTCGTGGGAATCCCGATCGCATGGGCGGTGGTCGTCCTGGTCCGCACGATTCGTCGCCGTTTCAGTGAGAGCGGTCGCGAGACGGCGGCGTACTGGATCCGAGTGGGTGCGGTGACGGGCCTGATCGCCATCGCCCTTCAGGAAGTGGTGGATTTCAGCCTGCAGATTCCCGCCAACGCGTGTCTATTCGCGTTCCTCTGCGCGATTGCGATCCATCGCGTGCCGGAGCCAGCTCGGTGATCCGTTGGTGCTCACCTGCGGGTTCGGACGGGATTCCTGCTGCATGAAACGTCTGAGCCGACTCTGCGCCTTAATCTGTGTCCTGCTCTGTGCGCGAGCGGCCCATGCCCAGGCGACCGCCATCACGATTGCACCACACGACGTGGCGATCGTGACTGTCGACGGCGCACCGGGCTTGAGCGGCCGGTATCCGATCGAGGCCGATGGATCCCTCACGCTTCCCCTGATCGGCCGGGTCGACGCTGGGGGGCTAACAGCCGAAGCGCTTGCCGACGTCCTCGCGCGTCGCCTCGACGTCTTTGTCAAAGGGCCGCTGGTGCGTGTCTCTATCGAACGGCCCGAGCGCGTGTTCATCTTCGGAGAGGTAAAAAAGCCGGGGATGTACGATTTGACGGCGGGAATGACGGTCGTCGAACTGTTGGTGCTGGCGGAGTACAGCGGTGTGTCGGAAGTGCTGATTGTGCGCACGAAAGGTGCGCGGGTGCCCGTCCTGCCGGAGCAGACTTCGCCATCAGACGTCATCCGTGTCAACCTCCGGACCCTCGAGAAAGATCTCGACACCGGGGACCTGTCACGCAACCTGCGGCTCGAGTCCGGCGATACAGTGTTTGTGCCGAAAGTCGATCCAAACACTGTACATGTCACAGGAGAGGTCCGCACCCCCGGCTCGTATTCGGTGCCCGATGGCACGACCGTGCGGCAGGCGCTGGTGCTTGCCGGTGGAGTGACGGAATACGGGTCGCTTCGCCGGTTGCGGATCGTACGTGTCGTGAACGACGAACTGAGGCGTTACAGCCTGGATCTCGACGATGCAGTTCAGCCGGGCGACACGATTGTCGTACCTGAAGCCTTTTCCTTCTTCTCCCCGACTTTTCCCCTGGGCATCGGCGAATCCCAGGGCTCCCAGGGTTTCTCCTTTTCCTCTCCTGCCGTTCCCCTGGGCACCGGCGAGTCCTCGAGGCGTCCTCGTGGCACAATCCGGCTCGGCTCCGTCCTGACGCTCACGCCATCGCTCGCCCTTACACGGTTCGGCATCGATACGAACGTCTTCAACAGTGCCGGGGATCGAAAAGTGGATTTCGTGGCTGAGCTGACTCCGCAACTACAGGCGGCTGTCGGTTTTCCCCGAGTCCAGTTCAACTGGTCCGGCGCCCTTGTTTTTGCGTACTTCCACAAGTACAAGGGCGAACGCGGCGCCAGTCCCAGTCATAGTGCCTCGGCGACGCTCGCGATATCGAGACGCATGACGCTGGCGGTCGGACATTCCATTCAGACGCCGAAGGATCGGTATACCCCTGAGCTCGATGCCCGCGTGCGCCGCCACGAGCGCCAGCTCGGCGTCGGTGTCAAGCTTGGTCCGTGGAGACGTTTCCACGCCGAGCTTTCGGGCAGCGACTGGGAGGTGACGTTACCTGGGGACGTGACGTTTCTCGGCGTCCAGCTTCGCCCCACGTTGAGCGAGCGGATTCGAACCGTTGGGACAACGGCACATGTCGCGGTCACGCCAGTTTCTTCACTGTTCGTATCCGCTGCCGCAGCCAATCACCGCTTTCCGTTGTTTTCTGCCAGGGACGCGGATTCCGTGGGGCTCAACCTCGGCACGAGCTTCAAACGCAGGGCTTTCGTGGAGGGTCAGGCGCAGGTCGGCCTTCTTCGCTACGCGCCGCTCGATTCGACGGCGCCGGAATCCACGATCGTAAACGCTGCCGGTCTGCTGGCGCGCACCTGGCCCGAACGCGCACAGCTTGGCGTGCGGGGCGAACGTTCCATCGGCTCGTCGTTTCGACCGGAGTTTCCCTACGCGGTCGTGGGTGGCTTTGGCGGCTGGATGGAGTTAGTGCTGCCGCGGTGGTTCGACGTCGTCGGCGAAGCCTATCACGATCAATCCGACTACCGCGGATTTGGGGCGGTCGCCGGAGCCGATCGACCACGTTCCGCTCGCGAGCGGACCGTCCGGTACACGTCGCAGCTTGGCGTCCGCATCAAAGGTGGCGGACGAGTGGCCCTGGAGGTGAGTTATCTTCAGCGATTGGGGGATCGAGCGCTCGATGGGTGGACGCGGGACTACACCGGCTGGCGAACGAACATCGTGTACGACGTTTCGTACCGCTTCTTCAGGATACAGCGCGCCAAGGGCTCCAGCATAAGAGGTCGCAATGGGATTACCAACTACTGACGATTGTGCCCGGGCCGCGATTGTGGCGCTTGCCCTCTTCGTCGCACCGGCGCTGGCGCAGTCTGACTACCAGCTTCGCCCGCACGATACGCTGAACATCGTGGTGACAGACCAGCCCGATCTGTCGAAGAAGTACGTCCTTGACGACACGGGCGCGCTGCTGCTCCCGCTGATTGGCGAGCTGCGCGCAGCAGGCCTCACGACGACTCAGTTGGAGGCCGAGATACGCCAGAGGCTGAATGGGTTCCTGGTCAATCCGCAGGTGCGAATCGACGTCGAACGGACGAAACGGGTCTTTGTCTTCGGTGGCGTGGCGTCGCCCGGCATGTATCAGTTGACCGAGAATATGACGTTGGTCGAGTTGCTGGCCCGCGTTGGGTACGGCGGCGCGTCCGAGGTGCTGATTATCCGCCGGCGTGGGGAAGCTCCCGCCGTCCCGAGTACCGACGCGAACCCCGAGGTTCTTCGCGTGAATCTCCGCGAGTTCGAAAAAGACCTCGAGAGCGGCAAGCTGTCCCGGAACGTGCTGCTGGAAGAAGGCGACACGATCTACATCCCACGATACGATCCGAATCGCATTTACGTATCCGGAGAAGTACGGAATGCCGGCGCGTACTCGGTCCCGGAGGGTACGACGGTCCTCCAGGCCCTCACGCTCGCCGGCGGGCCGACGCAGTACGCGTCACTTGGCCGCACCAGGATCCTCCGGCTCGTCAACGGTAGACTCGAGAACATCAAGGCGGAGCTGAAGGACGTGGTCCGGCCCGGCGACACCATCCTCGTACGCGAAAGGATCTTCTGATGAGCGACGAGCCGCGCTCGAATCCGCCTGCCGAAGCCACGCCACCGGACGACATCCGGCTCTCCATGGAGGGCACCGCCGAGCCCGCGTTGCGGCGCTATGAAAACGACGCCCTGTGGCAGGGTCTCGAGGGCGAGGACAGACACTTCCAGTACTACCTCGCGGTGCTGTACAAGCGCCGGTGGATCGCCATCACGGCATTGCTGGTGGTGCTCACGTTCGCGATTAACCGCAACTTTACGGCCGTTCCTGTGTATGAAGCCAGTGTGCGTGTGTTGCTGGACGCCGAACGGCTCAATCTTGTGAACGTCGAGGATGTCATCGACCAGCGGCGCCCTCTCGACACGGAGCTGGCGATTCTGCGGAGCCGGTGGCTGGCGGCCAAGACCGTCGCCTCGCTCGGCCTGATCCAGAACGAGCCGGTTGCCGGCCGCGGCGCCGGGAACGGAGTCGGCAAGCGCGATGGCCAGGCCGGGAAGAGCGGGCCGGATGGATGGTGGTCCGCCGCCAGCCTGTTCGTCTCGAGGGCATTCGGCGGCTTTCCGCCGCCGCCGCGGGCCGCCGAGCCACTCGCGGGAGAGCGGCCGGCCGAGGCGCCGCAAATCAGCGCATTCCTCGGTGGGTTGTCCCTTGCGCCGACCGCGAACGGCGTCCTCGACATCAAGTACCGATCGTCCGATCCGGTCCTGGCGGCGCGATTCGCAAACGCGCACGCTCAGGAGTACATCAATGAGAATCTCGAGATGAGAGTTGCGGCCGTACGCGAAGTCACCGGCTGGCTGACGGCACGTCTTGCCGAGCAGAAGGAAAAGCTCGACGCGAGTGAACAGGCCCTCGAACATTTCCGTGAGCAGAATCAGTTGATCACGGCGGAGGGATCGCCGATCGTCATGGCGAGATTGAACGAGCTGAGCGCGTCGATCACCCGGGCGCAGACCGGACTTTTCGACAAGGAGGCCAGCTACAACCGGGCGCTGGCGCTGCGTGCGAACCCCGACAAGCTGGATCAACTCCCGCAGATGCTGAACAACGCGGCGCTTCAACAGCTCCGGCTCGAACTGGAGCGGTTGCGGCGCGATAGAGCCACCGCCGCGCGAACGCTGCGCGCCCAGCATCCCTCGATGCTGAAGCTGGAGGAGACCATTCAGGCAACCCAGGCCAAGCTCGACGTCGAGCGAAGCCGTGTTCTCGAAGCGATGCGGGAAGATCTGGGGGTGTCGCGTGCAGCCGAGGCCAATCTGGGCAAGGAGCTCGAGAGCTTGAAGATCGAGGCCACCGCGCAGAACCGCAAGAATGTGGAGCTCAGTATTCTGACGCGCGAGGTCGCGAGCAACCGCCAGATCTACGACATGTTCATGCAGCGGGCGAGGGAGACCGGTGTGGCGAAGGACATCAACCCAAGCCGCATCCGCATTCTCGATGCGGCGACGGTTCCGAGCAGCCCCGTGGGCCCCGACAAAGGCCGGAGCATCCTGGGTGCGGTCTTCGCGGGCCTGGGACTTGCCCTTGTTCTCGCGTTTGGTTTCGAGTACCTGGACAACCGGATCAAGTTGCCAGAAGAAATCGGCCAGCGCCTGGGACTCCCGGTCCTCGGGTTCCTCCCCGAGATCAAACTCAAGAGTGGCGTGACCGGACCGCTGGCGACAAACGGCGTGCCGCCGGAGTTTTCCGAAGAACTGCGACGAATCCGCACGAACCTGGTGTTCTCGTTCGCCGGGGATGCCACGCGGTCGGTCGTCATCACAAGCGCCAGTCCCACCGAAGGGAAGACAGTCGTCGGCAGTAATCTGGCCGTCGCACTGGCGCAGGCCGGCGAACGCGTGCTGCTCATGGATGCCGACCTTCGACGGCCGATGATCCACACGCACTTTGCGTTCCCTCAGGAGCCCGGGCTCTCCAACGTGCTGGTGAGCGGCGCGAAGGCGGGCGAGGTCGTGCGGCGCTCAGCGGTTGCCAATTTGTGGGTTCTTCCGGCGGGCCGATGCCCGCCGAACCCGTCGGAGCTGCTGGGGTCGTACCAGTTCAGGAAGTTCCTTGCCGCGCTCGGCCAGCACTTCGACTGGATCGTCATCGATACACCGCCTGTCATGGCCGTGACCGACGCGTGCGTTGTCGGTCACGCCGTCACGGGTACACTGTTCGTGGTTGGCGCGGACATGGTGAGCAGGCGCACCGCGCGCCGCGCGGTCGAACAACTGATGATGGCCAACGCCAAAGTGATTGGCGGCGTCCTGAGCCGTGTCGATCCGGGCCGTTTCGGCCAGTACTACTCGTCGTACTATCGTGGGAACAGCCGGAAGTACCGTGACTATTACAAAGGAGCGGCCTCCGCCTAGAACTCGGTTCCCGCCCGTCACGTCGCTCGCGTCGCCATCAACTCTGAATCACTCTTGCCCAACCCTATGCAGGCCGCAGCCGTAGCCCAAGCGGAAATCATCATCGAACCCGGTCGCTCGGAGCAGAACTACTGGCGGGATCTCTGGCGCTACCGGGAGTTGTTCCTCATCCTGGCGTGGCGCGACGTCGCCGTGCGCTACAGGCAGACGGTAGCGGGCGCCGCCTGGGCCATCGTCCAGCCCGTCTCGAGCATGGTCGTCATGACCGTCATTTTCGGGAAGGTGGCCGGATTACCTTCGGAGGGCGGCGCGCCCTATGCCGTGATGGTTTTTGCCGCCATGCTGCCATGGCAGTTCTTTGCCAACGCGCTTTCGTCCACCAGCCAGAGCATCATCGGCAACAGCGGCCTTATTTCCAAGGTCTATTTTCCGCGAATGATCGTCCCGATGAGCTCCGTGGTCGTCTCATTGATCGACTTTCTGGTAGCCTCATCCATCCTCGCCGCATTAATGGTGTGGTTTCAGTTTTTGCCGAGTTGGCGTCTTCTGACCCTACCCTTCTTCGTCGTGGTTGCGATCCTGGCCGCTTTCGGGCCGGGCCTGATCATGACCGCGCTCGTCGTCCGGTATCGCGATTTTCGCTTCATCATCCCGTTCATCGTCCAGTTGGGCCTTTATGTCAGCCCCGTGGCCTACAGCAGCGCGGTGATCAGGGGCAAGCTCGGTGAACCGTGGTTTCTCCTGTATTCACTGAATCCAATGGTGGGGGTCATCGACGGTTTTCGCTGGGCGATCCTCGGCGGGCCATCGAATCTGTCGTGGCCGGGCTTTCTGGCCTCTCTTCTTTTATCCGCTGTGCTGTTCGTTGCTGGCGTCTTCTATTTTCGCAAGACGGAGCGAGTCTTCGCCGACGTCATCTAGCGACGGGACACCGGACGGAGCGCTCGAGATAGATACATGGCTGACGTCGTCATCAAAGTCGAGAACCTCTCGAAGAAGTACACGATCCGGCACCACAACCGCGCCGACGACGGCCTGCGCCACGCCATCCACAACTTTGCCACCGCGCCCATCCGCTGGCTGATCGAGCAGAGAGCAGGGCGCAACGGGCAGAGCGACGGAAACACTCGGCACGACGCAAGGAGCAGGGCGGAGGGATTCTATGCCCTCAAAGACGTGGCCTTCGAAGTCGGACGCGGCGAGGTGGTGGGGATCATCGGCCGCAATGGCGCCGGCAAATCCACCTTACTGAAGATCCTCAGCCGCATCACGGAACCAACCGACGGCCGGGCGCGCATCAGGGGGCGGGTCGCCAGCCTGCTGGAAGTGGGGACGGGCTTTCATCCCGAACTGACCGGCCGGGAAAACATCTTTCTCAACGGCGCGGTCCTGGGAATGACGCGGCAAGAGATCGACCGGAAGTTCGTCCACATCGTCGAGTTTTCGGGGATCGGGAAATTCCTCGACACGCCGGTGAAGCGATATTCGTCCGGGATGGCGGTGAGGCTTGCCTTCGCCGTGGCGGCACATCTCGAGCCGGAGATCCTGCTCGTGGACGAGGTGCTGGCGGTCGGAGACGCGGAATTCCAGCGCAAATGCCTTGGAAAGATGAAAGAGGTGACACGACAGGGCCGGACCGTCCTCTTCGTGAGCCACAACATGGCAGCCATCCGCGGGCTGTGTCCGCGGACGCTGCTCCTGGAGCGAGGGAGACTGATTCAGGACGACCGCACGGAACGCGTGGTGGCTCGATACCTGGACCGCAACCTCGTGGAGGGAGCCATCGTCTCGGAGCAGGGGATCGCGGAGCGCGTGCAGAGGTCCGGTGAGAGCGATCAGTTCTTTCTTCGGTTGAAAGAGGTCAGCCTCATGGACGAGGACGGGGTCGCGCGAACTCAGTTTCGATCCGATGAGCGGATCCGGGTGGGCATCACCTATGAATGTCTGCAGCCCGCTGCGGATCTTCGTATATCCGTGTCGCTCGTGGATGGCGACGGCGGGCCGATTCTGACAACGCAGAACGTGGATGGTGGACCGAACCTGCGGTCCTACCACCTCGAGCCAGGAGTCTACCGCTCGTCCTGCGTGTTTCCTGAAAGCCTGCTCGGAGAGAAGCAGTTCTGGGTAACCGTGAATCTGGAGATTCCGCGGGACGAGCGGCTGGTGTTGGAGAAAGCACTGGGTTTTCAGGTAACGTTCATCGGGCGCGATGGGATGCAGTACATCACCCACAAGGAGACGTTTCTGCGCCCGTACCTGGAATGGGAGACTGTGACGTTGCGAACGAACCCTGTATCTGGCGAGGTGGCCTCGTGAAGGTTCCCGTTCTGCGCATTCCCTTCACTGACGATGATCGCGCCTTCATGCGCGCGGGAATCGATGAGATCCTGAATTCCGGCATGCTGACCCAGGGAAAACACACGGAACGCTTCGAGCAGCTCTTCCGCGAGCTCACTGGAGCCAGATACTCCATCGCGGTCAGCAACGCCACCGCCGGACTGGAGATCATCCTTCGCGCGCTGGAGGTCGAGGAGAAATCCGTCATCGTTCCCACGAACACCTTCATGGCGACGGCATTCGCAGTGATCCATTCGGGCAATCGCGTCATCTTCGCGGACTCGGATCCCCGGACGCTCTGTCTGGACGTGGAGGATGTGCGGCGCCGTATTGCCCCCGACACGCGGGCGGTGATCCTGGTCCACGTTGGCGGGGTGATCACCCCGGCGGTGCACGACCTCAAGCGACTGTGCGACGAGCGCGGTCTCCACTTCATTGAAGACTGCGCCCACGCGCATGGCTGTGCGTTGGCGGGCCAGCAGGCAGGCACGTTTGGCGTTGCGGGCGCCTTCTCGTTCTTCCCGACCAAAGTACTGACGACCGGCGAGGGCGGGATGATCACGACCGACGATGAGGGGCTCTACCGCCGGGCGCTCATGATCCGCAATCACGGGAAGAATCCTGCCTGCGGAAACCGCATGTCGGAGATGGGCCACAACCATCGGCTCAGCGAATTCACCGCGCTCGTCGGCGTCCAGCAACTGGCGAGGGCGCACACGATCATCGACGAGCGGCGCCGCGTGGCCCGGTTCTACGACAAGTCGCTCAGGGGCATGGCCGGAGCACGACCGCTGGAGCTGCCGGAGGACCTGCAGTCGAGCTACTACAAGTATCCGGTGTATCTCGATGAGACAATCGACCGCAGCCGGTTGAAACGGGTGCTCAAAGAGCAGTACGGGGTCTCGCTCACCGGTGAAGTGTATGCGGACCTCTGCCACACCGAACCCGTGTGGCAGACGCACACCTGCTGTGGCCGGCGTCGCACGAACGGCGCAACGCCGTGCCTGCACGGGTCGGCGTGCAACGGAACTGCGTCTGCCGCCGACTTCCCCGGCGCGGAATACATCAGCCGACATCACGTGTGCCTCCCGCTCTACCCGGACCTCGATGAGGCCGAGTTGACTCATGTCGTCGAGTCCCTCGAGCGGGCGCTTAGCGAATCAGGAGGCGACTAGGCCATGTTGGCTCTCCTTACGGGCGGTTCCGGGTTCATCGGCTCTCATGTCGCCGACAAACTGATCGAGCGCGGGATCCGGGTGCGTGTCGTGGACGTCGTGCCTCCCAACCGGGATGACCTCGAGCACTACGACGCCAGTCTTCTCGATCTCGATCGGCTCCGGCGCGCCATGAGCGGCGTGGCCGTCGTCTTTCATCTGGGTGCCGTCGCCGACGTGCGCGATGCCGCCGAGGATCCTCACTACACTGAGTCCATCAACACGCGCGGCACGATCAACGTGCTCGAAGCAGCCAGGCGAGCGAAGGTGCCGCGAGTGGTTTATGGAAGTACCACGTGGGTATACAGCGACACGGACGGCGAGGAACTGGACGAGGACACGCCCCTGCGGGCGCCGTCTCACATCTATACGGCGACGAAACTCGCGTCGGAATACTATTGCCATGCCTATTCGAAGCTCTACGGTCTGAAGACCACCATCCTCCGATACGGGATCCCTTACGGACCGCGCGCGAGGTCCGGGGCGGTGATCCCGATCTTTGTGTCGAAGGCACTTCGCGGCGAAGCCCTCACCATTGCCGGCGACGGCTCCCAGTACCGCAACTTCGTATACGTGGAGGATCTGGCCGAGGGTAACGTGCTGGCCCTCAAGCCGGTCGCGGAGAATCGGGTCTACAACCTGGAGGGCAGCACCAAGATTACCGTCCGGGAAATCGCGGAGACGATTCGCAAGATCCTTGGGGACGTGAAGATCGATTACGTGGAGGGCCGAGCCGGAGATTTTTCCGGAAAGGAGATCTCGAACCGACGGGCGCGGGAGGAACTCGGCTGGGAACCCAGAGTGCCGTTCGAGGAAGGCGTGCGCCGCTACATCGAATGGCACGTACAGCAGGAGCAGGCGCGGGAGAAGGCCTGGGCACGCGTGGACACGACACTAGGTCAAAGCTAGAGCCGAGCCATGAAGGCGCTCGTAACGGGGGGAGCCGGGTTCATCGGAAGTCATACGGTGAAGGCGCTGCTGCGCCTGGGGCATCAGGTAACCGTCATAGACGATCTCTCGACGGGCTGCGAAGAATATCTTCCCAGCGGGTGCGTGTTTGTTCAGGGCGATGTGCGAGATCGGGCATTGCTTACGCGGACTGCCAGAGATCAGAATGCTGTGATCCACCTCGCCGCATACGTCTCGCTGCCGGACAGCTTCGAGCACCCGGAGGAATGTCTTGACATCAACGTGGGCGGCACCGCGAATGTCATGGAGGCCGCGTGTCAGGCGGGGGTGTCCACGGTTGTGCTGGCGAGCTCGTCAGCGGTCTATGCCGGAGGTCCGCCGGACCCCAAACATGAAAAGGAAAAGCCTCAACCTGGCAGCCCCTACGCCGAGTCGAAGCTGCAGGCAGAGGGAATACTCAGACGCTATGAGGCGCGCGGCCGCGTTCATGGTGTAGCCCTTCGCTACTTCAACGTTTACGGGCCGTATCAGTCCGCCGACTCTGACTACGCTGCTGTGATTCCGATTTTCGTTGAGCGGGCGTTGGCGGGGCAGACGCTCGTGGTGTGTGGGGATGGACGGCAGACGCGTGACTTCGTCTATGTGGAGGACGTGGCGATGGCGAACATCGCAGCGCTGTCGCACCATGGTTGCGGGCCGTACAACATCGGCACCGGCCAGGGAAGCAGCATCCTCGCACTGGGCCGATTGATCATCCAGCTCACGGGGTCCAGGAGCGACCTCAAGTTCGCCCCGTCCCGGCCGGGCGATGTTCCGGCGTGCACCGCGGATATCCGCCGGGCCCGTGATGAGTTGGGCTGGAGTCCGACGACGTCGCTCTCCTCCGGGTTGGCCGAGACGATCGGGTGGTGGGAACAGCAACGTTCGAAGCACCCCGATCTCAGGCCGGGGGTGGCATGACGGAGTTTCCAAAGAAAATCATCATCGCTGGCGGGGCGGGATACCTCGGTTCCGTGCTAACGGGGCAATTGCTGGAGCGGGGTTACGCTGTCCGCGTCCTGGATCGCCTCCTCTTCGGGGAAGAATCGCTGGCGGCCTGGCGCGACCATCCGAACCTCGAGATATTCCGAGGCGATCTGCGCGACATCCGGCTGGTTCTTGAAGCGCTGCGGGGTATGGACGCCGCGATCCTGCTGGCGGCGCTGGTTGGTGAGAAGGCCTGCGACGATGATCCGGTGGAAACCGTAGGCGTCAATTATGTCGCGACGATCGCTCTGGCTGAGGCCTGTGCGCAGTTTGGCGTCCCCCGTTTCATCTTTGCCTCAACCGATAGCGCCTACGGTATTCAAGAGGGGATCATGACGGAAGAGTCTCCACTGAACCCGATGTCGCTCTATGCGCGGCTCAAGGTCCAGGCCGAACAGAAAATCCTGTCTCTCGCCAGCGATCAGTTCGCGCCCTGCGTGTTGCGTATGGCCACCATCTATGGCCTGTCGCCGCGTCCACGCTTCGATCTGATCGTCAATCTTCTCACGATGAACGCGGCCACGCGGGGCAGATGCACTGTGTATGGTGGGAAGCAATGGCGACCACAGGTTCACGTGGCTGATGCCGCCCATGCTTACTGCCTGGCCTTGGAGGCGCCGGTGGAGAGTGTCCGAGGGCAAGTCTTCAACGTCGGTTCTAACGAGCAAAATTATCAGATCGGCCAGCTAGCTGACCTCATCCGCGAGGCGATACCTCACGTCGTGGTGGAAACCACGGATGTGCCGCCCGACCTGCGCGACTACCACGTGAACTTTGACAAAATCAAACGAGCGCTCGGCTATGAGGTGCAACGCTCTGTGGCCGATGGTGTGTGCGAAATCTACCAAGCGATCGTCAGCGGGCAGATTCCAGATCCCGATCAGGAGAAACATCGGAATGCCTGACACCGCGGCGCTTGCATCACGTCCACCCCGTACGGAATTCCTGCCCTTCGCTCCACCGTTGATCGGGGCGGAAGAAAAGGCCGAGTTGCTGGACACCCTGGATTCCGGGTGGATCACCAAGGGCCCTAAGACCGAGCGCTTCGAACAGGAGTTCGCGGCGTATGTCGGCGCGAAGCATGCAGTTGGGTTGCATTCCTGCACGGCGGCGCTCCACCTGGCGTTGATTGCGCTGGGCATTGGTGAAGGCGACGAGGTGATCACCACGACGTTCACCTTTGCGTCAACCGGCCATGCCATCCAGTATGTTGGTGCGACGCCAGTTTTTCTGGACTGCGATCGTCGCACGTTCAACATAGCCGTGGACGAAATCCAGTCCAGGATCACAGGGCGAACACGAGCAATCATTCCTGTGCACTATGGTGGCCAGGCCTGCCTCATGGATGAGATACGTGCCATCGCCAAGGCGCGCAATCTCTACGTGATTGAAGATGCGGCTCACGCTGCCGGATCGGAGTACAAGGGACGGAAAGTTGGCACACTGAGCGACGTGACGTGCTTCAGCTTCTACGCCACGAAGAACATGACAACGGGCGAAGGGGGGATGGCCACGTCAGATGATCCGGAGGTCATCGAGCGCATCAAGGTGCTTTCCATGTATGGCATCAGCGATGCCCGTCGCATCTGGCAACGCTACGCACCCAAGGGATCCTGGTGGTACGACATCGTCGAACTGGGCTACAAGTACAACATGATGGACCTCCAGGCAGCATTAGGCATCCCCCAGTTATGCAAGCTGGATGGGTTCAACGAGAGGCGCCGCCACTTTGCAGAGATGTACAACACGGCTTTCGCCGACTTGCCTGAGATCGAAGTTCCGGAGATGTTGCCCTACGTCAAGCATGCCTGGCATCTTTACCCGATCCTGATTCGACCTGAACGGCTGACGATCGATCGGAACGCCTTCATCGAGGAACTGCGGTCTGAGAACATCGGCACGAGCGTACTGTGGATTCCATTACATATGCACTCTTATTACCGTAACCGCTTCGGTTATCGTCCTGGCGATTTCCCAAATGCGCTGCATATCTATGAGCGCATCATTAACCTGCCCATCTCCCCTAGGATGAACGATAACGATGTGCTGGACGTGATTGGTGCGATACGGCGCATCATCGACCGTCATCGACGCTAGGTGCTCCTAGCCATTTCTGCAATATTATGAAAGCACGCAGGGTGGGCTTTCTCACCTCCCGTTCCTTGGAGCGCCCGGAGTGACGGCCAACGATTCGACCTACCCGTGGTCTGGTGCAGCAAAAGAATATTTCATCAGACCTGACGGCACCTTCGTGGGCGATTTCGAAGGGATGTACCGGAACTGCGAAGATCCCTGGGGGCAGAGCGTCGAAGTGTCCCGTTCGCCCCTGAACAGGATCATCACGTCGCGCATCGCCCAGCTCCCCGAGCGGCGTGTGCTCGATCTCGGCTGCGGAAACGGAGATTCCAGCGAGCTGTTTCGGACTGAAGGGAACGCCGAGGTGCTGGGCGTGGAAATTTCCCCGACCGCTGTCGCCAACGCGAAGGCCAGGTACCCCTTGTGCAAGTTCGAGGTCGCCTCTGCCACCGAGGTTGCGAGGTTCGCAGACATGAGGCCCACGGCCATCTGCATGAGTGGTCTGACGTGGTGCATCCTGGACGGATTCCGAGAGCTTCTCGCTTCGATCGAAAAGCGCTTTCCTGGGGCGCTGCTCTTCCACACGCTGACCTTCTACGGGCCTGGCATGCAGAAATATGGTACTGAATACTTCACGAGCCTGGATGAGCTCCTTCCCTACTTCTCGCCCATGACCATTGAAGAGACGTTCGTGCATCGTGTCTACCCAACGGATGGTTCGTGCAATACGCTGGTAGTGGCTCGCGTGTAGTCCTCAGATCCGGCGCGCATGGCTGCACAGCATTCAGAGAACGGACGGCGCGGCCTGTTAGCCGTCGCGAGCGAAGCGGGATCGAGCAAGGCGCTGGTGCCCGTGTTGGCTTGCCTGGCCGGACGAGGTATCGGGGTTCGAGGATTCTTGTCACCCAGTGTTTGCGAGGTTCTTCGTCATTGGCCTGCTGTGGCGGACGCCGGGTCGGTGGCGCCGATCTTGGCGGACCAGTCGCTGCAGGCCACGCTCGGCTCGTCCCAACCGGCTGCGGTGCTGCTCGGCACCACGGCTGTTCCGAGCGTCGAGCGTGAGTTGATCGTTTATGCGCGGGAGCATGGTATTCGGACCGTGGCCGTTGTCGACGAGCGATACGCCTACCGACGACGTTTCTCCGACGATGACGGCAATTTGTGCCGGCTACCCGATGCCATCGCCCTCATGGACGAGGAGTGTTATCAGGATGCGCTCGCTGAGGGACTGCCGGCGGACCGCCTCCACGTTACCGGCAGCCCGATCCTCTCCTACCTTGTCGATCACTCAGCGACCATCGGC
>MELC01000041.1:112366-162829 GCA_001767455.1 Acidobacteria bacterium RIFCSPLOWO2_12_FULL_66_21
TGAGACCTTTGCGCGGGACAACGGGCTGTCACCCGATCAACCCGGACGGCTGGGGACTTTTTTGGGTTTCACTGAGGACACGGTCCGGCACGACCTCTTGTCCGCCCTGCACGCGATCGGATCGCCAGCGGTGGTCACGGTGGTCATTGAGAAGCTTCACCCCTCCGACGGGCAGACGCCGAGAGAAGGGTGGACAGGCCCGCATGTTTATTGGCGGCAGGTCGGCGGCGGGGATCTCTGGTCGCTTCTGTTGCAAAGCAACGCGGTCGTAGGAATGCGCTCTATGGCGCTTCTGGAGGCGGGCCTGTTGGGATGTCGGGTCGCCTCCTACCAGCCGAACCTGATCGGTGACCGCCAGAGTGCGGCAGTTCGCTTCGGGGTGGCGCAGCGGTTGGACCGAGCGCAAGACCTGCAGGCCTGGCTCCTGACCAGTCTATCGGCTGAGACGCGATACCTCTCACCGCCGCGGGACCTCCCGTTCATCCGATCTGATGCGGCCGAGCGAGTGGCGGATCTTGTTCTGTCCGGAAGCGACGTATGAAGATTGCCGCCACCATCCAAGCTCGCACCGGCTCGAGCCGTTTGCCGCGCAAGGTGCTGTTGCCTATCGTCGGGAAGCCGATGCTGGCTCATCAGGTCGAGCGCATCAAGCGCTCGCAGCTCATCGACGAAGTCATCATTGCCACCACCACGAATCCCGATGACGATCCCCTCGTGGAGTTGGCGGATCAACTCGGGGTTCGCTGCTTCCGCGGTAGCGAAGACTTGGTGCTCGACCGTATCGTCTCGGCCCTACAGCGGTTCGAAGTAGACGTCAATGTGGAATCTTATGGCGACAGCCCGTTGGTTGACCCGACGATCATCGACATGATCATCGGCCTGTACCTCAAACACCAGGACGCGTACGACTACGTTACGAGCGGTGTAAAGACCACGTTTCCTCCTGGTCTGGAGGTCATCGTTTACCCCTCTAGAGTCCTGTACGATGCCCAGGCCGTCGCGCGACCGGAAGAGCGGGAGCTCGTCTCGGTGAATATTATCTCGCGTCCGGAGCGGTACAGGATCCTCAATGTCGAAGCTCCGCCGTGGTACCGGTATCCCGACCTCCACCTGGAGGTGGATACGGCGGAAGACTTCAGAGTCATCAGCGCCATCTATGAGGCCTTGTACCCGTCCAACCCGTATTTTGTTTTGTCCGACGTCATTGATTTTTTGAAGCAGAATCCAGCACTCGCTGAGTCAAACCGCCACGTCCCGCGCCGCTGGAAAGCGTACCGCCAGGATGATTGAAGCCTGCACCCCCCGGACATGTTCCCCTGTAACGATCCGAAACTAGCCATCAATGGCGGCGCGCCCGTGCGCGTGGCTCGCTGGGCTGAGAACCTCACCTTGGGGGAGGAGGAGACG
Organism: Acidobacteria bacterium RIFCSPLOWO2_12_FULL_66_21; assembly: GCA_001767455.1. Taxonomy (GTDB): domain Bacteria; phylum Acidobacteriota; class Vicinamibacteria; order Vicinamibacterales; family 2-12-FULL-66-21; genus 2-12-FULL-66-21. The sequence goes on from MELC01000041.1 coordinate 113,774, forward strand.
CGAGCGGCTTGTGAGGTCCTGGCCGGCGGCCGGCTCTCCCTGTTTGAGGGCAGTCATCAGCCCGAACCACCTTTCAGTTTCTGGGGAGGTCCGTGGATCCAGCGGCTGGAGCAGGCATGGTGTGACTACTACGGCTGCCGTTACGCAGTCACCGTCAACAGCGCGACGTCGGGTCTCTACGCAAGCGTCGGCGCCTTGGGGATCGGCTACGGCGACGAAGTCATTGTGTCGCCCCATACCATGTCGGCGTGTGCGGCATGTGCCTTGGTCTACGGGGCTGTGCCGATCTTTGCTGACGTGCAGCTAGACACCGCTTGTCTGGACCCGGACTCGATCACCGCGCACATCACACCCCGCACGAGGGCCATCGTCGTCGTCCATCAGTTCGGCACGCCGGCGGACATGGACCCGATCATGGCGCTGGCGAGACAGCACGGCCTCAAGGTAATCGAGGATTGCGCTCAGGCTCACGGCGCCAGGTACAAAGGCCGCTACGTCGGGACGATCGGCGACATTGGGGTGTTCAGCCTGAACGTCAACAAAACGATTCAGACGGGCGAAGGCGGCCTGTGTACCACCAACGATCCGGAGCTGCGTTACCGTCTCGCGCTGATTCGCAACCACGGCGAGGCCGTCGTGGAAGCGGCAGGGTACGAGGACATCACCAACATCGTGGGCTTCAACTATCGATTGACTGAATTGCAGGCCGCCATCGGCTTGGAGCAGCTTAGGCGCCTTGACTATTTCAATCGCGCCCGGATCCAGTACGCAGATCTCCTCAATACAGCCCTGTCTCGATATTCATGTTGTGTGCCGATGGTTCCCGGTTATGGGGACGCGAAGTCGGTGAGCACGTTTTACGTGTTCAACTTCCGCTATCTGGACGAAGGGCTCGGCGTGCCGCGCGCGGCTCTCATCGCGGCGCTCAATGCGGAAGGCATGTGCTTCGGTCCAGGCTATACGGCCCCGCTGTACCTGCAGCCGTTGTACCAACGCAAGCTGGCCTTCAAACATGGCTATCCTTTCGCGGCTCCCGAGAACCAGCTGATCGAGACCAACTACTTTCCCGGCGCTTGCTCCAAAGCCGAGCTGCTTGCCGGCCAGGTAATTTCCTGCGAAGCGGTCAGGTTGCCTCATACCCTGGCTGACATGCACCAGATCGTCGAAGCGGTGGATAAGGTCCTGAGCTGCCTTTCAAATGTTGCTCCTAGCTTAGCTAGAAAGCAGGCGTCCGGGAGTCCCGCTGCGTGAACGATAAGACAAATGGGTGTACGGATGGAGACTGATCCCGTGCTTCGTGCAGCGATCATCGGTTGCGGTCAGATCGCTGGCGCTTGCGATGAGTGGACCGGTCCAGACGAAATCTACACCCATGCCAAGGCCTACCAACTGCAGCGAGCGACGAACCTGGTGGCCGTCGCGGATGTTGACGAACGACGAGCCAGGGCTTTCAGCGCCAGGTGGGGTCATCCCGCGCCGTACGCCGACGTGTCTCGGATGCTGGCTGTCGAAGCTCCGGACATCGTCAGCATCTGCACGCCGGACGAAACACATCTGGCGATCCTCGACCTCTGCCTGGACGCCCGCGGGCTCAAGGCGGTCTGGTGTGAGAAGCCGTTGGCTACCGAGGCCGACGCGGCGGAGGCCCTCGTAGTCGAGTACGAGCGACGCGGCATCGTCCTCGCGGTCAATTACCAGCGCCGTTGGGACGCTCTCGTGGGGCGTGTCAAGGCGGCGCTGGAGCGGGGAGAGTTGGGGACGGTCCAGAAAGTCGTCGTCTACTATTCCAAGGGTATCGCTCACAACGGCTCCCACGCTCTCGACCTGCTCTTGGACTGGTTTGGGCCCTCGAGCAACGTGCAGGTGCTTGGGAGTCACTTGGACTTTACTGCCGACGATCCCACCGTGGACGCCCTCCTGCGGTTTGGAAACGTCCCGGTCTATCTGATCGGGCTGGACGAGAGGGCCTACGGCATCTTCGAGCTGCATCTGCTAGGCACACGAGGTCGCATGAGCCTGACGGCGTTTGGGCGCGAGATGCAATGGCACGTGCCGCAACCCGATCCGCGCGCGCCAGCCTCCCAGGAGTTGGGCCCGCCCGCGAGCGTCACTCACGACAACCATCAGAGGCCGGCCCTTGCCGCGGCCCTCGAAGACATCATCGCTGCGATCCACTGCGGGCAGCAGGTCCGCTCGAGCGGGCGCTCAGCCCTTGCAACGCTCAAGATATGCCGCCACCTCGCGCTGCAGGCGGCAGAAGGTCGGATTCCGACCACGTCGAGGTGACTCGCCGATTTCACCGTCCGCGTCCGAAGAAGACATCGATTACGTGCCCGAAACGATGCGGATCGCATCCAAGAACGGCTTTCAAGACCCAAAAACAGCATGAAGCGTTTCCTTCCGAACGAAAACGAAACGCCGATCGTGATCGCCGAAATCGGTGGCAACCATGGCGGAAACCTGGCGCTCGCGCAGCAGATGGTGATCGAAGCGATCTCAGCCGGCACGCGCCATGTTAAATTTCAAACGATCGTTCCCGAGCGCCTGGTATCGTCGTTGGATCCCGATTTCGAAGGTTTCTCGAAAGAAACGTTATCGTTTGAAGAGTTTGAGGAATTGAGCCGGTTTTGCCGAGAAAACGGGGCCGTGTTTCTTTCGACGCCTTTCGACGCCGGCTCCGCAGATTTTTTGGAGCGGTTGCAGGTTCCCGCCTTCAAGATCGCGTCAGGCGATCTGACCTATCTGCCGTTTATCAAACATATCGCTAGCAAAAACCTCCCAATCCTGTTGTCGACCGGGGCCTCCGAATTCGTCGACATCGACCGTGCGGTCCACCTAGTCCGGGGGATAACGGATGCGGAGCTTATTCTGATGCATTGCACCGCAGCCTATCCGTGCCCAGACGAAGAGGCCAATCTGCTGTTGATCCCAGAACTGCGCCGGCGCTACCAGTGCCCGGTTGGCTTTTCCGACCACACGCTCAACGTCGACATTGCGCTGGCCGCCGCGGCGCTCGGCGCGGCCGTGATTGAAAAGCATTTTACGGTTGATCGGAATCTGCCGGGAGGCGACAACGCCTTGTCGGTGGTGCCCGATGAGTTAAGAGCGCTTTGCCGGGGCGTGAGCCGCATCGGGCGGGCCCTGGGCTCCGGTGTCCGGAAGAAAACAGTTTCCGAATTGAAAATCGACTGCCGGATGCATCGAAGTCTTGTCGCGCGCCGTTTCATGAAAGCGTCGGAAACGCTGGCGGCCGATGATATCGACGGGCTGAGGCCTGCCGGCGGCATCTCGCCGGTCGAGACGGACCGACTAATCGGAAAAACACTTCGAGTTGATGTTTCTAAAGGCGAGAAGTTTTTGCCGGAACATTTTCTTTGAAGGGCGTTTCGAATGAAGGCGATGCTGCTCCAGCCGTTTTATTTTCCGTGGATCGGAATGTTCGACATGATGGACCGTTGCGATCTGTTCCTCCTGTATGATGACGCGCAGTTTGTCCGTCAGTCCTGGCAGACTCGCAACCGGCTTAAGACGCCGACGGGAGTCCGGTGGATGTCGGTCCACATCGACGCCGATTACCGTTTGGGCACGCCGATTCGCGAAATCCGGGTGGACCGTCGTTCCCCATGGGCGACGAAGCATCTGAACCAAATCTGCGAGTCTTATCGGAACGCAAAGTACTTCGACGTTTACTATCCGCTCCTTGTCTCATTTTTTCAAAAACGATCGGAATGGCTCGTCGATTATGCGCGGGAAAGCATCATTTTGGTCGCGCATCTGCTCGGCATCACAACACGGATCGGTTTGAGTTCGGATTTCGGCGTACGAAAAAGCCGCGGCGTCCAAAAAGTGGTGGATTTATGCCATGCGGCCGGAGCGGAAGAGTATTTGGACGGTGAAAGCGGCCAAGAATTGTACGATCCGCAATTGTTCAGAGATCAAGGCCTGACGATTTCGTTTCACCGCTATGTGCATCCGGTTTACCGCCAACTGCACGGCGAATTCGTCTCGCACCTTTCGGTGTTAGACCTTTTGATGAACGAAGGAACGGCTTCCCGACGCATCATGCTGAGCGGACGCGTGCTGAACGACGAGGAAATTCCGGTCGCGCATCGGGCGGGGAACCGATGAAAGTTTCTGCGGTTTTCACCGGCGCGAATCTTCGCGTGCTGGGGCATTTGGCTTCGCGCCGCGACGTCCGGCTCGTGCACTGTTGTTTTCACAAGAAAGCCGGCGACAGTGCGGATTTTGTCAGTCTGTGTCACCGGCGGCGCCTGGCGCATTCGATCGTCCGCAGCAACGACGAAATCGTTAAGGCGCTTGCCGACGCCGGCGACATCGATGTCGGCATCGCCGCGAGTTTTGAAATGCTTTCGCCTGAAGTGTTCAGCCGCCCGCGGCTCTTTTTGAATGTGCACCCGTCCTGGTTGCCGCAATATCGGGGTGCTAATCCGTTCTATCACATGCTTCTCAACGGTGAAAAATTCGGCGGCGTGAGCGTGCATAGTATTACGGGCCGTGTGGACGGCGGTCGGATCTTCTGTCGAGGAAGATACCCGATTCGGTTGACCGACGATATCGCAACATTGATTCGCAAAGCCGATCGAGTTGCCGTGAGATTGCTCAGACGTCACCTGCGGTCGATACTCGAAGGCCGGTGCAAAGGCGTCCGCAATGTCGGCGGGTCGTATTATCCGCCTGTCCGCGAGCGGCAGTTTATCGATTTGGCAATGTCGCCAGAGAGAATTTACAACCTAATCAGAAGCCAAACCATTTACGGCGGCTGTTTGCTGAATCTCGACGATCGTGTCGTCTGTATCAAAAAGGCGGCGTTGTGCCGAAAATGCTTCCCGATCCGCTGCGAAGCCGGGCCGGTTGACCTCGGGTCCGAAATCCGCTTGCCGTGGAACAGCCGGAGGGATCTTCTGCTAAAGATCGAAGAGGCGGGACGATGAAACTGTGCGTGCGATGAGTGAAGCCATGACAGAACTGTATCATCCGTTTCTGGTCGGGGCGTCGGTCTACCTGCGAAGAGTAGAGCGGCAGGATCTCGAGACGGAGTACTTTCAATGGCTTAATGATTCCGATGTTGTGCGGTACATGTCCAACGGCACGTTTCCCAACTCGTTGGAGAACATGCTGGCATACTACGAAAGCTCGACGCGCTCGCAAACGCAGATCAACTTGGCGATTGTCACCATCGAGGACGGTCGCCACATCGGCAACATCGGCTTGAACAACATCAACTGGGTGGATGGGACCGCCGAACTGGGCCATTTGATTGGGGTCAAGTCGTACTGGGGAAAAGGCGTTGCGGCCGAGGCCGTCGAGCTGATCACCGGGTACGCGTTCGACCGTCTCAACCTGAGACGGTTGACGGCAGGCATGCACGCGCCAAACGTTCCGGTCGTCATCCTTTTCAAGAAGCTTGGGTGGGTTCAAGAAGGGCGGCGGCGCGAGCACGTCTTGCGAAACAATCAAGCGTATGACGTGATCCAATTCGGTCTGCTTCGCCGTGAATACTACGAGCGCCGGAAGGAGGAGGAACCGAGGGAGGTGTCGGAGTGGAAGCCACTCTAAGCACGGTGGCGGGCCTCTTGGCCACCCTGTCGAAGACGCCATCGTACGCCGAGGTTCAGCGGGTCGGCGGACAGCTTCTGGAGTTGGGCCAGCCTCCGACCGGATGGGCGAGCGCTGCCACCATTCGAATCGGAATCGTTTCGTCCTTTACGGCGGCGCCGCTCGCTCCACCGCTGGCTGTCGAGTGTCATCGACTCGGCATCTGGCCCTCGGTGTATGTGGGCGGCTATGGCCAGTTCCGCCAGGAAGTACTGGACCGCGACAGCGAGCTCTATCGCGGCGAGCCGGACATCGTGTTTTTGATCGCAGAGCTCGAGGCGGTCGTGCCCGTGGAGGACGATTCGCGAGCGCCGGCCGCCATCGTCAACAGGGCTGTGGCCGAGTTGGTGACGCTCGTGGACGCGTTCAAGTCACGGTCTCAAGCGCTGCTGGTCTTGTTCGATTTCAATGTACCAGTGCGATTCCCGTTCTCAATCGGGACGGATCCCTCTGGAGTACTGCATCAGGAAGTCAATGCCAAGCTGAGGGAGGCGCTCGCAGGAGATCCACAGGTTCGCATATTCGCGTATGACGCCTTATGTGCTCATCACGGCAAGGAACGCAGCAGCAACGCGAAGATGCGCCGCTTGGGTGATATCAGGATCAGCGACTCGCTGCTACCAGCGGTGGCGCGGAAATGCGCGGGATATGTGCGCGCGTTGAAGGGGATCGTGGCGAAATGCCTGGTGCTGGACCTCGACGGCACCTTGTGGGGCGGCACCGTGGGCGAGGACGGCCCGCATGGGGTTCGTCTTCAGGATAGAGGCTCCGGTAGCGAGTACTACGAGTTTCAGCGTGCCATCGCGGAGCTCCGGCGACGCGGTGTTCTTCTGGCAGTGAACAGCCAAAACCACATCGAGGACGTACGGCCGATTCTGCGTGATCATCCGTACTGCGTGCTTCGTGAAGCGAGCTTCGCTGCTGTACGCGTGAACTGGCTCGACAAGGCCGTGAATCTTCGCTCTATCGCCGAGGAGCTTGACCTTGGCCTCGACAGTCTCGTCTATCTGGATGACGATGCCGTTCAGCGTGCGTGGATCCGGCGGGCGCTCCCGGAGGTGGCCGTCTACGACCTGCCCGACGATCCAGCGGAGTACGTTGCGTTTCTGTGGGAACTGGTCGACTTCGAGAGCCTGACGGTCACGAACGAAGATCGGGCGCGCGCCAGCTTGTATGCCGACGCCCGGAAACGAAAGGATCTGGCGGCAACGGCTCCAAGCCGCGAGGACTTCATCGCCAGCCTGTGCGTTCACCTCGTCATCGGCCGCATGACGGAGAGGGAAATAGGCCGCGTGGCGCAGCTGACGCGGAAGACGAATCAGTTCAACCTCACAACCAGGAGGTACAGTGATGCGGAAATAGCAGCGCTCATGCGGCGCCCGAACATGCTGATCTATACGCTGGAGGTGGCCGATGTTTTTGGTCACTGCGGTTTAGTGGGCGTGATCATCATCGAAGTACGCGACGACCGCGCGGCAATCGACACATGCCTCCTGTCGTGCCGCGCGCTGGGCCTCCGCATCGAGCACGTATTCCTGGGCGAGGTGGCTGAGGACGTCAAGCGGGTTGGTGTGAAGACGCTGACGGGTGAGTACCTGCCGAACAACAGGAACAGCGCCGCCGCGACGTTTTTCGAGAGCTGTCACTTCCAGCAGGCGGGTGAATCTTGCCTCGGAAGGAGTCGTTGGATGCTGTCTCTCGTCCAGTGGCACCATGATCGGTCCGCCCTGCATCGAGTCACGTGGAGAAACGAGGATGACAGAGGGCAGTGTCTATGATCGATTCATTGAACGGCCGACTCCGAGATGTGTTCAAGGAAGTGTTTGGCGTGGATGACATAGACGACACCGTATCGGTCGGCACCTTGGCACGCTGGGACTCGCTGGCTCATATTACGCTCATGCTGGCAGTCGAGACCGAGTTTGACGTCAGGATTACCACGGACGAGGCAATCGGGATGACGGACGTCAAAGCCATTCGTGCAGTCTTGCGCGAAAAGCTCTGCGTGTGATCGCAAGGTAATCGCATGCCTCAACGCCTCCGAATGCAGATAAGAAGAATGGGATGCATTGTGGCATTGAAGGCGTATAAGGCTGCCCGTTGGTTTCGGATACGCGCGTACGGACTGTTTCGCCGAGTCATTCCCATCCCGCTGTCAGTCGACCAGCAGGAATTTCTGCAGGCTAACGCAACCTTTTGGCGGGCTCTTTCCAACGGCAACGAAGGAGGAGACCGAGCAGGGTATGTGCTCGTCCCGGTGGAGAATCATCCTATTATTTGCATGAGCGATGCGTCCTTTGCATCCATTGTCGCCCGCGCCAAGCACTTGAGAATGCTTTTTCTCGTCAACGCCCAACCGACGAGTGTGGCTGCGCGCCTGCTGGAATCCTATCCAGACGCCACACTCGTCTATCGCCGCGGATGGCGCTACCTCTTCGTGAAACTATTGGCACTCCTGCCGGCGCTGAGGGCGTATCGCAAGATCAAGACGCCCGCCGATCTGCTGCACTTCCGGGTGGACGGCGTCCGTTTCGGCGATGCGATCTATGACGCGGTGTTGGCGGGCGGATACGCCACCGTGAATGCCATAGATCGTCGGGTCCTGTGGACGTTGTGGGAGTTCTACTTCCTGCGTCTCGTCATCGAGGATGTGATCGGACGGTATCCGATCCGGACCGCCGTATTGGCTCATCTGGTCGGCCTGCCAGGCTCGACCATTAGCCGGCATTTGTTACGGCATGGCATTGAAGTGCTCAGCCGGGTCGGTTCACATCAAATCCTGATCAAGCGGTACCGCTCCCTAGTCGATGTGGGGATCTACCCGGCCAAGCCGGAGCGAGGTTACTTCGAGCTGATGATGGCGAATGAGGACGGCAGCATTCTGCGACCGGCCGAAGAGTACATCGAACGTCGCTTTGATCACGACGTGGACGATGTGGCTGCCGGGCTCGCCTTCAACGCGGCGAAAAGGACCTTCAGCGATCGGCAGTCGTTCTGCGCTCAATACGGGCTGGATGTCCGTAAGCCCGTCGTCTTCGTGATGCTGCATGCGTTCAACGACTATCCTCACTCGCATTTCGCGAGGCCGATGATTTTTCAAGACTACTATCATTGGTTCATGCGAACTCTGCAAATCGCGAAGATAACCGATGACGTTAATTGGATCTTCAAAGATCACCCCGCTGCCTGGTTCTATCCAACCAAGGATCTGCACGTCGAAGCGCTCTTCGCTCAAAACAGGTACAACCACATCCGGTTCCTCAGGAGCGATGCAGATTTCAACGCTCGCTCACTCCGGCATCTGGCCCACGCAGTGCTGACCTGCATCGGCACGGCGGGCCTCGAGTACGCCACGGTCGGGATTCCATGCGTGCTGGGGGGCGAGAGCGCGTACAGTGGCTTTGGATTCACGATCGAGCCGGAGGACGAACATGAATACGAAGCATGTCTGAAAAACATCCGGGCGCTGAAGCCTCTAAGCGGCGCACAAGTCAAGGCCGCCAAGATCGTGGCATACTTCTATTTCTGCATATTGCAGGGGGCGGTGTATCACTTCTGCCCATACTTTAGCGATGACGAGGTGTCAAAGTGGAACAAGGCGAGTGACAACAGGCTGTGGAGGCTCCTTGTTGCCCAATTGCGTAATGAACAGCATGTCGACTTGATGCGAAGGCAGGCGGGGAGGCTGAGCGACTTTATCCTCGACCCATCTTGGACTCAATACGTGGATCTAGAGAAATTCCCGTTCTTGAGACCGAGCGTGCCCGCAAGGAGTTTTGGCGGGTGAGTCACTCAGAAGAAACTGCCGGCCGATGCAACTACAGGCTATGAAGCTCTGTGTCCCCTTGAGCGACGCCTTCCGGATACGCCAAGACGCGTTGTTGCCCATCGTAAACGCTATCAGCTTCAAGCGCCCGGGCCCAGAGCTCTTTCGGGGCAAGACCCACTTCCTCGAGTGCTCGTACAATATCGCGGACCCGGACCTCCCTACAGCACTCGAACGCTCGGGATTCCTGACAGCGCTGAAAAGCGGCAAGTACACGTCATTCGCGTGCGACATCGGACCCAACTGCGAATTCGTGGCGGTCTACACCGCCAACGGCCTACCGCGCTCCGCGCCGGCGTCAAGCCTGGTCTCCGACGAGGAGTATCTGGAGCGGTGCGCGAGAAACGCGGAGTGGTTGCGAGGCCACTTCTCGGGCTACATCCAACTGGAGAATCTGAACTACTTTCCCACAGGGGCGTACGAGCACGTGTGCGAGCCGGCCTTCGTCCACCGGATCGTCGAGTTCACCCGCATCCCACTGCTGCTCGATGTGGGCCACGCCATGGTCAGCGCCCACTACATGGGCTATCGCGAGCCGATGGACTATATTCGCGAGTTACCCCTGAAGGGAATCCGCGAGGTCCAGTTGAGCCGAGCCGGCATGCTCAATGGAATTTTTGAAGACCTTCACGAGCCACCTGGCGAGAGCGAGCTCGCGATAGTGGAAGCGCTGACAGCGCTTGGGGCGCCTATCCAATACCTCACCGTCGAGTACTACCGCGACGCCGCGACCCTCTTGCAGGTTTATCAATCCCTGGCCAAACGTGTGACCGAAGACGGCGTGAGGACCGAGATCGTGACGATCCATGATGAGCGATTTTGAAGAGCGCAACCGCACGACGATCGCGCAAATGCATGGCGATGTCGCACTCGAATCGCTCACGCGCGACTGGTTTGTCGCCAGCGTGAAGCACGGATACGCCCATCACTTCACGTGGCTGGGTCGCCCGATCATCCAGTATCCGCAAGACATCATCGCGATGCAGGAGATCATCTGGCGCACGCGGCCCGACTTGATTGTCGAGACCGGCGTGGCGCATGGCGGCTCATTGGTCTTCTATGCGTCGATGCTCGAGCTGCTGGGTGGCGACGGCCTGGTGGTCGGCGTCGACGTCGAGATCCGATCGCACAATCGCGCCGCCATCGAAACGCACCCGATGTCGAAGCGGATTGGTCTAATTGAGGGTTCGTCGACGGACGAAGCAGTGCTGAGACAGGTCCGTGAGCGCGCCCGGGGACGTCAACGGGTGCTCGTGACCCTCGATTCGAGCCACACTCACGAACACGTGCGTCAAGAACTGCAGGTCTATTCGCCGCTGATCAAGAAGGACGGCTATCTGGTCGTGTTCGACACGGTGATCGAGGAGATGCCGGACGGGTCGATTCAGGATCGTCCGTGGGGAAGGGGTAATAGCCCGGGGACGGCAGTGCAGGCGTTCCTCTCTTCCAACGACCGCTTTGTCGTCGATCGAGAGATTGACGGAAAGCTGTTGATTACGGCGGCACCGGGAGGCTACCTGAAGTGTGTGGCGGACTGAACGTGAAAGACGGGCCGCTTGTCAGCATCGGCATGCCGGTCTACAACGGGATGCCACACCTGCACGGGGCTGTGACGTCGTTACTGGACCAGGAGTACACGAATTTCGAGCTCATCATCTCCGACAACGCGTCGACAGACGGCACAGCGGCAGTCTGCCTCGATCTCGCCCGACGCGACGGGAGAATTCGGTACTACCGGCAGCCGGCCAACATCGGAGCCGTGGCGAACTTCAACACGGTATTCGCGTTGGGGCGCGGCCGCTATTTCATGTGGGCGTGCCATGACGACTGGTGGGCGCCTGGCTACGTTCGGGCGTGTATCGACGCGTTCAGTCTTTCCGAGCGGCTCATCCTGGCGGGCACACGTGGCGAGTGGGTGGACGGCGAGACCGGCAGACAGATCCTCGTTGATCGGGGATTCAGCACCATTGGTCTGCCGCCCGCCGGGCGATATGCGCGCTACAAGAGCACGATTCACGACGGAAACCATGTTGGTGTCATCTTCTATGGTCTCTACAAGAGGGAAGCGCTGGCCAGCGCGGTGCCGATGCCGAACGTCATCGCGACCGATCACCTCGTCCTGGCCAAACTCTGCCTCATTGGCGAGTTCGTCGTCGTCCCGGAAACGTTGATGGTCAAGAGGTGGGGAGGAACGTCGACCAGTTACGCCAACATGGCACGCGTTATGGGGATCAAGAGCCGACTGGCGGTGAAGTATCCCATGCTCGTGCGGGAGGCCTTTCTGCAGCGGATCATCGCGACGACGCCAGAGCTGAGCGTGTTTCAGAAGCTGCGGCTCTCATGTTGGTCCGCCGCGAATTACCTCCACGTGCATGCCCGTATCGCCATCATCAACGGGGTTCGGCGGCAAGGCGGGCGGTTGTTGCGCGCCCTGAGAGTCGGCCGGTGGCGGCCGTCGGCCCAGCGACCGGCGTCGGGTCGGCGAGCCGTCCCCTGACAGTCGTCCTTCCACGAGATGCACGGGTTGATCGAGTCCGCCAAACGTCAGGTGCGCATTGGACGTTACATCGCTGGCGGCCGCAAGCCCTGGGCTATCGGGTACGCGGAATACAAGAATCGTGCGCTCCGCCGGATTCTGCGCGATGAGAGCCTGCTCGATCGTTTTCGACGCCGGGCGGCGTTGCCCGACGGATATGGATCCCGGCTCGACGAGCGCTTGGTCGAGTATCCCTGGCTCGTTGCGAGGCTCGGAGTCGCGGCCGGCCGGCTGCTTGACGCCGGATCGACATTGAACGACCGGGAGGTTCTCGCGCTTCCTGCGCTGCGGGCGCGTTCGGTCGTGATCTCCAACCTGACAGAAGAACCGGTCATTCTCGGCGAACATGTGTCGTACGTCCGGGGAGATCTCCGGCTTGCGAGCTTTCGGGACGGCTGCTTCGACGAGGTCGCGTGCATCTCGGTACTCGAACACATCGGGATGAACAACACCTTCATCTATTCCCCCGACTCACGGCGCAACGAGTCTCGACCTCAGGACTACGTGAAGGCGGTGCGTGAACTCAAGCGCGTGCTGAAGCCCCGCGGCAGGTTATTGCTCACCGTGCCGTACGGACGTTACGAAAACCACGAGTGGCTGCAGCAGTTCGACAGGGACCATATCCGCGCCGTTTGCGACACCTTTGATGGTACCGCGTGCAACGTCGACTATTACAAGTATGCCGGGAGCTGGCAGATTGCCGACGAATCGGCCTGCACCGAGAGCCGGTATTTCGACATTCACCGCCGCGGCGCGCTCGAGCCTGACTATGTCGCGGCTGCTCGCGCGGTGGCCTGTGTCGAGCTGGTCCACTAACATGCCGCAGGAAGAGCAGGCGGGCAAGCGGCTGGAAGAGATCTTCGGGGGCTGTAAGGACAGCGTCGAGGTCCGGCTCGAGAATTTCCCCAAGTACGCGCGCCGGAAAACTGTGACGCGATTCATCACGCTCTACGAGCTGTTCAAAAAAGTGGTCGAGACCAAGGGCTCCGTCGTCGAGTGCGGAGTGTTCCGCGGCTTCGGGCTCATGACGTGGGCGCACTTGAGCGCTGTCCTCGAGCCCGCGAATCTGACGCGGCGGATCTACGGGTTCGACAGCTTTGAAGGGTTTCCGTCGGTGTCTGACAGGGATCTGAACGAAAACAAGAACCCGGCGACAGGCGAACTCCGAGCGGACTCCTTCGACGAGTTGCAGGACATCATTTCGGTTTACGACCAGGACCGGTTCCTGGGCCACATCGACAAAGTCCACCTGATCAAAGGGGATGTCACCAAGACGATACCCGAGTTCGTCCGCCAACAATCGCACCTCGTGGTCAGCCTCTTGTTCCTCGATCTGGATCTCTACGAGCCGACAAAGATCGCGCTCCAGGCATTTCTTCCGCGCATGCCGCGCGGGGCAATACTGGCCTTCGACGAACTGGACGATCCCATCTGGCCGGGCGAGACACTCGCGGCGCTCGAGACCGTTGGGCTCGGACAGTTGAAGCTGCAGCGGTTCCCGTGGGACCCGTACATCGGATACGCCGTGATCGGAGAACACGCGTGAACGGGGACGGTGGCGTGCGGAGTGAAAACGGTCCTCACCGCCTCACGGCCTGTCCATTGGGGCGAGGATGAAGACAGCGCCCCGCGATTTCACCAGCATCACCGAGTTGCCGGGAGGGAGGGCGACGCGGGAACAGTTATCGATGATTCGCACCCGCTACGACGAGGCTGCGAAGCGCGCGGCCGGAAAGCGCGTCCTCGAAGTGGTGTGCTGGCCCGACATGCGTCGTTCGTCGTGGGTGGCGACATCACACTCGACCTCGTTCGCCGCGCTAGGGCACACTATCCGCGATTGCTCGAACGTCTTGCAGATGAACGCGCGGGGGATGCCGTTCGCGAACTCCAGCTTCGATCTCGTCGTGCTGTTCGAGGCCCTGTACAACCTGCCCGACGCCGAGTTGTTCATGTCGGACTGTCGGCGGGTGCTCAGCCCGGGAGGAACGGTTCTGCTCAGTTCCGTCAACCCGGAGTGGCGTGGCGGCTCGCCGAGTCCGATGAGCACGCGGTACTTTTCCGTGCTGGAACTCGAATTGCTGCTTCGGCGCCACAGCTTCGAGCCCGAGCCTTCGTCCAGGAGATCTTCACGGGGCTGCTATTCGTCAGTCGCCCTCGATACATGCAGTGGATGAAGCAAGCCGAACAGCGGTTTCGTCAACTGCGGATCTGACAAAGTCGTACTAATCGTACTAATTAGATGATCAGACCTACGCAAGCGGTCATTCTGGCGGGAGGCCGGGGCGTCCGTCTTCGGCCGCTGACCGATCATCGGCCCAAGCCGATGATCGAGTTTCACGGCCGTCCATTTTTGGAGTACGTCATCGAACTGCTGCGTTCGCAAGGCTTCCGTCGTGTGCTGCTTCTGCTCGGATACATGCCCGAAGTCATTCAGAAGTACTTCGGCGACGGCAGCCGGTGGGGTCTCGAAATCAGCTACGCGATCACCGACGCCGAGGACGACACCGGATGGCGGATCAAACAGGCGGCGTCGCTTCTGGACCCGGTGTTCATGCTGCTCTACTGCGATAACTACTGGCCGATGCGCTTCGAACCGCTGTGGAACCACTTCGTGTCGAAGAACGTTCCGGCGCTGGTCACGGTGTATCGCAACCGAGACCGCTACACACGCGACAACCTCATCGTCGATGCCGACGAGTACGTCACGGCGTACGACAAGGGTCGAACGATGCCTGGGTTGGGAGGCGTCGACATCGGATTCTTCATTCTGCGGCGGGAGGTCTTGGATTTGCTGCCGGCTCAAAACGTGTCGTTCGAGGGCACGGTCTACCCGCAGTTGGTAGCGCGCCGTCAGCTGTGCGCATATCTCACCGATCACCGGTACTACAGCGTCGGGTCGCACGAGCGGCTGCCGCTGACCCACCAGTTCCTGAGACGCGATCCGGCGATCCTCCTCGATCGGGACGGCGTGCTGAATCAAAAGCCGCCCCGCGCCGAGTACGTGCGGAGCTGGGACGACTGGGTCTGGCTGCCTGGCGCGAAGGAGGCCTTGCGGCTGTTCAAGGACGCGGGCTATCGCGTGATTCTCGTGTCGAACCAGGCGGGCATCGCGCGCGGCGTGATGACCGAGGCTGCGCTTGCCGAGGTGCATGAGCACATGAAGGCGGAAGCCCGCGCGGCCGGGGGCGACATCGACGCCGTTTTCCACTGCCCGCACGGGTGGAACGAAGGCTGCGAGTGCCGCAAGCCCAAACCCGGGATGTTGTTTCAGGCTCAACACGCCTTCCAACTCGACCTCACGCGCACGTGGTTCATCGGCGATGACGAGCGGGACTCCGAAGCGGCGCGGGCGGCGGGATGCCCTTCGATTCTGGTCGACGAAACGCGCAGCTTGCTGGACGTCACGCGCGAGATGCTCCACGCGGCACCAGCAACCGTCAGCGCGCTGAAATGAAGCGAGTCCTTATCACCGGCCACCTGGGCTACCTCGGCTCGGTCATGACGCCCATCGTCCAGGCGCGCGGCTTCGATGTCGTCGGCTTCGACACCGGCTACTTCGAGGAGTGCACGCTCGTCGACGACGCGCCGGCGGTTCCGGCGATCCGCGCGGACCTGCGTGATTTACAACCGGCCGATCTCGAGGGGTTCCATGCGGTCGTGCACCTCGCCGCGTTGAGCAACGATGCCGTCGGCAGTCTCAAACCGGAGTGGACCGACGACATCAATTGCCGGGCATCCGTGCGGCTGGCGGAGCTGGCGAAGGCAGCGGGTGTCCGCCGCTTCCTGTTTTCCTCGTCTTGCATCATGTACGGGCAGGCTCAAGCCGAGGTCGTGACCGAAGAATCGACGCTCGATCCGAAGACCGACTACGCCCGGTCCAAGGTGAGGGCTGAGCGCGCGATCGCTGCCCTGGCGGGCAACGGCTTTTCACCGACGTTTCTGCGAAACGGCACCGTGTACGGCGTTTCACCGCGCATGCGTTTCGATACCGTGCTGAACAATCTCGTCGGCCAGGCGGTGACCAGCGGCAGAGTCGTCCTTCAGGGTGACGGCCGGCCCTGGCGGCCGGTGGTCCACGTCGAAGACGTGGCGCGCTCGTTCGTGCACGTCCTCGAAGCTCCCATCGAAGTCGTGCACAACCAGGCATTCAACAACGGCCGGGACGACATGAACCACCAGATCATCGAGCTGGCCGAGGCGGTCATTGACGCGCTCCCCGGAAGTGCGCTCGAGCGCCTGGCGCGCCCCGATGCCGATCGACGGACCTACAAGGCTTCCTTCGAGAAGTTCGCGCGCGCGTTTCCGGACTTCCGGTTCCGCTGGACGGTGAAGGATGGCGCGCGGGAACTCTGCGGGGCCTTCAGACGGATCGCGCTGACACACGAGCGTTTCACCGATCCGCGGTTCACGCGTCTGACCTGGCTCCGGAGCCTGTTGGACCGGGGACGGCTCGATGGGTCGTTACGTTGGAGCGCGGCGGCACTACGAACATGATTGACGGCGTCAGGATCGTTCCCCTCCGACAGATCGTCGACGAGCGGGGCAAGATCATGCACATGTTGAAGGCGACGGATCCCATTTTTCTGGGGTTCGGCGAGATCTATTTCTCCTGCGCCTGGCCTGGCGCGATCAAGGCGTGGCACATTCACACGCGGATGACGGTGAACAACGCGGTGATTGTCGGCCGCGCCAAACTTGTCATGTACGACATGCGGGATGGGTCGCCGACGCGGGGGGAAGTGCAGGAGGTCTTTCTGGGTGAGGACCAGTACTGTCTCGTGCAGATTCCACCCGGGATCGCCAACGGATACAAGGCCTATGGCGATCGGATGGTCGTGCTCGCGAACTGCGCCACGCACCCTCACGATCCGGCGGAGATGCTCCGGCTCGACCCACACTCCCCTGAGATCCCGTACGACTGGTCGCTGAAGCATGGCTGATTCCTTCAACGGCAAAAAGCCCGGCTTGATCGTTACGCGCACGCCGCTGCGGATCAGCTTCGCCGGCGGCGGCACTGACCTGGCGGTCTTCTACGAGCGTGAGGGCGGCGCGGTGCTGAGCACGACGATCAACAAGTTCGTCTACGTCACGGTCCGGTGCCACAGTGAGCTGTTCAACGAAGCGTATCGCGTGAACTACTCCGAGACCGAGCATGCCGATCGGCTCGATGACATTCGGAACGACATCGCCCGCGAATGCCTGCGGCTGCTCGAGGTCCATCCGCCCATCTATATCAGTACGGTCGCGGATCTTCCGGCCTTCTCGGGGCTCGGCTCTTCCAGCAGCTTTGCCGTCGGTCTTCTGAACGCGCTGCACGCGTACCGGGGAGAACGAGTCACTGCGGGCCAGCTCGCGCAGGAGGCCTGCCAGATCGAAATCGACGTGTTGAAGCGTCCGATTGGCAAGCAGGATCAGTACGCTGCGGCGTTCGGCGGGCTGAATTTGTTTACCTTCTGCCCCGATGGAAGCGTCACGCTCGAGCCCCAGCGGCGCCATCAGAACGGCACCATCGAGGATCTGTTCAGACACCTGATGATGTTCTGGACGGGTATTCAGCGCAGCGCCGGCAGCATCCTCACCGAACAGCGGGAGAACGTCGCGTCGCGACTGCCGGCACTGAGGTCGCTCCGTGACCACGCGCACCGCCTCAGAGGAATCCTGCACGATCGCGTGGATCCCATCGAGATCGGCCGCACACTTGACGAGACGTGGCGCGTCAAGCGCGTCCTTGCGAGCGGCATCAGCTCCGATCGCATCGACGTGTGGTACGAACGGGCAATCGATGCAGGCGCCGCGGGAGGAAAGCTGTGCGGCGCTGGCGGCGGCGGATTCCTGATGCTGATTGTGGACCCGGACCGCCAGGCGGCCGTGCGGCAAACATTGCACGACATGACCGAGGTCGAAGTCGGCTACGAGACGCACGGATCGCGGCTGCTTCTGCCCGCGCCGGAATAGAGCGGTGTCCTTCGTGCGGCCGCGTGCGCTCGTCACAGGCGCTTCCGGAATGGTCGGCGCCATGCAACAACGCTCAGGCGCCTGAAGGCAGAAGGCAAACGGCTCGTTGGCTACGGCGCGTCGGCCAAGGGAAACACGCTGCCAGCGTTCCTCGACATCGGACCCGACGTGCTCGAGTACATCGCCGATCGAAGTCCACTAGAGCGGGGGCTTTACACCCCGGGAATGCACATCCCGGTCGTGGCCACATCGCGCTTGATCGAAGACCAGCCTGACTACGTGTTGATTCTCGCTTGGAATCTTGTCGACGAGATCCTCGAGCAACCGGCCGCCTAC
Organism: Acidobacteria bacterium RIFCSPLOWO2_12_FULL_66_21; assembly: GCA_001767455.1. GTDB lineage: Bacteria > Acidobacteriota > Vicinamibacteria > Vicinamibacterales > 2-12-FULL-66-21 > 2-12-FULL-66-21. Next base: position 132,043 of record MELC01000041.1, read on the forward strand.
CGGACGCGTGGCGGGCGTTTCATCGTGCCAGTCCCACAACTTGTGATGCTGTGATGAGAGTCGTCATTACCGGATGCGAGAGCTTCATCGGCCGCGAGCTCATCAAGCAATGCTGTGTGAGCGGCATCCAATACGTCGGCATCGATGTGTCGGCGTGTTCGGCGGCCGGCCATATCCCTATGGATATTCGTTCGCCGGACATCGATGAGGCGATTCCGACCGGTGCCGACGTTCTGATCCACCTTGCAGCGATATCGCGGGACGAGGATTGCCGCAGAGACACACTGGCGGCATTCGACGTAAACGTCGGCGGCACGATGAACCTGATACGCGCGGCCCGCGCGCGCGCCGTTCGCCAGTTCGTGTTCGCATCCAGCGAATGGGTCTATGGCGAAGTGGCGAATGACGCCAGCCAGTCCGAAGAGGCGGTCATCGACGTCAACCGGATTTCCTCGGAGTACGCGCTGACCAAGATCGTCGGCGAACGCACCCTCACCCTTGCCTTCGCCGGCGGTCCATGTGCGGCGACGGTCTTGAGGTTTGGGATCGTGTACGGGCCGCGGCTGGCGAATTGGTCCGCCGTTGAAGCGCTGTTCGATGCAGTCGCGACGAAAGACGTGGTGGAAATCAAGGGATCGGCGCGAACCGCCCGGCGCTTCATTCACGTAACCGACGTGGCCGCCGGGATCCTGGCGGCGCTCGGTCGCCAGGGACATGAGACGTTCAATCTTTCAGGGGACACGCTTGTGTCTCTGGGTGACATCATCAAGGAAAGCGCGGCGATCCTGGGCCGATCTCCGAAAGTCGTTGAACGCGATCCGTCGGCAATCAGTATTCGTAATCCTTCGAATACCAAAGCCCGCGACGTACTCGGATGGCGGCCGGCCATCGGCTTGAGGCAAGGCTTGATGACGCTGCTGCCTGCAAACTAGAGACGATGACTCTGAGAGCACCGCGGATGCAGGGAAAGAGCCTGGAGCTGGCGAGAAGGGTGTTGCGGTTGCGCTACTGGCAGTTGCTCATCAATGAAGACCTGAAACAGAAGCTCTTTGTCGTTCCCGTTCATTGCGCCATCGGCCACGAAGCGATCGCGATCGCCGTCAGCGACTCGATGGGGCCCCTGGATCAGCTTGTCCTCTCCCATCGGAATCTCGCGTACAACCTCGCGCGAGCCGACGGACTCGACGGCATCCGCGATGAGTTCCTCCACCGCGGAGCCGGCCTCTGTCACGGTCATCTCGGATCGATGAATCTCGTGAATCGGGCGCGCGGCATCGTATATTCATCCAGCATTCTCGGCAACAACATTCCGGTTGCCTGCGGATTCGCGCTCGCCAAGCAGGTGCGTGGATTGGGCGGCGTCGTCATCGTTCTCACCGGTGATGGGGCGATGGAGGAAGGGCCCTTTTATGAGGGTCTCGTGTTTGCCAAGTCTCACAACTTGTCCCTCGTGATCGTGGTCGAGAACAACAATCAGTCCATGGCGTCGACAATCAGCGAGCGCCGGTGCTCGATTTCACTCGCTGACCTGTGTCGGTCCTTGGCCATTCCCTTCGCCACGCTGTCGGGCAACGATGTCATGGATTACACCGTGGAGGTCAAACGCCTGGCAGAGCGGGCAACGGATGCGTCGACACCGGTGTGCCTGGAGGTCCATTTGGCCGCTCTGAATCAACATGCGGGCCCCACGCCCGGATGGCCAACCGATCCGAAGACGATCAGCATCGACAACGGGCTGACCGTCGAACCGACCACCAGCGACCCCGTGTTTGTCCTGCGACGCCAACTGGGGCCCGATCTGTTCGACGAATTGATACGAGAAGTGACACCGGGACCGGCCCAGTCATCGCGTGCCTGACTACATCACAGCCGGCTCATCGTCGATCACGCGTCGATGATGGCGGTGCGGTGCTGTACGGGGAGAATACAAGCACCGGCTCGTGCATTTCCGGCCTGACGAAGAACCTGGGGGCCCCTTAGACTAGTGACCGGAAGGATGATCGGTTTCCTCAAGCCTGCACGTCGCAATCCAGCCATTCTGTACGGAGTCGTCTGTGGCTCGGTCTTGAGTTCCGCCTGGATACTCCGATCATCCAGGCCGATTCTATTCCCACAGTCTACCATCCTCCAGTTTACACTCGTCGCGGCATGGATCTGTGTAGCTGCGGTACTCGCGGTTCGGTGTCTGATTCGACGCTGGGCTCAACCCTCGGGCCGGCCAGCAACCTCGCTGACGGCCCTCGTGGATGTTCTGACGATACTGGGCTTTATCCTCTTGTCGATGCGCTCCTTCAACACCGCCTCGCGAGCTTCGTTGAATACTGAGAGCTACAGAAGTTGCGGCGCTCCGACCGATGACTTCGATGGCTATACGACGTTGGCGTTGTACTTTGCAGGCAAGCCTTATTATGGCTTTGAAGAGACGAGGCGCTTCAAGATCACGCCTGGATATAGTCCCTTTTTGACGCGAGTCACAGTAGCCTTCAGCCCAGGGAGCAATCTCCTCGCCTCGGCGGGCGGCGACGGGATGTTGAAGTTCTGGACGCCCTCGAATCACACACTGCTCGGTCCTACGCATCAGTCGGAGACCGGGCAGGGCGGTATCACCAGGATTGCATTCACTGAGGACGGCTCTGAACTCGCTGTCGCGGGCCGAGACGGGTCGGTCGTTTTCTATTCAACAAAGACCTTCTTGCCGATCCGCCATTTTGCGACTCATCACGCGCATATCACAGCAATGGCGCTCAGCCCGGACGGTCGACATGTACTCACCGGTGGCTTTGAAGGCACCATTCGTCTATGGACAAAGGACGGCATCCCAGCCAGCGAGCCGCTCTGGAAGCATGAAGGATCGATCACCGCCGTTGACTTCAGCCCGGATGGGGACTTGTTTGCGGCATCCAGCTCAGACTGGCAGGTATCCCTCTGGAGGAGAGACGGTACGTTCGTGGCGATTCCAGGCCACGATCGGACGGCTATTTCTGGGATCTCTTTCTACCGCCCGGATCGGTTCGCGGCGAGCCTGGTTGGAGGCGGAACCCTCGTCTGTACCTCTCAGGGAGAGCACTGGGGCTGTGAACACCGCGGTTCCAGACACACTGCAGCAACTGCCATTGCCGTCTTCCCATCGTCCGAAAGACAAGCAACAGGCAGCGGGGTCGGGACGCTCGACGTGCAGGATCCGGACCGAGAGCCGCGAGTCTTTCCGGTTCAAGGCGCCGCCGTGACGAGCCTGGTGTTCACCTCAGCAGATGAAGTCGTCACTGCAGGCCGGAATGGAAGACTTGTCGTAACCAACCTGACTTCGGCCGAGAGCCCGGTGCCTGTCGCGGCGCACCGAGGTTTTGTGCCAGGGCGAGATCAATTCGGTTTGCCTGATTACGTTCGCCAGCCTGGATATCCGTATCTCCTATATCTCTACATGCGGCTGACCGGCGCTTATAACTCGTGCGCCGCGCTCATAGTTCAACCGCTTCTACTACTTGCGTTTGTCTTAGTCGGCCTCATTTGGATGCGGATGACGTTCGGATCCTTCCATGCTTTCTTCGCGCTACTTCCCCTGCTGGACAAGTCGAACTGGGCCTATTGGGCTGCGACCATCGATATGACAGAGTTTACTCAGGCCTTGTTCTATCCCGTCATGATCCTGCTGTTCATGGTTGCGTTGTTCAGGCCGAAACGACGAGCAATAGCTCTCTTTGGCTGGACTTTAGCGCTCTTGATCATAAGCCAGGTAAAGGTACTGGTGAGTATGTTCTTTGCCATACTGGTGGGAACGAGCGCGCTATGCATCGCCGTCCGTGCGATTGTGCGGCGGGACTATCATGAGCTAAAGAACCAGCTCATGTTGCTTTGCGCGATGGGAGTGCTGGCAGCTCTTTGCCCGTTGGTCCTCGGCGTTCTTCAGCCAGAGCCAGCGTTATTCAACCAGCGCAACGTCTGGCGAAAGCTACTTTCGGTTCCGGTGACCAAAACGGACGATGCTCTACTCTTGCGCTACAAGGACTTTCAGGCCTTCCTCGGTAGGCGCCATGAAAGACTTACGGGACAAAGCGATCCCGATCACCTCGTACCGCCAGGTGAAATCGAGGATGAGATCGCGTTGGCAAGCAGCATGGACGAGCTAGCTGTTGTCGATCCAGAAAACCGGGTAGTCTACAAATTCTCAACGCAGGAGTATGCACGGCTGGCGCATGAATTGCCCCGTCAAAACCCGCGCGGATTCCTCAGACGGGCAATCACCGATCCGAGAAATCATCGATCTACTATTCTGCTCGCGTCGCCGCTGACGATCTATCCTATGATTCGTCTGATCTGGCTGATTGGCTTGGGATTGGGATTCATTGTCTTGTGCTCAAATTACGGCTGTGCTGCTTGGATGAGTTTCTTGTCGATGGCGATCTTCGGGTTGTTCCTTGCCATCTTTCATTTTCTTGACGTAAGGTACTGGGTCCCCTTCTCTTTCATCTATTACTTCACGTTCGGTGCCGGCTACGACGGCCTCGTTCGCAAGGCGATTGAAAGATGGTCTGTTGCGAGTCGCCAAGAGGCCTGAATCTCATGGTCGACGGCTGTGGCTGGGAGAGGCGCGCGTGCGTGAGGACAGGTCGTTCGTGTTTACTGATCAGCTGGGCGCTGATCGCCTCGTGGTACTTCGATCGTGGGTCGAGGGTTCAGTGACGGCGAAGGTCAGGATTGCTTCCCCGCAAGCTCGGCCCGGATTGAGGTACGAGCACTCGATGGGCGAGGGAGCCAATGAGGGCCTGCCCACGTACCTCCTCTCCCTGCCTTCCGGAGATGCTCTCTCGTGAAGCTCACCGTTCTTGTTCCCGTCCACAACGAGGAATCGACGATCATCCAGATCCTGGAACTTGTTCGGACGCAACAGATTGCGGACGTCGAATTAGAAATCATCGCCGTGGACGACGGGTCCACTGACCGTACTCCTGAGCTGTTACGGTCACGTGCAGAACTCTATTCCAAGATGATTCGGTTGGAGCACAACGGTGGAAAGGGAGCCGCCGTTCGGGCAGGCCTGGCGGTGGCGACCGGCGAGTACGTTTTGTTTCAGGATGCCGATCTGGAATACGACCCGGCCGAGTATTCGAAACTCGTGCGTCCCGCCATAAAGTATGGTGCCGACGTTGTCATTGGCAGCCGGACCCTGGCGCCGTCGTGCCGGAGGATTCACTATTTGTGGAACAAAGTTGGGAATGGGCTTGTCACGTTCACGTTCAATTGTCTGTTTAACACGACCTTCTCCGACACATATAGTTGCTACTTGATGTTCCGCCGGGGCCTGGTTCAACCAGGAGCGCTCCGGAGCCAGGGGTTTGACCAGCAGGCAGAGATTCTTGCCAAGTGCGTCAAGCGAGGCAAAGTATTTTACGAGGTGCCCATCGACTACCACGGCCGGACCTATGCCGAGGGAAAGAAGATTCACACTTGGCACGTCGCCGGTGTGATTTGGACTATGTGCCGTGAGCGATTCAGCTCTGCGGGCCCTCGACGATTCCGCACCTGACCTGAGCCGACGAAGAGGTCGCGATCTGTTCGACGAATTGACACGAGAAGTGACGACGGCGCGCGCCGAGCCATCGCATGCCTGACTACATCACCGCCGTGAACCAGCTCATCGTCGACCACGCGTCGAGGATGGCGGGTGCGGTGCTGTACGGAGAGAATATCAAAAGCGGGTCGCGCATCTCCGGCCTGACGAAGAACCTGCGGGCCCCTCAGGCTGGACGGATCCTGAACGTTGGCAACTGCGAGTCAACCCACTGCGGCGTCGGGTTCGGATTGATGATGGCGGGGGTCCCGGCGATTCTGTTCGTGAAGCAGCTGGATTTCATGCTGCTGGGAATCGACCACTTTGTCAGCACGTACAACGTGGTTCGAAGCCATCCGCACCTGGATGACCTCGGAAGCTTCACGATTATCACGATCGTCTGCGATCAGGGGTGGCAGGGTCCACAGTCCAGCTTCAACGCGCTCGGGGATCTGTGCTCGCTGGCGCGCGTTCCCGGCTACAGCATCACCAACGCTCAGGATACGCGGCACGTCCTCGAACGGCAGTTGCCATCGCCCGGGTTTCGGATCATCGCGTTGAGCCAGCGGTTGTTTTCCACGGAGTTTCTCGAACCTCCGCTGGTGTACGCGGCCCACGACTCATCGGTGTTTCAGTACACGGCCGGAGACGACGTCACGATAGCGTGCTTCAATTTTGCTTTTCCACAGGGACAGATCCTCTCGGATAAGCTCGCCGCTTGCGGAATAACCGCTGACCTGTTTTCAATCAATGCCGTCGTCAATCCTGATTGGACGAGAATCGTCGAGAGCGTCGCGCGAACCAAGCGCATCGTGCTGATCGACGACACTAAGGGTGCTAGGACCGGATGTGACGAGCTGCTGCGGAGCCTGGCGCTGCCAGTCTGCGGTCACGACGCCATCGTTGTCACGAGACCGGCGGATATCCCGCTCGGCGTGTGCCCTGACTCGCTGGACATCGACTACGAGCGTCTCATTGCGCAATTGGGCCGGCCGAACATCAGAGGGCGTGTCACCACATGATCGGCGAAGGCAGCACGTTGGTGATCGGAGGCTCCGGCCAGATCGGGCAATCCTTGGTGCGATCGCTGGCACGCCGTGGACGACACGCGACGAGCACGTTTTGTCGCAACGCGAGGCTGGGCGGAGTGCACTTGGATGCCTCGGACCCGCGCGAGGTAGCGGCTGTGTTCGGGCGGATCGGGCCGGCCGTCGTCATCAACGCTGTCAACACGCCAGGTGGGGCAGATGCGTGCGAGCGGGACCCCGCACTGGCGCACCGGTATCACTTCGAAAGCGGCCGGCATCTCGCGGATGCCGCGCGCGGCCGCGGCGCCAGATTCGTCCAGATCTCGACCGACTACGTTTTTGATGGGACCGGCGGGCCGTATGCCGAGTCGGATCCGACATGGCCCTTGTCGCAGCTTGGGCGGGCGAGACGCGATCTCGAGAAGTACGTCAGCGAGCATGCCGATGACGCACTCATCGTTAGGACGTCTTTCGTGTTCAGTTGGACACTTGAATCGAAGACCAGCAACTTCGTGATGCAGATCATCGACAGCGTGCGCGACCAGTCGCCGATCAGAGTGCCGCTCGATCAGATCGGCAACGTCACGTATGCGCCGAATTTCGCGGATGCGCTCGTAGAACTGATCGAAAAGCGCGTAACGGGGCTCTTCCACCTCGCCGGGGTAACCCGGTGCTCGAAGTATGAATGGGCGATGAAGGCAGCCGACACGTTCGGGTTGGATTCGTCATTGATTCGTGGCGTGACGACCGCCGAGCTCGGACAGGCTGCGCCGCGGCCGCTCGAATCCGGATTCATGCTCGACAAGGTGCGTCGAGTGCTGGAGAGAACTCGCCTGATGTCGCTCGACGAGGGCCTGGCCGCCATGAGAGATCGTATGCTTTCGGCGTCTGAGTGACTATGTCGCCACCCCTGATCAAGGCGTCGATGATACGGGCGGAACTGGGCTATCTCGCGGACCAGATCGGTCGCCTGGAAGCCGGTGGCATCGACGCACTACACTTCGATGTCGAGGACGATGGCGACAATCAGACGATTCTGATCGGTCCGGCGTTTATCCGCGGCCTACGCAAGTACACAAAGCTGCCGTTCGATGTTCACGTCCGGTTCGGCCAGCCAGATCGATCGGTGGATCAGTTTCTCGACGCCGGCGCGGATTGTCTCATGCTTCAACTGGAGATGTGTGTAGCTCCGGAGGTTGCGTTGTCCCACATTCGGGATCGGGGTTGCCGAGCGGGTCTGGCGATCTATCCCGACACCGCGGCCACGGCGCTCGCTTCACTGCTTGACTTATGCGACGAAATTAACGTCATGACCGTGGCGCCCGGCAGGCCGGGCAGGCTTATCGAGAAGGGAGTAGACAGTGTGCGGGCCGTGACCGACATGGTGACTGACCGGGGGCTCAAGCTGCTCGTGCAGGCCGACGGCGCGGTTTCCATGGAAACTCGGGATGTACTCGTCCGGGCGGGAGCCGCCGCTCTGATTGCGGGCTATCCGATTTTCTCGCGCGCCGACTTCGGCGCGGCGATCGCCGAGCTGCGGCATGGCGTGCCGGACATCTCCCTTTTGCGCTGAGTCAGATAGCCGCCTGTTCATTCATCGCATATGGAACACTGGCCCGACTACCTCGAGGCGGTCTTCTCAGGGTTGCGTGATCTAGTCGTTACCGACATTGGTGGCGCTGTGTTGACACCGGAGGAGGGGTTTCGTCGGTGGGTCGAGACCACGCATGATGTCGATGAGCGTGGGCAACACATCTACCTCATCGGGAACGGCGGCAGCGCCACGATGGCGAGCCACATGGCGGCGGATGCCTGCAAGAACGGCCGACTTCGCGCGCTGGCCTTCAACGACTCGTCGCTGCTCACCGCCACCGGAAACGATCTGGCGTTTGACCAGCTCTTTGCGTTGCCGCTGGCCCGCTGGGCTCGGCCACAGGACCTGTTGATATCAGTCAGCAGCTCGGGCAACTCGCCGAACATCGTGCGAGCACTCGAGCTCGCTCGATCGATGCCGATGCGGGTTGTTACCTTGTCCGGAAAGGGCGCAGACAACCGGTCGCGAGCGTTCGGTGATCTCAATTTCTACGTTCCGTCCGGACGCTACGGCTGGGTTGAGTGCGCCCACCAGGCGATCCTCCATTTTTGGCTCGATCAGTACATGAATCTCCATCGTCAAGGTGCCATATAGCTGAGAAAGCTGATCGGCACTCGGGCTTTATCGCCATGCCGTTTTCGGGTGCACAGCTCCTATAACGAACCTCTCAATCTGTCGTTCCAATCAAGCGGCAACTGAATTGCGCGCGATGCCAGGAGCCAGAAGTCGCGAAGAGACCCGCCGCACGCTTCGCATACTCCGGTATCTGTGCTGCGGCCGCCGGCCGTGGTCGGTTGGCTACGACGAGTTCAAGCGGCTGCGGCGAGTCCTCCGGGATCGCGTCGTGCTGGGCTGGTTCCGCGCCGTCGACGCGCTCCCGCGCGGGTACAGCCGCCGACTCGATGAGCGGGTGATCGAGTACCCGTGGCTGGTGGCGCGGCTGGGCGAGGGCCGGTCGCTTCTGCTCGACGCCGGCGGGGCCCTGAACCATGGTTTCCTTCTAAAATCGTCCGCGCTGCGGCGTCGCACGATGGTCGTCTGCACGTTGTCGAACGAGCGGCCGACGGCAGGCACGCACGCGTCCTGCGTCAGAGCCGACTTGCGTCGCGCCGCCTTGAAGGACGAGGTCTTCGACGAGGTCGTCTGTATCTCGACGCTGGATCACGTGGGGCTGGACCAGACCCGTGTGTACTTGTCGGACGAGCGGTGGCGGGAGTCGCACCCCGAGGACTACACCGGTGCGGTGCGCGAGTTGCGGCGCGTTCTCAAGCCTGGTGGTCGCTTGTTCGTAACGGTGCCCTACCTCCGTTACGAGAACCTGGGCTGGATGCAGCAGTTCGATGCGGAGCGGCTGGCGCGGATTGCAGACGTCTTCGCGCCGGCGTCGTACACCGCGACTTTCTACCGGTGTTGCGCGTCCGGGTGGCAACTGTCCGACGCGGCGGAGTGTTCCACCTGCGCTTACTTCGACATCCACACGACGCGTCAGTACGGCGAAGACTACGCGGCCGCGGCCCGTGCCGTGGCGTGTCTGGAGCTCGTCACGTGAGCGTTACCGTGGGGATCGTCGCGGACTATTTCAGAGACAACACAGTAGCGGGAGCAGAAACCGCAGTGCTTCGCAGTGGGGCACGCATGTTCTCGGAATACCGCCCGTCGATCTATCTCGCGCTACACGCCGAGCGCCAGCGCAACGAATGTCGCTCGCCGCTGAACGGATGGGGGTATCGATTGTTCTCGCTAGAGAAGAAACTCGGACTCGGACTCGATTCGAGCAGCGAGTGGTTGACGGAGCCCGCCTGAAGCCCAATTCAAGAGGCCGGGAAGTGACGATCAAGCAGCGGGCGGGCCAATGGCTATTTCCGAGGATGCCCATCACGCGTTTCCTGTTCGAGCAGCTTCGTGTGGAGGCGAATGCGATTTGGGTGTCGCTGGGCAATGCCACCATTCCTGGGCGTCGCCGCCTCCTCAAAGAAATACGGCGCGGTCGCGATTTACGCGTCAACATCGCATGCGGCCCGCGCATCCTCCATGGCTTCATCAATATTGATCTATACCCTTTGGATCCCGCCGTCGTGAGATGGGACTGTCGTTGGGATCTTCCCCTCGCAGACTGCAGTGCCGCGGGCATTCGGGTGGAACAGTTTCTCGAACACCTCGAAACTCGCGAGGAACTGCCGACTTTCCTGAAAGAGTGCCTTCGCGCACTGCGGCCGGGAGGTGTTCTGCGGGTTATCTTGCCAGACGCCGGGCGATACTTGCAGGCCTACTGTCGCGACGATCTTGTCGGCTTCCGTGAGCTCGCTGTACCCGACCCTTTCCCAGACGACTTGCCAACCCGGATGGACGTCATCAATCACGTCTTTCATCAGTGGCACGAGCATCGCTGTGGGTACGACTTCGAGACGTTGGCTCACCGGCTTCGAGCCGCGGGCTTCGGTCACGTCGCCCAGATGGCGTACAAGCAGTCTCTCGACCCGCTGCTGGCTCAAGACCTGGACGAGCACGCCCCCTATTCGCTGTACGTAGACGCGGTGAAATAGCGCGATGCCGTACGTGTTGATGGTAAGCCCCTGCTTCCCACCCGACACGAATGCGGGTGCCCATCGCGTGCGGCTCTTGGAGCCCCGCACCCGCCGCGACACGCCTGGGAGCCAACTGTCGTGAGCGTGGACCCCGCCGACTATGATGGCTTCGTGAGTTCGTCTTATTTCAACGTCTGTGCTCCGCGACTAGGGCGGATTGGCCAATACTCAACATCGGATCGCACGCCTCCTGACTACATCACAGCCGTCAACCAGCTCATCGTCGATCACGCGTCGAGGATGGCGGTACGGTGCTGTACGGGGAGGACATCAACACCGGGTCGCGCATCTCCGGCCTGACGAAGAACCTGCGGGCCCCTCAGGCTGGACGAATCCTGAACGTTGGCAACTGCGAGTCAACCCACTGCGGCGTCGGGTTCGGATTGATGATGGCGGGGGTCCCGGCGGTTCTGTTCGTGAAGCAGCTCGATTTCATGCTGCTGGGAATCGACCGCTTGTCAGCACGTACAACGTGGTTCGAAGCCATCCGCACTTGAACACCCTTGGGAGCTTCACGATCGTCACGATTGTCTGCGATCAGGGGTGGCCGCGTCCACAGTCCAGCTTCAACGCGCTCGGGGATCTCTGGTCGCTGGCGCGCGTTCCCGGCTACAGCATCACCAACGCTCAAGATACGCGGCACGTCCTCGAACGGCTGTTGCCATCGCCGGGGTTCCGAATCATCGCGTTGAGCCAGCGGTTGTTCTCGTTGATATCAGTCAGCAGCCTCGGGCAACTCGCCGAACATCGTGCGAGCACTCGAGCTGGCCCGATCGATGCCGATGCGGGTTGTCACCTTGTCCGGAAAGGACGCGGACAACCGGTCGCGAGCGTTCGGCGATATCAACTTCTACGTTCCGTCCGGACGGTACGGCCGGGTTGAGTGCGCCCATCAGGCGATTCTTCATTTCTGGCTCGATCAGTACATGACTCTCCATCGTCAAGGTGCCATATAGCTGAGAAGGCCGGTCAGCACTCGGGTTTTAGGGCCAAGCCGTTTTCGGTGGCCGTTCACCCCCGGCACCCCCGGGCCAGCCGCCACGCAGCGTGTCCAATTCGCCGATAGCTGGGAACTTGGGCCCGATGCAGCAGTTCGATGCGGAGCGGATGGCCCGGATTGTCGACGTGTTCGCGCCGACATCGTGCACCGCGACTTTCTACCGGTATCGCGGCAACTAAGCGGCGCGGCGGAGTGCTCCACCTGCACTCACTTCGACATCCACATGACGCGTCAGTACGACGAGGACTACGCCGCCGCGGCCCGTGCGGTGGCGTGTCTAGTGCTGGTCACGTGAGCGTTACCGTGGGGATCGTCGCGGACCTCGCGGCGGGTAACTTCGGTGGCGTCAGCCGGTTCGCGGAGGGTCTTTTGCAGTCGCTGCTGGCACAGCCCGGCGACGGGTTGCGCTACGTGCTCTTTCTGGCCGACGATCGGCGGACGTGGCCGGATTCGCAGCGTGAGGATGTGAGGGCGGTGCCGGTAGGGCCGCATGGGTTGCCGCATGGCTGGAGGCAATGGGTGGAGCGTCTCGACCGGTACGGGGCAGTGGCCCTCTGTGCGGCTCGAGGCGATCTGCAGGCGGCGCGGATTGCTCGTCTGTGGCGCGCAAGGCAGCGGAGGCTGGCGCGTGCGCTCGCCTGTTCGCCGTGGAAGCTGGACGTCCTGCACTTCCCGTTTCAGGATGTCGTGCCGACGCGCACCCGATTCATCTACTCGCCATGGGACCTGCAGCACATTCACCTCGGTGACATGTGGCCCGCACCAGCGGCCCGGGCACGTGATGCCTTGTTTCGCAGAGGTTGCCGGCGGGCAAGCTGCGTGGTGCTCGCGTCGGAATGGTCGAGGGAGGATGTGATACGCCAGTACGGGGTCCCTCGTGAGAAGACGGCACTCATCCCCGTAGCGGCCCCGACCCGACTGACTCGGCAGGTCGATCCGGAGTTCTGCAGCAGCGTGCGGGCGAAATACCAGTTGCCTCGTCGATTTGCCTATTGTCCGGGCGCTACCTGGAAACACAAAAACCACATCCGCGTCGTGAGCGCTCTGGCGAAGGTGAGCGCGACAGCGCCCGAACTCGAGTTGCACCTCGTCTGTTCGGGTCTCCACGGCAGGAACCTCGATGAAATCCTCGATCATGCCGGGAGGCTGGGCGTGCGCGGCCGCGTCCGTTTTCTAGGGCGCGTGGAGCCTGCGGAGGTCCGGGCCCTATATCGTCTCGCAGAATTCTGCGTCTACGCGAGCCTGTTCGACGGCGCTGGACTGCCTGTGCTCGAGGCCTTCGAGGAGGGCTGCCCCCTGGCCGCGTCAAATGCCACGTCGATTCCTGAATACGCAGGGGACGCGGCTGTTCTGTTCGATCCGTGGAGCGTGGACAGCATCGCAGGTGCGCTGCTGTCGCTCGCCAAGTCGGAATCCCTGCGCCGTGAGCTCGCGGCGCGCGGGAGGGAGCGGGCGCGGAGTTTCTCGTGGGAGCAGGTGGCGACCGACTACAACGACCTGTACCGTCGTGTGGCAAACGCTGGAGGGAGCTAGTGTCCCGTCCCAGTGGTTCGCGACACAATTCCCGGGCGGGGCATCCCGCCTCGCGGCGTTGCTCCTCGCTCACATACGGCCTGTATGCTCGCTCGTCGCGCCTTGCGATCCGGGCGCCGCGCCCGGGACTTATGCCACGATCCACTGGGACGGGACACTAGGCCGTGTTGGAAGGGAAGCGGGTACTCGTCATTGGCGGTGCGGGATTCGTCGGATCCCACGTCGTCGATCAGCTGACGGCGGAACCCGTGTCCGAGATTCTGGTCCTGGACGACTTCGTTCGCGGAACGCGCCGGAACCTGAGCGACGCGGCGCGGGACGGCCGAGTCCGGATCGTCGAAGGCACGATTCGGGACACCGACCTGCTGCGGCGGGTGATGGGCGGAGTGGATTACGTCTTCCACCTGGCAGCGCTATGGCTTCATGAGTGCGTCGAGCACCCGCGGGCGGCACTTGAAGTCAACGTCGTCGGAACATACAACGTCGTGGAGGCCGCTCATCAGGCGGGCGTGGAGAAAGTGGTTTACTCGTCGTCGGCGTCGGTTTACGGTGACGCCGTCTTCACCCCGATGACGGAGGACCATCCTTTCAACAACCGGACGTTCTATGGCGCGACGAAAATCGCGGGGGAGCAGTTCCTCCGGGCCTTTCATGAGCAGCACGGCCTCCAGTACGTCGGACTTCGCTACATGAACATCTACGGTCCGCGGATGGATGACCGGGGCGCGTACGTGAGCGTCATCATGAAGGTACTGGACCGCCTCGAGCGCGGGCAACCTCCCGTGATCCATGGCGACGGCACGCAGTCCTACGATTTCATTCACGTGGAGGACGTCGCACGCGCCAACATCCTGGCGCTGGAGAGCGAGGCCACCGATGACTTCTTCAACGTCGGGACCGGGATCAAGACGAGCATCAACGAGCTGACGGAGTTGCTCCTGCGAATTACCGGGTCGGATCTGCGCCCGGCGTACCGGCCGAACGAGCAGATGTTCGTGACCCATCGTGTGGGCGGCACCGAGAAAGCGGACCGAATGCTGGGGTTCCGCGCGCGGACGCCGCTCGAGGAGGGGCTTCGCTCCGTCGTCGACTGGCGTCAGGATCAGCAGGGACCAAGCTAAATTAAACGGTTACCGATCTGGGATTGCGAACATTGCCGACATACTCGATCGAAAACTACAGATTTCTGCTGCGGACGGCGCTCGACCAGGGTTACCAATTCGTCGGGTTCCTCGATCCCGACGACGGAATCGGTCGACGCATCTACCTTCGACATGACGTAGATTATTCTCTGGAAATGGCGGTTGAATTGGCGCGAGTTGACGCCGAATTCGGGATTGCCAGTACCTTTTGCTTATTGGTTCGGTCTCAGATTTACAATTTACTTAGTAAGTTCTCACTCCAGCATGTGGACGAGATTCTCACCCTTGGCCACTCCGTCGCCTTGCACTATGCAGCCCCTGCCGTCCTCCCCAGTTCGGACGCGGAATTGGCAGCGCTTGTGTTGGAGGACTTCAGTATTGTTCAGCGAAACGTCACAGCATTGGTACTGCCGGCCTTTGCCTGGCACAACGTGACAGCCGAACTTATCAGCCGGGGCTTGAATCTGGAGATACCCGGCCTGGCGAACATCTACGGCCGGAGCTTCATTCGTGATATTCCGTACTTTTCCGATAGCAACATGCGGTATTCGGTGGGGGAGTTCGAGGAGATCATAGGCCACGGTCGTCACCGATCCCTACACCTGCTCTTTCATCCACTGAACTGGGTCGCTGGGGGCGGGGACATGATGCAGATTTTGGTGAGGACCTGGCCATATGTCATCCGTGAGCGGGAACTCGACATGCGCCTAAATCGCGAATGGGCCAAATACGCCGCTACTGGAATACCAACAGGAGTGCTCGACGATTTTGTCACCGGTCTC
This sequence comes from Acidobacteria bacterium RIFCSPLOWO2_12_FULL_66_21, assembly GCA_001767455.1. GTDB lineage: Bacteria > Acidobacteriota > Vicinamibacteria > Vicinamibacterales > 2-12-FULL-66-21 > 2-12-FULL-66-21. The sequence continues at coordinate 147,255 of MELC01000041.1, forward strand.
GAGCGATCGCTCAGGAATAGCGGGCCGACGTCGCACGGAAGCCAGGGGTAGCCGATGGCGCGAATCGAGATTCGCACGGCGCTGCAGCTGCTGGGCGACGAGGTCATACGGGTCGTGGGCCGACAGGAAGGAACGCTGACTCATGCAGCGTCGATCTGGGACGCCCACAATGAACAGGCGATGACCTTTTGCAGCAAGAGCGGAACTCAAGCGGCAGATTCCATACGATCAACCAAAGCGGGCGTAGTGCTCTGCGCAGATGACCCATTGCTTGATACTTTGGCTCATAGCGGGAAGACACTTGTCGTTGTCAGGGATCCACGACTGTCTTTTCTCCGCCTAGTCGCAGCTTTGTTCACGGAACCTGGCCCGCGCGGGATTCATCCGACCGCCGTCATCGATTCAGAAGCGATCATTCACCCGGACGTCTACATTGGTCCGTTCGCGACCCTCGGTCGATGTGAGATCGGACAGGGAACCGTCATCCACGCACATGTTCACATCTATTCAAAAACCAGGATAGGCCGCGAGGTCGTTATTCACGCTGGGACAGTCATTGGAGCAGACGGCTTCGGGTACCAGCGCAATGAGGCCGGCGAATTCGAGAAGTTTACGCACGTGGGCGGGGTTGTCATAGAGGACAACGTCGAAATTGGAGCGAACACTTGCGTCGACCGAGGAACGCTCGGAGACACCATCATCCGCGTGGGCGCAAAGATCGACAACTTGGTACACATCGCCCACAACGTGGTGGTAGGACGTCATACGGCGGTCATCGCGCACGCCATGGTTGGCGGCAGTACACGGATCGGCGACCATGCTTGGGTCGCACCGTCGGCTTGTCTGCGGGATGGCATCTCGATCGGGAATAGCGTGACGATCGGACTCGCAGCGCTGGTTGTGTCCGATGTGCCCGACGGTGCGATCGTGATGGGGGCTCCGGCTAGACCCAGTAATGAGTACAAACGGTTGATCAGCGCTCTGAAGCAATTGGCGGGTATCCAGTGAAATCGGCCATCCCACCCCCTGCTGCCTCTTCATTGACAAGCTGCTGTTGCGATTCATAACTGCCCCTGAGTTCTGCGCCGACCTACTCCCTCCGGGACGGGCCGGATCCAAGCATCGATACCGATAGGAGTTAGCGCGCTTTCATGCGAATTCTGCGAGTCGTGCAGGACTATTGGCCCTCAACGGGCGGAAACGAACGGTGGGGTTTTCAGCACGACCGCTGGTTCACCGAAACCGCCGGCGACGAGGTACAAGTGCTCGTCCTCAGACCGGAGTGGTACTTCAACACACCACGATTCCGCGATCTGATGAAGGGGTTCACCTTTCCCGGGCCATTCGACGTTCCGGATCTCCCGAAGGTACGGGCCTATCAGGAGATCTTTCCAAACTGCGGAAGCTGGCGGAAGGCCCGCGCCTACTACAAGTGCATTCGGCCGTGGCTGAATGAATCGGTCGATGTCGTGATCACGCAGCTATTCCAGCGCCATGCGTACCTGAGTTGGAAAGACTGGCCGGTGGCCTTCGAGGCACCGTGGCTTCTGGCATGCACCTACTCGTACCACAACCCCGGCTGCCGGCGGAGCGCACTGATGTGCGCAGCATGTTTCCGCCAAGGCGGACCGCGTTGGTGGTTGGGTGATCAGATGAAGCTCGCGCTGTATCGTCGATTTGACCTGATTCTTGGCGATGAATTGATAGCAAGCGACCTGCGAAAGGTAGGCATGCAGGATCGCGTGCATATCATTCGGCACATCGTGACAGCAGGTGAGACGACGTGCAGGGCAAGCGAGGCGACTCAAGGAGAAGAGAAGGCCATGGTGGATCGGTTCGCGCGCCGGTTCAGATTCGTGCTGATGCAGCTCAATCGGCTGCATCCGGCGAAGCATCCCAGTCTGCTGTTGGACACCCTAGAACGGCTTCCGCCCGACCACGGCGTGGTGTTCGCGGGCGATGGTCCGGAGCGGCCGGCGTTGGAGGCACGAGTGAATGCCTCGGACGCCCTGCGAGACAGGGTTCTGTTCCTAGGCGCTGTCGATGCAAACTGTATCGGTTCGATCGCGGAGCACGTCTCTGCGTTTGCTCTGACATCGAAGGTGTCCAATCACAATACCGCTCTATTCGAGACGATGGGTTTCGGCATCGGGCCGGTAGTCGCCGTGGACTGCCTCGATTTCCCCGACGAGTTTCAAGAGATGGAGTTGATCCTCAAAGTGCCTCCCGATCCAGAGCAGATGGCGAGAGATATACGTCAACTGCTCGAGAACCGGCAACGCTGCGCGGCCATGGTGGCGGCGGCGAAGACGTACGTGGAGCTCCACCACTCACCAAGCCAAATGTGGGCCTACCGCGAGCGGTTGCTGGAGCTGGCGGACCGCTACCACAGCAGGCGCCGGTCGTCGGCGACGTGATGGCTTCATCGGCCTCACTGGTGCGACAGGTGTGACCATTCCCATTACGCGCCCATGCTTCGGGCCCGAGGAGCTCCGGGCCGTCCAACTTCCGCTCGAGAGCGGTTGGGTGGTTCAGGGTCCGTTCGTGCGCTCCTTCGAAGAGAAGTTTGCCGCGTACACCAGCGCGCGATTCTCTATTGCCGCCACGTCGTGCACTACTGCGCTCCATCTCGCCGTCCGGGCGGTCGGGTTGGAGCCAGGAGACGAGGTGGTCGTTCCAGCTTTCACCTGGATTTCGACGGCTAACGTGGTTGAGTACTGCGGTGGCCGACCGGTCTTCTGCGACGTGGACCTGCAGACCTTCAATGTGAATCCCGCCGCGGTCGCCGATGCGGTGACCGATCGAACGGTAGGCCTGCTGCCCGTACATCTCTTCGGACTGTGCGCCGAGATTGAGCCGCTGCTCGACCTCGCCCGCCGCCGCAGTCTCTGGCTGGTCGAGGACGCCGCCTGCGCTCTGGGTGCCCGTTACCGGGGTCGACACGCCGGAACTTTCGGGGACGCTGGATGCTTCAGCTTCCATCCCCGCAAATCGATCACGACGGGCGAAGGTGGGATGATCACGACGGACCGCGCTGACGTGGACGCCGCGGCCCGCGCCCTCCGCGATCACGGTACGTCGCGCTCTGACCTCTCACGCCACCAAGGCCAGGGTGGATTCCTGCTCGGCGACTACGAGCATCTTGGCTACAACTACCGGATGACCGACATACAGGGCGCGCTGGGCGTAGCGCAGATGGATCGCGTCGCGTGGATTTTGGCCGAGCGAGCCCGGCGCGCTCGCCTCTACGACGAGATGCTGGCCGATGTCGAGTGGCTCTGCCGACCGGTCGTGCCGGATGGCCATGAACACGGTTACCAGGCATACGTCTGCCTGTTCCGGCCTGAGGATCCGGGGTGGCACAACGTGGACCGGCTTCACGAGCGCCGGAACGGCGTCATGGCCTGCCTCGAGTCCGCCGGCATCGCCACGCGGCAGGGAACGCACGCCGTCGTCATCCAGCGCTACTACGCCGAGAAGTACGGTCTTCGGAAAGAGGACTTCCCGAACGCCTACTTCGCGGACCGTCTCAGCCTGGCGGTGCCGCTTTACCCGCAGATGACGGATGCGGAGCAGGCCGAGGTCTGCGACCGGCTGCGGGAGGCGCTGGATGGATAGGTCGCTGGTGGAGCTGCTGGTCGACCCGGTCTCTGCAGCGCCTCTCGCGCTGGAGGTCGAGGCCGAGGGACCCGAAGGCGAAATCCTGGAGGGATCGCTGAGCAGCGGCGAAGGCGAGCGCTACGACATCCGCAACGGGATTGCCCGGTTCGTCACCGTCTCCGACAGCGGGCAGGCCCAGACCTCGGCCACTTTTGGCCTCAAGTGGCGGCGGCGCGACAGTTACGATTCCCCGGCGATGCGCGGTGCTTTCCAGGACTGGATGGTGAAGCGGTACGGCTTCGGCGAGCTTCGCGATATGCAGGAATTCTTTGCGTCCCGCTCCCGCGTGCTCGACGCTGGATGCGGGAGCGGGTTCAGCACCTGCCTGTGGCTGACCCCTTCCTGGCGCGTGCGATCGACGACGCTGGTGATCGGCGCTGACGTGTCGGATGCCATCGATGTTGCGCGGGAACGAATCGGAGAGACTCCTCTCACGCAGTTCGTACAGAGCGACCTGATATCCCTGCCATTCGGGGGCGCGTTCGATGCCATCATCGCTGAGGGCGTCCTGCACCACACCCCGTCCACCCAACGGGCACTGGAACGCCTAGTACGGCATCTCCACCCGGGCGGTGAACTGCTGTTCTACGTGTATCGCAAGAAGGGCCCTGTGCGGGAGTTCACGGACGATTGTGTCCGCGAACGAATTTCGTCGTTTCCGCCAGAGGAAGCGTGGGAAGCTCTCCGACCCCTGACGCGCTTGGGTCAGGCGCTTGCCGAGCTGAAGACTGAGGTCGAGGTGCCGGAAGATGTCCCGTTGCTCGGAATTCGTGCGGGACGCTACGACATCCAGCGGCTCGTCTACTGGAATTTCGCGAAGATGTTTTGGAACGACTCTCTGACGTTCGAGGAGAACCACCACGTCAACTTCGACTGGTACGCTCCCCGCTATGCGCACCGGCACACGGAGGAAGAGATCCGTGGGTGGTGCGACGAGCTGGCCCTCTCGGTCATCCATTTCGACCGGGAAGAGAGCGGGTTCACGGTGCGCGCTCTGAAGGGTTAAGGGGAACGAGCTGATGTGCGGAATTGTCGGCGTGTGCAACCTGAATGGAGAGCCAGTGGCGGAGGGACTCCTCCGGCGCATGACCAACGCGATCGCCCACCGCGGACCCGATGGCGAGGGGCACTACACGGACGGTCAGGTCGGGTTGGGGCACAGGCGGCTGGCGATCATCGACCTCACGACGGCGGCGCACCAGCCGATGGCCAACGAGACCGGGAAGGTCCTCCTCACGTACAACGGCGAGATCTACAATTTTCAGAAGCTGCGCGTCGAACTGGAGGCGTTGGGGCACCGCTTCCATTCGAGCACCGACTCCGAGGTGGTGGTCCACGGCTGGGAGGAGTGGGGAGAGGAATGCCTACTCCGTTTCAACGGCATGTTCGCGTTCGCGATCTGGGACCGGACCCAGCGACGCCTCTTTCTTGCCCGAGACCGTTACGGCGTGAAACCTCTGTACTGGTACCTCCGGGACGGCCTGTTCCTGTTCGGCTCCGAGATCAAGGCCCTGCTGGTTCATCCGCGAGTGTCCGTGAACGTGTGCCGCCTCACGCTCGATGAATACTTCACTTTCCAGAACGTTTTCACAGACCGGACGCTCTTCGAGGGAATCCGACTGCTTCCCGCGGGCTGCAGCCTGACACTGGACCTGATGAAAGGCGGCGACGCGACCGTTCGGCGCTACTGGGATTTCCCTGTGCCCGACGAGGGTCTGGACGTCGACGACGAGGAAGCGGGGCGGCGCATCCATCACCTGTTCCAGGAGGCGGTCACACGCCAGCTCGTGAGCGATGTGCCGATCGGCGGCTACCTGAGCGGCGGGATGGATTCCGGCTCCATCGTGGCGGTCGCCGTTCGTCACCTGCCTCGCCTCATGACGTTTACCGGCGGATTCGATCTCACATCCGCGTCAGGTCTTGAGCTTGGATTCGACGAGCGACGGAACGCGGAGATGCTCGCGAATCTCTTCAAGACCGAGCATTACGAGGTCGTGCTTCATGCTGGAGACATGGAGCACGTGCTCCCGAAGCTGACCTGGCACCTGGAGGATCTCAGGGTCGGGCAGTGCTACCCCAACTACTACGTGGCGCGCCTGGCAAGCAAGTTCGTGAAGGTCGTACTTTCCGGCGCGGGGGGCGACGAGCTTTTCGCGGGGTATCCGTGGAGGTACTACCAAGGCCTCGATAGCGCCAGCCCCGAGGCGTACTTGGAGCGCTACTACTCGTACTGGCAGCGGCTGGTGCCGGACGACGACAAGAGACGGCTCTTCAATACCGATACGCAGCGTGCTATCAGCGGGCATTCGTCCTTCGACGTCTTCCGGAGTGTGTTCGAGGCCTGGCTGGCTCCGCTGCGAGGGAACGCCGACTACCTGGCGGTGTCCCTCTACTTCGAGCTCAAGACCTTCCTGCACGGAGTCCTTATGGTCGAAGACAAGTTGAGCATGGCCCACTCCCTGGAGACGCGGGTGCCATTCCTCGACAACGACCTGGTGGATTACGCAATGCGGATCCCCGTGCGACACAAGCTCGGAGATCTCGAGTCAGGGGTTACGATAGATGAAAATCTCCCAGGCAAGCGTCGGCTCTACGAGCAGCGGACCAACGACGGCAAGGCAATCTTGCGGCGCGCGATGCTGCCCCTCATCCCTCGAGAAGTCACCGAGCGTGCGAAGCAGGGTTTCAGCGCTCCGGACGCGAGCTGGTTCCGGGGAGAGAGCATCGACTACATCAACCGGCTCCTGCGCGACCGCAAGGCCCGGCTCTACGAGTTCATTCAGCCGGCGTATGTGGAACGCGTGCTCGATGAGCACTGCTCAGGGCGTGTCAACAGGAGACTCCTGATCTGGTCCTTCCTGAGCTTCGAGTGGTGGTGCCGCACGTTCCTGACCGGCGAATTCGATGGCCGAAGCGCTTTTGCTGCCGACGGAGCGGTTCTGCACACTGGCCGGGTGTGAGTGCACATGCGCGTCCTCTTCTTCGGCGCGACCGAAATCGGGCACCGGTGCTGTCGACAGCTCCTCGAGATGGGCGAGGAAGTCGTCGGGATCTTTTCGATCCCAGAACGCTTTCAGATTTCCTACTCGATCGGTCCGGTTCGCAACGTGATGTTTCGCTCGTTCGAGGGTCTCGCGGCTGACGCTGGTGTGCCGCTGATTTACGTGACCGGGAACATGACCGATCCTGGCTGCGAAGAGGCAGTCCGGAGGTTGGAGCCCGATTTCGGTCTGGTCATCGGCTGGTATTATCTGATCCCGAAATCATTACGGCAGGTCTTTTCTCGCGGCGTGGCGGGGATTCATGCGTCGCTTCTGCCTCGCTACCGGGGCGGCGCTCCGTTGGTCTGGGCGATTATCAACGGAGAGTCGGCTACTGGCGTCAGTCTGTTCTACCTGGCCGACGGAGTCGACGATGGTGATCTCATCGCGCAGCAGAAGTTCCCGATTGGCTCCGATGATGACATTCGTGCCGTCCATGACCGGGCCGCCGAAGCTTCAGTTGAGCTGATCAGTCAATACACGCCAATGATCCGGCGCGGGAACGCGCCACGGATTCCGCAAGATAACACTCAGGCTGAGCGCTTCCCGCAACGCAGTCCCGAGGATGGCCTGATCCCTTGGGAGACGAAGTCGGCCCGACAGGTCCACGACTGGATCCGGGCGCAGACTCGGCCCTATTTCGGCGCCTACTCGTGTCTTGAAGGAGAACGCATCGTCGTGTGGCGTTCCTTGCTGTCGGATGCTACGGCCCCTCCGACAGCCGGCCCCGGCACGCTGGTGGTGAACGGTGACGCGCTAAGCGTCTCGTGTCGCGACGGCCGCCTCTTGGAGCTTCGAGAGGTCGGCCTGGAGGACGGCTCTGTGGCCACGGGGTTCGAGTTCGCCAAGATCCGTGGCCTCGGAACCGGGCAGTCGTTCGATGCTGCTTGACGCATCCAGACTGTGAACGTCTATCTCTGCTGCCTCCAAAGTCCGAATCGGTGGAATATCCCGAGCTACGGTTTCTGGCTCCGGAACTTCAAGCCCGCGTTGGAGGAGATGGGATGCCGGGTCTTCGAGCCCTCGAATATCGACCTGGCCGAACCGCTGGCGCGCTGCTTCGACCCGGACTGGCTCGAACACGGGCGCGCGCGTCTCGGCGAGGCGCTACTGCAAGCCGTGAAAGAGGCGCACCGGCGCTTCGGGATCCAACTCTTCTTCTCCTATTTCTATTCGGCGCACGTCGAGCCGGGCATCCTCGAGGCGATCCGCGATCTCGGCATCCCCGTCGTCAATTTTTTCTGCGACAACCTGCGCCAGTTTGAATCGGTGCGGCCCCTGGCGCGATCGGTGACGCTGAACTGGGTGCCAGAACGGGAGGCACTGCCGCTCTATCGGAGTCTCGGTGCGCCGGCGCTGCACTTGGCGATGGGCGTTCATCCGGGAGCATACCGCGTCACCGGCAGCGGGGAATTGCGCCAGGTGACCTTCGTCGGCTCGGGCGACCACTTGAGAATGCAGCTTCTCGAGCCGGTCCTCGAGACGGCGATTCCCCTTCGGATCTACGGGCAGGGTTGGGGCCGGCAGTCGCCGTCTGGCGATCGTGGTCCTCATACCCCGGGGTCGCCGCACGAAGCACTTCGCGAGCCGCCGCCTCTCCCCTGGTCGTGGCGGCGCCGGCTTTCGGCGAGACAGCACTTGCGCCGTCTGCGAGACTACGGGCTGGCCGGAGAATGGCGGTACTTCGAAGCGCGGCGGATGCGTGCGCGCCAGGCGTCGAGGTTCGATGGCGTTTCATTCCCGCCACTGCCGCACGACGACTTCGTGGCGGTGACGGCGCGAAGCGCGGTCACGCTGGGGATCAATCGCTGTCCGCACCCCGGTTACCCCTTCAGCCGACCTCTGGTCTACTCACGGCTACGGGATGTCGAGGCGCCCTCCATGGGTGCATGCTATCTCACCGAGTCGTGCGTCGATCTCGAGTCGATGTACGACCTCGGCACGGAAATCGAAACCTATCGCGACGCGGAGGAGCTCGTGGCGAAGGCGGAGGCGCTTCTGGGCGACGCGCCGCGCCGGAGAGGTCTCCGATCCGCCGGGCGCCAGGCAGTGCTGTCTCGACACACATGGGGACATCGCTTCCGCGCGCTCTTTCGCGAGCTGGGACTTCAGGATCCTCTGCACTGAAGACGTGCACATTGCGCTGACGGCCGATCCAGAGCTTCCCGTTCCGCCCGGGCTGTACGGCGGGATCGAGCGGATGATCTTCGCCCTCGCGACAGGCCTGGTCGAACGCGGCCATCAGGTGCGCCTGTTCGCGAACCGCGACTCGAAGGTGCCATGCGCGTTGCATCCGTACCCAGCCGACCGGAGCCGGGGAGGGCTGGCCGTGTTGCGCAACACGTGGCACGTCTCGGCCGGCGTGCTGGGGAAGGGGGTCGACATCGTCCACAGCTTCGGCAGGCTGGCCTACATCGCCCCGTTGCTCCCAGTCGGCGTCCCTGTGTTGATGAGTTATCAGCGGCCGATCACAGCGAGTCGAGTGAAGTGGGCGATCCGGCTATCAGGGGGGAAGATTGGGTTTGCGGGCTGCAGCCGTTATCACATGATGGCTCCCGCCGCTGAAAACGGGAAATGGTTCCTCGTCTACGACGGAGTTTCCGAGAGCTCATACCGGTTCGAGCCACGGATCGCCGCTGACGCTCCTCTAATTTTCCTGGGACGCATCGAGCGCATCAAGGGACCTCATCTTGCCATCGAGGTGGCCCGGCAGACCGGGCGCCGCTTGTGGCTCGCCGGGAATGTGCCGAGCGCAAAGGAACACCAGGAGTACTTTGCCACCCATATCCGCCCCTTCATCGACGGCGACCGGGTCCGCTATCTCGGCCCTGTTGACGATCGAGCGAAGAACGAACTTCTCGGCGCTGGTTTCGCGCTGCTGATGCCTGTCCTTTGGGAGGAGCTCTTTGGAATCGTGATGGCGGAGGCACTCGCGTGCGGTCTGCCCATCATCGGATTGAACCGAGGAGCCGTGCCGGAGATAGTCCAGCAAGGCGTGAACGGCTTCGTGTGCGATTCGGTGGAGGAGATGATCGCTGCCGTTCACCGCATCCCTTCCATCGATCGGCGCGCCTGCCGGCAGATTATGGAAGAGCGGTTCAGCGATCGAGTCATGGTCGACAAATACGAAGCGCTGTACCTCCGACTCGTGGATGCCGGCCGGTCAGATGGATCCAGGCGAGAATCTTGACAGTGGTTCAAACGCCGCGGGCACACGATTTTGCGAATATGTGGCGGGTGCTGAAGGGGTCCATTCGTCAATATCTGGCGCGGCGGCTGGAGCTTCCCGAAATCCCTGTCGCACTGGAGAGAATGGCGCGTCTCGGCTTGACACCGCGCTTGATTTTCGATGTCGGGGCATACCGGGGCGATTTCGCCCGCTTGTGTCTTTCTCTGTGGCCGGATGCGAAGGTGGCCTGTTTCGAAGCACAGGAGGGCGTGCTGCCTGAGCTCGATCGAATGGCTGCGAGTGAGCCCGGGATCACGGTCATTCGCACACTGTTGGGATCGGAGCGATGTCAAGAAGTAGCGTTGCACGAGGCTCGGATGGCCTCCTCCGTCCTCAGGGAAAAGGCCGGCCCCAGGCATCCTGCAAATCTCTACAAGATGACCACGGTCGACGACATCGTCGAGACGGTCTTTTCAGGAGAGACTCCGAACGTCTTGAAGATAGACGTTCAGGGTTACGAGCTGGAGGTGCTGAAGGGAGCCGCCGCAAGTTTAGCTTCTGTCGACGTCATTCTGGCCGAAATAAGCCTGCTGGATCTCCACGAAGAGGTCCCACTCCTGGCGGACATCGTCGGGTGGCTGGAACGTCGCTCTTTCGTGGCGTATGACATTTGTGGTCTCACGCGCCGGCCTCTCGATCGTGCGCTCTGGCAGTGCGACATGCTGTTCGTGCCTGCCGGGAGCCGATTTCGACAGGACAAACGGTGGAATATCGGAACCACATGAATGCGTTGGACCGCCCGTGACGAGCGTGGGGCTGCGGACTCGAGCTGGTAGCGTAGGCCATGCCGGTGCAGCCATGACGGCGCGGGTTTGCCTGATCACGACTGGCCAGCCATCGACCAATCCCCGCCTGGTAAAGGAGGCGGATGCCCTGGCCGCCGCGGGTTATGACGTCCGGGTGGTCTGCGCCTACTGGGTGGACTGGGCGTTCGAGGCGGATCGACAGATGCTCCGGCCCCGTAGCTGGTCACCGATGTACGTTGGAGGACTGGGAAAGGCGGGCCTGCGCCATCTGTGGACGCGCGCGCGTCACCGGGCGAGTTGCAGAGCCCTGAGTTTCAGGCCCGACAGCCCCACCCTTCAGGAACAGTCGGTCTCCCGCGTCATGCCGGAGCTGCGGCGCGCCGCGCTGCGCATCCCTGCTGACCTCTACATAGCCCACAATCTCGGCGCACTCCCCGCTGCGGTCGCCGCGGCTGCGGCACATGGGGCGCGGGCGGGATTTGACGCCGAGGACTTTCATTCCGGGGAATGTCCTTACGGAGCGCCGGTTACTCTGTCTGCTGCGGCCGCCGAGGCCATCGAGCGCCGCCACCTGCGCTGCTGCGACTACGTAACGGCCGCGTCGGCCGGCATCGCGGACGCCTATGCATCGAAGTACGGCATACGCCGGCCGGTACCGATCCTGAACGTTTTTCCGCTTGCGCAGCGACTCTGCGGTCTCGGTGAGACCCACACGGACGGACCATTCAGACTGTATTGGTTTTCCCAGACGATTGGGCCGGATCGTGGGCTGCAGGACGCGATTGACGCCATGGCGCGCCTGCGCGAGATTCCTCTCGAGTTGCATCTTCGCGGCTCCTGGCAGCCTGGATACCGGGAATTCGTCCTCGCACGCTGCCGGGCGCTTGGCGTCGATCCCGCCCGCATCGTGTCCCACCCGCCGGGATCGCCAGACGAGATGGTGCGTCTCGCAGCGCCGTACGATGTGGGGCTGGCCTTGGAACAGCCCGTCTCGCGAAACCGGGAGATCTGCCTGACCAACAAGATCTTTACGTACCTGCTCGCCGGAAACGCGATCGCCGGCACGGCCACCGAGGGGCAGGCGCCAGTCCTGGCGCGGCTGGGCGATGCGGCGTTCTCTTACCAACCGGGTGATGGCGCCGCACTCGCCGCGGGACTTCGTCGCTGGTGGGTGGATCGAGACCGCCTCGAGGCGGCGCGCCGCGCAGCCTGGCGGTGGGGAGAGCGAGAGTACAACTGGGACGCGGAGAAGGACAAGTTCCTGGATCTGGTTGCGGCCGTGCTGGGACACCATTCGACTGCGGCAATGGCTGCGTCCTGAGCGGAATGGGCAGGGCCATCCGCGATGTCCATTCGCTTGATCACCCGCTCCATCTGGGCGAACCCCGGGAATCGGGGCCGTCGGCTGCAGAAGACTCTCGCCGCGGTGGCCTGGCAGATCCGCAAGCGGACCGTCGGGAGCACCCGCCTTCTCCGGCTTCCCAACGGGATGTTGTTTCGAGCACACCCGGACTGCGTCGTGTCTTCGGCGCTCATCTATGCGAATTGGCCCGAGTATCGGGAGTTGATGTTTCTCCGGAGTTCCCTGAGCCGCGGTGAAGTGCTCCTCGACGTGGGCGCCAACGTGGGACATATCTCACTCCTCCTGGCCGACTGCGTCGGCCCCGCCAACATCTTCGCGTTCGAACCGGCGCCGACTGCATTCGAGCGACTGACGGAGAACTGGCGGCTCAACGGCTGGGACACGCTACGGCTCGTCCAGGCAGCCGTGGGCGGAGAGCCGGGCTGGGCGTACGTCGATGATGTCCCCCACCCGACGACGACGAACCGCGTTTACGCCACCGCGCTCGCGGATTCATCGGTGAGGGTGCCTCTCGTGCGGCTCGATGATTTTCGTGAACACCTAAAAGGCCGACCCGTTGGGCTGCTCAAGATCGACGTGGAGGGATTCGAGGGTTCTGTTCTTCGTGGTGCCTACCGGCTGCTTCTCGAGGATCGCCCGCGCATCGTGATGTTCGAATCCCTGGATGCTCAGCCCACGCCCGCAGTCGAGACCATCCTGAAGGAAGCGGATTACGTGATCTTTCAGCTCGATTCGGGGGGGCGTCCCGATTTCTCCACATTGTCGAATCAGAACCTCTTCGCCATCCCCGCCGAACTCCGAGGTTCGCTCGCCGGATGATCGATGCACCCAGGAGGCTGCTCATCGTTTCGCCGCATTTTCCGCCGATCAACGCCGCGGACATGCACCGGGTTCGCATCAGCCTGCCGTTCTTCCGCGAGTTCGGTTGGGAGCCGGTGGTACTTGCGGTGGAGGCTGACGCCGTCGAGGGGGTGAGAGACCCGCTCCTCTGCCAGACCGTACCTGCGGACGTGCTGCTGCGATCGGTCGGAGCGCTTCCAGCCGCCTGGACACGCCGGGTCGGCGTCAGCAGTCTCGCCGTGCGGGCCTTGCCTTTCCTGTACTCGGCCGGAACTCGACTCATTCTCGAAGGCGGCATCGACCTGGTCTACTTCTCAACCACCCAGTTCCTCCTGATGCCGCTCGGTCGGGTCTGGAAGCGGCGCCACGGCGTGCCATTCGTGATCGATATGCAGGATCTCTGGCTCGCCGAGTATCACGCGCTCGAGCCCCAGTTGGAGCGACTGCCAAAGCGCGCTCTCATGCGACGTCTGCACGGGATCCTGGAGCCCTGGACCATGCGAGAGGTAGACGGGCTCATCGCAGTGTCTCCCGGCTACATCGAGATTCTCCAGTCCCGCTATCCGTGGCTCGAGAGCCGGCCCGCGGACGTCCTGCCGTTTGGGGCGGCGGAGGAAGATCTCCGGGTGCTGCGTAGCAACCCCCAGCCAAACAGGCTCTTTCGTCCGGGCGACGGTGCGCTCCATGGCGTCTACGTGGGTCGCGGTGGTTCCGACATGGCTCCCGCGTTGAGGATTGCCTTCGGCGCGCTGGCGCGCGGGCTCCACGAGCGCCCTGACCTGTTCGAAAAGGTCCACCTTCACTTCGTGGGTACTTCCTACGCCACCGGCGATCGGGCGTCGAAGAGCATCGAGCCGCTGGCGGCGGAGGCGGGTGTCTCGGTGCGGGTAACGGAGCACACCGCACGGGTTCCCTACTTCGAGGCGCTGCAGCTCCTGGTGGACGCCGACTTCCTTTTCGTTCCGGGTTCGGATGATCCCATGTACTCTCCCTCGAAGATCTACCCCTACGTCCTTGCCCGCCGTCCTCTGATTGGGGCTTTCTGCGCGGGCAGCCCAGCGGTGGAAGTCATCCGCGGCCTGAAGGCCGGAGAGGTCGTGGAGTTCGAAGTTGGAGGCGGTCTGGGGTCCGCGGTGATGCGCTTCCAGCGGCTGTGGACCTCTCTGCTGGAGGGCCTCCACGACAGCCCGGAATGCCCGGAACTCGATCGCGACGCGTTCGGCCCGTACACCGCCCGAGAGATGACGCGCCGGCAGTGCGCTCTCTTCGACAAGGTTCTCGCCGAAGCGCGCGGGGCGGACGGCGTCGAGGCGATGGCTCGGAGGGCTCAGGCATGACCGGACAGGCCGCAGCCCACATACCGGAACTGAAAATACCGCTGGCACGATCGGCCGAGCCTGTCTCCTGCCCCCAAGACCTGCGTGGCACCCGCATCCTGGTCGTCATGCCCTCAATTCCAGTCCTCGGGATGGAGCGGGCGAACCTCCAGATCATGACGATGATGCGGGAGCGAGGCGCCGACGTGCTGTTCGTGGTGAACGCGCTCCCCGGCGAGAAGGTCGCAAGGGAAGTCGAGCGAATCGGGTTTGCCTGGGCCGCTGCCCCGGTGACCGAGCGGCCGCGCATCCCTCGGACCCCGCAAGAGGGGTTTGCCTTGATGGCGGCCTGGGCGAAGGGTGCGCGCGCCATCAGCCGGATCTATCGGAAGTACCGGCCGACTCACATTCACCTGACCAGCCTCGCTTATGTTCTCTACGCCGCTCCGACGCTTCTTGGCGCCCGAAGCCACGTCGTTTTCCGGCTGCCGAACCCGCCGGATCGCCATCTGTCCCGGCGAAAGCGAGCCGTCTCCAATGCGCTCTGGAGGCGGATTGTGGATCCCCTCTGCGATACCATCGTCTGCAACTCGCGTTTCTCGTACGAAGAGCTCTGCGCCACGGGGCTACAGGGTGGGAAGCTGAAGATCATTCACAACTGCGTCGCTGGCCGTCCGTCCGGGATCAATAGAGATGCACCGACCCTCGATCCCGCGCATTTCAACATCGTCTTCGTGGGCCAGCTGACGCCAGCCAAGGGGATCGAGGCTCTGTTGTGCGCCGCCCGGGACCTGGTCGGCGAGCACGGAGAGATGCGGTTCTATCTCGCGGGATGGCGCAGTCCCTACGCCGAGGGCCTGGCGCGGGACATTGAAGACAGGGGACTCGGTTCCAGCATTCGCTTCATCGGCGAGATCGAAGACGTCCTCGGTCTCCTGGCGAAGGCGGATCTCCACGTCTGTCCTTCGATCTTCGAAGATCCGTTTCCAAACGTGGTGTTGGAGGCCAAGAGTCAGGGAGTGCCGTCCGTGGTTTTCTCGTCCGGCGGGATCCCGGAGCTCGTGCGGCATGGCGTCGATGGATACGTCTGTGCAGAGAAGACTGCGGACGCCCTCCGTCAGGGTATCCTCTACTTCCTCAGGGATCGGGATGCCCTGCGTTCCGCAGGTGACGCGGCTCGGCAGTCGCTGACCCGCTTTTCGCCGGAGAGGATCTCGTCGCAATGGGCGGCCGTGTTCCACGCTTCGGGAGTCCCAAGCGAGTGACCCTTCCCAACCTGATCGGCCTGGGTGCCCCGAAGGCGGGGACCACCTGGCTGTTCCGCTGCCTGAGCGAACACCCTGAAGTCTTCATGGCGCCGAGAAAGGAGACGAACTTCTT
>MELC01000042.1:0-53253 GCA_001767455.1 Acidobacteria bacterium RIFCSPLOWO2_12_FULL_66_21
GAACCGCCGGCGCTCGAGCCGGTACTCGCGGCGAGCGAGCTGAACGAGCTCTTTGGCCTCGTCGATGCCATCCACCTGCCTCGGGGTGTCGCGGCGTACATCGCGCGGCTGGTGGCCGCATCGCACCCGGCGTGCGCCGACGCGCCGGAGGCCGTGCGAACGTTCGTCAAGTACGGCAGCTCGCCGCGGGCCGCCATTTCCATCGGCGCGGCGTCGCGCGGGCTGGCGCTGCTCCGCGGCAAGCCGAACGTCGGGTTCGACGAAGTGCGCCGCGTGGCGCCGCCGGCGATGGCGCATCGGCTCGTGCTCGATTACGCGGCGCGTCTGGAAGGCTGGGACGGCAGGCGCGTTGTCGCCGCGCTGCTGGACGCCATACCAGAGATCGAACGAGGACTGCCGCAAACACTGGAAGCGAGGTGAATGTGGAAACGCGCGGACGGCGCTTCCAGTGGCTGTACGCCCTCATCCTGCTCTTCTGCGCAGCCACGACCGCCCGAGCCGCCGGCGAATACCGGACGGTCGAGATCGAATCGCTCAAGATCACGATCGATTCGGAATGGGGGATTCGTACCGCGCCGGGCTATCTGCCCGTCCGCTTCGATATCACCAATCTCGGCGAGGCGCGTGTCGTCGAGATCGTCGGTCAGGGCATGCGGTACATCAGGACCCTGAGGACCGGGCAGCCGGGAGGCCTCGTCGTCCGGCAAGCCGTGCGGCTGGCCCGAGGCGATCGGGTACGGCTGACGATCCCGGTGCCGATCTTCGCCGACAGCGAGAACATCCGGTTCGAGATTCGCGAGGACGACCGCACACTCGAACGCTTCAACTACACCGGGTTCCAGAGCCGGAGCCGCCCCGACGGCGCGTCTGCCCTGATCGTCGCCGATCCCGCCAGCGCGTTCGGGCAAATGGCGCCGCGCCTGCCGCGAATGCTGCCGCCCCCGACGGGAGCCGTCAGCGGGAGATTCACCGTGGCCCCCGGAGGGTCGGCGGTCACCGTGGCCCCCGGAGGGCCGAGCGTCACCGTGGCTCCTGGAGGGCGGACGCTGGATTTCCTGCTCGACCCGTCGCGCCTCCCTGTCAACTGGCTGGGGTACACGTCACTGCGCGCGGTGGTCATCGGGCCGCAGGAATGGAAACAACTGAACGAGGCGCAGAAGGACGCGGTCCTCACATGGACCGCGTGTGGCGGCGACCTGATGTTCGTCGACGGCGACATGAGCGCGCTCCTGCCCTCCGCGCAGACTGCGCGCGTGCTGTCAGAGCCGGCGGTCCGCGGCTATTTCTTCGGCCGGATTCACCTGCTGACATCGCCGGCCCTCGAAGCGGCAGGCCTGGGAAGCGTGCTGGCGGCCGCGGAGAAGCTGCAGGACTCCAACTGGGCGCTGCCCGCGAACCGCGCGAGCGACTGGGGCGTCATCGCCGCGCGCGGCTTTCGCGTGCCGATTCCCGGGGTCGGCCGGGTTCCAGCCCGGGCCTATTTCTCGATCCTGTTCGTCTTCAGCATCCTGATCGGACCGGTCAATTACTGGGTCCTGCGGCGCAAACGCCGGCAGGTGCTGCTGGTGCTGACGGCGCCGCTCATCTCGCTGATCTTCATCGTGTTGCTCGCCGGCTATGTCCTCGCCGGCGAGGGTCTGGGCGTGCGTGGCCGCGCGGTGACCTTCACGATGCTCGATCAGGTCAGGAAGCAGGCCTCCACGCGCGCCAGCATTTCGCTGTACGCCGCCGGCATGACGCCCTCCGGCGGACTGCGCTTCGCGCGGGACGTCGCGGTGTTCCCGATTGGCCCCGACGGGGCCGGCAGCCGCGAACGACAGACCCTGGATCTCACCGACGCGCAGCGCTTCTCCACGGGGGTCATTCAAGCGCGGTCTCCAACCAACCTCGAGGAAATCAGTTTCCGGCCCGCCCGCGAGCGATTGAGCTTCAGCCGGGAGGCCGGCGGGATCAGCGTCGTGAATGGACTCGGAGCGCCGATCTCGGCACTCCTCTATCGCGATGGCGACACGGTGTACAGCCTGGCTGGCCCACTGCCGTCAGGCGGCAAGGCCATCCTGAGAACAGGTGCGGTTGAAGCCGGGACCGTGGTGCCGTCCGGCCTGCCGCTGTCCTCGAGATTCCTGCACCTCGTCGAGAATCAACCGAGGGGTTCGTACCTCGCCGTCCTCGAGCGCTCCCCGTTCTGGGATCCCGGCTTGTCGAGCGTTGCCGAACGAGACAGCTTCCATCTCGTGATCGGCTGGCCCGAGGGGCAGCCGTGAGCGACGCGATGCTGGAACTCGAGGGGCTCGTCCGGCACTTCGACGGGGTGCGCGCCGTTGACGGCGTGTCGTTCAGCGTCGAGCGCGGGAAGGTCCTGGGCTTCATCGGACCCAACGGGGCCGGCAAGACGACGACGATGCGCATTCTGGCCACGCTGGATACGCCCCAGAGCGGCGATGCGCGCATCGGCGGCTATTCCGTCGTGGACGACCCGGAGAAGGTGCGCAGAATCACCGGCTTCATGCCGGACTACGCCGGCGTGTACGTGAACACGACCGTCACCGAGTACCTCGACTTCTTTGCGCGCGCGCACGACCTGCGCGGCGAGGCCCGGCGGAAAGCGGTCTCGAACATCATCGAGTTCATGGGCATCGGCGATCTCAGGGATCGCAACGTCGAGAGCCTCTCGAAGGGCCTCAAACAGCGCGTGGCGCTCGGCCGCGCCCTCATCCACGATCCGCAGATGCTCATCCTCGACGAGCCGGCGGCCAACCTCGATCCGCGCGCGCGCATCGAGTTCCGGACGCTGATTCGCGAACTTGCCGCGGACGGGAAGACGGTGCTCCTCAGCTCCCACATCCTGACCGAGCTGTCCGAGATCTGCGACAGCGTGACGGTGATCGAGAAAGGCCACATCCTGGCGACGGGTACGGTGCAGGACATCCTCGAGGGCATCCGCAGCCGGCGAATCCTGTCCGTGCGTCTCGCCGGGCAGAACGACGGCGCCGAGCGGTTCCTTCTCGAACAGCCCGGCGTGCTGAACGTCCATGAGGCGGGCGGCCACCTGCAATTCGAGTTCGGCGGCGGTGACGACGATCAGGTGGATTTGATCCGCCGCCTCCTGGCCGCTGGCTTTCCGGTCCTCGAGTTCAGCGCGCACAGCGCCGGCCTGGAGGATCTGTTCATCGAGATCACGGAGGGACAGGTGCAATGAGCAGGCCCCGTGATTTTCTCGGCTGGCTCGAGAACAGGAGCGACAGCCTCAGTCCCATCGTCGTCAAAGAGGTGCGCCAGCTCGTACGCGCGCGGGAGTTCATGTATTCATTCGGCGCCAGCCTGGTGGCCGGGCTGATGGTCGCGTCTTTTGGAGCCGGTGACGCGCTCACCGGAAAGGGCACATCCGGAAGCTGGACCTTCGCGGCGTTGATGGGCTGTCTGGCATTCCTCGGTTTGGCCGTGGTGCCGCTCGGGGCGTTCAGCGCGCTGCGCAACGAGCGCATGGAGCAGACGCTGGAGCTCATCACGCTGACAGCGCTTTCACCCCGCCGCGTCGTCATCGGGAAGCTCCTGACGCAGGGGGTGAAGCTGGCGACGCTCTTTGCCGCCATGGCGCCGTTCATCGCCATGAGCTTCGTCCTGGGCGGAATCGATTTCGTGACGATTCTGGTGTCGATTCTGGTCCTGTTCCTGTGGTCGGTCTGGGCCTGCGCGCTCTGCCTGTGCCTGTCCACGCTCTTCAAAGCGCGCGCGATGTCCGTCCTCGTCTTCGGCGCCGGGGGAGTCGTGCTGTTCGTGATATTGAGCATGGCGGGCAACCTGTTCATGCTCGCGCGCCGCGGGGGTGTCAGCGGGCCCGTTGTCTTTGGTGCCGCCACCGGATCGGGGTCCTGGATGACGCTGGCCATCGCGACGTCGTTTTGCCTGGCGAGCATGGCCAACCTCGTCTTCCTCGCCGAGAACCGGCTTTCGCTGCCGAGTGAAAACAGAGTCACCCCGCTCCGAACAGGGTTCCTCGTGCAGTTCCTGCTGATTGCCGCGTGGACGCTCACGTCCATCAACGGACCGGCCGCCGACCGGTCGGGTGCCGTCACCGCGCTTGGGATCTTCGGCGGCTTGCATCTGGGAATGGTTGCGATCTTCACGGTGACGGAAGATCTGGTCGTCTCGCGGCGGGCATTTCTTCATATGAAGTCCACATCACGGTGGCGCTGGCTTCTCGCGATGTTTCGGCCGGGCGGCGGGCGCGGCGCCGTCTATGTGCTGGCGCAGATGGCCGTCTTGCTTTTCGCGGCGTGGATGCTGGGTGCGGACAGGTTCAAGGTGCGCTGGCTCGTTGCTGTTTGCGGGTACGTCTGCTTCTTCACCGGCGCGCCGGTGTTTTTCTTCCGGCTCCTGAGACCGGCGCGCGCTGCATCGCTGCAATTGCGGGTCGCCGTGATGGCGCTCGTGCTCGCATCCGTCTTGTTGCCCGACATCCTCTACTACCTGCTGTGGCGCCCGGATGTCTTCGATCTCAAATACTCCGCCCGCCATCTGCTCAACCCGTTCCGGACGCTGGCGAACTGGCCGCTCGTGGAGACGCGCGCGTGGTTCTCGGTGCCCGTCGCACTGGGTCTGACCGGACTGCTCGCGTACTTGGGGGTGATCTTCACGGGCATGGGGATGGCCGGGCAGCCGGCCACAATCGATCCGGACGGTTCGGGGGCGACAGCAGGAGAACCTGGCAGTGCCCACGTCCTCTATTGACTGGCCCGCGGTACGCGCGGCCGCCCCATTCCGGCTCGCGATGCCTCGGACGCCAATTGGTGGACGGGTCGGAGAGCGGCTTGGCTCGGGCACGGGCAGCTCGCTGGAATTTCAGGACTACCGGCCCTATGCGCCGGGTGACGACCTCCGTCATGTCGACTGGGCCGCCTACGCGCGGTCCGAGCTTCTCGCCGTCCGTCTGTACCGCGAGGAAGTGGCACCGCGCATCGATCTCGTGCTCGACATCAGCCGCTCGATGGCCGTGACGGAGCAGAAGCTCCGCGCCTACGGCGAGCTTTCAGGACTGCTGGCGTGCGCCTGCACGTCCACGGTGGCCGACACGCGCATTATCACGACATCCGCGGTCCAGCCGCAGCCCTTGCACGTCCCTGAGGACATCGAACGCGTGCTCGTCTGCGACGCCGGGCTTTCTGCGCTCGAAGAGGTCCACCTGCCGTTCCGGCGCCGCTCCTTGCGCGTCGTCGTGAGCGATTTCCTGTTTCCGCACGACGCCGACGTGCTCGTCTCGCGGCTGGCGCGCGACAGCGCGTTGCTTACGATCGTCCAACTCACGTTGCGCGAGGAAGCCGAGCCGGTCGTCGAGGGCGCCCGCCGGTTGGTCGATGTCGAAGACCGGGGCGAGCTCGACATGGTCATCGACGAAGGCGCGATTCGGGACTACCGCGCACGGTTCAGCCGGCTGCGCCTCGGCCTCTCGAGGGCGGCCCGCCGCGCCGGCGCCCGCTTCGCGCACGTCGTCGCCGGCACGCCGATTCGCAGCGTCGCGCGTGAACTCGCGGCCGCGGGGATACTGGAAAGCTGCTGAAGAACGCAGCGTGTCAACTTCCAACGGCCAACTCCCAACTCCCAAGTGGCTCAGTTCCGGAGTTGGAAACTGCGGGGTTGGGAGTTGGCAAGTTGGGAGTTTGAAGTTGGGAGTTGGGAGTTGACAGGGTCTTCCCGATGATTTTCACGACGCCCCTGGGCCTGCTGGCCTTGCTGGCCATCCCTGCGATCGTGGCCATCCATCTGTTTCGCCGGCGCTTCCCCGTTCGTCCCGTGGCCGGGCTGTTCCTCTGGCAAATCCTGCGACAGACTCCGGAAGGCGGCGGCAGGATCGCCAGGCTGCCGATCACGACGAGTCTCATTCTGGAATGCCTGGCCGCGCTGGCCCTCGCGCTCATTCTGGCTGGCGCGCGGCTGTCGTCGGCCGGCGTGAGCCAGCATCTCGTCGTGCTGCTCGACGATTCGGCGTCCATGGCGGCAGTCAACGCCCGCGGCGAAAGCGCGCGCGACCGGGCGGTGCGACGCGTGCTCCGCGAGGTCGATCGTCTCGGGGCCGGGGCGCGCGTCACGCTCGTCCTCAGCGGCGATCGCCCCTCGGTTCTCTCAGGTCCGGCGGCGTTCGCCGTCGAAGCGCGGCGCGCGCTGGCCACCTGGAAGCCGGAAGCGTCGCATCATTCGCTCGCGCTCGGCATCAGGCTCGCGCGTGAGCTTGCGGGCCGAACCGGCACGCTGATGGTGATGAGCGACGTCCCCCCGGGCGCGGGCGGAGAAAGCGGGGCCCTCTGGGTGTCAGTGGGCGAACCGCTTGCCAATGTCGGCATCACGGCCGCTCAGCGCACCCTGTCACCCGAAGACGGTCGTGGCGCCGTTTCGCTGACGCTCGCAAACCACTCCGATTCGCCTGCCCGCCGGCGCGTGAGCGTGTCGGCCGGCGACAAGAACGTCCTCGCCAGGGACCTCGAGCTGCCACCAGGAGTCTCCTCGCTCACTCTCCCGCTCCCCCCTGGTCTGCCGCCCGTGCACGTCGCCTTTTCCGACGACGCGCTGTTGCGCGACAACGACGTGGTGCTGGCCGAGCCGCGCCCGCATGTGGTGGGTATTGAGAATCACCTGCGCGAAGGTCGAGGCAGCCAGGCGTTGATCAAGGCGCTTGGCGCCCTCTCCGGCGTGACGCAAGCCGAACCTGGGCATCTGGTGTTTGCCGATGCGGGTGACCTCGATCGGTCACAGTCGCCCGGTGCGTGGCGCGTGGGCTTCGGCCGCGCGCCCGCGGCGTGGCTCGCCAAGGGCGAGCCCAGGGACTTCATCGGCCCGTTCGTGCTGGAGAAGCGCCATCCCCTGCTGCTCGGCATGACGCTCGATGGAGTGGTCTGGGCAGGAGCGATGCCGCTCGCGGCAGGTGCGGTGCGTCCGCTGGTCTCCGCGGGAGATCAGGTGCTCATCGGCATGCCCGCCTTGACGGCGGCCAGAACGCGGACCGAGCCCGAGATTCTCTTCAACCTCGATCTCGATCGCACCAATCTGATCCGATCGCCGGACTGGCCGATCCTGATCTCGAATCTCATCGAGATGCGCAGGCAGAGCCTGCCGGGTCCCGAACGATGGAACTACCGTGTCGGTGAATGGGTACGGGTGCGCCTCGCGCGCGACCCGAAGAGCCCGCTGCGGTTCCGCTGCGGCGCTGTCGAGCGCGCACTGCCGGCTGGTCGCGAGCTGGAATTCATCGCGCCGTCGCCTGGTGGACTTCTGCAGGTTCTCGAAGGCGATGAGATGCTGTTCGAGCTCGGCGTGAACTTCCTCGACGAGTACGAGACGAACCTTCGCCATCAGGCGACCGCCGATGCCGGCGAGCTTGCGGACGTCGCCGGGCTGCGCGTCGAGAGCGGCCCCGCGTCCGATCCGCTGTTCTGGCTGCTGTTGACGATTGGCGGGTCGGCGATCGTGGTCAACTGGTGTCTGCTCCCGCAGGGCTCGAAGCGCGCATGAGCCTGTCTCTCCTGTTTCCCGGTCTCCTGCTCCTGATCGTGCCGCTGCTGTTCGTGTATTTCTGGCGCGGCCGATCGCCAGCGCTCGGCGGGTTCGTGCGCATACTGATCCTCGCCGTGCTGGCGCTGCTCGCGGCGGTGCCGCTGGCGCCACTCGGCGGCAAGGGCGTCGACGTCGTGGTCGTCGCCGATCTCTCCCGTTCGATGCCCGCGGAGAGCCGGGGCCGCGCGTTGGAGATCGTCAAGCTGCTCGAGCACCGGCGGGCGACGGGCGACCGCGTCGGAATCGTCACGTACGGACGCGAGGCGCGCATCGAACGGCTGCCTGAGGAGTTCGGCGAGGCGGGCGTATTCGTGCAGGAGGTGGACCCGGACGGGAGCGATCTGGGTGCCGCGATCGGCCTGGCCGCCAGCCTGATTCCGCGAGGCCGGCCGGGGCGTTTGATCGTTCTCTCGGACGGCGAGTCGAACGGGGCGCCGGTGATGTCGGCCGCACACGAGGCGGCGGCGCGAGGGCTGCCGGTCGACTTCCGCCTCTTCAGCCGCGGTGAGGCGGCGGACGTCGCGGTCGAATCGCTCGACCTCCCGGGAATGGTCGACGAGCGCGAGCCGTTTCAGTTCACGGCGTCGGTGCGCACCGACCGGACCGTCGAGACCGAGGCCGTCCTCCTCCGCGACGGCGTGGAGATTGCGCGGGCGACGCGTACGTTTCAACCCGGCGCGACGCAGTTGACGTTCCGGGATGTGATCGATCGGCCGGGCGTCGCGCGCTATCGCCTGCAGCTCGCCGCGAACGGCGACCGCGTGGTCGAGAACAACCTCGGGGAGGGGGCCGTGCGCGTCCAGGCGCCGGCCACGATCCTGCTGGTCAACGCCGGCGGCGGCCCGGACAATCTGAGCCGCGCGTTGTCGGCGGGCAAGCTCCATGTGAAGACAGTGACGGCATCGGCATTGCCCCACGACCTCGCCGGCCTCCTTGCCTATCGCGCCGTGATTCTCGAGAACGTGCCGGCCGGCCAGGCGGGACCGCAGGCTCTTGCCGTACTGGGGCGCTTCGCGACCGAACTGGGCGGTGGATTACTGGTGACCGGAGGGGGCGGGTCCTTTGGCGTGGGCGGGTACTTCAAGTCGGCGCTCGATTCGGACCTGCCGGTCTCGATGGAGATCAAGAACGAGCATCGCAAGCTGTCACTCGCGATGGCGGTGGCCCTGGATCGGTCCGG
This sequence comes from Acidobacteria bacterium RIFCSPLOWO2_12_FULL_66_21, assembly GCA_001767455.1. GTDB lineage: Bacteria > Acidobacteriota > Vicinamibacteria > Vicinamibacterales > 2-12-FULL-66-21 > 2-12-FULL-66-21. Next base: position 8,726 of record MELC01000042.1, read on the forward strand.
CAGCATGGCCCTGCCGGCGGGCGACGGGCGGACGAAAATGGATCTGGCCAACCTTGGCACGTGCGCGGCGATCGAGACGCTCGGGCCGTTCGACGAGGTCGGGGTGATCGCTGTCGACAGCGCACCGCACGTGATCAGCCCGCTGGTAGCGGCGAGCGAAAAGGAGAAGATCTGTGACGATGTGCGGCGCATCCAGTCCATGGGCGGCGGCATCTTCACCTACACCGCGCTCGTCACGGCCGCGAGAATGGTCCAGGAATCCGACAAAGGGACCAGGCACATCGTCCTGTTCGCGGATGCGGCGGACGCGGAAGAGCCGGGCGATTACAAGCGCCTGCTCGCGACCCTCACGCCACTCGGTATCACCGTGAGCGTCATCGGGCTCGGCAGCGAGTCGGATTCGGACGCGGACTTCCTGAAAGACGTGGCCGCCCGCGGACAGGGGCGCATGCACTTCACGGCGAGCGCCGAAGAACTGCCGCGGCTCTTTGCGCAGGAAGCCATCACGGTGGCCCGATCGAGCTTCGTGACCGAGCCCACGGCCGCCCGCGCGTTGCCCGACATGGTGCTGCTCGGCGAATTGCCGGCCTCACCGTTTCCGACCCTCGACGGCTACAACCTCACCTATCTCCGGCCGGGCGCGACGATGGGCGTGGTCACCACTGACGAATACAAGGCCCCCGTACTGGCGTTCTGGCATCGTGGGCTGGGGCGCATCGCGTCGCTGACGGCCGAAGTCGATGGACAGTATTCGCAGCGCTTGAATGCGTGGAGAGATTTTCACGGGTTTGCGATCGGACTGGGCCGCTGGCTGCTCGGCGGCAATCCGCCGTCCGGCGTGCAAGCCAGCATCGAACGCCAGGGTGCTCAGGGCATCGTCCGGGTCGAGCTCGATCCCGGCCGCGCACGCGGCGGACCAGACGACGTGCGCGCGGCGACGGCGACGGTTGTGCCCCCGGACGATTCGGGCCTGCCCCGAGCGAGCGCACCACAGCGGCTGACCCTCGCATGGATCAGCGAGGACACTCTGGAGGCGCGTTTTCCGATCCAGAAAGCCGGCACGTACCTCGGCGCGGTTCAATTGGGGACAGGCGCCGTACTGCCACTCGCGCCCCTGAGCCTCCCCTACTCGCCGGAGTTCGAGCCGCGGCCGGATCCCGAAGAGGGCCGGAAGGCGCTGCGCGAGATGGCGCGCGTCACGGGGGGCATCGAGCGGTCGACGTGGGACGAGGTGTTCGACGCCAGCCGCCTGCGGAACCGTCAGGTGCGCGATCTTGTCATCCCGCTCGCGCTGATGCTGCTCGGGCTGCATGTCGCGGAGATCGGCGGCCGGCGGTTGTTGCTTTTCGCCGCTGCGCAAGCGTGGCTGCGAGCTCTGCGCATGCCGCCTTTGCGTTTGCCCAGGCTGCGGCGTGCGGCATCGCGCGCGGCGCCGCCATCTGCTGGCCCGGCGTCTGGTGAGACGTTGCCCGTCGCGCCGGCAAAGCCTGCGACGTCGCCGCTGGCGCGCGCCAAGGCCAAGGCGCGCGATCGGATGGGGAGGTAAACGGAGGAGGAGGGATTCGTCCGCCTTCGCGCTGCGCGCTTCGGCGGGATCTCACCCGCGTCGGAGCCCATCCCGCCGTAGCTCGCCTGAATTCTTACGCGAGCGCAGGCGGATGGCGGAGGAGGAGGGATTCGAACCCCCGGTACCCTTCCGGGTACTGCGGTTTTCAAGACCGCCGCCTTAAACCACTCGGCCACCCCTCCGCACAGGCTTCGATCTTACGCCATGTTACCGTCGAGGCTCCGTCTGGCCCGCCAAAGCGCGTGAGCGCGAAGGCGGCGCGCTCGAGCCACGAGCCACGAGCCACGGCCTCTTGACATGCTGGTGTTCTAGTGTTACTAGTACACCTGTCAGTGTACTAGTCGGACTCATACACCACTATGCTGCCGTTCAGCATCACCCTTCGCGCCGGCGTGCCCATCTACGAGCAGGTGGTCTATGCCGTCAGGCGGGCCACCGTGTCCGGCCAGCTTCGCACGGGCGACCCCTTTCCGTCCGTGCGGGCGCTCAGCCAGGAGCTTCGAATCAATCCGAATACCGCGCACAAGATCGTGGCCGCGCTCGTGGAGGACGGCCTGCTCGAGGTGCGTCCGGGACTCGGAACCGTCGTGGGCGAGGGGAAGCGGGCGGGCGCCTCGGCGCGGCGGGATCTGCTGGAGCACGACGCGGAGCGGCTCGTCGTGGAAGCCAGGCGCGGCGGCGTGGGACTGCAGGACCTGCTCGCCGCGATCCGGAAACACTGGTCGCGGACCGTCGCCCCTTCGACAGGCTCAGGATCGCCCCGAGCATCTCGAGAGGGCGAACGCGACGACGAGGAGGTGCGGCGGTGACACAGGCGATCGAGACCTTCGATCTCGCGCGACACTTCGGCACGACGGAGGCGGTGAACGGCCTCGACCTGGTCGTGCCGCAGGGCAGCGTCTTCGCGCTGATCGGACCGAACGGCGCGGGCAAGACCACGACGCTGAAGATGCTGATGAATCTGGTGCGCCCCTCGTCCGGCCGGGCCGACGTGCTCGGAGTCGATTCGGAGCGCCTTGGGCCGCGCGAGTTCCAGCGAATCGGCTACGTGTCGGAAAATCAAGACCTCCCGGACTGGATGACGCCCCGCGAGCTCTGCGGCTTCTGCCGGCCGCTCTATCGCACCTGGGACGGCGAGCTGCAGGCGACGCTCGAGCGCGACCTCGATCTCGACATGCGACAGCCGATCCGGCGGCTTTCCCGCGGCACCCGCATGAAGGCGGCGCTGCTCGCCTCGCTCGCCTTCCGGCCCGAGCTCGTGGTTCTCGACGAGCCCTTCAGCGGCCTCGATCCGCTCGTGCGCGACGAGCTCACGCGCGGCCTGCTCGAGGCGTCCGGCCCACGCGAGTGGACGGTGCTCCTGTCGTCGCACGATATCGAAGAAGTCGAGCGGCCTGCGCCAGTCAAACGCGGCGGCCCTATTCCCGCGCCGAGCGCACCCCGACTATGGCTTCAACCTTCGCGATCGGCGGCAGCGTGAGGCCGTTGGCGGCTACATCTTGTCCCACCACCCGCGTTTTCTGTTCCCGTTCGTCGGGCAAATCGTCGATATGGCAAACCTCACGCCCGGCGTGACAACCACCGCGGATTCGCTGACCTTCCGCGGAACCTTCAGCTCGACCGAATCCACCGTCGCGCTGACGCCTGAATGGCTGAGCACCACGGAGCTGGTGATCGTCCGGACGACCAACGCCGGCAGTGTTGAAAAACAGCTCCAGATTGACGATTTCCGCTGGCCGGTAGCGCGGCCGCCTTCGCGCTGACGCGCCTCCGCCGTAGCCTGGCGGAGGCTGGTCGGCGAGCCAGGCGAGCGCCGAGCCACGAGCCACGAGCTGCGAGCTGCGAGAGTCGGTGTATCGTAAGCGGCATGATTCGAGCACGTCGCCGCCCCGTATTCCTCGCAATCTTCATCTGCGTTCTCACCCTCTCTGCGCGAGCTGGCGCACAACAGCCCGAACCGATCCGTTACGTTGTCGGCTTCCCCGCGCCGCAGACGCACTACGCGGTGGTCCAGGCGGTGGTACCAACCGGCGGTCAGCCGGCCATCGAGCTGATGATGCCGGTCTGGACGCCCGGCTCTTACCTAGTGCGCGAATACTCCAAGAACCTCGAATCCGTCGTCGCGAAATCAATCGAGGGACGAGCGCTCCCGATCGCCAAGACCGCGAAGAATCGCTGGCGCATCACGACCGGCGGCGCGCCGCGCGTAGTGCTGAACTACCGCGTGTACTCGCGCGAGATGACCGTCAGGAACAACTGGGTGGATGCGGACTTCGCGATGCTGAATGGCGCCGCGACGTTCCTCACCCTGCCCGAGCGCGGGCCGCGTCCGCACGAAGTCACGATCCAGCTTCCCGCCGGGTGGAAGACGAGCGTCACGGGCATGGCGGATGCGCCCGACGGCGCGCCCAACCACTATCGCGCGCCCGATTTTGACACGCTCGTGGACTGCCCGATCGTCGCGGGCAACCCGGACATCTACACATTCCAGGTGGCGGGCAAGCCGCACTTCCTCGTGAACGTCGGCGGCGACGGCCTGTGGGACGCCAGCCGCTCGGTCGCCGACATGCAGCGCATCGTCGAAACCGCCTTGAAGATGTGGGGCTCGCTCCCGTACGACAAGTACGTGTTCTTCAACGTGCTGACCGGAGGCGGCGGCGGGATCGAACACAAGAACTCCGTGATGATGATGGCCAGCCGCTGGGCCACGACCACGCACGACGGCTACGTGCGATGGCTCGGTCTCGTCAGCCATGAGTTCTTCCACCTCTGGAACGTCAAGCGGCTGCGGCCGATCGAGCTCGGGCCGTTCGACTACGAGCATGAGGTCTACACGCGCAGCCTGTGGATCGCCGAGGGGTTCACCGACTATTACGGCGACGTCATCCTGAAACGCGCCGGTCTCGTCACGGACGCGGAGTACCTCGCGCAGCTCTCCGACACGATTCGCTCGCTGCAGACCACGCCCGGCCGCCTCGTGCAGCCGGTGGAGCTCGCGTCCTTCGATGCGTGGATCAAGGAGTACAGGCGCGACGAGAACAGCCCGAACGTCAGCATCAGCTACTACACGAAGGGAGCGCTCATCGGGTGGCTTCTCGACGCAAAAGTGCGGCAGGCGACGAAGGGCGCGAAGAACCTGGACGACGTGATGCGCCTCGCGTTCCAGCGCTACTCGGGCGAGCACGGTTACACACCGGAGCAATTCCGGCAGGTTGCGTCAGAGGTGGCCGGGCAGGATCTCGGATCGTGGTTCGAGCGTGCGCTCGACACGACCGAGGAGCTCGATTACACGCCGGCGCTGGACGCGTTCGGATTGCGGTTCCGTGCGGCACGGCCCGCGCCCGACGATCCTCCGGGCTGGCTGGGCGCGCGCACCCGCGTCGACGGTGGGAGGCTGCTCGTCACCGAGGTGCGCCGCGGAACGCCCGCGTACGACGCCGGCATCAACGTCGACGATGAGGTCCTGGCGATCAACGACGTGCGGTTCCCCGCTGACCAGCTCGATGTGCGGCTGCGATCGTACCGCCCTGGAAACAAGGTGCAGGTGCTGGTCTCGCGCCGCGATCGGGTCCGGAGCCTGGACGTCACGCTCGGCGCCGCGCCGCGGGACAGCTGGGAGCTGGAAAAGCGGTGAGCGAAGCGGCGTGACGGGGCCACGTCAGGACCGCAGCGCAATGCGGCCAGCGCGTATCGTCAGTTCGAAAACCGCACCGCAGGCGGTCCGATCCGCGCAGGCGCGCTTTCGTCCCTGGTGCTGGGAATACTACGCCGCCCAACCGATTCTTTACCGGCCCCCGAGGAACCCCAGCCGAAGCGGGACCGTCAGGCACGCGCCGGAGGTGCGGTTTTCCGCGCGTCCGGCCGAGGCGCGGCGGTCCTGATGTGGTCCCGACGCGTGATGGTCCGCTGCGGCACCCACTTCTGGCGGCGACACCGCCCAAGCGGCCAATGTCAGCGCCGATCGACCGAGAAGCGCCCGCCGCCGCGCGACGCGATGTACAAGAACGCGAAGCAATACAGCACGGCCAGCTCCCCCTGATTCACGACAGGCAATAAGCCCCTCGGCTGGTGAGCCAGGAAATACGCGACGGCCATTTCGCCACTCGCGATGAACGCCGCGGGCCGCGTGAACAGCCCGATCGCGATCAATCCGCCCGCGACGAGCTCGATGACCGCTGCCGCCCCATACCGCGACATCAGCGGCATAGGACCTGGTCCGGCGACGATCCCGAACTTCTGGAGTCCGTGAAACAGGAACAGCAGTCCGAATACGATGCGGAACGCCGCATAGGCCTGCGGCGCGTAACGCTCAGGGATCATCGCTGCTAACCTCCGCTCGGCCGCGTGCAAAACAAGTGCCGGGAGCCTGTCGCGCCGCCTTCGGCGTATGATGCGCGCATGCGCACATCGCGACGAATCTTCCTTCGAACCGCGGCTGCCGGCGCCGCCGTGCCCTTCCTCGGCCCCCGGGTGCTCGACGCGCTCGAGCGCCGCATCGAACCATTCGGCGGTCTTTCGACCTCGCAGGCCGTCGGCCAGGACGCGCTCTGGGCGGAGATCCGCCGTGTCTTCCCGGTGCCGGCCGAGTACATCAACCTCGAGAACGGGTACTCCAGCCCGCAGCCCGCGCCCACGTTCGAGGCGCTTCAGAAATACCAGGCCACGATCAACGGCGGCCTGTCGTTTTACATGCGCCGTAAGTGGGCGGACGACCGGATCGCCGTCAAGAAGGCGCTCGCGGAGCTTGCGGGCGTCCCGCCGGAAGAGATCGTCATCACCCGCAACACGACGGAGTCGCTCGGCACCGTCATCCATGGCCTGACCTACGCGCCCGGCGACGAAGCCGTCATGTGCGACCAGGATTACGGGTCGATGCTCCAGCAGTTCCGGCAGGAAGCGCGCCGCCACGGCGTCAAGTGCGTGGAGATCTCGATCCCGCTGGCGCCGCGGGACGACCAGGAGATGGTGGACACGTACGCGAAGGCGATCACGCCGCGCACGAAAGTCATCCTGCTCTCGCACATGGTGAACATCACCGGCCACATCCTGCCGGTGCGCAAGATCGCGGACATGGCGCATGCGCGCGGGGTCGCGGTCATCGTCGACGCCGCGCACTCCTTCGCGCACGTGAACTTCACCATCCCGCAGCTCGATGGCGACTACTTCGGCGCCAGCCTGCACAAGTGGCTGTGCACGCCGCTTGGCGCCGGGATCCTGCACCTCAAGAAGGCCAGGATCCCGACGCTGTGGCCGCTCCTCGGCGACACGAGCGTCGAGGACGGGGACATCCGGAAACTGGAGCGGACCGGGACGCAGCCGTCCTGGACGCCCCTGGCGATCGCCGATGCGATTCGCTTTCACAATATGATTGGCCCCCGCCGGAAAGAGGCGCGCCTGCGCTACCTGCAGCAGTACTGGACCGACAAGGTCCGGGGTCTGCCGAAGGTGTACCTCAACACCCCGACGGGCGACCGCGCGTGCGCCATCGCCAACGTCGGCGTCACGGGGATGAAGCCGAAGGACCTGGCGGACGCCCTGTTCGACAAGTTCAAGATCTACACGGTCGCGATCGACACCGTCGCGGTGAAAGGCGTCCGCGTCACGCCGCACCTGTACACCACGACCGCCGAGCTCGATGCACTGGTCAAGGCGATGACTGAGATTGCGCGCGGCGCGTGAGATGCCGCGGCAGCCCTAAAGGGCTGCGCAACACCGAGTCCATCAAATACGGGGAATCGATCACCGGGGCGTGATGACCTCGAGGCCTCCCATGTACGGCCTGAGCGCCTCGGGCACGACCACCGATCCGTCCTTCCGCTGGTAGTTCTCCAGCACCGCGATCAGCGTGCGGCCGACGGCGAGGCCGGAGCCGTTCAGCGTGTGGACGAACTCCGCCCTGCCAGTCCCCTCGCGCCGGAACTTGATGTTCGCGCGCCGCGCCTGGAACGCCTCCGTGTTGCTGCAGGAGGAGATCTCGCGATAGGTCTGCTGGCTGGGCAGCCACACCTCGATGTCGTACGTTTTCGCCGAGGCGAAGCCCAGGTCGCCCGTGCAGAGCAGGATGGTGCGGTACGAGAGCCCGAGCCGCTGCAGGACCTGCTCCGCGTCGCGCGTCAGCGCCTCGAGCTCGTCGTACGACTGCTCCGGCGTGGTGAACTTCACGAGCTCCACCTTGTCGAACTGGTGCTGCCGGATCAAGCCTCGCACGTCGGCGCCGTGCGAGCCCGCCTCGGAACGGAAGCACGGCGTATACGCGGTGTACCGCAGCGGAAGCTGGCGGCCGTCGAGGATCTCCTCGCGATGGAGATTCGTCAGCGGCACTTCCGCCGTCGGAATCAGGTAGAGATCCCACTCGCCGGCCACCTTGAACAGATCCTGCTCGAACTTCGGCAGGTTGCCCGTGCCGCGCAGCGCCGCCGCGTTGACGAGGAAGGGGGGCTCGACCTCGAGATAGCCGTGCTCGCGCGTGTGCAGGTCGAGCATGAAGTTGATGAGCGCGCGGGCGAGCCGCGCCCCCGCCCCGAGCAGCACCGAGAACCTGGCGCCGGACATGCGCGCGGCACGCTCGAAGTCGAGAATGCCGAGGGCGGGTCCGAGATCCCAGTGTGCTTTCGGCTCGAAATCGAACGCGGGCGGGTCGCCGTGGCGGCGCACCTCCTTGTTGTCGGCCGCGGTGGCGCCGGCCGGCACGCTGGAGTGCGGGAGGTTCGGGATCGCCATCAGCAGCGCCATGCGCTGATACTCCGTCTGGTCCACCTCGATCTCGAGCTGCCGGATCTTCTGCGCGCGCGCCTTGTTCGCGGCAAAAATGCCCGACGCGTCGAGTCCCTGCCGCTTCGCCCTGGCAACCTCGTCGCCCGACGTGTTCTGCTCGCGCTTCAGCCCTTCCATCTCGGGGATGAGGCGGCGCCTCCGCGTCTCGAGCGTCGCGACCTGCTCCAGCTCGTCGTCGGCCTGCAGGCCGCGGCTGCGGAGCGCCGCACGCACCTCCTCGATGTGATCGCGGACGAAAGCGGGGTCGAGCATGAGCTAGATCCTATACCGGACGCACGGTCATGGGGTACGATGCGCCGTGTGGGACAGGCAGTGAGACAGACATGGTGATTCGCAAGGCGGTGTTCCCGGCTGCCGGCCTCGGCACGCGGTTCCTGCCGGCGACCAAGGCCCAGCCGAAGGAGATGCTGCCGCTCGTCGACAAGCCGATCATCCAGTACGGCGTCGAGGAGGCGGTCGCCTCCGGCGTCGACAACATCATTCTCGTCACGGGGCGCGGCAAGAACGCGATCGAGGATCACTTCGACGTGTCGGTGGAGCTCGAGACGTTCCTCGAAGCACGCGGGAAGAACGACCTGCTCGCCGAGATCCGGAAGATCTCGAACCTGATCAACTTCTCGTACGTCCGCCAGGGAGAGCCGCTCGGCCTCGGCCATGCCGTGCTCGTCACGCGCGCGCTGGTCGGCGACGAGCCGTTCGCGGTCATCCTGGGCGACGACGTGTACGATGCGGACCCGCCGGCGCTGCGGCAGATGATCGACGTGTTCGAAGAGGTCCAGGGCCCCGTGGTCGCCGTGGAGCGGGTTCCGCCCGAGGACGTCAGCTCGTACGGCGTCATCGACGGCGAGGAGATCCGGCCGGGCGTGTTCAGGATTCGGGATTTGGTGGAGAAGCCGCCGCGCGACGAAGCGCCGTCCGATCTCGCGATCATCGGCCGTTATATCCTCACGCCCGACATCTTCCCGTCGCTCGAAGCGATCGCCACCGACCGCACGGGCGAGATCCAGCTCACCAACGGCCTCCGCCACCTGCTGAAGAAGCGTCCGATCTACGGGTTCCAGGTGGATGGCGTGCGGCACGACACCGGCAACAAGCTCGGATTCCTGAAGGCGGTCGTGTACTTCGCGCTGCGCCGTCCCGATCTTGCCGACCAGTTCCGCGAATACCTTCGCGCGATCGATCTCGAGCCCGCCCGCGGCTCTGACGCCTAGTCCGGGACTAGTCGGTCTTCTTCGTGGAGGACGGCGTCGAATCCTTGCTGCCGGAGTCCGCCTTCGAGTCCGTCTTCGAATCGGTGCTGGTCTTCGAGTCGGTGCCGGTTTTCGACTCGCTGTCCTTCACGCCTCCCGCCGTGCCGGCGTCCGACGACGATTTCTTCGCATAGTCGGTGATGTAGAACCCGGAACCCCTGAACTGAATGGCGGGCGACGAGGGAAGGCGCTTCGCGCTCCCGCCGCACGCCGGGCACGCGTCCTCGAGAGGGTCGGAGAACTTCTGGATCTTCTCGAAGCGGTGCTCGCACGCTTCGCACTGATATTCGAACAAAGGCATTCTCTATTCCTGATCGGGTCCCGTGGCTCGTGGCTCGTGGCTCGTGGCTCGAACGAGGTCGATCTGCGAGCAACGAGCAACGAGTAACAAGCAACGATGTCTATTCAATCATTTCACCGTTCTGTTCGCCGAGCATCAGCGCCCGATGGAGCCACATGGGAACCGTGCCGTTGGCGAGCAGCTGGTCGTGGAACGCGCGCAGGGAGAATCGCCCTTCCTGCCGGGCCTTGTAATCCTCGCGCAGCTTCAACACCATGAGCTTGCCGGCCGTGTAGAGAATGTAGGACGGGTCGAACGTCCCGCGTTCGGCCTCGCGGCGCGCGCTCGGCTCCTCGAGGAACGCCTCCTCCCGGAAGAAGCGGACCCCCTGCTCCACCGAGCAATCCTCGCAGTGCAGGCGGATGCCCACGACGAACCGGCAGAGGCGGATCAGCGCCTCGGCGAGCTGCCCGAGGCGGACGTTGTCGTCGTCGCGCCTGAAGCCCTGCTCGATCATCATCTGCTCGCAGTAGTGCGCCCAGCCCTCGACAAAGGCGGTCGACGAGAACAGGATCGACTTGCGCAGCTTGGACCCGACCTGCCGCAGGTGCTGATAGTGCAGGAAATGTCCGGGAAACACCTCGTGGATCGAGATCGACCAGAGCGCGCCGTAATTGAAGTCGCGCAGGTGCTCGGCCTTGCGATCGGCGGCCCATGCCGGATCGACGTCCGTGATGTAGTAGTACGCGCGCAACGGACGCGACTCGAACGGCCCGGGCGTCCACATGCTCGCGAACGTCCACCGGTAGAACCGCGGCGTCGGCGCGACGGCCACGGCGGCGCCTTCGGGCACCGTGACGATCCGCTGCCGGTTCAGGAAGTCGACCAGCTCGTCGAGCTGCTGCTGCGCGACGGGCACGAGCTGACCCGCCGGGGGATGATCGTCCTTGACCTTCGCCCACGCGGCCAGCGGATCGCCGCCGTTCATCCGTGACGCGACGCGGCGGAACTCCTCCTGTGTCGCGCGCAGCTCGCGCATCGCGATCGCCAGCAGCCGGTCCGCGTTGAGCGTGATGCCTTCGTCGAGCCTGAGCTTCTGCTCGAAGCGATCGCGTCCGAGCCGGAACGAGCCCTTGCTGCGCGGCGCGAGATCCCGCTCCAGGTACTCGACGTAGGCGCCGATCGCGGTGGCCGCTTCGGTCGACGCATCCGCCAGATCGCCGAGCAGGTGCAGATCGCCAAGATCGCCGAACGCGCGCGGCAGATCCTCGTCGATGAAGCGCAGCGTCCCGCGCATGCTCTCGAGCCCGACCTTGACGTAGATGCCGGGGGGATCTTTGATGTTGTCGCGCGCCGCCTGAATGAGCCGCGGCACCTGGCGCAGCTTCGAAAGCACGCGGCGCGCGCGCTCGGCCAGCGGCGCGTAGTCGAAGACCGCCTGGCCGGCCAGGCTCGTCGAGAGGATGTCGGCGTAGAGCTGCGGGCTGCGCTCCCACGTGCGCACCTCTTCCAGCTCGAACAGCCGCGCGCGCAGGCTTGCGTCGAGCGCGGGACGCTCCAGCCGTTCGACGTCGGTCAGCCGCGTCGGGTCGATCGCCGCAAGCCGGCGCGCGAGTCCTCCGAGATCGCGCATCTGCGCGTCAATCGACTGGCGGCTCAGATCCTCGAGCAGATCGTCGTGGAGGTGGACGCCGTCGAACGTGGCGTTGGTCGGGTGAACCTCGTAGAGATACGACAGGTACTCGTCGACAAAGTGCGGAAGCGGTTCGGCTGAGTACATTTGGTAATATCGGCCCGCCCGACATGACCGGCATCCTCTACGTGGTCGCAACGCCGATCGGCAACCTCGAGGATGTCACGCTGCGGGCCCTTCGGGTCTTGCGAGAAGTCTCCATTATCGCGGCGGAGGACACCCGCCGCACAGCACGTCTGCTTCAACACTACTCTATCTCGACACCCACGACGAGCCTCCACGAGCACAACGAGCGCAGCAAGACGCCGTCGCTCATCGCGCGGATGACCGCGGGAGAATCCATCGCGCTCGTATCCGACGCGGGCACGCCCGTCGTGTCGGATCCAGGAGCCCATCTTGTCGCCGAAGCGCACCGACAGGGTGTTCGAGTCGAACCGATTCCAGGGCCCAGCGCGGCAATCGCCGCCTTGTCAGCATCTGGGTTTGCCGAGACGGAGTTTCTCTTCGCGGGATTTCCACCACAGAGGTCAAATGCCAGAAAACAATGGCTAGCAGCCTTGGCGGACGAGCCAAGGCCGGTCATCATCTACGAAGCTCCGCACCGAATCAAGGGGACGCTGGAGGATATGCTGGAAGTGCAAGGTGACCGTCTCGTCGCCCTTGCTCGCGAGTTGACCAAAGCTCACGAGCAATTGGTTGTTAGACCTATTTCAGACTTGATTGGTGAGGTCGCGGAATTCACGAAGGGCGAGTACACGCTTGTGGTGTCACCCAGGGCAGCCGAGGTGACGGTTGGTGTGCTTCCAGGGCCATTACAACTGCTCGATGAATTTGGTGAATTGACCAAAAATATAAGCACCAGTCGCCGGGAAGCGTTGCGTATCCTGGCGAAGCGGTACAACGTGCCGGTGAAGACTGTCTACGTCCGCATTGAGGAATCCCGTAAATAGGTGGAACGACAAAATATAGATCTGATATTCACCCGCCTCACACATGACTTGACCCCGCCAGAGGTGATTTGCTACTGTCACCCCACGTGTAGCGAAGCCCTTGGTGGTCCCGGGCATAATTACGGCGCGCACCGAGACCGGCGAGGCGCCCCGCTGAGAAGGCGCGACGACCGAGAATATTGAACATATTTGAGGGAGAAGCAACGCAGTCAGCGGGGATGCATCGCCGGTCGAATGCCGCCGTAATTATGTATGCCCGTGACCACTTAGGGCTGCCACACCCCGTCAGGAGTCGAATGGCGAAGCAGCGCCGGGTCGCGAAGCCGACTCGGACCCATAAACCCAGGGCCGCCGCGAAGAAGGCCCCGCCCAGACGCAGCGCGGCTGTTGTGAAACGTGCGTCGCCACGGCGCCAGTCGGTGGTCGCTGCAACGGCCGTAGCGCCCCCTCGCGCCAAGCCGGGATTCTACGAGGCGGTCGCCATCTACGAACGGGGTGTTCAAGCCCTGCAGCGGCATGAATTCCAGGCCGCGGCGGGGTTCTTCAGGAACGTGCTCGACCATTATCCGGACGAGCGGGAGCTCCTGGAGCGCGCGCGTCTTTATCTCCGGGTCTGCGAGCGCGAGACCGTGCGTCAGCCTCCCGCACCCAAGACTCCAGAAGAGCGTGTCTACGCCGCCACAATGGCCCTGAATGCAGGGGATTACGGGCAGGCGACGGATCATCTCCAGCGCGCCTTGGCGGAGAATCCGGACAGCGACCACGCCCACTACACCATGTCGGTCGTGCTCGGGATAAGGGGCCGCATCGACGAAGGCATCGAGCATCTCCGGCAGGCGATTGCCCTTAATCCTGAAAACAGGGCGCTCGCCCGCCAGGATCCTGATCTCGAGAGTCTCCGCAGCCACTCGGCGTTCCGGGCAGCGCTCGACACCGCGCCTGCGTCGCCGCGCCGCCGGCCCCGGATTCGCCCGACCTAAACGAACGACAAGGCTGCGCCGGGACGGCTACACTAGGTCGGTCATGGCCGGCACCCACGTCGTCGTCCTCGCCGCGGGCAAGGGAACCCGGATGAAGTCCTCGGTTCCCAAAGTGTTACATCGTGCGGCAGGTTTATCCCTGATCGAGCATGTGCTCCGCCGGGCCGCTGCCCTCTCTCCTGCATCCATCGTCATCGTGGTCGGCCATGGGGCGCAGCAGGTCGAGCAGGCGCTTGCCAGACAGCCGGGCCTTGCTTTCGCGGTCCAGGAGCCGCAGCTTGGCACCGGCCACGCTCTGCTGCAGGCGGAGCCGATACTCCGGGGGGCGCGGGGTTCGGTGGTGCTGCTGTCGGGCGACGTCCCGCTCTTGAGTCCGGAGACGCTGGTGCGGCTCCTGACCGTGCACCAGCAATCACGAGCGGCGGCGACCGTGGTCACCTCAGCGCTCGCCTCGCCCGATGGGTACGGGCGCATCGTCCGCGAGAACGGCCACATCGCCGCGATCGTGGAGCACAAGGACGCGTCGCCCGCCGAATGCGGGATCCGCGAGATCAACGGCGGGATTTACGCATTCGATCTCGAGCCGCTGTTCGATGCGCTCCGCGCGATCGGATCGGCAAACGCGCAAGGGGAGTACTACCTGCCGGACCTCGTGAGGATCTACAGGTCCCGCGGGCTGCGGGTCGAAACAATCAGCGTTGACGATCCCCGGGAGATCCTCGGGGTGAACAGCCGCAAGGAGCTGGCGGACGTGGCAACGATTCTCAACACGCAGAAGAGCGACGCCCTCATGGCCGCCGGCGTCACCATCATCGACCCGGCCACGGCGTACATCGATCCGGACGTGTCGGTGGGCGCCGACACCGTTCTGCATCCAGGCGTCTACCTCGAGGGACGCACGCGGATCGGCGCACGCTGCGAGATCCATTCCGGCGTGCGCATCGTCGACTCTGTCGTCGACGACGGTGTGGTGATCAACAACTTTTGCGTCATCACCGATTCGCACGTGTCGAGCGGCGCCCGTCTCGGGCCGTTCACCCACATCCGGCCACAGTCCGATGTCGGCGAAGGGGCGCATGTCGGCAACTTCGTCGAGTTGAAGAAGACGTCGCTCGGCACGGGGTCGAAGGCGAATCACCTCGCGTACCTGGGCGACGCGACGATCGGCGAGCGCGTCAACGTCGGGGCCGGCACGATAACGTGCAACTACGACGGGGTCGCCAAGCACCCGACGGTCATCGAGGACGGCGCGTTCATCGGGAGCGACACGCAGCTCATCGCCCCGGTTCGCGTCGGCAAGGGGGCGTACGTCGCCGCCGGTTCCTCCATCACCGACGACGTGCCCGCCGACGCGCTGGCGATCGCGCGAGGCAAGCAAGTGAACAAAGAGGGATGGGCGACGAAGAGAAAGAAGAAATTGTGAATTAGTGAGTTAGTGAGTTGAGGCGCCCCGAGCCGCATGCCGTGCGTCGGGACGAAATCCAGCAACCCACCAATTCACCAATTCACCAATTCACCAATTCTCGGGGAACACACCATGTGCGGGATCATCGGTTACATTGGGCCCAAGCAGGTTCTTCCGATCCTGATCGACGGGCTGCGGCGGCTCGAGTACCGCGGCTACGACTCGGCGGGCGTGGCCGTCGTGCGCGGCGGCACGATCGAGCTGCGGCGGAGCGCGGGCAAGCTCGCGCGGCTGGAGGAGGTGATTGCCGGGAATCCCCTCGACGGCGAGTACGGGATCGGGCACACGC
The DNA here is from genome assembly GCA_001767455.1 of Acidobacteria bacterium RIFCSPLOWO2_12_FULL_66_21. Lineage (GTDB taxonomy): Bacteria > Acidobacteriota > Vicinamibacteria > Vicinamibacterales > 2-12-FULL-66-21 > 2-12-FULL-66-21. The sequence goes on from MELC01000042.1 coordinate 23,974, forward strand.
GATGGGCGACGCACGGGCGGCCGACCGAAGAGAACGCGCATCCCCACCGCGACTGCACCGGGCGGGTGGTGGTCGTCCACAACGGCATCATCGAGAACTACCTGGATCTGAAGCATCAGCTCCAGAAGGAAGGGCACCACTTCGTCACGGAGACCGACACCGAGATCGTCGCGCACCTCGTCGAGCGCGAGATGAAAGACGACGGGCTCGAGAACGCGGTGCGGCGCGCGCTGCTGTACATGCGCGGGCTGTTCGCGCTGGTCCTGATTTCGGCCGACGACCCCAACAAGATCGTGACGGTCCGCAATGGCCCGCCGATTGTCGTTGGCCTTGGCGACGGCGAGTTCTTCGTCGCGTCGGACATTCCCGCGATCCTCGCCCACACGCGGGACGTGGTGTTCCTCGGCGACGAGGAGATGGCGATCATCACGCCGCAGGGCGTGGAGTTCACCGACTACTCCGGCCGTGGCGTCTCCAAGAAGAGCAGCAAAGTGGCGTGGGATCCGGTCATGGCGGAGAAGGCCGGATACAAGCACTTCATGCTCAAGGAAATCTTCGAACAGCCGTGGGCCGTCAAGGAGACCGTGCTCGGGCGCGCGTCTGCGGAGACGGGCCGCGTGTTCCTGAACGAGATCGACATTCCGGACGAGGCGCTCCGCGCGATCGAACGCATCGTGATTCTGGCCTGCGGCACGTCGTGGCACGCGGCGCTCATCGGAAAGTTCCTCTTCGAGACGCTCGCGCGCGTGCCGGTCGACGTGGATTACGGGTCGGAGTACCGCTACCGCAATCCAATCGTCTCGGACAACACGCTTGCCGTGGTCATCACGCAGTCGGGCGAGACCGCCGACACGCTCGCCGCGCTGCGCGAGGCGATGAAGAAGGGGGCCCGCAGCATCTCCATCTGCAACGTCGTCGGCAGCATGGCCACGCGCGAGACCGACGGCACCGTCTACACGCACGCGGGGCCGGAGATTGGCGTCGCGTCGACCAAGGCGTTCACGACGCAGATTGTCGCGCTGCACCTGCTGGCGATGTACCTCGGACAGATCCGCGGCACCCTTTCGCCGGAAGGGGCACGGCCGCACATCGAGGCGCTCTTCCAGTTGCCGCTCCTGCTCGAGCAGACGCTGAAGTGCGAGCCGGCCGCCGAGGAGATTGCGCGCCGGTTCTACCAGCGCAGCGACTTCCTGTACCTCGGGCGCGGGGTGAACTACCCGATCGCGCTCGAAGGCGCGCTGAAGCTGAAGGAGATCTCCTACATCCACGCGGAAGGGTACCCGGCGGGGGAAATGAAGCACGGGCCGATCGCGCTCATCGACGAGCGGATGCCCGTCGTCACCATCGCGCCGCACGATCACGTGTTCGAGAAGATGATCGGCAACATTCAGGAGGCCAAGGCGCGCGGCGGCTCGGTGATCGCGCTCACCACAGAGGCGCACAACGGCATCCACGACCTGCTCGACCCGGCACAGGATTTCCTGATCACCGTGCCGGACTCGCACCCGCTGCTCACGCCGGTTCTGATGGTTGTTCCCCTGCAGCTCCTGGCGTATCACATCGCCGTCCGGCGCGGCTGCGACGTCGATCAGCCCCGGAATCTCGCGAAGAGCGTCACGGTCGAATAGTCGATAGTCGATAGTCGATAGTCAAAGTCCGGCTTCGCGGACCACGGCCGCGATGCGTTCGCCCATGCCCCGTGTGCCCACCGGGTGCCCGCCGGCGCTCGCCAGGTCCGCCGTGCGCAGTCCTTCTCGCAGCACGTCACCTATGGCGTTTTCCACGGCAGCCGCTTCGGCGTCGAGCTGCAGCGCGTGGCGCAGCAGCATGGCCGCTGACGCGATGGCCCCGATCGGGTTCGCGATGTCCTTGCCCGCAATGTCCGGAGCGGAGCCGTGGACGGGTTCGAACAGGCCGCGGCCGTCGCCGAGACTTGCCGACGGCAGCAGTCCGAGCGACCCCACGATGGCGCCGGCTTCGTCCGAGAGGATGTCGCCGAAGAGGTTTTCGGTGAGGATCACGTCGAAGCTCGCGGGCGCCAGCGCGATCTTCATCGCGCACGCGTCGACGTACATGTGGTCGAGGGCGACGTTCCGGTAGTCGCGCGCCACCTCGGTCACCACTTGCCGCCACAACCGCGAGGTTTCGAGCACGTTGGCCTTGTCCACGGACGTGACGCGGCGGCGGCGCCGACGGGCGGCATCGAAGCCGCGCCTGGCGATGCGCCGCACCTCGCCGCGCGAGTACCGCATGGTGTTGAACGCGGAGTCGCCATCCGTGCCGCGCGGCTCTCCGTAGTACAGCCCGCCCGTGAGCTCGCGCACGACGAGCAGGTCCGTACCGGCGAGCACCTCCGGCTTCAAGGGGCCGGCGTTCTCCAGCCCGGGCCACACCTTCGCGGGACGCAGGTTGGCATAGAGTTTCAGCTCCCGCCTGATTCCCAGGAGCGCGGACTCCGGCCGGCGAGACGAGTCGCCGCGATCGAATTCTGGATCGCCGACGGCGCCGAGCAGAATCGCGTCCGCGGCGTATGCGGCCTGCAGCGTCTCGGCCGGAAGCGGCGGCAGCCCACGGCGCAGGGCGGCGCCGCCGATGGGCGCTTCCGTCAGCGCGAATGCATGACCGAACCGATCGCCCACCGCGCGCAGGACGACCACCGCGGCGGCAACGACCTCAGGACCGATGCCGTCGCCCGGCAACAAAAGGATGGTGGGGTTCATGAAAGGGGGATAGTCTCAAACTCCAAATTCCAAACTCCAAACCTCAAACCAACGCCAAACGCCAAATTCCAAATTCCAAATTCCAAATGCCAAACGCCAAACGCCAAACGCCAAACGCCAAATTAGACTCGATTTCCAGGAGCTTGGGGTTTGGATTTTGCGGTTTGGAGTTGGTTTGGAGTTTGAAGTTTGGAGTTTGGAGTTCGATTTCAGACCCCGTGTCCGTATCCAGCGGGCGTGGCGGCGAAGTCGGGTGTCGGCACGGGGGTGACGGCGGGCTCCTGCCGGGTGCCCTGGACGTTCGCCACGATGGCCGCGAGATCGCGGTCGCTGACGATCTTCTCGCGATCGGCGTGCGCGATCACGGCCCGATAGACGTCATCGAGCTGCTGGCGGGTGAGCGTGACGCCGAGCTGCTCGCACCGGCGCTGCACGGCGTGACGTCCCGAGTGCTTGCCGAGGACGAGGGTCGCCTGCGGCACGCCCACCTCCTCGGGACGCATGATCTCGTAGGTCCGCCGATCCTTGAGCATGCCGTCCTGGTGAATTCCGGCTTCGTGCGCGAACGCGTTCCGCCCGACGATGGCCTTGTTGGCCTGGACACCCTCGCCCGTGAGGGCCGTGAGCAGCTGGCTCGCCGGAAAGATCTGGCGCGCGTCGATGCCGGTCGAGAACGGCAGCCGGTCGGCCCGCACTCTCGTCGTCATCACGATTTCCTCGAGCGAGGCGTTCCCCGCGCGCTCGCCAATGCCGTTGATCGTGCACTCGACCTGGCGCGCGCCCGCGCCGACCGCGGCCAGCGTGTTGGCGACCGCGAGGCCGAGATCGTCGTGGCAGTGCGCGCTGAAGGTCGCGTGTGACGCGTTGGGAACACGTTCGAGCACGGCCCGGAAAAAGGCGGCGATTTCGTCGGGCGTCGAGTAGCCGACGGTGTCGGGCAGGTTGACCGTTGTGCACCCGGCAGAGATCACTTCCTGGATGACCCGACAGAGGAAGTCCATGTCGCTCCGTGTCGCGTCCTCGGCCGAGAACTGGACGTCGCCCGTGTACCGGCGCGCCTGGTGCACCGCGGCGACCGCCGCGTCCAGGCAATCCTCGCGCGTGATGCGCAGCTTGCGCTGGAGGTGCAGGTCGGAGGTGGCGATGAACACGTGGATCCGGCGGCGGTCCGCCGGCGCGAGCGACCAGCCGGCGCGATCGATGTCCGCCGCGTGGCACCTGGCGAGCCCGGCGATGACCGGGCCGCGCACGTGCGTCGCGATCATCCGGACCGCCTCCGCGTCGGCGTCCGACGCGATCGGGAAACCGGCCTCGATGATATCGACGCCGAGCGCCGCAAGCTGCCGGGCGAGCCGCAGCTTCTCGTCGATGCGCATCGAGAAGCCAGGCGCCTGTTCGCCGTCGCGCAGGGTCGTATCGAAGATGGTCAACCGATCGGACATCGCGTCCCTCCGGGCCCAGTTGTACCTCCCCGTCCGTTGGCGCGTCAAATTTATAGTTTTTTATTTTTCATGCATATTGTTTATGATGGTGCCGGGTGCAGCTTCCGGATTTGAACGCCTTCGTGGTCGTCGCGGCCGAGCGCAGCTTCTCGAAGGCGGCGAGGAAGCTCGGGCGGACGCAGCCGGCGGTCAGCCAGGCCGTCCGGCGGCTCGAAGACGAGCTTGGCGAACGGCTGTTCGACCGCAGTTCCCGCAACGGCACGCTCACCGAGGCCGGAGTGCTGCTCCGAGACCATGCCGTGCGGCTCCTGCACCTTGCCGGCGAGGCCGAGGCCGCCGTACGCGAGTTACAGCAGGTGCGGAGCGGCCGGGTCGTGATCGGCGCCAACGAGGCGGCGGTGCACTCGCTGCTGCCGATCGTCCAGCGTTTCGCCGCGGAACACCCGAGCGCGACCGTCGACGTGCGGCGTGTGCTATCGCGCCAGATCGCCGCGGAGCTGCTCGCCCGCGCGCTCGATTTCGGCGTGCTGACGTTCCAGCCGGGCGACCGCGGCCTGCAGTCACTCGCGCTCGGTTCGGACGAACTGGTCATGCTGGCGCACCCGGCGCATCGCCTCGCGTCGCGCAAGCGCATCACGATTGAGGAAGTCGGCCGCGAGACCGTCATTGCGCACAACGACCCGTCGCCCGCCCGCGAGCGCGTGCTCCGCTTGTACGAGCGGCGCCGCACGCCGATCAACATTCAGATCGCGCTGCCGAGCCTCGACGGGATCAAGAGAGCGGTGGAAATGGGGGTCGGCGTCGCGGTCCTCCCCCGCCGGTGCGCGTTGACGGAGATTTCGCGCGGCCAGCTGGTCGCCGTCAGGATTCCGGGCCTGGGCTCGCCGCGCGCCGTCCGGCTGGTCTTCAGAAGATCGGGCGAGCTGTCGCATGCGGCGGCGGCGTTTCTCGACCTCGCGCGCGCGGGGGCGCGCGCCGTGTCTTGACACGGAGACGCGGAGGCCACGGACACGCGCGGAGGCTGATCAGCTGCGGCCTCTTCGGAACAGGCCGGTCTGGCGCCGGCGATTGGCCAGCGATTCGTCGGCGTCTGGACGCGATCTGAAGATCCGCAGATGCAAGCACGCCTGTGCTCTTCGCGTGTTTGCATCTGTGGATCTCAGACCGCGTCACCGCGCGAAGCGCGGCCAGACCGGCCTGTTCATTCTGGAGGCCGCCCGTGCGTCCCCGTGTTCTCCGTGACTCCGTGTAATGAGCTGCTCCGCGGCCTCCCAGGCCTATGACCAGCCGCGCAGGTACGGCAGGCGGCGCGCGACCGACTCGACCTCGTCGTACTTGTCCAGCAGCAATGCGGTGGCGTCCCAGGTGCCGTCCAGAAACGACTGGCGAGCCGCGGCAGGCATCGTGAGGGCAAACGACCGGTCGCCCGACACGACATGGAGGGCGTCCAGCGAGAGGCGCAGCTCACGCCGGGGATCGCGCTCGGCTTGCTGCATGAGCTCTTCGATCACCGCGCGGGCGGCCGTCAGGCAGGGCATGCCAAGCGCCACGGAATTGCCGAAGAAGATCTCCGAGAAGGACTCGCCGACAACGGCGCGGATGCCCCACCGGCGGATCGCCTGCGGCGCATGTTCTCTCGATGAACCGCACCCGAAATTGGCGTTCACGAGCAGAATCGTCGCGCCGGCATGAGCGGGATTGGCGAAGGGATGATCCCCCGCCTGGGCGCGGTCGTCCTCGAACAGGTGCCGCTCCAACCCCTCGAACGTGATCGCGCGCAGGAATCTCGCCGGGATGATGCGGTCCGTGTCGATGTTCCCGCCGCGAAGCGGAATCGCGGTGCCTTCGACGGCCGCAATCCTGTCAATCGGCATGCGCGAACTCCCGCACGTCTGCAACTTCACCCGCAATCGCGGCGGCCGCGACCATTGCGGGGCTCATCAACAGGGTTCGCCCGGTTGGGCTCCCCTGCCGTCCTTTGAAGTTGCGGTTCGACGATGACGCGCAGACCTGGGTGCCCTCGAGGCGATCCGGATTCATGGCCAGGCACATGGAGCATCCGGCGCCCCGCCATTCGAACCCGGCCTCCGTGAACACCCGGTCGAGCCCCTCCCGCTCCGCCGCCAGTCTGACCGCCTGCGATCCCGGCACCACCAGCGCCGTCACGTGCGCCGCGACATGCCGCCCGCGTATGATCGTCGCCGCTTCGCGCAGATCCGACAACCGGGCGTTCGTGCACGACCCGATGAACGCGACGTCGATCTTCGTGCCGCGAATCGGCTGCCCGTCGCGCAGCCCCATGAAATCGAGCGCCTCACGCAACGACGGCCGATCCGCCGCCTCTGCCTCATCGACGCGCGGCACCGTCTCGCTCACGTGCACCGACTGCCCGGGGTTGATTCCCCAGGTCACCGTCGGTTCGATGGCCGCCGCGTCAATCTCCACCTCGCCGTCATATCGCGCGTCCGGATCGGACGCCATCGAGCGCCACCAATCGCACGCCGCTTCGAACTCGTCCCCATCGGGTGCGAAGCGGCGGCCGCGCAAGTAGTCGAACGTCACCTGGTCGGGGTTCACGTAGCCGGCCCTCGCGCCCCCTTCGATCGACATGTTGCAGATCGTCATCCGCTCGTCCATCGACATGCGCTCGACCGTGTCGCCGGCATACTCGTACGCGTAGCCGACGCCGCCGCTGACGCCAAGCCGCCGGATGATGTCGAGGATCACGTCCTTCGCGTACACCCCGCGCCCGAGGCGGCCCGACACTCTGATGCGCCGGACCTTCAGCGGATCGAGCGCCAGGCACTGTGACGCGAGGACGTCCCGCACCTGCGACGTGCCGACGCCGAACGCGATCGCGCCGAACGCGCCGTGCGTCGACGTGTGGCTGTCGCCGCACGCGATCGTCATGCCTGGCTGCGTCAGTCCCAGCTCCGGACCGATCACGTGCACGATCCCCTGTGCGCCGCCGCTGATGTCGAAGAGGCGGATGCCCGCCGCGCGGCAGTTGCGCTCGAGCGCCGACAGCATGTCCTCGGCCATCACGTCGAGGAACGGCCGTCGCTGATCGCGCGTGGGAACGATGTGATCGACGGTGGCGATCGTGCGCTCCGGAAAGCGCACGCCCCACCCGCGCGCCCGCAGCATCTCGAAAGCCTGGGGCGTCGTCACTTCATGAATCAGATGAAGGCCGATAAAGAGCTGGGTCTGACCGTTTCCGAGCGCCCGAACCGTGTGGGCGCGCCAGACCTTCTCGAACAGAGTGGCTGACATGAACGCTTGATCGTACTACGAGACCACAGCTCGCAGCTCGCAGCTCGCAAATCGCAGCTCGGCGGTCGGGGCTCGGGGCTCGGCACTCGTAGCTCGTGGTTCGTGGCTCGTGGCTCGTCCCTACGCCCCAACCATTCGGGAGGCACTCTTGCCTAATCCATGTGCGCAGTCCCGCCGGTCAGGTACTTAGCGTGATTAGGCGCGAAATCTTCGACTTGGCGTCTTTCTGGCGTTGCAGAAAGTGAGATCCCGATGGCGAGCTCAGCGATTCGGAGATTCCAGGACCTGGATGCATGGCAGGTCGCAAATGGATTTGGCAGTATCGACGTATGCCCTGGCAGCGCGCCTGCCATCCAACGAGCGTTTTGAGCTGAGCTCACACATGCGACGGGGCTGTTCGTCCGCCATCTGCGAATTGCCCTGGGGTCGACCGGAGAGCTGGAGACACTGCTCGCTCTGGCGGTACGGGTTCATCTGCTTTCAAACGCGGACGTGGCGATTGCCGAAGAGCAGCTGACGCGAGCTGGCCAGTTGCTCCATGGATTGGTACGCTCGCTCGAGATAAGGCGAGCCGCAGGCTTCCCGATCGTCGGGTAGACGAACGACCCACGAGCCACGAGCTACGAGCCACGAGCCCCGACTGTTATACTGAAGCTCCTCTCGAACAATGGACTTCCTGAACCGGCTCAACCCCGAACAACGTGAGGCCGTGCTGCACCGCGACGGGCCGCTGCTGATCCTGGCCGGGGCCGGCTCGGGCAAGACGCGCGTCATCACGTTCCGGATCGCGTACCTCATCGGCGACGGGCATGCCGAGCCGGGCCAGGTCCTCGCGGTGACCTTCACGAACAAGGCCGCGCAGGAGATGCGGGAGCGCGTGGAGGCGCTCATCGGCTCGGAGGCGTCCGGTGTGTGGTTGTCCACCTTTCACGCGCTGTGCGCGCGGCTGCTGCGCCGCGAGGCGCCGAAGATCGGGCTGTCGCGCGACTTCGTCATCTACGACTCCTCCGACCAGGTCGCCGTCGTCAAACAGGCCGAGCGCGAGCTCGGCATCGACGACAAGTTCATCCCCCCACGCGCGGCGCTGGCGCGCATCAGCCAGGCCAAGAACCGCATGGAAGGGCCGGAGACGCTGCGCGCGACGTGGAACGTCCGCGACGAGCAAATCGCGAAGATCTACGAGCGCTACGTCGAGGCCCTGAAGGACTCGAACGCGCTCGACTTCGACGACCTGCTGCTGAAGACCGTGGAGCTGTTCGAGACGTCGGAGCAGACGCGCGACTTCTACGCGCGCAAGTTCAAGTACGTAATGGTCGACGAGTACCAGGACACCAACCGCCCCCAGTACATGCTCATCCGGCGCCTGGCCGGCCTGCATCGCAACGTCGCCGTCGTCGGCGATCCCGATCAGTCCATCTACAAGTGGCGTGGCGCCGACCTTCGAAACATCCTCGACTTCGAGCAGGATTTCGGCGAGGCGCGCGTCGTCAGGCTCGAGCAGAACTACCGGTCCACGCAGGTCATCCTGGACGCCGCCTCGGCCGTCATCAGCCAGAACCGGAACAGGAAAGAGAAGCGCCTCTGGACCGATCGCAAGGGCGGAAACAAGATTGTCTACTTCCGCGGCGGTGACGAGCTCGAGGAGGCCGACTTCATCTCGCGATCGATCAAGGGCGCCCGCGCCGAGGACGTCGACGCGACCATCGCTGTGCTGTATCGGACGAACGCGCAGTCGCGGGCGGTTGAAGAATCGCTCATGCGCGACGGCGTCCCCTACAAGATCATCGGCGGCGTCAGATTCTACGAGCGCAAGGAGATCAAGGACGCGCTGGCGTACTTGAAACTCATCATCAACCCGCACGACGATGTGAGCCTGCGCCGGGTGATCAACGTGCCCGCGCGCGGCATCGGCAAGGGCGTGATGGATTCGCTCCAGGCGATCGATCCGAACGCTGTGGTCGCCGAGGCGCCGCCGCTGATTGCGGCCGGCCTCCAGGAAATCAGTTCCGCCCGCTCGCTATGGGCGAAGCTGGTCTACGCCGTCGAGGACGGCAAGCTGACACCGCGCGCTGCCGCGTCGCTGCGCGTCTTCCGCGACCTGATCGTCGGATTGAGCGACGTTGCACGACACGATGCCGTTGCCATCACCATCGGGAAAACGCTCGATCGGACGGGCTACCTGCAGGATCTCCGCGACGAGAACACGGAGGAGGCCAACGAGCGGGTCGAGAACCTGATGGAGCTCGTGTCGGCGGCCGGAGAATACGAAACACGCGACCAGGAGCCGTCGCTTGGCGGCTTCGTCGATCGGCTGTCGCTGCTCTCGGAGGCCGACGAGGAGTCAGGGACGCGCGAGGCCAAGGTCTGGATGATGACGATGCACGCGGCCAAGGGGCTGGAGTTTCCAGTGGTCATCATCGCGGGGCTGGAAGAGGGATTGTTCCCGCACTCGAGATCGAGCGAGGACGATGACGAGCTGGAGGAAGAACGCCGCTTGTGCTACGTCGGCATGACCCGCGCGCAGTCGCAGCTCATTCTGACCGGGGCGGCACGGCGCCGCGTGTTCGGCGAATATCATTCGACCGACCCGTCGCGCTTCGTGAACGAGATCCCGCCGGAACTGGTCGAGGCCGTGGCGCCAGCCTACGCGACCGCTTATCAGAGCGCGCTCGGCCACGAGCATTACGCGTTCAGGACGAATCCTTACGGACGGAAGGGGCGCGGCACCGGGCGCGTCCGCGAGACGGAGGGGGCCTACAAGTACGAGGACGACGATCAGTCGGCGCCGGGCATCAGGCCCGGCGCGCGCGTCCGCCACCCGCAGTTCGGCGTCGGGAGCGTCATCTCGGTCGAGGAGCACAACGACGATCTGAAGATCACCGTCCGCTTCAACACGGTGGGGGTCAAGAAGCTGCTGGCCAAATACGCCAAGCTGGAGCTCGCATGAAATTGTGAATTGCGAGTTGTGAATTGAGTGGCAACGTGCCGTAATCGTCCATCCGGGCGACACCAGCGCGTTGTTGATGACTCACAATTCACAATTCAGAATTTGAGGGTTCTGTCGGCGGCGCCGGCGCTTCGCCGTTCCCGCTCTCTTCTTCTTCTTCCTTTTCGGCGAGCTTCGCCACGGCGACCACTTCGTCGCCCTCGTCCATCTCGATGAGCCGGACGCCCTGCGTCGCGCGGCCGATGGACCGGATGGCTCCCACGCGCGTCCGCAGGATCATCCCCTGCTGGCTGATCAGCATGACCTGGTCGTCGTCGGTGACGTAGGCGATGCCGACGACCTTGCCGTTGCGATCCGATGTCTGGATGTTGATCGTGCCGAACCCGCCGCGTGACTGCAGGCGGTATGCGGAGAGCTCGGTGCGCTTGCCGTAGCCGTTCTGCGCGACGGTCAGCAGCGTGCCGGCCTCGCGCACGATCTCCATCGCGACGACCTCGTCCCCCTCGCGCAGCGAAATCCCCCGCACGCCGTACGCGCCGCGTCCCATCCGCCGCACGTCGGTTTCCTCGAAGCGGATAGCCATGCCGTCGCGGGTGCCCAGGAACACCTGTTCCTTGCCGTCGGACAGCTCCACGGCGATGACGGCATCGCCATCTTCGACGCCCATCGCGTTGATGCCGCCGGCGCGCGGGTTGGCGAAGGCCCTCAGATCCGTTTTCTTGATGACGCCCCTGCGCGTGCCCATCACCACGTACTGCTGGTCATCGGCCTCCGGCCAGTCCCTGACGGCCAGCAGCGCCGCGATCTTCTCTCCCTCTTCCATCGCGACGAGGTTCGCGATCGCTTTCCCCTTTCCGCCCGCGCCCGCGTCCGGAATCTCGTGGACCTTCAGCCAGTACGCGCGGCCGCGGTCGGAGAAGATCATGATGTACGCGTGCGTGGACGCGATGAAGAGATGGCTGACGAAGTCCTCCTCGCGCGTGCGCATGCCGATGCGCCCCTTGCCGCCGCGGCGCTGCATCCGGTAGGTCGAGATGGCGGTCCGCTTGATGTACCCGGTATTCGTGACCGTGATGGCCATGTCCTCGTCGGCGATCAGGTCCTCGATGCGAAGCTCTCCGGTCTCCTCGATGATCTCGCTCCGGCGCGGATCGGAATGCTCTTCCCGGACCGCTTTCAGCTCCGCCATGACGACCTGCATCAGCAGCTCGTCGCTCGACAGGATCGCGCGCAGCCGCTCGATGACCTTGAGCAGCCCGGCCAGCTCGTCGGCGATCTTCTGCCGCTCGAGGCCCGTGAGCCGCTGGAGCTGCATGTCCAGAATCGCCTGCGCCTGAAGCTGCGACAGCCGGAATTCGGCGATCAGTCCCTGGCGCGCCTCGGCCGGGTTCTTGGATCCGCGAATGAGCTTGATGACCTCGTCGAGGCGATCGAGCGCGATCTTGAGCCCCTCCAGGATGTGCGCGCGCGCCTCGGCCTTGCGCAGCTCGAACTCCGTGCGGCGGCGCACGACTTCACGCCGGAACTCGATGAACTGCTCGATGATGTCGACCAGCGGCAGGACGCGAGGGCGCCCGGCGACGATCGCCAGCATGATGATCCCGAACGTCGTCTGAAGCTGCGTGTGCTTGTACAGGTTATTGAGGACGACCTCCGGCACTTCGCCGCGGCGCAGCTCGACGACGATGCGCATGCCGTCGCGATCCGACTCGTCGCGCAGATCCGAAATACCCTCAATCGTCTTGTCGCGCGCCAGGTCGGCCATCTTCTCGATCAGCCGCGCCTTGTTCACCTGATATGGGATCTCGGTGATGACGATGGAGACCTTGTCGCCCTTCTTGCTTTCTTCGACCGCCGAGCGGGCGCGCAGGGTGATCGCGCCGCGGCCGGTCTGGTAGGCGTTGAAGATTCCCTGGCGGCCGACGATGAACCCGGCTGTCGGGAAGTCCGGTCCCGGAATCGTCTTCAGGAGCGCCTTGAACTTCGCGTCGCGCGACTCGCCGCGGCGCTCGATGACGGCGATGACCCCGTCGATCACCTCGCGCATGTTGTGCGGCGGGATGTTGGTCGCCATGCCGACCGCGATGCCGGCCGATCCGTTCACCAGCAGGTTCGGGAACGGCGTCGGCAGAACGGTTGGCTCTTCTGTCGTTTCATCGAAATTCGGGACGAAGTCGACGGTCTCCTTGTCGAGATCCGCCATCATCTCTTCGGCGAGCGACTCGAGCCTGGCTTCCGTATACCGGTACGCGGCGGGCGGATCGCCATCAACCGATCCGAAGTTCCCCTGGCCGTCCACCAGGACGTAACGCAGGTTGAAGTCCTGCGCCAGTCGCACCAGCGTGTCGTACGCCGGCGCGTCGCCGTGGGGGTGGTAGTTGCCGATGACCTCGCCGACGATCTTCGCGCACTTGCGGTACGGGCGGTTCGACGCGAGCCCCATCTGCCGCATCGCGTACAGCACGCGACGGTGCGCCGGCTTGAGTCCGTCGCGAACGTCCGGCAGCGCGCGCCCGATGATTACGCTCATGGCGTAATCCATGTACGAGCGCTTCATCTCGTCTTCGATGTTGACGGGGAAACGGTTCAAGGATGTATCTGACATTCGTGAATTCGTGAATTGGTGAATTGGTGAGTTGGTGAGTTGGTGAATGGGTTGCTGTATTGATGCCTCGGCGCCGGGAAGAACACCGGACGGCAATTCACCAGCTCACGAATTCACCACGTCACTAAATATCAAGGTTCTTTACGTCGAGCGCATTGTCCTCGATGAACTTGCGGCGCGGCTCGACCTGGTCGCCCATCAGCGTCGTGAACATCAGGTCCGCTTCCATGTGATCCTCGGCGCGGACCTGCGCGAGCGAGCGCGTCTCCGGGTTCATCGTGGTCGCCCAGAGCGTGTCCGGGTTCATCTCGCCGAGGCCCTTGTAGCGGTTGATCGCCACGCCCTTCTTGCCGGCGGCGGTGAAGAACTCGACGAGGTCGTCCAGCGACTCGATGCGCACCTCGGCGTCGCGTGCCGGTCTAGGCGGCTGCTTCGGTCCGGCGGAGGCGTCGAGCGGCTTGGGCTCGGCCGCGAGTTTCGTGGCCTCGTCGATGGGCGCGCCGCCGATCGCCGTCTCGTTCGCCGCCGCCTGCCCGGCCTCGTCGGACGGGGCTTCTTCCGCCTCCTGCTGGGCCGCCGTACGGACGATCATCGGGCCGCGCACTCCCTTGACGTCCTGGTAGCTCGCCGCCAGCGTCCGGAACTCGCCGGTCGTGACGAAGTCCTGGTCGATGCGGTGATGCCGCGGGTATCCACCGCTGCGATCCTCGATCTCCAGCGCGAATCCCTTGTGCTCCTCGTCCTGCTGCACGGTCAGCGCGCGGCTCGGGGTGGTCAGCGCCGCGGCGAGCGCCTCGACGCGCGCCCGATCCGCGAAGAACGACTTGTCCTTCGCGTCGCGATCGAGCAGCGCCATCACGACGTCGCGCGTCGGCCCGCGCCGCTCGACGATCTGCAGATACTTGCGGAACGCGATCAGCTTCTCCAGGCGCTGCTCGAGCCGCTCGCCGCTCATCTCGCTGCCATCGGGCAGGACGACCACGCGCGACTCCACGGCGCGCCTGATCAGCCACGTCTCGAGCGCGCGGTCGTCGCGGATGAACACCTCGCTCTTCCCCCGCTTCGCGCGAAAGAGCGGAGGCTGCGCGATGTAGATGTAGCCGCGCTCCACGAGCGGCCGCATCTGCCGGTAGAAGAACGTCAGCAGCAGCGTGCGGATGTGCGACCCGTCTACGTCCGCGTCGGTCATGATGATGATGCGGTGATAGCGGGTCTTGTCGGGATCGAAGTCCTCGGCGCCGATCCCGCAGCCGAGCGCCGCGATCATCGTCTTGATCTCGTCGCTGCCGAGCATCTTGTCGAAGCGTGCCTTCTCGACGTTGAGGATCTTCCCCTTGATCGGCAGGATCGCCTGGAACCGGCGGTCCCTGCCCTGCTTGGCCGATCCGCCGGCCGACTCGCCCTCGACGATGTAGATCTCGCTCAGCGCAGGGTCGCGCTCCTGGCAGTCGGCGAGCTTTCCCGGCAGCGTGCTGTTGTCGAGCGCGCCCTTGCGCCGCACCAGATCGCGCGCCTTGCGCGCCGCTTCGCGCGCCCGCGCGGCGTCGACCGCCTTCGCGATGATCTTCTTCGCGACCGCGGGGTTCTCCTCGAGATACGCCCCCAGCTTGTCGTTCAGGATCGCCTCGACGATCCCCTTGACCTCGGTGTTGCCCAGCTTCGTCTTGGTCTGTCCCTCGAACTGCGGCCGCGGGATCTTGACGCTGACGACCGCAATCAAACCCTCGCGGATGTCGTCGCCGCCGATGCTGGCGTCCTTCAGGTCCTTCGTGAGGTTGTTCTTCCCCGCGTAGTAGTTCATCGTGCGGGTCAGCGCGGACCGGAACCCCGACAGGTGCGTGCCCCCCTCGTGCGTGTTGATGTTGTTGGCGAACGAGTACACGGTTTCCGCGTAGCCGTCGTTCCACTGCAGCGCGATCTCGACGTCGATGCCGTCCTTCTCGCCGTGCATGTGGATTGGCTTGTCGTTGACCGCCGCCTTGTTCTGGTTCAGGTAATCGACGAAGGAGATGATGCCTCCTTCGTAAAGGAACTTGTGCGACTTGCCGTCCCGCTCGTCGTCGAGCGTGATGGTGACGCCGCCGTTGAGGAACGCGAGCTCGCGCAGGCGCTGCGCCAGCGTGTCGAAGCTGAACTCGGTCGTCTCGAAAATCTGCTGATCGGGCTTGAACGTGATCTTGGTGCCGCGCTTCCGCGTGGTGCCGGTGATCTCGAGGTCGCCGGTCGGCACGCCGCGCTCGTAGCTCTGCTTGTAGACCTGCCCGTTGCGCCAGATTTCCAGGTCCAGCGATTCGGAGAGCGCATTCACCACGGACAGGCCGACGCCGTGGAGACCGCCCGAGACCTTGTAGCTCTCGTTGTCGAACTTACCTCCCGCGTGGAGCACCGTCAGTACGACTTCCGCCGCGGAGCGGCCGCTCGCGTGCAGGTCGACGGGGATGCCGCGTCCGTTGTCGACGACCGTCACCGACTGGTCGATGTGCAGCGTGACGTTGAGCTGGTCGCAGTGTCCCGCGAGCGCCTCGTCGATGGAGTTGTCGACAATCTCGTAGACGAGATGGTGCAGCCCTGCGGGCCCGGTCGATCCGATGTACATCGCCGGACGCGTACGGACGGCTTCGAGCCCTTCGAGAACCTTGATCTTGTCCGCGCCGTAGTCGTCCGAGAGGACGCCGTCGCCGTTGCCGGACCCGGCGGCGTGCTCGGCCGGGACCATGTGGTCCACGGGTAGAGACTGGTCCTGCGGCGTCAGCCCGGAGGGACGCTGTTCGTCGTTCTGATGTTCAGGCATTCAAAAGAAATTTTGTGAGTCTGCGAATTGGTGAATTTGTGAATTTGTATGAAGCTCGGTTGGAGGCTAATCCGCTGATTCACCAACTCACGAATTCACGACTTCGGGTCACACCCTCATGGGCATGATCACATACGTGTAGTCGTAGCCTTCCGCGCCCACGGGCTTCATCACGGCCTGGCTCATTTCGTCCTTGAATTCGAGCCCGACCGAATCGGTCTCGACGACATTGAGGAAGTCGAGCACATACTGCGCGTTGAAGCAGATCGTCACGGGAGCGCCGGCGTAGTCGACAATCAGTATTTCCTTCGCCTCACCGAATTCCGGGCTGCTCGAGGCAATCTCGACCTTGCCCTTGTCGACCGTGACCTTGATGGCGCGCGAGCGCTCGTTCGACAGTAGCGCGACGCGCTTGACGGCGTTCGTCAGCCGATCGCGGTCGAACTCGACTCGCTTGTCGTTGCTCTTGGGGATCACCCGCTCGAAGGCAGGAAACTGCCCATCGATCATCCGCGAGATCAACAGGCGCCCGCCGACGTCGAAGAACAGGTGATTCTCGCCGCGCTCATACTGGATATCACCCTCGCCCTCGGCGAGGAGGCGCCCCAGTTCGAGCAGAGTCTTGCGGGGCAGAATGACCCGTTCTTCCTCGTCCTTCGTTTGCCCTTCCGCCCTTTCGCGCGGTACCGTGATCAACGCGAGACGGTGGCCGTCGGTCGAGACCAGTCCAAGCGAGTCGGATTTCTGGATGAACAGCGCGCCGTTCAGAAAATACCGTGTGTCCTCTCCCGTGATCGCGAACTGCGTCTTCTCAATCATGTTCTTGAGAACATCGCGCGGCAGCGTCACGGTGGCACCCGTCGCTTCCGGCAGCGTGGGGAAGTCCTCGCGCGGCAGCGTCTGCATGCGCGAGTCGAAACGATCGGCTGCAACCTTGACGCCGTTCTTGTCCTCCTCGATCCGGATGTCTGTCTCGGGCAGCGCTTTGACGACCTCGTACAGCTTCTTCGCCGGCAACGTCAGCGATCCACCTTTCGTCACCGACGCCGCGCACTTGCTGCGCAGGCCGACTTCGAGGTCGGTCGCGAGGAACTTCACCTGCTCGCCGGATGCCTCAATCAGCACGTTGGCGAGAATTGGAATCGTGTTCTTGCGCTCGACGATGCCCTGGAACAGTTGCAGTTCGCGCAGCAGATCCGTCTTGCGTACGACAAGTTCCATGTGGTGATGACCTCGTGGGAGATGGCGCCTCGCGGCGTCTCCCTCTTAGATGAAAGGGAGATTCTAAGAACAAAGAATTATAACAAGAAAGAGGTGCTGTTGAAAACAGCCAAAGAGGGTAATTAGCCCTTGAAAATCTGTTATTTACGCTGTTGAGCGGACGCCGCTGCTGCGGCGGGTTTGGAGTGGAGGTTTCGGTGAGGACGAGGCGCGACTCGACGGCGCACATCGAGCGGGGGAGCTGGTCCTTGGAGGGTTGTGGAAAAACGACGAAACGCCGCTCTTCTCAGCGAAACGTTTCGAGGAAGGTGTTAATAAGTGTGTTGAAATCTCCGTCGCGCTTGCGGAGATCTTCTATCTTCCGGATCGAGTGAATCACCGTCGAATGGTGCTTGCCACCGAAGCTCCGGCCGATCTCGGGCAGCGACGCATTCGTCAGGGTTTTACACAGGAACATCGCAATCTGTCTCGGCATCGCGATCGACTTCGAGTTGTTGCGCGATTTCAACTCCCCGTGCTTCAGTTGGTAGTAGTCGGAGACGAACTTCTGGATGCCCTCGATGGTGACGGCGCGCTCGTCGTGCTGGAGCACGTTGCGCAAGACGTCCTGCGTGAGCGGCAGCGAGATTTCCCGGCCGGTCAGCGACGCGTAGGCAATCAGCCGGATGAGCGATCCTTCGAGCTCCCGGATGTTCGACTTGATCTTGCCGGCGATGTAAATAGCCACGTTGTCCGGAAGAGGCACACCTTCGGTTTCCGCCTTCTTCTTGAGGATGGCGACCTTTGTTTCGAGATCCGGGGGCTGGATGTCGGCGATGAGGCCCCACTCGAATCTCGAGCGCAGCCGCTCTTCGAGCGACGGAATCTCGTGAGGCGGGCAGTCGCTGCTGATGACGATCTGCTTCTGCGAGTCGTACAACGCGTTGAAGGTGTGGAAGAACTCCGTTTGCGTCCCTTCCTTGCCCGCGAGGAACTGAATGTCGTCGACGAGCAGCACGTCGACGCTGCGATACCGCTCGCGGAAGTCCAGGATGCGGTCGTACCGGACCGCGTTGATCATCTCGTTCATGAAACGCTCGGACGAGATGTAGGTGAGTTTCAGGTTGCTCAGATGATTGAGGACGTAATGCCCGATGGCGTGCATCAGGTGCGTCTTGCCAAGGCCCACGCCGCCATAGATGAACAGCGGGTTGTAGGAGCGCGACGGCGCCTCCGCGACAGCGCGGCACGCGGCGTGCGCAAACTGATTGGACGATCCGACAATGAACGTGTCGAATGAATATCGCGGAGCGAGTCCGCCCGCTGGCGCTTCCTGTTCGGGCTCGAGCTCGAGGGGCGCGGTCAGGGAATTCTCGACGGCGGGCGGAATCACCGGCGGCGGCGCGACCCCCTCGTCGGTGACGAAAGAAAGCAGCGCGCCCTTGCGGTCGACTTCAGTGAGCGCCTCGTCGAGCACGCCTGCGTAGTGCTTCGTCAGCCAGTCGCGAAATAGGTTGTTCGGGACGCGGACGCGAATCGTCGTGCCGTTGTCGTTGACGAGCGCCGTCGGCTTGAACCACGTGTAGAAGCTGTGGCGATTGACTTTCGTCTCGACCCGGGAAAGGACCTGATCCCAAATGCTGCTGCCGGTCATGTTCACAGATCCCGTCCAATTGTCCAAAATTCCGGACTTTCGCCTGCCACCGACCCTTGCGAGTGCCTCGGTTCCCTAAGAATTCGCCGCAAAACCTGCGAATTTGCCAATACTTTCGGCCTTCGCCCCATGGAAAGCGGCTTCACTCCAGCACCGGAGGCTGGAGCTCTAGCGAAAACCTTGGCTTTTCCACATTTTTTTCCACAGTTGTGGAAAACTCGGGGGGAGACCCTACCGCCGCCGCAGGGGAGGCGACTGTAACACACGCTCCGGAACGCGGCAACCGGCTCGAGATCGCGGGTAGTGGTCTAGGCGATTGACACTGCCGAGGGGCCTTGGTTACTATCTAAGTTTCTCCGCCATCAGTCGCTTACAGCAAAGGGATTCGACATCATGAGCGTCACGTTCCAACCTAACCGCCGGCATCGGCGCCGCACGCACGGTTTTCTCGTGCGGATGGCCACGAAGAACGGCCGGCTCGTGCTGAAGCGCCGCCGCGCCAAGGGGCGGAAGCGCCTCAGCGTCTCGTCCGAGTAGGCGCCTGGCGACAGCCTGAAATGCGCCCCGGGATCCCTCGCCTTGGCAGCTCGCGCCTCCACGGAGTCCCAGCGTTTCCCGAAGGAGCGCCGTCTGAGACGGCGCAGTGAGTTTCAGCATGTCTTCGATCTGGCGCTTCGCGCCAGCGGCCGTTATCTGACCGTGCTTGTGGCGCCCAGCTCATCAGGCACATCCCGGCTCGGAATCGTCGCGTCGAAGAAGCTGGGCAATTCGGTCAAAAGAAATCGGGCTAAGCGTTTGATACGACAGGTTTTTCGGCGGATCCCCTCGCTGGATGACGGGGCCGTGCTCGACATCGTGGTCATCCCGCGGCGAGAGCTGTTCGACGCCGCCTATCCCAGCCTGGAGACCGACTTTCGCGGCGCGCTCAGGCGCTCGGCCGCGCGGCTTCCCCGTCATGACGTCCGCTGACTCCACCGCGTTGACCGGCGCGCAACGGGCCGCGCTGGGGCTGCTGCGCATCTATAAAGTCCTTTTTTCACAACTATTTACTGGTTCCTGCCGTTTCCTGCCGTCCTGTTCCGACTATGCGGCGGGAGCGGTGGCGCGCTTCGGGGTCGTCCGCGGCTCCCTAATGGCCGCCCGGCGCCTGGCGCGATGCCACCCGCTCGGCGGCCACGGCCACGACCCGGTGCCAGACCGCTGGCGAGCCTGAATTTCATGGAAAAGCGCGTTCTACTGGCGGTCGTCCTGTCGTTCATCGTCCTGTACGGGTACGAGGCCTTGTTCACTCCGCCCAAGCCGCGGCCGAAGCCGAATGCCGCGCCGGCAGCGGCTAACGCGCCGCCGCCGGCCGCGACGCCGGGCCAGGCGGCCGTCGCCACCGCGCCGGCCGCGCCGCCGCCGTCGGAGGCCCCGCAACCCGCCACGCCCGCTGTCGCGGCCATCGTGAGCGACACCGAAGAACGCGCCGTGATCGTCGAGAACGATTCAGTCCGCGCAGAGTTCAGCACGCGTGGCGGCGTCCTCAAGAGCTGGAGGCTGAAGAAATACGAGGACAGCTCGCGACAGCCCCTCGAGCTCGTTCCGACAACGGTTCCTCCCGGCAGCGTCCGGCCGTTCAGCCTGACTGTCGACGATGCCGCGATCACGGCGACGTTGCGACAGGCGCTCTACAAGCCGAGCGCGACGGAACTGCACCCCGGGAGTTCCCCCGCCACGCTGACCTTCGAATACCAGGACGCGTCGGGTCTGACGGCCAGGAAAGAGTTCGTCTTCACGCCCGATAATCCGTATCTCGTGCACTTTTCCGCGGACGTCCGGCGCGGCGACGCGGCGCTCCTGCCGACGGTCGAATGGGGCCCCGCGCTCGGCAGTGGAATCGTTGCGTCCTCGCGCACCTACAGCCCCGCGCCGCAGCCGATCTTCTACCGCGACGGCTCGGTGACGCGGGTGAAGACGACGAAGATCCAGGAGAACCCGCGGCAGGAGGGGGTGTTTGGTTTCGCGGGCGTCGACGATCACTATTTCCTGACCGCTGCTGTTCCAATCGGCCAGCCGCTGGTCGTCGCGTATCGTCCGGTCGACGTGCCGATTCCCGGCGGCGACGGGAAGACCGTGGCGCACTTCGTCGAGTGGTCGGCCCGCTACGCGTCGGCGCCGAAGCAGGCGCGATTCTTCATGGGGCCGAAGGACTTCGACGTGCTCGCGTCGATCGATCGGGACCTGGTCCGCTCGATCGACTTCGGCATCTTCGCGTGGATCGTGGTGCCGCTGCTGCGGGCGCTCAAGTGGGTCAACCACTACATCGGCAACTACGGCTGGTCGATCATCGCGCTCACCGTGATCATCAACCTCGTCATGTTCCCGCTGCGCCACAAGAGCGTCGTCTCGATGCGGCGGATGCAGGAGATTCAGCCCGAGGTGAAGGCAATCCAGGAGCGCTACTCGAAGCTGAAGATGAGCGATCCGGCGAAGCAGAAGATGAACGTCGAGCTGATGAACCTGTACCGGGAGCGCGGGGTGAATCCCGCGAGCGGGTGCGTGCCGATGCTGCTGACGCTGCCGGTGCTGTTCGCGTTCTACTCGATGCTGTCGGTCGCGATCGAGCTGCGCGGCGCGCCGTTCGTCTTCTGGATCAAAGACCTGTCGGTCCACGATCCGCTGTTCATCACGCCGGTGCTCATGGGCATCACGCAGTTCGTCCAGACGAAGATGACGCCGTCGACGGCGGACCCGATGCAGCAGAAGATGATGATGTTCATGCCGCTCGTCATGATGATCTTCTTCATCTGGGCGCCGAGCGGGCTGGTGCTGTACTGGACGGCGAGCAACGCGTGGGCGATCGGCCAGCAATGGCTGACGAACAAGCTGATCGGCCCGCCGCCGCCGCACGCGGTCCGGCCGCCGGCCGAGCGGCGGGTCAAGAGCGCGGGGGGCGGCAAGACCGACCAGGCGAAGGAGCGCAAGTAGATGGAAGTGCAGGATCGCGTCCGCGAGTTCATGCGCAACACGCTGGCAGCCATGGGCCTGCCGCTCGAAGTCACGGTCGTCGACACGCCCGAGAACATCCGGATCGAGCTGTCGGGCGAGGGAGGCGAAGAGCTGCTCCGGCGCAAAGGGGAAGCGCTCGATGCCCTGCAGCAGATCGTGAACTCCGGATTCCGGCGCGAGCTGGACGACGATCGCTCGTTCGTGGTCGATTGCCTGGAGTACCGGAAAGCCAAGGACGCCGAGCTGAAGCAGATGGCCCGGTACTACATCGAGAAGGCGAAGACGAGCGGCATGCCGCAGGAAATGGGGCCGCTCAATCCGTACTCGCGGCGGCTCGTCCACCTCACGGTCGCGGAGGACCCGCTCATGTCCTCGGAGAGCATCGGCGACGCATTCCTCAAGACGGTCATCATCTCCGTACGCAAATAGAGAAATTGGTGAGTTGGTGAATTGACGACCTTACCAGAATTCACCAATTCACTACTACTTCACCAATTCGCCAAGTCACTAATTCACCAACTCACTAATTCACCGATTCACTGATTCACCAACTTCATGTTCTCCCCGGATGACACCATCGTCGCCGTGGCGACACCGCACGGGCGAGGCGGCATTGGCGTCGTCCGCGTCTCGGGTCCGGCGGCGCGTGCGGTCACACGGGCGGTCTGTGACGGCGGCGGCGATCTCGAAGCCCGCCACGCGACGCTGACGGCCGTCCGCACGGGCGCCGGCGTCGTCGACCGCGCGGTCGTGACGTTCTTCCCCGCCCCGCACTCGTACACGGGCGAAGACGTGCTCGAAATCAGCGCGCACGGCAGTCCGGTGCTGCTGCGGTCGATCGTCGAGGCAGCGATGGCCGCAGGGGCGCGGCTGGCGGAGCCGGGGGAGTTCACGCTGCGCGCGTATTTGGGCGGCCGGATCGATCTCGTCCAGGCCGAGGCGGTTCGGGATCTGGTCGAGGCCGTGACGCCGCTGCAGGCCCGCGCGGCGTTCGATCAGCTCGAAGGCACGCTCACCACGCGTATCCGCGAGACCGACGGGATGCTGTTCGAGCTGTCCGCTCGCCTCGAAGCGTCGCTGGATTTCGCGGAGGAGGGGTACCACTTCGTCGGCGCGGATCGCGCCGCGGGGGAGATCGACGCGATCGTCGGCCGCCTGGACGATCTGCTGCGCGATCGCGCGCGCGGCCGGCTGGTTCGCGAAGGCGCGCACGTCGCAATCGTGGGACGCCCGAACGCGGGCAAGTCCAGCCTCTTCAACCGGCTTGCCGGCGCGGGACGCGCGATCGTGACGGACATCGCCGGGACCACCCGCGACCTGCTGACCGAGCTGGTGGATATCGAGGGACTTGCCGTCACGCTCGTCGACACGGCGGGCCTGCGCGAGACGGCGGGCGACATCGTGGAAGCCGAAGGGATGGCGCGCGCGCACGCGGCGCGAGGGGTCGCGGACGCGACGATTGTCGTGCTCGACTTGTCCACGGATCTGACGTCCGACGATCGCGACGTGTTGAAGGCGACGAGCGGCTCGACGCGGCTCATCGTCGGGACCAAGGCGGATCTCGAGCCGTCGCCCGCGGCTCCATGGGGCATGGAGCCGCTGCGGGTCTCGTCGGCGACGGGAGCGGGCATCGACCGGCTGCGCGGGGCGATCGCGGGGATCCTCTGCGGTGCCGAGCCGTCGCGCGACACGCCGGCCATGACCAACGTCCGGCAGGCGGATCTCGTTTCCCGCGCGCGGGACGCGCTCGCCCGCGCGGCGGCCGCCGCGCGGGCCGGAACGCCCGAGGAGTTCGTGGCGGCCGACGTCGCCGAGGCGCGCGGGCTGCTCGAGGAGGTGACCGGCGCGCGGACGCCCGACGACGTGCTGCGCGCGATCTTCGCGAGCTTCTGCATCGGGAAATAGTTTGCGATGCAAAGCAAGCGACGCCAGACTCCGAAGTACGGGCGGGGAGTTTGGGAGTTGGGAGTTGGCAGTTGGGAGTTGACTTCGATGTGATCGTGATCGGTGCGGGCCATGCGGGCGTGGAAGCCGCGTGGGCGGCGGCGCGGCTCGGGCGGCAGGTCGCGATCTGCACGCTGTCGGACGCGACCATCGCGCACATGCCGTGCAACCCCGCGATCGGCGGCACCGCCAAGGGCCACCTGGTCCGCGAAATCGATGCGCTCGGCGGCGTGATGGCGGCGGCGATCGACGCGACCGGCATCCAGTTCAAGCTGCTGAACCGCAGCCGCGGGCCGGCGGTGTGGTCGCCCCGCGCGCAGGCCGACAAGCGCGTCTACAGCCGGTGGGTGACCGCCGCCCTCCGGCGAGAGCCGAACATTCAGTGGATTCTCGGCCGCGCCGGACGCATTCTCACGGACGCATCCGGGGTCACCGGGATTGAGCTCGAAAGCGGCGAACGGATGTGCTGCGCCGCGGTCGTCGTGACGACGGGGACGTTCCTCAACGGGCTGGTGCACATCGGGCGGGAGCGGCGGCCATCGGGCCGCGCGGGGGAGCCGCCGTCACGGGACCTGGCGGAGTCGCTCAAGAGTTTCGGTTTCCAGTGGGGACGCCTCAAGACCGGCACCCCACCGCGGCTCGATCGGCGCACCATCGACTTCTCGCGATTCAAGGAAGAGCGCGGCGAGGACCCGCCCGTGCCGTTCTCCTTCCTGACGGATGTCATCGACCGCCCGCAAGTCGCGTGTCACCTGCTCCACACGAACGATCGCGTTCACGAACTGGTGCGGCAGAGCATCGCCGAATCCCCGCTGTTCAACGGCCAGATCTCCGGTATCGGTCCGCGGTACTGCCCGTCGCTCGAAGACAAAGTCATGCGTTTCCCGCACCGGGAGCGACACCAACTGTTCCTGGAACCAGAAGGTCTCGACGTCGACGAGATCTACGTCAACGGTTTCTCGATGAGCCTGCCTGCGGATCTGCAGGAGCAGCTCGTTCATGCTCTTCCGGGTCTCGAAGACGCGCGGATGCTGCGCCCGGGCTACGCGGTCGAGTACGATTTCATTCAGCCGATTGAGCTCGGGCCCTCGCTCGAAGCGCATCGGGTCCCTGGCCTGTTCCTCGCCGGCCAAATCAACGGCACGTCCGGGTATGAGGAGGCCGCCGCCCAAGGGGTGATTGCGGGCATCAATGCCGCGCGCCGGGTGACGCGCGACTCGCCGTTCACCCTCGGCCGCGACGAGGCCTACATCGGAATCCTCGTGGACGACCTCACCACCAAGGGATGCCTCGAGCCTTACCGGATGTTCACCTCGCGCGCCGAGCACCGGCTCCTCCTGCGAATCGACAACGCCGATCTGCGTCTGACGGCTCGCGGGCGGGAGGCGGGCCTCGTCAGTGACGACCGCTGGGAACGGTTTCGAACGCGGCGCGACCGCTTCGAGCAGAACGCCGCGATCATCAGGGGCGCCGTCGTGGCTGCGGCCTCCGGTGAACGGATGCCGGCTTCTCGCGCCCTGAAGCAGCCGGAGGTCAGTCTCGCCGCGCTGCTGGACGAAGGGCAGCTTGCGCTGGATGTGGCCGGCAGCGCGGATCTCTGGAGCCTCGAGACAGAATTCAAGTACGAGGGCTACCTGCGCCGGCAGACGATCGCCGTCGAGCGGCAGCGGCGCCAGGAGCAACGCGCAATTCCGGGGGCGCTCGTTTTTCAGGGGATTCCAGGACTTTCACGCGAGATGGTCGAGAGGCTGTCAGCGGTTCGTCCCGCCACGCTCGGTCAGGCGCTGCGCATTCCCGGTGTAACGCCCGCTGCGGTGGCTATTATCGCGCACCATGTGGAGCGCGGGCGCTGAAGCAGGCAGCATGCATCTGGCAGCCGGCAGCGAGTTGCGCTGTCCCACTGGGTCAGAGTCAGAGTCGAACAGCCTGGCAGTTTGATTTGCTGCCTGCTGCCCACTGTCTACTGCCTACTATCTGATAGTCTGAAGCCGTGGCGCCGCGAGACTTCCGCACCCGGCTCACGCGTCGTGCAGCGAAGGCTGGACTCTACCCGTCTGATGGTGTGATCGAGCGGTTGATCGCGTACTACGAACTGCTGGCTCGCTGGAACAAGAAGATCAATCTCACCGCGCTGGACAACCCCGACGAAGCGATCGATCGGCTGCTTTTGGAGCCGATCGCCGCGACCCGACACCTCCGTCCCGCCGACATACACCAATTGGACATCGGCTCTGGGGGCGGCTCTCCGGCCATTCCCATGAAGCTGGTCATTCCGGGGCTGAACCTGACAATGGTCGAGGTGAAGGCGCGGAAGTCCGCATTCCTTCGTGAGGCCATCAGACAACTCGAGCTGGACCACACGAGCGTCGAGACCGAACGGTACGAGGAACTCCTCGCCCGTCCCGAGCTGCACGAGCGATTCGATTTTCTTTCCGTCCGGGCGGTCCGTGTTGAGGCGCGAGTCCTCATGTCGCTGCAGGCTTTCGTCCGGTCGGGCGGGCACGTCCTGTTGTTTCGCGGGCCGAGCGGCCCGGAGGCTCCAGCGACCTTGGTCCCGCCGCTCGAGTGGATGGGCACGTACCCCTTGATTGATGGGCTGCAAAGCCGCCTGACAGTACTCAGTAAGCTGTCGCTTGGACATGCCGTGTTCCACGTGGAACAATCTTGATTGTGGTCGAATGACCTAAAATGGGAAACGTCCTGGCTGTTGCCAATCAAAAGGGAGGCGTGGGGAAGACCACCACAGCCATCAACCTCGCGGCGTCGCTCGCCCTGGCAGACCAGCGCGTGTTGCTCGTCGACATGGATCCTCAGTCGAACCTGACCAGCGGGATCGGACTGAAGGGGCAGGCCGCGCCGGCGGGCACCGTCTACCAGGCGCTCACCGCCGACATCGACGACCCGACCGCCTTCGTTCTTGCCACGCGCATTCCCGGCCTCGCGCTCGTCCCGGCGGATCGGAATCTCACGGGCGCGGAAATCGATCTCGTTCCGCTTCCGCAGCGCGAGCATCGGCTGCGCGATCTCGTCGACCGCGTCCGCGCCGACTACGACTACATCTTCATCGACACGCCGCCCTCGCTGGGGCTCCTGACGCTCAACGCGCTCGTCGCGGCCGACGCCGTGCTCATTCCGCTCAACTGCGAATACTTCGCGCTCGAAGGGCTCGCCGATCTGGTCGCGACGCTGCGCCGAGTGCGTGCCGCGTACAACCCGACGCTCGACATCGCGGGGGTGCTCATGACGATGTACGACGAGCGGACGAACCTGGGGCAGCAGGTGTCGCGCGACATCAGGGCGTTCTTCGGCGAGCGCGTCTACACGACCGTCATTCCCCGCAACATCCGGCTCGGCGAAGCCCCCAGCCATGGGCTGCCCGCCATCCTCTACGACGTGAAGTCGCGCGGCGCCGAGGCCTACGTCGCGCTCGCCCGCGAAGTCCTCGCGCGCGACAAGGCGGCCGGAGCCGCCACGGAGCAGCATCATGGTTGAAAAACGACCCGCGCTCGGACGTGGCCTCTCCGCGCTGATCCCCGACGCGCCGCCGGCCGCGGCCGGCGATCGCGCGCTCGAGATCGACATCGACCTCCTTCGCCCCAACAAGTTCCAGCCGCGAACGACGATGGACGAAGGAAAGATCGAAGAGCTCGCGCGGTCCATTCGCGCCAACGGCGTCATCCAGCCGATCGTCGCGCGCAGGATCGACGGCGGGTACGAGATCGTGGCCGGCGAGCGGCGCTGGCGCGCCGCCCAGCGCGCCGGGCTGCTCAAAGTGCCGGTCGCCGTGCGCGACGTTCCGGAGGACCGGCTGCTCGCCGTGGCCCTCATCGAGAACATCCAGCGCGAGGATCTGAATCCAATCGAAGAAGCGCACGCCTATCGCCGGCTGGCCGACGACTACCATCTCACGCAGGAGCAGATCGCGGACGCCGTCGGCAAGGACCGGTCGTCGGTGGCCAACTACGTGCGGCTGCTGAAGCTGCCGCAGGAAGTGCGCGCGAACGTCGCCTCAGGGGCGCTCTCGATGGGCCACGCGCGCGCCATCCTCGGCCTCGCCGACCAGTCCGCGCAGCTCCGCGCCGGCCGCGACGTGGTCGCGAAAAGTCTCTCCGTGCGCGAAACGGAAACGCTCGTGCGCAAGATCGCGCGGCCGCCAGCCGAAAAGGCCGCTCCGCAGAAAGACGTGCACACACGCGCGGCGGAGGAAAAGCTGCGCTTCGCGCTGGGTACGCGCGTGCGCATCGCGCGCAAAGGCAAGGGCGGCCGGATCGAGATCGATTTCGCGAACGAAGATGAACTCAACCGGCTGTACGACCAGTTGACCGAACGGCGCTAGAACGCGAGCGCAACGGAGCGGGGCGACGGGGCCCCGCGAGTGGAGCGAGCGAGGTTAGATATGACCATCAAGAAACTGACCGACTATTCGTCCTGCGCCGGTTGAGCGAGCAAGCTCGCCGCCGGTGAGCTCGCCCAGGTGCTGGGCGGTTTGCCCGTCCACGACAACGACCGGGTCCTGATTGACTATCGGACATCGGACGATGCCGGTGTGTACAAGCTGGATGAGAGCCGCGCGCTCGTGCAGACGGTCGATTTCTTCACGCCCATCGTCGACGATCCCTACGTCTATGGACAGATTGCCGCCGCCAACGCGCTGAGCGACGTCTATGCGATGGGAGGCCGTCCGCTGACCGCGCTCGCGATCGCGGCCTTCCCCAAGGACCTCGATCGCGAGGTGCTGCGGCAGGTCTTCACGGGCGGCCTCGACAAGCTTCGCGAAGCGGGTGTGGCGCTGCTCGGCGGCCACACCGTGCAGGACACCGAAATCAAGTTCGGCTACGCCGTCACGGGGGAGGTCGATCCGGCGCGCGTCCTTGCGAACGCGGGAGCGCGCGCGGGCGATGTGCTGATTCTGACGAAGTCCCTCGGCACCGGGATCATCGCGACGGCGCTGAAGTACGGCCGCGCGCCGGCCGCGGCAGTGGACCGCGCCGTCCGTTCGATGACCGCATTGAACCGCGAGGCGGCCGCCGTCCTGCAGGCGCTTCCGCAGGGCGCCGTGCACGCGTGCACCGACATCACCGGCTTCGGCCTGGTGGGACACGCATGCGAGATGGCCACGGCCAGCGGCTGCGCCATCGAGATCGACACGAGCCGCGTCCCGATTCTGGAGGGGGCGCGAGCGCTGGTGCAGGGGAACGTCCCGAGAGGCGGCCGGACCAATCGAGGGCACTTTGCCGCCAACGTCTCCGCGAGCGCGTCCATCGACGCCGAGCTGGTCGAGCTCCTCTACGATCCGCAGACCTCAGGCGGGCTGCTCGCGGCGGTGGACGCCGCCGAGGCCGGCCGGGCCATCGATGCCCTGGTGCGCGCGGGCGTGGAAGGACACCGCATCGGCCGCGCCGTGTCTGCCGCTGCCGCCTGGATCGTCCTGGTGTAGTCACTTCCGGACGACTAGCGACTATTTCCGTGGTATAAATTGATGTTTTGTGCCGTCGCGCCGCGCCGCGACCGACACTGCGCGCACGCGAGCGGAACGGAGCGGGGCGAAGGGGCCCCCGCGAGTGGAGCGAGCGAGGGGGTCCGGGGGAAGCGCCCCGAGCTCCGAGTTTTCGAGGGGCGATATTCCGCCGGATCAAGAAAGAACGGAGCGGGGCGAAGGGGCCCCCGCGAGTGGAGCGAGCGAGGGGGTCCGGGGGAAGCGCCCCGAGCCCCG
>MELC01000042.1:53265-136067 GCA_001767455.1 Acidobacteria bacterium RIFCSPLOWO2_12_FULL_66_21
CGAAGGGGCCCCCGCGAGTGGAGCGAGCGAGGGGGTCCGGGGGAAGCGCCCCGAGCTCCGAGTTTTCGAGGGGCGATATTCCCCCGGATCAAGAAAGAACGGAGCGGGGCGAAGGGGCCCCCGCGAGTGGAGGTAAGGTTCTCGTGCTCCCGAATCTGTCGGTCTTCTGGGTCATTTTTTTCGTCCTGCTGTTGACGGTCATCCTCGATCGGCTGCTCCTGAAGCCGATCCTGCGCGTCATGGAGGAACGAGCGAAGGCGATCCAGTCGGCGCGCGAGCTGGCCGAGCGGGCCGCGAGCGAGGCGCGGACGGCCACGGCGGAGTTCGAGCAGAAGACGGCGGCGGCGCGCGCGGAGCTCTACCGCCAGATGGACGACATGCGGCGAAAGGCCAACGAGGAGCGCGCGGCCACGCTTGCGCGCACCCGAGCCGAAGCGGACGCGCAGATCGCGTCGGCGTCGGCGGCGCTCAAGGCCGATGCCGAAGAGGTGCGGCGCACGCTGAGCGCCGAGGCGGAAACGCTGGGCGCGGCGGTCGCGGAGCGCATCCTGGGCCGCCGAGTGTCCTGACCACGGAAACACACGGCGCTTTTCACGCCAGCGAGGAACACGGACGCACACGGCTTGATACGAACCACGGAAGAACACGGACGCACACGGCTTGATACAAACCGCGGAAGAACACGGACGCACCAGGTCTAGTACAAAACGGACGCACGCGGATGCCTTTTGATCGGTTCAACCTGACGCAACTTCTCCGCTGCCTCGCTGTGGTTGCCGTTCTTTCGATGGCCGCGTTGCCGCCGGTGGCGTTTGCCGCACCGTCCTCGGGTTCGCAGGCAGAGCACCAGGCAGCGGCGAAGGAGGATGCGCCCGAAGGTATCGTGTCCACGATCGCGAAGGTCTTCAACTTCGCGGTACTCGCCGGCGTGCTCGTGTACTTCCTGAAGACTCCCATCGTCACGTATCTCGCATCGCGGAGCACCGAAATCCGCCAGGACCTGGTCGCGGCGGCGGAGCTCGGCGAGCAGGCGCGCGCCCAGTTGAAACAGATCGACGAGCGGATGAAGGAGCTCCCGGCGGAGCTCGACACGCTGCGCGCGCGCGGCGCCGAGGACATGCGCGCCGAGGCGGCGCGCATCGCGCAGGCCGCCTCGGCCGAACGCGAGCGACTCCTGGAGCAGACACGGCGCGAGATTGAGACGCGGCTGCGGATCGCGCGTCGCGAGTTGACCGCGCACGCGGCGGATCTTGCCGTCACGGTCGCCGAGCAGCGCATCCGGCGCACGATCACCCCGGAC
Source organism: Acidobacteria bacterium RIFCSPLOWO2_12_FULL_66_21 (assembly GCA_001767455.1). GTDB lineage: Bacteria > Acidobacteriota > Vicinamibacteria > Vicinamibacterales > 2-12-FULL-66-21 > 2-12-FULL-66-21. The sequence continues at coordinate 54,566 of MELC01000042.1, forward strand.
GACCAGATCCGGCTCGTCGATCGCTACGCCGCCGAACTGCAGGGGGCGCGATGACGAGTCACACCGCGGCGACGCGGTATGCGCGTGCCCTCTTCGACGTGGCGTTGAAGGAATCCGACGTCCGGCAGGCCGGGCGCGATCTGGCGGCGTTCGCCGCGCTGGTGGCGGGCAACGACGGGTTGTGGCGGGTCCTCACGAATCCGGCCGTGCCCGCGCCGCGGAAGCAGAAAGTCATCGAAGCGCTGCTGGCGCAGGCCGGGACGATCCCGCCGGTGCTCGCGAAGCTGCTGGTGCTGCTGGCCTCGCGCGATCGGCTCGTGCTGCTCCCGGAGCTGGCGAAGGCGTACGAGACGCGCGTGATGCAGCACGAGAACGTCGTGCGGGCCGAGGTCGTCACGGCCGTGCCGCTGCCCGCGGATCGAGTCGGGGCGCTCACAGCGGGGCTGTCCCGCGCGACCGGACGGCAGGTGCAGCTCGAAGCGCGAATCGACCCGTCGATCATCGGCGGGGCGGTGACGCGGGTGGGCAGCACCGTGTACGACGGCAGCATCGCGACGCAGTTGAAGAAGATCAAGGAACAGTTGGCGACGACGGACTAGAAACGGCCGCAGTTCGCGGCTCGCAGTTCGCGGCCCGCAGCTCGCTCGGCGGGCCGAGCGCCGAGCTCCGAGCGCCGAGCGCCGAAGGGTTCATAAAAGAAGCAGACACATGCAAATCAAGGCTGAAGAGATCTCCAAGATCATCCGCGACCAGATCGGCAGCTACGCCGTGGACGTGGACGTCGCCGAGGTCGGCACGATCGTGTCGATTGGCGACGGCATCGCGCGGGTGCACGGCGTCGAGAACACCATGGCGGGGGAGATGCTCGAGTTCCCGCATGGGGTGTTCGGGATCGCGCTCAACCTCGAAGAGGACAGCGTCGGCGTGGTGCTGCTCGGCGAGTACACCGAGATCCGCGAAGGCGACACGGTCAAGCGCACCGGGAGAATCATCTCGGTGCCGGTCGGTGAGGAGATGGTCGGCCGGGTGGTCAATGCGCTCGGGCAGCCGATCGACGGCAAGGGCCCGGTGGTGTCGAAGAAGTTCATGGAGATCGAGCGCATCGCGCCGGGCGTCGTCGATCGCAGCCCCGTCAAGGAGCCGCTGCAGACCGGGCTGAAGGCCATCGACGCGATGGTGCCGATCGGCCGCGGCCAGCGCGAGCTGATCATCGGCGACCGCCAGACCGGCAAGACCGCCGTGGCGGTCGACACGATCATCAATCAGAAGGGGCAGGACGTCGTCTGCATCTACAACGCGATCGGACAGAAGCAGTCCACGATCGCGCAGGTGGTGCGGACGCTCGAGGAGGCCGGCGCGATGGAGTACACCATCGTGGTCGCGGCCGGCGCGTCGGATCCGGCGCCGCTTCTCTACATCAGCCCCTATTCGGCGTGCGTCATGGGTGAGTACTTCCGTGACAGCGGCCGCCATGCGCTCTGCATCTACGACGATCTCTCCAAGCACGCGCAGGCGTACCGGGAGATCTCGCTGCTGCTCAGGCGGCCGCCGGGGCGCGAGGCGTATCCGGGAGACGTCTTCTACCTGCACTCGCGCCTGCTCGAGCGGGCCGCGAAAATGAAGAAGGAGCTTGGCGGAGGCTCGCTCACGGCGCTGCCGATCATCGAGACGCAGGCGGGCGACCTGTCGGCGTACATCCCGACCAACGTGATCTCGATCACCGACGGGCAGATCTTCCTCGAAAGCGACCTGTTCCACCAGGGCGTGCGGCCGGCGATCAACGTCGGCAACTCGGTGTCGCGCGTCGGCGGATCGGCGCAGGTCAAGGCGATGCGCCAGGTGGCCGGGTCGCTGCGGCTGGATCTGGCGCAGTATCGCGAGCTCGCGGCGTTCGCGCAGTTCGGCAGCGACCTCGACAAGCAGACGCTGTCGCAGCTCAACCGCGGCCGCCGCCTCGTCGAGATTCTGAAGCAGCCGCAATATCAGCCGCTGCCGGTCGAGAAGCAGGTGGCGATCATCTACGCCGCCACCAACGGGTACCTGGACGCCGTTGCGGTGGAGGACCTGCGGCAGTACGAGACGGAGCTGTACCGGTTCCTGGACACGCGCCGCGCGCAGCTGCTCTCGTCGCTTGCCGAGAAGAAGCAGATCACCGACGAGATCAAGACGGAGCTGAACCAGGCGCTGAAGGAATTCAACGAATCGTTCGCGGCGGCCCGAAAGACCGCCGCCGCGTGACAACTCCCAACGCCCAACCACCAATTCCCAAGCGTCGCGGTTTCTTGGAGGGTTGGTAGTTGGAAGTTGGAAGTTGGGAGTTGACAAGAAGTAACGAATTCAACCCATGCCGTCCTTATTAGATATTCGTCGGCGTATCCGCGCGGTCAAGTCGACGCAGCAGATCACCAAGGCGATGAAGATGGTCGCCGCCTCGCGGCTGCGGCGCGCGCAGGAGCGGATCCAGCACGCGCGGCCGTTTGCGAGCGAGATGCTGCGCGTGTTGAACAGCCTCGCGTCCCGGGTGGACCCGTCGGCGCACCCGCTGCTCGACGAGCGCGCGGCGCCGAAAGCGGGCGGCCGCGTCCTGATGTTCGTGATCACGGCGGACCGCGGGCTGTGCGGCAGCTTCAACACGAACGTGATCAAGTCGTCCGGCGCGTTCATCGCGGAGCACGCCGGCCGGCAGGTTGCGCTCGGCCTGATCGGGCGGCGGGGCCGCGACTTCTTCGCGCGGCGCGGGTTCGACGTGCGCTACGAGCAGATCAACCTGTTCGCGGCGCTCAAGTTCCAGGATGCGCAGGCCATCGCACGGACGGCGATGGAGGCGTTCGTCGGCGGCGAGGTCGACAGCGTGTACCTCGTCTACAACGAGTTCAAGTCGGTCATGGTGCAGCGCGTAGTGGTCGAGCGGCTGCTGCCGATTCCCCGCGGCACGTTCAGCGAGGGAACCGAGCCGGCATCCGCGCAGCCCATCGTCGACTATCTGTACGAGCCGCGCCCTGAGGACCTCTTCACGACGCTGCTCCCGAGCCACGTCGAGGTGCAGGTGTTCCGCGCGCTGCTCGAGTCGGCCGCCGCCGAGCACGCGGCGCGCATGACGGCGATGGACGCCGCCACGCGCAACTCGGCCGAGATGATCGACCAGCTGACGTTGTACATGAACAAGGTACGCCAGGCGGCTATTACGCGGGAGATTATCGAAGTCGTCTCTGGCGCCCAGGCTTTGTAGCGGAACAGCGCCTGCGGCCCGAGCGAGGCGACGGAGTGAAGCCGCGCGCAGCGCGGCCGCCGAGCGAGAGCGAGCGGGGGTGGGGCCCCGCGAGCAGTGATAAAGGTGCGCCAGGCGGCGATCACGCGGGAGATTATCGAAGTGGTGTCAGGGGCGCAGGCGCTCTAAGAAGTTTCCAATTGTCAGCTTCCCTCTTCCAGCTCCGCACCAGGACAAGAGAAGCTGCTGGAAACTGGAAGCCGGGAACTGGAAGCTACTGAACCAAGGAATCATTAATGCCAGTTGCTACAGATCGAAAAGTAGGCAAAGTCGTTCAAGTCATCGGTCCCGTGGTGGACATCGAATTCGAGGGGGGACACCTCCCCGAGATCTACCACGCGATCCGCGTGAAAGGCGGCACCGGCGCCTCCGCGATCGACGTCATCGTCGAAGTCGAGCAGCACCTGGGCGAGAACCGCGTACGCACGGTGGCGATGAAACCGACCGACGGGATGCAGCGTGGCATGGAAGCGGTGGACACGGGCGAGGGCATCACGATGCCGGTGGGCCCCGCGACGCTCGGGCGCGTGATGAACGTGCTCGGCGAGCCGGTGGATTTCCCGGACCGTCCCGTGAAGTCGAAGGAGCGCTGGGCGATCCATCGCAAGGCGCCGACGCTCCAGGACCAGTCGACCGAGTTGCAGATGTTCGAGACGGGCATCAAGGTCGTCGACCTGCTGGAGCCGTACCTCCGCGGCGGCAAGATCGGGCTGTTCGGAGGCGCGGGCGTCGGCAAGACGGTCATCATCCAGGAGCTGATTCACAACGTCGCCATGAAGCACGGCGGCGTCTCGGTGTTCGCCGGCGTCGGCGAGCGCACGCGCGAGGGGAACGACCTCTGGATCGAGTTCCAGGAGAGCGGCGTCATCAACCTGGAGGACCCGTCGAAGTCGCGCGCCGCGCTGGTGTACGGCCAGATGACGGAGCCGCCTGGCGCGCGGCTGCGCGTCGCGTTGAGCGGCCTCACGGTGGCTGAGTACTTCCGCGACGCGGAGCACAAGGACGTGCTCCTGTTCATCGACAACATCTTCCGCTTCACGCAGGCGGGCTCCGAGGTGTCGGCGCTGCTCGGCCGCATGCCGTCGGCGGTCGGCTATCAGCCGACCCTGCTCACGGAAATGGGGGAGCTGCAGGAGCGGATCACGTCGACGAAGGACGGGTCGATCACCTCGGTCCAGGCGATCTACGTTCCGGCCGACGACTACACGGATCCGGCGCCGGCCACGACCTTCGCGCACCTGGACGCCACGACGAACCTGTCGCGCGCGATCGTCGAGCTGGGCATCTACCCGGCCGTCGATCCGCTGGCGTCCACCTCACGCATCCTGGACGCGCGGATCATCGGCGACGAGCACTACAACGTGGCGCGCGCCGTCAAGCAGGTGCTCCAGCGCTACAAGGACCTGCAGGACATCATCGCGATCCTCGGCATCGACGAGCTGTCGGAGGAAGACAAGCTGACGGTCGGCCGCGCGCGGCGCATCCAGCGGTTCCTCTCGCAGCCCTTCTTCGTCGCCGAGCAGTTCACCGGGCTGTCGGGCAAGTACGTGCCGATCGCCGACACGGTGCGCAGCTTCCGCGAGATCGTGGACGGGAAGTGGGACCACCTGCCGGAACAGGCGTTCTACATGGTGGGCAGTATCGAGGAGGCGGTCGAGAAGGCGGAGAAGATGAAGGGATAATGGCGCTTCCAGCACACATCCAGCTGCAGATCGTCACGCCCGACCGCCTCATCGTCCGCGACGAGGTGGACGAGGTCGAAATCCCCGGGAGCGAGGGGTACCTTGGCGTCCTGCCCGGGCACACGCCGCTGCTCGCCTCGCTGGCGATCGGGGAGCTGTGGTATCGCAAGGGCCAGGAGAAGACGTACCTGTCGATTGCGTTCGGATTCGCCGAAGTGCTGCCCGACCGCGTGACCATCCTCGCGCGTCTCGCCGAGAGAGCCGAGGACATCGACGTCGAACGGGCCGAGGCGGCGCGCACGCGCGCCGAGCAGCGTCTGGCGCAGCCCGTGGCCGAAGTGGATTACGAGCGCGCCAGGGCCGCGCTCGTCAAGTCGCTGACGCGCCTGCAGGTCTCCGCGCACATGCCGGGGCGCGCCCGCGTCGGCGAGCTGAAGCGGATGCGGGGCTGACAGGACTGCCATGACCGCGCCGAACTCGCTCGTCTGGGCCGTCGTTTCCGATCCCGGGCTCCGGCGGACGAGCAACGAAGACAGTTACTCGGTGCGCCCCGACGTCAACCTGTTCGTCGTCGCCGACGGCATGGGCGGCCACGTAGCCGGCGAGGTCGCCTCCCGCGTGGCCGTCGAGGCCATCGAAGCCTTCATCCAGGAGACGGCGGGAGCGGACAAGAACCGCACCTGGCCGTTTCCCTTCGACCCCACGCTCAGCGTCGAGGCCAATCGCCTGCGCGCGGCATTCCGCCTCGCGAACCGGCGCATCGCGAGCGCGATTGCCGATTCACAAGAGCTGCGCGGGATGGCGACGACCGCCTCCAGCATTCTCTTCGGGGGCACTCACGCCTGCGTCGGCCACGTGGGCGACAGCCGCGTCTACCTGCTTCGCGACGGCGAGCTGCACCAGATCACGCACGACCACTCGTGGGTCGAAGAGCAGGTGCGGGCGGGGACGATGACGGCGAGCGCGGCGCGGCAGCATCCGTGGCGCAACGTGGTGACGCGGGCGCTGGCGGGAGGCGAGGACCCGGAAGTGGACGTGTTCGAAGTCTCGCCCGTCCCGGGCGACCGCTACCTGCTCTGCTCCGACGGCCTGTTCGGCGTGGTCGGCGACGATTTGATCGCCGGGATCCTGGGCCGGAAGGATGCGACTCTCGAGGAGATCTGCCGGGCGCTCATCGACGCGGCCAACGATCGCGGCGGTCCCGACAACATCACCACGCTCGTGCTCGCCATAGATGCTGGCTAACCTCGCGCGCCTGGTTCGCTACCGGGGCCTCGTTCAGAGCCTTGTGGCCCGCGAACTGAAGGCGCGGTACCGCGGATCGGTGCTGGGGTTCTTCTGGTCGTTCATCAATCCGCTGCTGCTGCTGTTGGTCTACACGTTCGTGTTCAAGTACGTGCTGCCGAACAAGAACCCTGCCGCGGAGCCCTACTCGCTGTTCCTCTTCTGCGGGATCCTTCCATGGACGTGGTTCTCGTCGGCGCTGATGGAGTCCTCCGGCGTGTTGATCTCCGGCGGGAACCTGATCAAAAAAGTGCTCTTTCCGGCCGAGATCCTGCCCATCGTCACCGTGCTGGCCAACATGGTGCACTTCCTCCTGGGCCTGCCGATCCTGATCGCGTTCCTGGCGCTGGCGCCCGGGCACCACTGGCCGCCGATGACCGAGGTCGCCTGGTTCCCCGTCGTGGTCCTGGTGCAGCTCGTGATGACCACGGGGTTCGCCTTCCTCCTGTCGGCGCTCACGGTACACTTCCGGGACATCCGCGACATCCTGTCGAACATCCTGACGGTCTGGTTCTTCGCGACCCCGGTGATCTATCCGTGGTTCGACGCGCCGGAAGGCACGCGGCGATTCCTGTCGTTCAACCCCATGACGCACGTCGTCGTCTCCTACCAGGAGATCCTCTTCTTCGAGGGGCCGTTCGGCCACCTGCCCTTGCTGCTGCTGCTCGGCGCGATCTCGATCGTGTTCTTCCTCTGTGCGTATTTCGTGTTCGACCGCCTGCGCGACACGTTCGCTGAGGAAGTATGACGAAGCTGCCAGTTCCCAGTCACCAGCCGCCAGCTCCGGAGAACCCAGCGCCGATCTGTTCCTTACTGGAAGCTGGAAGCTGGAAGCCGGAAGCTGGAAGCTGGAAGCTGGAAACCGAGCTGGAAGCTGGAAGCTGGAAACTGGGAACCGGACGATGAACTCCATCGAACTGGAGAACGTGTCCAAGGTGTACCGGCGGTACAACCGCCGGCGTCAGTTCGCCACGCTGAAGAGCGCGCTGCTCGGCGGAAGCCTCCTCCGAGACCTGCGGCCGGACGAGACGTTCCCCGCCGTGCGGGAGATGACCTTCACGGTGCCCAAAGGTCGCACCCTCGGCGTGATCGGCCGCAACGGCTCGGGCAAGAGCACGCTGTTGAAGCTCGTCGCGGGCATCACGAAGCCGACGGTCGGCTCGGTGCGCGTCGAGGGACGGATTTCCGCGCTCATCGAGCTGGGGGCCGGGTTCCACCCGGAGATCTCGGGCCGCGAGAACGTCTTCATCAACGGCATCATGCTCGGCCTCACCAAGCGGGAGATTACGCGGCGGTTCGACGAGATCGTCGAGTTCGCCGAGATGCACGACTTCATCGACGCGCCGGTGAAGACCTACTCGTCAGGCATGTACATGCGCCTCGGGTTCGCGGTCGCCATTCATGTCGACCCGGACGTTCTGCTGGTCGACGAGGTGCTCGCGGTGGGCGACGAGGGCTTCACCCACAAGTGCCTCGACAAGTTCGCCGAGTTCAAGCGCCGCGGAAAGACCATTCTGCTCGTGACGCACTCGCTCGGCCTGGTCGAGCGCTTCTGCGATGAGGCGCTGTGGATGGACGCCGGCCGCATGAAGGCGATGGGCGATCCGAAGCGCGTGGTGGGCGCCTACGTCACCGACGTGGAAGTGAGCGAGGAACACCAGCTCGCCGCCGGCGACGCCAAGGCGCAGACGAGCGCCGCGGCCGTCCCACCAGACGAGGCCGCCGCCGGCGTGCTGGCCGATCACCCCGTCGAAACCGCGGAGGCGCCCGACGACATGTTCCGCGCGACCGAAGGGCGCTGGGGCTCGCGTGAGATCGAGATCACCGCCGTGCGGCTCCTCGGACCCGACGACGCGGCGGGCCACGTATTTCACTCCGGCGAGCCGCTCACCATCAGTATCGCCCTGCGCGCGAGGGTGGAGATGGACGACTTCGTGATCGGCATCGGCATCTTCAACGCCGAAGGGGTCTGCTGCTACGGCACGAACACGAACATCGAGGAGATGGCGTCGGTGCGGATGATCGGCGACGCGGAGGCGGCCTTCACGATTGAGCGGCTGGACCTGGTCGAAGGCACCTACAAGCTCGACGTGGCCGTGCACAAGCTGGACGGATATCCGTACGACTACCATCGCCTGCTCCACACGTTCCGCGTGAAGTCACGCACGAAGGACGTCGGCATCTACCGGCCGAAGCACGAGTGGCGCTTCACGGGGAACGTGGGCTTCACCGCCGGCGCGAGGAAGCTGTGATCCTCAGCATCTCAGAGGTCGCGTCGTTCGTCGCCGCGCACCGGGACGCCGGACGCCGCGTCGCCTTCACCAATGGCGTCTTCGACCTGCTTCATCCCGGGCACGTCCGCTACCTGCGTGAGGCGCGCTCGCTTGGCGACGTGCTGATCGTCGGCGTAAATTCCGACGCGTCGGTGCGGCGCAACAAGGGGCCGCAGCGTCCGATCAACCCGCAGGACGAGCGCGCGGAGGTACTGGCCGCGCTCGACTGCGTGGACGGCGTGGTGATCTTCGAGGAGGACACGCCGGCCGGGATCATCAGGCTCGTGCAGCCGGACGTGCTCGTCAAGGGAGGGGATTGGCCCGCCGATCAGATCGTCGGGCGGGACACAGTCGAATCTCGTGGGGGACGCGTCGTGCGCGTCCCCGTCGAAGAGGGCTATTCGACGACCGCGATCGTCGAGCGGATTAGGTCTTCGGCTGCTTCTCTTTGATCGCCGCCTCGATCTCGTTCATCATGCTCGGCAGGATGAAGTGCATGTTGTGCTCCTTGTGCACGTGCTGTTCCGCCTTCGCGAACACTTCATCCTCCGTCTTTCCCTCGATCACCGTGTCGCACCCGGGCATGATGTCGCCACACCGCAAGACTTTCGCCATATAGCGCCTCCCCGTTCATGCTCCGGCTTCGAGTCTAGGCCCGAAGGAAAAGTGCGTCAAGAGACGACGCACCCAGCTCGGCGGCTCACCCTCCAGCCCGGGGACCCGCATGGCATAATTGAGAGTTCCGGCTTTACCGGACGTCCAGAGAGTGGCGACTTACACCTCTAATTCCCTCACGCTGCGCGCGGTGCTGAAATCGGCGGCCGGCCGACTGGGGATGGGTGCGTCCGCCCCGGCCGTGACAGGGCTGACGGCCCCCGCAAAGTCGATGTACGCCGCCATGGCGGCCGTGCGCGGCCGGACGCTGCTGGTGGTGCCGACCGACGCTGATGTGGAGACGTTCACCGCCGATGCGCGCTTCTTCCTGTCGGCGCTCGAGGGCCTATCCGCCGCCGAGGTCGAGCGCACGGTCCTGCCGTTCCCTTCGCACGAAGTCGATCCCTATCGAGGGCTGTCCCCCCACTTCGATATCGCCTCCGCGCGGGCCCGCGCGCTGTCCGGTGTCGCGGCCGGCGAAGCGCGCCTGGTTGTCGCGTCAGCGGCGGCGCTGCTGCCGAAAGTCAGTCGGCCCGATCGCCTCGCGACGGTCTCGATGACGCTGACGCCAGGCCAGGATATTTCCCCCGTGGACCTCGGGGATCTGCTCGCGTCTGCCGGCTACACCAGGCAGGATCCGGTCGACGAGCCCGGCGAATTCTGCGTTCGCGGCGGGGTGGTGGATTTCTTTCCCGCGGGTGGCGACGAACCGATCAGGCTGGAGTTCATCGGCGACACGATCGAGTCCATTCGCGCCTACGATCCCGCGTCACAGCGCTCGACGCAGCCGCTCGATCAGGCTGCCATCGTTCCCCTGCAGGAGCTGCTGTCAGAAACCGACGAGCCCGACCGGTCGGCCACGGCGTTCGACTATCTGTGGACGGGCGGCCACCCTGCCGTTTTCGTGTCAGAGCCGGACGAGGTCACCGCACAGGGGCAGAAGATCGCCGCGCAGATCCTGACGAGCTACAACGAAGCGATTGGAAAAGGTACGCGCGTGCCGGTCCCCTCGTCGCTCGTGCTGACCTGGGAGGAAGCCGCGGCATGGCTGCACGGCGCCACCGCGCTCCAGGCGCTCAGCATCGGCGAAGGAGATGCCGGCGCCATCGCGTGCCAGCCGACGCTCGAATTCTCGGGACGGATCCCGGACTGGGTCGCCGAGGTCCGCCGGGGCAAGGAACTGGGCGACACGATCATCTTCATCGCCAACTCCCCCGGACGGGCGGAGCGGACGATCGAGCTGCTCGCCGACTACGACGTCTTCGCCGCGCCCATCGAGCGCGCGGAGGACGTCCGCACGGCCTCCGTGCTCGTCGGCGTCGGCCGATTGTCCCGTGGCTTCCGCCTTCCGGAGGCCGCGCTCCAGTTGTGGGCGGAAACCGACGTCTTCGAGGAGGAACGCAAGACGCACGAGCGCCGCCGTGCCACGGCGCGGTCGACGTTCCTCTCGGACTTCCGCGACCTCAAGGTCGGCGATCTCGTCGTGCACGTCGATCACGGCATCGGCGTCTTCGTCGCCTTGAAGCGCCTCGACGTCGGATCGACGCCGCAGGAGTTCATGGAGCTCCGCTACGCCGGCGAGGACAAGTTGTTCGTGCCGGTCGAGCGGCTCGACCTCGTCCAGCGGTTCACAGGCGCGGGACGGCCCGCGCTCGACAAGCTCGGCGGCACCACCTGGGAAAAGGCGAAGACCCGCGTCAAGAAGGCCATGCGCGACATGGCCGAGGAGCTGTTGAAGCTCTATGCGGCGCGCAAGGCGATGCCCGGCCACGCGTTCAGTCCCGATTCGCACTGGCAGCAGGAATTCGAGGACTCGTTCGAGTGGGACCTCACCATCGACCAGCGGAACGCCATCGCCGACATCAAGCGCGACATGGAAGCCCCGACGACGATGGACCGGCTGTTGTGCGGTGACGTCGGATACGGCAAGACGGAAGTGGCGATGCGCGCGGCCTTCAAGACCGTCATGGACGGCAAGCAGGTCGCGTTCCTCGCGCCGACCACCGTGCTCGCGTTCCAGCATCTGAAGACCTTGAAGGATCGGTTCGCGGCGTTCCCGGTCCGCGTCGACATGGTCAGCCGCTTCCGCACGAAAGGGGAGCAGAAGCAGACGCTGGCCGATCTCGCCGCCGGCAAGGTCGAGATCATCGTCGGCACGCACCGCCTCCTGTCGAAGGACGTCGTCTTCCGCGACCTGGGGCTGCTCATCGTCGACGAGGAGCAGCGGTTCGGCGTCGCGCACAAGGAGCGCATCAAGCAGATCCGCAAGCGGGTGGACGTGCTGACGATGTCGGCGACGCCGATTCCGCGGACGTTGAACATGTCGCTGGCGGGCATTCGCGACATGTCCATCATCGAGACGCCCCCGAAGGACCGCCTGTCGATCCAGACGAACGTCGTCAAGTTCGACGCGGGCGTCATCCAGCGCGCGATCCGCACGGAGATCGAGCGGGGCGGCCAGATCTATGTCGTCCACAACCGCGTGGAGTCGATCTACTCGCTCGGGAGCCTCATCACACGGCTGGTGCCTGAGGCACGGATCGTGATCGGCCACGGACAGATGACCGAGGAAACCCTCGAGCGCGCGATGGTCGATTTCGTCGCGCACAAGTACGACGTGCTGCTCGCGACGACCATCATCGAGAACGGGCTGGACATCCCCAACGCGAACACGATCGTGGTCAATCGGGCCGACCGCTACGGGTTGTCGCAGCTCTATCAGTTGCGCGGACGCGTCGGGCGGTCCGACCGGCGCGCGTACGCCTACCTGCTGATCCCTCCCGAGGATTCGCTGTCGCCGATCGCGAAGAAACGGCTGGCGGCGATCCGCGAGTTCAGCGATCTCGGCAGCGGTTTCCGCGTGGCGGCGCTGGATCTCGAGATCCGGGGCGCGGGCAACCTCCTCGGGGGCGAGCAGAGCGGACACATCGACGCCGTCGGCTTCGACATGTACATGAAACTGCTCGAGCAGACGATCAAGGAGCTGAAGGGCGAGGAGATCTCGGAGGAGGCGCGCGCCAACGTGAACCTCCGCGTGGACCTGCGGATAGACGACGAGTACGTGCCGGACATGAACCAGCGGCTGACGGTGTATCGGCGGATGGCCGCGGTGCCGGGCGAAGAGGAGCTGGCGCGCCTGGTCGAGGAAGTGCGCGACCGTTACGGTCCGCCGCCGGATTCGGTGCTGAATCTCGCGGAATACGCGTCGATTCGCCTCATGGCCGACCGCATCGGCCTGGAGTCGCTCGACCGCGAAGGGCAGTTCGTCGTCCTAAAGTTCAGGCAGGATGCCAAGCTGGACCCGGCGTGGCTCTTCCGCGTCGTCCAGCAGCGCGGCGACATCACGCTCATTCCCCCCGGGACCATCAAGATGGATCTCAAGAAGCCGGTCGGAGCTCAGCCGGCACGGCCGCCGGCCGGGGGCCCGCAGGGGCCGCAAACGCGCCGAAAAGGCAGCGATCCGGTGGCCGGGGGCTCCTGGTGGGCCGCCCGGGCCCAGGCGGGCGAGGTGACCGCGGGGTTCACCCGGGAAGAGATCCTGCGTCCGGCCAAGGAGGATCCGAGGGCGGCGGGCGGCGTCTTCGTGCGGGTCTCGGACTTGCTCCGCGAGTTGAGCGGCGGCGTGTCGATCGGGTAAAATACTCAGTTCCAGCAGTTTAGGGGAAGTTGACATGAAAGCAGCCACGAACCTCGCGCTCCTCCTCGTCCTGGCCGCGCCTCCTGGTGCCGCCGCTCGCGCAGAGTCGTCGAGGACGGCGGCGCGCGAAATCCTCGAGCAGGTCCTGGTCAAGGTGAACGGCGACATCATCACCAAGACGGAACTGGAGCAGCGCCAGATCGCCGAGCTCAGGCGGCGCATGAACCAGCAGGTCGACGCCGACGCGCTGAAGACCGACGAGCAGTTGAAGAAAGCGCTGACCGAAATCACGCCTCAGATCCTCGTCGACACGATCGACGAGCTGCTCATGGTGCAGATGGGGAAGGACAAGGGGTACCAGCTCAAGGACGAGCAGTTCAGGGAGTGGCTCGAGAAGATGCGCAAGGACCAGAACCTCGAGGACGAGGCCAAGTTCCAGATGGCGCTGAAGCAGGAGAGCATGACCATCGCCGACCTGCGGAAGAACGTCGAGCGCCAGTTCATGATCGGCCAGGTGCAGCGCGAGGAAGTCGGCGCCAAGCTGCAGATCACCGAAGAGGAAGCGCGTCAGTACTACCTCGCGCACAAGTCGGAGTTCGCCGAGCCGGCGACCGTCACGCTTCGGGAGATTCTGCTCGAGGTGCCGACCGCCACCAAGGGCGGTCAGGCCGGCGTGAATGTCGCGCAGGACGACGAGACGGCGCAGAAGGCGGCGGCGGTCAGGGCCCGCGTGGTTGGCGGAGAGGATTTCGCGAAGGTCGCGGCGGAAGTGTCCGCGTCGCCGTCGAAGGCCAACGGCGGCCTCGTCGGCCCAATCAACCAGTCCGAATTGTCGGCGCAGCTCCAGCAACTGCTGCTGAAAATGAAGCCCGGCGACATCACCGAGCCGCTGCGGACGGCGCGCGGCTTCCAGATTCTGAAGCTCGAATCGACGAAGCCGACCACGACCCCGGCCTTCGACAGCGTGCGCGACGTCGTGGCCGACCGCGTGCACGAAGTCCGTCAGCAGACGGAAGTGCGCAAGTTCCTCGCGCGGGTCCGCAGCGAGGCGATCATCGAGTGGAAGAACGACGAGCTGAAGAAGGCCTACGAGAAGGCGCTGGCCGCGCCCGAGGCGACCGGCGGCATTTAGCGATGTCCTCCGAGACGGCGTTTCCCTGGTACGCGATCTGGACCCGATCGCGCCACGAGCACGTCGTGCGCGATCAGCTCGCGCGCAAGGGCTACGAGGCCTTTCTGCCGACCATCCCGCGCTGGAGCCGCTGGAAGGATCGCAAGAAGAAGATCGACTGGCCCCTGTTTCCCGGCTACTGTTTCGCGCGCTTCGAAGCACGCGAGCGCCTGCCCATCCTCAAATGCGTCGGCGTCGTCTCGATCGTCTCGTTCGACGGCGAGATCGCGCCGATCCCGGACTTCGAGATCGAAGGGATCCGGAAGCTCGTCACGAGCGAGCTCCAGTTCGATCCCTGTCCGCTCATTCGCGAAGGCATGATGGTGGAAGTGACCCACGGGCCGCTCAAGGGGGTCGTCGGACGGTTGATGCGCAAGGGCGCGCACGCCCGGCTCATCCTCGCGGTCGACCTGATCGGGCAGGCTGTCAGCGTCGAAGTGGATGCCGCAGATGTGAAAGCGTACTAATTTCTGAATTCGTGAATTTGTGAATTTGTGAGTTGGTGAATTACTGAGTTGGTGAATTAACCACGGTGGGCGGTATCAGCCACGGAGACAATTCACCAATTTCACGAACCCCTAATTCACTAATTCACCAATTCACAAATCCACCAACTTCCCTATGAAGATTGGCTCCATCAACCTGTCTCCCCCGTTCGGCCTGGCCCCAATGGCTGGGATGACCGACACGGCGTTTCGCCGACTGGTGAAGCGCAACGGCGGCTGCGGTCTCGTGGTGACCGAGATGGTCAGCTCGGAGGGACTCGTGCGCGGCATCGGCCGCACGCTCGAGTACGCGGAGTACACCGAAGAAGAGCGGCCGGTGTCGATTCAGATCTTCGGCGGGGATCCCGAGAAGATGGCCGCCGCCGCCCAGGTCGTCGAGGGCATGGGGGCGGATATCGTCGACGTGAACATGGGCTGCCCGGTGCCGAAGATCGCGAAGCACAACGCCGGCTGCAGCCTGATGCGCGAGCCCGAACATGCGGCGGAGGTCGTGCGCGCGATGGCGCGCGCGGTGAAGATTCCGGTGACCGTGAAGATGCGCGCCGGCTGGAACGAGGCCGAGATGAATGCCCCGGACCTGGCGCGGCGGCTGGAGGACGCGGGGGCGGCGGGGCTCGCCGTGCACGGCCGCACGGCCGCGCAGTCGTACTCGGGCGTGTCGGACTGGAACCTGATCGCGGATGTCGCGGCGGGCGTGTCGATCCCGGTGCTTGGCAGCGGCGACTGCATCGAGGCGGAGCAGGTGGTCGACCGCGCGCGCGGATCGAAGATCGCCGGCGTTCTCGTGGGACGCGGCGCGCTGCGGAACCCCTGGATCTTCGAGCAGGCAGCGGACCTTCGGGCGGGCCGGGCGCCGCGCGCAATCACGCTCGAGGACCGTGGGCGGTTTCTGCTCGACTACATCGAGCTGCTGCTGAACGAGCGCGTGGGCGAGGCCGACGGCTTCCGGCATGTGGCGCCGGGACAGGAGCGCGCGTCAGCCAGCCCGGCGCGCGGTCACGACCGATGGGTCATCAACAAACTGCGCGCGCTGAACACCTGGTACACCAAAGGCCTCGACAACGGATCTCATCTGCGCGTCGCCGTCAACTCGGCGGACTCCCTCAGCCAGCTCCGCGCGATCGTCGAGGATTTCTTCTTCTCCTCTCAGATGGCGTCGACGAGCGCCTCGAGATCCGCGGCTTCAACCATTTCGTAGTCGCAGGCGAGCGACCGGGACGCGGACGCGGCGAAGTGCGCGCCGATGCGCGCGTGCGAGGGGTGTGCGAGGTACGCCTTGAGCCCGGCCATATCGGCGAACTCGACGATGACCGCGTAGGCGTAGTCCTCGCGCATCATCTGTTCGTAGCCGGGCAGGCCGTGGCGTGTGCGCCGGCCGACGCGGCATCTGATGACCGAAGGGATTTCCTTCGCGACTGAGGCCAGGCCGGCGAGAATCTCCCGCTTGGTGTCCGCGTCCAGGTGTTCGGCAGGATTGAACAGGATGACGTGGACGATCACCGCCCGCGTCCTCCGCCGCCGCCACTTCGGCCGCCGCCGCGCGACCCGCCACCGCGCGTGCCTCCTCCGCCGGGCCCGCGGCCGCCACCGCGCGATCCACCGCGACTCTGGCCCGGCCCGAAGCGGTTTCCTCCGGGGGCGGGGCGGCCACCGCTCGGCGCGGGGCGATTGCCGCCCGGCGCGGGGCGCCTGCCGGGCGGGCGTCCAGGTCCGCGTGGGCCGGCCGGCCGGCCACTCGCGGCAGGGCGTGCGGCGGGCTTCCGCGTCCTGTCGAAGGCCGGCGGCCCCGATGGCCGCTCTTTGCGCGTGTCGCGCGGCGGTTCCTCAGCTCGCTCCCGGCGCAGTCTGGCCGCGAAGCGGGCGCGCTTCTCGTCGCGCGGCACCTGGAACTTCTCGCGCGGATCGCGATGCTCGCCCCCGGGCCGCCACGCGGGCGGGCGGCGTTCCCGCGCCGGCCGTCGTTTCAGCGCCGCGGCCATGCGTTCCTCTTCCGGCGTGTGCCACAGGCGGCCGCGCGCGAACCACTTCATCACGGCATCGGGATGCGTCGACTGGAGCTGGCGCAGGGTCGGGAGCAGCTCATCCTGCGTGTGCGCGCGGAAGGCCGTCGGCATGCCTTCGAGGATGATCGTCCAATAGGTGTGACGTGGCGGCATGAGGTCAGCGCGGCAGCGCGCCCTTTCCGGGCTCCAGACGTTTGAGCTTCTCGATCAGCGTCGTGCGCTTGAGGTTCAGCAGCTTCGCGGCCTGCCGCTTGTTGCCGCGCGTGCGTTCGAGCGATCGCTTGATGAGCGAGAGCTCGACGCCCTCGATGTAGTGCTCGAAGTCGAGGCCATCCTCTGGAAACCACACGTCCGCCGAGTCCGCGGCGGGCGCGTGCCCCTGGATCTCCGGCGCGAGGTCCGCCACGTCGATCTGCGACCGGCCGTGCGTGAACGCCAGCGCCCGCTCGATGGCGTTCTCGAGCTGGCGCACGTTGCCGGGCCATGGGTACGCCATCAGCCGTCGCAGCGCGTCCTGCGACACCGTCACGCGGTCGTGCCCCGCATCGCCGGCAATCCGCTGAAGGAAATGCTGGACGAGCAGCGGAATGTCCTCGCGGCGCTCGCGCAGCGGAGGCAGTTGAATCGGGATCACATTGAGGCGATAGAACAGGTCCTCGCGGAACGTGCCCTCCGCCACCATCCGCGCGAGATCGGAATGTGTGGCCGCGATCACGCGCACGTCGATCTTGATCGTGTGCGAGTCGCCGACGCGCTCGAACTCGCGCTCCTGGAGCACCCGCAGCAGCTTTGCCTGCAGCGCCGGGCTCATCGTCCCGATCTCGT
This sequence comes from Acidobacteria bacterium RIFCSPLOWO2_12_FULL_66_21, assembly GCA_001767455.1. Classification (GTDB taxonomy): domain Bacteria; phylum Acidobacteriota; class Vicinamibacteria; order Vicinamibacterales; family 2-12-FULL-66-21; genus 2-12-FULL-66-21. Next base: position 71,869 of record MELC01000042.1, read on the forward strand.
CGAGGAAGAGCGTGCCCTTGTGCGCCTGCTCGAGTCGTCCCTGCCGCGTCCCGATCGCGCCGGTGAACGCGCCGCGCACGTGACCGAAGAGCTCCGCTTCGAGGAGCGTCTCGGGGATGGCGCTGCAGTTGATCGCGACGAACCGGTTCGCGCGCCGCGGACTGTTGTGGTGAATCGCCCGGGCCGCGAGCTCCTTGCCGGTGCCGGTTTCGCCGGTGATCAGCACGGTGCTCGACGTCGCGGCGACGGTCTCGAGCAGCTCGAACAGATCGCGCATCACCTGGCTGTGCCCGACGAGGCCGTCGATCCGGTATCGATCTTCGAGCTGCGATCGCAGGTACGCGTTCTCGGTTTTCAGACGGCGCTGCTCGAGCGCCGAGCGGAGCACGTGGAGCAGGGCGTCGAACTGAAACGGCTTGGTGATGAAATCGGCGGCACCCTGCTTGATCGCTTCGACGGCATCCTTGACAGTGCCAAAGCCAGTGATGACGATCGCAATGATCTCCGGGTAGCGCTCGATGGCGGCATCGAGGACCTGCCGGCCGTCGATGCCCGGGAGCCGCAGGTCGGTCACGAGCACGTCGAAGGCGAAGTCCGCCAGGCGCTGGATGGCCTCCTCGCCGCTGCCGGCCTGCTCGACGATGAACCCGTGGTCCGAGAGCCGCTCCGCGATGGCCTCCCGGAGGGCGCTCTCGTCGTCGACGATCAGCAGATGTTTCGGGCTCTCAGCCATTTAATGGACGTGGGCGGTATTTTGACACCCCGCGGGAACCCGGTCAATCGCAGAAGATGTGGAAGGGCTACAGCCGAGCGGATGCGGCACCGATAATCCACAGCGAGCGAACGTCCTGAGCGAGCGCGTTCGGGAGGCCCACGGGCAAAGCGCCAAGGACACGGAGCGACCGAGCGCAGCGAGAGAGCCACGCGCCCGGAGCGGGGATCGAAGGGGTCCCCGCGAGGGCGCGTGTAGGGGGTCCGGGGGCAAAGCCCCCGGACATGAAACGATGATGATTGATCGTAAGACGATTTCCATCATGAAGGCCTGCGAGCTGGTCGGCGTCAGCCGCCGGACCATCTACAACTGGATCGCCAGCGGCAAGGTCGAATACGTTCGCACGGCCGGTGGATCCGTGCGCATTTTCGTCGACACGCTCTGGCGCGAGCCGGGACGGGCGGGCGAGATGACCACCAAAGAGGCGTCGTGATAGACGTGGACGACACCACCACGAGGAAGCCCGCGGATCGACTTTCCGACATCGGACTGCTGTTCCACCGCCTCAATAACCAGCTCGGGATCATCCTGGCGAACGCGGAGCTGCTCGAGACCAAGGCGGGCGACGAAATGAGCCGCGCGCGCGCGTCCCAGGTGGTCGCGAGCGTGCTCGACGCGATGGCGACGGCTCGGGAAATTCGGACCCATTCCAAGTAGCCAGATCGTCATATTCGTGACATTACAGCGGCGGCATCAGTCATAAATTTGACGACTACCTGACCCATCAAGGCGTGTAGCTTCCCGCAACTTCACACCGCAACACTCCGCTAACCTCCAGTAAGACAGAGACTTCCCGATTAGAACTCCAGCGCCGCAGATATTCGCTTTTTATTCGTTTTTCTCGTGGTACCCGCGTTGCGGAAGAGGTCTGCCCAAGCGGCCGCCTTCGCGCTTCGGCCGCCTTCGCACTTCGCGCTACGGCGGGCCTGGCTGGGAACGCGAGCATGAGCCACGAGCCACGGACAACGAGCAACGAGGAGATCACGAAATGCAGCGTCACCCACTCGCCGCCCGCAACCGCGACCGCATCGCCGCCGGGCTGCCGTTTGTCGAATCTCTCGCGCGCCGGGTCGCGGCCTCGATGCCGCACTCGATTGAGCTCGGCGATCTCGTCCAGGACGGCATGATCGGGCTGATTGACGCGGCGTGCCGCTTCGACGAGGGGCGCGGCATCAAGTTCGAGACGTTTGCCGAGCGGCGCGTGCGCGGGGCGATGATTGACGCGCTGCGTCGCGATGCCTGGCCGCGGGGCGTCAGGCGTCAACGCCGCGAGCTGGAAACGGCGCGCGAGGAGCTGCGGCGGGAGCTGGGCGCCGAGCCGTCGCTCGCCGATCTGGCCGCGCGCGTCGGCTCCGACGAGGCCCGGCTCGGCCGCACGATTGTCCGGATCAACACGATCGAGTCCACGTCGCCGCTTTCGGCCGGAGAAAACGTCGACGGCGCCAACCTGCCGGCCGCGCTCGTGCCGTCGGAGCCGCAGGCGCCCGATCGCGCGTACGAGGAGCAGGAAGTCCGCGACCGGATGCGCGCGGCCATCGCCACGCTGCCGCCGCGCGAGCGGAAGGTCATCGGGCTCTACTATTACTCCGAAGCGACGATGAAGCAGATCGGGCAGGAGATTGGGGTCAACGAGTCGCGCGTCTCGCAGTTGCACGCGCGCGCCGTGCAGCGCCTGCGCAAGGCGCTCGGCGGTGAAGGCGGCGACCAGGTCATCAGCCCGGCCATCGTCCAGTTCCAGCAGACCATCCGCCGCATGCGGATGGCGAAGTCAGACATGAAGCCCGGCGTGGTGCTGCAGTACCGATCGACGAAGACGTCGCCAAGGCGCCGCACACCAGCGCGCCACGAGCCGGCCATAGCCGCGGTGCGCTGATCCCGGCGATTCAGACCCTTCCGATGGACGGACCCACGGTCTTACGCACGAAGGCCACAAAGGACACGAAGCACACGAAGACAGAAGGACGGCTTGAGACTGCCACTGTCTGACCGGTCGCGACCGCGCTACGCGCGGTGAGATGGTCTGGAACCCACGCACACAAACACGGCAAGCTCGAATCGTGCTTGTGTGCGTGGGTTCCAGGCCATCTCGAATGCCGGCCACAGGCGCTCTGGGCCGGCCCGCGACCGGTCAGTCTAGCGTGACAGGCCCAGTCTTCGTGCCCTTCGTGAACTTCGTGCTCTTCGTGAGATTGGACGTGGTACGTGTAGATGGGCAGTGCGTGTTACAGATCCCGCAAGGCGACGTTTGGATCGACGCGCGAGGCACGGCGCGCGGGCAGGTAGCACGCGGCGAGCGCGGCGAGAATCAGCGGAATCGGGACGAGCGCGTAGGCAACCGGATCGACGATCCGGATCGGCGACGGGACAACCGCGCGGATCCCCATTCGGACCACGACGCCAAGGAACAGCCCGAGGAGCAGCCCCTCAGCCACCGGCCTGAGCCCTTCCCGCATCACCATCTGGCGGATCTGACGGACGCTCGCCCCGAGCGCCATCCGCAGTCCGACCTCCCGTCTCCGCCGTGTGACCAGGTGCGACTGCACTCCATAGAGACCAATCATCGCCAGCACCATTGTCAACGCGCCCAGCGCCGCGGCCAGCGATCCTGCGACCCGAGCGGCGACATATTCGCCGGCCAGCATCATCGGGGCCGCCCCCGCGGTGCCGGTCGCAAGGTCTGGATCTGTTTGCTGGAGCGCGTTCTGCAACACGCGCGCGGCAGCCGAGGGATCTCCACGCGTCCGCGCGACGAGCACGATGTTCGGCGTGTAGTTCTGCGCAAACGGCACATAAAACACGCCCTCACGCCGGCTCATGAGGCGCCCCGTGTCCGTGTCGCGCGCCACGCCGACGACCGTGTACCGCAGCGTCGGCTGGCGCCCCCACTCCTGCGCCAGGAACTCGCGATCGATGGCGGCCGTCGTGCCGAACAAGTGCCGCGACGCCTGCTCGCTCACGACAGCCACCTTGCGCGAGCCGGCGCCGTCCCGCTGGTCGAACGGCCGGCCCCTCACGATTGGCACGCCGAGCGCACGAAAGATGTCCGTGGTCGCCGACAGCAGTAGACCATCAAACTTGTTGGCATCGCCGCTGAACGGCTTGTCCACGGCTGCGATCGAGACGAACGGCGTCATCGTCATGCCGAACGGCATTCCCGAGGAAGCCGCAACCGATTCGATGCCGTCGGTGCGGGCGGCCGCCGCGAGCGTCGAGTCGATCGCCCGCCGCGCCTGGGCTTCGTCCCAGCGTTGCAGGCGGAAATGCACGGTGGCAAGGCCGAGCCGTTCCAGGGCAATGCCCGGATCGTGCCGCGCCTCCGAGATGACCACGCGCACGAGGATCGCCGCCACCAGGAAGAAGCAGGTCGAGATCGCGACCTGCCATCGCACCAGCGCGCGCTGGCGCCGTGATCGAGGCGCGCCGACCGATGCCGCCGGTGACGTCAGGTCGGGGCTCACGGAGGATCGCGTCAACTGGAGCGCTGGCTCGAGGCCGAATACGGCCACGGAGAGGAGCAGCGCGCCCGCCGCGATCAGGAGCGCGGAGAGGTCGAGCTCGGGGGCTATGGGGAATGCGCCGCGCGGCGTTGGGAGTTCCGTTGTGCTCAGAACGAGGATCGCGCGCGTCACGCCATATGCGGTAAAACCACCGAGCCCCGCGATGATCCCGCTTTCGATCGTCAACTCGCGAACGATGCGCCACCTCGACGCGCCGAGCGCGCGCCGCACCGCCAACTCGTGCTGCCTCATCGTCCCTCGCGCGAGCATCAGGTTCGCCAGGTTCGTGCATGCGACCACGAGGACCAGCGCGACCAGGCCGATAATCAACAGGCCGAAACGCGTAGGGGGCGACCCGCTTTCTGTTGCGGCAAGCACGCGGCGGACGAACCACTGGCGTCCTGCCGCTGGCCGTAGAGGATCGCGCGGGAGCGGAGCGGCGGCGTCGAGGCCGCGGCCGATGGACGCGAGCTCCGCCGTCGCGCTCGACAACGATCGGTCCTGCCGCAGCCGCCCGATGACGGTGAGCCGCCTTGCCTCGCGCGCGGCGACCTCGGCTGATGTCCCGGGCGTGTCGCTGGCGCCGAGCGGCACCCACCCGCCCGTGTAAAGCGGCGGCGACAGTCCCACGAACGACGCCGGAGCGATCCCGATGATCTCAAAGGGCCGGCTCCCGACCCGAACGATTCGACCGACGATGTCCGGATCGGCGGCGAACCGTGTACGCCAGAGCCAGTAGCCGAGGACGATCACGTGTCTCTGCAGCTGCTCGTCCTCCGGTTGAATCATTCTCCCGAGGAACGGACGCACGCCCAAAGTATCGAAGTAGCCGCCAGTCACCGCCTGGCCGTTCAGGATCTCGGTCGACGAGGGGGCGGCCAGTCCCTCGTTGAACGAGGTTGACGCCGCCATGGATCGGAACGTCTTCTGTTTCCCCGCTACCTGATCGAAGTCCGCGCGCGACATCACCATGCCGGTCTGCGCGCGCCCGTTGACGGGGATTGCGACCAGCACAACGTGCTCGGCATCCGCGACGCCGATCGGCTTCCAGAGCAAACTCGCCAGGACGGAGTACACCGCCGTCGTCACACCGATGCCGATGCCGAGCGAGACGACGGCAAATATCACGAACAATGGCGTGGCCGCGAGCCGTCTCACCGCAAACCTGATATCCCCCACAATCCCGTGGAAGATGCGCAGCTGGCCTGGACCTTCCTCGTAACGGCCAGACCAGTCGAGCGTCAGCGGCTGCGGCCGGGGAGTGAGAACGAATGGCGCCGAGTGTCGTTCCCGATCGTCGAGGGGCGGCCGCGTCAATTCACCCTGGGAGGCGGCGAAGCTCTCGCTCAGACTGAAGCCCTCGAACGGGGCAGCGGGATCGGTCTCCGCGAACAGGAGGCCATCCGTCGCGGCCAGAAGCCGCCGGCGCTTGCGAGCGAGGACGCCGGTGAGTCCCCCGATCGCAGCAACTGCGAGTGCGATCGGCACGGTGCCGGTTCCGAGGATCCCGAGCTCGAGGATTGCGACGCCGTACCCGAAGAACAGGAATCCCGCGAGTGCCCATGGCCATCGCGTCCGGAACGCATCGACGGTGGGGAACGACGTGCAGGTGAACGGGATCTTTCGAAAGTCCCGAAGAAGCAACTCCGCGAGCAGCACGCCCGCGAACACGCTGAACACCGCGTGGTGGAGGGCCGGAACGATCCCCCAGAACAGCGCCGTGAAGGCACACGTCACGACGGCAATCGGCAGCACGGCGCCGACCACCATCGCGCGCCGCACCCCGTCGATCGCGGCGCTTCGATTCAGTGGCTCACACAGCCGGACCACCCAGTTCGCCCGCGGCTCGATCGGCGCCGCGAACAACGCGCGCATTCCCGAGAGCACCAGGAAGAGCAGGACGAAGGGGGCGGAGCCAATCCCCGGCATCTGCTTCGCGGCGTACCCGCGCATGATTTCCGGGGTGGCCGTGGACACAACCAACGTGATGCCGACCGCCACGTACAGGGCGAGGAGCAGTCGATGGTGACGACTGCGAGCCAGGCTGCGCAGCGTGAAGGAGCAGACGGCGCGCTCGACCGGCGACCCGAGAAGCCATGCGGGGGCGTGCAAGGAGATCGAAAGCGCGCTCAGACGTACGCCACGCCGAGTCGCAAGCGGCGTCTCGAGCGCCTGGCGCGTGACCCGCCGGTAAGACGCGATGTACAGCAGGACCGTCGCGACACTCGAACCCGCGGTGACCGCTGCACCGAAGCGGGCGAGCGTCGCCGCCGCCGGGCCGCCGGTTCCGGCGAGCGTCTCGTACACCGCGAAGAACCACGCCGGCGGGAGCAGCCACGCAAGTAGTGACGGACTGGCCCCCGATAATCCCTCCGCACAGGCGTGGGCCGCGATCCAGGGCGCCATCAGCAGCGCCTGGAGCAGCAGAACGGCAAGTGCCACCTGCAGCGCAAGCCCTGCGCGCGCGACGCTCCGTCTTCCAAGTGCAGCGACGAGCGCACAGTGCATCGCCAGCAGAGAGAAGAAACCAAAGCCGCACGCCAGGATCACGGCCGCGCATTGCGCAGCGGCCCCACGCAGCATCCCGGGAGTCGCAGCGTAGGTGCCGGCCATGACGGACAACCCGATGGATGGCACGATCGAGGTGCCCGCGACAAAGAGCGTAAAGAGGAGCGCCAGCGCGCCAAGCCGTGCGGTGACCTGCGTGGCGACGGCGACGGGTAACGGCGAAAGGACCCTCGCATCGCGGCGATCCGGGAGCACGCCGTCCCACGTCATCAGCGCCGTCAGTCCCATGACTGCAAGCGCGATCGTGATCAGTAACAGCCGATCGGAGGCAATCGCGGGCTGGAGCTGCGCGGGGGCCTCGAAAATCAACCGGCCGTATCGCGGCGCAAACAACAGGGGCACGGCGAGCCCTGGCGCGGACAGCAGGACGATGGACCAGATGAGTCGCTGGACGTGCGGCAGGCCGGCCGGCATCACGTCGCTCTCGAGGAGACGGTAGAAGAACACGCGGCCCAGCAGTCGCGCTTGCCGCGACCGCTCGATCATTGCTCCATCACCTTGACGAGGCCGTTCGCCACGCCATCCACGTCGGACGCCGCGACCACCTTGCGGAACACCTGTTCGAGCGACGACAACTGCAACACCTCGCGCAGACGCGAGACGGAGTCGTGCGCGACGACCCGCGATTCGTGCAGGATCAACACCTCGGTCGAGGCCTGCTCGACCATCTCGAGGACGTGGGAGCTGTAGACGATCATCTTGCCGCGCGCGGCGAGCGCCTGCACGAGGCTCCTCAGCACCAGCGTGGAGAGGACATCGAGGCCGGAGCACGGCTCGTCCATGACGATCAGGTCGGGATCGTGCAGGAGTGCCGCGGCAATCAGGACCTTCTGGCGCATGCCCTTCGAGTAGGCCGACAACTGCTCGTGACGCGCGTCGGCGAGCCCGAAAATCTCGAGGAACTCCTGGATCTTCCGGGCGAGCCGCGCCGGCTCGAGCCCGCGCAGGCCGCCGACGAGCGACAGGTATTCCGGACCCGTCAGGTAGGTATAGAGGTGGGCTTCTTCCGGAACGTATCCGACCCGCGCCTTGAACTCGAGCGGGAAATCCCGGATGTCGCGGCCGTCGAAGAGGACGCGGCCTCCTGACGGCTCGAGCAGCCCGGTCAGCATCGACACGGTCGTCGACTTGCCCGACCCGTTCGGCCCCAGGAGGCCGAGGACCGTGCCGGGCCGCAGCGTGAAGCTGACGTCCCGCACGGCCGCGATCGCCGAGTAGTACTTCGTCAGCCCACGGGCTTCGAGCATAGCCGAGCCTCCCGGGTTTAGCCGATCATCTCCTGCGCGACGCGGAGGAGATCCTTCAGGCGGAACGGCTTCGCCAGCCAGCGGCAGCCGGACTCCTCGAGGAACTGTTCCGCGTCGGTGCCGGCCACATCGCCCGTGACGAACAGCACGCGGTGCGCGATGGTCGGGTCGCGGGCTTCGAGCTGCCGGAAGAACGCCGTGCCGTCGAGGCGCGGCATCTTCAGATCGCACACGACGAGATCGTAGGTCCGCTCTTTCAATCGTTCGAGCGCCTCGAGGCCGTCGCTCGCGCGGTCCACTGAGAAGCCGGCGTCGCCCAGCGCTTCGGCGACGGCCGCGCCGAGCGCCACTTCGTCTTCCACGACGAGCACCGCCGCTCCGGCGCCGATATCCCTGTCGGCGAGCGTCCGTTCGGGCGCGCGCGGGAGCGGAGGCTTGAGCGGACCGGCGCCCACCGGCAACTCCACGAAGAACGACGCGCCGCGATCCGTCTCCGACTTGAGCGAGATCCGCCCGCCATGCTCCTGCACGATCGCGTACGCGACCGTCAGGCCGAGTCCCGTGCCCTTTCCGACCTCCTTCGTCGTGAAGAAGGGATCGAAGATCCGGGGCTGCACGTCCTCCGGCACGCCCGGCCCATCGTCGTTCACCTCGAGGACGACGGCGTCGCGGTCGGCGTCGTGCCAGGTGCGCACGATGAGCGTGCCCCGGCCGTGCGACGCAATCATCGCCTGCTCGGCGTTGATCATCAGGTTCAGCAGCACCTGCTGGCACTGGTGAGGATCGGCGAAGACGTGCGGCAGGCCGGTCGGGAGCGCCTCGAGCGTGGAGATGTTGTTCAGGCGCTGCTCGTAGGAGCGGAGGGCCAGGGTCTCGCGGACGATCTGATTCACATCGACCATCGCGCGCGTCGTGTGCCGCTTGCGGGCGAACGTCAGCAGGTTGCGCACGATCTTCGCGGCGCGCTCCGACTCGCTGAGGATGATGTCGAGGCCTCGCTTGGTCGGCTGGTCCACGGGCTGCGATGCGAGGCGCTCGGCCCATGTCAGGATGGTCGCGAGCGGATTGTTCAGCTCGTGAGCGACGCCGGAAATCGTCTGCCCCAGCGCGGCCAGCTTCTCCGCTTGCAGCAACTGGTGATACAGATCGCGCGCCTGGTCCTCGAGCCGTTTGCGCTCGCTGACGTCGCGCATCAGCGCCTCGACGCGCACACCCTCCGTCGCGCGCTCGGCGTGCGCGGTCACCTCCACCCACATGGCCGTCCGGTCGGCACGCCGCAGCCGCAGCAGGTAATCGGTGACCGACCCGTCGCGCTCGAGCCGCTCCAGGAAGCCGTCGCGCGCCTGCCGATCGACGAACCGATCGAGCTCGAACGGGCGCACCTCCCCCGGCGGCGTCTCCGCCGCGAAGCCGAACATCAACCGCAGGTGGGGATTGGCGGACAGCGTCTCGGCCGAGTCGGCCGTCAGCATCCCGATGTACACGCCCTCGTGCACCGACTCGAACAACCGCGCGAACGCTTCGGGCGGAGCCGTGGAGGGGAGGAGTGGGGCGTCGGACATCGGTCGCGGGCGATTATAAGATAGTGGGACGATGTTTACGCCGTCGCTGTTGAAGGATCGTGTCGCCCTCGTCACGGGCGGCGGCACGGGCATCGGCCTCGCCATCGCGAAGCGGCTCGGCGAGCTGGGCGCGTCGGTGGCGTTCGGCAGCCGCAACGCGGAGCACCTGGAGCAGGGCTCCGCGGATCTGCGCCACGCCGGGCTCGACCCGCTCGCCGTGCAGGTCGACGTCAGGAACCCCGAACAGGTCGACGAGATGGTCCAGCGCGTCATCCGGCATTTCGGGCGGGTGGACATCCTCGTCAACAACGCGGCGGGCAATTTTATCTCCCGCGCGGAGGCGCTCTCGCCCAACGGCTGGGACGCCGTCATCGGCATCGTCCTCAACGGCAGCTTCTACTGTTCGCGTGCGGTCGGACGCCACATGATCGAGCGGGGCGCCGGCGGCTCGATCGTGTCGATCCTCGCCAACTATGTGTGGACCGGGAGTCCGGGCACGATCCATTCCGCGGCGGCCAAGGCCGGCGTGATGTCGATGACACAGACGCTGGCCGTCGAGTGGGCGAAGCACAAGATCCGGGTGAACGCTGTGGCGCCTGGACCGATCGAATCGCCCGGGGCGGCGAGGCAACTGTGGAACTCTCCCGATGCGGTCGCGCGCATCACGCAGATGGTGCCGCTCAAGCGCTGGGGGCAGCCGTCTGAAGTGGCCGACGCCGTGGCGTTTCTCGTCTCCGAGCACGCGGGTTTCATCACGGGGGAAATCCTCACCATCGACGGCGGCGCGTGGCTGGGCCGCGGCACGTTCGGGTTCGTCGAATAGTGGCCCCCGCGTCCGGCCGGCCTGGCGACTCGACCATGCGGCAGCGGCGCCTCGCCTTTTTCGCGTGGGTCGCCGTGTGCCTCGTATGGGGCACCACGTATCTGGGCATCCGGATCACCCTCGAGACCATGCCTCCGGCGCTCATGGGTGGGTTCCGCTGGACGATCGCGGGAACGCTGCTGGCCGCTTACGTCCGCGCGACAGGCGATCGACTTCCGCCCCGTTCGCAATGGGGCGGGATCGCGCTGCTTGGATTCCTGCTGCTCGGCCTCGGCAACGGCGGGGGCGTCTTCGCGGAGCAATGGATTCCGAGCGGCCTTACCGCCGTACTCGTCGCCTCTTCGCCCTTCTGGATGACGGCGATCGAGGCGGCGCTTCCGCACGGCGAGCCGTTGCGAGCCCGGGTGATTGCTGGCCTGGTCGTCGGATTCGGCGGCATCCTGGTCCTGGTCTGGCCCGACCTGACCGTGGGTGGCGCCGGTCAGCGGCGCTTTCTCGCGGGCGTCATCGCCTTGCAGATTGCCTCGGCGGGCTGGGCCCTTGGATCCTCGTACTCGCGGCGACATGCGCGCGGCGAGAACGTGCTTGGCACGACCGCGTACCAGATGCTGGCAGGCGGACTGATACTGCTTGCGGCCGGAACAGCGCGCGGCGAGTGGGCACACCTGTCGTTCATTCCCCGCACGGCATGGGCGCTGGTGTACCTGTCGACCCTCGGCGCCATCGGCGGCTTCGTGGCGTATACGTACGCGCTGCGCCACCTCGCGGTCTCGTTCGTCTCGCTCTACGCGTACGTCAATCCGGTCATCGCCGTCGCCCTTGGCGTGGTACTGCTTGGCGAGCCCTTCGACGCGCGGATGGCGACAGCCGCGCTCCTGGTGTTCGCGGGCGTGGCCATCGTGCGCCTGTCGCCGAACGTAGAGTGATAACATCGCCGAAGTGCCGCGTCGCCAGTAGGCAGTAGGCAGCAGGCAGAACCAGATAGCAGGCAGCTCGCAGCAGGCAGCAGGCAGTAAGTCCCGCTGTCCCGCAGTCAGCGTGACAGTGTGATCCACTGCCTGCTGCCTGCTGCCTACTGCCTACTGCCTACTGCCTACTGCCTACTGCCTACTGCCTACTAACCACCTGACACGAGCCAATGTCACCGAACCCCGAAATGTGGGATGAGCTGTCGGGCCGCGTTGCGGCGGTCCAGAACCCCTGGATCCGGCAACTCCTGGAGTCCGTGCTGCAGCGTCATGGCGAGCGGCTGAAGGTCTGGCCCGCGGCGATGATGGTGCACCATGCCTACGCGGGCGGACTGCTGGAGCACATCCTCAAGCTGGCGGAAGTGGGTGGCGGACTCGCCGCCTCATACGGCGTGGATCCGGACCTTGTCCTGGCCGGCGCGATTCTGCACGACCTCGGCAAGCTGGAGGAGCTAGGTCACGATGGGGCGACGACCTACTCGCGTTCCGGCAACCTGCTCGGGCACATCACGCTCGGCGTGAAGATGGTCGGCGAGATGGCGGCGGAGATCGCCGGGTTTCCAGACGATCTCCGCGAGCGTCTCGAGCACATGGTGGTGTCCCACCATGGCGCGCGCGCACTGGGCTCGCCCGTGGAGCCGATGACGGAAGAGGCGCTGATCCTCTCCGCCATCGACGACCTCGACGCGACGCTGCATCAGTTCAAGCGGCACGTGCGCGAGGACAGCGGCGAGGGTGAATTCACCGCGTATCACACGCGCTTGAGGCGGGTCCTGCTCAAACCGTCCGGCCGCTGATCAAGCGGACGAGGAAGAGCACGATCGCGACGACGAGCAGCACATAGATGAAGTTGCCCATCGTGTAACCGCTGATCATCCCGAGCAGCCACAGAATGATCAGAATGACGGCGATTGTTTCGAGCATCTCAGGTCTCCTCCCCTGGTTTCCTGCCGTTCCGGCGGCGCCCGGCGTCCTCGGCAGCAACACGTGTGCCACGGACGAGGCAGTTTCGTTCGGCAGGGTGTATCGCGAGGTACTGCTGTCGCTGCTGTTACTTACGGTGTGCGTGCCGGTCGCGAGGGCTCAGAGCACCGATGAAGCTCAACAGCAAAGCAATGCCCGGAGTGGAAGTCTGGGTGTGTCTCTCGGACGCTTCCTGGCAGGAAGCGCTACAGGTCTCGTGACGCACGAATCGGGGCACCTGCTGCTCGACGTGGTGTTCGACGCGGACCCCGGCATCCGAAAGGTCGATTTCCACGGCATTCCGTTCTTTGCCATCACGCACCGCGGCGGCCTTCCACGGCACCGTGAGTTCCTGATCTCCTCGGCGGGCTTCTGGGTGCAGCACGCCGAGACAGAGTGGTTGCTCACGCGCAGGCCGAATCTTCGGCACGAGCGCGCGCCCTTTGCCAAGGGAGTGCTCGCCTTCGACGTGCTGACCTCGATGGCTTACGCCGGCGCGGCGTTCGCGCGAACCGGTCCGTCGGAGCGGGACACGCGCGGCATGGCCGCATCATCCCGCGTCGACGAGCGCTGGATCGGCGCGCTGGTGCTCGCGCCGGCCATCCTCGACGCGTGGCGGTACTTCCATCCGGGATCGAAATGGGCCGCGCGAGGCTCGCGCGGGGTCAAGATTGGATTGGTGTTGCTTGTGGCCCGTTAAGTCGATAGTCGATGGTCGATAGTCGCGGTATCGTTTACTGACTTTGATATCGCCGGACTTTGACTTGCGCCTTGGACTTGCGACTATCGACTATCGACTATCGACTGATGTGTCGTCACGTGGGCCAAGCGCAAACGTCATCGTGCCTTCGACGACAACTTTCCCGCCGACGCGCGCGATGCCGTGGAGCCGGCCCATGCGGCTGCGGAGCCGGCGCACGAGCGCCTCGATCTCGACGACATCGCCCGGATAGACAGGACGCCGATAACGGACGCGCTCGATCCCCATGAAGTAGATCAGCTTTTCGCGGTTTTCCGGCTTCGCGAGAATCATGATGGCGCCGACCTGCGCGACCGCTTCGGTCAGGATCGTGGGCGGCAGCACGGGCCGCTCGCCGGGGCGGTGGGACAGAAACCGCTCGTTGAACGTCACGTTCTTGATGCCGACGATCCGCTTGTCGAGCTCGAGCTCGGTGATGCGATCGACGAGGAGAAACGGATAGCGGTGCGGCAGGATCCGTTCAATCGCCGAGTAGTCCAATGGCAGCGAAATGTCCATAAAGAGAGGAGATGCAAGTATAATCCGGACTGCCTGCCATCGGAAGGACGACTAGAGCCGCAGTGAGCCAGGGATTGCCAGAAGAAGCGGTGAGCGCCAGCGGCGGCCACCAGACCGCGGCCGACCGCGAGCTCGTCACAACGCTGTTCGATCTGGGTCGACAGGTCACGGCGGTTCTCGACCTCGACGATCTCCTTCAACAGCTCCCGCGCCTGATCCGCCGTCTCATCCCGTTCGAGGCGTTCGCGGTGTACCTCCTCGACGAGCGCCGCGGTGAGCTTCGCGCCGCCTATTCGGTGGGATATCCCGAGCCCGAAGCGCCGCTGCGGATCCGGCTCGGGGAGGGGCTTGTCGGCGCCGCGGTGGCCAGCGAACAGCCGCTGCTCGTCAACGATCTCCGCGCCGATCCGCGCTACCTCGAGTTCGTTCCGGGGATGAACTCCGAGATCGTCGTGCCGCTGATGCACAAGTCGCGGCCGATCGGCGCGCTCAACATCCTCAGCCGCAACCGCGATCAATTCAGCGTGGGAGACGTCGCGATCGTGCGCCAGTTTGGCGCGCACGTCGCGATTGCGCTCGTCAACGCGCGCTTGTACGAGCGGAGCCGGCGCGACGCCGAGGCCTTCGAGACGCTCGCGGAGATCGGCCGCGACGTGGCGGCCGTGCTCGATCTCGACGAGCTCTTCTCGCGCATCGCGCAGCTCACCAAGCGCGTGATCGACTACCGGACGTTCGGGATCCTGCTTCTCAACGACGCGCTCGAGCTCGAGATGAAGCTCGCGGTCCAGTACGGCGAGCGCGTGCAGGTGCCACGCGTCCGGCTTGGTGAGGGGCTCGTCGGGTATGCGGCGCTGCACCGGGAGCCGGTGCTCGTGTCCGACGTGTCACAGGATCCGCGCTACATCCGGATCGTGCCGGACGTCCGCTCCGAGCTGGCGATCCCGATGCTGTTGAAGGATCGCTGCATCGGCGTGGTCGATCTGGAAAGCCCGGAGCTCGACGCCTTCTCGAAACGGGATGTGGAGATCCTGACGCTCCTGGCGAGCCAGGCGGCCGTGGCGATCGAAAACGCGCGGCTGTACGAAGAAGTCCGGGCGAACGAGGAGCGGCTCGAAAAGGAGCTCCGGTTCGCGCAGCGCGTCCAGACCGCGCTCCTGCCGGCGGGACCGCCGAAACGGCTGAAGGGGGTCGAGGTCGCCGCGGCCTTCGCCCCCGCGCGAGAGCTCGGCGGAGACTTCCACGACTATCTGTCGCCCGAGTCGAACACGCTGGTGGTGGCGGTCGGCGACGTGTCCGGCAAGGGAGTGCCCGCGGCGCTCTACAGTGCGTTTGCCGCCGAACTGATTCGCGGCCGGACGTTCCGCCGCCGGTACATGCCGGATCGGTCGAGCCCGGCCGGCGTCCTGTCGTCGGTCAACACGATTCTCCATCAGCGGCAGCTCGAGGAGTATTACTGCACCCTCTGCTACACGTTTTTCGATCTGAAGCGCCGCATTTTGACGCTCGCGAACTCGGGGCTGCCGTACCCGATTCGCTGTTCAGGAGAGACGGTCTCCCAGATCGAGCTGCCCGGCGTTCCGCTCGGGTCCTTCCAGGGCTCGACCTACGACGAAATCACCTACGCGCTGCACGCGGGGGACCTCTTCGTGTTCTGCACGGACGGCGTCTTCGAGGCGATGGACCGGCAGGGGAGGGAATTCACGGGGGCTCGCCTGCTCGACGTCGTGGGCGCCAGCCGCCACGAGGCCGCCGCGGTCGTCGTGAAGCGAATTGCCGAAGCGGTGCAGGCCTGGCGCGGCGACACGCCTCCAAACGACGACATGACCGCCGTCGCCGTCCGCATCACCGCCTGATCCGCGCCCCAGGCGGCATTCGAGCGCTTCAGCCGGCTGGCGAAGAGTTCAGACTACGGCCGCGCGATCCGCTGACGATCAGCGCCGCTTGAAATCCAGATCCCTCTGCTCGAGGTGGAGCCCGATCGACCGTCCGCCGAAGGTCGCGACTTCGCTGACCTTGCCCTTGACGCGCACATGCGCCCCCCTGGTCGGCACGCGCCCGCTCTGCGACACCACCGTCAACTCTCCCGTGCCATCGTCCACTTTGTAGAGCTTGAACGGCAGCAGCGGGATACCCCACGAGCTTGTCACGACGCCATCGACCGACACCGTCTTGTCCTGGTAGCGGCCGGGGTTGTATTTGAGTTCCGCGACGGATGGATGCCGGACGGCGAGCGCACAGCCCGACAGCATGGCGGCGAGCGCCAGCGGCGCGGCGAAACGGGTAATCATCCTTGCCATGTCCCCCTCCAAAACACGAGTGGCCGCGCGAAATCGGCCTACTGACCCGGAATGCGGCGATGCCAGCGCCTGCCTGAGTTAACGCACTCCGGTGATTTCGCGCGACCGCGAGCCTCAACATCAAATCGCGTGCCCGCGCAAACACCAGCAAAATGATGAATTGGAAGCAAGAAGGCGTCCTGTCGCGGGGACGGCGCTGTAGTCGATAGTCGACAGTCGATAGTCGCTCGGTCGCGGCTGGGGCCAGGTACCGGGCCTGCCCCGCCGGCTTGTCCGCCGAAGCGCTTCGCGAAGGCGGAAGCGCCAGAGGGCGCGAAGGCGGGTGCTAGAACCGCTGAGTGAGCGTGACGATGGCGGCGCCGACGTTGACGTCCCGGCGCCATTGCTGTTGCCAGGTGGCGGCGATTGAGGTCAGCGGCAGGGGATCGAAGCGAAAGCCGCCGAAGACGATATTCGACCTGCCGATCGCAAGATAGTCGGCGCTGAGGAGCGGCAGGCTTTCGAAGCTTCGCGCGTAGCCGGCATTGATCCAGAACCGGCGCGTGACATGGGCCGTGCCGTCGAGAAGCCAGCCGTTGTCCCCCTCACCCGACACGCTGTTGGGAGTGTCGATCTGGCCGCGATAGTACCGGGCGGTGACCGTCAGCGATTCGCGCGGCGAGAAAGTGACGCCGGGCGAGACAATGACGACCCTCGAATCGGCGAAGTGCACGTAGCGGACGCCGCCGAGCCACTGCACGCCGTGCCTGGAGTACTGCGCTTCGAACGCGACCTCGCGGTCGGGCAGCACCTCGGTGCCGCTGCCGAAGAGCGCACCGGCGCGCACCCACACGTCGTGGCGTGGGCTCCACTCGAGCCCGGCGCCGCCGCGATCCTCGTCGAGCGCGAACTTGCGCTGGTGCTGGCCGTCGGCGAACACGCGAAACGAGTCGGTGACGCGTGCGTTCACTTCGACGAATCCCGCATGCGTGTCGGGCACATCGATGTCGAAGTGCTCGAAATAGTACGTGCCCTCGACGCGGTGCGCCCGCTCGGCGCGCAGGTCATCGTACGCGTCGCGGATGCTGATGTTGGCCGGGTCGAGTGCCATCGCCCGCTGGTAGTACGCCAGCGCCAAGGTCGATCGCCGGGCCATCGAGTGCAGCCGGCCCTGCGCGGCGAGGACCGCGGGGCGATCGGCGGCGATCGCTTCCGCCCGGTTCAACGCGTCACCAGCGTCCGTGAGACGGCCGAGATTGAGCAGCGCGTCGCCCAGTCCGAGGAGCGCGTCAACGTTCTGTGGCGCGGTCGCGAGGATCGACTGGTACACGTCGACGGCGCGGTACTGATTCCCCATTTCGGCGTGCAGCCGCGCGATCCAGAGCCGGGCCTCGATGTCGTCGGGGTTCGCGGCGGCGAGCGCCTGGAACTCCTTGAGCGCCTGTGCCCGCTGTCCGGCGCGCGCCAGCCGCTCGGCTTCGGCGCGGCGATCGGGGCCCTGTGAAGGCTGAGCGACAAGCAGAGCGCTCAGCACGGCGGCCGGCATCAATGTCATCAGCAAGCTCTATCTCCGGATTTGGGGAACGCGGGATTGTACCACTGCGGCCGCCAACCTTTTGCGAAAGGGGTGCGTCTCACCCGTACGAGCCCCCGGAAGTTATCGGCTGGAGGGGCGGCAAGCTGCAGAAATATCAGGGGTTTCTGGAGAATAAAGGAGTCAGGACATGCGGATCGTACAAGGAGCAAGTCTCGTGGCGGCGCTGGTCGTCGCCGCGGGCGCCGGCGCGGCGCTGGCCCCGGCCGCTCACGGGCAGACCAGTCGGACCGTGGTGCGGGCGCCGCAGGCCTCGACGCGGGCACTCCAGGTGCTCGGCGGAGGGACGGCGCAGATCGGGGTGACCATTCGGGACGCCGAGCCCGCGGACGTCAAGGGGAAGGAATCCGCAGCCGGAGCGGTCATCGAGAACGTCTCGGCGGACGGCCCCGCGGAAAAGGCAGGCATCCGCAAGGGAGACGTCGTCGTGGAGTTCGACGGCGAGCGTGTCCGCAGCGCGCGGCAGTTCTCACGCCTGGTGCAGGAGACGGTGCCCGGCCGTACCGTGCAGGCGGTGTTGATGCGCGACAGCCAGCGGACGACGGTCAGCGTCACGCCGCGCGAGAACGATGGCTTCGCGTTCTTCGGCGATCGCGTGCGGCTGCTCGGAGACATCGGCAGGGACTTCACGATCGACATGCCGGCGATCCCCGTACCTCCCACGCCGCCCGCGCGTCCCGCCCCACCGTCGCCGCCAACCCCTCGCGCGCTGCCCGACATTCAGTCGTTCATCTGGCGCTCCGGGACGGCACTGGGCGTCACGGTGACCGATGTGTCGACGCAGCTCGCCGAGTACTTCGGCGTCAAGGACGGCGTGCTCGTGACGTCCGTGGCTGAAGGGTCGGCCGCGGCGAAAGCGGGGGTGAAGGCCGGGGACGTCATCACCGCGATCAACGGCGCGACAGTGACCGACTCGTCGGATCTCCGCCGGAGGACCCAACGGCTGAACGACGGCGAGGAGTTCACGCTGACCGTCAGCCGCGACAAGAAGACGCTGACGCTGAAGGGAAAAGTAGAGGACGGAGGGAACCGCCGCACCTACCGATCGATCGTCTAGTCCTTCGGCTCGCGTGTTCGCGCGTTCGCTCAGGACTAGCTCGTCGCCTCGATCTTCTGTGCGCGCGCGGAGGGCGGCCCGACGAGCGTGGCGAGCTGCGCCGCGATGATCGTGGCGATCGCCAGCTTCGAGGCGTCCCGCTCGGCGTCGTTGCGGAGCTCGGCCGCCATCACGCCCACGCACCCGGCCGGCGTGACGAGCGGCGCGGCCACCGCGCCGTTCGACACGGCATCGGCCTTGACGGTCTGCAGGAGAGAAGTGCGGAATGCGGCAGCGGTGGCGTTCTCCGCGTCGCGGGGAATCGTTCCCAGCCGCGCGACCAGTTGCGGTGGATAGCCGTAGGTGACGATCGGGGAAAGTTCCCTGGCATCCGGGTCGGAAATCCAGAGCACGATGCCGGCAGCGTCGAGCACCGCCGCGGCGCGTTCGAGAAGCGCCGGGAACGATGGAGTGTCCGCCACGCGCGCCAGCTCGGTGCACAGCGAGGCGACGGTCGCGAGCTCGACCGCCGCCGGCGTCGGTGCCGCCTGGCGGGCCTGCCGGACGGGCCGCGACCACTCCTCGTCAAGCACCGCACCCAGCGAGAGATCGCCGGAGCCTTCCGCAGGCCGGGCACGCTCGGGTTGCGCAACCGGCACTTCGATCCGGGCGGCCTGCACCGGCAGGAGCAGCAGTATCAGCAGGATCGCCGCGCCGCCCACCCCGCCGGTCGTCGCAAGCTGGCGACGCCGGAGGGACGCGAGCGCGCGTTGGTGCGCGTCGCGCTCGGCCATGCGCGCCTGGTCCAGTGCGCCTGCGATTGCGGCCGTACGTTCCATCCCGTCGCCGAAGATGAGGTCGGAGGCGAGGAGCTTCTGGCCGGCCCCCGCGTACTCGCGCGCGCGACGATCCATCTGCTCGAAATCCTGGAGGGCGGCCTGTGCCTCGTCGATGGCGGACTGCGCGGCCGGCGCGGTCGATTCGGCGCGAAGCGCCGTAAGAGCCTCGCGGAGACGCGGGAGATCCGCGCCGACTTTCTCGATCCAGAACGGATCGCCCTGTCCGATGGCGACGTAACCCTGCTGGGCGCTTCGGAGGTCGAGCGCCATCCGGCCGGCGTCGAGCACGCGCTGCTCGAAATCCCGTTCCGTCTGCGCGGACGCGCTGGCCCTCGTCTCGTCCATCCACAAAACGTACGCACCGGCCCCGACCGCCACCAGGAACAGGCACAGGAGCGTCACGCGTACCGCCAGGCTCTTCATGAATCCTCCGACGCGGCGAGTTGGACGTTACTATAGCAAGGTTCGAAAAGGCATGCGCGAAATGTCCGTGGTCGCCATCGTCAATCCGATCTCCGGCGTGGGTGCGAACCCGCGGGCCGCGGCCGAGCGCGCCGCGCTGCTCAGGGAGGCAGCGCGGAAGCGCGGGCTGAATCTCGAGATCGAGTTCACCTCGCGCGGCGGTCACGCGCGGGAGCTGGCGGAATCGGCCGTACGCGGCGGCGCCACGCTCGTCGTCGTGTGGGGCGGCGACGGCACGCTCAACGAAGCCGGCTCGGCGCTCATCGGCACGGACGCGGTGCTCGGCCTCGTGCCGGCGGGGTCCGGCAACGGTCTCGCGGCCGCGCTGGAGGTGCCTCGCGATCCACTCGCGGCGCTGGCAGCCGCCTTCGACGGCTCGCCGCGCGCGATCGACGTCGGCGTGATGGCGGGCCGGCCGTTCTTCAATATTGCCGGGGTGGGCTTCGATGCGCGCGTGGCCCGGCTGTTCAACGCGCGCGCGCCCGGACGCCGCGGAGGCTGGCCGTACGTCGTCATCGGCGTGCGCGAAGGATGCCGATACCGCGGCGCCGAGTACACGCTCGAGCTGGACGGCAGCACGCAGAATGTTCGGGCGTTTCTCATCTCGTTCGCGAACGGACGCGAATACGGCATCGGCGCACGCATCGCCCCGGATGCCAGGCTCGACGACGGCGTGCTGGACGTCACCGTGGTCGAGGATCGCGCGATCCTGACGCGGTTCTGGCATGCGCGTCACCTCGCGCTCGGCACGCCGCACCTCGCGCCAAGCGTCAAGGCGCATCGCGCCTCACACGCCGTCGTCGAAACGAGCGGCCCGATCGAATTTCACGTGGACGGCGAGATGGGAATCGCGGAAGACCGGATCGAGGTGCGGCTGCTGCCGGGCGCGCTCCGGGTCATGGCGCCGCGGCCGTCTTCGGTCTCAGGATGACGTAGGTCGGCAGCCCGATCGCGCCGAACCGCTGCATGATCGCATGTGCCGGCGGCTCGTCCGGGTTCTCCGCCTGATACTTGATCTTGATGTAATTCGAGAGCGCCTCGGTCACCTTCGGATCCTTCAGCGTCGTCTTGTCCATCGTCAGACAGTTCTTGCACCACGTCGCCCACAGGTCGATCAGGACCGGTTTCCGCTCGCGCTCGGCCTCCGCGAGTCCCGCGGCAAGATTCGAGTGCCAGCCTTCCTTGAGCATCTCGGCCACGCTCGACTGCACTTCCGACGGGTCAACCCATCGGTTCGAGAAGATCCCATAGGCGACGTAGCCGTAGTACACCGCCATGCCGAGAATGAAGACGCCGAACGCCTGCTTGACGCGAACCATCCAGGCTCCGGGCTTTGGAAGCGCCGCGATGCCGGCGCCGGCGAGGGGCCACGGGATCGCCATGCCGACGCCCAGCAGGAACGGCAGGGCCAGCGCCGCGCTCGTGCCGGTCGAATAGAGATTGCCCGAGAAGACCAGCACCTGAATGACGACCGGCGCGACGCAGGCGCCGGCAAGCAACGCGGCGATCGCTCCCATGGTGAACGCCAGCACGAAGGTGCCACGGCCCGCCTCAGTCACGCGGAAGCGGCTGGAGAACCGCGACAAGTCGATCTCGAAGATGTCGAACATCGCGAGGGCCAGCACGACGAACAGGGCCGCGATGCCGGCGTTGAACCACGGAGAGGCGTTGATGGCGCCGAACGTGCTGGCCGTCAGGACCACGATCAGCCCGAGCGCTCCATACACGAAAGCCATGGCGCCGCCGTAAGCCGCGCCCAGCAGGAAGCCCCGCTTGCGCGAGCCCGCCTGCGCTCCGGCCCCGATGATGGCGATGTTGATCGGGATCATCGGCAGCACGCATGGCGTCAGGTTCAGCGCCAGGCCGCCGAGAAGGACGATGGCCAGGATGGCCGCGGCGCCACGTCCCTCGAACCAGCCCTTTTCGACCACGCCGGTCTCGGCGTTGTGAATGAACGTCAGGAAAGCATCGGTTCGGAGATAGCCCGCGCCGACGCTGAGAATGGTGAAGCGATCGAGCGCCGTGGCGGCGTCCTCCAGCGTCCGGGCCTGCGGGCCGGATGACGCGCCGGCGGCGAGCGCGGCCGGCTTCTCTCCAGTGCCAAACCTGATGTTCGCAAAGACGTCGGCATTCCGCGGCGCCGGGCGACCGCCGACGTGCAGTTTCCACTCGGCCTGCACTGTCGCGGGGATATAGCACATCGACTCGTCGCAGGCCTGGTACCGAAGGCGTGCGGGAACCGTCACCTCGCCGGCCGCCGCGCCCGGTTCTATCTTCAAGACGACGCCAAGGAAGAACTCACGTTCGAACACGCTCAGCGGCAGATCGCTGCCCGTCTGGATCAGGTCCTGCGGCTCCGGATACACGATCTCCTCCACAGAGATCCCGGCCGGCGGCGTGACGGTGAGGATGGTTGGAATCAGCGCCGGGTCGCGGGGTTTGTTCGAGTTCGCGTGCAGGCCCGGACGCAGGACCACCTTCAGCGCGACCCGAGCAGAGCCACCTGGCGCGACGCCTTCGCTTTCGACGACCGGGCTGACCTCGGCGCGCGGGGGACGGTCTTGCGCCTGTCCCGCGCCCGCCGCCACGACGAGACAGAGCGCCGCGAGGGCGGCGGTTCGAATACGAAACATCATCAATCCACTTCGCGCAGCGCGATCGTCTGCGGCGGCGACGTGGCGCGCGGCGTGCCGGCGAACTTCACGGGCGGCAGGTCCTGGAACATGAAGTCCCACTTCCACCGCTCCGACGGGTTCGACGCCTGGAGCCAGTGTCGCGCGGTCACCGGGCGCGAGAACGCGAGAGACGTCAATCCGGCGAAGGCCTCGTTGGCCGACAGGGTCGCGGCAAGATCGGCGCGGACCGCCGCGCTGCTCGTGTAGGTCAGCCCGGCGCCCAGCGCCAGCCCGACGTTGACGAAGACCTGCCAGTCCTCCTGGGCGTCTCCGGGCGGGGCCATCGCTCGGGACGCTCCCTGCAGGCGCCCCTGCGCGTTCACGTATGCGGCGTCCTTCTCGACCCAAGCGGCGCCAGGAAGCACGATGTCGGCGACGCTGGCAAGCTCGGTCATGACGACGCCATGCACGATGAGGAGGGGGAGCCGCCCCGCGCGTTTCGCCTCGACCAGCCAGGACACATCGCCGATGTAGCCGTCAGGCCCTGGATCGAAGACATAAAGCGCGGAGATGCGTCCCTGCTCCACGGCGGCGCGAAACGCAGAGATGTCGGCGGTCCCGTCGCTTCCGGTCTTCACGGGGAACCCGAGGACGCGGGCGCCGTTGACGTTCGGGGCGTCGGTCGGCGGAATCTTGAACTTGGCGTGCTTCGGCTGCGGCTTCTCGCGCTGTCGCCAGCCGACCGCCACGCCTGATTCGGGAAGCCCGAACGCGCCGCCGAGGCGGCCGATCAGGAACAGCTCTTCGAGCGACGCCTGCGCGGAGACAAAGAACCGCAGCGCGCCGGTGCCGCCGGCCGCGGTGACCTTGTCGGCCACCTTGCTCAACGCGTTCGTCCAGTCGGTTGGTTCGAGCGTCCCGGCCTCGCTGCGCACGAGCGGCCGCTGCAGGCGGTGGTCCCCTTCGATCCAGTGGTAGTCGAACCGCCCGATGTCGCACATCCAGTAGCCGTTGACGTCCGGGTTCAATCGGGGCGTCATGCGGATGAGTTGCGGGCCCTTCGCCCACTCGGGCTTCGCCTTGATCCACGCCGTCGTGTTGCACCCCTTCTCGCAGAGCGTGCAGATGGTGTCGACGGCCTCGGGGTTGTCCCACGGCCGCGCCTTGAAGCGGTAGTCCTTCGTGGTGATGGCGCCGACCGGGCAGACATCCATCAGGTTGCCGGAGAGCAGCGAATGCACGCCCTGCTCCTGGAAGGTGGCGATCTCGCTGCCGTAGCCGCGGTCCGTGATGTTGATCTGCGCGTCGGTGTCGATCTCGCGCATGAACCGCACGCAGCGCGTGCACAGGATGCACCGGTTGCGGTTCAGCATCAGCGTCGGCCCGAAGTCGACGTCGGCCCTCACGCCTTCGCCGTCGAACACGCGGCGCGGGAACTCCATCCGGCTCTCGTTCGGACCGAAGCTGTACGAAAAGTCCTGGAGCGGGCATTCGCCGCCCTTGTCGCACACGGGGCAGTCCAGCGGGTGATTGATCAGCAGGAACTCGAACACGCTCGCGCGCGCTTCGACCACTTCCGGCGTCCGCGTGTGCACGACCATGCCTTCGGTGACCGTCGTCGAACACGACGTCTGCAGCTTCGGCATCTTCTCGATCTTGACGATGCACACGCGGCACGATCCGTCGATGCCGAGCCCGGGGTGATAACAGTAATAGGGAATCTTGATGCCGCTCTCGATGGCGGCTTGAAGAACGGTCCGGCCTTTCTCGACGGTGACCTGCCGGCCGTCGATCGTCAGGGTGACGGTATCCATAACCTGCCGATCATACATTTTTTCGGTTTTGTCGGCCGAATCTGGTCACTTCACGATTTGCACGAGCGCGGCGTTGTCCTGGTTCGCGGTGATGGCGCGGGTCGGCCCCTTCAGCGCGACCGTCGTGTCGACGGTTCGATCCGTCACGGGCACCACGATCTCCTCCGAGGTGCCATTCGCGTACGCGATGGTGACGGTGATCGGCACGTCCACGACCGGGCCACGCTGCTCGAAGTGCAGCACCGCCTCGGCGCCGGTCGAGCGGTGGCTGAAGGTCAGACGCGGGATGGTGATGCCGTACACCCACGTCTCGAAGAACCGCTCGAGGTCGCGTCCGCTGACCTTCTCCATGGATTTCCGAAAATCGTCCGTGCCGGCCTTCTGGAACTTCCACTGTTGATAGAACGATCGCAAACCCGCGAAAAACACCTCGTCTCCGAGGAGGCGCCGCAGCATGTGCAGCACCATCGCCCCCTTGTTGTAAACGATGGCGCGAAAGGCGCGGTCGTCCGCCTGGATGTGCCCGAGCCGATAGCCGAGATGGATCGGCCCCCGATCGGAGTAGTCGATCGCCGTCTTGCGCATTTGCCGGAGCAGGTTGCCGAGCACGTTGCCGGGGCGTTCCTGCTCCGCATAGAGCGCGGCAAAGTACTGCGAGAATCCTTCGCTGATCCACTGTTCGTGGTAGTTCTTCCAGCCAACCGCCTGTCCCCACCATTGGTGCGCGAGCTCGTGCGCGAGGAAGAATGTCGGGTAGTCCTCGAAGCTCACCGGATCGCCTCGGTACATGAATGACGAGCCTGGGACGATCTGATTCAGCAGCACGAAGTACGGCGGGCTGTGTCCGCCGGGACGATCGCTCTCTACCGCGGCCACGGTAAAGCTCGGATAAGGGGCATCGCCGAGGATCGACCCGTAGTACTGGAAGATGGCGGACGCCTTGTCCTCGATGTCGCGCAGACGTCCGGCCTGCCGCGGGCTCGCCTGCACCGAGATGTCCACCTGCCGCCCGGCGTCACCGACGGCGACCTTCCGCGAATCGACCGGGCTGAACCTGCTGATCAGGCACGCGAGGTAGCGCGCCGGCTGCTCCACATCGAACACGAACATCTTCTTCGCGTGCTGCGGGTCGGCAACGCCGGCGGGAGGCGACGGCGGGGCCGTCCGCTGCCCGGTCGCCACCACGTCGTACTCGGACGGCACGGTGAGACGGAGCCGCGCCGTCGCGTAATCGGTGACGGTGCCCTGCGGGTACCAGTAGCTGCGGTTGCTGTACAGATATCGTGGCTCGAGCGGTACCTCTTGCGACTCCTCGCGCTGGACGTCCTGGGAGAGAGCGATGGCCTCGCGATCGAAGGACTGCGGCGGCAGTCGTCCGCTGTAGATCACGTCGAGCCACAGCTCCGTGTCCCGCACGAGCGTCGCCGGGAGGCTGATGACCAGGCTGTTCTGCCCCACCACGCGCAGGTGCAGCAGGCGGCCGAATTCGGGGGAATAGATGCCGCGGACGGCGAGCGACTCGGCGAGGCGCAGCGTCAGCGACTGCGTGCCGGCTCCGCGCATCTTCAGCTTCAGTCTGGCCTCGCCGCTGACGAACGACCGCTCGGGCATGAACTCCGCGTCGATGTCGTAGGCGACCACGTCGTAATCGCTCTGGTCGTCCTCGCTGTAGAAGCGCCCGCGCTCGGCCAGCTTGGCGGCCGACGCATACAACGAAATATTCCGGCGGCGTTTGCGATCGAAGAGCGTCACATCCTCGGCGTCGCCGGCGGAGCGCGCGTAGGTGAGTGTGCCGAACCGCGGCGTGCGAATCTCGGCAATCAGATCGCCGGGAGGCGGCGTGATCGACCACCGGTCGCGGCTCAGGTCGCTCAGGTTCAACTGCAGCGTCCGGCCGATGTAGTCGTCGAACAGGGAAACGCCGCGGCGAAGATCGAGCGGGGACACGAGGCGCGGGCGCATCTGCGACGGGGGGAAGTAGCGATCGAACTCGGACGGAGACAGGCGCAGGAAAGCCGCATCGAATTCCGTGTCGAGGTCGTCGTGGCGGTTCAGGATGTGGAGCTGCGTGCGCTCGGACGCCTCCGGCGGCGCGAACAGCATGCGCCCGCGGCCGAGCAGCACGACGGCCGTCGGCCCGTCGCTCGACTCGGCCACGAACGCCGTGCCGGACGACATGTGCAGCGTCAGATCGACCGCGTGGAGGGCCAGATTGTGGATCTCGTACTGCTTGTGCTGATTGATCGCCAGCTTGACCAGCCCGCTGAACGCGGACAGGCGGCTCACCGCGGTGATCATCCAGGCGTCCGAATCCGGAGACTTCTGGATATCGACTCGCCAGGTGCCGAGCCGTCCGTCGATGCCCCGCTCCGAGAACACCTCCAGAATCACGCGCGAACCATCGGCGAGCGCCGCTCGATCGCGCTCGTTGATCAACACGCGATCGGGCGCGGGATCGGAGAGGCGAAGGGCGAACTGCTCGAGGGCGTCGCGATCGATATCCGGCGCGCCGAGCGCCAGGATGCCGGCCGTGTCGCCGGCCGCGGCCGCGGCCTCCAGCCGTGCCACGAGGACCGCGACGCGGTCCGCCGAGGGCCGCTGCGGGACGGGCGCCTGCGGCGTCCACAACGCGCCGAGCGCGAGAAACAGGCCGAGCAGCATGAGCTTGCCGATATTAGACTCTGTTTCGCAGCTAGCAGCTAGCAGCTAGCAGCTCGCAGCTCGCGGCTTGCTGGGTCCTCCGAGGCGCCGTTCGGCGAAAGGGGCCAGCTCCCGAGCGGCACGGGCGCGCCGCGCCCCTCGGCCTATCGATTGACGGCGGCCTGCATCTGACCCGTCGCCCGGCGCTTCATGATGAGGATGGTGAGATCGTCGGTGAACCGCGAGTCCTGCGCGTGCGTCTCGACTGCCTTGATGACGCGGGCGCCAATCGCGGCGGGACTCTCGCTCGCGTTGTGTTCGAGGACACGCTCCAGCCCCGATTCCTCGAACGGCCGTCCCGACGGATCCTCCGCCTCGGTGACCCCGTCGCTGTACAGCACCAGCATCTCCCCCGGATTCAACGTGGTCTCGACCGCGCCGAATCTGGATTCGGCGAACATGCCGAGCGCCACGCCGGTGCCGTGGAGCCGCTCGTAGCGCCCGTCGCTGCGTCTGATCATGGGCGGGTTCTGACCGGCGTTGACGTAGGTCAGCGTTCCCGGCACGGGCGAGTAGACCGCGTAGAACAGCGTGATGAACCGCGACGGCGGGCAGTGGCGGCAGATTTGGGCATTCAGGCGCTCGACGAGCGCCTGCGCCTCGAGCTCCTCGTCGACCAGCGTTCGCAGGACGGCGAGCAACAAGGCCATCAGCAGGGCGGCGGGGCTGCCCTTGCCCGCGACGTCACCGACCGTGACGATGACGCGGCCGTCCCGGAGCGGCAACACGTCGTAGAAGTCACCTCCGACCGTGTTCGCCGGCCGCGTGACGCCGCAGATATCGATCTCTCCCGCCGAGTAGGTGCCGCTCGGCAGCATCGCAAGCTGAATCTCGCGTGCGACCTCCAGCTCGCCCTTGAGCGACAGCCGATCGGCGACCTCCAGGAGCACCAGCAGGTTGATCAGGAACAGGCTGACGATGAGCGAGAGCGTGCCGTCAGCCCAGATGGGAACGAGCAGCGCGATTTGAATGAACGGGACGCCGAACGGCACGTCGATCGTGGCGAACCCGCGTAACAGCCGCAGGATGCCGACGAGCGCTACGATGAGCGAGACGAGATAGAGCGCCCGGCGCGCGGGAGGAAGCTTCAGGGTGAAGGCGACGAAGATCTGCCGCACGCGCGCCGGGGGACGCTTCCACCACGGCAGCCCCGCGAGCCGGTCTTCGTCAGCGCCCCGCGTGAAGAACCGATAGGCGTCGCGCGTGTCGTGCGTGAACAGCCGCTGCAGATCGTCGACGGAGAGGTCGCGCGCGTAAGTGTCGAACAGCACACGGGCGCGCCCGGGGGCGGAAGCGCGCCGGTCCCTGCGCATACTCGCAGTATAGGTTCAAAGATGTCAGCAGAAAAGAACGGCGATCCAGGGAACGACCGCGACGGCGGCGTAGAAAACGGCGAGCACCGCGACCGCCTTGTGGACGGCCGAAAGGTGCAGCACGATGCCGAACACCCCCGCCGTGAGCTTCGCCGTTGCGAGCCCGGCGCCGTGCCCCATCACGGCCATCAACGACGCGATCACCGGGTTGCCTTCCATGCGCAGCCCGTACGCGCTCACACCGACGTACGTGAGCACGCCGTCGAGCGCCTGCGCCACCAGGAAAGCGATGAGCGCCAGATCGCCGAAGAGATTGCGCGTGGCACTTCGTGTGCCCAGTTTCACCATGCCCGTTTCGCACTTCTGGCAGGTTCTGCGTACAACCACGCCAGAACCGCCCGTCCGGACGGACATACGTCAAGGAAGGTGCCAGGCGGGAAACGCCGACCGCGCGCCTAGCTTTCGCGGGAGGTCGTCAGCTCGAGGAACACCACCTGGAGAATGGCGGCGGTGGGCACGGCGAGGATGGCGCCGACGATGCCGAGGAGCTTGGCGCCGATGAGCAGCGCGACAATCACGGTGACGGCGCTGACACCGACCTGGCGCGACATCACCTTTGGAACGAGGACGTGATTCTCGAACTGCTGTTGGAGGACGAAGAACACGATCACCAGCAGGACCTTGTTCAGCGAGACGGTCGCGGCCACCGCGATGGCGGGAATGGCCGACAGGATGGGTCCGATGACCGGGATGAGCTCACCGATGCCGGAGATCAGCGCCAGCACGTAGAAGAAAGGGATCCCGAGGAGCCACAGGCCCACCGCCGACGTCAGCCCGATGATCCCGCCAAGCAGGAGCTGGCCGCCGAGCCACGCGCTCACCTTGATCGTGACCTCGCGGCTCGCCGCCGCGACCCGCGCGCGCTCGCGCGGCGCGAACAGCCGCAGCATGCCGCCGCGCAGCGCGTCCGCCTCGATCAGAAAATAGAAGGTGAGAATCACGATGGTGACGAGGCCGATGACGCCGCCGGCGACGCCGATGACCGCGCCGACGACCGTGCCCACCGCTTCGCCGCCGCCGGACACCGGCGCGCGCACGACCGCCTGCTGCCAGGTGAGATGCTCTTTCAGGATCCCCTTCGCAATCAGGAACTCCTGTGCGCGATCGAACATCGACGGCAGCGCGTTCCACAACTGCTGCCCCTGGTGAACGAGCGGCGGCACGATCAGGAAGCCAATCCCGGTGATGGTTCCAAGAATGACAATGTAGAGCACCAGGATGGCCACCCAGCGCGGAAATCGCCGAGTGCCGATCGGCAGCACCTTCTGCCGCTCAATCAGCCTGACGATGGGGCTGAAACCGATGGCCAGCAGGCCGCTGACGTAGATGATCAGCAGCACGTCGCGGACGAGGTACGCGCTCCAGACGAGCACGATGGCGAGCACCGTCATCCAGATGGCGTAGCGGATGAGGAATTTCTGGCGCGGCGTGTCGGTGGGCACTAGCGGCCCCGGCCTGCCAGGAAGTTGCGCGTGAACTCGGCAATCACATCGTAGATGCCCGCGAGTTCCACCGGCGGCGCAAGAAAGACCACGCGGAAGAAACCATCCGCGGGATCCGTCCCGAATCCGGAGCCGTAGACGCAGAGCACGCCGGTGGCGCGCAGCAGCGACAGCACGTAATCCTCGTCGGTGACGCCGGGCGGCAGCGTGACCCGAGGCATGGCGTAGAACGCCGCGGAGGGCATCACGGAGGTGATGCCCTCGATCGCGTTGAGACGCGAGTGTGTCAGGTCCGCGCGCTCGCGCAGCGCGCGACGGAATGCCGCCTGGTGCGACCGATCGCCGAGCAGCGCGGGCGCGATCGCGTGCGCCATGGGCCCGTTGCTGCACAGGCGGCCGTCAGCCAGCTTCTTGATCCCCGCCAGGACGTCGTCCAGCCGATCGGATCGTCCGACGGCGAGCCAGCCCGCGCGCCAGCCCGGCGCGAGGTAGGCCTTCGACAGCGACGAGAACGTGATCACCGGCGCATCAGGGTTGGCCTCCGCCAGCGCACGTACCGGCCCATCGAATGCGAGGTCCGCGTATACCTCGTCGGCGAGCAGCGGGAAATTGTGCTCGTCGGCAAGATCGAGGAGCGCGCGGCGCACTTCCGCCGAATAGGTCGCGCCTGTCGGGTTGTTCGGATCGATGACGACGAGCGCGCGGGTCGCCGGAGTGATCAGGCTCCGCACGTGGTCGACGTCGGGCAGCCAGCCCCGCGCGGGATCCGTGCGGTAGAACGCGCATCGCGCGCCGATCTTCGACAGCACCGCCGTGTAGAGCGGATAGGTCGGCACCGGCACCAGCACGTCGTCGCCGGGCCCGGCAAGCGCGGTGAGCGCCAGCTCGATCCCTTCGGAGGTGCCGGAGGTGATCACCACGCGATCGGCCGTCATCGGCATGCCGCGCCGCGCGCACTCGCCGGCGACCGCCTCCCGCGCCGGCAGAATGCCCGCCGACGGCGCGTAGCCGTTCTGGCCGTCGCGCATCGCCCGCTCGACCGCTTCCACCAGATGCGCGGGCGTGTGGAAACCGAAAACCACCGGGTCCCCAATGTTCAGGTACTGCACCTTCCGCCCGGCCGCCTCGACCTTCCTCGCTTCCGCGACGATGTTGCGGATGGCGTACACGAAACCACGAACGCGGTTCGCAACGGGTATGGCTGATATCGCGCGCGGGGGCATACGCGAATCTTATCAAAGTGCCGCGCTGGCGGCGGCGGTGCGCAGGCCGGATGTAAGAATGACAAGGCAGATGAGCTGGATCGAGCAAAACTTACTCGATTTGGTGCCACTTCAGTCGGCTCTGGGGCGGGCCAAATCTGTCAAGTGCAATAATTTCAGCAGTTTAGAAGTGTGGCAGGCTCCTTGGACATGGTCCGGTCATGACGTGGCGCCGAGCCCTGCTGTCTGTGGTGACGATCCTGCTGACCCTTTTCCCGGGGACTGCGGGAGCGCAGACCTCACCGAACCAGGGACAACCCAGGTTTCGATCGGCGGTTGACGTCGTGTCGGTGACCGCGGTGGTGCGCGATCGCAAGGGCCGGTTCGTGCGCGACCTCC
This sequence comes from Acidobacteria bacterium RIFCSPLOWO2_12_FULL_66_21, assembly GCA_001767455.1. GTDB lineage: Bacteria > Acidobacteriota > Vicinamibacteria > Vicinamibacterales > 2-12-FULL-66-21 > 2-12-FULL-66-21. Next base: position 103,279 of record MELC01000042.1, read on the forward strand.
TGCCGAAAGACTTCGTGGTCGCCGAGGCGGGCGAGCCGAAGCGCATTCTCGATTTCCGTTCGGAGGCCGACGGGCCGGTGCGTCTCGCGCTGCTGTTCGACGTGAGCGGCAGCATGCGGGTGGGGAGGAAGGCGGTCGACGCGCGCGAGGCGGCGCGGCAGTTGTTCGGCGCGATGCGTCCGATGGACCAGGCGGCGGTCTTCATGTTCGACACGCGCCTCCAGCGCGTGCAGGACTTCACATCGGACGTGGGGGCGCTCGCAGCCTCGCTGGACCACATGGATCCGCCGTACGGCCAGACGTCAATCTACGACGCCATCGACGAGACGGCGCGCGCGGTGCCGGTCGCTGACGGCCGCGGCACCCCGCTGCCGCAGCGTGCTGCGGTCGTGGTGCTGACCGACGGGATCGACACGCGCAGCCGGCTCAGGCCGGAGCAGGTGACGGCGGTGGCGAGCGGCATCGACGTACCGGTCTACGTCGTCGCGGTCATGTCGTCGATTGACGATCCGCGCGAATCGGCGGAGGCGGCGGACGGCGGGCCGGCGAGCGCGCTGGCGAACCTCGCGCAGTGGACGGGCGGCACGCTGTTCACGGCGACCTCGCCGGCGCACGCAAGCGTGGCCGCGCGCCAGATCGTCGACGAGCTCCGTCATCAATACGTGCTGGCATTCGAAGCGTCGGGCCAACCCGGCTGGCGCCCGCTCGAAGTGCGCGCGCGCGATCGCGGGCTCATCGTGCGGGCCCGCGCCGGCTACACGGCCGGAGGACCCACGGGGAGCTCGAGCGATGACGCTCGACGGGAAGAACGGTAATCGGTCAAGGCGCGCACGGCGCGCCTGCGCGTAGGGGTCCCCGCCCTTCGGCCTGGCTCAGGGCGTGCTGAGCCCGGTCGAAGCACGCGAGCGACCGAGCCGGGGTCCGGGGCAGAGCCCCGGTTTAGCTTGGAGGTCATGATGAAGAAGTTCGTGTTGGCGATACCGATTCTCGTGTTGACGCTCGGCGGCACCACGGCCTGTGCGACGAAGAAATTCGTCAAGGGACAGGTGGGCGAAGTGAACGACAAGGTGGAAGGGCTCTCCAAGTCGGTCGAGGAGAACCAGGAGCGCACGCGCTCGAACGAGGGCCGTATCGGCGAGGTCGATCAGAAGGCGGCGGCCGCGCAGCAGCGCGCCGACGAGGCCCGTTCGGCGGCCGACGCGGTCAACACCCGTGCCGACGCGATCGAGAAGGCGTCGAAGCGGCTCGTCTACGAAGTCGTCCTCAGCGAGGACAAAGGCGGCTTCAAGTTCGGCAAGGCGACGATGCCGGATCAGGCCAAGTCGGACATCGATCAGCTCGTGACGCAGCTGAAGGCGGAGCCCAACGGCGCCTACATCGAGATCGAAGGCCACACGGACAACAAGGGTGCGACAGACCTGAACTACAACCTGGGGATGGAGCGTGCCGAAGCGGTGAAGCGCTATCTCTACGAGCAGCACCAGGTGCCGCTGCACAAGATCAATGTGATCAGCTACGGCGAGGAGAAGCCGATCGCGCCGAACAACACGAAGGACGGCCGCGCGCAGAACCGCCGCGTCGTCATCAAGGTCCTCACCTAGCACTGACGCAATTCGCGGCTCGCAGCTCGCAGCTTGCCGCGCCGACTTGTCCGCCGAAGCGTCTGGCGGAGACGGAAGCGCGTCAGCGCGAAGGCGGGCGCTCGATGAATCGGGGGCGGGACGTCCGGACTCCTGCCGGAATGATCCGGCAGGGGCTCCACGGCCCACGTCAGCACTTTCGCAGGGTGCTTGGACGTTCCGCCTCCGGTTGGTCGAGCCCCCCGCCTTCGCGCTACGCGCTACGGCGGGCAAGCCCGTGACGCGCTTCGTGCTTGCGAGCCCCGAGCCCCGAGCCACGAACCCACGAGCTGCGAGCGGCGAGCTGCGACTCTAGTCGATCCCCTTCGCTGCAATCTCTTCCATCGCTGCCGCAAACGTGTCGATTTCGTTGAGCGTCGTGTAGACGTTCGGCGTCACGCGCAGTCCTTCGTACTCGGCGTGAACGATGGGCGTGGCGATGATCCGCCAGCGCTCCCAGAGCCGCGAGACGACCTTGCCGGTCGGGACGCCGATCGTCTGGACGTTGCCGATCGCGCACGACTGCGCGGGATCGAGATTGGTGTGGAGCTGGAACCTGGGGCTCGCGGCGAGCCGGCTCGCCCAGCGGTCGCGCAGGTAGCGCAGGCGCGCCGCCTTGCGTTCGATCCCGATCCCCTGGTGGAAGGCGAGCGCCTCGGCAATCGCGTTGTGGTTCGCCGCCGGGTGCGTGCCGATTTCCTCGAACTTGCGGATATTCGCGCGGTGCGGATCGCCGGCCGGCGTCAGCGGCCAGAGCGGTCCGATGTTCTCCTTCCTCACGTAGAGGAACCCGGTGCCGATCGGCGCGAGCAGCCACTTGTGCAGGCTCGTGCCGTAATAGTCGCAGCCGAGGTCAGACGCCTTGTACGGAAAGTGCGCGAAGGCGTGCGCGCCGTCGACGACCGTCTTGATGCCGCGCCGGCGCGCCTCGTCGCAGATCCGCTTCACCGGGAAGATCTGTCCCGTCAGGTTCGTGATGTGGCAGAAGTGCAGCACCCGGGTCGCGGCCGTGATCGCGCCGAGCAGTCGATCGGCCAGTTCGTCCATCGACTTGGGCGGTACCGGAAACGAGATCTTCGTCAACTTGATGCCGTCCCGCTCGACGCGCTGCTGCCACGTGTCGATCATGCGGCCGTAATCCTGGTTGGTCGTGACGACCTCGTCGCCGCGTTTCAATTCCACGCCGAGCTGCGCGATCTGGAGCGCCTCGCTCGCGTTGCGCGTGATGGCCATCTCCTCCGGGTCGCATCCGAACTCCGCGGCCAGGTTGCGGCGGACGCTCTCGATGTTCGGCTCGAGGATCTGCCACATGTGATACACCGGCGCCTCGTTGGAGAGGTCCAGGTACCGCTTGAACGCCTCGTGCACGACGCGGGGGCTGGGGCAGCAGCCGCCGTTGTTCAGATTGATGATCGTGCGATCGAGCGTGAAAGCCTGCTGGATCTCGCGCCAGTAGGTCTCGTCGGCCGCGACGTCGGAGGCGGCCACCCCTTCGACGCGCCGCGCCGCCGCCGCCACCCGCGTAAGGCCGTCATGGCCGAAGACGGCAAGGGCCGCCGCACCCGCCGATCCGGTGGTCTGCAGAAATACGCGTCGCGTGAACATGGGGATCTCCTTCGCTGTAGGGGCCGTTCGCGAACGGCCCCTCACGGTCGATCGGGCCGATCTCAATCGGGCCGATCTCGATCGGCCCCTACAGGCAATTACAGGGCGGAGAATACTGTACTTTCGCCCCTGAAAGAGTGGCACAATACGGCCGGACTCAGGCCGATATCGGCCTTCCGGGAGGGTATTCCAGAGATGCAGGCGTATGGGCCCGCGGTGCTCCGGCTGGGGCTGGGAGCGGTGTTTGTCGCACATGGCGCCCAGAAGCTCTTGGGCGTCTGGGGCGGACTCGGCCTTGCCGGCACGGCGCAGTCTCTCGCCAACCTGCACTTTCCCGCCGTCATGCCGCTCGCGGTCCTCGTTGCCGTCGTCGAGCTGGCCGGGGGCATCATGCTGATCCTGGGCGCGCTGACGCGCTACGTCGCGCTGGCGCTCGCCATCGAGATGGCGGTCGCCCTGTGGGAAGTGCACCTCCCAAACGGCTTCTTCATCAACTGGGGCCTCGAGCCGGGTATCGGACACGGCTACGAATTCAACATGACATTGATCGCCGCGCTGATCTCGATGACGCTGACCGGTCCGGGCGCGTTCTCGATTGACGCGTGGCGCGCGCGCTCCGCGGAAGCCGAGGCGTACGGACGCGCACGGTTGCGGGCAGGGAAAGTGTGACGAGTCCCGGCGTCAGGCTGCTTGGCGCAGTCATCACGAATCCATCGAAGCCGTTCTGGCCCGACGAGGGCCTGACCAAGCTCGACCTCGCGCAGTTCTACGCGCACATCGCCGGCGATATCCTGCCGTGGATGAAGGGGCGCGCCGTCACGATGGAACGGTGCCCCGAGGGGATCCGCAAGTCGTGCTTCTTTCAAAAGCAGGCGCCCGCGAATCTGCCGCCCGGCATCGACACGGTTCGCATTCCCGCGCCGTCGGCCGGCCGCGACGTCGATTACATCGTGGGCGGCACGCGCAAGACACTTCTGACGCTCGTCAATTTCGGCTGCATCGCGATGCATGTGATGAACGGCCGCATCGACCAGCTCGACGCGCCCGACTGGCTCGCCTTCGATCTGGATCCGGCGGACAACTTCGCGTCGGCCGCGCGCGCGGCGCTGCTGCTCCGGCAGAAGCTGGAAGATCACGGCCTCGAAGGCTACGTGAAGACCTCGGGCGGCCGCGGCCTCCACGTGTTCGTGCCGCTGCGCCGGGGCGCCGACCAGGACGCGGTTCGTGCCTACGCCGCGGTCATCGCGCACGAGCTGGCCACGGAGCATCCAAAGCTCATGACCGTCGAAGCGCGCAAGGCCAAACGGAAGGCGCCGGTGTACGTGGACGTCATGCGCAACGCGTTCGGCCAGACGATCGTGCCGCCGTTTTCGGTGCGCTGGCGGCCCAAGGCGCCGGTGTCCATGCCGCTCGACTGGGATGAGGTCAGTCCCCGCCTCGAGCCCACCGTGTTCACGATCAAGACCGCCGAGCGCCGCATGGCCGCGAAGGCGCCATGGTCGAGCTTCTTCGGCCATCGCCAGACACTCCCACGCGACTGACTGACTATCGACTAGCGACAATCGACTGACGACGGTTATAATCCGGGTTTCACTCACTGAGGGGCGTCCATGGCTCCACGAAAGAAAGACCAGCCGGGATTCAGCCGGCGCACATTCCTCAAGACAGTCGGCGCGGGCGGTGTCGCAGCCGGTGTGCTTGGCCCGAAGGCCGCGGAAGGCCAGGCGGTCAAGGCGGTCGGCCCCGGCGCGGTGCCGATCCAGTTGAATATCAACGGGAAGGTGCACAGGCTCGAGGTCGAGCCGCGCGTGACCTTGCTCGACGCCGTGCGCAATCGCCTCAACATCACCGGCGTGAAGCGCGTGTGCGATCGCGGCGCGTGCGGCGCCTGCACGATGATCGTCGACGGCGAGACGGTGTACGCCTGCTCGACGCTCGCCATCGAGATGCAGGGGAAGATGATCCGCACGGTCGAGGGGTTGGCGGAGGGCACGGTGCTGCACCCGGTGCAGCAGGCCTTCTGCGAGCACGACGGGTTGATGTGCGGGTTCTGCACGCCGGGGTTCGTGACGGCGACCGTCGCACTCCTCGAGAAAAACTCGAAACCGACAAAGGAACAGGCACGCCGGGCACTCGACGGCAACATCTGCCGCTGCGGCACCTACGCGCGCGTGCTCGAAGCGGCCCTCGATCCAAAAGCAAGCGGGGTGCGCCGTGGCTGACGAACAGAATCCTCCCGCGGCACCGCCACCCTCCGGTCCGGCGCGCACCTGGCCGCCCGTCGCCGATCGCGCCTTGCTCGGGAAACCGATCCGCCGCATCGACGGCCCGGACAAGTCACAGGGCAAGGCCAAGTACACCTACGACATCGTCCGGCCCGGCATGCTGTACGGGCGGTTGCTCAGCTCCCCGCATCCATATGCGGTGGTCAAGAGCATTGACGTGACGCCCGCGCTGAAGGTGCCGGGTGTCAAGGCTGCCATAGCGCTGAAGGATCCCGCGGGTCCGACGGCGAAGATCTGGTATCAGGGGGAGGAGGTCGCCGCGGTGGCCGCGACGACCGAAGAGGCCGCTGAAGACGCGGTGCGCGCGATCAAGGTGGAGTACGAAATCCTGCCGGCGCTCGCGACCGTCGAGCAATCGATGAGCGCGAACGCGCCGGTGAACTTCCCGAAGGGCAACGTGTCCGCCGAGCGCCTGACCCTCCGTCCCGACAAAGCCGACGTGGAGGCGGCGTTGAAGGCGTCGGCGCACATCGTCGAGGGCACCTATTCAACCCAGGTCCAGACGCACACGAGCCTCGAGACGCATGGCGGCATCTGCGAATGGAACGGCGAGAAGCTGACCGCGTGGGTGTCGACGCAGGCGGTGCACGCCACGCGTGACGGACTGTCGCGCGCGTTGCAGATGCAGCAGAGCGACGTCCATGTGATCACCGACTACATGGGCGGCGGGTTCGGCAGCAAGCTCGGGCCCGACGTGCAGGTCGTGATCGCCGCGAAGCTGGCGAAAGAGGCGGGCGCGCCGGTGAAGCTGATGCTGACGCGGAAGGAAGAGCATCTCATCACGGGCAATCGGCCGTCGGCGTACGCCAAGGTGAAGGCCGGTGTGGACGCACAGGGGAAGCTGACCGCGTTCGACGCGGAAACGTGGGGCACCGGCGGCGCGGGACAGGGGGCCGGATTCAACATTCCCTATCCCGTCTACGCGTTCGGCGTGCTGCGGCAGCGGCACAAGGACGTCTTCATCAACGCCGGCCCGCAGCGGGCCATGCGCGCGCCAGGACATCCGCAGGCCTGCTTCATCACTGAAGTGGTGGTGGACGAGCTCGCGGATCGGCTGCGCATGGATCCGCTGGAGCTGCGCATGCGCAACCTGCCGCCGGCCGGCCCTGACGGGCAGGATCTGCCGACGCAGCAGTGGCGCAAGTACTTCCCGATGGCGGCGGACAAGATCGGCTGGAGCCGCCGGCACGCCACCGCCGACACGGGGTCCGGTCCGATCAAGCGGGGCATGGGGTGCGCGGCGAACAGGTGGGCGGGCGGCGGGTCCAATCGCACGCGCGCGGCCTGCGAGATCCTGCCCGACGGCGGCGTGGTCATGCGCATCGGGACGCAGGACATCGGCACCGGCACGCGCACGCTCGTCGCGATGATCACGGCGGAGACGATGGGGCTGCCGCTGACGGCGGTGAAGGCGGCGATTGGCGACAGCGAGTACCCGTGGGCGCCCGGCAGCGGCGGGAGCACCACCGTCGGGTCGATTTCGCCGACGGTCCGGATCGCGGCGGAGAACGCGCGCGACGCGCTGTTCGCGAAGGTCGCGCCGTCGCTCAGGGTCGAGCCCGCGGCGCTCGTCGCGAAGGACGGCCGCGTGCAGGTCAAGGACAACCCGGCCAAGGGCATGACCTGGAAGGAGGCCTGCCGCCTGCTCGGCGTGCAGCCGATCAGCGCGGACGGCGCCTGGCAGCAGGGGCTGTCGTCGTCGGGCACGAGCGGCGTGCAGTTCGCCGACGTCGAGGTGGACATCGAGACGGGCATCACGCGCGTGAAGAGGGTTGTCTGCGTGCAGGACTGCGGCATGATCGTCGATCGCATCACCGCCGAGAGCCAGGTCTACGGCGGGATCATCATGGGCATCGGGTTCGCGCTGTTCGAGCATCGGATTCTCGACCGCAACACGGCGAAGATGGTGAACCCGAACATGGAGTTCTACCTGCTGCCCGGGATGTCGGACATCCCCGAGATCGACATCACGCTCATCGATCAGCCGGAGCGCGGTCCGGTCGGGCTCGGAGAGCCGCCGACGATTTCGACGGCCGCCGCCATCGCCAACGCGATCGCGAACGCGACCGGCGCGCGCGTGCGCAGCCTGCCGCTGACGCCCGCCGCGGTGCTGGCCGCGCTGCACGAGGAGAGATCGGGAGGTACCAGGTGAAGGCCTTTGCCTACGTGAACGCCGCGAACGAGAAGGAAGCGATCGCCGCGCTCGGCCCGGAGCGCGGCCGCATGCTGCCGCTTGCCGGCGGCATGGACCTGCTCGCGCTGATGAAGGACTACGTGGCGCAGCCCGAGCGGCTGGTCAACGTCAAGAACCTCGATCGCACGGTCGCGAAGACGCCTGACGGGGGTCTGCGGATCGGCGCCGCGGTCACGCTGGCCGCGCTCGCGCAGCACGCGGACGTCCGGCGGCTCTATCCCGCGCTGGCCGAGGCGGCTGCCGAGGTGGGGACGCCGCAGATTCGCAACGTCGGCACCCTGGGCGGCAATCTCAACCAGCGGCCGCGCTGCTGGTATTTCCGCAACGAGGAGTTTCCCTGCCTGAAAAAGGGAGGCGCCCGCTGCTTCGCGGTGGACGGCGAGAACCAGTTCCACGCGATCTTCGGCGACGGCCCGTGTCACATCGTGCACCCGTCGAGCCTGGCGGTGCCGGCGATCGCGCTCGGCGCGCGCTTCAGGATCGTCGGACCTGCCGGCGAGCGCGAAGTCACCGCCGCCGATTACTACGTGATGCCCGATCGCAACCTGTATGGCGAGACGGTCCTCGCGCCGAACGAGCTGCTCACGCACGTTATCCTCCCGGCGCCCGGCACCGCGAAGAGCGCGACGTATGAGGTGCGTTTCAAGCAGTCGCACGACTGGCCGCTCGCGATGGCGTCGGTCGCCCTCGTCATGAACGGACAGACGATCACATCGGCCCGGGTCGTCATGGGCGCCGTCGCGCCGGTTCCCTGGCGCGCCGAGGGAGCGGAAGCGGCGCTCGCCGGCAAGCGCATCTCCGAGGCGACCGCAACCGCCGCGGCCGACGCGGCCGTGAAGGGCGCCAAGCCGATGACGCAGAACGGGTACAAGGTGCAGATCGCGCACACGGCCGTCAAGCGCGCGATCCTGAAAGCAGGGGGGATCGCAGTCGTATGACACACCCAACTCTGGCCTCACGTCACGTGACGCCGATGCACTGCAGCCATCTCCGTCACAAGGGCATGTACGTCACCGGCGACGTCACGTCCGAGCCGAACGGCTTCGCCGACGATATCGATGCGACATCCTTCTGGTGCGTGTGCACGCAGAAGGCCTTCGGTCCCGACGGCTTGCCCGTGACGCTCGAAGACTGCGCAACAGGGCGGAGTTGCTGCAACCACGACGCTGCCGAGGCGACGTAGTAATTGCCCGCGCGACGTGGTGCGCAGCCCTTCAGGGCTGCCTTGGGGCGTGTTGCGCAGCCCTTCAGGGCTGCCTTTATCGCGACGTGTTTCTTCGCGACGATCGCCGCCGCCCAATCGGCGGTCGACGCTCAACTCCACAAGGAAGCTCTTCCGTCTGAGATCCCTTCGAGCGTCGCGACGCTGCTGGCCCCCGGCGGCGCGCGCGCGAAGGTCGGCGCCGTCGTCCTCGATTTCTGGTGGGTGAAGGCACTGCCCCTGGCTGGCGGCTCCGGCGAGGCGTCGTGGAACGCCGTCGAGGAAGGGTCGCTCGTCGGCGCGGTTCGTTTGTCCGCCGACTTTCGCGACATCCGCGGGCGCATCCTCAAGCAAGGTCCCTACACGCTCCGGTTCGGGGTTCAACCCGACAACGGCGATCATCTCGGCACATCGCCGTTCCGAGAGTTCCTGCTCCTGCTTCCCGCCGCGCTCGACACGGACCCCGCGCCGCGTGGCCATCAGGGCAGCATCGACATTTCGAAGCTCGCCGTAGGCGGATCGCACCCGGCTGTCTGGAGCATCGATCCCCCCTCCACGACCGACGCGGTCCTGGCGCCCCACACGACCGAGCTCGGGCACCGCGCCGTCCTGATGGAGGTTCCCGTAGTGCGTGACGGCAAGCCTGCGGGAACGCTCCGGTTCGGCGTCGTGCTCGTCGGGCGCATCGACGCATGATGGTGGCTGATGCAACTGCGTGATCGCGCGGCGCTCATCACGGGCGCGAAACGAATCGGCGGGGCCATCGCGGCCGATCTCGCCCGCCGGGGCATGGACGTCGCCCTCTCTTACAACCGCTCGCGCGCGGAAGCCGAGAACGCCGCTGAGTCCGTGCGCGCGGCGGGACGACGGGCCGTCGTCATCCAGGCGAACCTGTCAGCCGGCAGCGACTGCGAGAAGCTTGTCGCGTCGGCGGCGTCAACCTTCGGGCGCCTGGACGTCCTGATCAACATGGCGTCGGTCTACCAGGCGGTTGCGTTTGCCGACACCGCGGAAGCGCAATGGGACGCGGTCGTCGACGTGGATCTCAAGGCGGCATTTCTGTGTGCGCGAGCCGCGGTGCCCTACATGCGCGCCGCCGGCGGCGGCCGGATCGTCAATTTTTCGGACTGGGTCGCCGCGAGCGGCCGTCCGCGCTACAAGGGCTTCCTTCCTTATTACGTTTCCAAGCGCGCGATCATCGGTCTCACCGAAGCGCTGGCGCTCGAGCTCGCGCCCGACGGCGTTCTCGTCAACGCCATCGCGCCGGGCCCGATCAGGGCTCCCGAGGGAACGACGGAGGAGGAGTCGCGCGCCGTCGAGGCCGCCACCCCGCTCGGCCGGTGGGGTGGCGAAGCGGAAATCGTCAAGGCCGTGGCGTTCCTGCTGGAGTCCGACTTCGTCACTGGAGAGACGATCCGTGTCGACGGCGGCCGCCACATCCGCTGACGGCTCCGGGATGGGCGCGACGCCCTTGACCCTCGTCCCCGTTCGTGGATAAGATCGCGCCTCCCAACGACGGGACTTCGCCAGTCGTTTCTCGGGCGAAAATTCGTTGGGCGCGCGGATGTTGCATCACACTTCCGTCGCTGACCTCACCACTTGGGCAAGTGTCCTCCAGCGCGCCGGAGATCTAGCTATTGGCCCAGATTTTTCCCCCGTGGTGGAACAAGCTGCCGATCGTGGCTGCCATCGCGGGCGCCCTCGGTCCGACGCTCGCGATCGCGGGCGTCTGGTACTACTTTTCCCCGTGGTACACGGACGTGGGCTACCGTCCCGTTCAACCCGTCCCGTACAGCCACAAGCTCCACGTCGGCGAGCTTGGCCTCGATTGCCGCTACTGTCACGCCTCGGTTGAGGTGTCGGCCGTCGCGAACGTGCCGCCCACGCGGACGTGCATGAACTGTCATCAGGTCGTCAAGAGGGACAGCGCGCTGCTCGCACCGATTCGGGACAGCGCCGCGAGCGGCCGGCCGATGCGCTGGATCCGCGTCCACAAGGTTCCCGACTACGTCTATTTCGCCCACAACGCGCACGTGGCGGCCGGAATCGGCTGCGTCACTTGCCACGGCCGCATCGACGAGATGGAAACGGTCACCCAGATGACACCCCTCAGCATGAGTTGGTGCCTCGACTGCCACCGCAATCCCGGTCCCTACAGACGCCCCGTCTCGGAGGTCACCAATATGAAGTGGACCCCTCCCCGGGACGTTCAGGCGGCGCAATTCGACCGGCCGGTCAATCCGCCGACTGACTGTTCGGGGTGCCACCGGTGAGCCGGACCTATTGGCGAAGTCTCGGGGAGATCGAGGACGGCCCCCAGTTCCGCGCCCATCTCGAGCGGGAGTTCCCGGACGGGGCCTCGGAGCTTCCCGAAGGGGTCACTCGGCGCGAGATGATGATGCTCCTCGGCGCCTCGCTGTCGCTCGCGGGGCTCGCGGGGTGCCGGCGCCCCGTCGAAGAGATCGTCCCCTATGTCAACGCTCCCGAGGAGATCGTCCCAGGGATCCCCCGGTACTACGCGACGACCATGCCGTTCCGCCGGAGCGCCTACGGCCTGATCGTCGAGAGCCACGAAGGGCGACCGACGAAGATCGAGGGAAACCCATTGCACCCCTCGACCCTCGGGGCCTCGGGCTCCCTCATCCAGGCGTCCGTGCTCGGCCTCTACGATCCCGACCGCTCGCCGTCGGTCATGCGGCAGGGGACGCGGAAGTCCTGGAGCGATTTCGTGACGGCCTGGGGGCCGCTGTCCGAGGCTCATGCCGCGGATGGCGGCGCCGGCCTTGCGGTCCTCTCCGAGTCCTTCTCCTCTCCCACCCTGGCGCGTCTGGCCGCCGAGCTGCGTGCCCGCTACCCCCGGTTGCAGTGGGCGACCTACGACGCCGTCAGCGATGAGAACCGGCTCGCGGGACTGCGGTCCGCCACGGGGCGCGACCTCGATCTCATGCTCCGGCTCGATCGAGCCGCGGTGATTCTGGCCCTCGACGCGGACCCGCTTCTCACCGACCCGGAGATGATCCGTCACGCGCGAGGCTTCGCGGCGGGAAGGAGCGCCGGGGCCTCCGGTGGAGCGATGAACCGCCTCTACGCCGTTGAAGGGGTCTACTCGCTGACGGGAGCGATGGCGGATCATCGGCTTCGCCTCGAGAACCGGCAGATCGCCCCCTTCCTCGCGGCGCTCGCTGCACGCCTTGCTCCTTCCGAGGCGGGAGCCCTTTCGACAAGCTCAGGGCAGGCCGCGAGCCTGGCCGGAGCCAGCATCTCCGGTGTCGATTCGCGCTGGATCGACGCCCTTGCCAAGGATCTTCTGGCGAACCGCGGCAAGGGGCTGATCGTGGCAGGCGAACGCCAGCCCCCGGCGGTCCACGCCGCCGTCTGCGCGCTGAACACGCATCTCGGCAACACGGGCACGACGGTCAGCTACTACGAGACGAAGGATGCGGCGCTTCCGAGCGTCAACGGGCTTGCCTCACTCGTCTCCGCGATGAACGCGGGCGCGATAAGGACGCTCGTCATCCTGGGCGGCAATCCCGTATTCGATGCCCCCGCCGATCTCGACTTCGCCTCGGCCATGGCGAAGGTCCCTCAGTCGATCGCGCTCGGGCACACGGTCGACGAAACGTCCGTGAAGGCGACCTGGCACGTTCCCCGCGCGCACTACCTCGAATCGTGGGGAGATGCGCGCGCGGTTGGAGGCACGCTCAGCGTCGTCCAGCCGCTGATCCTCCCGCTGTTCGGCGGACGAACCCCCGTTGAAGTGCTGGGGCTCATGGTCGGGGGCCAGGATCGTCCTGGCTACGACATCGTGCGGGAGACCTGGAAACCGATCCTGGGCGAGGCCGAGTTCGACAGGAAGTGGAACCGCGTCCTGCATGACGGATTCCTTTCGGGCAGCGAGCTTCCAGAAGTTGTCCCCGCTCTGACCACGCAGCCCCTGGCGGAGCTCGCCCGCCTTCGCGCCGCAGACGCTTCCGCCTCCGCGCAAAGCGCTACGGCGAGACCTCGACGAAGCTCGGAGAGCGAAGTCGGGTCGGCGAGGCCCGCCGAAGCCTTGGCGAAGGCGGGCCTCGAGATCGTGTTCCTCCCCTCCCCGTCGCTTCACGACGGCCGTTTCGCGAACGACGGGTGGCTGCAGGAGCTTCCCGATCCCCTGACGAAGCTCACCTGGGACAACCCCGCGCTCGTGAGCCCGAAGACCGCGGAAACGCTCGGTCTTGCGAGTGAGGATTTGATCCGTCTCGAGTACGCGGATCGCTCGCTCGATCTTCCCGTCTCGATCCTTCCGGGCATGGCGGACGGCGTGGTGGCCCTCACTGTCGGCTACGGTCGTCAGCGCGCGGGACGGATTGGGTCCGGGGTCGGGTTCAACGCGTTCACGGTCCGAAGCTCCAAAGCACCTGGCTTCGACAGCGGGGTCAGACTCACCAGGCTCGGGCGCACGTATCCGCTCTCGGCGACCCAGGACCACGGCAGCATGGAGGGGCGCCCCCTCGTCCGCGAGGTAACGCTGACCGGGCTTCAACCACGGACGGACACGGACTCACACGGAATCTCTCAACCACGGAAGGACACGGAAGCACACGGATCCCAGGCAGAGAACGCGCACGGTGCAACACTCGGCGTCTTCGAGGAGGCACCGCATCACTTCTCGCTCTTCAAGGAGCACGCCTACGATCAGGGGCACCAGTGGGGGATGACGATCGACTTGAACGCGTGCATCGGCTGCAACGCATGCATGGTCGCCTGCCAGAGCGAGAACAACGTGCCGGTTGTCGGCAAGGTCCAGGTGGCGAAGGGGCGCGAGATGCACTGGATCCGGGTCGATCGGTACTTCTCCGGCGAGCCCACTGGCAGCCCGGAGATCGTCTATCAGCCGGTCCCCTGCATGCACTGCGAGGATGCCCCCTGCGAACAGGTCTGTCCCGTGGCCGCGACCGTTCACGACGCGCAGGGCCTCAACGTGATGGTCTACAACCGATGCATCGGGACCCGCTACTGCTCGAACAACTGTCCCTACAAGGTGCGCCGGTTCAACTTCTTCAACTTCACCAAGGACACGCCCGACATCCTCAAGCTCGCGATGAACCCGGACGTCACGGTTCGTGCGAGGGGCGTCATGGAGAAGTGCACGTACTGCACGCAGCGGATCAATCGGGGAAAGATCGATGCAAGGCTCGCGGGGCGGGCGCTTCGTGACGGGGACGTCAAGACGGCCTGCCAGCAGGCCTGTCCCGCCTCGGCCATCGAGTTCGGCGATCTTCGGGACCCATCGAGCCGGGTGGTGAAGGCGAAAGCCGATCCGCGCAACTACGCGCTCCTCGACGAGCTGAACACCAAGCCCCGGACGACCTACCTGTCGAAGGTGCGCAACCCGAATCCCGATCTCGAGGGCGTGGCATGACCGCCCGTCTTCCCCGCCGGCCAGCCTCCGCCAAGGCTACGGCGGCCCGCCGGAGCTTTGGCGAAGGCGGGAGCTTCAGCAGAGGCGGACGCGTGCTCGGCGTCCTCGCGCTCGCGTCCGTTGTCGCCCTCAGCGGGTGCGCGCGCGGCTGCACGTCGAGCCGCCCTCCCATCCATCTCAATCCAAGCATGGATAACCAGCCGAAGGTGCTCCCCCAGACGGCCAGCACGTTCTTCTACGACGGCGCGTCCATGCGCCAGCCCGTTCCGGGAACGGTCCCGATCGGCGGGTTGAAAGAGGACACGGCCTTCTTCACGGGCAAGGGGGCGGACGGTCAGTTCGTTGCGACCATCCCCGTGACCGTGAACGAGGCGCTTCTCGAGCGCGGGCGCCAGCGGTATGCGATCTATTGCCAGCCCTGCCACGATGCTCGGGGGGACGGCAAGGGGATCCTGTTCCAGCGAGGCAACGTCCCCACGGCCTCGTTCCACCAGGAGAAGATCCAGAAGTACCCGGACGGGCAGATCTTCGACGTCATCACGAACGGAACCGGGCTGATGTCCGGGTACCGCTGGCCCATCCCTCCGGCGGACCGGTGGGCGATCATCGCCTACGTGCGAGAGCTCGAACGCAAGCGGCTGGCAAGCGCCACGGGCGCCGCCAAAGCTCCGGCGGACAACCCTGCGGGCACCAAGTGAGGGAGACATGGTGGTGAGCCGCAAGCTGCTGTTCCTGCTCGGTCCCGTTGCCGGCATTGTGATGTTCATCGCCGTCGTCTGGATGGCGACGGTCTTCGTCGGCAGGAACGAATACAAAGACCCGTACCGGGCGCCTGCCGCGACCGCCGATTCCACGCCCCGCGCGGAAGGGGTGGCCGCCGAGAAGGACGAAGCGGAGAAGAAAGCGCAGGAGAAGCCCTACGCGGAGGCCGAGTACCGGAGGTTTCCCGTCGTCGGAAGCCGCGTCGCCATCTGGGCGGTCGCGCAGCTGCATCTGCTGTTCGCGGCGTTCGTCCTTGCCGTCCCGATCTTCGCGTTCATCATCGAGGCGATCGGCTACAAGACCGGCGATCCGCGGTACGACCGGCTCGCGCACGAGTTCTCGAGGCTCCTCTCCGTCTCGTTCTCGCTCACCGCGACCTTCGGGGCGTTCCTGACGTTCATGCTCATCATTCTGTATCCGAAGTTCACGAACTACCTGATGAGCGTGTTCTCCCCAACCTTCCTCCCGTACGTCCTTCTCTTCTTCGCGGAAGCCTTCTTCCTCTATACGTACTATTACGGCTGGGGGAAGTTCCATCCCCTGGTGCATCTTGGTCTGGGACTCGGCCTCAACGTCGTCGGCACGGGCATCATGATGATCGCCAATTCCTGGCTCACGTTCATGATGTCTCCGAGCGGGGTCTCGAGCAAAGGGGCGCTCATCTCCCTCACGGACGCGATCTACAACTACACCTGGATGCCGATCAACGTCCATCGATTCATCGCGAATATCGCGTTCGGCGGATCGATCGCCGCCGCCTATGCGGCGGTCAAGTTCCTGCAGGCGGAAACCGACGAGGAGCGGGCGCACTACGACTGGATGGGTTACATCGGGAACTTCGTCGCGATCAGCGCCTTCCTCCCGCTTCCCTTCGCCGGCTACTGGCTCGCGAAGGAGATCTACGCCTACTCGCAGACGCTCGGACTGACGATGATGGGCGGGGCCTTCTCGTGGCTCTTCATCATCCAGGCGGTCCTGATCGGGAACCTCTTCCTCGCGGCCAACTATTACCTCTGGCTCGGGATGGGTCGGGTGGAGGGGGCGCAGCCGTTCCAGAGGTTCGTCAAGTACCTGCTCGCCGCGATCGTGCTCTGCTTCATGATCTGGGCGACGCCCCGGTCGATCATCGCGACGGTCTCCGAGGTCCGGGCGATGGGCGGATCGGCGCACCCGGTTCTGGGCTTCCTCGGTGTCATGTCCGCGAAGAACACCGCCGTGAACATCCTGATCCTCACGACCTTCATGAGCTTCCTCCTCTACCGCCGGACGGGGAAGGTCGCGTCGGTGACGTGGGCGAAGACGGGCCATGCGCTGCAGCTCTCCATCTTCGCGGCTGCGGCGTTCGTCGTCATCTTCCTGGGCGTTTACGGGTACTTCGTGGAGGCGAGCGTCAGGATCGGCCTCTCGGTGCCCCAGGTCGGCGCGGTCCTGCTCGCCATGGTGTCAATCACCGCGATCGACATCTTCCTCTTCCGCAAGCCGAGGAACACGGGTGCGGTGCGCTGGGGAAGGATCCCGGCGATTTCCCAGTACGTGCTGATCTTCATCGCGGTCACATTCACCTGGCTCATGGGGCTCATGGGCTACGTTCGGTCCGGGCTCCGCCAGCACTGGCACGTGTACGGCATCATTCGGGACAACTCCCCCGACGCCTTCACGCCCACCCTTGGCTTCGCGACCGAGGTCGTCTCGGTGACCGTGCTCGCGTTCTTCCTGCTGATCGGCTTCGTGTTCTGGATCGCGAGCCTGCACGACCGGCCCGATTTCGAGAGGGGTCAGAGCTTGTGAAGCACTCTTGCGTCGAGCGAGCGCAGCGAGGGAGCCACGCGAGCCGCCTTCGCCGCCATGCGGCTCCGGCGAGGTCCGCCGTAGCCTTGGCGAAGGCGGAAGCGTGTGCCGGGGCCCCCAGCGCGCGTAGTGTGCGCGCTGGGGTGGCTATGGGGGTTCGGGGGACGAAGTCCCCCGATGGAAAATGACGGTCCCGCACAGTGTCCGGATCGGCGCTCTCGTCCTGGCGACGACCGCGTTCTATGGGTATGTCGGCCAACTGGTGCCTCAGAAGGAAGTTCAGCCTCCTCCGGAGGTCGCCATCAGAAGCGATCTGACCACGGCCGACATGGTCCCGGTCGGCCGCGAGATCATGGCTGGCAAAGGACTCTGCTTCACCTGCCACACGATCGGTAAGACCGGGGCGCTCCGGTTTCCCGACCTCGAAGGCGTCGACGTCCGCGCGAAGAGCCGCATACCCGGCCTGAGCGATGTCGAGTACCTCGCGCAATCGATGTACGAACCTGACGCCTACATCGTGCAGGGATTCAATCCGGGGATGCCCCACATCAACCAGCCTCCGATCAGCCTCACCGATCAGGAGATTCTCTGCGTGATCGCATATCTCCAGACGCTTGGCGGCACACCGACGGTGACGCTCCGGACGACGCACCGATACAACGGCGGCACGGCCGCTCCGGCCCCGGGCGCCGCGCCGGGGGGGGGGGCACGATGAACATCCTCGTCGTCCTCGCCGTCGTCGCTGCGTTCGGGCTCCTTCGCTTCGGTCGCGTTAGCCTGCTGGTCTGGGCCGGCGCCTGGTGGGTGGGAATCTACGTCCTCCTGAGATTCGGATTCACTGCCCCGATTCCCGCGTCCGTCGTCTCGCTCTACATGGGAATCGTTTCGATTGCGATCCTGGCGTACGTGTCCTCCAGCCAGGAGCGCCGCGATGAAATCTCCCGCCCGCTCGTGCGGTTCATGACGGACAAGCGGTACACGGCGTTTCTCGCCGCAACGGTCGTGGCCATCCCGGCGCTCGCGGCCGCGAACGTCTACGTCCAGATGAACGTCCCGCTCCAGCCTCCGCTCTTCTCGCGGACGGTCCATCCGGCGTCGCCTTCCGAGATCACGGTTCACGACAAGAAGATCGATCTCGACGCCGGAGAAAACCCCTTCCGGCATCTCGAGGCGTCGAGTCCGACAGAGTTCCGCACGCACGTCGAGAACGGGCGCAAGGTCTACTACCGGAACTGCGTCTTCTGCCACGGCGATAACCTGGCGGGCAACGGCATGTTCGTGCATGGGCTGGACCCGATCCCGACCAACTTCACCGACAAGGGGACGCTCCCGATGCTTCGCGAGACGTTTCTGTTCTGGCGAATCGCCAAGGGAGGCCCCGGGCTGCCAGAGGAAGGGGGTCCCTGGGACACGGCCATGCCGGCCTGGGAGAAGTTCCTGAAGGAAGAGGAGATGTGGGAAGCGATCCTCTTTCTCTACGATTCCACGGGGCAGAGGCCTCGCGCCAAGGAGGAGGCCGCGAAGTAATGACCTCACGCGTGATGCGCGCCGCCGCGATTTCGAGCGGATGTCTCGCTTTCCTCATCGCCTTGTTGTGTGCCGTGCTGACAGGATCGGCGCGGGCCGCAGGTCCCAACATGGGGACCGAGGCGCAGCGGGAGTCAGGCAAGAAGCTCTACCTCACTTACTGTTCGCAGTGCCACGGCGACGCGGGTGACGGCGAAGGCTACGCCGCCTCGCGCCTGTACCCCAGGCCCCGGAACTTCACGACCGGCAAGTTCAAGGTTCGGACGACCCCCAACGGAGCGCTCCCGACGCACGAGGATCTCGTCAACATCATCAAGCGCGGCATGCCATACACGTCGATGCCCGCCTGGCCGAGTCTCTCCGACGGGCAACTGTCGGATCTCGCGTACTTCATTACGACCTTCTCCCCCGACTTTTCGGATCCGGAGAAAGCCCCCAAAACCGTGTCGCTCCCGGGTGCGCCGAAATCCACGAAGGAGTCAATCGAGCAGGGAAAGAAGCTGTACGCAGAGACTGGCTGCGACGGGTGCCACGGCACGCTCGGGCGGGGTGATGGGCCTTCGGCTCCGACCCTGGTGGACGACTGGGGTCATCCGATACGCCCGGCGGACCTCACGCAGCGATGGACTTTTCGCGGAGGCTCGTCCCGCGAGGACATCTTCAGGACGTTGAGCACGGGGCTCAATGGGACGCCCATGCCGTCGTTCCTCGACGCGCTGAAGGACGAGGAGCGATGGGCGATGACGGACTTCATCGATTCCCTCTCGGAAAGCCACGACCCCGGCTACACCGACCTCGTCGTCGCCAGGCACGTCCTGGATCCCATCGACCTGACCAAGGGGACCGCGTACTTCGAATCCGCCCGTGTCGCGCGCTTTCCGATCATCGGACAGATCACCGAGCCCGTCCGCGAGTTCCATCCGCCGACGACCTCCGTGACCGTTCAGGCGATCTACGACACGGAGTCGATCGCCCTCCTCGTTCGATGGCACGACATGAGCGCGCAGAAGACCGGGAAAAACGGGCCGTCGCTTCCCGTGCCTCCTGAAGAGGAGGAGGGGGCGCCGGCGCCCGCCGCCGCCGGCGGCGCACAGGCAGTCACGGACCCCTTCGCCGAGGAACAGCCGGCTCCGGCCGCCCAGGCATCCGAGTTCTCCGATGCCGTCTCGATCCAGGTTCCTTCGCAGGTGCCGACCGGCGCCCGCAAGCCCTACTTCATCTTCGGCGACGCCCAGAACTCGGTGGATCTCTGGTTCTTCGACCTGGCCCGCCCCGATCCCGTTCAGTTCACCGGCCGCGGAAGCGGGAACATCGCTCCCAACGACACGGGCGATCTCACCGGCGTTGCGAGCTACGACCAGGGAGAATGGTCGGTCATCTTCAAACGGCCCCTTCGCGCAACCTCGGGCGCTCCGTTCTCGCCCGGACAGTTCATGCCGATCGCCTTCTCGGTCTGGGACGGGCTCTCGCGCGAGCGGGGCAACAGGCGAGGTCTCACGGTCTGGTACTCCCTCTACGTCGAGCCGGAAACGGTGCCATCGGCCGTCGGCCCGATGGTGAAGACGGCGCTGCTCATTCTCGCCATCGAGCTGGCGGTGATCGGCTGGGTGCGGTGGCGTTACGGCTCTCGCACCCGCGGGGAATTCGGCGGTAAACCGACGCAACCGGCAGCCACCAGGGCGTGAGAGCTAGCGAACGAATTTCGCCGCGAGCGAGGGCAGCGAGCGAGCCACGCGAGCGGAGCGGGGCCGTGGGGTCCCCGCGAGCGAGCGTGTAAGGGGGTTCGGGGGACGAAGTCCCCCGATGGAGGATTGATGTACAAGAGCATCTACGTTCCCGTCGACAACTCGGACTACTCCAACCGCGCCGTCGCCTGCGCCCTCGCGCTCGGCAAGGCATTCGACGCGAAGCTGGCCGGCTGCCATGTCTACGCGGCGAGGCTCCACGACTATCGCTTCAGGCAGATGGAGTACACGCTGCCCGAGGAGTACATCGATGAAGTGGAGCTCGAGCGCCAGCGGAAGATCCACGACAGCCTGATCACGATGGGCCTCAAGCTCATCTCCGACAGCTACCTCGATGGCATGTCGCGGCTCTGCCGTGAGTCGAACCTCGAGTTCGAGCCTCGGATGATGGACGGGAAGCATCACGTCGAGATCCTCAAGGATCTGGACGGCTCACCGCACGATCTGGTCGTCATCGGCGCCCTGGGCATCGGGCGCGCCAAGGACAGCGTGATCGGCTCCGTCTGCGAACGCGTCGCCCGTCAGTGCGACCGTGACGTCTGGGTGGTCAAGCACGTTCCGGAAGCGGGCGATCCGGAGCGCGACACGATCCTGGTCGGCATCGACGGAAGTCCCCAGTCGTTCGGCGCGCTGATGACCGCCATCGAACTGGCCCGCGCGTTCAACAAGAAGGTCGAGACGATCGCCGTCTACGATCCCTACCTCCACTACTCCGTCTTCAACGGCATCGTCGGGGTGCTCACCGAGCAGGCGGCGAAGGTCTTCCGCTTCGAGGAGCAGAATCAGCTCCACGAGGAGATCATCGACACCGGTCTGGCGCAGATCTACCAGTCCCATCTCGAAGTCTGCGACCAGATGGTCAAGGAGCTGGGTTTCGAGGTCAAGAAGACGCTCGTGGACGGCAAGGCCTTCCAGAAGGTCCTCGACCACGCGCGCAAGACGAATCCCTGGCTCCTCGTCGTCGGACGGATCGGCGTCCACAGCTCGAGAGACGAGAAGGGGCTCGGGAGCAACGCGGAGAACCTCCTCCGCGCCGCCCCCTGCGATGTCCTCCTGTCCACGCGCCTCGAGGTGCCGCGGCTCGACCTGCGCGCCGAGGAGGCCGTCCGATGGACGCCCGAAGCCGAGGCGCGCATGACGCACGTGCCCGAGCAGGTCAAGGGGATCGCCCGCACGGGCGTCCTTCGCCTGGCGCTCGAGAAGGGCCATTCGGTGATTACCAGCGCGGTGATTGACGAAGCGATGGATCGGTTCATGCCGAAGCGCGCCCAGGACGCCACGAAGGCGCTGGCGGAGGCGGTGGCGCTCGAGCGGGCGAAGTCGCGCCCCGTGTCGATGTGCCGCTCCTGCGGCGTCACGGCCACGCAGCCCGACGCCGTGCGGTGCACCGTCTGCGGCGCCTCGGACTTCGAAGTGATCTCGCAGGAGATGATCGAGAAGATCGCGGCGGTCGAGGGAGGACTTCAGGAAGAGACCACCTACGACGGGCGCAAGCTTCGCTGGACCGAGGAGGCCAGGAAAGGCCTCTGGACGATGAAGAACGCCTATCAGCGGCGACGCGTGAAGGCGCGTGTCGAAAAGAGCGCGCGCATGAAGAGGCTCGACGCGATCACGCTCGACTTCGCCCGTCAGGTGATCGAGGAGGAGACTGGCGCGCCCCTTGAGATCGCGGTCCCCTCCCCCGACGCGAGGCGCGCCAGCCTCGCCGAAGCGTCAGCGGAGGCGGGCGGGGCGAAGGTCTCCGGTCTAGATAATGCCCCCCGGCTGATTGCCCGCGACGACCGCAAGAACCCCCTGATCTCGACCTTCGAGTGGACCGGCGAGGCCGCGCAGCGGATCCTCCGGGTCCCAGCCGGTTTCATGCGGAACAAGACGCAGGAGAGGATCGAGGTGCTCGCACGGGAACGCGCCACAGCCTGCCGCGCCGAAGCCCCTGGCGAAGGCGGGGCGGCGATCGACCTCGCGCTCGTCGAGGAGGGGATCGAGATCGGCAAGCGGATGATGGCCGAGATGATCGCGACCTACCCGTCACAGGGCAAGAGTCCTGCAGCCGTGGCTTCGAGCGCGCCAGCTCAGGAAGCCCCGAGCGCGGAGGCGGCGCCGCGGCCAGCAGCGGGTGGCGGTTACCTCAACGAGGTGAGGTCGATGGGGGTCAATCCACGCCAGGTCTGATCTGTCTCGGGAACGAGGCACTGTGCAGGTGCGAGCGAGCGGAAGCGAGCGAGCCACGCGAGCGGAGCGGGGCCTGGGGCCCCCGCGAGCGAGCGGGTAAGGGGGTCCGAGGGACGAAGTCCCCCGGTCTAGGATGAGTTCCTATCGCTTCTGCCGCTCGGACGACATCGCGCTTCTCGCCGACGCGCTGAATCGCTGCTGGTCTCCGTACTTTCCAGGCGAGCCGGCCGTAACGCCGGCATCGTTCAAGCGGTCGATCCGCGACCTCCAGATCTGGTGCAGCAGCTGCATGGTCGCCTTCTCGGGTTCCGACCCGATCGGCGTCCTGATCGGCGCCAAGCGGCCGTCCGGTACCCTCGTCCACAAGATCGCCGTCCATCCCGATCATCGGCGGCAGGGTCATGGCCGCCACCTGCTCGCGTCGCTCGGCTCGAAGCTCGCGATTCTCGGCCCCCCCCGGATCATCGCCGAAATACCCGAGACCCTCGCCCCTGCCTGCGAACTGTTCAGCGCAAGCGGGTATGTCCAGGAATCGCTGCTGACAGACTACGTTCTTCAGTGTGAAGGCCCTTCGAATCGCGCAGAGTTCCCGCGCTCGCTCGGGGCAGGCGATCACGACGCAGGTTTCGTGATTCCTGCCACGGTCGACGATCTCGCCGCCAATGATCTCCTCGGAGAGGCTCATCCGCAGGTTTGCTGGGAGCGCTCGGTCGAGACCCTCACGGCAAGGAAGGACGACATCGAAGGACTAGCCGTCGCTTCCGACGAGCGAATCGAGGCGTACGTCCTTTACGTGAGCTCGACGGGTGAGATTGTGTCGCTCCGCTCTTTCATCGACGACGGTGGAGCCCGTTTGAAGCAACTGCTCTCCCGACTCGGCATGGGGACGTTCCGATTCCCAAAGGTGAACCCGGCGGAACTCTCGAAGGAATGCCTGCAGATGCTCGGCTTCCGCCCCGCCGGCGGGCATCGACTCTACGCGGCGACCCTTCGACAGGGCTCAGGGTCGCCCTGAGCATCGTCGAAGGGCGAGGGCGCGGTCCGAGTAGGCCTCGAACGTGTGCCGCGGCGTCGTCGCGGTGTTCGTTCGCGCCGTGACAGGGTCACGGAAGGGCAAGAGGGGAACAGAGCGACAGGCTGCCAGGGCAACAGGGAGACGGGACGGGACGACGGGCTGCCACAGGGCGACAGGGCCGTAGTAATCTCTTTGGATGTGCCGCAATATCAAGACCCTGTTCAACTTCGAGCCGCCCGCCACCGACGCTGAGATTCACGATGCGTCGCTGCAGTTCGTGCGGAAGCTGTCCGGGTTCACCAAGCCATCAAAAGCGAACGAAGAGGCATTCGGTCGAGCGATCGACGAAATCGCAGCGGCGGCGCGCAAGTTGATCGACTCCCTCGTGACGAATGCGGAGCCGCGAGATCGAGAAGAGTACGCCGCGCGTTTGAAAGAGCGCTCGGCCGCGCGCTTTGCTCGCTGATCCCGTTCCCCGTGTTCCCCTGTTCCCCCTGGTTTCCCCGTTTGCCTGTTACCCTGTGTCCCCGATCCTGTGCCACCGTGACACCGTGCCCCTGTAGCCCTGACACGCTACTCCACGCGCAAGGCGACAGTGGGCGCGATCCGTGAGGCCGCGCGAGCGGGGAAATAGCTGGCGAGCAGCCCAATCGTCCCGAGCACCAGCGCCGCGAGCGCCATCGAGACAGGATCCCGCGGCTTCAGTCCGAACAGGAACGTTTCGGCGAACCTGCCGCTCATCATCGCGAGGACGAGCCCTGTCGCCAGTCCGATTCCCACGAGCACACCACCCTCGCGCAGCACCATCGCGATCACGTTCCTGCGCGACGCCCCGAGCGCCATGCGCACGCCGATTTCGTTCGTCCGGCGCGTGACGGTGTAGGCAATCACTCCGTAGAGCCCGACGATGGCGAGGGCGGCGGCGATCGAGCCGAAGAACGACGAGAGGGTGGCCATCAGCCGCTCGCGGATCAGCGTGCGGTCGATGAACGCGTCGAGCATCGTGAACGAGACGCCGATGCTGGGATCGAGCTCGCGCATCGACTGGACGATCGACGCGGTCATCGCCGTCGGCTCGAGACGTCCACGGACCGCGACCATCACCCCGCGGCCGGGACCCGTCTCCTGCATCGTGGCCAGGTACGCGACCGGAGCCGGTCCTTCGCGGAGACTCAGGTACTTCGAGTCTGCGACGACGCCGACGACCTCGTACTCCGTCGGCGGCGACGAGGGCGTGGCTTCCTGGATGAACCGGCCGCCAACGGCGTTGCCGCCGTCGAACATCGCCGCGAGCGTCTGGTTGACGATCGCGACGCGCGGAGCGGAGGTCGTGTCCTTGGCGGCGTCGAAGTCGCGTCCCATTCGAACGGGCACATGGAAGGTGTCGAAGTAGCCCTGGCTCACGCGGTTGAGGCGGACGTTGACCGCCTTCGGGCCCGACGCCTTCTGCAGCATCAGGTCGTTCCCCCACGCATCCCCGCTCACCGGCACCATCGCCGTCGTCGCTGCGGCTTCGATGCCGGGCACCGCGCGGAGGCGATCGACGATCGCCTGCCTGTAGGCAGTCCGCTGCTCCGGTGCGATCGCGACGCGCCGATAGTCCACGACGGTGATGACGACGTTGCGGGCAAATCCCGTGTCGACGCTCGAGAGATTGCGCAGCGTGCGCGTGAAGAGCAGCGCGCCGAACAGCATGACCACCGACACCGCGACCTGCGCGACGACCAGGCCGCGGCGGAGCGCGCTGCCCTGACGCGTGGCCGTGAGCCCGCGGCCGGCGTTCTTCATCATGGCGCCGGGGCCGAGGCGTGTCGCGCGAAGCGCGGGCGTCAGTCCGAACAGCAGGCACGTGACCGCCGCAAGTCCCACGGTGAACGCGACCATCCGCCAGTCGAGCGGTAGGCTCAGGACGATCTCGTGCGCATCGCCGTCGACGAATGCGACGAGGGCGTCGCCGAGCACGCGCGCGAGCAGGAATCCCCCGAGGGCGCCGATCGTCGAAAGGACGACGCTTTCGGTGAGGAGCTGCCGGACGACCCGCCCGCGCGAGGCGCCGAGGCCGAGCCGGATGGCGATCTCGTGCGCGCGCGCGCTGGCGCGGGCCAGCATCAGGTTGGCCAGGTTGGCGCAGGCGATGAGCAGGACGAGCGCGGCGAGCGCGAGCAGCAGCCACAGCGGAGACTCGTAGACCTCGCGAAGGTAGGAGACGCCCGTCGCCGCCGGGAGCGCGTGCAGCTTCATCCCGAGATACCTCGAGACGCTGACCGGCGGATAGTTCGGCTTCAGCGTCGTCTGGAAGATGCCGGAGGACAACGCGTTCAGGTGTGCGCTCGCCTGATCGATCGTGACGCCGGGCTTCAAGCGTCCCATCACGATCAGCCACCAGTCGGTTCCAGAATCGAGGCGCTCGGGCCGGCCGCTGAGCGCCTGGTCCGCGCAGATTGGCACCGCGACGTCGAACGAGCGGCCGACCTCCAGGCCGAAGAACGACGGCGGCGCTACGCCGACGATTTCGACCGGGCGTGCATTGAGCGTCACGGTCCCGCCAATCGCCGACCGGTTGCCGCCGAACTCACGCTGCCAGAACGCGTGGCTCAGCACCGCGCGCGGCTCGCAGCCGCGGCGGTCGTCGGCCGCCGACAGCAGGCGGCCGACCTCCGGCCTTACCTCGAGCGTGTCGAAGAAGCCGCCGCTGACGAAGAGACCCTTGGCGGGGCGCTCTTCGCCGCCCGTAGCGAGGTTGAACGACGTGGCGCCGTGGGCGAACGTGCCGCTGAACGCCTCCTGGTGATCGCGGATCTGCTCCCAGATCGGATTCGAGACGCTCTGACGCCAGGTGGCGAAGTTCCCGCGGGCGCCCTCCATGTCGGCGGGCGTGATCTCGACGAGCTCGTACGGCCGCGCGACAGGCAGAGAGCGGAGTCGCAGGGCATCGATCACCTGGAAGATCGCGGCGTTGGCGCCGATGCCGAGCGCGAGCGACAGGATCGCGACGAACGAGAAGGCGGGCGCGCGGCGGAGCAGACGCACGGCGTACCGCAGGTCCTGCGCGAGCCGCTCGAGGCGCGTCCAGCCCCACATCTCGCGCGTGACCTCCTGCACCTGCGCGACGTTGCCGAACTCGCGGCGCGCCGCGGCCGCGGCGGACGCGGGGTCCTCTCCGCGCTCGATCCGATCGCGCGTGGACATCTCGATGTGCGTGCGCAGCTCTTCCTGCAGCTCGCGGTCCCTGTCGCGGCGGCGGGTCATGACGCCTCCTCCGGTTTGACGGCGTTCAGAATGCCGCCCATCGCCTGTACGAGCTGGTCCCACTTCGACCGTTCGGAGACGAGCTGCCGTTTGCCGGCCGCCGTCAGGCGATAGACGCGCGTGCGCTGCTTGTTCTCCGAGATCTTCCACGCGGCGGCAATCAGCTTCTGCCGCTCGAGCCGATGGAGCGCGGGATAGAGCGAGCCGGTGTCGACCTGCAGGACCTCGCTGGAGTTCGCGCGGATGGCCTGCGCGATCGTGTAACCGTGCTGCGGCCCCCACCGGAGCGTCTGGAGGACGAGGAGGTCGAGCGTGCCCTGGAGCAGCTCGATGCGGTTCTGGTAACGCGTCTTCTTGACCATGGCTGTTGACATCCTACACCCATGCATGTAGCTTGTCTACACCCCTAGTGCTCCCGAACGCGGCAGCACACCGCCGACTGTATGGGCACGCCTAATCCTAGCGAGGCTGGGCCTCAGACCATCGAGGCTCCGCCTCGCTAGGTTGCATTCTTTGATAACGCCCCGCTGACGCGGGGACGGTCTTGACCGAAAAACTTGACTCAAATGGTGCGAGTTTTTCGGGTCAAGACCTCTAGGTCGAACGACTCGTTGAGCGGCGCGGTAAGCGGCTGCCCCTGTGACCCCGGGTGCCGATGTTCCTCGACGCCGCAGGGACAGTTCGCTTTGACGAACTATCGGCGCTGGCCTATGCTTCGCCCCCATGACCCGCGACGTCCAAACCGTCCAAACCTGGTACCCGCGGATTTTCCTGGCGTGCCACACGCGCCACGTGTCGCGCCGGACGTCGCCGCACGGGCTGTCGCCGAACGACTCCAACCTGCTCGCGCACCTTGACGAGCGCCGCCCGATCTCCCCGTCGTCCCTCGCCCGGCATCTTGGGATTGGAAGACCAGCGGCATCCGCGGCCGTGAAGCGGCTTGCGCGCATGGGTTACGTGCGCGTCTCGCGCGATCCGCGCGACGCGCGAGTCGTCCATCTCACGCTGGGGCCGAGCGGCGCGGCCGCGATGCGCGGGAGCTCGGTGCTCGAAGCGGAGCGCGTCCGACGGCTGCTCCGATCGATGCCGCCCGCGGAACGGCGCGCGGCGCTCGAAGGACTCTCGCTCCTCGGCCAGGCCGCACACCGGATGATGACGGAGAGTGACGGTGCGTAAGATTGTCCTGATCGTCGTTGCAGTGCTCGTCGTCGCGATCGTCATCGTGATCGCGATCGGCTACTCGCTGCCGGTCGCGCACACGGCGTCACGCGACGCGACGCTCGCCGTCCCGCCCGATCGCGTGTTTGCGACGCTCACCGGCGTCGAAGGGTTTCCGAAGTGGAGATCGGACGTCACACGCGTGGAAGTCCTGTCGAGGAGCCCGCTGCGATGGCGGGAAGACGGAACCAACGGAGCGATTACGTTCGAGATGGCGGAAGTGCAGCCGCCATCTCGACTCGTGACGCGAATTGCCGATACGTCGCTCGCGTTCGGCGGCTCGTGGCTCTATGAGCTCGCGCCCGCCGGAAGCGGAACGCACGTGACGATCACAGAGCGCGGCGAGGTCTACAACCCAGTATTCCGCTTCATGTCGAAGTACGTCTTCGGCCACACGGCAACGCTGGATGCGTATCTCGCCGCGCTGCGCAAGCAGTCAGGCTCATGAGGCTCGTTCTTCGGCGAACGTGATGAGGTACCCGTCCGGATCCTGGACGAGGCACTCACGCAAATGGTCTCCTTGCAGAGGTTCATCCGCAGGTTTGCTGGGAGCGCTCGGTCGAGACCCTCACGGCAAGGAAGGACGACATCGCAGGACTCGCCGTCGCCTCCGACGAGCGAATCGAGGCCTACCTTCTTTATGTTAAGGATGGGGCCGGCGCGGAGATTGTGGCGTTTCGCTCTTCCATCGACGACGGCGGAGCTCGTCTGAAGCAACTGCTCTCTCGACTTCGCCCCCAAAGCAAGGACACCTTCATGTTCCCGAAGGTCCACCCCGTGGAGATCTCAAAAGAGCTCCTGGAGGCGCT
The DNA here is from genome assembly GCA_001767455.1 of Acidobacteria bacterium RIFCSPLOWO2_12_FULL_66_21. Classification (GTDB taxonomy): domain Bacteria; phylum Acidobacteriota; class Vicinamibacteria; order Vicinamibacterales; family 2-12-FULL-66-21; genus 2-12-FULL-66-21. Next base: position 131,869 of record MELC01000042.1, read on the forward strand.
CGGTTTCCGCCAGGCCGGCGGGCATCTACTTTGCGCCGCGACCCTTCGACAGCGCTCAGGGTCGCCCTGAGCATCGTCGAAGGGCGAGGGCGCGGTCCGACTGAGTTCAAGCTCGCGACACGGAGCGTTGTGGCACGTGCTGAGCAACCCCGTTGCCGATTACCTGGAGAAGGGCACATGAAGAAGACCGCGAATGCTCGATTCGCAATCAAAACCTGGGATGAAAAGCCTTACGGTGAGGGCCAGGACCTGCCAACACTCACGCGGGCAACCGTCACGAAGACCTTCACCGGTGATATCGAAGGTGAAGGGCAGGTTGAATACCTGATGATGTACCGCAGCGACGGTTCGGCTACGTTCGTCGGTCTCGAGCGGGTGGTCGGACGAATCGGTGGGAAGACCGGGACCTTTGTGCTCCAACGCATCGGCGTATTCGAGAGCGGGCAAGCGAAGGAGTCCTATTCCGTCGTCCCTGGCTCCGCAACTGGTGAGCTGCGTAGCCTCCAGGGCGATGGGAGCACCGCCGTTGGTCACGGGTCCGACCATCCGTTCACGCTGAGCTATGACTTGGTCTAGCATAACGTTGACGGACAATTTGGACCGACGCGTCGAGGAGACGAGTTCGGGCGCCCCCAATTCGAGCCACTTCTGACACACGAGACACGGTGGGATTCTCGATGTCCATCGCCGGCGCGCACAAACCAGAGCCGTACTTGCAACCATGCGACTGACCACTCTCTTCGCCGTGCTGAGTGCTGCGACGCTCGCTGCGAGCGACGCCTATCCCCCGCCGCGGTTTGCCGACCCCGGCCGCGTAGCTAAACTGCAGTCGGCGATGCCGGAGATCGATCGCATCTTCCGCGCCTATGCCACCGACAAGAAGATCCCCGGGATGGTCTGGGGCGTGGTGATCGACGGCCAGCTGGCACACGTGGGGTCGTTCGGGGTCCGCGACCGCGACTCGCGGGCGCCGGTCACGCCGGACACCGCGTTCCGTATCGCGTCGATGACCAAGAGCTTTACCGCGCTGGCGGTGCTGAAGCTGCGCGACGATGGCCGGGTGTCGCTCGAAGACCCCGTGTCGCGATGGATCCCGGAATTCTCGCGGATGGAGCGACCCACGCGCGACACGCCGCCCTTGACCATTCGCCAGTTGCTGAGCCACAGCGCGGGCTTTCCCGAAGACAATCCCTGGGGCGATCAGCAGTTGAGCGCCACCGACGCCATGATGGACGACTGGCTCGCCAAAGGCATTCCGTTTTCAACGCCGCCCGGCACTCGCTACGAGTATTCCAACTACGCGTTCGGCTTGCTGGGCCGGGTGGTGACGAAGGCGGCGGGCGTGCCCTACGAGCAGTACGTCCACACGGAGATCCTGTCGAAGCTGCACATGGACGGGTCCACATTTCGGTTCGCGGACGTCCCGGCCGCGCGTCGCGCCATCGGCTACCGCCTCAAGCCGGACGGGACCTACGCAGAAGAGCCGCCCTTGCCGCACGGCGTGTTCGGGTCGATGGGCGGCTTGCTGACGACGGCCACCGATCTCGGGAAGTACGTCGCCTTTCATCTGTCGGCGTGGCCGGCGCGAGACGATGAGGACGCGGGGCCGGTGCGCCGAGCCTCGGCGCGCGAGATGGCGCACCTGTGGACGCCCTCGAACCTCACGGTGCAAGTCGTCAACGGCAAGCCGCGGGCGTCCGAGACCGGCTACGGCTTCGGGCTGCGCGTGACGTCGGACTGCCGGTTCGAACAGATCGTGGCGCACGGCGGCGGGCTGCCTGGGTTCGGGTCCTATATGGCGTGGCTGCCGGACTATGGCGTGGGGATGTTCGCGATGGCAACACTGACGTACTCGGGTCCGTCCGAACCGATCAGCCATGCGTGGGATGCGATGCTCGAAACCGGCGGGCTGCGCAAGCGCGAGCTGCCGCCCACGACCCTGCAGACCGAGATGCGCGGCCATATCCTGAACCTGTGGAAGCGCTGGGATGATGCGGAGGCGAAGCGGATTGCGGCCGTAAACTTCTTCCTCGACGCGCCGTCCGCCGAGCGGCAGGCGGAGATCCACGCGCTCAAGACCGAGGTCGGCGAGTGCACGGACGCCGGTCCCGTGATGCCGGAGAACTGGATGCGGGGCCAGTTCAACATGACCTGCGCGAAGGGCACGGTCGGCGTATTCTTCACGCTGGCGCCAACCCAGCCGCCCGCCGTGCAGCACCTGTCGTTTCGGAAGCTGACGTCGCCGGGCGTACGGATGGGCGCGCCAACAGGCGCGCCGGCGGGCGTGTCCTGCCCGCAGTAGCCAGCGCGCATTCGCGCTGCCCACCGAGATCCCCGTGCCGCAGCCTGCGCGCACGACGCCGACGCATTCGGTGAAGATCGAAAATGGCGGGCAGGAGACGCGGGCCACCGCCGCCGTCCTACTCTTCCCGCAACGCCATCAACGGATTGCGGCGGGACGCAGGATAGGCAATGGCCAGCAGCGTCGCGAGCACTGAGAGAAGCAGCAGCACCGTAATCGCAACATAGGGTGCCAGGTCGGCCGCGATCGAATCAACGGGCGCCAGCCGATTGGCGTCGGCCACTGTCAGGGCACCCCATGACCCGAGCAGGCCAGCGAGCAGCGCGGGCGCGATCGGTCTGAGGCCAGAGAAGATGACCCACCGCCGCACCACCGACGGTGCTGCGCCCAGGGCGGAACGGATGGCGAATTCCTTCCGGCGCTGGCGCGCGTCGAACGAGACCGTGCCCACGACGCCGACGATCGCCAGGAGGAAGGCGAGGACGCCAAGGACCAGCATGATCACGCTCAGTCTGCGAATGCCGGCGACGCTATCCGCCATCGCGTCCGTAAGCGTGCGGACCCTCGTCGTCGAGCCGATCAACGCCCGAAGCCGATCGCGCACGGGGCCGGTGAGCGCCTCGGCGCTGCCGGCGGTTTTCACGAGCAGCACGCCCGCATTCGAGGACTCGGGCATGAGTTGGTAGATCATCGAGCCGTCGGTTAGGGCCCTTCGGGACATCGTCTTGCCGGTCATGCGGTCACCGGCTATGCCGACGACTGTCCACTGCTCGGGGGTCTTGGACGAGACCTGCGCCTCGACACGTTCGCCGAGACCGCGGTCCCAGCCAAAGAGCCGCCGGGCGAGCTGACTCGAGATCACGACCGGCTTCGACGTCGCGGCGCCGGCCTCATCCTGACGCTCGAAAGGCGTGCCGGCCAGAATCGGAATGCCAAGTACTTCAAAGTAGTTGCGCGAGACCGAGGCCACTACCGGATCGATGAGTCCCTCCGCGTCCGGAGCCTTCACGCGGACAGACGATTCCATCGTCAGAGGCAGCTTGGCTTCGAATGCGACAGCTTCAACGCCAGGCGTTGCGGACAACGTGTCGGCGAGCACGCCCATGGTCGCGTCACGCGGCTTCTCCTCGGAGACAGCCGCGACGAGGAGCCCGGCCGTTTGGAACCCAGGCGCGGCCACGCTAGTGACGGCGCTCGAGAACGCGAAAGCCACGACGAGCGGCACCATGCTTGCGCCGACTTGCAGCCCGACGAGCCAGCGGCGCGTTCGTGACGTGCCCCGGAAGTTGGTGTCCGGCCGCCCTTTGAGCGTTTCGATGGGACGAGGGTTGAGGGCCGCGAGCGCCGGCGTGAGTCCGGCGAGTACGGCGGCGGCCAAGCCGCAAATGGCGACGGTCGTCAGGACGCGCCAGTCTGGCGCCAGGGCGTCAGCGGAGCCCAACCACGTTTCGGCGTCGAAGAACCGGACGATGAGCGGCGGCAGCGCCAAGACGAACGCAAGGCCAATGCCGGCCGCGAGACCGGCCATGAGCAGGCTTTCGGTCAGCAGCATGCGCACCAGCGCGCCGCGGCTCGTGCCCAGCGCGAGACGCACGGCCATTTCCTGCCGGCGGCTGACCGATCGCGAGAGCAGCAGCGCGGAGACGTTGACGCAGGACATGACGAGGATCAGCCCTGGAAGCGCCAGCGCCATGGCGAGGATCCCGAGCATCTCGCCGGGTGCCTCGTCCCACCGGGATCCGCTCGTGAGCACGATGCTGTGCTCGCGGCCCCGCGGCGGCGACACGCCGGCGTCAATCGAGAGGAATTCGGCAGCTGCGTATTCCGGCCCATCATGAACAGCCATTCCGGTCGAAGGTGAACACCGATTCCGACCGATGCTGAACACTGATTCCGG
>MELC01000043.1 GCA_001767455.1 Acidobacteria bacterium RIFCSPLOWO2_12_FULL_66_21
ATAGCCCTCGCCATGCGGAATGGCCGAGGGGGCCCCGCCCTCGGTGATCTCGAGCGCGTTCTTGTCGCCGAGCGTCACCGTCGTCAGGTTGTAGTTCTGGAAATACCCCGGCACCGCCGGCGCGAGGCCCATGCGTTCGAACCTGGCCTTGATCCACTCGGAAGCGATGAGGTTCTCGGGCGTGTTGGTGAGCCGCCCCTTCATCGCGTCTGACGCCAGAAAGAACAGGTCGGCGCGCAGATCGTCCTTCCGAATGGAATCGAGCGCCGGCGCGCCCCCTTGCGCGAGGAGCGCGGGCACCAGCAGGACGAGCGCGAGGGCAGTGCCTGACATTCGTTTCATGACGCCTCCGGGTTGCCAGATTCTAGCCCCAACGCGTTGTGTGCCGTGAGCGGCCCTCCGATCGCGTTCTGAAGGATGTCGGCCGGTCTTCGCTCGATGTTCGCCAAATGTCCGGAATCGTTCCCTCCCGCGTTTACTCCCAGCAATAGCCAGCCCCAAGCCGGCACGCATCACAACCGTGGTGGCCGACGCCACCCGCCGAGGAGGTCGATATGTACGCGTCCGGTGTTGTTCGGAGATTCGCGTTTCTCGTGCTGTGCCTGCTCCTGGCTGGATCGCAGGTCGGAAAGACGCGCGCGCTCCTCGAGGCCGTCGAGCCGGCGCTGACGACGACAACGGTGGGATTCGAGACCTTTCCCGGTCCCGACGGCCTCCTGAACACGTCCGACGATGTGCCGGTCGATGTCAGCGGCTACCCGGCGTCCGCGGCGTGGTTCACCACGGAGTTCGCGTCGCTCGAGGGCGGCGTCGGGGTCGTCTTCGACAGCGGCTCGACGGCCACGAGCCTCGCGGCGGTCGTGCCGAGGAGTTCTGGAGCCACGAACAACATCCTGGTCCAGGCGCGGCCCGATGCGGGGCCGGGACTATACAGCTACGCGAACATCGCCGCGAGGTTCGTGAGCGCCGCCGATGGCGTTACCGCGGCGGCGGTCAACGACGTCAGTTTCGCACTCGTCTCCGGCATCGCCGCTCCGGTGACGAACACGGTGCGGTTCTTCGATCGATCCGGCGGGCTGCTCGACCAGCAGCAGTTCGACAGGGATGGCGTCACGGTGTCCTACAGCAGTGCGGCCGGGATCGCTCGCGTCGAAGTGTCCACGACCTTTTCCGTCGCGACCGACAACTGGTCGTTCAGCTACCAGCCCGCGCCCCCCGCGCACACGCTTTCCGGCACGGTCTACGGCGGTGGATCGCCGCTCGCAAACACAACCGTTGAAGCGCTCGACGACGGAACGACCACGGTCGCCGCAGAGACGATCGCGGACGGCGCGGGGCGTTACTCGCTGGCGCTCCCAGACGGCACGTACGATCTTCGCGTGACCCCGCCGGAGGGAAGCGGCTACGGGCAGGAGACGGTGCAGAACGTCACGATCAGCGGTGCGGACCGGACCTATGACGTGATCCTGCTGTCTGCCGCCGGAGGATCGATCTCCGGCACGGTGTCCGGCCGGAACGGCCAGCCCTTGCCGAATGTGAACGTGAGCGCGTACAACGCGCAGACGGGTCAGTACCTCGCATCCGCCCAGACCGATTCAGCCGGGCACTACGGTTTTGTCGTGGGGCTCGGCACGGCCTATATCTCGCTGAATCCCGGGTATCCGCCGTCGCCGAACGCGCCGTCGTACTGGGGCGCGAGCAAGTACAACATCGCGGTCGCGGGGCCGACCGTCGCCGACGTCAGCCTGCCGGTCGTGGAAGTCAGCGGGACGGTGAAGGGGGACAACGGCGCGATCCTGGCGGGCGCGTCGGTGTCGGCCAACGGCAACGGCTACGACAGCACGGCGCAGGTGTCCTACTACGCCAACGGCTACGCGACGAGCGACAGCGCGGGGCACTACGCGTTTCTGCTGCTGAAAGGGACAGCGAGCTTCTCGGCGTATCCGCCGAGCGGGACGGCGTATACGCCCTTGTCCGAATCCGGCGTGGTCCTGAGCGGGGACACGACGCACGATCTCGTCCTGCCGTCGGCCGTTACGTTGTCGGGGACGGTGCGCGGCCGGAACGGCCAGCCGCTGCCGAACGTGAGCGTGAGCGCCTACAGCTCGCAGACGGGGCAGTATCTCGGGTCCGGTCAGACGGACGCGGCCGGCCACTACAGCGCCGCGGTGAGTCCGGGCACGGTCTACATCTCGCTGAATCCCGGATATCCGCCGTCGCCGAACGCGCCGTCGTACTGGGGCGCGAGCAAGTACAACATCGCGGTCGCGGGGCCGACCACGGTGGACGTGGAGATCCCCGTCCTGCGCGTCGATGGCCGCGTCACCGACTCGAACGGCGCGCCCGTGCCCAACGTGTCGGTCTCCGCGAACGGGAACGGGTACGACAGCGCGGCGCAGTTGTCTTACTACGCCAACGGCTACGCGACGTCGGACACCACCGGCTCGTATTCGTTCCTGCTGCTGCGCGGGTCGGCGAATTTCTCGGTCTATCCGCCGTCACAAAGCGGGTTCCTCCCGTCGTCGCTCTCCGGCATCGGGCTCTCCTCCGACCTGACGCAGCGCATCATCCTCCAGCGGCCCGACCTCTCGCCGCCCGAGATCGTCGCCGGTCCGGCGGTCGTGCATCTGAGCGACACGTCGGTGTCGATCTCCTGGACGACCAACGAAGCCGCGAGCTCCCGCGTCGAGTACGGCATCGGGGGCCTGTCGGAGACGATCCTGGACAACGCCATGACCACGAGCCACACGGTGACGCTCGTCAACCTGTCGCCGCTGGCCACCTATGTGTTCCGGGTCGGTTCGACCGATGCCTCGAGCAACGGCCCGACGTTCAGTGCTCAGGACGCGTTCACCACCCAGGCGCCGCCTGGAGACGTGACACCGCCCACGATCACGGATGGTCCGACCGTCACCTTCGTGGATCAGACCAACGCGATCGTCCAGTGGACGACGAACGAACCCGCGGGCTCGGCCATCGCATATGGGCCCACTGAGGCGCTGGGCTCGACTGTCACCGGCGCGTCGGGGACGTTCCGGCAGACCCACTCGATCACGCTCACGGGTCTGACGCCAGAGACCACGTACTTCGCGCAGGTGACCTCGGCGGATCCCGACGACAACGCGACGCGCAGCAGCGTCTTCAGCTTCGCGACGCTCGCCGCGCCGGACACCACGGCACCGGTGATCACCGAGGGGCCGTCCGTACCGTCGAAGACGGACACGAAGATCACGGTCGCCTGGACGACGAACGAGCCGGCGACGAGCGGCGTGTCGTACAACGACGGCACGCAGTTCTACGTCGTGAGCGACGCCACGCTGACGCGCGCGCACGAGATCACGATTTCGGGTCTCGGTCCGCAGACGACCTACAACATCACGGTGTCGTCCGTGGACGCCGTCGGCAACGGTCCCACGCTCGGGGGCCTGATCCAGGCGGTGACCGACGCGACACCCGACACCACCGCGCCGGTGATCTCGAACCTGCAGGTCAGCGACATCACGGTGGCCGGCGCCGTTCTCACGTGGACGACGAACGAGCGCTCGACGAGCGCCGTCGCCTTCGGCATCGTGGCGGGAGCCCCGGACAACTCGCTGGCCGACGTCACGTCGGCCGTCGAGCATCGTGTCGCGCTGACCGGCCTGGTCGAGAACACCGTGTACTACCTGACCGCCAGCGCCACCGATGCGTCGGGCAATACGGCGACGAGCGCGCAGGTCAGCTTCAAGACGCTCACGACGTTCGTCGACGGGCCACCTTCGGCCCCGGGACCGATCACGGCGCCGGCGTCGCCGACGAGCGCGTCCGTGTTCTCGATCGCGTGGGGCGCGTCAACCGATGACGTCGGCCTCGCCGGCTACGACGTCATCCGCGACGGCAGCGTGCTCGCGTCCGTCGCGGCCGACCTCACCAGCTACGTCGAGAGCGGGGCGGCGGAGGGCACGCATACGTATCAGATCCGCGCGACGGACACCGCGGGCCACGCGACACTCTCGGTTCCGCTGACGCTGATCGTCGATCGGACGGCGCCGGTGGTCGGCGTTCCGGCAGACATCATCGCGGACGCCGTGGGAACGAGCGCCAGGGTCAGCTACGAGGGCGCGTCGGCGACGGACAACCTGGACGCGCAGGTGGCCGTCGCATGTCTGCCGCCCTCCGGCAGCGACTTCAGCCTGGGCACGACGTCGATCACTTGCACCGCGACGGACGCTGCCGGCAATGTCGGCAGCGCGACGTTCTCCATCACCGTGGTGGACAGGACGCCGCCCACGGTGGCGGTGCCCGCGGATCTCGTGCTGGAGGCAACGGGCCCCAGCGGCGCTGTGGCGACGTTCGCGGCGTCCGCCAGCGACGCGGTCAGCGGATCGCTCGATGCGACGTGCTCGGCGGCATCCGGCTCGACCTTCGGCCTGGGGACGACGATGGTCGTCTGCCGGGCGATCGACGCGGCCGGGAACACGGGCGACGCGTCGTTCACCATCACCGTCCGCGATACGACGGCGCCCGCGATCGCGTCGGTGACGCCGAGCCAGACTACGCTCTGGCCGCCGAACCATCAGATGGTGCCGCTGACCCTCGCCGTGCGCGTCAGCGACGGCGCGGATCCGGCGCCCTCGTGCCGCATCGTCGGCCTCGTCAGCAACGAGCCCGTGAACGGCACCGGCGATGGAGACATGGCGCCGGACTGGACGTCGGGCGAGGGCCTGAGTCTCGCGCTGCGGGCGGAGCGCGCGGGGAATGGCGCGGGACGCGTCTACACAATCTCGGTGCAGTGCACCGACGCGAGCGGCAACACGTCGGCCGTCAGCACGACTGCCGTCACCGTGCGGAAGAGCCAGGGCGGACGGTGAACACGACCGTACCGGTGATCCCGCCCGGAGGACGGCGCGGGGTCACCGGTCGCGGTGTTCGATTCCCAGGCGTGAAGCCGGTCTGCCACACCGCTTCACGTGCGCACGCGCTAAAATGGCGCATGGCCCGCGCAGGTTACGTATCCCTCATCGGCCGGCCGAACGCAGGCAAGTCAACGCTGCTCAACCGGATCATCGGCACCAAAGTCGCGATTGTCTCGGACAAGCCGCAGACGACCCGGACCCGCATCCTGGCGGTCAAGAACTACGACAACGGCCAGATCGTGTTCGTGGATACGCCGGGGATCCACCGGCCCCTGCACCGTCTGAACGTCAGAATGGTGGATGCGGCTGTCGACACGCTCCGCGAGGTGGACGTCGTCGTGCTCATCTTCGACGCGTCCACCAGACCGGGCCACGGCGATCGCTACGTCTCGAATCTTCTCAACGACGTGAAGACGCCGGTCGTCCTCGTGCCCAACAAGATCGACCTCGTCGCGAAACCGAACCTGTTACCGCTGATGGCGCAGGCGCAGGCCTGGCACGACTTCGCCGCGATCGTGCCGGTGTCGGCCGCGACGGGTGATGGCGTCGAGCGGCTCGAGCAGGTCCTCCTCGAACAGCTGCCGGAAGGGCAGCCCGGGTTCCCCGACGACTACCTCACCGATCAGCCGGAGCGCGCGCTCGTCGCCGAGACCGTGCGCGAAAAGGTGCTCCAGAACACGCACGCCGAGCTGCCGTTCTCGAGCGCCGTCGTCGTCGACCAGTTTGACGAGGAAGACCGCGGCCGGATCCTGCGCCTGTATTGCACCATCTACGTCGAGACGGACTCGCAGAAGCCGATCGTCATCGGGCGCGCCGGGGACATGATCAAGCGGATTGGCACGGAGGCGCGCCTCGATCTCGAGAAGTTCTTCGGCACGAAGGTGTTCCTCGACCTGCGCGTCAAGGTCAATCCGAGCTGGCGGGACAGCGAGCGCGCGCTGGACGAGCTCGGCGTGCCGCGCTCGACGGGCAAGCCCCGGCGATAGCCCTCGTCTTTCTGGAACTTTCCGCCTCTCCCAACTGAATACCTGGTGTTGGCGTCGAAAACCGGCGAGTCCATGAGCGTCCAGCACAGTCCCACCGACGACACCCTGGTCGCCGGAATCGCCGCCGGGGATCGCGCTGCGTTGTCGGCGCTGTTCCGGCGCCGTCAGGGGGACGTCTTCCGGTTCGCGCTGCACCTGACGGGCAGCCGGCTGGTTGCGGAGGATGTGACGCAGGAGGTCTTCCTCGCCGTCATGCGGGACGCGGCACGGTACGACCCGTCGCGCTCGAGCGTAGTCGCATGGCTGTGCGGGATCGCGCGGAACCACGCCCGCCAGCGGTTCGACAGGGACCGGCCCCTGGTGTCGCTGGACGACGAGGATCGGCGGGAAGTGGCCACGGATCGCGCCGATACGCTCGGCGACCTGACGCGTGCCGAGGGGATCGAGGCCGTCCGGAAGGCGGTTGTGAGCCTGCCGATGCCGTACCGCGAGGCGGTGGTCCTCTGCGACCTGCAGGAGCTCAGTTACACGGATGCCGCCGCCGCGCTCGACTGCCCGACCGGGACGGTTCGATCGCGGCTGCATCGAGGCCGGGCGATGCTCGCGGCGAAGCTGGCGGGAATCACGAACGCACGGTGGATCGCATGAATGCCCACGACTACGACGAACGTGCCGTTACCGCGGCGCTCCGGGCGCTTGCGAGCGCGGACCGCGGGATGGAAGCCCCCGCGGAGCTGGAGTCGCGCCTGCTCGAGGCGTTCGCTGCGACGGTCACTCGTCCGGCGGAAGTTCGGACGGACCGGCGCTGGATGGCGATCGCTGCCGCATTCGTCCTGACGGTCGGCAGCAGTGTGGGGTGGCTCGCCTGGGAGCGCACGTCGGGCATGCCGGCGCGGCACGAGGCGGCCGCGGCAACAGACTTCGTTCCGTGGCCCGGGGCGACGGCGCTTCCCTCATTCGAGAGCGGCGAGCTCGTACGCACGGACCTGCCGGTATCGGTGCTTCCACTGCTTGGCATCACCGATGTGCGCGAGTCGCATGATGGGCTGGTGACCGCGGATCTGCTGATCGGACAGGACGGCATGGTGCGGGCCGTCAGGCTCGCGCCGAACGAGGGCGGCCGGCCCTGAGTGATTGAGGGCCGAAGAGGCAGCCCTGAAGGGCTGCGCAACAGGGTCAGGAGAGAGATTTCCTGTTGCGCAGGGCTTTAGCCCTGCTTTAGCCCTGCCAACGACGACAAGGAGACACCATGAAACGGATACTCGTTTCGTTCGGAGCGGTGATGTTGATCGGCGCGGCCGCGGCCGCGCAACCAACGAAGTCCGCGGTGACGGCTGAGAAGATTCGCCGCCTCGACCAGGAAGCGGTGGCCGTGCTCAAGGCCACTCGGGTGCCTGTCGAAGCCAGCGTGATCCAAGGCGCGCCGTACTCGGCCGAGGTCGTGACCGAGTCGGTCCAGGTTCTCGGCGATGGCAATCGCATCGTCCGCAAGACAACCGGGCGGGTGTATCGCGACGGCCAGGGGCGCACCCGACGCGAGCAGGACATCGAGCCCGGGCGCGTGGGCACAGTCTCGATCAACGACCCGGTCGGGAGAGTCTCGTACTCACTCGACGTGGATCAGAAGATCGGATGGAAGAGCGATGCGACGATCGCGGGTTACTTTGCGTTTGCGAAGGTCATGCCTCCGCCGCCACCGCCAGCGGATCCCGCCGCGCTCGAGCGGCGCAAACAGGTTGAGGCGGAAATCACCAAGCAGGTCGCCGAGGTGGCCGGGGCCCGCGGGGGGGGACGCGGCGGCAGGGTGAGGGTCAGCCCCGTGGACGCGCCGCCACCCCCTCCGCCGCCGCCCGAGCCGAGGCGCGGCCGGGCGACGACGGCGCCGCCGGGATGGGACGAGAAGACCGAGAAGCTCCCGGCGCGGAACATCGAAGGGGTCATGGCGGAAGGGGTGCGCACGACGAGGACGATTCCGGCGGGAGCCATCGGGAACGAGCAGGCGATCGTGACGGTCACCGAGGAGTGGCGATCGCCGGAGCTGAAGGTCCTCGTCCTGACCCGCACGTCCGATCCGCGCACCGGTGAGTCGACCTACAGGCTGCTGAACATCGCGCGCGCGGAACCGGCGCCATCGTGGTTCGAAGTGCCGGGGGATTACACGATCCGAGGAGGCGCCATCAAGAAGCTGGCGCCCGTCATGAAGTAGGCCCGACCTTCCGCCTTCGCGCGCAGCGCTTCGGCGGACTCGCCAGAGCGTGGCGCAGGCGGTCAGGTCGGGCGTGGGAAACCAAGACAGCCGCGAAGGACGATCTCCTTCGCGGCTGTTTTTTTGTGCGCGGAAGTGTGTCATCGAGCGGCGAGTCCGTGTTAAATTGAGCAGTTCGCGCGCATCCTGTTGCAGCGGCCATGTCCCAGCGAAAACTCGACGTCGTCCTCGATTCGGTGAAGCGCCTCCAGCGCATGGGCGCCACCGCGAACCTGGTGAACCTGCTCCAGAAGCAGCACCCGGCGGACCTGGCGCACCTGTTTTCGGAGCTGCCCGGCAAGGAACGGCATTCGGCGTTCTCGCTGCTCGCGGAACGCAACAGCAAGCTCGCGATGGAGGGCCTCTCGGAGCTCGGGCCCGAGGCGGGCGCCGCCCTGCTGGCCGATCGCTCCGCGGAAGACATCGTCAAGCTGACCCAGGAGCTGCCCTCGGACGACGCGGCCGCGCTGATCGATTACCTGCCGGATGAACTGTCGGCGGCCGTCCTCGAGTTGATCCAGAAGCGGCCCGCCGGCGGAGACGTGGGCGACCTGCTCGAGTACGCCGAGCAGACGGCCGGCCGCATCATGAACCCGAAGGTCTTTGCCCTCTCCGAGGACATGACCGCGGGGGAAGCGATCACGGCGCTGCAGGAATCCCGCGACGTCGAGATGGTGTTCTATCTCTACGTCATCGACGCGCGCCGTCACCTCGTCGGCGTCGTGTCGTTGCGACGGCTGCTGCTGGTCTCTCCGTCCACGCCGCTGAAGCGGATCATGACGACCGATCTGATCAGCGTGCGCGCCGACACGGACCAGGAGGAAGTCGCGCGCCATGTCGCGTCGTACAACCTGCTCGCGATCCCCGTCGTCGACGAGGAGAACAAGCTCGCGGGCGTCATCACGGTCGACGACGTCATCGACGTCATCAAGGACGAAGCGACCGAGGACGTGTATCGCCTGGCGGGCGTCGCCAGCGACGATCGCGTCTTCTCGACCGCGCAGGAGTCGCTGCGCAAGCGGCTGCCGTGGCTGCTCGTCAATCTGGCCACCGCCTTCGTCGCGGCGGCCGTCGTCGCCTCGTTCCAGAGCACGTACGCGCAGGTCACCCTGCTCGCCGCGTTCATGCCGGTCGTCGCCGGGATGGGCGGCAACGCCGCCACGCAGACGCTGACGGTGATCGTGCGCGGAATCGCGCTAGGCGAGCTGACGTGGAGCAACACGCGCAAGGCGCTCCTCAAGGAAGCCGCCGTCGGATTGGGCAACGGGATCGCCTGCGGCCTGGTCGGCGCGCTGGTCGTGTGGCTGTTCAGCCGCGACGTGGTGCTCGGCGGCATTCTGGGCATGGCCATGGTGATCAACATGTTCGTGGCCGCCACCGCCGGGACGCTGATTCCGCTGGCGCTTCGCGCCCTCAAGGTCGATCCCGCCCTCGCCTCGTCGGTCTTCATCACGACCCTCACCGACGTGTTCGGCTTTTTCTCCTTCCTCGGACTGGGCACGCTGTTCCTGAGATTCCTGAACAAGGCGGGATAAGATAGGAACGTGCCCGTCTACACGTCGGAAGCGCTGATCCTCCGGACCTACAAGCTCGGCGAGGCGGACCGGATCGTGGTGTTCCTGACGCGGGATCGCGGCAAGAAGCGGGGCGTGGCCAAAGGCGCCCGGCGCGCGCGATCGAAGTTCATCGGCGCGCTCGAACCGATGACGTGCGGCGGGGTCGCCTACTACGAGCGCGAGCAGCGCGACCTGGTCCGCATCAACTACATCGAGCCCTCGCGGTCGCCGCTGTCGGCGATCGGCGGGAGCGCGGACCTGCTCGGCCACGTCGGGTACTTCGCGGAACTGATCGATGAATGGGCCCAGGAGGCGCACGCCGACGAGCGGCTGTATCGCCTCGGGTCGTCGATGACCGACGCGATCGCGCAGGGGGCGCCGGTGGAGCGGCTCGCGCGCTATTTCGAGTACTGGATCCTGCGGCTCCAGGGTGTCTACCCGGCGATTGCCGGCTGTCCGGGGTGCGGCGAGGTGTTCGAGCACGGTGCCGTGATGCCGCCGCGTGACGACGTCTTCCTGTGCCGGACGTGCGCGCCGCCGGCCGGTGGAAGCGCGCTCGGTTCGGAGGCGCTGCAATTCCTCAAGTCCTGCGGCGCCATCGCCCCGGATCGGCTCGGCTCCCTGCCGCTCGGCACGCGAGCCGCGCGGGAGATCGAGACGGTGCATCGCCGGCTGCTGAACCTCCACCTCGACAAGGAGCTGAGGTCCACGAGGGTTCTGCGCGAGATGCGCAAATAGCGACGCATGGTCACATTGCAACAGCTCGTGTTCAAGCTCTCCGAATTCTGGGCGTCGCGCGGGTGCCTCATCCAGCAGCCGCTCGACATCGAGATGGGCGCGGGCACCATGCACCCGGAGACCTTTCTGCGCGTGCTCGGTCCGGACCACTGGAACGTGGCGTACGTGCAGCCGTCGCGGCGACCGGCCGATGGACGCTTCGGCGAGAACCCGAACCGCCTGTTCAAGCACCACCAGTTCCAGGTCGTCCTCAAGCCGGCGCCCGACGAGGTGCAGCAGATGTACCTCCAGAGCCTGGAGGCCTGCGGCATCGACCTGCGCGCGCACGACGTCCGCTTCGAGGAGGACAACTGGGAGTCGCCGACGCTCGGCGCATGGGGCATCGGCTGGCAGGTGCTGTTCGACGGCCAGGAAATCACCCAGTTCACGTACTTCCAGCAGGCGGGCGGCGTCGACCTGTCGCCGATTTCCGTCGAGCTGACGTACGGCCTCGAGCGCTTCGCCATGGCGCTGCAGGACGTGGACGACGTGTTCGATCTCGAGTGGGCGCCCGGCGTCACCTATCGGGAGGTGCGCCATCGCGACGAAGTGGAGCAGTCGAAGTACGCGTTCGGCCAGATCGACATGCCCGCCGCGGAGCTGCACGCGGTGCACCGGCGGTTGTTCGACGAGTATCGCGCGATGTCGGAAACGCTCCTCCGGAGCGGCCTGGCGCTGCCGGCGCTCGATTACTGCCTGAAGTGCTCGCACATGTTCAACCTGCTCGACGCGAGCGGCGGCATCGGCGTCACCGAGCGCATGGCCTACATCCTCAAGGTGCGGCAGATGGCGGTCGCGATCGCGAGGAAGTGGACGGGAGTGGAGGAAATCGTGAAATTGTGAATTCGTGAATTTGTGAATTGAGCGCAACCGGCTCGTCCCAACGCTCGGACGACTTCACCGCCCGCTGCCGAAGCCGTCCGGACGTTCGATGGAGCATGTGGTTCTTCAACTCACAACTCACAATTCACCAATTCAGCAATTCTCCAATTCACCAATTCACCAAATTCATGGATAGAGAGGTCCTGATCGAGATCGGCGTCGAGGAGTTGCCGGCGGCGTGGCTGCCGGCGCTGACGCGGCAGCTTGCCGAACGCGTGAAGGCGCGGCTCGACGAGTACCGCATCCCTCCGGACGGGCCGGTCGAGAGCTTCGGCACGCCGCGGCGGCTGACGGCGCGGGTGGCGCGCATCGCGGAGCGGCAGGAGGATCTCGAGGAAACCGTGTCGGGGCCGCCCGTCTCAGCCGCGTTCGGCGCGGACGGGCAGCCGACTCAGGCGGCGCTCGGCTTCGCGAAGAAGCAAGGCGTTCCTGTCGAGCAGCTCGCCCGCGTGCAGACGGCCAAGGGCGAGTACCTCGCCTGCCAGAGGCGCCAGCGCGGGAGAAGTGCCGTCGACACCTTGCCCGACATCCTCACGGCGGTGCTGCGCGATCTCACGTTCCCCAAGCAGATGCACTGGGACGCGAAGCTCGACGACGGGCGCGGCGAGCTGCTGTTCGGCCGTCCGATTCGGTGGCTGCTGTTCCTGTACGGCGGCCGCGTCGTGCCGGTCACGATCGGCCGCACCGCGGGAGCGTCGGGGCCGCAGGTGCAGGACGTCCAGTCGGGCGCGCTCACCTACGGGCACAGGTTTCTCGCGACGAGCGGCCGCGCGGGCCGGTCGGTCAAGGTGCGCACGTTCGAGGAGTACCGCGCGCGGCTGGCCGAATGCTTCGTCGTCCTGGATCACTCGGAGCGGCGCGATCGCATCGCACGGGATCTCGAGGCGCACGCGCGCCGGCTCGGGGGCCGCGTGCACCTCAAACGGCACGCGCCGCTCATCGAGGAAGTCGCCGATCTCGTCGAGTTCCCCGGCGTCGTCGCCGGCTTCTACGACCGCGCCTTCCTCGCCCTGCCCGAGGAGGTGCTGACGACCACGCTCGTGCACCATCAGCATTATTTTCCCGTGACGACGGATGGCGGCGCGTTGAAGGAAGCGTTCCTGGCGGTCGTCAACACGCAGCCGGCCGACGAGCGGGTCATCGCGAAGAATGCCGAGCGCGTCGTGACAGCGCGGCTGCGCGACGCGAAATTCTTCTGGGAGTCGGATCGCAAGGTGCCGCTCGAATCCAGACTCGAGCGCCTCGATACGGTACTCTTCCATAAGAAGCTGGGGAGCTACCGTGACAAGACGGAGCGAATCGAGAGACTAGCTGGATGGATCGCGGCTGAAGCCCTGGGACGCCCAGAAGACTCTCGACACGCGACTCGGGCAGCACGACTTGCAAAGGCTGACCTCACTACCGACATGGTGTTTGAGTTCCCGGAACTGCAGGGAGTGATGGGTGGTATTTACGCAGAAGCCGAGGGCGAGCCGGAGGAGGTCTGGAAGGCGATTTATCACCAGTACCTGCCCGTCGGTGTTGAGGCGGACTCGCCGCCCGACCGCATCCAACTTGGCGCTGCGACGATTTCGTGGACGGCGCTCTCTCTAGCGGACAAGCTGGACACTGTGGCGGGTCTTTCGATCGCCGGCGAACGGCTGTCCGGCTCGCGTGATCCATTTGGGCTCCGAAGACAGCTGCAGGGGATCGTACGGATTCTGGTGGATCTTCACGAACTTACCGGGTTGTCCGCGGAACCGCGCATCGCGGATCTTGTCGCCCGCGCTGGTGTCGGCTTCGGTGTGCAGCCAGACAACTGGCTGCCAACGGTTCTGGCCGACTATGCCGTCGCGGAGCGCGCCAGGCACCTGTTCCGCACGCGCGGCTTCGATTTCGGGGAGCTGAACGCAGTCGTGCCACCAGATTTCGATGGCTCACCGCGCCGTGCCCGGTTAATCCTCTCTGCGCTCCAGACGCTGCGGGGGTCGGAAGACCTCCACGCTCTGGCCATCCTGTTCAAGCGCGTCAAGAACATCACGAAAGAAACCGCGACGGGCGGCGAGATCGACCGTGACGCGCTCGCCGAGCCGGCCGAGCGCGCGCTGCTCGAGCAGATTGACGCGCGGCGCCCGCGCGTGGACGCCGCCGTCGGGCGCAGCGACTACCGCGGCGCGTTCGCGGAAATCGCCGGGTTGCGCGCCCCGGTCGATCGATTCTTCACGGAAGTATTCGTCATGGCCGAGGACGCCCGGCTGCGGTCCGCGCGCCTGGCGCTCATGGCATCGTTGAGGGATCTCGTCCTTCATCTCGCGGACATCTCCGAAATCATTCCGCAAACGGAGTAGCACTCATATGGCGAAAAGGCACAGACGCGCCGCGACCAGGGTCCGGCGTGATGCAAAGAAACCGGCGAAGAGAACCACTCGAGCCACGAGCCACGAGCCACGAGCCACGGCCAGGCGCAAGTACGTGTATTTCTTCGGCAACGGCAAGGCTGACGGCGATCGCACGATGAAGGATCTGCTCGGCGGCAAGGGCTCCGGCCTCGCCGAGATGACCAACGCGGGGCTGCCCGTCCCGCCGGGATTCACGATCTCCACCGGCGCGTGCACGCTCTACTACAAGGAGCACCGCAAGACGCCGGCGTCGGTCGACCGCGAGATGCTGGGGAACCTGAAGAAGCTCGAGGCGGCGGCGGGGGCGAAGCTCGGCGACGTGAAGAACCCGCTGCTCGTGTCGGTCCGATCGGGCGCCAAGTTCTCGATGCCCGGCATGATGGACACGATCCTGAATCTCGGGCTCAACGACGAGACGGTCGCAGGCCTGATGGCGCGCACCGGCAACGGCCGCTTTGCGTACGACAGCTATCGGCGCTTCATCCAGATGTACGGCAACGTCGTGCTCGAGATTCCCAAGGAGGCGTTCGAGCGGAAGTTCGAGGACATCAAAGAAGCGTACGGCGCGCACCTCGACACCGACCTCGACGAGCAGGCCCTGCGCGAAGTGGTCATGCGCTACAAGGAGGTCGTCCGCGCGAAGAGCGGCAAGTCGTTCCCGCAGGACCCGCTGCAGCAGCTGCGCGGCGCACGCGACGCCGTCTTCCGTTCCTGGAACAACGCGCGCGCGATCGAGTACCGCCGCATCTACGAGATCCCGGATTCGATCGGCACCGCGGTCAACGTCCAGATGATGGTCTTTGGCAACATGGGCGATCGGTCGGCGACCGGCGTCGGCTTCACGCGCAATCCCGCGACCGGCGCGAACGAGTTCTACGGCGAGTTCCTGATCAACGCGCAGGGGGAAGACGTCGTCTCCGGCGTCCGGACGCCGCAGCAGATCAGCGAGCTCCGGCAGGTGCTGCCCAAGTCGTACAAGGAGCTGCGCCGGATCACGTCCCGCCTCGAGCGCCACTACAAGGACGTCCAGGACTTCGAGTTCACGGTCCAGGACGACCGCCTGTTCATGCTGCAGACCCGCAACGGCAAGCGCACGGGATACGCCGCCGTCATGATCGCCACGGATCTGGTCGCCGAGAAGCTCATTACGCCGAAAGAAGCGGTGCTGCAGGTCGATCCCGAGTCGGTGTCGCAGTTGCTGGCGCCGGTGTTCGACCCGAAGGCCTGGAAGGCGCTGCCGGTTGCGACCAAAGGCCTGCCCGCTTCTCCCGGCGCCGCGTCGGGCCAGGCGGTGTTCACCGCCGATCACGCGGTCGAGTGGACGCGCGACGGGAAGCGCGTCGTCCTGATCCGCAAGGAGACGGTGCCCGACGACATTCACGGGATGTTCGTCGCGCAGGGCATTCTCACGGCGACCGGCGGCATGACGTCACACGCGGCGGTCGTGGGACGCCAGATGGGCAAGCCGTCGATCGTCGGAGCGGGCGCGCTCGAGGTCAGCGAGGCCGCCCGCACGTGCGTCGTCGGCGGCAAGACGATCAAGGAAGGGGACTTCGTCTCGTTCGACGGCCTGACCGGCGAGGTGAAGGTCGGGCAGGTGGCCACCAAGCCGAGCGAGATCCTCCAGGTGATTGCCGGCGAAATGAAGCCGCAGGATTCGGACGTATACCGGCGGTTCGACAAGCTGCTGTCGTGGGCGGACAGGTTCCGCAGGCTCGGCATCCGCGCCAACGCGGATCAGCCGGATCAGGCGGAGACGGCCTATGCCTTCGGCGCGCGCGGCATCGGCCTCTGCCGCACCGAGCACATGTTCTTCGGCGAAGGGCGCATCCCGATCGTCCAGAAGATGATCCTCGCCAACAACGAGGCGGACCGTCGCGCGGCGCTCGCGGAGCTCCTGCCGCTGCAGCGCGGCGATTTCTACGGCGTGTTCAAGGGGATGCACGGCTCGCCCGTGACGATCCGCACGATCGATCCGCCGCTGCACGAGTTCCTCCCGAAACGCGAGGACCTGATGGTCGACCTGGCGCGGATGGAGGAGAAGGGGACGAAGGGGAAGGAGGTCGACGAGAAGCGCGCGCTCCTGCGCCGCGTCGAGCAGCTCCACGAGTTCAACCCGATGCTCGGCCACCGCGGGGTCCGTCTCGGCATCACGTACCCCGAGATCACCGAGATGCAGACGCGCGCCATCATCGAGGCCGCCTGCCAGCTCGCGAAGGAGGGGACCAGGTGCGTCCCCGAGATCATGATTCCGCTGGTCGGACACGTGAAGGAGCTGCGCGATCAGAAGACGATCGTCGACCGGGTGGCCGCCGAGGTGATGAAGGAGCAGGGGGTTGCGATCAAATACCTGGTCGGGACGATGATCGAGGTGCCGCGCGGCGCCGTGACCGCGGACGAGATCGCGCGCGAGGCGGAGTTCTTCTCGTTCGGCACCAACGACCTCACACAGCTCACCTTCGGGTTCTCGCGCGACGACATCGGCAAGTTCCTGGGCGCCTACCAGGACAAGAAGATCCTCGACAAGGATCCCTTCGCGACCATTGACACGGTGGGCGTCGGCCAGCTCGTCGCGATGGGCGTGCAGAAGGGGCGCGCGGCGCGTCCCGGCCTCAAGGTGGGGGTCTGCGGTGAGCACGGCGGCGATGCGTCGTCGATCCACTTTTTCGAGAAGGTCGGCCTGGATTACGTGAGCTGCTCCCCGTACCGGGTGCCGGTGGCGCGGCTGGCGGCGGCGCAGGCGGCGCTCTCGGTCAAGGTCGGCGATTGATCAAGATCTACGTCAGCGAAGGGGGATCCACGCGGACGGTAGACCGTGTGGATCCCGCCTGGCTGAAGAGTGACAGCGGCGTGTGGCTGTGGGTGGACATGAGCGCGCCCACGCCCGAAGAGACCCGCCTCCTCTCGGACCCGTTTCACTTTCACGAGCTGGCGATCGAGGACGCGGTCGCCGAAGTCCCGCATCCGAAGGTCGAGTCGTACGGCAGTTACCTGTATGCCGTGCTGCACGGCATCGACTTCCGCGCCCGCGAGCACTATTTCCGTACGCAGGATGTGGATTTCTTCCTGAGCTCCACCTATCTGGTGACCGTGCACGGCGGCATCTCGCGGTCCGTGGCGAAGATCCGCGACGTCTGCGAGCGGAACGTGCGCGCCCTCGGCGAGGGGCCGGCGGCCCTCATGCACCGGATCATCGACGCGATGGTCGACAACTACCGGCCGGAGGTGGACAAGCTGAACGATCGGCTCGACCGGTTGGAGAAGGAAGTGTTCGAACGGCCCCAACCGCAGCTCGCGCGGAAGATTCTCGATTTCAAAAAGGACATCTCGTCGCTCCGGCGCGTCGTTCAGCCCGAACGCGACGCCGTCGGCCGCATGGCGCGCCGCGAGTTCCCGTTCATCGACGAGGCCCTGTCGTACCGCTTCCGCGACGTGCACGATCACCTGGTGCGCCTCACCGACGAGGCGGCGTACTTCGGGGACCGCATCACCAGCCTGCTCGACGCGCACCTGTCGATGGTGTCGAACCAGTTGAACGCCGTCATGAAGGTGCTGACGATCATCGCCACGCTGTTCATGCCGTTGACCGTCCTGACGAGCATGTACGGCATGAACGTGCCGCTGCCGCACCTGCCGGGTGGTGAGGGGGCGCAGTTCTGGTGGGTCCTCGCGATCATGCTGACGATGTCCGGCACGATGCTCGGGTACTTCAGGGCCAAACGCTGGATCTGACGGCTGCCAGCTGTCTGCTGACTTCGACTACGACAAACGATTAGCGCCGACGATGTCTAGAATCCACCGTCTCCCGTCACACCTTGCGAACCAGATCGCCGCCGGCGAGGTCATCGAGCGCCCGGCTTCGGTCGTGAAGGAACTGCTGGAGAACGCGCTGGACGCCGGGGCGCGGCGGATCTCGATCGCGATCGAACTTGGCGGCAAGAAGTCGATCCGGGTGGAGGACGATGGCGAGGGGATGGATCCGCAGGACGCGCGGCTGGCGCTGGAGCGGCATGCGACGAGCAAGATTGCGAGTCCTGAGGATCTCGGCGCGATCCGGACGCTCGGGTTCCGCGGCGAAGCGCTCCCGAGCATCGCGTCGGTGTCGCATTTCACGCTGCGCACGCGCGCGCGCGGCAGCGCCAGCGGCACCGAGATTCGCGTGAACGGCGGCACCGTCGCCAGCGAGAGGGAAGTGGGTGCGCCGGAGGGTACGTGCATCGAGGTCGCGGACCTCTTCTACAACCTGCCCGCGCGGCGGAAGTTCCTGAAGTCGGATGCCGCGGAGTCGGCCCAGATTTCGCGCCTCGTCACGCAGATGGCGCTCGGCTATCCGGAGACGGGATTCCTGCTCACGAGCGGATCGTCCGCGGGTCCCGGCATGCGGAAACTGGTCGAGTGTCCTCCGGCGAACGGCCTGGGCGAGCGGTTCTTCCAGCTGTTCGGCGAACGGCCGGACCTGATCGAGATTCGGAAGGAAGCCGGCGGGCTCAAGGTGCACGGCTACGTCGCTGCGCTCGGCGACCAGGGGCCGGTGCGCGGCGCGCAGAACGTCTTCGTGAACCGGCGCATCGTGAAGGACCGCACGATTGCGCATGCGATCGGGGATGCCTACAGCGTGGCGACGATCAAGGAGCGCAGCCCCGAAGTCCACCTGTTCATCCAGATCGCGCCGGATCGCGTCGACGTCAACGTGCATCCGACGAAGGCGGAAGTGCGGTTCCTCGAGCAGTCGCTCGTGCACGAGGTCCTGCGGCGCGCGCTCGGCGAGGCGCTCGGCCAGGGCCGCGCGCCGGAGCTGCAATTCACGCCCTTCGCGCCCCCGCCCGCAGAGCCGCGGCCCATGGGGATCCCCGGCGTCATGTCCGGCGCGACCGTCGGCAACCGCTGGACGCCCGAATCGGCGGAAGCATGGCGTTCTTTCGTGGCGCCGAGCGTCGATCCGAGCGTCGAGCAACGAGCTGCGAGCGGCGAGCTGCGGACTGCGAGCAGCGAGATCCGTCCCATGATCCCCCTGGGCCAGTTCCGCGACACTTTCATCATCGCGATCGACGACGAAGGCATCGCGATCATCGATCAGCACGTGGCGCACGAGCGCGTGCTGTTCGAGCAGGTGATGGACAAGCTGACGGCCGGCCGTCTCGAGAGCCAGCGGCTGTTGACGCCCATGCTGATCGAGCTGTCGCCGGCGCAGCGCCAGGCGCTCGTGCCGCATGCGGCGACGCTCGATCGGTTCGGGCTCGAGATCGAGGAGTTCGGCGGCGACAGCGTCCGCCTTTCCGCCGTGCCTGCGGTGCTCGACCCTGCCGAATGTGAGGCGGCGGTCCGCGCGCTCGCCGAGGATCTCGAGGGGCTCGACACGGGCTCGCGCGTGGAGGACGCGCTCCGCCGCATTGCCGCCACCATGGCCTGCCACGCCGCCGTGAAGGCGAACTACCCGCTGACGATGGAGAAGATGCGGTACATCCTCGAGGAGCTGAGGCGCACCGCGTATTCGAGCGTGTGTCCGCACGGCCGCCCCGTCGTCCTGCGCATCACGCGCCGGGAGATCGAGAAGAACTTCCAGAGAATATGAGTCGAACGGTGGACGGCCCCTATGCGCGTTACGGTTCCACGCGCATTTGGAGGATGTCCAGGAGACTTCGCGCCGGAGTGCGGAGTTCCTTCACGACGTGGGTATAGATCATCTTACAGTATGTAGTCGTCCACATAAGATGATCTACACACACGTGATGAACCGTGGTCCGCTCGGGGTGAAGAGCCCGGCGGATACGTGACGCCGCATTGGCCGCAACGGCTGCAGCCATTGTCGGCCTGAGCGGGGCACCGGCTCGGGTCCGGGGTTGACGGGTAGGCACTATCGCGGCGCGGTCCGCGGACCTTGCCGACACTCTAGCCGCGTCCGTCGCAGCCAATGCGACCATGTCGGATGTTGTCATTCGCCGCCGCCGCCCTCGGCCATCGGCCATATGGCCGTTACCACCGCTGGCGACAACTCGTTATCGTGGTGGACGTTAGCTGTCGCCGGCAGATCTACGGGCAGGTGAACAGCCGCGAAGGCCCGCAGCGAAACGTCCCCGCAGCCCGCCACCCGCCCGGCAGCCAATGACCAGCCGTCCCCACCATCAGCCGGTGCTATCATCCACCGCATCTGTAGAATACGGAGGATCATCGACCCGGGCGGCGGGTCGTTGGCCGCAGACGTGGGTTCGGGCGGTCTAATGAAGAAGTAGTTATGCCGACAGGCGAAATCATTTTGTTGTCAGGCTTCTTACAACCCTGGGGGTTCAACGGGCGTCGGGGCGCGTTCGCGGTTTCGGTCGGAAGGCACCGGACTCCTTCGAGCATCCGGGTGGTTTGCCGGAGGTCGATGTCGGCTTCGTCGGGCGTGGTCCTTCGAGCGTCGGCGCGCGGTGGCATCGACGAACGTGGCGGTGCGTAGGCCTTCGCTCCATCGGCCCTTGATGTGGCGAGAGGCGCGCGCCTGCGGGTCATTCGAAGGCCGGTGCTCTCGCTACCGTTCCGTCGGCGCGGGGCTCCTTCGACGGACGGCATAACACCTATCAGCCCTCCGTTTGTCAATAGCTAGATCTTCTCCCTGCGGTGCCGGTCATCACCCGACCGCTCGGTCGAACACCTGGTCGCGTTCTCCTTCAGTGCGGTCTTCGTTTCCAGATCTGGTGTGCGCCCATTGGCGCAGCGCCCAACATCCGGCTGCACCTGACGGCGCCGCGCGAACATTGTTCACATTCAGGCCGCGGCGAATCGCCCGTCATCGAGTACAGTGCGGGCGTTCGGGCTCAAGACCATCGACGTCGGCTCGTCTGGCGTTCGGGGGCTGGTGCGGGCATCTCGGTCGAAGTGCGATTCGCCACGGCCTGAGCGGGCGGGCGGCGCCGCAGGTGAGCCG
>MELC01000044.1 GCA_001767455.1 Acidobacteria bacterium RIFCSPLOWO2_12_FULL_66_21
CCGACAGGGCTTCCGCCGTTTTGTCGTCAAGCGTACGATAGAGATCGCCGAATACACTCAACGCGTCCTGACGCGGCGCCTCAGGAACAAGTCGGGCAATCGGTCGCTGATTTCGCACGAGGACGACCTCTTCCTGGTCGCGTTCGAGCGCGTCAAGGACGGCGCTGAAGTTCCTCGCGACGTCGGTAACGGACCGCGTCTTCATAGGCCAAGATTATCTGATTGAATCTGATTCCGCAATGCTACTGTCCCCGCGATTGTCCCTGCGGCGCGCCAAAAAGTGGGCTTCTCGGGACAACGCTGGCCAATGCGGTCGATCGTGGAAGTGCTGAAAAGAAAGGAATTCAGGCCAAAAAGACGAAGGCCGCCGAGGGGCTGAAGGGCGTTTAGCAAACCGCCGCCTTCAGCCTCTCGGCCACCTCACCGTAAACGCTAAGTGTACGTGAAATCAGCACTCTCGGGAAGCGCGTCACGTTCGGCGATCCATCCGACTCGCAGGTGCAATGGCTCACGACCGTCGGGGTCGTCGGGAGCGCGCGTCGCGGCGGCGTCGATCGCGCACCCTGGGCGGAGCTGTACTATCCGATCCAGCAGGCGCCCGACCGCCGGATGTACGCGCTGATTCGCACGTCGGGCGATCCTACCGCGATCGCCGGCGCGGCGCAGGCGCAGGTCTGGTCGATCGATCGCGATCAGCCGATCTCGAACGTCCGGACGGTCGAGGCGATCCTTGCGCGTTCGCAGGCGAACCGGCGTTTCACCACGCTGCTGCTCGGTCTGTTCGCCGTCGTCGCGCTCGCGCTCGCCGCGATCGGCATCTACGGCGTGATGGCGTACTCGATGGCGCAGCGCACGCAGGAGATCGGAATCCGGGTGGCGCTCGGCGCCGCTCGCCGCGACGTTCTCCGGATGGTCATTTCAGAGGGATTGCAGATCGGCGTCGTGGGCCTTACGCTCGGGCTCGCCGGCGCCCTGGCGCTCACGCGCTTCATGGGCGGACTGCTCTTCGGCGTCGGCGCCCACGATCCGCTGACGTTCGTCGCGCTGCCGTTCGCGCTATTGCTGGTTGCCGCACTCGCGTCGCTCATCCCGGCGCGTCGCGCGATGAACGTCGATCCTATCGTCGCGCTGCGCGCGGAGTAGGCGTGGGGATCGATCCGATCGCCACGCTCAGGCAGGACTGATCTCGCCCGCCTCTCATCGGCGTGCTTCGGCGTATTGGTAGGACTGGGGCATGACCCCCGCGCGGATCTGTCCGGCGTCCTTCAGCAGTCGCTCCCGCTCGGTCGGGAAGCGATCAGCCGACTTCTCCAGGAACTCGGCGACCGACTCGCGTTCGCCTTTGCGCAGGAGATACTCGACGACGCGTCCGCGTAGCCTGAAGCGCGGCGTGTAGGGCCCCTCCTCCGATACGGGCGATACGGGCGCCGCCGCCGCGGTGCGCATGTGTTCGACCGCCTTCTGGCGGTTCCCATCCTTCAGCGCGAGGGCCCCAAGGACCGCGTGTGCGCGGTAAACGATGTCGCCGAATTCAGGGGCCTGGCGGTGCCGTTCCGCGAGCGCCAGCGCGTCGGTCGCATACTGGCGCGAGCGGGCCCAACCCTGGCCGGCTCGCTTCTGGGCGTCCAAGCGCCTGGCTTCGGGCTTTTCGCGCGCCATGTAGTCGATGTACTCCGCGCTCATGTAAGCGCCCTCGGCCGCCGATGGAAGGTAGAACAGGCGATCCTCCTCTGAGAGGGCCGAGATCGCCGCATACGCGGCGTCGCTGAACGCGTCGAAGGCGTCACGCGCGCCGGCGGGATGAAGGCGGCCCTGGATTTGCGTCATGCGCTCGCGTTGCTGGAGCACCGCCAGTCCGCTGCGTGCCCGTGCGTTCTGCGGATCCAGCGCGGCGGCGCGTTCGAGGCAACGGCGGCCGAGAGCGACCGCACCGGATGGCCGGTACCGCGTCGCGAGCGCATTTCCCGCTGCCGCCAGCAGGTTCGGATCGCTGGTCGCCTCGAGCGTGCGCCGCGCCTCGACAGCGTACGGCGACCGCGCCTCGTCCGCGTCGGTCGCACGATACCCGGGATCAATGGACCCGGCGATCGCACGTGCATACAGGTCGGCGAGCCGCTCGGACCACAGGCCCGCGGGCTCCATCCGCCGGGCGCGAAGCAACAACTCCTCGGCGATCGGTTCGTCATACTTGCTCAGGAACGCCGCGGCTCTCCCCAGCGTCTTGGGCGTCACCTCCGGCTTGGATGTCTGTTCGAGCCAGAGGTGCTTCGCCTGTCCGTACCCCTCCGGGTCGTATCGCTTGGAGATGCTGGGGATCCACAGGTCCGTTTCCGGCAGATGCGCAATCCGCCACAGCGCGTGCTTGCGGATCCCGGCGAGCTTCTCCTCCCAGCTCACCTTGAGGGCCTGATCGTAGAAGATGATCAGCGTCTCGCGCGCGTTGAGGTTGTCAGGATTTGCCTCGAGGCTCTGCTCCAGTGCCGCCGCCTCCGGAGCCGTCATCGCCACGGCCGCCCTGTGTCTCTCGCTGCGCGCCTTGGTGTCGTCGATCAGCCTCTGGACCTCGGGATCCGGGCGGAGGGGCTCGGCGGCAATCTGCTGGCGGCACGCGACTGCGAGGACGAGGACCGCGGCACAGCCGACGGCCACGCCCACGCGCTGCGCACCCGACATCCGCGCCATGGCATCGCCGCGCAGCAGGCGGTCTATGCGCGCGCCGAGCAGGCCGGAGCCATCCACGCCGATGGCCTGCCACGACACGCGGTGCCCGCGCAGCCGGACGGCTTCGGCCATGTCGAGCAGCACTTCCGCATAGCGGCGCGGCTGGCCCACCTGGCGCGCGGCGGTTTCGTCACAGGCATGCTCCGCAGTGACGGCCAGCGTGCGCTCCAGCCACCAGGCGAGCGGATGGAACCAGAAGATCGCGCGGTTGACGTGCGCGAGGAGTGCCACGAGCGAATCCCGCCGGGCGACGTGCGCGTTCTCGTGCGCGAGGACGGCACCGAGCTTGTCCGCGGGCCACTCGCGCCACGTCATGGGCAACAGCACGCACGGCGAGACGATGCCCGTCGTCATCGGCGTGGCCACCGCCGCGGACTCGAAGACCGGCGCGCGGTTGTCGCACGCCACGCGGCTGGCGCCGGCGACCAGGCGCCGCGCGAGCATCCAGCCACCCGCGAGCCGGACGAAGAAGAACAGCACGCCGGCGGCGTAGAGCGCTATCGCCGCGCTCCGCCGGTCAAGGGTGAAACGAATGGGGCTCTCCTTCGCTTCGAGAGCCGAACTGGTGACGGCGAGGGAAGGCTGGAGATCAGTGAAATCGGGGCTCACCGGCGTTCCCACAGGTTCGTACGGATCGGGCTCGCCGGCACTCGTCCCAAAGTCCACCAGCGTGGAGGGCACCGGCACCTCGACTCGCGGAACGATCGCCGTCAGCACGGGCATCGTCAGCATCGCCAGCAGGACCGCCAACCAGGCGGCGTGCCGCGCCGCGCCCGAGCGCACGCGTAGCACGACGAGCACGAGGCCCACGGCCGCGGCGGCGGCGAGGATGCGAAGCGAGATGTCTGCGGCAAGTCCGAACATCACGTCCTCCTACTTGCGGTTCTTGACCCTGGCGGCAAGCTTGCGGATCTGCGCGGGGGTGAGCACCTGTTCGTCCACCATCCCGGCGAGGAACTGCTCGGCCGAGCCGGACCAGAAGCGCTCGATGATCTGCTGCACGGACCGCGCGGCCAGGCTGCGCGGCGGCACGGACGCGCGGTAGACGAAGACCTTGCCGTCCACGGTGTGCGTCAGGTAATCGCGGTCCTCGAGCCTGCGGAGCAGCGTGCGGATCGTGGAGTCCTTGAGCTCGTACTTCGGGGCGAGCCCCGCGCGGACCTGTTCCGCCGTCGAGGGGCCCGCCTTCCAGATGAAGTCCACGATGGCCTGCTGGAGATCGGTGAGCTGTCTGTTACTCGTCGTCACGTTACAGAATGTAACAGTAACGCCCGCGGTTGTCAAGCGACGCTGTAAAGTGCCGGCCTGAAAGGCCGTCTAGGGCGGGGGAGGCTGGGACGCCCGCCGGCGGTCATTCGACCTGGATGGTGCCTCGCATCATCTCGGAGTGCGGCGTGCAGTGGTACGGGGTCGTGCCGCGCTGGTAGGGCACGCGGAAGACGAGCGCGTCCTCCTCGCCTTTGTCCATCAGCGCCCGGGTCCCGACCTTCCACGACGCCACTGCGAAGTCGTGCGTCATGCCGGCGTCCTCGTTCCGGAGGACGAGGCGGATCCGCTCGCCCGCCTTGACGCGCAGCATCGGATTCGGCATGTCCTGCCCGTCGACATAGAACGTCATGTCCTTCACGACGATCCTGATCTCACGAGGCGCCGGATCGCCGGCCGGCACGATCACGGCTCCGCGCGGCAGGGCCGCCGCGCCCAATGCCGCGACGCCAATCAGGACGATGCGAACGATGGATCCCTTCATGACTCGTCACCCTACAAGCATGCCGGTGCCGTACATCACGGCGAATCCGGCGAAGAGTCCAACCATCACCGGCGCGGTGGCAAACCGCTCGGCGACCGGACGTCCGCCAGCCATCTGCCTCGAAATCTGAACGACGACCTGCGCGATCGCGCCCGCTCCGAGCCCGAGGAACAGCACCGCCGCGACGGGCGAATACACGAGACCGCCGAGCCAGGCGCCCGCAATGGTCGGGACGCCGCCGATCAGCCCGAGCCGTGCGAGCGTCGCCACCGAGGGGCGTTCCCTGGCGATCGGCGCGACGATCGCGAGGCCCTCCGTGGTGTTGTGGAGGGTGAACCCGAGGATGAGCAGCGTGCCGAGCGCGGCCTCGCCCAGCGCGAACGCCGCGCCGATGGCCAGCCCTTCACCGAAGTTGTGGAGGCCGATGCCCACCGCGACGAGGAGCGCGAGAATGGCCCCGGGCGATCCGGCGGCCCGCGCGCCCGCGCGACGCTGCCGCAGCCACGCCCCCACCCACTCGAGCGTCAGGTACGCGCCCGCGGCCCCGGCCACGAACAACGCGACGCCCTGGAACGATCCCGGCAAGGCCCCTGCTTTCTCGATCCCTTCGTGCGCGGCGTCGATCAGGAGGAACAGCAACAACCCGATCGTCACGGCGAGCAGCACGTCAAGGCCCGTTCGCCCGAGCCGCGACGCCAGGGGGTACCACAGCAACCCGAGGGCGACCGGGATCACGCCGACGTACAGCCCGATCAACGTGAAGGCCAGCAAGTGCCGGGCGTCCGGCTCGGGGGTCCGGAGCGCCACTGGAATCTCGTGCTCGAAGGTGGTGCCCGTCGATGTCAGGATCTTCACGACGTGCGCTTCCCCTTCGACCCACGGATACGGAATCACCAGCCGCGTCCGCCCGAGGTGGCGGAGCACCGATCCTCCCTCCGTGCTGAACGACCAGTAGGCGTCGTCCACGACGACCTGCGCGATCGTCACCGCGTCCGGCCCGTCGTTCAGCACCGAGAGGACGATCCCGTCAGCCGTGAGGACCGCGCGCTGGATCGACAGGCGCTCGACGGGCGGCGCGCCGTCGCTGCGCAGCGCATCGGACGGCATCGTCTTCAGCATGACGACGAGGAGTCCGGCGAGCAGCAGGAGCGGCAGCAGCGCCGCGAGCCAGAGGCGGGCCGGCGATTCGCGAGCCGCGGGCGTCTCAGGTGTCACGGCGTGCCCCCGTGGCCTCGAACAGTCCCATCCATCCGAGCTCCGCGAACTCGCTCTGGTGCGCGTGGAACATGAACCTGCCCGGATAGCGGAAGCGCGTTTCGAGAACCGCGCGCTCCCCCTGACACAGCATGATCGTGTCGGTCGTCTCCGTGCTCTGCCTCGACGTGCCGGTGCGGTAGACGTCGAAGAACATGCCGTGCAGATGAAGGCTGTTGATCAGATCGAACTCGGTGAGGTTGACGACATACATCCGGACGAGAGAGCCGACCTGCACGCGAATGGGATCGTGCATGAAGTGATGGGCGACGGTGTTGACCGCGTACACCTCGTTGTCGGCGTCGAAGTTCGTGTCGAAGCCGTTCATCACCATGATCAATTCGTCGGCGGCGGGCCGGGGCTCCCCCTTCGGATCGACGATGAACACGCCGTACAGCCCCTTGTGGATGTGGCGCTTCAACGGCACCGCGTGACAGTGATAGAGGTGCATCCCGAACGGCTCCGCGTCGAACTCGTACACGAAGCGCCCGCCGGGCATGACCTGGTGCTCCGGGAGCGAGCCGTCCATTTCCGGCGGATGCCACCCGTGGAAGTGAATCGTGTGCGGATGTGAGCCCTGGTTCAGGAACGTGACCTTGACGCGGTCCCCCTCCGTGGCGCGCAGCGTCGGACCGGGCACCTGCCCGTTGAACGTCCACGCGGGGAAGAACACGCCCGGCGCGATCTCGATCTCGCGATCGACCGCGATGATCTCGTACTCACGGAGGAGCGTGCCGTCGGGTCGCGGAGTTTCGCGGTAAAACCGCGAGCGCTTGTCGGGCGCGAGATTGGAGAAGTTCCAGGCGCGCAGGAAGCCGGACGGATCGAAGAGGTCGGTGGAGACCCGGCCGACCGGCCCCATGGCGTGCGCGGCGTGATGGATCGCGTCGTACGCGCCGCTCTTTGCCTGTCCGGCGAGGCTTCGCGCGCTGAGCAGCCCGGCGCCCGCCGCTGTTCCGAGACCCGCGAGCCGCAGCCACGATCGACGAGAAAAAGGTATCATTTCGAGTAATCGTTCTACCAGATTTTGACAAATCAAAATATCAGATTGAATGATTCCAAGTCAACACCCATGCTGCCGTCACATACCGTCGAGAACTACCTGAAGGCCGTTTTCCAGGCGCAAACAGTGCTCGGTCCGGATGAGCTGGTGCCGATGGGGCAGTTGGCGGCTGCCCTGGGGGTCGTTCCCGGAACAGCCACCGCGATGGTGAAGGCCCTGGCTCAATCAGGCCTCGTGCGGTACGAGGCGTACGCGGGCGTCAGGTTGACGTCGGCCGGCGAGAAGCTGGCGGCCCTGGTGCTCCGCCGCCATCGCCTGATCGAGCTGTTTCTGGTGAAGGTGATGGGCATGAGCTGGACCGACGTGCACGACGAGGCGGAACACCTGGAACATGCGGTCTCGGACCGCCTCATCGATCGGATCGACGAGATGCTCGGACGGCCGGCGGTCGATCCGCACGGCGATCCAATCCCGGCGCCCGAAGGGACGGTCACCGTTCCCGCGTACGACACCCTGTTGACCTGTCCGCTTCACTCCCCGATGGTCGTCAAGCGCGTCAGCGATCAGGAGACCGACTTTCTGCGGTTTGCCGAGCGCCACGACCTGACGCCCGGCCAGACGGTCCAGGTCGAGGAGCGCGACACCGCGGCGGACAGCGTGCGGCTGCGCGGCACGGGCGAGCGCGAAGTCACGATCGGCGCGCGCGCCGCCTCGAAGGTGCTCGTCGAGGCCGTGCCACGGCGACCGCAGAGCTAGCGTGCCCACCCAAGCCGACGTGCAGCGTCCTGCAGAGCGTCGGCGCGGATCAGTGAAACGATTATGCCCGACGACCTCATATAATCGTCGCCCGATGTCCCTGGCTGCCGGAACCCGCGTCGGTCCCTATCAGATCGTCGCCGCGATCGGCGCCGGCGCCATGGGAGAGGTATACCGGGCGACGGACACGCGGCTCAACCGCGAGGTCGCGATCAAGACCCTTCCCCGCGCGCTGTCGAACGAACCCGGGCGTCTGGTCCGTTTCGAACGCGAGGGCCAGCTCCTCGCCTCGCTCAATCATCCGAACATCGCCATCGTGCACGGATTCGACTCCGATGCCGCCACCGGCGCTCCATTCCTCGTCATGGAGCTGGTGCCAGGCGAGACGCTGGACGAAAGGATCGCGGCCGGGTCGCTCACGGCGGCTGAGGCGCTCGACGTTGGACGTCAGGTTGCCGGCGCGCTGGAGGCGGCGCATGGGCAGGGCGTCATCCATCGCGATCTGAAACCGGCGAACATCAAAGTCACGCCGGCGGGCGTCGTGAAGGTGCTCGACTTCGGGCTGGCACGGGCCATGGGGGCGGCCGCCGGGCCGGACGAGCCCGCTGCGACGCAGACCGCGATGGGTGCGACCGAGGCAGGCGTGATTCTCGGCACGCCCGCGTATATGAGTCCCGAACAGGCGCGAGCCAAACCGGCGGACGAGCGATCGGACATCTGGTCGTTCGGCTGCGTGCTCTATGAAGCCCTCAGCGGCACCCGGGCGTTCGCCGGCGCGAGCGGCAGCGACCTGATTGCCGCGATCTTGCGCAGCGAACCGGATTTTGGACGCCTGCCGGACGACCTGCCGCAGGAGGTGCGGTCGCTCCTGCGCCGGTGCCTTCAGAAGGATCCGTCGCGACGGCTCGGCGACGCGCGAGACATCCGGCTCGCGATCGAAGACATCCTCGCCGGCCCGGCGTCGGAACCGGCGGCCGGCAGCGGGGCGCGATCCGCCCCGCCGCGCCGGCGTTCGTTTCTCCTGCTCGCCGGTGGACTCGCCGTGGGAATCTCGCTGGGCGCATTCGCCGCCTGGCGGCTCCTCGGCCGGCCCGACATGCCGCCCGGACCCGCCGTACAGTTTTCGATCGTGCCGCAAGGGGGGAACCTCTTGCCGGCGCAGGGCCTGGCGCTCGCCGTGTCTCCGTCCGGCCGGCACCTTGTCTTCGTGGGAGGTTCATCGGCCGGCAGTCAGCTTGTGGTGCGCGGGCTTGCCGAGCTTTCCTCCCGACCCATCCCCGGTACCGAGGGTGCGCGCACGCCCTTCTTCTCGCCCGATGGCCGCGTTGTTGGATTCGTCGCCGATGGAAAACTCAAGACCGTCGCGCTCTCGGGCGGGGAGCCGCGCGTCCTCTGCGACGCGTCGGATCGAGGAGCGACCTGGGGCGGCGACAACCAGATTTACTTCGTCGCCTCGCCCGGCGACACCGAGTTGTCGCGGATCGCCGCGTTCGGTGGCGCTCCGGAGAAGCTGGCCCCGGCGCGGAACTCGCAGGATCGACAACGCATCAGGTCCCCATGGCTGCTGCCAGGCGGCGACGCCGTGCTCTATACCGACTGGCGCGGCTCGGTCGAGACCGCGCGCATCGTCGTACAGTCGCTTCGGACGGGTGAGCGCCGCATTCTCTTCGAACAGGCGCTGGCCCCGCAGCACGCCAATGGCGAGCTGGTATTCGCGCGCTCGGACGGCGGTTCCGGATCGCTGTGGACGGCGCCGTTCGATCTCGACCGGCTCACGGCGGGAGCGCCCGTCCACGCGCAGTCGGGCGTGCGCCTGAACGCAGGCGGCGATGCGCAGTACTCGCTCGCCGGGAACGGGACTCTGGCGTATGTGCCGGCGCCGCCGTCGCGGCCGCGAAGCCTGCTCTGGGTCGACCGGTCGGGTCGCGCCTCGCCGCTTTCGCGCTTCCGGCGCGACTACCGTTCGCCGCGTGTGTCACCCGATGGATCGAAGATCGCGCTCGCGATCCTCGAGAAGGACAATCTCGACATCTGGATCCACGACATCGATCGCGAGGTCTCCACCCGCCTGACGCAAGATCGGGGCGCGGATTCCACGCCGGTGTGGTCGCGGGACGGACACTGGGTCATCTTTGCGTCGGTGAGAGCAGGCGCCCGCAGCCTCTACCGCAGGCGCGCGGATGGCGCCGGGCAGGATGAACGTCTGACGCAGTCGCAGGCCGACCACACCCCGGAGGCTGTTTCGCCCGATGGAGACCTCCTCGCCTACAGCGAGCGGACACCGACTGGCCTGGCGTGGCTGCTGCTGTCGCTCACTGGATCGCAGACGCCAAGAGGCGTCAATGCCGGCGTGTTTTCGCCCGATGGGAAGTTCGTCCTGCTCGCGACCGGCGCGTCGCTGTTCGGCGAAGCCTTTGTCGGCCGTTTCGCCGGCGGCCCGCCAGTGCAGGTCTCGAACGCCGGCGGCAACCAGCCGATCTGGTCGAGGAACGGGCGCGAGATTGTCTACCGCAGCCCCAGCCAGGTGATGGCCGTCGAGGTGGGGAGCGATCCGTCTCGACCCGGACCTCCCCGCGCGCTCTTCGCCGATCCATACGCCCGCTCGGGGGGGCTCGGACTGCAGCGGCACGCGAACTACGACGTGCACCCCGACGGGCGGTTCGTGTTCGTCGAAGGGGCGGAAGACGAGGAGCGCACGGCGATGAACGTCGTGGTGAACTGGCGGGGGGATTATGGCCGTAAGTGACGACATCAACGCGCTGGTGGCGGCGTACCAGCAGACTCAACCCAACATGCCGGGGCTCGTGGTCGGATACCTGCAGGGGACGGCGCCGACGTTGCTGGAGTTCGGTACGACCGAACAGAACGGCCAGGGCGGCGCGCCAACGTCCACGTCCATTTACGAGATCGGATCCGTGACCAAGACGTTCACCGCCACGGCCCTTGCATGGATGGTCGAGAGCGGAAAGATCGGCCTCTTTGACGACGTGCAACCTTACGTGCCGAGTTACGCAGACGGCGGCGTGACCCTTCCCGAGTGGAACCCGGCGCCGCCGGCTCCTCCGGGCCCGGATCAAATCACCTTTCTGGAACTCGCGGACTACACGCCGGGGTTTCCGCCAGACGAACAGCCCGGTCACCTCGCGGGCAAATCGTCATGGAGTGAACTGGCCGCCTATATCAGCACCGGCAACCATCTGGTTTCTGAACCGGGCACGACGTTCGCCTACGTCAACGACGCCTTCGAGCTCCTGGGTTCTGTGGTTGCCTACATCCAGAGTGCCAGAAACACCTGGGAGTACGCGAACCTGCTCGCCGCGTTGCTCGGGTCAGGGAACGGCTTCGATATGCCCGACACCGTCATCGGCCTTTCGCCGGACCAACAGGCCCGCGTCGCGCCCGGCTACAACTCGTACGGCGTGGTGACCGCGCCCGGCGGCGACTGGCGCATCAAGTCGACGCTCGCGGACATGATGGTCTGGCTCAGTTACAACATGATGCTGCTGGACAACTGCCCTCTGAACAGCCTGTTCCCCTACACCCGCAAGCCGTACTTCACGCTACCGAACGGCCGTGTGTCGACGAGCCTGGGCTGGTTCATCCAGCCGATTTCCAACAGCATCACCCGGTACTACAAGAACGGGATCTCCGACGGCTACAGCTCCTTCATCGCGTTCGACATGACGAACCCGAACGTCGCGAGCCAGAACAACGGCGTGGTCATTCTCAACAATTTCCACGCATCGAAGCCCGGCCGCCTTGCCAACTGCATTCTCGATACGCTCGCCGGCCGGAGCTGCCCGCCGGCGAACGATGCCATGTCGGTCGCGGAGGCGGGAGGATGAGGCGGACGCAGACGCGCTGGGACTATTCGTATCGAATCGCGGCCACGGCGTGCGCCTCGCCGAAGAGGCGACGACGAGCGAAGCTATCTCACCTTTACCAGGGCGGCCTTCACGTTGAACCCGCGGTATTCGAGCTGCAGCGGCTGGCCGGGCGGCACGTCGTAGACGAGCGTGAAGCGGCGGGCGCCAGCCGCAGGTACGACGGGCGCGGCCAGTCAGGCGGCACGGAGCCTTCGCGCTGTCGGCTGACGGCTGGTATCGCTTCTCATCCGGCGTGACGAGGCGAAATTGCTGGGCGGCCTGCAGCTCGATTCCGCTACCCGAGCGCAGGTTTCTCGACCACGAGGTCGAGCGCGAGGCGTTCGCTGCCCGGTGGGCCCGCCGGCACGCCGATCGAGGTGTGCACCGACACTGCCGCCAAGCTCGGTGCGGCGCCGTATGCCGGGAGCTTTGCGGTGCTCGATGGTCCGGAATCCGGCGCCAGTATCACGGCGGGCGACTGCTGCGGCGCTGACGGCCGATGCTGTTGAGGAGACCATCGTGATCTTTGCGCTCTTGACGATTCTGGCCACGGTCACGCTCGCGTTCGCCAACGGCGGCAACGACGTCTCCAAAGGCGTGGCCACGCTGGTGGGCAGCGGGCGCGCGAGCTATCGCCGCGCCATCGCCTGGGGGACGCTGTGGACAGCGGTTGGCGGCGGCGCCGCGCTGATCATCTCCGTCGGTCTCGTCAAGGCGTTCACCTCGGCGCTGGTGGGGCCGGCGCTGCTCGCCTCTCCTGCGTTTCCACTGGCGATCGCGATGGGCGCGGCCGCGTGGGTGCTCCTGGCCTCGGCCACGGGGCTGCCGGTCTCCACGACCCACGCCCTGACCGGTGCCATCATCGGTGCCGCGATGACGGCCGGCGGTGCCGGAACGATTCGGTGGGAGCTGCTCCTGACGACAATCGCCCTGCCGCTGGCCGTGAGCCCGCTCGTGTCGGCGGGCATCGGGTACGGCCTGTACGGCGTGGCCGCCCACTTGTCGCCGGCCTGCGTGTGCGTCGAGGACGGGCTGACGCTGGCCGATGTGGACGGATCGGGGCTGGCAGCGGCGGCCGCCTGTCCGAGCGTCGTGGTGTCCGCAAAGGGGTGCGCTCCGTCGGAAGGAACGTGGCGGCTGCAGCCGGCTGATCTCGGACACTGGGCCGCCACGGCGGCGCTCAGCTTCGCGCGCGGGGTGAACGACACGCCGAAGATTGTCGCGATTGGCGCACTGGCGTTTGCCGCGGCCGGCGCCAGCCTCGGGGTGGCCTTTGCCGCGAGCGTTGCCGCCATGACGGCCGGGAGTTACCTCGCCGGGAGGCGCGTGACCACGGCGCTCGGTGAAGATGTCGTCCAGATGGACAAGGACGCGGGCCTGAGCGGCGCAATGGTCGCCGCTGGTTGTGTGCTGGCCGCGTCGTTCTACACGCTGCCGGTCTCGACCACGCATGTCTCGACCGGCGCGATTGTCGGCGCCGGCCTGCGGCAAGGACGCGGCGCGGTGGACTGGCGGACGCTGGGATCGTTCGGCCTGGCGTGGATCGTCACTCTGCCAGTGGCGGCCGTCTTCGGCGGGTTCGCGGCCTGGGCGCTGGCGGTCGGTTCGTAAAGCGCCGGAATGACCAGGACTCGCGCGTTCATCATCGTCGCCGCGGTCGCTAGCCTGCTCGCCGCCGCCTGGTGGCTCCCGATCGGCTCGTGGACGACTCGACTCGCGGAGCAGGCGCGTGGCACGGGGCCGACTGGGGTTGCGGTGTTCGGCGCAGCGTATGTCGTCAGCACGGTGGCGTTGCTGCCCGGGTCGATCCTCACGCTGGCTGCCGGGTTCGCATACGGCCCGGTGTGGGGACTGGCCATCGCGTCGCCGGCCAGCGTGGCGGGCGCGACGTGCGCGTACCTGCTCGGACGGACGCTGCTGCGCGACTGGGCGGCGAAGAAGGTCGGCGGTTCGCCGCGCGCGCAGGCGATCGACGAAGCCATCGAACGCGAGGGCTTCAAGCTCGTGCTGCTGCTGCGGTTGTCGCCGCTGTTTCCCTTCAACCTGCTCAATTACGTGTTGAGCCTGACGCGCGTCCGTACCGGCACCTACGTCCTGGCCTCGTTCATCGGCATGCTGCCGGGGACGGCGATGTACGTGTACCTTGGGTCGTTGGCGCCCGCCGCCGCAGAACTCTCGTCGGCGTCGCAGGGCGGCGGCGCAACTCGAACGGCGCTTTATGTCGTCGGACTGCTGGCGACCGTCGCGGTCGTGGTGATTGGCACGCGCGCCGCGCGCCGTGCGCTCGACGCCCACTTGGAAGGCCGCGCGTCATGAAACGGCTTTGACCTGATTCGAGCGGTCGCACGCCGTGAGGCAAGGACCTGTGCTCTGGGACAACATCCTGCGCACGTTGTCGGGAGCGCCACTCCGCCGCTACGTGCCGCAACGAGGGTTCCTGAAACTGCTCAACACCGGGGACGGCCGCGCCATCGGCGAATGGCGGGGTCGGTCGGTCGAGGGCGCCTGGTGCTGGTGGCTCAAGGACTACATCGACAGCCGCTTCATCGCACAGTACCGGCGTGGCGTTGACCCGCGCGTTATGCGATCGTGAGAGCAATCCGGAATCGATCGCCGAACGGGCTGATATAGGCCAGCCCCGCGCGGCGAAAGGTGCCGGCAGGAATCCCGATGTCGGCGAGCACGAGCTGCCCGCAGTTGTCCGGCCGCAGGCCGGTCTTCGGCAGCGCGAGAGTCATCGTCCACCGCGGCCGGATAGCGATGCCCGCTTCTTTCGATCGGCTAGTCCCCTGTGACCTTGGAACGTTACAGGCAAATCGGGTGGGGAACCCGGCGACACGCATGGATCGCGGCAGGCGGTATGATGAGCCATGGATCTCGTCCATCCGCGGGACAACGAAGCGCTGTGCCGCCTGGTCGACCGGTACCGTGCGCGCTGCCTCTGGTTTCTGCGCGAGGGATACTATCCCGAGACGCCAGCGGACGCGCTGCGCGTGCTGGACTCGATTCAACGCCACGGCGACGTCGAGGCGTTCCAACGGGCGGGAGCACTCAAGCAATGGCTCTTAGCGCCTTCCAGCGCGAAATCTGTCAGCTCGTAGCTCGGAATCGTCTGCAGAACGGTGAGAGCTATCTCGCGGGCGCTTCGGCCCTCAACGAGCTGGTCGGTGCGCCGCGCCTCTCGCGCGATCTGGACGTCTTCCACGACACCGAGGAAGCCCTGTCTGTCTCATGGCAGGCCGACCGGGCCGTGTTCGAGAAGGCGCACTACGAGGTGCGCGTGTTCCGCGAACGCCAGGGGTTCGTCGAAGCGGAAATTCGTCGCGGGGGCGACGCCGTGCTGATGCAGTGGGCCCGCGACAGCGCCTACCGCTTCTTCCCGCTCGTCCAGCACGCGGAGTTCGGGCTCACGCTTCACCCCTTCGACCTCGCCACGTCCAAGGTGCTCGCGCTGGTTGGGCGGATCGAGGCGCGCGATTTCGTCGACACCTTGACCTGCGACAGACAGGTCCAGCCGCTGGGGTATCTCGCCTGGGCGGCGTGCGGCAAGGACCCGGGGTTCAGCCCATTGAGCATCCTCGAGGAAGCGGCACGCACGGCGCGTTACACCGACGCCGAGATTCGGGCGCTCGATTTCGCTGGCGAGGCTCCCGATCCGCAGGAATTGTCGCGCACCTGGCGCGTCCAGCTCGCCGCCGCGCGCGCGGTGGTCGCCACGTTACCGGCCGAGGAAGCCGGACGGGCGGTGCTCGACGAATCGGGACGACTGTTCCGCGGCGACGAGGAGGCGCTTCGCGCGGCACTCGCGGCCGGCGCCCTCCGTTACCACCGCGGCTCCATCCGCGGCGCGTTTCCGCGCCTGGTCTAGCGAAGCTGCGTCGTGCTCGGGCGAAACCCGAGCTCGAGGCTGTATAGGTCCGCTGGGTCCCAGGCGCCCGCCCCGCCTCCGCATGTCCGCCAGCCACGCATCCCCGCCAAACCCCCCGTAACGTTTCGGCCGATGGGTGGACTGATGGGCATGCGGCACCGTGGATCCACGGGTGGTCAACGCCACGCCGCGTGTCAATCGTCCCGACCGCCGTGGGCGCCATGCTTCACCAGGAGATCAGAATGAGATTCAAGCAGTTCGCGACCGTGTTCCTCGCCGTCCTCGCCACCACCGCATACGCCGCGTCCGTCGGCGCGTCGGAGACGACCTTTGCCGGGACGCGCGTCACCGTTGATTCGAGCAAGTCGTACGAGCAGGTCGTCGACGCGCTGAAGTCGCTCGTCGCCAAGAACGGCATGATGGTCATGGCCGAAGTGAACCAGGGCCAGATGCTCTCGATGACCGGACTGTCCTTGAAGGCGACCGTGCTGCTGGTGGGCAACCCGACCGTCGGCAAGCAACTCTTCGAGCAGGACCAGGCCGTCGGCCTCTACGTCCCGCTGCGCGTGTCGGTCTATGCCGACGCGAACGGCAAGACCCACGTCGAGTACGACCGCCCCTCGTCGCTGCTCGGCCAGTTCAAGAACGAGAAGATCACGATGGCGGCGAAGATGCTCGACGAGAAGCTCGACGGTCTCGCCAACATGGCCGCGAAGTAGACAACTCGCCAGACCAACACGGCCGCGAAGTCAACAACCGGACGCGGCGGGGAAGCAACGTCGCTGCTCCGCCGCGGGGCACCGCGAGGACAGCATGAGTCGAATTCGCACGTGGTTCATCCGCCTGGTGCTGCTGGCGCTCGCATCGGCGGCCCCCAACGCCTTTCCGCTGTCGCAGATGGGCTACGGCACCCTGCATCATCTGGCGCTCGTGCTGATCCTGCCGTCGGTGGCGGCGCTGCTCGTCGCCTGGCTGCTGCTCGAATGGCGTGGTCCCCGCTCCATCGCGGCGCTGCTCCTCGGCGGCGCGGTCGCCGGTGCGGCGGCGACGCTCGCGCTCGAAGCGGTCCGATACCCCGGGTTCCGGCTGGGGTTCATGCCCGGCAACCTCCCGCGCCTGATGGGCGTCCTGCTGCTCGATCGTTTTGCCCTCGGGCCGTCCACCCTGTCCGACGCCGCCGGCTTCGCTTATCACGCGTGGAACGGCGCCAGCTTCGGCATCGTGTTCACCATGCTGGCGAAGGGGCGTTCGTCCTGGTGGGCCGTGCCCTTCGGTCTTCTCGTCGGACTCGGCTTCCTCGCCAGCCCTGTGGTCCTGGCGCTTGGCGTTGGGCCGTTCGGCCGCGACTTCGGCTGGCAGTTTGCGGCGACGGTCCTCGCGGCGCACGCCGCATTCGGGCTGGCGCTGGCCCTGCTCGTCGGACCGCTGACACAGCACTATGTCGGGCGCGACGGGAGTCCTGTTTCACCGAAGGCGCTGGATCGATGACATGCCCTGCCGACCTGCGTGCTCCTGCGACCGGATCGTGGCGGCGCCGGGATGACGGAGCCGTCGAAGCTTCTTCAGTGCGCGTGCAGCGCCGCGATGATCGGACAGGTAATCCTCCCCCGGCTCGCACAGCAGCGATCGACCAGTTGTGCCAGCACCGACTCGATCCGGCGCAGATCGTCGAGTTTCGCACGCACGTCTTCCAGCTTCTCCTCGGCGAGCACGCGCGCTTCGTCGCAGCGTGTCCCATCGTCCAGCGTCAACAGACCCGCGATCTCCTGGAGGCTGAACCCGAGACGTTGGGCGGATTTCACGAACTTCACGCGCGCCACGTCCGCTTCTCCATACCGGCGAATGCTGCCGTAGGACCGTCCCGGCTCGGGCAGCAGCGCCTTGCGCTGGTAGAAGCGGATCGTTTCGACGTTGACCCCGGCCGCCGCGGCAAAGGCGCCAATCGGCAGGCCGCGCGGATGCTTCTTCATATCGCTTGACTCCGTACCTAAGTACGGATTCAAGGTTAATACGTCATGCCTGCAAGCCACAACCGACGCCGGCTACCCCTCCACCGCCAAAAGGCAAGTAACCGGCCATGGACAACCGAACCCTGCTGAGAACCGGCGTCGCCGGGAGCGAAGCGAGCACGCTCGGAGGACGCCAGTGATTACCCGGGTTCTCGACATCACGGGCATGACCTGCGACGCCTGCGCCCGCCACGTCAGCAAGGCGCTTCTGAGCGTGCCTGGCGTCCAGGCGGCGCAGGTTTCCTATCCCGAGCGGACGGCTCGCGTGAGTAGCGCCACGGCACTCGATCCTGGACTGCTCGCCGCTGCCGTGCGGGCCGCGGGTTACGCCGTG
Source organism: Acidobacteria bacterium RIFCSPLOWO2_12_FULL_66_21 (assembly GCA_001767455.1). Classification (GTDB taxonomy): domain Bacteria; phylum Acidobacteriota; class Vicinamibacteria; order Vicinamibacterales; family 2-12-FULL-66-21; genus 2-12-FULL-66-21. Next base: position 17,562 of record MELC01000044.1, read on the forward strand.
ACGCCCAAGGCAGGCGTGCCGATGGCCAGCCGCGCGGAGGCGATCGCCAGTTCGTCCAGCGTCACGGACGCGGGCTCACACATGCAGGCGGATGGTTCCCCTCTACGCATCGCCGTCGTCGGCAGTGGTGGCGGGGCGATGGCGGCGGCGCTGAAAGCGGCCGAACTGGGCGCGACGGTGACGCTCGTCGAGCGCGGCGTCATCGGGGGGACCTGCGTCAACGTCGGCTGTGTGCCGTCCAAGATCCTGATCCGCGCGGCCCACATCGCCCACCTGCGTCGCGCGAGCCCGTTCGATGCGGGACTGTCCGCCACGCCGGCCGTCGTCAATCGGCCGCGGCTGCTCGCGCAGCAGCAGGGCCTCGTGGAACACCTGCGCCGCGCCAAGTACGAGGGGATTCTCGCCCGGATACCGGCCATCACGGTCGTGCACGGCGAGGCGCGCTTCAAGGACGGGCACACGCTCACCGTGACGATGACCGAGGGCGGCGAGCGTCTGGTGCCGTTCGACCGTTGCCTGATCGCGACCGGAGCGAGTGCCTCAGTCCCGCCGGTTCCTGGTCTGAAGGAGACGCCGTACTGGACCTCGACCGAGGCGCTCGCGAGCGACCGCATTCCGCCGCGGCTCGCGATCATCGGGTCGTCGGTCGTCGCGGTGGAGCTCGCCCAGGCGTTCGCGCGACTCGGCAGCCACGTCACCATGCTCGCCCGTAACACGCTGTTCTTTCGTGAAGACCCGGCCATCGGAGAAGCCGTCACGGCAGTCTTCCGCGCGGAGGGCATGGCGGTGCTGCCGCACACGCAGGCCTCCGCCGTGTCGTTCACCGACGGCAAATTCACGCTGATCACCAACCACGGCGAGCTGCGGGCCGACGAGCTCCTGGTGGCCACCGGTCGGGCGCCGAACACACGCGGCCTCCATCTGGACGCGGTCGGCGTCACTCTCGACGCGCGCGGCGCCATCATGGTGGACGACCACATGCGCACCAGCGCCGCGGACGTGTTCGCCACTGGTGACTGCACCGATCGACCGCAGTTGGTCTACGTGGCCGCCGCCGGCGGCACCAGGGCCGCGATCAACATGACCGGCGGGGACGCCGCGCTCGATCTGACCACGATGCCGGCGGTGGTGTTCACCGATCCGCAGGTGGCGACGGTGGGGCTGACCGAAGCGGAGGCGCGCCTGCGGAACATCGAGACCGACAGCCGCACGCTGCCGCTCGACGCCGTGCCGCGGGCGCTCGTCAACTTCGACACGCGCGGCTTCATCAAGCTCGTCGCCGAGGCGGGCACGGGCCGGCTGTTGGGCGTGCAGGCCGTCGCACCGGAAGCAGGTGAGCTCATCCAGGCCGCGGCCCTGGCCATCCGTGGCCGGATGACCGTCCACGATCTGGCCGATCGGTTGTTCCCGTATCTCACCATGGTCGAGGGGCTGAAGCTGGCGGCGCAGACGTTCACGAAAGATGTGAGTCAGCTCTCCTGCTGCGCCGGGTAACCCCCGGCACCGCGCCGCGAGCCAGCAACCAGTCGAGATCCCCGGCATCGAGCGACTGCGACACGAACTCGCGCAGGTCGCGGGAGAGCTTTTCCCGGTACTGGGCATCGGTCTGCCCGTCGCGTCCCACGCCGAGGAGGGTGAACCGCTCGCTGAGGAGGCGGCTGCCTCGAAGGTGGTACAGAGCCGGTACCAGCTTTCGCATGGCGAGGTCGCCGGTGGCGCCGAAGATCCCCGTCGCCCAGGCGAACGTCCACCACGAAATCGTGGTGAGGGCGGCCGCATAGTTGAGCAGGTTGAATGCAATAACTGGAATGAGGCGCGCGACCAAGAGCGATGTCCCGCCGCTCTCGCGGGACCAGATCGCAAGCTCCTGTTGTTGATGGACGGAAAGCATGGGCCGCACGAACGGCTGCCCGATGATGCGCACGGCGCCGAATGCGGCGAAGGCGCCCAGCATGGCGCCGGCCCAGGTCACCACCGTGCCCACGATCGGCCCGAAGACCATGCCGTTCGCGATACCGAGCAGCTCCGCGGGAAACGGTACGAACGAGTGCGCCACCATCAGCCCGATCGATCCGGCCACGCCCCACGCGCCCCAGGAGCGGATCAACGCCACAGTGTCGTCGAGCGCGCCGTCCATGCCCCCGGTCCACGGAGAGGGAAACAGGAACGACACGAGAGCGCTGACGGCGCTCACCACCATGACGGCGGTTGCCAGGTACACGACGATGGGGCGACGCGACGGCATCGTTTTCGTCACTGCGCGGGGGATGAAGCGCGGGTCAGGCAGTCATCAACGGGTCCAGCCCAGCCACTTGTGGAAGAGCCATTTCACAAACGGGGTGAGACGCGTTCGGCTGAACTGATCGCCCAGCTTGCGGATGGCTTCGGCCTGTGTCGGGTACGGGTGAATCGTACTGCCGATTTTGTTCAGGCCCAGGCCGTGGGTCATCGCCAGGGTGATCTCGGAGATCATCTCGCCCGCGTGGCTCGCGACGATGGTGGCGCCGACGATCGTGTCGGTGCCCTTCTTGACGTGAACTTTGACGAACCCGCTCTCTTCTCCGTCCAGCACGGCCCGGTCCACGTCGTGGAATTCCTGGAGGAACGTGTCGACCGCGATCCCCTGTTCTCTGGCCTGGCCTTCGTAAAGACCCACGTGGGCAATCTCGGGCGATGTGTAGGTGCACCACGGGATTACGAGCGACGTGGACGCCTTCCGCCCCTTGAACAGTGCGTTCTGGATCACGATGCGAGCCATGAAATCGGCTGCGTGCGTGAACTGGTAGGGCGAGCAAATGTCTCCCGCCGCGTAGATCATCGGGTTCTTCGTCTGCATTCGTTCGTTGACCGTGACGCCGTTCTTGTCGTAGTTCACGCCGACGGCCTCGAGGTTCAGGTGCTCGACGTTGGGCGCACGGCCGACGGCCACCAGCAGTTTGTCGATCGGCTCGTCGTACCCCCGGCCGTGCGATTCCACAACGAGCCGGATTCCCCCGTCCTGCCTGAGCTCCAGTTTCTTGCCGCAACACAGCAGCGTGACGCCGTCTCCCTCGAGCCTCTCTTGCACGACCGCCGCGGCGTCGCGGTCTTCGCGGGGCAGGATGCCATGTTCCGCCTCGACCAGGAACACGTCGGACCCAAGCTGCGCGAACGCCTGAGCCATCTCGCAGCCGATCGGTCCGGCGCCGATGATGCCGAGCCGTGGGGGCAACGCGGTCAGCGAGAACAGCGTCTCGTTGGTCAGATACTCGACCGCGTCCAGTCCCGGAACCGGCGGCGCCGCGGCCCGCGCGCCGGTCGCGATCACCGCCCGCTTGAAGTCGAGACGCGTGCCGTCCACGTCGATCGTGCTGGAATCCACGAATTGCGCCTGCCCGAAATAGACGTCGACTCCGAGATCGCGGAATCGTTGTGCCGCGTCGTTCCGGCTGATGCGGGCTCGCAGCCGGCGCATCCGCTGCATCACTACGGCGAACTCCACGTTCACCCCGTCCGGTACGTCGACGCCTGACCGTTCGCCGTCGCCAGTCCCGATCAGCCGCCGTTTCGTCCCGGCGCGTCGATGACGGGGCGGCACGTCGCCTCGAAGCCGGGCTCGAGCGCGAGTCCCAGGCCCATGACGAGCCGGTTCGCGTACGAGAAATACGCGATGGTCAGCACGGCGTCGAGGATCGCCCGTTCGGTGAGACCCGCCGCGCGCAGCATCTGCACGTCCTCGGACCGCACCCGTTCGGGCGTTCTCGCGAGTCGAGCCGCCCATTCGAACACCTGCGGCGGAAGCGACGAGGTCGTCCCGAGCTGCGCCAGCGCCGAGCCGTGGTGCGCGGCGCAGTACTCGCAGGAATTCGCCTCCGAGACCGCGACAGCCAGCGCCTCGCGGTCCGCGCGCGTGAGCGGCGAGGGCTGGAACATGAGCGCCTTGTACAGCTCGAAGTGCGTGGCCAGCACCTTCGGATTCAGCGACTGAGCCTGGTGGATCTGCGCCACGCCGCCGCGGGCGCCGCCGATCCGCTCGTACATGTCCTTCAGCTCGCCGTCCGCGTCACACGGGGCAACACTGTGAATCCACACACCAGCCTCCTGTCGAGCCGATCCTGTTGAGACGCTCGTCGTCCAGCCGCCGGCCGGCGGACCAAGCATACCGAAGAACCGTCTCGATCCACGGCCGAACGTTTCAGCGGCGACCGGGTGTAACGCCCCGGAGCCTCGGGAGACTGTGAGGTTTGGGGCTTGGTCCGGACCCGTAAACGCACGCGGGTCCGGAGCCCGCTATTAGTCCAGACCAGGGAGAAGAATCACATGTCTCACTTGCCCGTACACACGATTGACTCCGCCCCGGCCGCCTCGCAAGAGGCGCTCGAGGGCGCACGACGCGCGTTTGGCTTCGTCCCGAATCTCCTGGGCGTCCTTGCCGCCTCGCCGGCGGCCTTGCGCGCGTATCTGAGTGTCGGCGAGGCTTTCAACGCGAGCTCGTTCACGGACGTCGAGCGCCAGGTGGTCTTGCTGTCGGTGAGCGCCGAACACGAGTGTCAGTACTGCATGGCGGCCCACAGCGCCGCGGCGACGGCCGCGAAGATGCCGCGCGACGTTCTCGACGCGCTTCGCAGCGGTGAGTCAATCCGCGACGCCCGGCTCGAGACGCTGCGCAGGACGACGAGGACCCTGGTGACCTCGCGCGGCCGTCTCCGCGAGGACGAGCTGGCCGCGTTTCTCGAGGCGGGCTTTACGACGGCCCAACTTCTCGAGGTCATCGCCGGCATCGCGCAGAAGACGATCAGCAACTACACCAACCACGTCGCCGAGACGCCGCTCGATCGGCCGTTCGAGAAGTTCGCGTGGGCACCAGCGGACGTGGCGCCGGAAACCCTGCGGTCGTAACGCCGATCCGGATGGCCGGGGGCCGTGGTGGACGGAATGGAAGCGTGATGATCGCAGCGCCCGTTCGCGGAGTAGACTACCGTGACCATGAGCACGGGCCCTGCCGCCGGTGCTCACGTCCCGCCAGGCGATGACCTTCACTGTCAACCAGCGAGCCGACGCGCGGACAGAGACGCCGGGGGCAGGCGACCGGGAGCTGCTCGAACGGCTTCTGGCTGGCGACGAAGCCGCGTTCGAGACGCTGGTCGCCACGCTGCACGGGCCGATGCTGCGGTTCGTGCGCACGTTCGTCTCGCGCGCCGACGTGGCCGAGGAGGTCGTGCAGGAGACCTGGCTGACGGTCCTCCGCGGGCTGCAGGGCTTCGAGGGACGCTCCTCGCTCAAGACCTGGATCTTCCACATCCTGGCGAATCGCGCGCGGACGCGCGCCACGCGCGATGCCAGGGTCATACCCTTCGCGGATCTGCTGGCCGCGGACGACGAAACAGCAGACGCCATGCTGGAGTCGCGGTTCACGCCCGACGGCCGCTGGAGCGAGCCACCCGCCCGGTGGCAGGTCGAGACGCCGGAGGCGCTGCTGATGAGAGGCGAGGTCATGGCGCAGCTCGAAGCCGCACTCGAGACCCTGCCCCCGGCCCAACGCATCGTCGTGACGCTTCGCGACGTCGAGGGCCTGTCTTCGGAAGAGGTCTGTAACGTTCTCGAGATTAGCGAGACCAATCAACGTGTGCTGCTGCACCGCGGGCGCACTCGTCTGCGACGCGACCTCGCCGACGCGCTTGGGCGCTGAGAAGCGAGGTTTGGGGGCAGAATGCTGACTTGCCGGGAAGTGACGTCGAAGGCCACCGAGTACATCGAGGGTACGCTGCCCTGGACGACGCGGTTGCAGATCCGGCTTCACCTGATGATGTGCTGGATGTGCCGTCGCTACCTGGCGCAGTTGGAGCTCACGACCAAGGCGCTGCGCCATCTCGCCGGGCGTGACGCGCCGACGGAAACGCCGACGCCCCTGCGTGAGGCGTTCCGCCAGTGGACGAACGAGCGGCGCCGCTGAATCCCAGGCGTCAGCGCTTCAGCACCGTCGCGCCAGGAAGAAAGGCGCGCCACGCGCGGCAAATGCCTGGCCGCCGCCGCTCCACGCCGCAGCCTTCAGATCCGGTGCGGTCAGGCGAGGGTCTGGGGGTACCAACGTCAAGCCCTCAACTCATCCACCGCAGACGGTGAGATCATGGTCGCGGGTCTGCGGCGGTGATCAGCTCGAATCCCACGTCGGCGGGTGCGTCTCTCTCACCCGCTCTCGTTCGTTCGCATTCTCAAAGCCGGACGTCCGACCTTTGCGGTGACGTGTGCGGCGACCGGCGCAGCACCTGGACCGGTACCGGCTCGCCGGCGGCGGGCGACGATTGTCCCGTTGCCGCGCACGCCCCCTGCCGCGAGGCGCATGACGAGCATCCTGTGTGCGCCCTTGATGGGCGCAGGAACGCAATCACGCGCCACAGGATCATCGCCGCGGCCGCCAGCGCGATCACGGTAACCGTTCCGTTCTGAACCAGCTCCAGGGTCATGGCACGCCCACCATGTGCAGACCCTGGTGGACGGCGAACGCCGCCACGTAGGCAAGGCCGGACATGTAACCAAGCTGCAGCCCTGCATACTTGATGCTTCCCGTTTCTTTGCGCGTGACGGCCAGCGTCGGCAGGCACTGCATCGCCAGGACGAAGAACACCAGGGCCGCCGCAGCGGTCGCCGGTGTGAAGAGCGCACTTCCGTCGGCGCGTGTCATGCCGCGAATGCGTGCCACCACCCCCTCGTCCACATCCGTGTCTCCGGCGGCGCCCCCCTCCAGCACGGACATCGTCGAGACAAAGACCTCGCGCGCGAGGAAGCTCGTCACCACCCCGACGGTCAGCTGCCAGTCGAACCCGAGCGGCCGGAAGACAGGCTCCACGAAGTGGCCGAAACGGCCCGCGAAGCTGCCGGCCTGTTCGGCTTTTGACTGGAGGACGTCGGCCCGAACCCGCAGCGCCGCTGCGCGCTCCGGGGCGTCCGCCAACTGCGCCGCCTCCGCTCGAAGCGAGTGAGCCCCGGCGGGCACCGCGGTCTTCGGATACGCACTCAGCCACCACATGACGATGCAGATCGCCATGATGATCGAACCGGCGGTACGGAGAAATGCGATGCCCTGATCCTTGGCGGTCAGGACGGCGTTTCTGAAGGACGGCACACGGTACGGCGGGAGCTCCAGAATCATCGGTCGCGCGCGTCCCTTGAGCGCGGTGCGGCCGAAGAGACTCGCGGTCAGCAGGCCGGCCGTCGCGCCGAGCAGGTAGCACCCCGCGAACGCGAGGCCCGCGAGGACGGGGTCGGCGAACAGCAGGCTCGTGAGCAGGACGTAAACCGGGAGACGCGCGGAGCAGCTCATGAACGGCGCGACGAGAATCGTGGCGAGCCGATCGCGGCGGTTCGGAATCAGCCGCGCGCTCATGATCCCCGGTATCGCGCATGCGTGGGCCGTGAGCAGTGGCACGAATGCCTGCCCGGGGAGGCCGAATCGCGACAACATCCCGTCCATGACGAACGCGGCGCGCGCCAGGTATCCGGTGTCTTCCAGAACGCTGATGAGGAAGAACAACAGGCAGATCTGCGGGAGAAACACGATGGTGCCGCTGAGCCCGCCGACGATTCCCTGCGTGACGAGATCGCGCACCGGCCCGCTCGGCAGCACGGCGGTCAGCCCTGATCCGAGCCGCCCGAACAGGGCTTCAATGAGGTCCATGGGTATGGCGGCGAACGTGAAGAGAGCCAGGAAGAGGAGGCACATCACGCCTGTGAACGCGCCCATCCCATACACCGGATGCGTGAGGTAGCGATCCACCCGCTCGGTGAGCACGTCGGCAGCCGAGAGCTCGATTGGGCTGGTCGACGTCTCCGCCGTGACGTCTTCGGCCCAGGCGGTGAGCGTCTCCAGGCTGGCACCCGGCGCCGGTAGGTCGGTTGGGGGCTCGGACGCGGAGATCGCCGACAGTTCGATCGCACGCAGGAGCGAATCAAGCCCTTCCCCGCGGCGCGCGACGAGCGGCACGACCGGACACCGGAGCCGACGCGAGAGTGCATGGCAATCGATGTCGATGCCGCGGCTCCTTGCGATATCCATCATATTGAGCGCGAGAACGGCCGCCCGGCGTTCCGCGAGCACTTCACCTGCCAGCACCAGATTCCGCGTCAGGTTGGCGGCGTCCGCGACGATCACGACGAAATCGGCGCCCAGCGTGCCGCGACCCTTCAACACATCAGCGGCGATACGGCTCTCGGCGATCCCGGCATGGAGATCGTACACACCGGGCAGGTCCACGATGTCGAGTGCCCGGCCAGTACCGGCACCGCTGCTTCCGACGCGGATCGCGGTGGTCGTGCCGGGATAGTTCGACGTCTTCGCACGAATCCCGCATAGCGCGTTGAACAACGTCGTCTTGCCGGTGTTGGGATTGCCGACGAGCGCCAGGCGCAGGTGCGCGGCTGCCCGAGGAGCCACGAGCGTCGCGGTCATCGCCATCGCAGCTCCCCCGACGCCCGGCCTTCAGTCGGAACGACGAACACGTGCTGCGCGATTCGGCTGGAGATCCCGATGCGCGTCGTCCGCACCTGCACCACGCAGGGATCCCCCTGCTTGCAGACGCGAAGCATCGAGCCGTCGGTCAGTCCAAGAGCGCGGAGCTGCGCGCGCGATTCCGGATCGACCTGCAGATCGTGGAGACGTGCCGTGGACCCGACCTGGAGGTCGGCAAGCCGAAGCGCGCTCGAACAGGACAATCGCATGAGTCCCCCAGCAACGTGCGCGGGTGTCAACGCTTCTCGGCCATCGCGAGTGCCCAGGTGACGAGCCGGTCGTCCGGCATGAGCGCTGCGTCCGGCATCGCGTACGACAGGCCCTGGAGCCGTTCGCGCAGACCTCGGTCGATGCCGCCAAAGGAGACGAGCAGCGGCACGACGAGCACTCGTCGTCCCTGTTCTGAGTGTTTCTGCACAATGCCGCGAAGTTCGGCCGTGGCCTCGTCACGCACCGGCTTCGGCGCGTCGTCACGAAGCGTGAGGTAGTCGACCGAAGCGAATGAGCCGGCGCTGCGGATTCGGGCGGCGAGCGAACCGATGTCGGCCAGCCAGCGGCGGTTGTCCTCGTCCTCGTTCGGACCGTGGGCAACGATGACGACGGCTTCTTCGGCCGGCTTCTGACTGATCGCGCGCGCGCGACTCGCCAGGATGTCCGCGACGATCGGGTGATCGTTGAGCGCCGGCGTCATCCGGATCGGCACCGTCGAACGTACTGGTGTTGTCCCGTCTTCGGACGCGTGGCCGTGGTGCCCGTCTGTCGTGCCCGGGTCCGCGTGGGCATGGTTCATCTTCGCGTAGGCGGCGAGCGCAGCGGGCGGCTCCAGTCGCACGCCGAGCAGGTACTCGGTCGACGTAATCACCGAGCTCCACGACGACACGAAGAGCGGCACGGCGACGATCTCCGTCACGCCGCGAGCCACGAGCCGATTGACGGCGGCTTGAATGTTGGCGCGGGTGGCCATTCCGAACGCGACTTCGGTCGGCCGTGTCCGATCGACCTGGGCCGCAAGGGCCGCGACGCGAGCGTTCCACTCGGGGCTGCCGCCGTGTGCGAGCAGCAGAATGCCGGGATCGGCGGCGGCGGGCGCCGCGACTGACATCGCGAGCACCAGCAACGCCGGAACGAGTCTTCGAATATTCGCCATAACCTGACTCCTGTTCAATTGAGATCGCGTCAGCGCGCCGAGAACGACCACGCCACGCCGACGCGTGCCGTGCGTCCGGCCTCGGGACGGTAAATCGGTGCGGGCGTGCGGCTCGGCAGCATCACGCCCGTGTTCTCGTCCTGGCTGTTCGCGAGGTTGTCGATCGTCAGAAACGCCGAGACGCCGCGGCCGAGGCGCTGGGATGCGAACGCGTCCCACATTGCAAAGCGCGAAGCGATCGTGTCCTGGGCTCCACCGCCCGTCGTCGAGGTGCGCGTGGCGATCCAGGAGCTGTAGAACGTCGCGCGGAGGGAGGCACGGAAGCCGCTCCGTACCGGCCGCCACGAGACGCGCACATGCCCCTGATGGGGATGACGGCCCGTCAGCGCGAGATCGCTCTTCGTGTCGCGTGCGGACAGGTAGGTGTATGCGCCGCCGAGCGAGATGGCGTTCGTCAGCGCCACGTCGGTGTCCAGCTCGACTCCCTGCGTCTCGGCCGCGGCGACGTTCCGGTATGTCAAAAGCAGCCGCCCGAGCGCCGGACGGAACGATGGGTCCAGTCCCTCACGTGCAATGACCTGGTCCAGCTGACTCGGCGTTGCGACGAAGCCCAGATTCACGGAGTCGATGAGATCGCGCACGTCGTTCCGGAACGCGTTCACGCCCACCCGGGCCCGCCGCTGTGGGGCGACGTACTCGGCTCCGAATTGCCACGAGTCCGCGGACTCGGGGTTCAGCGACGGATTGCCGATCACCTGGTAGAAGTTCGACGGACTCAGGAAGCGGTAGTACAACTGACCGAGGTCGGGGGCCCGAAACCCGCGTCCGTACGACGCCCGCGCGTTCAGGCTCGTCGTCAGCCGGAAGCTGGCGGCCAGTTTGGGTGACACGGCCGTCTCGAAACGGGAACGCCGATCGACGCGCGCCCCGATCGTGGTCGTGAGGCGATTGGTTGCGCTCCAACGATGCTGAGCCCACACGACCGTGGTGTCGGCCGCGTGCCCCGCCTCATCCCGCAGACGGTTGGTGCCTTCATACTGGTCGCGCGACCACTCGAGCCCGGCCTGCAGCAGGTGACGCGAGCCAAGGGGGCGCGCGATGGTCACGTCACCCTTGCGGAAGCGCTCCTCGAGCATGCCGGGCTCCAGCGGAGTGGAACGTGGGGGCGCGAGACGTCCACTGGCGTTCTCGCCGTAGGTGGACATGTAGGCGCGCGCCTCGACCGTCGTACTCCCCAGCGCGATCCATCGGCCGGTCAGATTGGCGCTCACCGTTCGATCGCGGAGGTCATCCTCCTGTGGTCCGAGCTCGCCGTTCGATCGTCCCCTCGTGTGGTTGCGATATCCGGTGACCATCCCACCCAGTGAGAACGATGGCGTGAGCTGACGCTGCGCCTTCGCGAGCGCGTCGTAGCGGCGGTATGGCGCGCCGGTGGTGTCGAACGTGCCGGGCGTGAGGTCGAATCCGTCGTGCTGGTGCCGCTCGACACTGAAGAGCCCGAAGGTCTTCTCGCGCTTGAAACCCGCATCCACGCGAGCGCCCATCGTCCCCAGGTTGCCCCCGGACAGCGCGACCGTGACATCGAACGGCGACGATGGCTCCCGCGTGATGAGATTGATGACACCGCCGATCGCATCGGATCCGAAGAGGGCAGAGGCGGCGCCTTTGACGACCTCCACGCGGTCGAGTCGCGCGGTCGACTGCCGATCCAGGTTGAGAACGCCGCCGCGTTTGATGCCGCGCGCGCCGGCGATCGGCTGGCCATCGAGCAGGACCAGCACCTGCCGGGAATCGATGCCCTGAATCTGCTCCCCCGCGGCACCCGCCGTCTCCGATCCGCGCCGCGTCACGACGCCCGGCAGCTCGCGCAGGACCTCGGCCACCGTTTCGTGACCGCCGGCTTCGTCGATGCGGCGTCGCGTGATCACGTCCACGCGCGCGTTGAGGGTGTCTCGCAGCTCCTGTTGGCGTGACGCAGAGACCACCGTCACTTCCTCCACAATCGGAGCGGGGACGAGGGTGAGGTTCAGGAGCGCGGCTGCGGGCGCATCCACGATCTCGGTCGCGGGGGCGAATCCCGGAGCCGACGCGGTCAGGACGTAGCGGCCCGGCGCGAGCTGCCGTATGGCGAACGTGCCATCGGGCTCACTGCTCATCACGCGAGGGAGACCAGCCCCCTCCTGGTGAATGACAAGGGTCGCCCGGGAAATGACGCCACCCGAGGAGTCGCGGATCACGCCGGAAACAGGCGCACGCAGGTTCGACTGTGAAATCGGAAGCATTTGAGCCGCCGCACGGGGACTGGCGAGGAGCGTCAGTGATCCGAGGACACAGGCGGCAAGGTGTGAAAAGTAAAGACCGCGCTTCATAACGCACCTCTGGTTGCACGCCATGAAGCCGCGCCGTAGACTACGAGTGTCGGGCGCTCTCATGCGCGCGCGCATGAATGGTTCCTGTCCAGGACCGGGTGTTCGACTGCCCGTCGCGTGTGTCAGCACGCGGCGGGCTTTCTTAGTGTCGCAGCCGCGGATCAGCGCGACGACCGCCGCCGAGCTTTCGGCTTCGGCACCAGCTTCACCGCGGCGTGTGCTTGCACGAACGTACGGATCTCCTCCACGTGCTCGGTTTCCACCTCGACCTGCCGGCGAATGAAATCCTCCAACACCGGATCCCCCGCGACACGCGGCAGAAAGTCCTTGTACGCGTCGAGCGCCTGTTGCTCGACCTCCAGCGCTTCGGCCAGGGCTGTCTCGAGTCGAATGGGCGTGCCGCCCAGCGACAGGTTGATGCGCAGCGACGGGATGTGCCCCAGCGCTTTGATCTGCCCGGCGACAGCGGTCGCATGCTCCAGCGTCTCTCTGATCGCCTCCTCGAAGAGCGGTGCAGCGGCCTGATACTCCTTCCCGCGCAGCCGGAACCGCATCTGGAAGTACCGAAGGCAGGCTTCCGCCTCTTCCGCCATGAGGCGATTGAGGTCTTCCACGATCTCGTCGCGCGCGGCGCTCGCGCCCGCGCGCTTCTTGTCAGGTGGCATATTTGAGCTCGTCAATCAGGCATTGACCTTTGCACACGCCGCACGTGCGACTCGCCGGGCACGACGCCTGGAATGCGCGAAACTGCCTCAGGAACTGCCGGCTGACTGGCGCGCCCGACGTCAGAAACTGCAGGAAATGCACGAGCCGCTGGCCCGTCGAGTGGCTGATGAGGTGCTCGATCTTGCAGCTGTCGATCTCGGCCTGCGCCTCGGCAATGCCCAACACATCACGCAGGAATGTCTTGACGATGACCCGCTTCGCCATGACCGAGTGAACGACCCTGAGACCCTTCGGCGAGAGCTTGACGAGGCGATGTTCGTCCGTCTGCACCCAGCCGCGCTTCTTGAGTGTTCGCAGGTTGATCGAGACGCTCCCGCGCGTGATGTTCAGGCGGCGGGCGATGTCGGACACGCGCGCCCAGCCCCCGTAGGCCTCCCCCACTTCGTAAATCGCGAGCAGGTGATGTGCGGCGCTGTGCGTCAGCTCGTTGGCTTCGAATTCCTTCCACGTGTCCATGGCGTTGTTTGATATATCATACACGCGATTGGGTTGTCAAATTATTCACTTTGACTGGCTCGCAGAACATCGGGCACATCTTCTTGATCTCCTTTGAAGCACGACTCGCACAGCGAGCCGCTCGACGTCCAACTTCCCTAATACACCGGGCACCCGGTTCTCGCTCGTACTGGACATCACGCCGGGGCCGAAAATCCACGTGTACGCTCCGGGCGCGACCGGGTACAAACCGATCGCGCTGAGCCTCGAACCGCAGCCCGGTGTCGTTCTCAGGGAGACTCACTACCCGAAGTCGGAGGTGTACTTCTTCCAGCCGCTCGACGAACGGGTGCCCGTGTTTCAGCGGCCGTTTCGCGTCGTGCAGGACGTCATGCTCGACGCGTCGCGGGATGGCGCGGCTGCACTTCAGGGGAAGACGAGCGTCACGATCACCGGCACGCTGAACTACCAAGCCTGCGATGACAAGATCTGCTTCACCCCGAAGTCGGTACCACTCACGTGGACGATTGGCGTGAGGCCGCTCGACCGCGAGCGGGTGAAGCGGTAGTCAAGACTCGAGGCGCACAGGCTCTCGATTGCTACCGCGGCTTCAGAACGGCCATCTGCAATCCGGGGGAAATCCGGCGCTTGACTTGGCTGGCCACGGGTCCATACTGAGCCCGATCCGTACCAGTGAGAACAACCTGCTTGCGGCGCAGCACAGCGACCTCGCTGGCGGCTCTGTGGCTGACGACGGCCGCGCCCGCTCAATCGCCGGCGAGCACGGCATCCGCCTTCCGCGCGAATGCGCAGCATACCGGAGCCTTCGACGCACCGGGCGTCCCACAACTCAACGGCCTCGTCTGGAAGTATCAAATCGAGGGACGGTGAGGGCGGTCGTCAACCGCGGGCGCCGGCTCACCGTAAAGAGCTGACCATTGTCCCACAGGGACTTGCTGATTCTTCAGGCTCGAAACCGCGGGTAGTGGTCAAGTTTCAGCCGCGACTACGGAACGAGGATCTCGTAGTCGCGGCTGATGGTCCCCTGCTAGGCAGCCTTCGGCTGCGCGATCAAGTTGCGGTACGCGTAATTGTCCGGCATCTCGGTAACGAGAATGCGGTCATTGGCGTCCATGTGCTTGATGCAGTAGTTGGCAATGGCCAGCGGGGTCGAGTTGCTGTGATTGACCGTCCATTCGGACTCCAATACGCGGACCGCGCCGAGGTCAGCCAGCGCCTGCCAGAGTGGCTTGTAGTCCTTGCCGGGGGTGATCAAGTCGTACGAGATTAGGTAGCGCATGGGTCGAGGCCCTCACGGCTGGTTAACGAAAGCCGTTGACAGATCTCGACTGAGCGCGCTAATCTTGGGTTGTATTCGTTCCCAATCGAAGCTCGCAAGTCCGGGCGATTCAGTCTGAAGCTGAATCGCCCGTTCTGCGTACGACCTGCCCGCGCTGGCCGTGCAGCTCAGGCGATCGAATTATACCAGCGTTGACGCCTTTTCTTCGCCCCAAGATTTTGGGGTAGGCGACTCGCCCTAGCGGATTCTAAGCGGCGCGTGTCTCCGTCGCGTCGAGCAGCCCCACGATTTCAGCGATGGACCACACGTGCGACGAGATGCCAGCTTCCATAGCGGGCGTCACGCGGAGCGTCTGATGCACGCGGCAGAAGTTGTAGTGCATGAAATGTAGCGCGACGGCCGCTTCGTGATTCGCCAGCTTCTTGGAGAAGCCATTCGTCAGACGAGTGAACCGGCGCATCCCCATCCGCATCGTGAGATTCTGACGCTCGACGTACGACGTGCTGATGTACTTCGGATTCGGGTTGCCTGTTATTACCTCCGTCGTGCTGCTGAGAATCTTAGCCGGGCTGTACCGCGTCTCGTTCTCAGGCGCGGCCCCGTAAACCTTCGTCAGCATCGCACGTAATCCACGTCTGCGCCGAATGCATCCTCGACCGCGTTGATGTACACCTTGTGGCCGTCCGTCGTGAGCTGCACGCGCGTGCAAATACGACTCGCCACGTCGTTCATGAACGTGAACGCCGACCCCGCATCGCGCGAACCTACGAGCCACGACACGATCAACTTGCTGTTCGCGTCGAGCGCCGTCCAGGTCCACACGTCGCCGAATCCGAAGGTGCCGCGCTTTTCCTCGGGAACGTTCTTCGCCTTCGCGTAGCAGAACTGCCAAATCTCATCGTACTCGATCCGCTTGCTGCGCAGGTCATGCACGGTCTCCGAGTGATACCGCGCGCACGCATCGCCAAGCTCCGCCAGCAGCTTGAGGATCGTCGGCTTGGAGACGTTCGTCATGCGCGCCGTCGCGCGGACGCTGTTTCCCTCGACGAGCGCCGCGACAACCGCAACCCGCTTGGCCGTGCTCAGCTTGTTCATAAGAGTAATATACTTGAGCGGTCAAGCATTATCAAGTACTGATATGCAGTAGTATCCAAGCCGATAATCGAACTGTACTTTCCTTGAAGCGCATGGTACGATCAAAAGGCGAAGGCTTCTGAGAATGGCTCTGCTCAGGGTTCGGATTGAACTCAAGCGGGACGGCAAAGGCATTGAATTGCCAAAGCTGGCGGAGCTGTCACGAGAAGGCCAAAAACTCCTGCGGATGGTCGCTGAGGACTCTGAGTTGCCCCAACAGGGCACTTGGGTGGCTCAGGACTTCTACAACCAAGGCATCGGATTCGATGCGCTCTACGAACAAACCGACGTCGATGAGCAGCAGGCTAATGCGTACCTGCGGTTGCTGGATCACGTCGTGACGGCGGGTCCAGAAAGCAACTGGCACATTCCGGGCGTTCGTCCTGCGACGTTGGTGCAATCAGCCAGGGTCGCAAAGGTCGCTGGCGAGCATGAGCTGGTACGGCTCGGTGTGTACAACGGCGGCCCTTCCGTGCAATGGAAACCCCTGGCGAAGACCCGCGCCGAAATGATCATCGAGCATTTCGAGTCGGTTATTGAGTACCGAGGGATGGTGCAGGGGATCATCCACTCGCTGTACAAAGAATCGCAGCCGCCGTATTTCGACATCAGAGACATCGCCAGCGGCGACCTGATCAAGTGCTATTACTCTGTGCCTCAGTACCGTGACGTTCACGCTGTCCTGCAACGCCGAGAGGCGGTCGTTATTGTCGCCGGCTGGATTCGGGCGAAGCGTCTGGACCGCGAGATTCAAGACCTTCGGGTTGAACAAATCCAATCAACCGATCCCCTCAGTCAAAAGCAGCTTGAGTCTTTCTTTGGGTCGGCGCCAGGATGGACCGGCGATTTGACCACTGATGATTTCATTGAGCGCGCGAGGCGCAGCAGCACTGATGGCGAATAAGCCTCGCGTGTATATCGACTCGTGCTCATACATCGATGTGGCCAAGGGGCGCACAAAAGCCGCGTGGAAGACGGGAGAGGAAGACAGAGCGCAGCAGCTTTGGTTTATCGAGACGCTGTTGGTAGCGGCGCTCAACGGCGACGTAGAGATCTACGGTTCGACATTGATCCTGGTCGAGTGTCTATTTACCGAAACTCGCGAAGCGATCCCGGAAGAAACCAAAGAACTCTTCAAGAATCTGCTGTCCGCTGGAAATCCAGTACGCCAGGTTGCCGTTGACCCCTTCATTGCTGAACGGGCAAGGGATCTTCTGTGGCGCGATGGAATCATGTGTGGAGGGTCAGCAGATCAGGTTCATGTGGCAACAGCGCTGGAACTCCATTGCGAAGAGTTCATTACGACCAACAGGAAGAAAGGCCCGCTCCAACCATCTGTCGCGTCACAATTGGTGAAACATGGTTTGCGCGTGATTCTGCCGGATCAAACGCAGTGCATTCCAGAAGCCTACAAAAAGCCGATTCTTGAGGCGGCCGGAGACTCTATCCGGATTTCCGCCTCCACCGTGCCGACGCCGCCCGTTTCGCAATCTCCTGGCGACGAGCAGGCGAAAGAGCCCGAGCCCGCGCCACTCCGCCGCGCAATCCGCCTCGGCGGCCCAGAGCCACCGCCGCCGGATTCTTCTCCGACCGATGCTCCGCCCCCTCGGTCAAAGCGATGATCTGCTGAACGGTGTCGAAGGCGATCTCGTTCTCGTCCCTTGTTCGCGTTTTGACTGTGCTTGACCGTTTAGGCATGGACTCAGTATCGCACATCGGCGAACCGTCCGTCAGCCTGAACGATTTTCAAACTTGACCACTACCAAACCGCGCCGGTGTTTCCTCCCGATTGTCCGTGGAATTGCCCCTGTTGCCGCCCGAACACGCGCCGAGTCTTGTGGCCCGTGATCTGCATCGCCGAGGGTAAACCATCCTGTTCCCCACACCGTCTAAGGGGAAGAACATAGGAGCCCCGCCGCTATTCCTCGTCCAGGGAACACTGGATCGGCTGGTGAAATTCCTCCGCTTCTTGTTCTCGACGAATTTGTCGGAGGTGCTGCTGGTCCAGTTCGCTGCGGCCTTTCACGTAGCACGAGTACCACGGCGGACGATCAGACCTCCGACGACGCCCGACACGATCGACCCGCTCAGGATTCCGACCTTGGCGGAGTCGAGCAAGCTCGTGCCATCAAAGGCGAGGGCGGCAATGAACAAGGACATCGTGAAGCCGATGCCGCCCAGCCAAGCGCATCCGTGCAACGCCGTCCAACCGACGCCCTCTGGAAGCGAGGCCAGGCGTAACCGAACTGCGGCCAGCGCAGCCGCGGTGATCCCGAGCGGTTTTCCGACGACAAGTCCGAGGATCACCGCAAACGTCACGCTCCATCGTTGATCCACTGATGAACGCTGAGCGATAACCCATGTCCTCCCGCGGCAATGACGATCGTCGTCGCCAGAAGACGATGGTACGCGTCAGCCCACCCGGAATTGGCCACGATGAGCGCGGCGCACGCGCATGCGACAAGTAAGGCCCCTCCGGCGGCTTCCGTTCGAAAGAATTCTTGAAAGGGACTCGTTGAGCGGGACGGCGCTTCGCGAGCCCTTCGATTGCTGACCCTCACACCGACGTCTCTTCCCAGCCCCGAACCGAATAGAGTAGCGGCCTGGTCCAGAGGCTCTCGAGACCCTCCAGGATATCGGACGCCCAGTTGAAGACGTTCCGTCCTGCGACCACCTTCCGCATGGCCCGCATACGCGTCGCCTGCTCCTCGCTCGTCATGTTTATGGCTCTTGCGAGGGCTGCTGCGAATGCATCGATGGCCACAGGCCCTCATTCGCGAAGCCCCCGTAGTACGCGGAGAAGGCGGGCTCCTCGAGCCACAGACGCCGAAGCACGTACGATGGGCTCTCGGGCGGTACCCGCACCTTGTCGGTCGCATCGACGACCAACCGGTCCGCCGGGCCAGCCCCGTGGGCGATCCACACGCCACCTCGTTCGCGCATCAGGGCGTCGAGCGCCACGGCGACACCCCCCGTCGCGGCTCTCACCGCAATTCGGCCATCCTCATCCCGGGTGTGGAGGTACGGCTCACGGTTGGACACGACGATGAGGGGGCGAAGCACGTGTACATCGAGTTCGCCTGCCTGCGCCAACCCCCGGCGAAACAGAATCGGTCCCACGAGCTCGTGAATCGCGATCGACGCGACCAGCATCAGCTGCACCTGGTTGCCCCATCCCGGAAACTCGGTGGCGACGATGGACGCAAACCCCAGGGTAATCCCGGCCTGAGACACCAGGCCCGTCCACGCGTAGCTCCCGATCGGCTCGGGAAGGCCCGACAGCTT
This sequence comes from Acidobacteria bacterium RIFCSPLOWO2_12_FULL_66_21, assembly GCA_001767455.1. Lineage (GTDB taxonomy): Bacteria > Acidobacteriota > Vicinamibacteria > Vicinamibacterales > 2-12-FULL-66-21 > 2-12-FULL-66-21. The sequence goes on from MELC01000044.1 coordinate 36,443, forward strand.
CACGCCCACCCCAACGCCCAGCCTGATGAACCCGAGTCGGACCGCGGACAAGGCGAGCGCGCTGAGCCCGATGGCGGCCACTGCGTCGAGCCGAAGGGTCGCGCCGACCGCTACGAAGAAAACCTCAAAACAGGGAGCCACCGCTGTACCCGACGCCGCATGGCTTCCCCGTGTGGCGATGGTTCCGCCCCATGATTGCCCACGACCCGACACACCTCGATGTTACGAAGCCGGCCGATCGCATCGGCCTTTGCTCGACCGGTGATCACGACGCACGGAAAGAGCTTGCTCGCACGCCTGAGCAATCGTCGCGTGGACGCACGCATGGCGGCGTGTGCCGGCGCGTTGACCAGCGGTGCGAGCGTGCCGTCGTAGTCGAACGCCAGCAGGACATTCGACCACGCGAACATCTCAAGCAGATCTCGATGACCGCGCTCGCGGCCATTGAGCACAACGACTTCGCCCGCCTTCCCGGTGGCGTGTTCAGAAGGGCGTACGTGCGAGCGTTCGCGGCCGAGGTGGGGTTGAATGCCGACGAGCTCGTGCGCGAGTATCGCGCGCGATTCGAGACTGAACTACCAGCCGGGCCGCTTTTACGTCACGAAGCCGATTGGAAGCATCGTCTTCGTCTCTCTCACCGGTTCCCGGCCGTGTTGGTAACCGCCGTCGGAATATTGATCTGCGGGTGGCTGATCTTGGAGCGTGACCAGGTCCCTGACGAGGCATCGGACGGGCGAATGCCGAGCGCAGTGGAGGGCGACCTCCCAGAGAACACCGCGCAGACAGACGATTCGGATGGCACGGAGGAGGTCGCCTTCGCCAAGGCGGCCGTCACCGAGACGGGCGCCCAGTCGTTGCGACTGGAGATTCGACTCAATGGACCGTGCTGGGTCTCCGCCGTGGCAGACGGAGAGCGTGTGGTCTATCGCCTGATGCAGCCCGGTGAGCGGACGCTGGTTGAAGCGCGCAGCGTGATCACGCTCCGTGTCGGCGACGCAGGCACGGTCGCCTATTCGATCAATGGAGCGACAGGCCGACCACTCGGCAGGAACGGCGAGGCCGTCACGGTCCGCATCACCAATGACAACCTTGGAAGTCTGTACGCGGAGCCTGCGAGTGTGACTCCCACCGAAGGTGCGGCCACGCAAATCGGGTCGGGGCCTGGCCGCAATCTGGCAGCGAATGGCCAACGAGCAGTCGCCACGTAGACGATGTGACCTTCGGATTACTCAGAAACGAGTCGGCGCCATCTGCATCGCCGAGGGTAAACCATCCTGTTCCCCACACCGTCTAAGGGGAAGAACATGGGAGCCCCGCCGCTATTCCTCGTCCAGGGAACACTGGATCTGCTGGTGCTCCGGGCACTGGCCTCCGGCGCCATGCATGGGTACGGCATCGCCACCAAAGTGCGCGAGCGTACTGGCGGCGTGCTGAGCATCGAGGATGCGGCGCTCTATCAGTCGCTGCATCGGCTCGATCGGCAGGGCCTGGTCGATGCCGAGTGGGGGCCATCGGAGAACAACCGCCGCGCCCGCTTCTACACGCTCACGGCAGCCGGGCGGAAGCGCCTGCGTGAAGAGACCGCCAACTGGCGGCGCTACTCGCGCGCGGTGGAAGCCGTGCTGCAAGACGCATGAAACAACGCCCGTTCTGGTACATCCGGCGTCGATCGGTGCAAGCCGAGGTGGACGAGGAGTTGCGCCTGCATCTCGAGATGCGAGTTGAAGAGCTCCGATCCACCGGGATGCCCGTCGAGGATGCGCGCCGGGAGGCGCTGAAGCAGTTCGGCGATCTCGAGGGAGCGCGGGAGTACTGCCGGCGGCAGGATGAGGAAAAGGAGAGCGAGATGCAACGATCCCTGATGTTCCAGGACCTCGGGGAGGACATCCGGATTGGCCTCCGGAGCCTGATGCGCGTCCCCATCCTGTCTCTGACGGTCATCGTAACGGTGGGGGTCGGCATCGGCGCGACCGCGGCCATCTTCAGCGCGATCGACGCCGCGCTGCTTCGGCCGCTGCCGTATGCGCATCCCGAACGCCTCGTGCGCATCTACACCGATGCGCCGCCGTTCAAATGGCGTTTCTCCGCCGCAGACTACCTCGCGTTTCGCGAGCAGCAGACGCAATTCGAAGAGAGCGCCACCTACACCGACAGGACGGTGATTTACAGCGACGGCGTCTCGTCCGACGTGGCGCGCGCACGGGTGGTCTCGTGGGCGTTCTTCTCGGTGCTCGCCGTCCGGCCCGCGATCGGCCGCGACTTCGCCGAACCGGACGGGCGGCCGGGCACGCCACCGTCCGTCGTGGCCAGTCACGCCTTCTGGCAGCAGCGTCTCGGAGGCCGTGCGGATGCGATCGGCCGGCCGATCAAGCTGGATGGCGCCGAGCACACGGTCATCGGTGTACTGCCGGCGCTGTCGGGGCCGCTCGAACGTCGCCAGGACCTGTTCATCGTTCAGCAGTTCACCCCGCCGCGGCGCAAGGGTCCCTTCCTCTATTCGGTCGTCGCGCGGCTCCCCGAAGGGACGGATCGATCCCTGGCCGCGGGCGAGCTGCGCGCCGTCAACAAACGGATCTTCCCGATGTGGAAGGCCTCGTACCAGGACGACAGGGCCACCTGGGGCATGGAGGATCTCAAGGGCGCTGTCGTCGGTGACGTGCACGCAATTGCCGGCCTGGCGCTTGGATCTGTGGCGCTGGTGTGGCTGATCGCATGCGCGAATGCGTCGAACCTGCTGATCGCGCGCGTGACGAGCCGCCGGCAGGAACTGGCCGTCCGCGCCGCGCTCGGCGCGTCGCGCGGACGCGTCGTGCGGTATCTCCTCGCGGAGAGCGCCGTGCTCGCCACAGGCGCCGTTGCGCTCGGCGCGGGCGTCGCCTGGGCCGGCGTCCAACTGCTGCAGGGGATGGGCTCGACCTACTTTCCACGGACGCAGGAGATGGCGTTGGATACGCGGGTGGTGTGGCTGCTGGCGGGTCTGGCAACCTGCAGCGGACTGATCTTCGGGCTGGTGCCAGCGCTGCACGGCGTGGGCGGCTCAGTCGATGCATCGTTGCGATCGCTCGGGCGATCGTCAACCGGCAACCTCGCGGTCCGGCGTCTTCGCCGTGCGCTCGTGGCCGCACAGTTCGCCATCGCGACGCCGCTCCTCATCGCCGCCGGCCTGCTCCTCTCGAGCCTGAATCAGATGAAGAACGTCGACCTTGGGTTCGATCAGCGCAATGTGATCACCGGATCGATCCGGCTGCCCGCCGCACAGTATCAGGATGCAGGACGGGTACGAGTGTTCTGGGACGAGCTGGCGCGCCGCGTGACCGCGCTGCCGGGCGTGGCGGGCGTCGCGTTCACCGACGGCTTGCCGCCCAACGGCGCGAGTAATCGCAATAACTTCGATCTCGAGGATTTCCCGACACCTCCAGGACAATCGCAGCCAGTCGCCCCGTGGGTGTCGACGACGCCGGAGTATTTCCGGGTGCTGGGTCTCAGGTTGCTCGAAGGGCGGCTGCTCGACGAACGCGATGCACTGACGGAGAATCTCGAAACGGTCGTGGTCGATCGCGCGTGGGCGCGGCGCTTCTTTCCTGACGGAAGCGCCGTCGGCAAGCGGTTCCGCGAAGGCGGATGCACGGCATGTCCGTGGACCAGCGTCGGCGGCGTGGTGAGCGAGGTGAAATACCTCGGCCTCGACAAGCCGGATGACGGCACCGTCTATTGGCCGATGCGAGGAACCGAGCGCGGGCTCGATCGGTTTCTCGTGGTCCGCACGCACGCGAGTCCATCGGGCGTATTGCCGGCCCTGCAGCGGGCGGTGCGCGAGATCGACCCGTCCGTGCCGCTCTCGAAGGTCGCGACGATGAACGATCTCGTCGCGCAATCGCTCGAGCGTCCGCAGTCGCTGTCGTTCCTGGTGGCGGCGTTCGCGCTCGTGGCGCTCGTGCTGTCGGTCGTCGGCATCTACGGCGTGATGGGGTACTACGTGCAGCAGCATCGGAAGGACATCAGCATCCGCATGGCGCTCGGCGGCAGCTCCGCCGACGTGCTGCGGCTCGTGATGGGCGACGGCATGCGCGTCGTCATCGCGGGGATCTTCGTCGGCGCGCTCGCCGCGCTCGGCCTGACACGATTGATGTCGAGCCTCCTGTTCGGCGTCAGCGCCGCAGACGCGCTCACGTTCGTGACCGTGAGCGCCGGGCTGGCGATCGTGGCGCTCGCCGCGTGCTTCGTGCCGGCCCGACGAGCGGTCGGTATCCAGCCGGCAGCCGTCCTGCGAAATGACTAGCTGGCTCGCGCCGACTGCACCCGCTGCCCGTGGTGTTCCTTCACTTCGTCCGTCCGGCCGCGAGGTCCACATATCCCACCCCGTCGCGGTACGTAATCCGGGTGCCGAACGGCTCTGACAGCCTGATCAAATCGTCGATAATCTTTTTTCCCATCTCCGGCTCCGCTGGCATCGGCCGGCCGCGCTCGAACGCCGGCTTCCCGTGGCCCAGCGAGGTCGGGTGAAGCGCCAGCTCCACCAGCGTCTTGCCCCTGAACCGCGGCACGGCAATCACGGCTTGCCAGATCAGCGGATCGGCGGGGAACCCGCGGCGGTCGCCGTCGTAGCGGCGATCGTTGAAGTCGGCCACGTGCGCGTCCGCCCCGAGGTTGTACGGCTCGTAATTCTCGCTCGGCAGCCGGAGCAGCGTCTCGTTCTGGAAGATGAAATCGCCGAGGCTGTAGAGGATTGGCTTGCCCTTGTAGACCTCGATGCCGCGCAGCACGTGCGGGCCATGGCCCACGAACACGTCCGCGCCGCTGTCCACCATCGCGCGCGCGAACGTGACGAGGAACTGCGCCGGCACGAGGCGGTCTCGATTCCCCTCGTGCGAGTGGATCGCCACGATCGTGTAGTCGGCCAGTCGCGCCGCGCCCCTGACGGCGGCGGCGATCTCCTTCAGGTCTCCCTCGTGCGGCGCCGTTCGGATGCCGGGCGTGTCGCCGGCCACCACGCGGGTGCCGAGCACGTTCAGGGATTGTGGCGCGCCCTGCGGCGCGCTTCCGCCTCGGCCGCCGCCGGCCAGCCCAGACGCCGTGAGCGCCTCGCGCAGCTTTGCCAGCCCGTCCGGCGTCGTCGTGTACGTCGTCGTATACCGCAGCGGATTCAAGCCGGGCCGTGCCGGCATGTCGCCGCGGGAGCGCCCGGCGCGGGAGTGGTCCGGGAACGTGGAGGCGACCGAGATGAGCGCGACGCGCGCCCTCGCGGCCTCGAGGAACTTCGGCTCGCGTGCCTCGAGGAGACTCTCGCCGACGCCGGCCTGCACCAGCCCGGCCGCGGCAACGTGCTTCGTCGTGAGACGCATCCCCTCCACCCCGTAGTCTCCGGAGTGGTTGTTCGCGCGCGACACGAGGTCGAACCCGGCCCAGACCAGTTCCTTCGCCAGCGCCGGATCGGCGCGCATGTACGTGCCGCCGCTTTCGTTCATCGGGTACGGCTCGTAGTCGTGGAACAGCATCTCGAGGTTGGTGAAGGCGACGTCGGCGCCGCGAATCAGGCCGATCATCCGGAGGAAGGCCGGTTCCGTGTACACCGAGAGCCGGCGCGTGATGATGGAGTCGCCGGTGAGCGCCATCGAGAACGCGTCCGCGACAGCCTGGTCGGGAAGGGGCCCGGCAGGCCCCCCTGCCGGCCGCTGAGCGGCCAACAGAGCCGACGAAATCAGCAGCACCGATGCGAGCGACACGTGTGTTCGCATTCTCATGACCGGGGCCTCCTCGAGTGTTATTCGGATCTCAATACCGCAAGAGGCTCGCTACCGGGAGCGCGGTGTGCCGGAATATACGTGACCGCCGTCGCGACGGCAAGGAGCCCAAGCGCGAAGCTTTGGGCAGTCGACGTAGCGTGAGGCCAACTTATTCCGCGTCAGCGTGGGATTGCCGGCGCTACCGCCGGGCGCACGTGCTCGTGTGGGCCGCGAGATCGTAGGTGCACCGCGCGGTGGCGCCGTCCACTGTGATCTCGACCTGGACGATGTTCGTCCCGTTGAACGTCTCCTGGCGACGCGTCGTCACCGTCCGCGTTTCCGAGCCGCGCGTGGTCGTGGTGACGGTCGCATGCACGGTTACGCCCGATAGCGGATAGGCCGGACCGCCGTCCCGGCTTCTCACCGGAACGACGAGGTCGGTCGTCGCATCATTGATGGACGTGTTCGTGCTCCCCGATGGCGACCTCACGACGACCGTCCCCTGCTCGCTGCCGTTCAGCGTGTGCGTGGTCGCGCCGGAGCCCAGCCCGGTTGTCGTCATCGTGCCGCGGCGATTCAGCGTCACCGTGGCGTCGCCTCGCGACGTCGTACCGTTCGCGGTCGTCTCGGTCTTGATGGAGGCGGTGGTCTTCGGGTCGAACGCCGACTGGACGGCGCCCTTCGCGTCGTAGAGGGTGAACCGCCTCGTGAACGTGATCCCATCCCGGCTTTGATCCGGGCACGTGAACTGCCCTGTTGCCGGATCGAACACACAGGCCCCACGCCCGCCGGCTGTCTCGGCGCCGTTCACGCTGAACATCGGCGTGTCCGGACTGGCGAGCGGCGGCAGCGTCCCGCTCTGGCTCTGCCCCGTGGACGTCGCGCCGGGCGAAACGGGACCACTCGCGGAATTCGAACAACCCGTCATCACCAGTGCCAGGAACGCCAGGACGATCAACCGTTTGCCGGCCATAACCACCCTCCAGGGCAGACACACCTGCCACTCCACGGAAGCTTAGACCAGGGATCAGCCTGGAGGTTACTTCCCGTGGAGGGCCCTACTTGTATGCGCCGACGCCGCAAACCTCGCTGCCCACCTTGCGCACGAAGCTGACCTTCGGCTCGACTTGCTTGGTAGCCGGGTTCGTCCATCTGTATTCCACCGAGCCGCCGCCCGGCTTGTTGCCCGTGGTCCACAGCTCGGTGCCGAAGGCCTTGCCGTCCACGTCCTTCAGCGTGTCGATGTTGGTGCCGACCTGGCTCCGGTCGGCGCCGTGCGCCGTCACCGTCCGGTCGGTACCGAAGCAGAACACGTAGAGATCGCGATCGGCGAACGGCGCCTTCTTTGCGGTGAAGTCGGCGAGCGCCTGGGCGCGGCCGGCCTTTTCGTAGTGGGCGATCGCCCTGGTCAGCAGGCCCTGGGCCTCGGCCGGCGTGCCGCGCGTCGGACCGGAGGTCTGCGCGAGAACGGCGGTCGCGCATCCCGCGAGGAAAAGGGTCACCAGCGATCGGATCCGCATGGTCTGCTCCTTTCGCGCAGGCAGGGGGCCTGCGAAGTCGGGCAGTGTATCACCGGCACGGCTTACTTGCAGCCTCTCGACATCCACAGGCCGATCGGTCCCGCGCTCGCGTAAATGACCGCCCCGTACATCGCCACGCGGGCGAAGCCGTCGCTCATCGCCACGTGAATCGCCAGCGTCGCCCCCAGTACGGACATGGCGCCGTTGACCCCCCACGCCCACGCCAGCACTCCGGGCCGATTATCGCCGTGGCGACGGAAGCGTCAGGGCTGCGGGCGATCGGCAACCGCGCGAGTTGTTCATTTCAGCACATCCCAAGGGTGTCCGGCAGGCGGATCATCGGGGTGGCCGTTATCGCGAGGGTCCGCGACAACCCGGCCGAGCAACGGAGGAGGAATCTGGACGACACCCTGAAATCCGTGAAGCCCTGGGTCACGTTCGCCGGCGGGGTGCTCATTGTCGCCGTTCTGTACTGGGCGCAGGCCGTCCTCGTGCCGTTCGCGCTCGCCATCCTGCTCACGTTCGTCCTGACGCCGCCCGTCACCTGGCTCCAGCGGTGGGTCGGCCGTGTTCCGGCGGTGCTGCTGGCGGTCACGCTGGTCTTCGCGGCGCTCGGTCTCGCCGGCTGGGGTCTGACCCGGCAGATGGACCATCTGGCCGGTGACCTGCCCGGCTATCGGGCGAATATCCGGACCAAGATCGCCGACGTGCGTCTGGCGGGCAGGGGCGGCGCGGTCGAGAAGCTGCAGGAAACGCTGGCGGGCATCAAGGCTGACCTCGACGCGTCGGCGACACCGAGAGGAACGGTGTCGCGGCCCCTCGTGGTCACCTCCAACCAGGTGACGGGTTTTCTGGGCCTGGCGTGGCTCGGGCCCGTCGTCGGGCCGCTGAGCACGGCGGGACTCATTGCAGCGATGGTCATCTTCATGCTGCTCGAACGCCGCGATCTTCGGGATCGCCTGATCGGGCTGATAGGGCACGGCCAGCTCGCCACGACCACGAAGGCATTCGACGAGGCCGCCAGTCGCGTCAGCCGGCAACTGCTGATGCAGTCCCTTGTGAGTCTGCTGTACGGCATCGCGGTCTTCGTCGGACTGTACTTCCTTCACGTCCCCTATCCACTGGTCTGGGCGACGTTGGGTGCGGCGTTGCGATTCATCCCGTACGTCGGTCCCGTGCTCGCGGCCGCGGCGCCGATCCTCGTCAGTCTCGCGGCTCTGCAAGGGTGGACTGGTCCAGCGATTGTCCTCGCCTTTTTCGTCGTCCTCGAGCTGTTCACGAATCTCGTGCTCGAAACGGCCCTGTATGCCGGGGCGGTCGGCGTGTCGCAGGTGGTGCTGCTCGTGTCCGTCGCGTTCTGGACGTGGCTATGGGGGCCGCTCGGGCTGCTGATGGCGTCGCCGCTGACCGTGTGCCTCGTCGTGCTCGGCAAGCACGTCCCCGGTCTCGCGTTCGTCGGCCTGCTGATGGACGACACACCGGCGCTCGCATCCGAGTACGGGTTCTATCAGCGCCTGGTGGCGCGCGACCAGAGCGAGGCGGCCGAACTGATCGACAGCCACATCAAGACCGAATCGCCCTCATCGGTGTACGACGCACTGCTGCTGCCGGCGCTCAGTTATGCCGAGCGTGACCGTGTCGAGCGACGGCTCTCTTCCGAAGAGGAAGCGGCCGTCATCGACGCGACCCGGGAGTTGATCTCGGACGCGGCCGGGATGATCCGCCGTCACGCGGAGACGGAGCGACCCGCCGCGGTCGATCCCACGCTTCCGGGACCGCGCGAGCCGCTGCGCGTACTGGGCTACGCGGTCAATGGTGGTGCCGATGAAGTGGCGCTCGCGATGCTGGCACATCTGCTGGACGATCGGCCAATTGCCATGGAGATCACCAGTGTGCGCATGCAGGCGATGGAGCTGGTGTCATTCGTAACAGACCGGAAGTTCTCTGTCGTGTGCTTCGCCGATCTCCCCCCGAGCTCGTCATCCAAAACGCGGTACCTTGTGAGAAGGCTTCGCTCGGCCGTCCCCGAATTGCGAATCGCGGTAGGCCGATGGGCCCCGGCGGCGCTGGCCGACGAGAGCCCGCAGGCGCTCCTGGACGCGGGCGCCAATTCCGTCGCCTCTCTGTTGGTCGAGAGTCGGGACTATCTCGGCGGCCTCCTGGAGATGACGCGCCTTGCAGTCCCGGACACCGCGAATGCCGCGCCAGAAGTCTACGGTGACGCTTCGTAACGCCGCACGAGGTCGAGCCGTTCCATGCGCGCGAAGTCGGAGTCCAGCGACCACACGAGGGAGCCGGTTTCCGCTGCGAGCGCCGCGATGAGGAGATCGCCAGACCCGAAGCGCTGACCGGCACCGGCGGCCGTCTCGACCCAGCCATCCAGGATGCGCCACGTCTCGTCGGTCGGATACAGCACGGGCAGCGCCGACAGGGCGCGCCGAAGCCGCTTGCGATCCGCCGCGGAAGCGCCGCCGAGAATCTCCAGGCGGACCGGCACCGGCAGCGCCACCTCGTCGGCATCGAGCAGTTGCTGGAGCACGCGCGCTTCGGCACCAGCCCCCGATCGAAAGGCCGCAATCCAGACCGACGTATCGACAAGGATCATCGCGCGGGGCGTGGACGCCGCCGGCTGGCGGGCACGTCAATCTCCAGCCGCACACGGCCCATCAACGCCTTCAACTCGTCGATCCGCCGGCGGCGCACGAGTTCCCTGAGCGCCATGACGACGGTGTCGGTCTTCGACTTGAAGCCGAGCGTCGTGCGGGCCTCTTCGAGCAGGTCTTCGGGAAGGTCGAGCGTCGTACGCATACGAATAATCATCAATCGTATGCCTACAGATGTCAAACCCCAGGCTGAACGTATGACCCAGACGACGGGGGTCGAGCGCACCTGCTCGACGGCCAGGCGATCGTCCCGGTAGCCAGGTCCGGCTACGTCACCTGACACCGTCGCGCCGCAGGCGCTCGCGGTCGATGACCCGCCCTCCCTGAATCACCTCGTGAATCCGCCGCACGTGGCGAATGTCGTCGAGCGGGTTGGCACTGAGCAGCAGAAGATCCGCCCATTGCCCCGGCGCGATCGTGCCAATCTCGGGCGCGTTGAGCACGCGCGCCGCCGCGCCCGTTGCGGCGACGAGCGCCTCGGCTGGCGAGAAACCGGACTCGACCAGCGCTTCCAGTTCGTGCTGCACGCCGAGCGGAAACGGGCTGTCCGTGCCGGCGGCGACGAGAACGCCGGCGTCATGGTAGCGGCGCACGCCGGCCTCGAGCCGCTGTACCGCAGCGAGGAGAGCCGGACGACCGCGCTGCGCCGCGGCGTCGGTCCCATAGACAGGACGGTATTGCGGCTGAAGGAATGGCGCCACGTCGTCGGCCTGGAGCAGCGCGGGATCGTCCATCACGCGCACCATGGACAACCTGAGGGCCGCAGTCGGCACGATCCACTCACCGGACGCGCGCGCGAGCGCGACATAGTCACCTCGCATCGTTCCGCGGTCGCGGAAGCAGTCGAGCACGTGCTCCGCGCCGTCAATGCCGGCCGCGACAACCGCCAGAATGTGCCCGCAGTGGCCGCTCACTGGCATGCCGTAGCGGTGCGCCTCGCGGACGACGGTCGCGGCGCGCTCCCAACCCTGGAATCCCCGCTCTTTGGTGTACGCAGCGCCCATGCCCGCATTGATGGCGACCCCCCGCGCGATATCGCCCGCGTCGGACACCATCTGGTTACCGAGCGTGGAATACCCTCCGCCGTGGTGGAACATCGCGCCCGCATAGACGATGCGCGGTCCCTCACGCCCACCGGCCTCGACAATGTTCCGAAGGTCCGCCGTTTTCACGCGCTGCGACGCGATGTCGCGGACCGTCGTCACCCCGTTGTGCAGCCACGACAGCAGCGATGCGTCGTCCCAGATGTGCGCGTGCAGATCGATCAGGCCGGGAACGAGGTATTCGCCGGCGCCGTCGAGCACGCGTATGCCGGAGGCGTCAATCGAACCAGAGGGAGCGACGCGCGCGATGCGACCGTTGCGCACGAGCACGTCGCGCGGCTCCGACAAAGGCGAGCCGCGACCATCGATCACGCGCGCGCCGCGAATGAGGACGGGCCGCGGTGCCGCGCGCACCTGATACTGAAGCGGCCACGGTACCGGCCGGATCGCGCCGTTCGCCGAACGAAGCCGCAGGCCGCTCGATGACAGGTAGAGGGCGCTGCCGTCGCGCGCGAATCGCGCCTCGACCGCCGGCTCGTCCGACACCGTGGAGGCCCTGCCGTTCAGGCCTGCGGGTCCGTCGAATGGCGCGCGCCAGAGCAAGTCGTGCTCGACCCACATCGCGTGACCGTCGGCGAGGAGCCGAAGGCTGGCGGGAAGGGACGGGAACCGCTCGACCGCCTGGCGCGTTGCGTCGAGTCGAATCCACTGCGCGCGCTCGATCGATCCCAACTCCCCTGGCGGCAATTGTGTCGCGACAAGGATTGCGTCCGAGGCCGGACTCCAGCCGGCCGTGCCCCACGCGGCGGTCGCGACGCCAAGATCGCGCGTCTGATCGACCCGCTCGACGGGTGGTCCCGCCGGATCCACCAGCCGTAGATGTCCGGCGGTGAACACGGCGATCTAGTTGCCGTCGGGCGACCAGAGCGCCGCGTCGATGTCCTGCCCTATCGCGGCGAGCACGCGACGTTCGCCGGTCGTCGCGTTTGCCGCGACGAGGTCGAACGATCGGCCGGGCCGCTCGCGTCGCGTCCACGCGATCTCCTGGCCGTCGCCCGACCAGGTGAGCACGTTGTCGCCTGCCTCGGGCGCGGGCCCGAGCGCGTGCGGCTTCGCGCCGACCTCTCCGACCCAGAGGGCGTCGAGGGCGATCATCGCGATGCGTCGCGCGTCAGGGGACAGTGCGATGCTCGTGAAGCCCTTCGCGGTACGCTTCGATGCGGGTTCCGGAAAGCGCACCGGCCGCAGTGTCCCGCGACGCCGCGCGAAGCTCACGCGCGCGCGAAACGGAATGGGCGTGGGCGCGCCTCCGTCCGGCGACACGCGCCAGAGCCCACCGTCCGCGGAGTACACGAGGGCGCGGCCGTCGGGGGTCCAGCGAAGGCGGAACGTGACCACGTCGTCCTGATTGGTGAGCGGCCGTGCCACGCCGTCGCTTGCTTGCACCCAGACCTGCCACCGCTCCTTCGCGTCGCGCGAGAGAAACGCGAGACGCGAGCCGTCGGGCGACCAGGCCGGTGTCAGGCCGCGTGAGGTGGTCAGCGCCCGCGCGTCGCCGCCATCGGCCGGGACTTCCCAAATGCGTCCGTCGCCTCGGACGGCATTCGAGGCCGTGTTGACGAATGCGAGGCGCGTCCCGTCGGCCGACCACGCGGGCGCCCCGTTGCGCGGCGTGAACCCGGGAAGCCGTGGCGCGGCGGGAAGACCGTCGATGCGCGTGATGCGCTCGGTGCCGCTGTCGATGTCGAGCACGGCGAGGGTGTCGCCGACCGCGTACGCCACATGGCGGCCGTCGGGCGCCCAGGCCGCTGACGCGTACGCGAAATAGGGGATGGGCCGCGACGCCAGCCGGCGCGCCGGACCGCCGGACGCAGGCATCACCCACAGCGCGCGTCCACCCGGGCGGTCGCTTTCGAAGATGATGCGCTGACCGTCGGGAGAGATCGCGGGATCGAAATCCTCGGCGGTGTCGCGGACGGCGTCGGTGATGGCGGCCGCGTCGCCGCCATCAATCGGCACCCGCCAGAGCTGGCCGAGCAGGTCGAAAACGATCCAGCGGCCGTCAGGCGAGATGTCGAAGGCCAGCCGCGTGCCTTCGCTCGTTGCGAACGAGACGGTGTCGAACGCGTCGCGGGCCGCCACGGGCGGACCGCCGCGATTCTGACCGAGCGCGTTGAAGGAGACGACAGCGGAGGGAACGAGAGCGAGCGTGAGCAGCGCGCGCGAGGATCGCATGGTCTGCCTCCGATGCGCGCGCACTGATCATCTCAGCGCGTCCGACAGTGTTGCTCTCACGGCGCAGGAATTGAGCCGGCGCCCAGTATACGCCGTCAGAAGCGCCGTTGGCACTCTATCAACCCGCTCACCATCTTCCGCATTCGACAGAGCGCCGAGGACAGGCGGTTCGGGAACCCGTGTCCTGCCGCGCGCGGTGGAAAGGCGGAAGTTAGTGTGAGAATGTGGCTATGCTCGTACACAACCCCCCGCGATGAGATCCGCCACTGCGCGCCGGCTGCTGATTGCCGCTGCGGTGATGGCGGTCGTCGCCGCGCTCGCGGCTCTCGCGCTTCGCCAGGCGCTCGGCGGCGATCGCCTGCGCGCCGCCGTCGAGACGCGGTTGTCGGCCATGCTCGGACAGCCCGTCTCCATCGGCCGCCTGAGCGTCGACTTCTTCCCCCGCCCCTCGCTTGCCGGTGGCAACGTCCGTATCGGAGACGCGCGTGTCGTGGCGCCCCGGTTGGACGTCGACCGCGTCCGCATGCTGCCGCGGGTGCGATCGCTCTGGACGGGTCATGTGATCATCGAGCAGGTCGAGCTCGACGGATTCATCGCCTCCGTGCTGCGCGATCGTCAGGGCCGCTGGCACGTGCCCGCGGTCGTTCCGGTGCCGTCGAAGGATGCGAGAGCGGGCGCGGCCGTCCAGCGCGTGCGCGTGGCCAGCGGACGCGTGCGCGTGTTCGACCAGGCGTCCGGCGACGGCGTCGGCAAAACCGCCAGCATTGACGATCTGCAGGCAGATGCGACGGTCGAGGGCGGCAGCCTGAGGCTCGCTCCAATCACCGGACGGATTGGCCGCGCGAGGATTTCCGGTGAGGCGAGGACTGACGCCCGGGCTGTCCGTCTGACGTTCGGGGCGGACGCGATCGGGGATGACGATCTGCCGCTGTTTCTGCGTCTGCTTGGCAGCGACCGTCCTGCGTTTCTCCGATTGGGCGAACCGGCGTCGGTATCCGTCGCCGTCGAAGTGGATCGCGCCTCGTCGGTCATGACCGGGACGGGCGTGCTAGGTGCACCGCTGGTCCTCCTCGAATCGTTGCGGCTGCAGCGATTCGAAGCACCGTTCGCAATAAAAGGAACGATTCTTCGCTTCGATCCGACCGCGTTCGCGATGTATGGCGGCACGCACCGCGGCGCGGTCGCTGTGGATCTCCGAGAGACGCCGGCGGCGTGGACGACGGACAGTCGGGTGAACGGTATGAGCGTGGGGGAATTCCTGCGCGCGCTGACCGGTCGCGATCAGGGTCTCGACGGCACGGCGTCGATCGACGCGGCGCTCGGCGGGCGTGTCGGCGAACCACTCGACCGGACGGTGCGCGGCCGCGCGCATGTCACGGTGACCAGCGGGGTCATCCGCAATTTCCCGCTGCTCGCGACGATCAACCGCGCCCTGCGGCTCGCCGAACAGGAGAGCGGCGACACGCGATTCGAACGCCTGACGGCGAACGTGATGGTGGCCGCCGGTCACGCCACGACCGACGACCTCGTGCTCGAGGCCGCCCACGCGCGGGTGGAGGCTGCGGGCCGCATCGGCGCCGACCGCTCGCTTGCGCTCGGCGGCCGGGCGATCGTCGCCGCCGAACATGCGGCACGGGCTGTCGCGAGCGTCCACGAGATCGCACGGTTGCGCAACAGCCGCGGGGAAATCGTGGTGCCGCTGACGATCTCGGGCACCCTCGACGCGCCGTCGATCGACATCGACCTGAAGGCGGCGATCGGCAAGGGCCTGATGGATGAACTGCGGCGCCGCCTGCGCCGAATCATCCGATAGCGCCGAAACGGGACCACGCCGACTAATGAGACGAGTCGGGCCGCGTCGATCCGAACCTCGCTGGAGATATCCGTGGGTGCGCGTCGGCCGCGTGCCCGCGGTGGGGGAGTCGTTCGAGTTCGACGGGCTGATGGTGCAGGTGCTCGAGGCCGAGCGTCGCCGCATCCATAAGGTGCGCTTCCGCCGGGCGGAAGTGGAGCCCGTCAGCGCCGACCGCTGACGAGCCCCATCGTTCCATCTTCCAGGTGTTTCCCCCTATTTGTTGTGCGGCACACTCACGGTCGCGATCTTCGAGGATTCGTTGCCCGAAGCGTCGCGGCACGTGACGGTCACGCTGTAGGTCCGGCCGGGGCCGGAGCCGCCGCGCTCGGCGCGGAGATCGGCCGTCAGCGCGCCGGTCCTCGTCCAGTCGGAGGCGGTGTCGCCGTCGCCGAGGCCGTTTTCCGGCTCGCTGCTCGCGATCCGCGAGATGCTGCAGACCGGCGGGCCCGGCGCGTCGGTCGCGTCGACCGGGAAGCTGACGCGGACCATCTTGTGGTTCGCCGGCCAGAGTGAGGTCGTGCTCGGCGTCACGCTCGCGATGACCGGTGGCGTGGTGTCGACGATCGACAGCGCTCCTGCCTTGAACGTGATGGTGTAGTTCGGCGAGCTGATGCCGGACGGCACGACCGGGTAAGTCCCAACGGGACTCGATACGACCGCGGGCGTCCAGAACTCCAGTGCGCCGGAGAGCGACGACGGGCTATCGCCACCCGCGAAGCCGCTGTAGGAAGCGGTGAACGTCGGATTCGGCGTACCGAATTCGCGCGACGCGTCGTTGGCAGTCACGACCAGCGGGGCCGGGTCGAGGAGGATGGATCCGCTGCCCGCCGCGGGCAGGTAGTTCGCGTTGCCGGCAAACGACGCCAGCACCGCGTGCGTACCCGCGTCGATCGGCGCCGCACTCGAGCCGTCGTAGGTGATTGTCACGGCGCCGAGGTCTTCGCCGAACACGCCATGCACCGAGGCGGTCGTCCCGTGCGGCGCCGCATCATACGTGAAGGGCCCCGCCGGCGCGACGTCCACATGCGCCGTCGCCGGGGTGATGCTCAACGTCCCATTCGTGAAGGACACGTCGTAGTTCGCGGCGGTGAGGCCCGACGGGACGATGTCGTACGTGCCGGTATCCGAATGATCGGTGGCGGCCGTCGTGACCTGGAGCCCGCCCTGCAGCTGCGCGGGTCCTTCGCCGAGGACGAAGCCCGCATACGCAACGCCGAACTCGGGATTCGCGGACCCGTACCGCCTGGTGGCATCATTCGCTCGCACCGTCAGCCTGACTGGCGTCACCGAGAGCGACCCGTCGACGAACGCGATGGCGTAGTTCAAGGACGTGACACCGCTCGGCGCGACGGAGTAAGCGCCTACCGGGCTGCTCGTCGTCGCCGGCGTGTTGAATGTCAGCGTTCCCGTCAAGGCGGTCGGATCCTCGCCGCTCACAAAACCGGAGTAAGTCGCAGTGAACACCGGATTGCCGGTGCCGTAGGTCTTCGTCGTGTCCTCGGCGGCGACGGTCAAGGCCGCCTTCGCAATCGTGAGCGTCGCGGAGGCAGTCGCGGCCGTGTAATTCGTGCTGCCCGCATACGAGGCGGTCACGACATAGCTGCCGGCTTGAACCGGAGGTGCGGGCGAGCCGCGGCCGCTCGGGCTCTGCAGGAGCACGGACACGTTGTTGCTTCCCAGGTTCGTCACGACCAGATCGAGCGCGCCGTCTCCGTCGAGGTCGGTGACGGAGACGCCACGCGTCGAAGACCCCGCCATGTAGTTCGCCGCGGCCTCGAACGTGCCGTCGCCCCGGCCGATGAGCACGATGACGCTGCGATCGTTATTGGTCGCGAGAATGTCCGGCGCCCCGTCACGATTCACATCGGTCACCGTGATCCACATCGTCGCCGAACCGGCCGGCAGATATGCCGGAGGGCCGAATGTCCCGTCTCCATGGCCCAGCCGAACGGCGAGGCCGGCCCAGCTGCCGGTGATCAGGTCCAGCCTGGCATCGTGATTGAGGTCTGCGATCTCGACGGCTTCGAGACCACGGCTGTCGGGGATGGAGACCGCCGGCTGGAAGGTCCCGTCGGCATTGCCGAAGAACATCGCCAGGATATCGTTCGGTGGATTGCTCTCGGTCAGGCTCGCCGGAACGACGATGTCGATGATCCCGTCGCCATTCAAGTCTCCGGCGGCCACGCCCAGAGTGCTTTCGTTGGAGGGCCCTAAAGCGCGTGGCGCCTGGAACGTCCCATCGCCGTTGCCGAGCATGAGGACGGCCCCATGGTAGTAACCAACGGTCAAGAGATCGACTTTGCCGTCCCGATTCACATCCAGCGCCCGGATCTGATTTGCTGCAAACCCTCCAGTCGCCGTCGGCCCATTTTGAAACGTTCCGTCGCCGTTGCCGAGAAGGATGCTGGTGGTGTTCGAATATCCACCGCTCGCGACTGCGAGATCGAGACGACCGTCACCGTTGAAGTCCGCTGCGGCGATCGACGACGGGTACTGGCCGACGGTGTACGTCGCCAGCGGCGAGAATCGGCCGGTCCCGTCGCCTTTCAAACTGCTGACCGTGCCATCCGAATGATTGGCGACCGCAAGGTCGAACTTGCCGTCCCCGTCGAAATCGGCGACGACCGGCGCACCCATCGGTTGGTTGCCGACGCCGTAATTCACGGCGGCCGCGAATTGGACCAGTAACCCACTCGTGCCACTGCCGTAAGTGAACGTCACGGGACCAAGCGATTCGCCCTGCGCGCCGGTCACGGTCGCGCTCCCTGCGTGCGGCTGGCCATCGTAGATGAACGTGCCGCCTGTCGCCGAAACCGCCGGCGTCCCCTTCGTGATGACGAGGTCGGCCTCGACCGCCGGAGCGACATAGTTCGGGTTGGTCAACGTCGCGACGAGATGATGTGTTCCCGCGTTCACCGGCAGGTTGTGCGTACCGTCCTCGTAGGTGACGGAGACACCTGTGAGGTTGGCCGGATCCGTTGCCACGACCGGCGAGATGCCGGATCCCGTGTAGGTCTGGGTCAGGCGCGACAGCAGGATTTGCGCGGGCGCCTTGATGACCCACAGCAAACCGGTGGCACTGGACGCCGCGTACGACGAGTCTCCGGCGAAACTCGCCCCGAGCGTGAACGAGCCCGCGTTCGCACCGGCCACCGAAATCCCCGTGGCCGTTGCAACGCCGTTCGCGTTCGTCGTCGCGTCAGCGTCGCCGAGATCACAGGTGAAATGCACGCTCTTGCCGGGCACCGGCGTCCCGTTGGATGTCAGCGTCGCCCGGTAGGTCGCGGTGCCCCCGTAAACTGCGGATCCCAGGACGCTCAGCGACGTCGCCGCCTGCTGTGTGCGGGCGACCGTGTGCGACGCGCTCGTCGTCCGCGTGCTGATATCGGTCACTGTGACCACGATCGGATTGGAGCCGATCACGAGCGGCACGGATGTCGTGAACGACACTTCCTTCGGCTTCGCGGCGTCGTTCGTGCTGCTGAAGCTCACGGCAACGCCGTTGACGGCGATCTTGCCGACGCCGGCGTCGTCGTCCGCCGTGCCGGCGACCGTGATTGATGTCGCGTCGGTCGTCGCGCCGTCTGCCGGCGTGAATGCCAGGCTCGGCGCGGCGGTATCGTAGTACACCGTGCGGGTGTCGGTGTTGTTCTTGGCCGTCGCGTCGGACGCGACGGTGGTAACCGTGTTGGGGCCGCGCTGCAGGCCGGAGACGGTCGTCCCGAACTGCACTTCATGATCGGCGCCGCCGGTCAGAATCAGCGCCACGGCGGCCCCGTTGACGGTGACCGTCTGGACCCCGACGTCATCGGTCGCTTTTCCGCTGACCGTCACGCTCGGCATCGACACGATCGCCTCAGCCGCGGGAGAGGTCATGGTCAGCGTTGGCCCTCCGACGTCAATCACCTGGGTCGTCCCCGGCACGATCGTCACGCTGATCGGCGCGAGCGTAACGTTCGACCCGTTCACGGTCATGGACGGAAACACCGAGCACGTCCCGGCGGGTCCCAGGAAGGTGACTTGTCCCTGCGTCACATTGGACACGTAGGTGTTCGCGTACGGGTAGAAGGACCAGAGCGTCGTTCCATCGACTGTGTAACTGCAGTAGGCGCTCTGCAAGCGTGGGTTCGAAAGGGTCCCACCACCCGCCACGCTCATCGTGATTGTGACTTCACCGAGCGCCAGATCGATAGCCGGCGTCTTGGTCTCGCCTGCGGCCAGCGCGATGCTCGACGTTGGCCGGTTGTCATAGAAATACAGGCTTGCGCTCAAGGAGGGCGCGGTGCTCCGGTAGAAGCCCAGGTACACTGCACTTTGACGCCAGGAACCGGGCGCCACGACCGAGTCGAATGTCCTGGCAGCCAGGTTCATTTGCGCGTAGCTGTACCCGCCCTCGGCAGCGGTCTGATACTGACCCGAATACTGGATCTGCCCCCAATTGAGGTGGGGACTCAGCGTGGGCGCACCCGTGAGCGTCAACGACGAGTTGATGAATGCCTGCGGCGCGGCCACGTCTACTGTGACCTCCGTCTGTCCGACCTGCACGGTCCGACTCGGGGAGAAGGCGGAGTTGGGCAGATACAAGTACGCCTGATTGTTGTTCGTGTATGCGTACACACCGACGGTGTATTGGCCCGTTCCGAGGCCGTCGAGCAGGTACGCGTGGTTCGCGGGCGGGGGCGACTGGTAGATGGATCGGTACGTCGGACCGCTCGCATAGGCCGAAATCGCGGTAACGGTCCTGGGTCCGGTGAAATCGATGGTGCCGGCGATCGCATTGGTCGGCGCCGTTACAGAGAACGAAACATCGAGCGTCTGCCCTGGCGCGATGCTGACGGTCTGATTCGTCAGGTTGACCTGGCGGCCGTCCGTCAAATACGCCGTGCCGCCGACGGTGATGCTGCTGCCTGGCATCGTGGGAAACATCCATCCGTCCTGCGGACGCGCATTGGTGGTCGCATACGCGCCGTTCTGTGAAGCAAACACATACGCCGTCGATATCGTTCCGCCCGAGACACTGACGCTCGCGTTGATGTAACCGACCGCCGGGTTGAAGTTCACCTGCCCCGGCGTCGTGGCCGACACACTCACCTGAGACGTCGTCGTCTGGAGGTAATCCCGGTACTCGTCGGTATAGACGACCGCGTACGCGTTGAACGTCGCCGCTCCGGATTGAGGAACGTTGACCGTCAGCGAATACGTGCCCGACGTCGCGTTGGGCACGACGTTAATCCAGGAGGTGGGACCACCGCTGCTGGGGTAGGCATACACCGTGGCCTGCTTGATCACGGCTCCGCCGAGACTGATTGAGCCGCTGATGGTGCCGGGAACCAGGATGACGTCTTCCGCGATCAGCCGGAGACCGCCTGAAAGCCCGAGAACGGCAAGGAGCACGAGGGTGAGGCGGCGTGTCATCGCGCACCTCCATCCCGCGCTACGCGCAAGGTCACCCTCACGTCGTTGCCGTCTCGCTGCCCTTTATAGGAAGCCTCCACGATCAGGGGATCGGTCGAAACCCAGAAGCCCTTCTCGAACCTGAATGCCGTCGTCGCGACGACGGTGGCGTCCATGTCGACGTTGCCGACCTCCACCGATCCCGAGCCGAGCGATCCGGACGCGGGACTGACGAGCCGGAGCTTCACGCCGGTCAGATTCTGGTCGCCGGCGTTGACGACGGTGAACCGCAGCGTGCCCTGCACCGTGGGTCCCTGCTCGGCGGCATCGGCGATCACTGCGCTGACGGCAAGCGGTGACTCGGAACGCGCGTTGACGACAAATGGGCACACGAGGGCGCACATTGCCGCAAGCAGAAGAAATTTGCGCAGCATGGTCAATTCTCCGGCAGGTGACGACAAGGACGAATTGCAGTGCGAGTGCATAGCGACCTTGCGCATCGGTTGAGCTATAGCGCCACGGTCATGCGCGCGTCCGGACGGATCGTGAAATTGAGCTTCGTAACGCGCACGGACCGACTGTCCGATCGCAAGCGCCTCGAAGCCGTCCGGAAGGTCAATGCCGCCGGCCGCAATGGAATTGGCGATCGACGCGGGCTGAGCGTGATCGGTGCAGACCGACTCGAAGTTCTTCATTGCAGCGCGACTCCCGAACACAAGATCAACTACCGGGGCTCGTAGAATAGAAACGACGCCGACGCCGTTCCCGGACATCCCTCAGGAATGACGGCAACTCGATGCAGCGGCCACTCCACAAAGTCCGGTTTTCGACAAGCCTTCCCGAACGACTTCGAGAAGGTCCCGCTCACGCTTCGCGATCCCGACGTCCGTTCCTAACGGTCAGTGTCAGATCGGCCTGAAACGTTTCAGCCTCGCCCTGCGCTCAGGACGCGCTCGCTTGCCTGCTGCAGGTGCTTGACCCGTGAAGAACGTCGCTGCGTAAACCCTGGAGCAGGGCGGGGCCCGCGCTGGGATCTGAAGACTCGATTAGCGGACGACGGTGATCCGGAAGGGCATCGTGTAGAACCCCTCGCTGACCGTCACGGCCCGGCCCGACGTGGGCGTCGACACCAGTTCCGCGACGTCGGCGTCGGTGGCTTCGACGATCCAGGTGTTCGTGTCCACACGGGTGACCGTCACGTCAGTCGATCCCGGATAGACCGCCGAATTGAACCGGACGGTCCACCGCAGCGCGCGGCCGGAGGGATCGTCGAAATTCAGCTTGTAGCGCGCGCGGACCGACTGACCGACGGCGATGCTACGGAACCCGTCCGGCAGCGCCGTGCCGTCGGCGGCAAGGGCGTTGGTAATAGACGCGGGCTGGCTGCTGTCCGTGTAGACCGACTCGAAGTTCTTCCTGCACGTGAGGTTCGCCGCGCACGCCGGCGTGCCGAGCGGCGCCGAGAAGTCGACGGTAATGAACCGGCCGAGCCCGCTCTTGAGCGGAAAGTACAGATCGCCTCCGCTGTTCAGCGTCGGCCCCTGATCGCCAATTGAAGTGCCGACGTACGGACCGGCCGTGTCGCCCTGGATCCCGTCAGTCGCGAGGCAGTCGGCTTCGAGCGGGCAGCGGAACATCGCCGTCAACGGCGTATAGGACGACGTCTTGGCGGCCTTCTTCTGCGCGCTCACGGCAACCGAGAACGTCACACAGGTCACCATCAGGGCGGCGGCGAACGGGCGATTCAGTGCGGTCATTTGCAAGCTCCTCCAAGCCCACGACGTGAATCACCGGGGCTCACAGACTAGAAACGACGCCGGGCAGGATCCCGGACAACGAACGGAGCGGCGGCGGTGAGGCGATTGTTGCGAAGCTCGGGCGGGAGGGTTAAGATGCGCCCTTCCAATGAATAACGACGCGCCCGGGCGTGGCGGACCGGCCCCGCACGGCATCCCCGGCGGGCCCGAGTCGACCTTCCACCTCCTGGAACGGGTGCGCGCGGGCGACCAGGCGGCGCTCGATGCCCTGTTCGCGCGCTACCTCGTGCCGCTGCGCCGCTGGGCGAGCGGGCGGCTTCCCCGGTGGGCCCGGGACATGTCCGACACCCAGGACCTTGTCCAGGAAACCCTGGTCAATGCGTTTAAGAGAATTGAGGCATTCGATCCACGCGGAGAAGGGGCGCTCCACGCCTACCTGCGCCAAGCCCTGATGAACCGCATTCGTGACGAACTGCGGAGATTCGACCGGCGGGGATCCCCCGCCCAACTCGACCCGCAGCAGGCTGACACGTCGCCGTCTCCGCTCGAGCAGGCGATCGGCCGCCAGGCAACGGACCGATACGAGCAGGCGCTCGAACGCCTCAATCCGGGAGACCGCGAAGCGATCATCGCGCGGGTGGAACTGGGGTGTTCGTACGAGGAGCTCGCGATCGCGCTCGGCAGGCCATCCGCCGACGCGGCCCGCAAGGCCGCGCAGCGCGCGTTGATCAAACTCGCGGCGGAGATGAAGCGTGCAGACTCAAGCGGCTGACGATCAGCAGTTCCCGCCCGACCTCGAGGCCATCGCCGCCGCGATCCTCGACGGCACGCCCATCGACTGGAAACAGATTTCGCAGGACACCGACCCGGAGCTCGTGCAGCAGCTCCGCGTGCTCGCCGACCTCGTCACGCTGCACAAGAGCCTCTCGAGCGACAGCGACGTCACCGTCACAGAGACCCGACCGCCCGAGCTCGCGGCCGGCCCCCAATGGGGACCGCTGAAGCTGCTCGAAGTCATCGGCGAGGGAGCGTTCGGCCAGGTCTTCCGCGCCTGGGATACGCGGCTCGATCGCGAAGTCGCGCTGAAGCTGATGCACGCCCAATCGGCCGCCTCCGACGACGCGGAGGCTTCGATTCACGAGGGCCGGCTGCTGGCGCGCGTCCGCCATCCCAACATCGTCACGGTGTACGGGGCCGAGCGCATCGACGGACGCGTCGGGATCTGGACCGAGTTCATCCGCGGGCGCACGCTCGCGTATCTCATGAAGGAGCACGGCCGCTTCAGCGCCCACGAAGCGACCGCGATCGGCATCGACCTGTGCCGCGCCCTGAGCGCGGTGCATGCGGCCGGACTCCTCCATCGCGACGTGAAGCCGCAGAACGTCATGCGGGAGCAGGGCGGGCGCATCGTCCTGATGGACTTCGGCGCGGGCAAGGAACGGCGAGTGACGCCGTTCGACTCGGGAACGGACCTCGCGGGAACGCCGCTCTACACCGCGCCTGAGCTCTGGCGCGGCGGTCCGGCGACGCCGCAATCCGACATCTACAGTGTCGGCGTCGTGCTCTTCTACCTTGTGAGCGGCGCATTCCCGGTGCAGGGAGCGAGCATCGCGGAGATCCAGGAGGCACACCACGCCGGCCGCCGGCGCCTGCTGCGCGACGCGAGGCCGGACGCGCCCGACAGCTTCATCGACGTCGTCGAACGCGCGCTGGAGCCCGATCCGTCCAGGCGATACGAGAGCGCGGGCGCGTTCGAGGCGGCGCTCAAGCGCGCGCAGCATGCGCTGGCGCCATCGGCGTGGCGCCGCCGAATCCTGATCATAGGCGGTGTTACGGCAGCGGCAGTCATCGTCGTCGCGTTGACCTTCGCCCCGGGGCCGGCTCGGATAGGACAGCTCCTTCGGGCGGGCTTCGGCTCGCCGGGCGGCGGGAACGCGCCGGCAGTCGACGTGACGTCCACGTCGGTGCGGCAGCTGAAGCTGCCGCCGTTCTCGCTCATGGGCCGTCCGTCGCGCGACGGACGCTTTCTTCCGTACGTGGACTTCGACGGCCAGCTCTGGATCTGGGAGATCGCAACCGGCCAGTCTCACCAGGTGACGAAGAAGGGGGACCCGCGAGAGTGGACGTGGGGATCTCTGATGGCTCCCGACGGCAGCCGCGTCGCGTACACCTTTGTGAGACCGGACGGTGTCTACGAGTTGCGCGTGGTCGAGTCCGACGGCCGGTGGTCGCGTGTCATTCTCCCGGGCGAAACCGGACCCGCCGCCGAGCCTGTGCCGCTCGAGTGGTCACGCGACGGACAGCAGATCCTGTATCGATTGTCGCGCGAGAACGGAAGCAGTGAGCTGGCGCTGGTCGCGCCGGAAGGCGGAGCGCGCGTCACGCTGGCGTCGTTCCGCAAGGGAACGCCCAAGCACGCGAGCATTTCGCCGGATGGCCGGTTCGTCGTGTACGACCTGCCGGCGAGCGACCACGCGGCGGAGCGGGATCTCATGATCGTGCCGAGCGACGGCTCTTCAGCACCGAAGCCGCTTCTCACCGGACCATTCAACGACCAGCTTCCGACGTGGACGCCGCACGGCAACGGGATCTTTTTCGCCAGCGATCGGTCGGGTCAGATGAGCGGCTGGCTGCTGCCGATGTCAGAGGACAAGGTTGTCGGAGAAGCGACGTTCGTGGCGAGAAATCTCGGCCGCCTGTGGCCGCTCGGCCTGACCGACACCGGCACATATTTCTACGGGCTGCAGGTCGGCGCAGCGGAGGTGTACACCGCGACGATCGACCTGACAGGAGCTACCCCTGCGGGAGCCTCGGTGCGCATCTCGCAGAGCGTCACGCTCGGGCATATGGGGCCGGCATGGTCACCCGATGGGCGCAGCATCGCCTACGTGGCACTCAAAGGGCAGACGACGCAGGACCGCGACTCGAACACGCTTGTCATCCAGGATGTCGCCTCCGGGACGGCGCGCCACCTCGACACCCCCGCCCTCTCGCACGTCGGCATCGTCGCGCCGCGGTGGTCACCGGACGGACGTCAACTGCTCGTTCGTGGCAGAGACATCACCAACCGCGCTGGCCTCTACGTCGTGGACGTGCAGACCGGCGCATTGGCGGCGGCGCTTCCCGTTGGCAACACGAACCGCTATTACTGGTCGCCGGACGCACGCGCGATTGTGTACTTGCACGCCCTCACAACGATCCTGTCGCGGTCGATCGGCACAGAACGCGAGACGGTACTGTTCGACGCGGCGGCGCACGATCTGCTGCGAGTCATCTCGTTCGGCCCATCGCCGGATGGCGACGGGTTCGCGCTCTCCGCCATGAAGAAGAACCAACGCTGGGCGTTGCTGGTTTACAGGTCTTCCGGCGTCTTGCAGGAGATCTACAGCCCGGACAAGACGCCGATGGTCTTCCAGGGATGGACGCCGGACGCTCAGCAGATCCTGTTCACCGTTGTGGGACAGCAACCCCAGCGGCTTCTGAGGATAAACGCCGCCGGGGGAGAACCGGTCGATACGGGACTCGCGATTCACGGCTTCACCGAGGTGAACTTCGTTTCCCTCAGCCCTGACGGGACGCGCGTCGCCTACACCGCGGGCCAGCCGGGCGTTGAGATCTGGATGATGGAGAAGTTCCTGCCGCGGTAATCCGCCAGGCTCCGCCCGTTCACCACCCGAAACGGATCCCGGCGCGGAACGTACGGGGATCCAGCCATGCGTTCGGCTCGCCGAACCGTGCACCCGACACCTCGTTCACGGCATTGACCGTGTCGGAGTTCGGCACACCCTGGTTGCCGACGTTCAAGATGTCGAGAAACAACCCGGCGGTGCGGTGCGCGCCGCGCACGGCGAACGTCTTCTCGACGCGCACGTCCACCTTGTTGATCGCGTCCAGCCGCCTGGTGCCAACCGGCTCGATGCGGATGCTCTCCTGCCCCTGCCGCAGACCGCGGATCGTTGCGCGGCGGCCCCATGCCTGCCCGGTCGTGTACCGGTAGAACGCACTGGTGTTGAATCCGCCCCACCATGGCGCGCGCCAGGTTCCGAGCAGCTTGATCTCGTGCGTGGGATCGAAGGCCGCCCGGCCGAAGGCATTGATGTAGCTGTTCGGATCCGAGAAGCGTCCCGGGCTGCCAAGGTCGTTGCGCGCCGCGTTCACGTGCCACCGGTTGCCGACCGTGCCGCGGTTCCTGGACCAGGTGTAGGAGGCCTGCATCTGCCAACCGCGCGCGTAGCGCTTCCGTCCCACGATCTGGACGGCGTCGTATCGATTGAAGGCCTGAGGCGGGTTCGTGTACAGCAGGAACGGACTGCCGGCATTCGTCCGATTGAACAGGTCGAGCATCCGCCCGTCGTCAGGCGTGCCGGCGAGCCCGTCAGGTCCCGGATCGCGCTTGGTCACGGGCTGGTACACCGAGCCGGTGTCGATGAGGCCCATGAACGTATCGAACCGGCGGCGGATGTACTGCGCCTGCACCGACAGGTTCGCCGCCAGCTCGCGCTCGACGCCGGCCACCCACTGCCCGACGAAGGAATGGCGCAGGTGATCGTCGATGGCGAAGGCGTCGACGTCGTTGTTGTTGTGAAACAGCTCCACGAAATCATTCGGCCCAACGACGAGTGCGAAGACCTCCGGCGTCAAGCCGGTTCGATCGGCCGACATGATGCGGCTCGAGAAGATCGTGTCGTAGTAACGCCCGTAATGCAGGCGCGCGACGGTCCTGTGATTACCAGTGACGTCCCACGCGACCCCAAGCCGCGGCGCGAGCGTGTTGGTCGCAAAGACCTGGCCCTTCTGCGGGACGGAGCCGCGATTCCGCTCCGCCCGGAGCCCCGGCGTCACCGTCAGGCGATCGTTCAACGCCCAGGTGTCGTTTGCGAACACCACCGTTCTGCCCGTTGTGGCGTGACTGATTACGCCTCCCCAGATGTCCACGGTGTCAGGTTCGCCAAAGTAGTCGAAATAGAAGCGGTCCCCCGGGTACCGGAATTCCGAGATCGCCCGAGTCGTCTCGTATTCGACGCCGGCCTTTATCTCGTGACTCCGGCCCGGCCCGCTGGTGACGTACCTGGTGATCGTCCCCGCGGTTGAATTCACCGCCGAATCTTGCACGAAGTACTCCCACCCACCCTGGGTCAGCACCTGCAGGCCGGAGTCGTATCGCGCAGCGGGGCTGAAGCGCGAGTTCGGCTTGCGCGGCTCGCTCGTGGAGCTGGCCGTGTAACCGCCATTCCGGATCTCGACGAGCGTGGTCGCGCCGGGAGTCCACGTGGCGTGCACGTTCCAGGTCGCCTGGGGACCGGAGACGGCGTTGGAGACCTCGAACGGCGTATCGGCACCGATGTACTCGCCGTCAACGCTCCTGCGTCCTCCTTCAACGAACCCATCGACGCGCAGCGCGGGCGTGACGGCGGCCGTGAGATGCGCCATGACCTGCAGATCGCGCTCGTCCCTCGATCCTGCTCCGCTGAAACCCGCCGGACGGTCGTTGTGCCTGGAGCGCTGGACGCCGCCAAAGAACCACAGCCGGTCCTTGACGATCGGCCCGCCAAGCTGTGCGCTCGTGTCCCACCAATCGAGCAGCTCCCGCGAATTGAACGTTTCTTGAAGCTGCTCCGACAGCGCGCCGGTGTTGTTCGACAGCCATCCGGGCCGCGTCGCCCAGTACTCCGCGAGGCCTGAGAACCGGTTGCTGCCGGACCGCAGGATCGTGCTCCCCGAGGCGCCGGTGAATCCGCCGTGCTCGGCGCCCGCTCCAAGCGCGACGATGTTGATCTCCTGCACCCAGTTGACGTTGAAGCGCGTCGCCGGGGCCTGGAACGCGGGATCGGTCGTCCGGGTTCCCTCGACGAGCACCTCGTTGCTCTCCTGGCTCCCGCCGAAAGACACGTTGGCGGTGATGCCAGGCACCAGGTTCAGCAGCCCGTGGAGCGTCCGGGGCGTTGGCAGGTTGTGCAGCAGGTCCTGATCGAGGCGGGTGGGCACCGCCGCGCTCCGCACGTCGACCATGGGTGATCGTCCGGAAACCGTGATCGCGTCGGTGACGCTGGCGACTGGAAGCTCGAAATCAATGGTCAGCGTGGCGCCCGCCGGCACCTGAATGTCGCTGCGCCGGACGGGGCGCAGTCCTGCGTGCGCCGCTGTCACGTGGTACACGCCCGGAGGGAGGCTGGGGAACCGGTACGTGCCGTCAGCAGCGGAGGTCGTCGTCTGCGCTCCACCTATCAACTGGGAGCCCTCGATCGTGACGGTCGCGCCGGATATGGCGGCCTTCGACGTATCCAGCACGACCCCGGCAACCGTCGACATCAACGCGCTTTGCGCGCGTGCCGGCACCGGACCGAAGGACAGTCCAAGCGCGAAGAGTACAGCGGCAGACACTTTTTCCCGTGCGGACACCATAGTTCCCTCCCTCACGCGGTCAATGGGCGGGTCGGAAGAGGCGATAGCATACCTTCTCGACCCTTGGAGGCGGCGAAATTATCTCTATCACTCAAACGTCGGAAAGCCGGCAACAGGACGCGCCCGGACCCATGTTGGGCGTTGAGGTAAGAACTCGCCCGATCCATCGACTACCTCAGGTGTGGGTGCAGTACAGTCCATCGACATCCCGGAAATCGGGCTGATGCCCGCCGAGCGGACGACACAGGACAGGCTTTACGACGAGGCCGCCGGCACCTACGGCGCGGCCCTGGGCCGCCTTGCGCGCGGGTACGAAGTCCATCCCGACGCGCGGCGGGACCTGCTGCAGGAGATCCACCTCGCGCTGTGGCGCAGCCTGGCGGGCTATGACGGCCGGTGCTCGCTGCGGACGTGGGTCTACCGGGTGGCGCACAACACCGCCGCGTCGCACGTCATGCGGCAGCGGCGCGCGCGGCTGCACGGGCTCGTCAATCTCGACGACATCGAGGACCTGCCGGAAGCCGCCGACGCCGAGCGCGCGGCGGATCGACGCCTGACCTGGGAGCGGATGATGGCGCTCGTCCATCGCCTCCACACGATCGACCGGCAGGTGATCCTGTCCTACCTCGAAGGGCTCGATGCGGCGTCCATCGCCGAGATCACGGGTCTCTCGCCCGGCAGCGTGGCGACCAGGATTCACCGCATCAAACACGTCCTGGCCGCTCATTTCCAGGAAGGAAGCCGCAATGACCGCTGAGCCTTCGCTCGATCGTGATGCGCAGCAGGCGTGGCAGCAGCAGCCATCGGAGGCGCTCCGCACGTCCGTCGAAGACCTGCGCCTTCAGACACGCCGGTTCGAACGGCAGATCGCCTGGCGCAATCGACGCGAGTACGCGGCGGCCGCGCTCGCCGCGGCATTGCTGGCGCGGCTCTTCTGGCACGAGCCGGACACGTTCGTCCGCATCGGCGCCGCGCTGACGATCGCCGGAATGATCTACATCGTCTGGCAGCTGCACGCGCGCGGCGCCTCTCGACAACCATCAGTCGAACTGGGCATGGCGCCGGGACTGGAGTTCCTCAAGCGCGATCTCGCCCGCCAGCGTGATTTGTTGTCCGGGGTGTGGCGATGGTATCTCGCGCCGCCGCTGCCGGGCATCGCGATCGTGTTCATCGCCACCGTGCGCGCACACCCGGCCGGTTCCGGCCGTGCATGGCCGGTCGCCGTTGCCGCAGCCGCGATCGCAGCGATCTTCGTCGTGGTCTGGCGCTTGAACGTGCGCGCGGCAAGCGGACTCCAGGCCCGCATCGACGAGCTCGAACGGCCAACACGGTGATCCAGAAAGAGGACCCGATGATCCGCACGTCAGTCGGCGCCTTACTGGCTATCACTTTCATGACGGCGGGCAGCCACGGACAGTCGCGCCCCGCGACATTGCCTGACTCGGAGATCCAGAAGATCCTCGCCGAGCGGATCGATGTCTCTCACCAGGGCGTGGGGATTGTGGTGGGTGTGATCGACGCCAACGGGCGTCGGGTGATTGCCCACGGGCGTTCGCGCGCGGCCGATCCGCGACCGCTCGACAGCGACACGATCTTCGAGATTGGATCCGTGACGAAGGTGTTCACCGCCCTGCTGCTCGCGGACATGGTGCAGCGCGGCGAGGTGGCGCTCGACGATCCGATCTCCAAGTACCTCCCGAGCGGGGTGAAAGCGCCGGAACGCAACGGCCGCGCGATCGCGCTCGTCGATCTGGCGACGCACACGTCCGGACTCCCGCGCGTGCCGGCCAATCTCAGGCCGGCGACGTTTCAGGACCCCTATGCGGACTACACGGCCGAACACCTCGACGCGTTCCTGTCGTCCTACGAGCTGCCGCGCGAGCCCGGGACCAAATTCGAATATTCCAATCTGGGCGGCGGCTTGCTCGGTTACCTGCTCGCGCGCCGCGCCGGCATGGGTTACGCGGCGCTCGTCCGCGCGCGCATCACGGGCCCGCTCGGGATGACGAGCACGACGGCCGCACGTCCGGGCGACGAGGATGGGCCGCGCCTCGCGGCGGGTCACAACGCCCAACTTCAGCCGGTGCCCGCGTGGCACTTCGACGTGCTCGCGGGATGCGGCGGTGTTCGCTCGAACGCGAACGACATGCTGATGCTGCTCGATGCGTTCCTGGGCCGCACGAAGACGCCGCTCGCTCCGGCGATGACGCTGATGCCCACCGTACGCCGGCCCACGGGACTGGCGGGGGCGCCCGAGATCGCCATCGGCTGGCTCGTCACCAAACCCGGCGCCGCGGAGATCCTCTGGCACAACGGCGGCACGTTCGGGTATCGCTCGTACCTCAGCGTCGATCTGCGCAACCACGCGGGCGTCGTCGTTCTCTCGAACACCTCCACACCCGCCGGCGTCGACGACATCGGGCGGCAGATCCTCCACCCGCGGCGGTGAGCCGCGCTCGAATTACTTCGTTTCCCTCTCCGCCAGGTCGTAAATACGCACGCCCCTGGAATGGACCAGCGCGGCCGGCCGCCAGTCGAGCGTGCCCCACGCGCTGCGTGCCTGGAACAGTGATCGAACGGCACATAGAACAGATACAAGAGGAAGTTTGCGGCGATGACGCACAGCCACGTGACGGCGGTGGCCCGCGGCCGGCGTACGCGATTTCCCTCCGCACGTGCCGGCAGAATGAAAGGCGCGAGCAACGCAAGCAGCACGACAGGCGTTTGCGTCCCGAGCAGCCACCGGGGGTATCGCACGAGGTTGGGCCACGGGTACGCCGAGTGATAGAACTCGCCGTACGTCCCGTACCCGGAGGGGCGTTTGCGGCCCGTCGTCAGGGATGGCAGGTTAGCTTAAAACGGTTCGGCGCGGCCGGCGCGGCAGACGGTTGTAACTTTCCGGGTGCCACCGGATAGATCAATTGAAGGGCAGATGGATGACTTCCGGCCCGGACCCGGCCGCACCGCTCGTCGACTTCGCGGGCCTTTACCGCGACCACGCGGCCGACGTTCACCGTTTTGCGCTGTACCTCTCGGGCGATCGGGCGCTGGCCGAGGACCTCGTCTCGGACGCGTTCATCCGCGTGTGGACCGCCCGGGATCGCGTGGAACTGAGCACCGTCCGCGGGTATCTGTTCGCGATCGTCCGGAACCTGTTCCTGCAGCACCTGCGGCGTGAACGGCGTCGCGCTCCGCTCCAGGACGCCATCGAAACCACTGAGGCGGGACCGGAAGACCGCGCGAGCGGGCAGAGCAGCTTGCGCGCGGTGCTCGCGGCGCTCGGCACGCTGTCCGAAGTCGACCGTGCCGCGGTGCTGATGCGCGCCGACGAGGGCCTGCCCTACGAGGACATCGCGGCGGCGCTCGGGATCTCCACGACAGCGGCCAAGGTGAAGGTGTACCGCGCACGTTTGAAGCTCGCCGAAATCCTCAAACCGGCGGAGAGCAAGGAGCGAAATCCATGAAGGTCACACGCGAGGTGGTCAAGGATCTGCTGCCCGTCTACCTGGCGGATGAGGCGAGCGCCGACACGCGCGCGCTCGTCGAAGAGTGGCTGCGCACGGATCCCGACCTGGCCCGCCACGCGGAACAGGCGCGCAGAATCGACCTGCCGGCTGCGCCCGCA
Organism: Acidobacteria bacterium RIFCSPLOWO2_12_FULL_66_21; assembly: GCA_001767455.1. GTDB lineage: Bacteria > Acidobacteriota > Vicinamibacteria > Vicinamibacterales > 2-12-FULL-66-21 > 2-12-FULL-66-21. The sequence continues at coordinate 68,660 of MELC01000044.1, forward strand.
CTGCCGCCAACGGCCGAGAAGCGCGCCCTGGATCGGACGCGCCGCCATCTGCGTTGGCGATTCGTGCTGCTCGGAACCGCGATCTACGTGACGACGCTGCCGCTCAGCGTCACCTTCAGCAAGACTGGCTTCAACGGTTTGCTGATCGACAACTGGCCCGAGCGCGTGGTGATCATGCTGATGGCGATGGGACTGTGGATCGCCTACTGGCGTGCCTCCCGCCGCGTGCGCATCTGAAAAGCGCGAAGAGAGAGTGTCACGATCTTCGTCGGTCGACTCTGAGTCCTCTGGGAGTTGGGAGTTGGGAGTTGACTGGATCTCCTGTCAGTGGCGCGGTAAGCCGCCTGGCTTTGCGGTGGTTGCTGCAGCGGGCGCCGCCGACGTTCGGGCCAGCTCCGAGCCGTACCTGTAGACGAATGACTTGAATTCGGGATGCAGGAAGTCCGCGCCGAACTTGTACTGCTTCATCTCCTTGAACGCGCGATCGGCGGTCCAGCCGTCGTGCGTCAGGCGATACACCGCGGTCATCACGCCGGTGCGGTGCCGGCCGCCGACGCAGTGAACGTACACGGGCTGATTGGACGGATCTTTCACGATCTTGAGAAACGTGTCGATCTGCGCCGCGGTTGGCGGCTGGTGCGTCGTCATGGGGATTTCAAAGTACGCGAGGCCGGCGCGACTCGCCATCGACTGTTCGTGCGTATCCGCGTCGTCACTCGTGAGGTTGACGAGCGTCTTGACGCCGAGCGCCGCCAGGTCGGCATAGTCCTCACCCTCGGGCTGTCCGCCCCGATAGTAGGTGGAATCAACGCGGCCGAAATTCGCGACGTGGATGCTCGCTGCTTCGATCGCCCGCGCCGGCGTCTGCGGCCGAACGGCGCGCGCCGCCGCTGGCGAGGCCAGGGAAAGGCTGAGGACGAGCGCAGCCGTGTATCTACGCAAGAGGTTTGCAGGCACTGGACACCTTCCTGAGATCAGAGTGTTGAGATCGCCGCTCCGAGAAGCGACGACCCTGAGGGGGCAAATCGGGTGCCACTGAGGTCGCGCGGCTGGCGTGCGCGCGCGCCAGAATGCGTCCTCATGGCAGGGCGTTGAGCTGTCCACCAGATGAACACCTGGGCGCAAAAGTTGCGCGAGCTCAGGACGGACGACTGAGCCTTATCGCTGCAGCGGCCGCGTGGTCTGATCCCAAATGTCAGGGACGCGCTGGATGAAGTCGTGCACCGCGGGCACGTTTTCGTAACCCCACCAGATCGAGAACGCGATGAAGCCCAGCCACAACAAGCTGAACATCTGTCCGAGCCACATGCCTTGCGGCGAGCCATAAGGCACGAATGCGGGGCGGAGCACCGCCGTCACGAGACCGGCCACCACCTGGAAGCACACGACGAGCAGCGGAAAGCCGAGCCACCACGGTATTCTCGCGGGAAGCGAGTAGCCGAACAGCGCGTGCGTCGAACCGAGCGACACGAACGCGAGGACGAGCACGATCAGCAGCGCGAAGTTGATCAGGCCGAGGATCGGCGCGGCGACGCCCGCCCACACCTGGGTCCCGTACGCAGCCTGCTCGGGACCGCCCGCAACCCAGCCGCGGTCCCCCCACCGGGCATGGCGCCACTGCTGTCTCCACTGGCGGCGCTGTTTCCGCCAATGGCGTTTCCACTCCTTGCTGGTCGTGAATTCGGTGTAGTTGCGCTTCGCCTGATCGACGAGCTCTTTCGCGGTGGACGGCCGCCCGTGCGCCGCGGCGTGTTCTTCCGACGTCGTCGCGTACGGGGTCACGAACATCAGCGCGCCGTACACGAGAAGGAAGACGCCCTTGGTCAGCACCGCCAGGATCACGAAGGCGATCCGCACCAGGGTCACGTCGACGTCGAGGTACGCCGCGAGGCCGTTGCAGACGCCGCTCAGCATGGCGCCCTCGCGGATCTGGTACAGGCGCTTCGGCGCGCGCTCGTCCTTCTTCGGCGTGTCGTCCGCTGCTTTCTCGTCAGGCTTTGCGGCGCCGCCAGCTTCGGCCGTGCCCGCGTCGACGGGACCCATCTCCTCGATGATCTGATCGATTTCCGCCGACGCCACCACCGTCTTGTGCGCCGCCAGGAACCTTTGGCACTTCTCCGCGATCGCCTGCTCGAGATCCGCGACGATCTCCGCCTTGTCCGGATTGTCCACGAGGGCCGTTTGCGCGCGCTCGAGATACGCCACCAGCGCGTCGTACCCGCTTTCCTCGATTTGATAGGCGTTGCCGTTGAGGTTGATGCCGATGACTTTCTGCATGGCTATCGTCCCAGTTCATCGATCGTCGTGTTGATGCCTCGCCAGTACTCGTCGAGCTCCGCAAGCTGCGCCGTCCCCTTGTCGGTCAGCTTGTAGTACTTGCGCGGCGGCCCCGCCTCTGATTCCCGCCACTCGTAGTCCACGAGCCCTTCCCGTCGCATCTTGCTCAGCAGGGGGTACAGCGTCCCTTCCTGCGTCGCGAACTCTGTGGCGCTCAGCCGCTGGAGCATGTCGGCGACATAGACCTTGTCCGCGGCGACGATCTTCAGGATCAGGAACTCGAGGAGTCCCTTCCGAATCGCCGTGAACTTTTCGTTGACGCTCATTGTTCCAAGCTACCTTTATAAAAAAAGGTAGCAGAGAGTTCCAAGGGAGTCAAGATCAGCTTGCAGCCCACAGCTCGTGGCTCGCAGCTCGCTCGGATCCCGGTTCGACGGCCGTGATACATTCGGCACAATCCGCACATCACGTGGGAGGGCCGCATGCGCTTTTCGGCATCTCTCGTCCTTTTCTTCCTCGCTCTCGCGGGCGTTGCGGCCGCGCAGGTGCCGCCTCCAATACCACCCCCGCCGCCTCCGACGCGCACTGCACCGTCGCGCGATACATCAACACAGGACAAGGTGGGCACGGCCGTACTGGCTGGCCGCGTGACGAGCGCCGACGGGCGGCCGCTTCGGCGGGCGCAGGTTCGCGCCACCGCGCCGGAGCTGCGCGAAGGACGCACGGTCTCGACCGACGCCGAGGGCCGGTGGCGCCTGAAAGAGATGCCGGCGGGCCGTTACGCGCTCAGCGTGTCGAAAGGCGGATATGTAACGATCGCCTATGGCCAGCGCCGATCGTTCGAGCAGGGGAAACCGATAGAACTGGCAGACGGGCAAACCCTCGCAAATGTCGACGTCGCGTTGCCGCGCGGCGGCGTGGTGACGGGACGCATCGCCGACGAGTACGGGGAGCCGCTGACCGGTGTCCGCGTGAGCGCGGTGCGTTATCGCTTCAGCGGGGGTCAGCGCCGCCTGATGGCTGTAGGAGCGGGCGTCACGACCGACGACATCGGCCAGTACAGGCTCTATGGCCTTTCTCCCGGCGAGTACTACGTCGCCGCGACGCTCGGCGGCATCATCCTGTCCCTCGACAAGTCGGACGACAAGACGAGCTACCTCACCACCTATTTCCCCGGCGCCACCGCGGTGGCCGACGCCCAGCGAGTGACGGTCCCCGAAGGACAGGAGGTGCAGGGCGTAAGCTTTGCGCTCGCCGCAGGGCGGGTGGCGAAGGTGTCTGGCACCGCCGTCAGCTCAGCCGGAAAGCCTCTCGTTGCCGGCGCAGTCTTGATGACAGCGACGAGCGGTGCCACGGAATTCATTGGCGTCGCCAGGCTCACTCCCGACGGGAAGTTTTCGTTTTCGAGTGTGCCGGCCGGCGAGTACATGGTGCAGCTCACGACCGAGGTCGACGCCGCAGCCTCGGCGCCGACGACCGGCAGCATGACGGCTGCGGAGGTCGCCGTGTTGCCGCTGACGGTGACCGGCGCCGACGTCTCCGACATCGCAGTCGTCACGGCGCCGATGGCCGTCGCGAAAGGGCGCCTGACGTTCGACGGAGGGAAACCGCCAGCGGCGAGCCCGGGCTCCATGTCCGTGACTACAGGTTCCACCTCCGTGCAGGGTGGATCGGTCGGCGGCGGCCAGGTGCGCGTGCGCGAGGACTGGACGTTTGAATCCACCGGCATCGTGGGCCGCAGGACCCTCCGCACGTTGCTTCCGCCGGGATGGTGGTTGAGGTCGGTGATGTTGAACGGCACCGACGTCACCGACAGCGGGATCGACTTCAAACCCGGTGAAACGATCGCCGGGTTCGATCTGCTGGTGACGAACCGGATGGCATCGTTGAGCGGAAGCGTTCTGAACGCGAAGGGGCAGCCGGTCAACGACTACGCGGTCGTCGCGTTCGCGTCCGACAGCAGCAAGTGGGGCTACGCGACGCGCTTCGTCCGTAACGGCCGGCCGGATCAGTCCGGTCAATTCCGGATCACCGGCCTGCCCGGGGAGGATTATCTGGTTGTCGCACTCGATTATCTCGAGCCGGGCGAAGAAAGCGACCCGGAGCTGCTCGAGCGGCTCAGGGCGCAAGCGACGGCCATCAAGCTTCGCGACGGTGAAGAGAAGACAATCGTCCTGAAGCAACTCGTGACGCGGGGCTCGTAGCCGAATCAGGACTTCTGGACTGCCTCGCCGCGCACCCAGTCGGCGATGCGCTCGCGCGACCACTCATGGTCGTCGTTGAGGTGCACCATCAGCGCCGCGATGGGCAGGTGCTTGTGACAGCCCCCGGGGCAATGCCGCACGGTGCTCTCGAGGAAGTCGAACAGGCGCCACACGCGCGGGTGGAAGCCACGCACGTCACGTGGCAGCAGGAAGATGCCCTCATACGCGGCGCCGAGCGCGTCCGACCCGCCGTTTTCGCCGAAGTACTCGCCGAAGGATTGCACCGGCCGGCGGCCGACGCCGGTCATGATCGCCTGCGCGAGATCGGAGGCTTCGTCCTGCACTGCGGTCATGGAGCACCTCTCTCTGATCCCATCCTAAACCTCCGCGCGCCGAAGTCAACAGCGTTGGGATCCTCTATCGGGCTGCCGCGGCGCTGTCGAACAGGCCGCTCACGGATTGCCCGACGTGAATGCGCCGAATCGCCTCCGCGAGGAGCGGCGCCACGGACAACACGGTCATGTTCGGCAGCCGCTTGCCTGTCGGGACCGGCACGGTGTCGGTCGTCACGATCTCGGAGACGTCGGACTGCGCGCGCAGGCGGTCGATCGCCTTGCCGGTGAACAGGCCGTGGGTACACGCGACCACGATTCGCTTGACACGGAATTCGCGGAGCCTCTCCAGTATCTCCACGATGGTGCCGCCGTTCGCAATCTCGTCGTCGAGGACGATGACGTTCTTCCCCTCCACGTGCCCGACGATCGCGTCGATGACGACCCGGTCGTCGCTCAATCGCTTCTTGCTGCCGGCGGCAACGGGCAGCTTGAGCAGGCGGGCGAGGTGGGACGCCTCCTTTGCGTTGCCGAGGTCTGGCGAGACGATGACCGTGTTGGTCAGCTTCCCGCGACGGAAATGCGCGGCGAGGACCTCGAGCGCCGTCATGTGATCGACCGGCACGCTGAAGAACCCGTGCACCTGGGGAGAATGCAGGGTCATCGTGAGGACCCGGTTCGCGCCGGCGGTCGACAGGAGATCCGCGACGAGCCGCGCGGCGATGGAAATGCGCGGCGCGTCCTTCTTGTCCGAACGCGCATACGCGAAATGCGGTATCACGGCGGTGATCCGCGCCGCCGAAGCGCCTCGCGCCGCATCCAGCATCAGCAGGAGCTCCATCAGATGTTCCTGCACCGGCGGCACCAGCGGCTGGATGAGGAACACGTCAGCCTCGCGGCAATTGGCCCCGAGCTGGACGCCGAGACAGTCGTTGCTGAACCGGCTCGTGGTTGACGGGCTGAGGCGAGTCTTTAGACGCCGGCCAATCGCTTTCGCCAGCTCGGTGTGAGCGCTTCCGCTGAAGACCACAATGCTGTTCATTTCGAGTCCATGGAGGATGCACGCGGGAGCGAGCGCCCCCAATTCAGGAGGACGTGCAGCACGTCGGGCGGTGCGGTCTCGTCCTGCGGCACGAGCACCAGGAACCGGGTGCGCGCATTATACGTGAGGCGCTGGCGCGCCTGTGGCCGTCAAGCCCTGACCCCGCGCGGTACGGCGCGAAGTCCTGCCAGATCCGCTGGCAGCGTCGCCGCGTCCACGACGCGCGTGTCCCGCTTCTCCGACTCCCTCCTTCTCGGTAGACAGCACCACCCTCACAGTCCCACAGTGCGGCCCGAGCGCGGCCGACCACCGGAAGCTCAACCGCAGGGTCTACGCGGATTTCAGCCGCGAGTGTGGGCGTTACGCGTCCCTTCGACGCGGTCTGTTAGAATGCGGCTCATGACGCCGGACTGTCACCCGGCCAACGGCCCTGCCCTCGACTCCTTCCCTGGCGACCTCGGACGGGTCATGCACGAGACGCGGCAGCGTTTCGTCGCCACGTTCGGGGCCCGTTGCAACTCCATCCGGATTCTCGTTGACAGCGTGGCGGCGGACGGCCCGCGGGGGCCGGTGACGGCGCTCAGGCACGTCGTGCATCGACTGAGTGGGCTCGCCGGGACGGTCGGGTTCCCCACGATCAGCGCCCGCGCCTTCGAGCTGGAACAGCTCGTCGCGGCCGCCGGCGGGGACGTCTTCGACGCGGCGCGCGCGCGCAACACGGTGGAGGCGATGCGCGAGGCCTTCACCAGGGACCTCGCCGACCCGCCGGCGTGGGCAACGCCGGCGGCAGTCTCCACGGTACGAGGCGCGAAGATCCTCATCGCCGAGGATGAGGCCGACGAGCGAGCTATCGTGACGGCTTGTCTCGAAAGCGCGGGATACGTCCCGATCGCTGTTTCTTCAGGCGACCTGGTGGTAGACACGGCGCGGGCGGAGAACCCGGCCGTGATCCTGCTCGATATCGCCATGCCCCGGCTCGACGGGTACTCGGCGTGCCGGCTGCTCAAGGCGGACCCCGAGCTCGCCGACATCCCGGTGATCTTCATGACGACCGGCGCAAATCTCAACGACAGGCTCGCCGGGCTGACGCTTGGGGCTGACGAGTTTTTGAGCAAGCCGGTCGACATGCGCGAGCTGGTCCTGCGAATCCAGCTCCTGCTCGAGCGGAGCCGCTCACGCCGTTCGCCGATGGCCCATGAACCCCCTGCCTCGCGGGAGTTGAGCTACGACGCGTTCCTCGCGGTCGCGAGGGAAGAGATCGCGCGCTCGCCGGCCGCTCTCGCGATCGTCCGCGTCCCGGCCGAGCGCCAGGTGGAGGCTTCCGCCCTCTTGTGCCAGGAGATCCGTGGCCGCGACGCCATCGGCGCCTACGGGCCGACGCGTCTGCTGATCCTGATGCCGCAGATCGCTGCTGAAGCCGGACGGGATCGGCTCGAATCGGCGGTCGATGTACTGACCGCGCGCGGCCTCGGCGGTATCTGCGCGGGAGTCTCCGCCGCTCCGGGCGGCGGAACGAAGACCGCCGAGACGTTGATCGCGGAGGCGGACGAGGCGCTGGCGCAGGCGCGGTATCTGGGCGACAAAACGGCCATTTGGAGCGAGCGGCCCCAGCGCCTACTGGCGGCGGCCGCCGCACACACCGTCCTGGTCGCCGAAGACGATCCAGAGGTGACACGGATCGTCGATGCTCAGATGCGAACGGCCGGCTACAGGACGTTGATCGCCTTCGACGGCGAGCAGGCGCTCGCCGCCCTGCGCGCCCATGCCCCCGACGTGTTGGTGCTCGATCTGATGATGCCGAAGCTGACCGGCTTCGACGTGCTCACCCAGCTTCGCGAGGTCCCCGCGCCGCGGCCGCGCATCGTCGTGCTGTCGGCGCGAGGGCGCGAGCAGGACGTGATGCGGGCGTTCGAGCTGGGCGCCGACGACTACATGACGAAGCCGTTCAACCCGCAGGAGCTGCTGGCGCGCATCGCTCGGCTGCTCAAGTAGACGGGACGCCTTCTATTACCAGTCGAGTTAGAACCGGAACCCCAACCCGGTCGAGAGCGAGTACTGCCGCAGGTCACGCCGCTCGACGCGGTCTTCGCGGCTGTAGGAGCCGCGCAGGCGCAGCTCGAGGCGGCCGCGCAGGATGACTGTGGCCTCGGCCGCACCCACGTCAGAATCGAGCACCTCGAGGTCGTTGCGATTGCGGAGCTCTTCGCGCCACCCGCCCCGGCCGTACCGCAGGCCAACATACGTGCCGGTGTTCCCGAAGTACCGCCGGAACGATCCGTGATACGAGCGCGATGTGCCCGCCGAATCGGGCAGAACGAAAGCCTGTCCGGTGAACAGCCAGCTCCCGTAATACTTGCTGAGCGATCCGGCGTAGATGTTGACGCCGCGTCCGAAGCCGAGCCGGCGGAATCCCACCGACCCCTCGAATCCGGCGCCCAGGCTCTGATAGAGATCCGCCGCATAGCGATATTCCGGATACAGGAGGGCTTTCGGCGAATAGGCGCCGGCCACGTAGGCGTAGGTGCCCGGTCGCAGCCGCGGGTACATCTCGAACTCGAACTGGTCGTCTTCGATCCCGAACCGTTCCGCGCGCCACCCCTTGAGGAGGATCGATCCAATGGGGGTCGTGCGACCCACGCTCACCTGCCATTCCCGCCACGCGACGCGATGGTCGCTGAACGCGTCGTAGGAGGCGCCGACGCGCGCCTGCCAATGACGCAGGCTTTCCCGCAGGCTTCGCCGCATCTGATCGCCTTCCGCGTTGCGTGGATCGATCGTCAGCAGGCGCTCGAGCACGTCGCGCGCCTCCTTTGAACGCTTCAGCGCGACCAGGGCGCGCACCCTCGCGAGCAGGTAATGTGGATCGTTTGGCCGGTTGCGCAAGGCCCGGCGGGCCAGCTCCTCGGCCCGATCGGGATGATGCGACCACAGTTCGACGTTGATCATCGCCGGCAGCGCGTCGCCGTGCGTCGGGCTCTCGGCGAGGATCGCCTCGAGCTCCCGCCGCGCTTCGTCATAGCGGCCCTCCCAGGACAGGATGGTGCCAAGCAGGACGCGTGCGTCGATGTCTCTGGGCGACCCGGCCAGATGCTTCTCCAGCAGCTCGATGGCTTCGACGCGGTGGCTCGCGACGGCGAGCGCGCGCGCCCGCGTCACGACATCGTCCGCCTCCGCCGAAGGCTTCGGCGTGACCTCGCCGACGCGCGGGCGCGAAGGCGGGCTCTGTCCGGCGCCGAGCTGGGCTGCGGCGCACACCACCATCACCAGCACCGCGCCGACGAGTGTCTGTCGCCGGAAGGTCATCGTGGTCGAGCGTGTGTTCGCATTCGGCAAACCGAGGTACACTCCTGGAATATCCCTCATGGCGCTGAACCCTGCTGTGCAATTGGGCACACGGGGCGACCCGGGGGCGGCATAACATCCGCTCGTCCATGCTCCGGACCGCCGAGCTCCTCCGTCAGATCCTGGTCCCTTTTCTCTTGATCGGCGGGTCGCTGCTCGGCGTGCTGCTCGCCTATCTCGTCATCCAGCGCGTGATTCGTGACCTGGCCGCAAGGCGGCGCCGGATGCTCGTCACGCGGTATCGACCGGTGATCGACGCGATCACACAGTTCGGTCCGACGCCGCAGGCGCTCGATCGGCTCTGCCGGGCGCCGGCATCGCACCGGTCGATCGTCGCCGGCCTCCTGCTGGCGCCGCTGCGCTCGGCGCGTGGCGACCTCGTCTCGCACGTGCGGCAGGCGGCGGTGGCGATCGGGCTCATTGACCACTGGCTCGCCGGTCTGCAGGATCGACGTTGGTGGCGGCGCACGGAGGCCGTCAGGGCGCTCGGGTCCGTCGGGGAGCTGTCGGCGCTGCCAGCCCTCATCCGGGCGCTTGATGACGAGCACGAAGAAGTTCGGGCGGCAGCGGTCGAGGCGGCCGGCCTTGTCGGGGACGCGCGCGCGATCCCTGCGCTCCTCGGGCACCTCGCCGACGGCTCGCATTACCAGCGCGCGCGGGTTGTGGAGGCGCTGCGCGTCCTCGGGCCGCCGGTCACGCCTGCCCTCGTCGAGCTTGCGCGCGCGCGTCCGGACCAGACCCGGCTTGTGGCGGACGTACTCGGGCTGATTGGGACGGTCGCCGCGATCGATCCGTTGCTGCAGTGGTGCGGAGACTCGCGCAGCGAGGTGCGCGCCGCCGCGCTCGCGGCCCTCGGATCCATCGGTCTCGACGACCGGAGCTATTACTACGCGCTGCGGGCGCTCGGCGATCGCGATCCGCAGGTGCGCGCCATGGGCGCTCGCGCGCTCGGTCGGAGCTCCCGGCAGGAGGCAGCCTCCTACCTCGCCGAGCGGCTCGACGATGAATGGCTGGCGGCGGCACATGCGGCCGCCGCGCTGCGCCGGCTCGGCGCAGCGGGACGCGTCGCGCTCGAAGCCCGTGCACACGACCAGGGACAGGCCGGCGACCTCGCGCGCCAGATGCTGTGGGAGCGGCAGCCGATCGCCGCTGGGGCCTGACGATGCTGAGGCACTACGTCTCGGACGGGCTCGCCCTCCTCGATCTGGCGATCCTCGGGTACTTTCTCGCCATTAACACCCTCTATCTACTGTTCTGCGTCGTCGCCTACGGGCAGCTTCGGCAGTACAGGCGCCGCTGGACCGGCCGCGAGCTCGACGCCGTGATGCGATCGCCCGCCACGCCCGCCATCTCGGTCGTCGCGCCGGCGTACAACGAGGAGGCCACCCTCGCCGAGAGCGTTCGCTCGCTGCTGCTTTTGAACTACCCGCAGTTCGAGGTCATCGTGGTGAGTGACGGCTCGACGGACGGTACGCTCGCGGTGGGCGTGCGCGAGTTCGACCTGGTGCGGGCGCCGGTGAGCTACGCCCAGCCGATTCACACGCAGCCGGTGCGCGGCATCTACCAATCGCTCGCGCACCCGGAGCTCGTGATGATCGACAAGGAGAACGGTGGCAAGGCGGACGCGATCAACGCCGGCATCAACGCGGCACGCTATCCGCTCGTCTGCGTCATCGACGCCGACTCGCTGCTCGAGGAACACTCGCTCAGCCGAACGGTGCTTCCCTTCATCGAGGACCCCGACACGATCGCGGCAGGCGGGATCGTCCGCATCGCGAACGGCTGCCGCGTCGAGCGCGGGCGCGTGACCGAGGTCAGGCTCCCGCGCAGCCACCTCGCGATGTTCCAGACAGTCGAGTACTTGCGGGCCTTCCTCGCCGGCCGCGTCGCCCAGTCGGCCGTCAACGGACTCCTCATCATCTCGGGGGCGTTCGGCCTCTTCAAGCGCGACGCCGTCGTCGAGGTCGGCGGCTTCCGCCCCGATACGATCGGCGAGGATATGGAGCTCGTCACCCGGCTCCATCGGGTCTACCGGGAGCGCGGCCGGCGCTTCCGCATCGTCTTCCAGCCCGAGCCGACCTGCTGGACCGAGGCGCCCGAGTCGCTGCGGATGCTCGCCCGCCAGCGGAACCGGTGGCAGCGCGGGACGTTACAAGTGCTCGGCTACCACGCCCGGATGCTGTTCAACCCGCGGTACGGCGTGATCGGCCTGCTCGCGATGCCGTACTACCTCGTCTTCGAGGCGGCGGGCCCGGTCATCGAGCTCACCGGGTACGTGCTGACCGCGCTGGCGATCCCCTTCGGCCTGCTCGACTGGCGGTTCGCGGAGCTCTTCTTCCTTGCCGCCGTCGTGTATGGCAGCTTGCTCTCGGTGGCCTCCGTCGCGCTGGAGGAACTGTCCTTCCGCAGATACCCGAAGGTGACCGATCTCCTGCGGCTCGCCGCGTACGGCGTGCTGGAGAACTTCGGGTACCGGCAGCTCGCGACGTGGTGGCGGATCGTGGGGATCGTCGACTACTTCAAGGGCAAGCAGGGATGGGGAACGATGAAGCGGAAGGGGTTTGCTCCGACGTGAACCCGCGCGCCCGCCCTGAGCGAGAGAAGTGAGTCGAAGGGTCAGGGGTTGAGCTGCGATTCGACGAGCGCCCGCACGTCCCCCGGCAGCGTGCGGGGATCGAACGGCTTGATCAAGACGCCCGCCGCTCCAAGAGCCCTCAGGCGCTCGACCTCGACCCGCATGGCCTTGGCCGTAAGGAAGATCACCGGGGTCGCGGCCGTGGCAGGTTGCGAGCGGAGCGCCGCCAGCGTCGCAGAGCCGTCCATCACCGGCATCATCATGTCGAGCAGGATCACGTCGGGCTGCTCGTTCTGGGCTTTGCGCACACCCTCGGCGCCGCCGGCGGCCTCGACCACCTCCATGCCGCCCAGGCGACTGAGGCTCAGCCGCGCAATCGACCGGATGTCCGCGTCGTCGTCGATGATCAAGACCTTCATGATCGCGTGCCCGTATCTGTGCCGTGCGCCAGCGGAATCCGCCGCAGCTCCACCACCAGCCGTCGGAAATCCCCGTCGGAGCCCTTGGACTTGGTGAGAAAGCGCGTCGGGCCCAGGCGAAGGCGCCCGCGCTGTTCCTCCGTGAGGTCGCGACCTGTGTAGACGAGCACCGGAATGTCTCTCAGCTCGGGTCGCTGACGCATGGCGTCCACGACATCGAAGCCGTCGCGTTCCGGGAGCCCGACGTCGAGCACCATGAGCGCGGGCGGCTCGGTCTCGGCCACTCGAATCGCCTCCTTGCCGGTTGTCGCGGTTCGGACCGCGATCCCTTCCCGCGAGAGCTGGCGCGCCATGACGTCGAGCAGTGTCAGGTCGTCCTCCACGAGCAAGACGTAGCGGGCCTGCGCGGCGACACGACCCCGCTCCAGGCCATCGCGAATCGCCGCCAGCAGTTCGCGGCTGTCGACGCGTTCCGGGAGAAAGAGCACCAGGCTGTCCGACAACGCCTCGGGCGACACCACGAGTGGGCTCCCGAACAGAATCACCGGTATCGCCTCGAATGCTGGTTCCTGTCTGACGCGCGCGAGCAGCGCCGAGTCGCTTTCGAGCAGGATAACGGCGACGTCGCCGCCCTGGAGCACCGCCCACGCAGCGTCCGCGTCCGGCACCGTGATGACGGCGTAGCCGGCCTGCGTGATCACTTCTTCGAAGGACCTTCGGCACTCGGCGTCGTCGCCGCAGACCAGGATCGCGCGGCCGAGCCGCGGCGCGACAGGCCTGGGCGTAGTCGCGACCCGAAACCAGAAGGTGCTGCCGCCTCCTTCCTCGCTCTCGACGCCGATCGTGCCGCCATGCTGATCGATGGTCGACTTGCAGATCGCGAGCCCCAGGCCTGTGCCTCCCTTCTCACGCGCGTCGGACGTTTCGACCTGCCGGAATCGCTCGAAGATGGCCCGACGGTAGGCCGCGGGAACGCCTCGGCCGCGGTCCGTGACCCTGAACTCGACCCAGCCTTCTCCAGGCTGGACGCCGATCGTCACCACACCAGAGGGCGGCGAGAACTTCACGGCGTTGGACAGCAGATTGACGAGGACCTGCACGATCCGATCGGCGTCGGCCCAGATCGTCGAGGAGACCTCGGACGCTTCGATGGTGATGCCGTGCTCCCGTGCGAACGGCCCCACCGACTCGATGGCGCGGCGCAGGACCGACTCGGCGGAGACCTGCCCGAACTGCAGCTCGATCTTGCCGGTCTCGAGCCGCTCGAGATCGAGGATGTCGTTGATGAGCGCGATCAGCCGAACCGCGTTGCGCTCGGCGATGGCCACGACCTCGACGACTTCGTCGGACAGCGCGCCAACCGCGCCCGAGGCCAGAAGGCCGAGCGACCCTCTGATCGACGTGAGCGGTGTCCGCAACTCGTGGCTCACCGTTGAGAGGAACCCCTGCTTGAGCCGTTCGACGTCCTTGAGCCGCTCGACCGTCTGCTCGGCGACGAACTTGGCGTTTTCCAGTTCGACGTTCTTCTCCTGGAGCATCTGCTCGATGTGTTTGCGCTCCGTGACGTCGCGCGCCGCCGCGAACACCCCCTGCAGCGTCCTGTCCCGGTCGTAGAAGGTGGTCGCATTGTAGGAGACCACCGTGGTCTTGCCGTCCCTGGCGCGCGCGGTGAGTTCATAGTTGGTGACCTTCTTCTCGCGCAGCACCAGTTTGATGGCCGCCTCGGCCCGCGCCGGATCGGTGAAGTAGTTCTTGAACGGCGCGCCGATCAGCTCGTCCCGCGTGCACCCGGTGAGCGCCTCCATCTGCCGGTTGACGTCGGTGATGATACCGGCCGGGTCGGTGGTCATTATCGCATCGATGTTGGACTCGATGAGCGAGCGCGTGTAGAACTGCTGATCGCGCAGGCGCTGATCGAGCTTCTGCTGCTCGGCTTCGACCCGCTTGCGCGCGGTATTATCGGTGCCAATCAACAGGTAGCCGATGATGGCGTCCTGCGCGTCGCGCAGCGCCGTGACCGACACGATGGCTGGAAAGCGGCTCCCATCCTTCCGGATGTAAGTCAGTTCGTAGATGTCCTCGATCCCGCGCGAGGCCTTGAAGACCAAGGCCTCGAAGCCCGGCGTGATCGTGGTAGCCAGCTCGGCGCTCAATGCTTCGGCACGCGCGATCACTTCCTGCGGGTCGGAAATGTCGGCCGGCGTGATCTGGTTCATCACTTCGGCGGCCGTGTAGCCCAGCATCCGCTCGGCGCCGACGTTGAAGATCTGAATGACGCCCTTCTCGTCGGTGGCGATACTCGAGAAGTTGGCGCTGTTGAAAATCGCGCTCTGCAGGGCCCCCGCCTGGAGCAGCGCCTCTTCCGCCCGCTTGCGCGCGGTGTTGTCGGTGCCAATCAGGAGATAGCCGATGATGGCGTCCTGCGCGTCGCGCAGCGCGGTGACGGACACCACCGCCGGGAAGCGGCTCCCGTCCTTGCGGATATAGGTCAGTTCGTAGATGTCCTCGATGCCACGGGAGGCCTTGAACACCAGGGCCTCGAAGCCCGGCGTAATCGGGGTGCCGAGCTCGACGCTGAGCGCCTTGGCGCGCGCGATCACCTCCTGCGGATCGGAAATGTCGGCCGGGGTGATTGTGTTCAGTACCTCGGCGGCCGTGTAGCCGAGCATCCGCTCGGCGCCGACGTTGAAGATCTGAATGACACCCTTCTCGTCGGTCGCGATACTCGAGAAGTTAGCGCTGTTGAAAATCGCTTTCTGCAAGGCCCCGGTCTTGAGCAGAGCCTCTTCGCGTCGGACCTGAACAACGACATCCACCGCGCCGGCAGCTTCGTCGGCAATGGCAGGATCGTAAGTGTGAGCGGACATATCCCAACCTCCGTTGAGTCCTTCACAGGTCTTTCGAGGCCGATCACGCGGCCCGGGTCGCGAGAGGATGGTCGCTCGGCGCTGGCCGACTATGACTGATCCCGGCATTCGCCGCTGTGCAATCCGGCACAGCACGACCCCTCGCGTGTGCCCGGCTTCAACGCGGCAAGCGCCGACAGGCTACTTCTTATGTGTGATCCGATAAATCGCGCCCGCCGCGTCGTCGGCGACGAGCAGCGCCCCGTCCGGCATGACCAGGACGTCGGCGGGGCGTCCCCAGGCGCTGCGGCCCTGCAGCCATCCTTCCGCGACGGGCGTGTAGGTCGCCGTCTTGTTGCCGTCGACTTTCACCATCATGACGCGGTAGCCGATGGGGGTCGAGCGGTTCCACGAGCCGTGCTCCGCGATGAAGATCTGGTTCCGGTACTCGGGCGGGAACATCTGTCCGGTGTAGAAACGCATGCCGATTGCCGCCACGTGGGGACCGAGCTTTCGCGCGGGGGGCTCGAACTCGCCGCACGCGCGCTTCGATCCGAACTCAGGGTCCGCGAAGTCTCCTCCATGGCAGTACGGGAAGCCGAAGTGCATGCCCTTGCGCGGCGCGCGGTTCAACTCGTCGGACGGCACGTCGTCGCCGAGATTGTCGCGGCCGTTGTCGGTGAACCACAGCTCGCGGGTGGCTGGATGCCAGTCGAATCCGACGGTATTGCGGATGCCGCTCGCGAACACCTCGAGGCCGCTGCCGTCCGGCTTCATCCGCATGATTGAACCGAACCGCGGATCGTCGCTCCGATCGCAGATGTTGCAGGGCGCACCGACCGGTACGTACAGCATCCCGTCGGGCCCGAACGCGATGAACTTCCATCCGTGATGCCGCTCGGTCGGGAACTTGTCGTTGACGACGACCGGCTCGGGCGGGTTGTCGAGGCGTGACTCGATGCCGTCGTACCTGATCACGCGGCTCACTTCGGCGACGTACAGCGAGCCATTTCGAAACGCCACGCCGCTCGGCATGTTGAGCCCGTTCGCGATCGTGACGAGTCGATCCGCCTTGCCATCGCCATTGCCGTCGATGACGGCGTGGACCTTCCGCGCCGAGCGGCTGCCGACAAACAGCGTTCCTTTGTCGCCGAGCGCCATCTGCCGCGCGTTCGGGACGCCGGTCGCGTAGACGTCGATGGAAAAGCCCGGCGGCAGGTTGATGCGATCGAGCGGCAGCCTCGATTCAGAGGGTGCCTGCCCGGTGGCCAGCGCAACAAGCCCGACAGTGACAAGCGATCTCCACATAAGATGGAATCGTAAGCCACAGCGACTGCAGAATCCATATCGATATCGATGAAGATTCATCCGGCCCTTCTGCTCTGTCTTGCCGAGGCGCTCAGCATGGCCGGTTTCTCCGTCTATCCCGCGCTGCTGCCGGAGCTTCGCGCTGAGTGGGGGCTCACCAACACCGCCGCGGGGCTGATCGGCGGCGCGTTCTTCGGCGGCTACATGATCGCGGTGCCGCTGCTCGTCGGTCTCACGGACCGCGTGCCGGCCCGCCGCGTGTATCTCGCGGGCTGTCTCCTGCTCGCCTGCGGATCGGTCGGGTTCGGGCGGATCGCCGGCGGGGTCCGGGGCGCCGTCCTGTTCCAGGCAATCACCGGCGCCGGCCTCGCCGGGACGTACATGCCCGGGCTGAAGGAGCTCTCCGACAGTGTCCGCGGGCCGCGCCAGTCGCGCGCGATTGCGTTCTACACATCCACGTTCGGCATCGGCACGAGCCTCTCCCTGCTCTTCGCCGGAGCCGTCGCCGACCGGGCGGGGTGGCGCGAGGCGTTCGCACTGTCGGCCATCGGTCCGATCGCGGCGGCGGCGCTCGTCGCCGCGGGCCTCCCTTCATCAGGCCCCACCCACGGCATGCCGGCGGCGCGCCGCCTGTTCGACTTTGCGCCGGTCTACCGCAACCGGGCCGTCATGGGCTTCATCCTTGGATACTCCGCGCACTGCTGGGAACTGTTCGCGCTGCGGTCGTGGATGGTCGCCTATTTCGCGTACGTCGCGGCCACCCATGCCGCATGGCCGCGCGGCTGGACGGGACCGGCGCTCGCGGCGGCGATCAACCTGCTGGGCCCTCCGTCGAGCATTCTTGGCAACGAGGCCGCGGCGGGCCGGAGGAAGCAGACGATTGTCGTGCTGATGCTGGCGTCAGCGGCGGCCGGTTTCGCAACCGGATGGGGCGCCGCGCTGGGCGTGACGCTGGCAATTGCGCTGGTGGCGATCTATTTCGTGGCGATCATGAGCGACTCGGCCGCGCTCACGGCCGGCATGGTGGAGGCCGCCGATCCCGCCGCACGCGGTGGCGCGATGGCCCTTCATTCATTCGGCGGGTTTGCGGCCGGGTTTCTCGCCCCGCTCGTGTTCGGGGTCATGCTGGATGCGGGCGGCGGCGCCCAGTCCGCGGTGGCCTGGCGGCTCGCCTTCGGCGGCGTAGCCCTCGTCGGCGTGACCGGGGCGCTGACGGTCCGCCGGATGGCAGGCCGGGTGCGGTAGATCGGCAAGAACCCGAAGCACCCTTTTCATTGGCGTTTCCGTCTAACCGTCCATTTCGGGGGTCTGACCCCAGTTTGGCCGCCGCATGCACATTTCGGGGTCAGACCCCGTTTCGACCGTCGCGTGCACATTTCGGGGTCAGACCCCGGTCTGGAGGCCCGCTTGAGCAGTCTGCTGCAGGATCTTCGCTATACCCTTCGCGGCCTCCGCAAGAGCCCCGGGTTCGCGACCGTCGCGATCCTGACGCTCGCGCTCGGCATCGGCGCCAACACCGCGATCTTCAGCCTGGTCAACGCGGTCGTGCTCAGGCCGCTCCCGTACCCCGAACCGCAGCGGCTGATGTTCATCACCAGCCAGTTTCCGACGCTGGGGTTCGACCAGTTCTGGGTCTCCGCTCCCGAGTTCCTCGAGTTCGGCCGCCGCAACCAGGCGTTCGAGGCGGTGGGCGGCTACACCGTGCGCGCCGCGAACCTCGGCACCGACGTGCCGAGCCGGCCGGTCACGGCACTCGTCACGCACGAGCTGATGCAGGCACTCGGCGTGCCGCCGATCCGCGGGCGGGCCTTCACGCTCGCCGATACGCTCCCGAATGCCGAGGACGTCGCCATCCTCTCTTCTGAGCTCTGGCAACGCGCGTTCGGGGAAAACGAGGCCACGATCGGCCAGGTTGTCGTCATCGACGGCGTGAAGACGCGGATCGTCGGCGTCATGCCGCGCGCGTACGACATCCACGATCAGAAAGTCGAACTGTGGCTGCCGCTCACGATCGATCCGGCGAACCCCGGCAACCGCGGCGGACACTTCCTGTATCTCGTCGGCCGTCTGAAGCCGGACATCACGCTGGCGCAGGCGCGGGCCGATCTCGAGTCCCAGCTCACGACGTGGAAGGACGTCGCGCCCGACAGCCACACGCCGAATCCGACCCGCCACCGCATTCGGATCGACCCGCTTCAGGAAGACATGATCGGCGCGGTCACGCGTCCGCTCTGGATCCTGCAGGGGGTCGTCGTCTTCGTTCTCCTCATCGCGTGCGCGAACCTCGCGAACCTGCTCCTGGCGCGCGCCGACTCGCGGCAGCACGAGTTCGCCGTCCGCACGGCGCTCGGCGCCGGTACGGGACGGCTGCTGCGACAGTTCCTGACCGAAGGGGTGGTCCTGTCGATTGCCGGCGGCGCACTGGGGGCCGCCGCGGCGGCGCTGGGCCTCCGGCTGCTCGTCGCGACGCACCCTGACAGCATTCCTCGGTCGCAGGGGATCGGTGTCGATCTCACGGTTCTGGCCTTCACGCTGGCGATCGCCGTCGTCACCGGCGTACTCTTCGCGCTTGCGCCGATGCTCCACCTCCGGCAGGCGAGCGTAAGCGGCTCGCTGAAAGAAGCGGGAGCGCGGACCTCGTCGCGTTCGGCGAAGGCCAGGCTGCGCGGCGGCCTCGTGATTGTCGAGGTCGCGCTCGCCGTGATCCTGGTCGTCGGCGCCGGACTGCTGCTGCGCAGCTTCTGGAACCTGATGAACGTCGACGCCGGCTTCAGCCGCTCGCAGCTCACCACGTTCCGTCTCGTCCTGCCGGCCGCGCTGTATCGTGACGGTCAGGCCAGGGCGAGCTTCTTCGATCGGCTCGTGACGAAACTCGGGGAGCTGCCCGGCGTGGAAAGCGCGGCCGCGATGAGCGGCTTGCCGCCGCTCCGGCAGGTCGACGCGAACGACACGCAGTTCGAAGGCGTCCCGCCGCCGCCCGCCGGTCCGATCCAGAACGTGGACTACTACCAGATCGTCACACCGGGCTATCTCGACACGATGGGCATTCCGCTCGTCAACGGCCGCGCGTTTCGTCCGGAAGACGCGACGGGTGCGCCGATCCTGCTGGTGAACGAGACGCTCGCGAAGGTGTTCTATCCAGGCCAGGATCCCATCGGCCGCCGGATGCGTCCGGGCGGCCCGCCGAACGCGCCGTGGTTCACGATCGTCGGCGTGGTGAAAGACGTGAAACAGGGGGGTGTCGGGACCAAGACCGGCACGGAACTCTACCTGCTCGCGGAACAACTGCCCGCCGTCGCTGGCTTCGGCGTCGCCAACATGAACCTCGTCGTGCGCTCGTCACTGCCGTTCGAGTCGCTCGCGCGCAACCTGCGCGACACGGTCCGCGCGATGGACCCGACGCTGCCGCCCGCGAACATGCGCTCGATGGACGACGTGTTCTCCGAGTCAGTCGCGCGGCCCCGCTTCCTCGTGCAGGTGCTCGGGATCTTCGCGGCGCTGGCGCTCGTGCTGGCTGCCGCCGGCACCTACGGCATCCTCTCGTATCTCGTCAGCGAAAGACGGCAGGAGATTGGCATCCGGATGGCGCTCGGCGCCACACCGGAGAGCGTCCTGCGCCTCATCATGCGTCAGGGTTTGACGCTCACAATCGGCGGACTCGTCGTTGGACTCGCCGGCGCGTACATCTTGACGCGCCTCATGCAATCACTCCTGTTCCAGGTTCAACGGGCCGATCCGCTGACGGTTGCGGCGGTCGCGGTGTTCGTCGCCGCCGTCGGGTTTGCAGCCTGTGTCTTCCCGGCACGGCGCGCGACGATGGTCGACCCGGTCCGTGTGCTGAGGAGTCAATAGCCATGTCCGGAGACGTGCGATACGCGCTGCGGTCATTCCTGAAGACACCGGGCCTCGCGGCGGTAATCGTCCTGACGCTTGCCGTCGGCATAGGTGCCAATACGGCCATCTTCAGCGTCGTCAACACGCTGCTGCTCCAGCCGCTGCCGTACACGGATGCCGATCGCCTCGCCGTCATCTGGGAGCACAACCTGCCGCGCGACAGAAAGAACAACGTGGTGTCCCCGGGAAACTTCATCCACTGGCGCGAGATGCAGCACAGCTTCGTCGATCTCGCCGCGGTCAGCGGCATGCAGTCGCTCAACCTGAAGGTCACGCTGACCGGCGCCGGCGAGCCGGAGGAAGTGCCGGTGCAGGCGGTATCCGCGTCGTTCTTCCCCCTGCTCGGCGTGCAGCCCGCGCGGGGCCGTGCGTTCACTGCGGAAGAGGACCGCCCGCAAAGCCGCGTGGTCGTGCTCGGCGATCGTCTGTGGCGCCGGCGGTACGGCGCCGATCCCTCGATCGTCGAGAAGACCATCACGATACAGGGAGCCCCGTACACGGTCGTGGGTGTGATGCCGTCAGGATTCTCGTACCTGGACAAGAGCATCGAGCTGTGGATTCCGATCGGCTTCCCGGCGGACGCGCGGACGCCGCGCGGGCGATGGCTCAACGTGGTCGGACGGCTGAAGCCGGGCGTCACTTTCGAGCAGGCGCAGGAGGACATGAAGCGCGTCCACGCGGAGCTCGCGCGCCAGTATCCGAACTTCAACACCGGCTGGACCGCACGGGTGGTGCCCCTTCGACAGGAGCTCACGGGGGACGTGCGTCCCGCGCTGCTCGTCCTGCTCGGTGCAGTCGTGTTCGTGCTGCTCATCGCATGCGCCAACGTCGCGAACCTGCTGCTCGCCCGCGCGACGTCACGGCAGCGCGAGCTGGCCGTGCGCGCGGCGCTCGGCGCGGGGCGTGGCCGCATCGTGCGCCAGTTGCTCGCCGAGAGCCTCGTGCTGGCCACCTCTGGCGGTGCGGCCGGCCTGCTGCTCGCGTGGTGGGCCCTGCGGGTGTTCCGAACGGTTGCCGCCGCGAATCTGCCCATCCAGCGGCTCGAGGCTGTCGGTCTCGATTGGCGGGTCGTTGCCTTCACCATCGGGGCCTCACTCCTGAGCGGGGTCTTCTTCGGGCTCATTCCGGCGCTCACCACGTCCGGCCCAGTGCTGACGGAGGCGTTGAAGGAAGGCGGGCGTTCAGGCTCCGCGTCGCGAGGTCACCGGATGCGGTCCGCGTTCGTCGTCCTGGAAGTGGCGCTCGCGCTCGTGCTCCTCGTCGGCGCGGGGCTACTCGTGCGCTCGTTCGCCAGGCTCCTCGATGTGGACCCCGGCTTCAATCCGGCGCACACGATTACGATGCGCGTTTCACTCCCGAGCACGCGGTACCGCGAAGACGAATCCCACGTCCGGTTCTTCCAGCGTCTGTTCGAGCGCATCGACGCCCTGCCGGACGTGCAGGCATCCGGCGCAGTGAGCTTCCTTCCACTGGCGGGCACCGGCGCCGCCACGGGGTTCCACATCGTTGGACGTCCGACACCACCACGCGGAGAAGAACCGGTGTGCGACGTGCGGGTCGCCGCGAGCCAGTACTTCACGGCGATGGGCATCACGCTTCTGAGAGGCCGGCTCTTCGACGAACGCGATCCAAACGACTCGAGGAACCGCGTCGTCATCAACGAAACGATGGCGCGCCAGTACTGGCCGAACGAAGACCCGCTCGGCAAGCGCGTGCGCATCTCGTGGAATGACGATCGCGAGGACGAGATCGTGGGCGTTGTCTCCGACGTTCGGCAGACGAGCCTGGACACCAAAGCACGCGCCACGACCTACTGGCCGTATCCGCGATTCCCGTACGGCACGATGACCCTTGCGATTCGCGCAGGCGGCGATCCATCGCCGCTCGCACGTGCCGTGACGACGCTCGTGCACGAGCAGGATCCGCAGCTCGCGGTGGCCGCCGTCAAGACGATGGACGACGTCGTCGCCGACTCAGTCGCAGATCGACGTTTGACGATGGTGCTGCTCGCCTTCTTTGCCGCGGCGGCCCTGATGCTGGCCGCAGTCGGCGTGTACGGCGTGATCGGGTACATGGTGACGGAGCGAACGCGTGAGATTGGCATCCGCATGGCGCTCGGCGCGCAGCCGGGCCGCGTGCTGACGATGGTGGTCAGCCGCGCGCTTCTCCTGACGATGGGGGGAATCGCGCTTGGTGCGGCAGGCGCGCTCGCGCTCACCGGGCTGATGACGAAGCTGTTGTTCGACGTGAAGCCCGCGGACCCGGTGACGTTTGCCGCGGTGGCCGCGCTCCTGGCCCTCGTGGCGCTCGCCGCGAGCCTTGGTCCCGCCCGCCGCGCCACGCGCGTCGATCCGGTGCTGGCGCTCCGCACCGACGCCTGAAGAGAACCCGTTGGACCCATAGAACCTCAAGAATTGGTGAATCGGCGAATTCACGAATTCACGGATTTCAGCCTGCTGAACGACCACGGCTGCGCTGCACGTCTGCTGCCCCGTGGTACGATTCCCCTGGCATGCTGCTGGCGTGGACGATCATCGTCCTGCTGATTCTCCTGACGGCGCTCTACGTCGCCGCGGAGTTCGCGGCCGTCAGCGCGCGGCGCAGCCGGTTGAGGCGGATGGCGGAAGACGGCCACCTGCTGGCGGCGAGAATCCTTCCCGTCCTGCAGGACGGGCGCGCGCTCGATCGCTACATCGCCGCGTCGCAGGTTGGCATCACGTTGTCGAGCCTGATCCTCGGCGCGTACGGCCAGGCGACGATTGCTCCGCGGGTCGCGCCCTGGCTCGAGTCGCTCGGCGGCATGGACGAAGCCGCCGCCACATCGACGGCCGCCGCAGCCGTACTGATCTTTCTCACCACGCTCGCCGTCATCCTCGGCGAGCTCGTACCGAAGTCGCTGGCGCTGCAGAACCCCACCCGGGCCGCGATCTTCACGGTGCTGCCGATGCAGTGGTCACTGTACGCGTTCGCGCCGTTCATCGCGGTTCTCAATGGAAGCGGTGTCGGGCTGCTGCGGCTGCTCGGCGTCCCCGCCACCGGCCATCGCCACGTGCACTCGCCCGAGGAGATCGAGCTGCTGATTGCGGAGAGCCGCGACGGCGGCCTGCTCGAGCCGCTCGAGCAGGTCCGGCTCCACCGGGCACTGCGGCTGGGCCTGCGGACGGCGGGCCAGTTGATGGTGCCGCGCGCGCGCCTCGCCGGCATCGAGGCGGACACGCCCTTCGACGAGGTGCTGCGGCTCGTCGCCTCGAATCCCTACAGCAGGCTGCCGGTGTATCGCGGCTCGCTCGAGAACGTCATCGGCATCCTCCACACGAAGGACGTCGTCGCCGCGTACGTGCATGGCGGAGCGTCCGGCATTGCCTCGCTGCTGCGGCCGATCGTCCGCGTCCCGGACTCGATGGCCGCCGACCGCCTTCTCGCGTTTCTTCGCGAGCGCCGGAGCCATCAGGGCGTCGTGGTCGACGCGGCAGGCGCGGTCGTCGGACTGATCACGCTCGAGGACGTCGTCGGCGAGCTGCTCGGCGGCGTGGCCGACGAGTTCAAAGGGGCACAGCTTCAAGCGATCCGCCTGTCGGATGGACGACTCCGGATACCGGCCATGATGCGGCTGGACCAGGCGGCCGCCCTTGTCGGAGCACGATGGCAGGGGACACCCGACACCGGCGTCGGGAGCTACGTCGTCCAAGCGCTCGGCCGGGTGCCGGAGTCCGGCGAGCAGGTGGTGATTGAGGGCGTGGACGTCGAAATCGAGGTCATCGAGGGCGACGCGGTCATGACGATCATCGCCGGCCGGCGCCGCCTGCCGGAGGAGGATGGCGCGCGATGACCGCCCTGCTGATCATCACCGCCTTGATCCTGCTCAACGGCGTATTCGTCGCCGCCGAGTTCGCCATCGTCGGCGTGCCGCGCGCCGCGATCGACCGCCGCGCCGCCGAGGGGAACGCCCTCGCGAAGGCGGTCCAGGCGGTTCTCGACAACCCTCGACAACAGGATCGGTACATCGCGACGGCTCAGCTCGGTATCACGGTCGCGAGCCTCGGTCTCGGCATGTATGGAGAGCACGTGGTGGCCGACAGCGTGTACCACCTGCTTGGCGCAACGGGGCTCCCCGCGTGGGTCGTCTCCCACGGTCTCGCCAGCGTCCTCGCCGTGGCGACGCTCACCTACTTCCACATCGTCGTCGGCGAGATGGTTCCCAAGTCGCTCGCGCTGCAGCGCGCGGAGCAGATGGCGCTGTGGATCACGCGGCCGATGCTGTGGCTGAAGAACGTACTCTTTCCGTTCGTCGTCGCGCTGAACGGCATCGGCAACCTGGTGCTCCGTGGCATGGGCGTCAACCGTCAGTTGCAGAACGCCGACCAGTACTACACGCCGGAGGAGCTGCAGCTCGTCGTGCAGGAGAGCGAAGAGCTTGGCGCGCTGCGAGCCGAGTCAGGCCAGATGCTGCAGGAGCTCTTCGAGTTCGGCGATCTCACCGCGGGGGAGGCGATGATTCCGCGGGTGCGCATCTCGGGCATTCCGCTCGGCGCCAGCCCGGCCAAGGTGCGCGACATCCTCGGAGCGTCGCCGCACACGCGCTTTCCCATCTACGAGGGAGATACCGATCACATTCTGGGCATCGTCCACATCAAGGACCTCCTGCGCGTGCTGCTCGGCAACCAGGCGATCAGCCTGACGCATGCGCGGCCGGTTCCGCTCGTCCCCGAGACCGCTCCGCTCGATTCCGTGCTGGCCATCATGCGGCGCGAGAAGACGCAGATGGTGATTGTCATCGACGAGCACGGCGGCACGGCCGGAATCGTCACGCTCGAGGACCTCTTCGAGGAGGTCGTCGGTGAAATCGAGGAGGGACCCGTGGGCGCGCCGCATACCTATCGCGACGCGCAGGGGCGGCTGCGCGTACCGGGGACGCTGCGCGTGGACGAGCTCGGCGGCCAGTTCGACCTGGATCTCGAGCACGAGGACGTGGACAGCGTCAGCGGCCTCGTCCTGACGCTGCTCGGGCGTCCGGCGGTCGTGGGAGACACCGTGCGGTACGAGCGCCTGCAATTCGAGGTGACGGCGGTGAAGGGGCACGGCGTCGAGGAATGCGCCGTGTCTCTCGTGGAGTAGCTGTCGTCGCCTTCCTCCGAAGGCTCTAACCAGCCGGCAGACCGGCTTCTCGGCGCCCATCCTGCTGCACCGGCTTCACGACGACGGTGGCCAGCAGGTAACCGTGCCTCCGCACGGCAGGGACGTGGCGATCGAGGAACACGAAGGGGCGCACCAGCGCACCAGTCATCCACGAGAGCGGCCGGCACCACGAGTGGCACGCAAGGTCGAGCATCCTGAGCCAGCCGGGGATGAACAGGATCGCCGTCTCGGCGACCACGTCAAGGCCGGTCCGTTCGAGCATCCGCCGGAGCGCGCGGCGCGAGTACGACTTCTCGTACCCGTACCCGTAGAGTCCGACCGCCTGCAGCGCGGCAGCGAACAAGGGCCTGAGAAACGGATCGTGCCGATTCGGCACGCCGACGATCGCGCGCCCGCCTGGTTTGAGCACACGAGCGATCTCCTCAACGGCGCGCTCGGTTTCGTCGAAGTGCTCGATGGTTCCCATCGAATAGATCGCGTCGAAGCTCGCGTCGCGAAAGGGCAGCGAGCGGACGTCGGCGACCGCACCGCGAAGCACGGCGGTCTCGCGGCGGAACGACTCACGCGCCCGAATCGCGGTGGGTTCGGAGATGTCGATCCCGTACGCGCCGGCGCCCTGGCGGGCGGCCCACGCGAGAATGCGTGTGTTCTTGGCTTCGTCCCAGAGATCGGTCTTGAGAATCCTCAGCCCCTCGAGCGGGGGGAAGTGCTCGGCGAACAGACGCCGTTCGTTGTCCGAGTAATACCGCGTGGAAGCGGCTCCCGCGAGATCGGGAAAGCGCTCGCCGACCCCGGCCCAGAAGTCCCGGTAGTCGGACCAACCCGTCACGGCTGCTCACGCGTTCGGGCAACGTAGATCACCGCGGCGAAGATCAGCACCGGGCCCGCGACCGCCCAGCCGCGGACGTCTCGCACGTGCGCCGTCAGGCCGAAGTCGCTGGCGAGCGCGTGCAGCGCGAGCAATCCGGCCGCCTGCGTGACCCCGAGAACCGCGACCCCGGCGACGAAGCGCGTCCACCCGACAGCGACGAAGGCCGCGGCCCAAAGCGCGAAATAGAGGCCGGTCTGGAACGCGGGCAGGAACGCGATCGCTCCCTGTGGATCGGCAAGCGGCGCGCCGGCCAGATAGGTGACCTCGCGCGCGAACAACGGACCGAACGCCTGGACGACCAGCACGCCGGCGATGACGCCGACAAGCGCGTGTCCGAGCGCCGTCCGGCGGCCGTGTCGCCACAGCGCGGCGAGAAACACAACGACCGCACCGAGCAGCAGTTGATAGAACGCGTGAACGAAGAACAGCGGCGAGCCCACCGCATCGGGCAGGGCGACCACCAGAAGCCGGACGATGCCCAGGGCGATGAAGAGCGGCAGCGTGGCGAGGACACCCAGGATGCGCCACCGCCATGTCGTCGAGCAGGCACAGATGGCAGCCAGGTAGAGCGGGATCAGAGGGGTGGCAATGCACTCCTGCGTGACCATGAAACTGCCGCGCGCCGTCCGGAGCACATTGCCGGCGGCGTGCGCGCTGATACCGACGGCGCCGAGCGCCGCCGCCGCCGCGCGTGCGATGACGCCGGCCACCGCGAGTACGCCGGCGCTCTCGAGATAGAGCGGCGCGGCACCCAGAAACAGGAGCAGAAAGGCAGCCGAGAGCACGACGAACCGTCTCGACACGTGCGGACGCCAGGCGGGAGCAGGCTCGCGAAGGGTGACCTCGTGTACGTCCAGCGCCCGCGGCCGATCCACGCGCCGCATCCATGCGAACGCGTATCCGGCGATCGCGAGCGTTAGCACGGCGGGCCACACGTAGACGTGCAGCGCGTGGAACCACGCCGGGGACGCGGCCACGCGGCCAAGCGTGCCGATCCGCAGGGTGTTGAGGCCGAGGATCAGGCCGGCGCCGCCAGCGGCGCCGGCCAGACGCGACCGCCACTTCACCGGGTAGGCGAGGATAACCCCGAGGCACAGCGCCAACGCGTCGGCCCCGCTGCAGGCAAGCGTGACCTCCACGGGCAAGGTCGGCGCGCCGAACAGGCCCACCGCAAGCCCGCCCTGCACGCGGGTGAGCGGCAGCACCGCGTGCGCTTCGATCCAATTCAGGCGGAGCAGCCCAAAGATGCCGAGACTCCACGCCGCGGCCCGGAGCGCGAACCTGGGAGCGTCAGTCAGACGGCGGGGTGTGTCCGTCAGCACGAGGGATCTCCTGGACCGACACGGCGGCAGCGCCGAACGACCGGCCGAGATCCGCGATGGCCGTCAGACTCTTGAGCCTGGTCGAGCACGAGAAGATGTCGATGTTCACGGTACCGGTCTCGGGCCAGGTGTGAAGGACCGCGTGCGATTCGGCCAGGATCAGGACACACGTCAGGCCCGCGCCAGGAAAGTGGTGGGACACCGCCTCCACGACCGTCGCGCCGGCGCGCTTCAGGGCATCGACGAAGGCCGCTGTGACGGCCTCCGGGGTCAGCGCGGATATCGCTGTACACCCCTTGAGATCGACTGAGTACAGCACGGGCTGTTCGTGAAGGACCATACCTGGTTTGCAACGGTACCGCACGGGAGATATCGGGAATGTCCAATATTGAACAGCTCCGTTCCCCTCCGGAAGATAGAGTCCGGCAGTAGGCCTGTAAAGGCAAAAGGGAGATGGAGATGAAGCTCAACTGTTTACGCTTGGTGGCAGGTGCGGGACTTGCCGGGCTTCTTTGCTGGGCCTCGCCGGCATCGGCGCAGGTGTCCCCCAGTCTTGGATCCGCCGACTCCTACTCGATCCTGGCCGGTTCACAGGTGACCAATGCCGGCGCGACCACCATTAGTGGAGATGTGGGTATAAGCCCCGGCATCGGTGCGTCACCGCATTTCACCGGCTTTGGCACGGTGGTGCTCGGAGGCACGATGCACGACGCCGATACCGCCGCGGCGAACGCTCAGGGGGACAAGAATACTGCCTACGGCGCGCTCGACCAGGGTTGCACCTTTTCCTATTCGGGGACCAAAGAACTGGCCGGCACCACCCTTCTGCCCGGCGTCCACTGCGCGACCTCGTTTCATTTGACCACTGGAACACTCACGCTCAGCGGTACCGCCTCCGATACCTGGATTTTCAAGTCAGCGAGCGATCTGGTTGTGACCGGCGGTGCCGCCGCCAAAGTTGTCAGCCCGTCCTGCAACGTCTGGTGGCGCGTCGTGAGCTCTGCGTCGCTCGATGCGGGCAGTTCGTTGACAGGAAACATTCTCGCGGACACGAGCATCACCCTGGCTGCCGGCGCAAGCCTGAGCGGACGAGCGCTTGCGCGAACGGCTGAAGTGACACTGAGCAGCAACACCATCAGCGCGTGCACGGTTCCCGTTCCCGCGCTCTCAGAATGGGCGTTCATCATGCTGGCGGTGCTGCTGACCGCTGCGGGCGTCGTCGCGGTGCGCAGCCGTCGCTGGGCATAGCGCCGCGCCCTTTTCGTCTGCGGCGACGCTCGAATTGGCCGGCCTCTTCCGCACACCGCCGCGCGCGCGCGAGTCCAGCCGCGCGGCCATCACGGCGAGAAGAAACCAGTAGTGCCGGCAGTTGAGCAGGTCGGTCGAGATCGCTTCGATGAGAAACGCCGCGCCGACGCCGGCATAGGCGGCCGCTTCCCACCGCAGGCGCGCCGAGTCGGCCGGCAGGCGGTTGATGGTCATTCCCGCCGCCACCAGGATCAACAGGAGAGCCGCGAGTCCAGCCGCGCCGCGTTCGGCCGCGGTCCCCAGGTAGGTTGAGTGCGGCGTGATAATCCAGATCGTCCCCGGAAACCGTCCCTCGCGCTGCAGCCGCGACGTGAATGCGGGCTGGCCGGCCGGCCCCACGCCTGCCGGCCATGCGCGTCTGATCGCCTGAAGACTCGCTTCGATGTTGAAGAGGTACGTGGTCGGCATCACGACCCAGGCTTCGTGGCGCCACCGAAACGACGCCAGCGGACGGCCGCCGACCAGTTGTGCCGTGGTCATAGCCGGCACCGCGGCTTGGCGCAGCACCATCACGTGCGATCCCAGCACGAACGTCAAGGCCACGATCGACCAGATTGCGGCAGCCATCCAGACGCGCGCGCGTAAACGCCGCGATCGTTGTCCCTGTCCGTCCAGTGCTGCGGACGCCCACATCACGCTCAGCGCCGCCACAAGGCACATCGCGGTCTTCGAGAAGGTCGCCCCGAGGCCCAGCACCAGCAAGAGGATCAGCGCGCGATCGCGGCGCCTCCACCCCTCTGTCGCCCTGCGCGCGACGAACAGGGGAATCGCCATGAGGAGAATGCTGGCGAGCATTTGCGGGCCAGCCGTGAAGGCCTGCGCCCGCGCGGCGTGCCCGAGGTAAGGGACGGGTGTCAGCGCGGCAGTCGCAAGCCGGTTGGCGAATCCCGCGGATGATGCGAGGCTGCCGGCGATCCCGAGCGCCGCCGCGAGGGCGGCCGAATACGCGAACCAGTCGCCAAAACGGTCGAGGAGCCGCGGCGACGCCGTGACGCGCACCGCGAGATAGAGACCCACCAGATACGCCGCACTCAGCGTGTCGAGGAGCCCGTCCCGGCTGCGCGGCTCGCTCGACCAGGCGAACGCCAGCATGCTCGTCGCGAGCCACGCGGCCGCCGCGGCGTCCAGGATGGCGAACCGCCAGCCGAAACCCCGCCGCATCCACAACAGAGCTGAGGCCGCGGCAAGTCCCAGGAAGACGACGTCGGGAGGCTGGAGTTTGAGGCCCAGCCCTGGCAGGACCCAGACACGGTGGAAGGGAAGGGCCAGCAGGTACGTGGCCCAGAGCGTCGCGACCGCTACGGAGGCGTTGTCCCGATCAGCCGACCGTGTCGACAATCCACTCATCGCCACCGCATGGGTTCAGAACCTGATGGCACAGAGCACACCGCGGCGATCGCGGCTCACCACCGGCGCCACGGCGATGCTGCGCTTCGCTGGGGCCCCCTTCTTCATGACGGTGATGTCCCCTTTGACGAGCGCGTCGATGCCCACGCCAAGGCCGGCGCCGATCCCGGTCCAGATCGCGAGGCCCGTCGCGCAGTCATAGCACTCGCCGCCGCCATACTTGGCCCACACGACTCCGAAGATGGTCAGCGGAACGGCCGCACCGATTACCGCCCCGTTCCAGAGCGGCCCCATGCGCCGCGCCTTGACTTCGACGATGTCGGAGCCCGGCACCGTCTGCTCCCTCTCGCCGATCCGGACCGTCAGATCGGTGTCGGTCAGCTTGAGCAGCTTCCCGCGGGTCGCGCGGCCGGTTGCGTCGGTGACCTTCACCGTCTCGCCGAGCAGCACGCGGCCGTGCAGCTCATCGAAATTGCTCGCGACTTTCTGCGCCTGTGCAGTGGCCGGCAGGAGCGCGGCGAGACCCAGCACCAACGCGACCGAACATCCCCGCCGTCCAAGCCCGATTGCCATGATTGCTCTCCCCTGCGGCGCATCACCAAGGCCGCCCTTCACCTGATGAATGCGAAAACGGTACTAAAAGGGGCTTACGGCCGGCTCGGGGGGGCTCTATGGACCCGGAACAGGTTGCGATACTCGTCCTTCTCCCTGGACCAGCGGGAGGCGGGCTCGTCGATGGTCCGCTGCCACTCCCGCTCGGTCAGCTCTTCCATCCGCGCCGCATACTGATCCGCCCACGCGCGGACGCGCGCGTCCAGGACGATGTCCTCGGCGTGCGGATGACCGGCGGGCGCGATGTGCTCGCGGACCACGGCGCGCAGGACCTCCGGATTGTCCAAGATCATGCAGGGACGCTTCAGGTTGCCGCTGGCGTTGTACGGGAACTCGCGCCGGATCGCGCGAAAGAACGGAGAGTTCGCGGCCTCGAGCAGTGTGGTGGTGCGGATGTTGTCGACGCCGAAATGCGCGTAGACGCAGGGCTCGACCCGGCCGGAGTTCAGCACGTGAAGGTAGCGGCGTCCCGCGGCCATGCAGCCGCCGATGGTCGCGCCGTCGTTCCAGAAGTCGGCCAGGAACATCGGATGACGCGTCCGCAGGTCCCTGATGCGCGCGCCGCACGCGACGCGCTGCTCGGGCGTTGGAACCAGGTCGAGGAGCGGATCCTTGCCGACGGGCATGAACATGAAGTACCAGCCGAACACCGCGCCGCGGTCGCTGAAGAAGCGCACGAAGTCGTCGCCCGTGACGAGCTCCACGTTGTCGCGCGTGTAAGTGACGCTGATGCCGAACATCACGCCGCGTGCGCGGAGCCGGGCCATGCTCGCCAGCACTTTTTCGTACACGCCGCTGCCGCGGCGCGCATCGGTGTGCTCGCGATGGCCCTCGACACTGACGGCCGGCGCGACATTGCCGACCTCCGCCAGTTCGTCCGCCGTGCGCTCGTCGATCAGCACGCCGTTGGTGAACACCAGAAAGAACATGTCCTGATGCTTGCGAAACAGCCGCAGCAGCGACTCCTTCAGCAGGAACGGCTCTCCACCCGACAGGACGACGAAGTAGGCCCCCATGGCCTTGCACTCGAGCAGAAGGCGGTCGAGCTCTGCTTCCGCGAGTTCTCCGTCCTTGCAGTACAGACCTGCGTAACAGCCGGTGCATTTCAGGTTGCAGCGCATCGTCGGGCTGATCGCCACGAAGAACGGCGCCCACATCCCATGCGCGCGGTGCGCCGTGCGTACGCGGCCTCCCTCGACAATCCACTTGAAGAAGAGGTTCTCGATCAGCCTTCGCTTCGATCGTCCGTTCACGTGCCGACCGACATGCAGGAGGATGCGCGCGAGGCCGGAACCCGCGCGAAGGTCGGCTGAAAGGCGGCCGATGAATGCCGCGAGACTGGGGTTCGGGATCGGCACGCGCGCCAGCGCGAGCAGCAGCTTCAAATCGCGCGGCCGTCCCGTCAGACAGCGAGCGACGCCCCTGGCCGCGAGCCGCCGGAGAAACTGCTCCTGAAGGGACATGCGTCTTCCTGTATGATCCGCGCGTTCGAGTCCGTCGCGGCATTGTCCGGCCGTTCCGGCATCACCGCAAGAGCTAACTGGACCCCGGAGACGCGGACGGAGGATCGATGGCGCAACCTCCCGTTCAGGCGGCGCGGCTGATCGAGCTCGAAGCCACGGCGGCAGCGATTCGCACCGAGGTGCTCGAGGTCCTTGCCTCCATCGGTCCTGACCATCGCGGCCATCCCGGCGGCACCCTTTCCATCGTCGACATCATTACCGCGCTCTATTTCGAGGTGATGAACGTCGATCCCCTGCATCCGCGCTGGCCGGATCGCGATCGGTTCATCCTGTCGAAGGGCCACGGCTGTCTCGCGCTGTACGCCGCGCTGGCGCGCCGGGGGTTCTTCGGCAGGCGGCACCTGCTCACGTTCAGATCGGTGAACAGCCTCCTGCAGGGGCATCCAGACATGCGCCGGACGCCTGGTGTCGACATGACGACGGGTTCGCTCGGCCACGGATTGTCGGCCGGCGTGGGCGCTGCGCTGGACCTGCGCGCACGCCGCTCGCAGGCCCACGTCTACGTGCTGCTCGGCGACGGTGAGCTGCAGGAGGGACTCGTGTGGGAGGGCGCGATGGCCGCCGCGAAGTACCGCCTTCGAAATCTGACGGCCATCATCGACCGGAACGGACTCCAGGGAAGCGGACGGGTCGAGGAAACGATGCCCCTCGAACCGCTCGGCGCCAAGTGGAAGGCCTTTGGATGGCGCGTTCTCGAGGTGGACGGCCACGACATTGGCCAAATCGTGGCGGCGCTGCGGCGCCCGCACGCGGACGGACGCCCGACGGTGGTCGTCGCGAGGACGGTGAAGGGAAAAGGGGTCTCCCACATGGAGGGAGACAATCGGTGGCATCAGGGCTGTCCGGGTGCTCCTCTCAGCGACCCGCCCGCCTCGGAAGCCGTCCATGTGCCGATCACCGTTTCCACGCGTGCGGCGTTTGGCGAAACGCTCCTCGACATCCTGCGCGAGCGCGCCGATGTGATGGTCGTCTCGGCCGACACGCGCGGCTCGATGCATCTCGACGCGGTCGCACGTGAGTTCCCCGACCGGTTCATCGAGCTCGGCATCGCCGAGCAGAACCTGGTCACCGTCGCGGCAGGGATTGCCGCAGGCGGCCGGACGGTGTTCGCGGCCACCTACGCCGTGTTTGCCAGCATGCGGGCGCTGGAACAGGTCCGCACGTTCGTCGCATACCCGCGCCTGCCGGTCGTAATTGCCGGGGCTCTCGGCGGTGTGTCCGGTGGAATCGAGGGCGTCACGCACATCGCGCAGGAGGACCTCGGGATCCTGCGGTGTATTCCGGCCATGACCATCGTGACGCCTGCCGACGGCGTCGCGACCCGCAAGGCGGTGCGGGCGGCGGCCGATCGTGGCGGTCCTGTCTACATCCGGCTTGGCCGCGATGAATGCGTGCCCATCTTCGACGAGAGTTACCCGTTCGGCATCGGCAAGGGTCTTGTCCTGAAAGAGGATGGATACGACGCGGTGCTGTTCACCGCGGGCCACATCGTGGCCGCCGTTGTCGAGGCGGCCGGGTCGCTGGCCGACGCCGGCATCGGCTGCACCGTCATCGAGCTCGCCACGCTGAAGCCTCTCGATCGCGACATGGTCATGTGGGCGCGGGAGAAAGGACGCAGCTTCTTCACGATCGAGGAACACAGCATCATCGGAGGGCTGGGCACCGCGATCATGGAGGTGTTCGCAGAAACGGCGCCGGCCGTGGTGAACCGGATCGGCCTCCCCGACATGTTCCTGGAGTCGGGCAGCCCGTCAGAGCTTCGGCAGAAGTACGGCCTCACGGCGTGTCAAATCGCCGCGCGTGTCCGCGAGGTCTGCGATGTCTGCGCGCCCCGCGCGATACGTGCGGCGAGGATGACGTAAGACACGCCAATCACCAGCGTCGCGCCGGCAATCACCCGCGTCATCCAGAAGGGCTCGATGGCGAGGAGGATGAGGACGGCCGGTGACGCACCCCTGAACTTCGTGAGTTTCGGAAACCGGATCGGCGCGTTCATCAGGGCGGAGAAGACCAGGATCATCCCGACGAACACGACGGCGCTCCATTGGGACGCCGCGGGATCGACGTCGAGGAACACCGCGGTCACCGGAACGAACGCAAAGAACACGGTTCCCAGTCCGGCGAGTTCGGGAACGTGCGGGCCGGCGTCGCCGAGAACCACACCGTTCCGCGCATAGCGGATGGCGCCGGCGATCAGTGGCACGGCGAATGCCATCTCGCCGAACAAGCCCATTCCCGGGACGAGCAGGCGCGCCAGGCACCAGGGCGCGACGATGTAGCAGGCGTAGTCTGAAAGATAGTCGAACCAGATGCCAAAGGTCGTGACGGCGCCAAGCCAGCGCGCGGCCGCGCCGTCGAGGCCGTCGGTCACGGCTCCGAGGGTGATCATGGTCGCCGCGAGGTACGCGTCGCCGCGCGCGACGGCGACGATCGCACCCGCCCCGCACGCCAGCCGGCAGAGGGTAAGCGCCTGCGGAACGCCGATCCGAGCGAGACGGCCGAATGGAATCACGACTCGACCTCCGCAGCGGGTTGGGTGCCGTATTATGGCACGACGGAGAGACACGTGAGGGACGCGATCCGCTGGGGAATGATCGGATGCGGCGACGTGACCGAGATCAAGAGCGGCCCCGCGTTCCAGAAGGCGGACGGGTCGTCGCTCGCCGCGGTCATGCGCAGGGATCGGTCGAAGGCCGAGGACTTTGCGCGGCGACATGGCGTCGCTCGCGTCCACGCGGACGCCCGCGCCCTCGTCGAGGATGCGGACGTAGACGCCGTGTACATCGCGACGCCGCCGGCCAGTCACGAAGCACTGGCGCTCCTCGCCGCCGGCGCCGGGAAGCCGTGTCTCGTGGAAAAGCCCATGGCGACCACGCATGACGCGTGCGTGCGCCTCAACGACGCGTTTCGCGCGCGTGGGGTGTCCCTGTTCGTGGCGTACTACCGGCGCGCCCTTCCGCGATTCCTCAAAGTGCGTGAACTGCTGTCGGGCGGGGCTGTCGGCCGCCTGACGTCTGTCCACGTGCAGATTCACGAACCATTGGCAACCGGCGACGCCGCCCGCAACTGGCGATTCGATCCCGCTATCGCCGGCGCCGGCCTGTTCCTCGACCTCGCGTCACACTGCGTTGACCTGCTCGACTTTCTCGTCGGCCGAATTGCGCGCGTGGCTGGCTTCGCCATCAACACGGGCGGCGCATATCCGGCCGAAGACGTCACTGCCGCGGCCTTCGAGTTCGAGAGCCACGTGGTGGGGACGGGCGTCTGGAACTTCAACGCCGCGTCTGCGTCCGACCTGATCGTCTTTACCGGCACCACCGGCGAGCTGCGGGTACCGGTGTTCACCGACGGCGATGTGGTGCTCCTCACGGCCGCCGGCGAGCAGGTCTTCACCTTTCGCAACCCTCCTCACGTGCACCAGCCGCTGATTCAGACAATCGTCGACGAGCTTCGGGGGCGCGGCAAATGTGAATCGACGGGAGAGAGCGGCGCCCGGGCCTCCTGGGTGCTGGATCAATGCCTGGCGCAGTGGCGCAGTCGTGCGAACTAGAGACACCCGCGACCCTGCCGATGGCCGGGTCGTCTGCAATCAACAGGAGGAAGAGAGAAGGGGAGGCGATTCGTCACCCCACGTGGATGCGCGGGCGGCGGGTGGGGCTTGGCTCGCTCTGCCGGAGCACCTCGCGCGTGACCGGTGCCGTGTCCCCTTCCCCGAACGCCAGGAACTTCAGGAGGTAGGCGATCGGGTTCCCCTCGGTCCACCCGAAGTATGCGTGCGGGATCTTTCCCGTCTGGTTACGGATGTGCAGCAACAGCGCGGCGATCGCGTTTGGCACCGCCGGGCTCTCGCACCGCAGCACGCGGTAGCCGTGCACGTCGGCTCCCGTCACCTTGAGGTGGCCGCGGAATTCGGAGACGTCGCTCGGCGAGATCTCGAGGAACAGCACCGGCTCGTCTGGCGGCAGGTGGTGCGCGTCGCTCGCCTCCCGCAGCTTGTGCTCGTACTCGGCGGCTTGGCCGGTATTCGGCCGGTGCGTCAGGATCCGGACCGTGCGCTCGCCGGCCTCGGCGATGAACCGGCTCGCGCGCTGGTCGGTCTCGACGGCCTGCACGCGCAACTCGGTCGATCGGTACACACGCGAGACGAGCGACGTCACGATGATCGTCAGGATGAACCAGAAGGCGATCTTGATCCCTTCCGGCCGCTCCACAACGTTGGTAATGGTCGTGTACACGAAGACGAGTGTGATGCCGCTGAAGGCGTACAGTTGCCGCCGGCGGCTCGCAACGGACAGCGTCACGGCGACGGCGGCGGAGGTCATGAGCATCAGCACGCCGGTGGCGTACGCGCCGCCCTGCGCCTCCACGTCCGCCTTGAACCACCAGGTGATGAAGAACGTGATGCCCGTGAACAGCAACACGAGCGGTCGCGTCGCCCTGGTCCATTCCGGCGCCATCCCGTACCGCGGCAGGTAGCGAGGCACGAGGTTCAACAGTCCCGCCATCGCGGACGCGCCGGCGAACCACAGGATCGAGATCGTGCTGATGTCATACACCGTGCCGAACATCTGGCTGATGTGGGTGTGCGCGAGGTACGACAGCGCACGTCCCGACGCTTCACCGCCTCTCTGAAATTCGGCGGGCGGAATCAGCAGCGTCGTCACGATCGAGCTGCCCAGCAGGAACGCGCTCATGATGAACGCGGCGGAGCTGAGGAGCTTCCGGGTGTTCCGGATTCGACCCGCCGGGCGCTCCGGATCGTCTCCCGGATCCCCTTTGACGAGCGGCATGACGGCCACGCCCGTCTCGAACCCCGAGAGGCCGAGCGCCAGCTTGGGAAACACCAGGAGCGCGACGGCAATCATCGCTGGAATGCTGCCGTGCTGCTCGAGCAGCCCGCGCCGCCATTCGGGAATATGGAACGGATGCGTGATGATTTCCTGGAGCCCCCAGCCGATCACGACGACGTTGAGCAGGAGGTACACCGCGACGATCGTCACCGCGATGTTGATCGCTTCCTTGAACCCCTTGAGGAACACCGCCGCGAGCAGGGTGAGGAGCACGAGTGTCAGCGCAATCGGATAGTTCAAGGCATGCGGCACGAGCGGGTTGCCCACGATGTGCGCCGTGGCATCGGCCGCCGACAGCGTGATCGTGATCACGAAGTCCGTGGCGGCGAACCCGAGCAGGCACAGCACGAAGGCCTTGCCTCGCCATCGCGGGAGGAGTTCCTCCAGCATCGCGATGCTGCCGTGGCCGTGCGGAGAGCTCTCCGCGACGCGCCGGTAGATTGGCAGCGCGCCGAACAGGGTCAGGAGAATGAGGACGAGCGTCGCCAGTGGAGAGAGGAACCCGGCCGCGAGGAACGCGATGCCAGGCTGGTAGCCGAGCGTCGAGAAGTAATCGACGCCGGTGAGACACATGACCTTCCACCATGCGGACTGGTGGACGTGTTGCGCGTAGGGCCCCTCAGTCTCGCGCAGTCCCTGGTAGAACCAGAGCTTGAGCCGGCGCCGCTGCCGATCGGTCAGCATAGTTCCGTTCGTCGGATCCGCCTGCCTCGGTGGCCCTGGCGCCGCGCCTCATCCCACATGGATGCGCGGGCGCCGCATCGGATCCGCTTCTGTCTGCCGCAGCACTTCGCGTGTCACGGGCGCTGTGTCCCCCTCGCCAAACGCCAGGAACTTCAAGAGGTACGCGATCGGGTTGCCTTCGGTCCAGCCGAAATACGCGTGCGGGATCTTCCCGGTCCGATCCCGTATATGCAACAGCAGCGCCGCAATGGCGTTGGGCACCGCGGGACTCACGCACCGGAGCACGCGATACGCGCCGACTTCCACCCCGCTGACGTGGAGGATCTCGCTGAACTCCGACACGTCGCCCGGCCTCACTTCGACGAACAGCACCCCTTCGTCCGGCGGCAGGTGGTGCGATTCGCTCGCCTCGCGTAGCTTGTGAGCATACTCCTCCGGAAGCCCCGAGTCCGGCCGGTTGGCAATCACCCGCACGGGCTTCCCGGCCGCCGCCATGATGAACGCGTTCCCCGCCGGGTCCACCTGCACGCCCTGCACGCGCAGCTCGGTCGACCGGAGCACGCGCGAGATCAGCGAGGTGAAGACGATCGACACGATGAAGATCGACGCGATCTTGATCCCGCTCGGCTGCTCGACGATGTTGACGACGGTGGTGTAGACGAACACGATCGTCAGGAGGAGGTACCCCGCCCATCGTCGCTTCTGGCGCCTCGCCGCCAGGGTCACGGCGAGCGCGGCCGAGCCCATCAGCGTCAGGACGCCCGTCGCGTACGCGCCGCCCTGGGCCGTGACATCCGCATTGAAGAGGAGCGTCACCAGAAAGCAGATGCCGACGAAGATCAGCACCAGCGGCCGGTTCCCTCTCGCCCATTCGGGCGCCATCCCGTAGCGCGGCAGGTAGCGCGGCACCAGGTTGAGCAGGCCGACCATGGCCGACGCGCCGGCGAACCAGAGGATCGTGACGGTGCTCAGATCGTACGCCGACCCGAACACCTCGCCGAGATGCTCGTGCGCGATGAACGCGAGCGCGCGCCCGTAGGCCCGCCCGCCTTCCTGGAATTCCGCCGGCGGGATGAGCAGCGTGGTGACGATGCTGCTGCCGACGAGCAGCACGCTCATGATGAGCGCGGCGGTCGTCAGCAGCTTGTGCGTGTTGCGGATCCGCCCCGCGGGACGCTCGTCGGTGTCGCCGGGATCGCCGCGCACCAGCGGCATGACCGCGACCCCGGTCTCGAACCCGGAGAGGCCGAGCGCGAGTTTCGGGAACAGCAGCAGCGCGAACCCGATCATCAGGACAGCGCTGCCGTGCTCGGCCGCCGCGGCGCTGCGCCAGCCCGCGAACGCGCCGGGATGCTGTGCGAGGTGGTAAAGACCCCAGCCGACCACGACGACGTTGAGCGCGAGATAGACGACCACGATCGGCACCGCCAGCCACACCGCTTCGCGGAACCCTTTCATGAAAATGCCGCCGAGGAGCACCAGCAGCATCAGCGTCAGCAGGACCGGATGGTTGTAGAACTCGCTGGTGAAGGGATTCTCGATGATGTGCGCGGTGGCGTCAGCGGCTGACAGCGTGATGGTGATGATGAATCCGGTCGCGGCAAACCCGAGCAGGCAGAGGACCAGCGCTTTGCCACGCCAGCGCGGCAGAAGCTCTTCCAGCAGCTGGATGCTGCCCTGACCGTGCGGGCTGAGCGTGGCGACGCGGCGATACATCGGCAGGGCGCCGAACAGGGTGAGGAGCACGAGCACGAGCGTCGCCAGGGGCGACAGCGTACCCGCAGCGAGAAAGGCGATTCCGGGCTGGTACCCGAGGGTGGAAAAGTAATCCACCCCCGTCAGGCACATCACCTTCCACCAGGCCGACTGATGGCCGACTGCGGCGTGCGGCCCCTCGGGTTCCCGGATGCCCTCGAAAAACCAGGATTTGAAGCGGCTGCGCTGCCGCGCGTTCAGGCCGTACGACATCGCGCGTCAGATCTCGCCTTGCGCGGCGGCAAGCGCCAGCTCACGATCGCTGGCCTCGACGAACTCCCCTTCCCATTTCGCGACAACCACCGACGCGAGGCAATTGCCCACGACGTTCATCATCGTGCGGCCCATGTCCATCAACGTGTCGACGCCCAGAATCAGCGCGACCCCTTCGAGCGGGAGGCCGAAGCTCGCAACCGTCGCGGCGAGGATCACCAGGGCGGCGCGCGGGACGCCCGCGACGCCCTTGCTGGTGAGCATCAGCGTCAGCATCAGCGTGACCTGCTGGCCGATGGTGAGCGGCACGCCGGCCGCCTGCGCGATGAACACCGAGGCGAGCGACAGGTAAATGGTCGTGCCGTCCAGGTTGAACGTGTACCCGAGCGGGATGACGAACGACACGATCCGCCGCGGCACGCCAAGGCGCTCCATGACCTCCATCGCCCGCGGCAGCGCCGCTTCGCTCGACGTCGTCGAGAACGCGATGACCGCCGGCTCCTTGACGGCGCGCAGGAACTTGCGCATCGGGATGCGGAACACGATCAGCACCGGCACCAGCACGAGGACGACGAACGCCGCGAGCGCGATGTACAGCGAGCCGATCAGCCACGCGAGGCCGTACAGCACGCGGAACCCGCCGTGGCCGACCGTGTACGCGATGGCCGCGGCCACGCCGATCGGCGCGTACTTCATGACGATGTTCGTGAACTTGAACATCGTCTCGGCCAGCGACTCGCAGAACTGGACGATCGGGCGACCCTTCTCGCCGATCATGCCGACGGCGATCGCGAAGATGATGCTGAAGACGACGATCTGGAGGACGTCGCCGCGCGCCATGGCATCCACGATCGAGGTGGGCACGGTGTGCAGCAGCAACTGGTCCCACGTCTGGGCGGCGGTAGCGAGATCGGCGGCGCTGGCCGACGGAAGCGGCACGCCGAGACCCGGCTTGATGATGTTGACGGTCACGAGTCCGATGAGGAGCGCGAGCGTCGTGACCACCTCGAAGTAGATGATCGCGCGCAGGCCCATCCTGCCGATGTCCTTGAAGTGACCCGCGCCGGCAATCCCCGCCACCAGCGTCGCGAAGAGCAGCGGCGCGATGATCATCTTGATCAGGCGCAGGAAGAGCTGGCTGAACGGATTGAAGTAGCGCGCGAGGTCCGGGTTGTACTGGCTGACGTAGGCGCCGGCGATGATGCCGACGACCAGGCCGATCATGATCTGAGT
The DNA here is from genome assembly GCA_001767455.1 of Acidobacteria bacterium RIFCSPLOWO2_12_FULL_66_21. Lineage (GTDB taxonomy): Bacteria > Acidobacteriota > Vicinamibacteria > Vicinamibacterales > 2-12-FULL-66-21 > 2-12-FULL-66-21. The sequence goes on from MELC01000044.1 coordinate 109,753, forward strand.
GGTGAGCGTCAGGCCGCGGCGCCGGGCCGGGGCGGTCTCCGATTGTGCCATTCGACTGGTCCTTGCGGCGGCCGCCAGCGCACCCTCGGCGCCCGGCCGCAATCCGGCGATTCTACTCCGAAAGCGCAGAGAGGCGACTCGCCGGCGGGCGCGCTAGATCCACAGCGTCCGCGCGGTCAGCTCCCGGGGATTGAGTCCGGCCGATCGCGCGAGCGCGCGCTGCGTTGGCGGCAGCGGAACCTGGAAGCGCCACTGGTCGGCGCGACCGCCTGCCTCGCGGATGCGGCGCTCCCATACCGGCCACCACGTGGCCGGGCGGCGGGCGATGGGTTCGATGACGAGCACCCGCGCGCCGCGCTCGTGTGCGGCGACGAGACGCGGCAGCAGGATCTCGCGCGCTTTCCCGTCCAGCTCGTTGACGGCATACGCTGCGAGGATCGCGGTGCCCGTGCCGCCGTCAATCGTCATCCGCTCGGCGTCGCTTCTCGCCGCGCGGCCGCTGAGGCCGAGTTGCCGGTACGTCCACGCCGCTTCGGCGACGGCCCACGGATGCCGATCGACGCCGGTCACGCGGGCGTTGCCGCATTCCATCGCCCACGCGGCGCCGGCACTGCCCGTGCCGCAGCCAACGTCGACGATCCGCGCGACGTGACGGGTGGCGTCCGGGAGTGCGCGGACGACTTCGCGCGTGACCAGGAAGTGCAGCGGCGCATAAAAGAGCGCGAACGCCGCGCGCTTGCCCGCCGTGTCGAGCGCCCCGCCGCGCGCCAGCTTCGCCCGCCGCTCGACATAGCAGGATGACAGCGCGCGCAGCGCGCGCGCCGCCTCGGAATGTGTCAGGTTCGCCAGATGGCGCTCGTCGAGCGCCGTCAACCACGCGGCCAGCCGCTCGTCCATGCCCGGACCGTTCACCGTCTGCGAAGAAGGCCGGTGACCGCGGTCACTTTGGCGGCGAGCACGTCCACTTCCTTCGGCGGGGCGTCGCGCTCGTCGACACGGACGCGGTAGCGCCCGGGCTTGACGTTCGTGAAGCCAAAGAACCCGTTCCCGTCCGTCCACGTCGTCCGCGCGCGGCGGAACAGCGCGAATCCCGTGCGCTTCATCGTGACTTTCACGCGATCCGCCGATGGCCCGACGACGCCGTCAATCCAGCCGTACTTCGGCGAGGCGATCCATGGCATCGTGGGGATTGGGGCCGGCCTCGTGAACGCGGCGGGCGCGCCGGTGGCGCCGCTCGACAGAAAGGCGAGCGGATCCGGATCCGGAGGCGCGGTCGCATTCGCCAGGTGCGGCGCGGCGTATGAGAAGAACGACACGCCATAGACGCGGTCCTTCCCCTGGGCCTTTCTCACGCGCGCGATCTGCGCGAGGGTGTTTTCCGGCGCGTTCAGGTACGCGCCGAGTCCCACGGCGATCTGCCGGCCGTGCTCGTGCTTCTTCTCCCATCCAATCCAGCCGTTGAACCATCCGCGGACGCGCACGTCCGTCTCGCGCGCGTAGTTCATCGGCACGCCGAGGTCGAGCAGCCCGTCCTTCAGCCACCCGTGCCAGTCCTGGAAGACTCGCTGCATGGGCGCGACGTCGGCGAAGTTCTTCTCACTTGTCGGCGGCTGACCCCAGGGGATGAGCGCCGCGCTGATCTTGATCCGCGGTTTCACCCCCTTCGCCTCGATCGAGATCCGGCGCACCAGGTTCGTGACCTGCTCGCGCCGCCAGGCTATCCATCGTTCGTCGCCAGGCGCCGGTACGTCGTGGCGGCCCGTGACCTTCTGGAACCGGGCGAGACTCACCGCGTTGTAGCCGACAGGCGAACCGCGCGGCGAGCGCTCGTCGGTTTCGGGGTACCGGATGTAGTCGAAATGAACGCCGTCGATGTCGTAGTTGCGCACGATGTCGAGGTAGATGCCCGCCAGGTACGCAGCGGCGGCGGGATGCCCGGGGTCGAGAAAATACCCGACCGGGAATTTGTGGTTGCCGGCCGGGCTTGCCGTGAACCAGTTGTCCTCGCCCGGCTGCGACGGACCGTGCAGGTTGAACACGTGCCGTGGATCTCTCGGCGGCGCCTCGTCGCGCCACACCGGCATCGCGTTCACCCACGCGTGGACCTCGAGTCCCGCACGATGGCCCAGATCGACAATCGACGCCAGCGCATCGAACGACGGATCGTACGCCGGATCGTCGAGCGGCGGCTCGATGCCTTTGGTGTAGAGCGCGTCGCCGCGCCGCCGGACCTGCACGAACAGCGTGTTCAGGTGCGCGCGTGTCGCGGCCGCGACCAGATCCTCGGCTTCCTTCGGCGACCGGATGCCCGCGTGGAACGCGTCCACCCACAGCGCGCGAATCTCGGGCGG
>MELC01000045.1:0-13165 GCA_001767455.1 Acidobacteria bacterium RIFCSPLOWO2_12_FULL_66_21
ATAGCGGGACATGAAGACTGAATCGTCTTTCTGTCTTCGTGTCCTTGGTGTCCTTCGTGGTCTTCGTGCGATGAACCGTGTCGTCGTGCAGCGGGATAGCGGGACAGCGGAACAGCGGGACAGTCTTATCTGTGCTTATCTGTGAGGCCCGACGCGCGGGGCAGCGGCGAGTCGAGGGGCGGCGACCGCAAGGTAGCGTCCCACCTCGGCGCGCCGTGCTCCGATGTGTATCGGCACCGCCCGAATCGGCGCGCGCCGCTCGGTCTTCGCGCGCTCCGGCAGCACGCAGATCAGGAACGGCACGCTCAGCAGCGTCACGATCCCGCACAGCCAGATCGCCGGCGGATGGAAGAACTCAGGCGACGCTCGATGCCCGATCCCGAACGACACGAGCGACAGCCCGGCCACGGCGGAACCGCCCACCACGAGGCGCTTCCAGACCGGCATCTTCTGCGAGCGCGCCTGTCGTGGATCGTCTTCGTGTTCCTCGGGCAGTTCGAGCACCGGGAACGTCTTCACCAGGATCAGCAGCAGCAGCGCGAACATGAAGAAGCTGCCGCCGACGATGCACCACTCCGGGAACGTCGGTGTATACGGCGCCACGTCCCACGGCAGCATCGGATGATAGAAGCTCGGAACGACGATGAGCGCGCGCGTCACCCACATCGCGACGTTGATGAGGGCCGCCGCGAACACGGTCATCGGGATGCTGCAGACTTTCCGGTTTACCCCCTGGATAAACAGCAGCGCGAACGGGAACACCATCCCGCCGAGGACCGCCGACCACATGAAGGGCGCGAACCGCCCGAACAGCAGGTCGCCGAACACCGCGCGCTCCGCTTGCGGCGACGCGTACCGCCCTGTCAGGTATTCGCTGAACAGAAAATACATGTAGAGCAGCGTGACGAATCCGAGGAAGACGCCGAGGCCCTTGAAGATGCGCCCCGGGAAGATCTCCTCCCACCCGAATGCCTTCCGCAGCACCGCGATGACCATGATGACCGTGGAGAAGCCGGAGACGATCGCGCCGAGGACGAAATACGGCGCCTGGAACGGGTTGTACCACCCGGGCCGGCCGGCCTGCACACCGAAAATGTAGCCATAGACCGAGTGCACCGACACCATGATCGGCAGGATGACGACGGCCAGCCACCAGACGACGCGGTTGTGGCGCGCGCGCGTGACCGGCGTGTCGCGGTAGCCAAGCGACATCAGGCGGAAGAACGGCCGGCGCGCGGGGGCGCTGACGCTCGACAGGTACAGGTCGCGGCGCATCGCGAGATAGAGGTAAACGGAGCTGCCGACGACGTACGTCGTGATGACCGTGCAGGACCACACGAAGGGCGCGTGGTACCGGCCGTACCAGACGACGTTGAACAGGAAACGCTCCGGGCGGCCCACGTCCATCGAAATGTTCATCACCGCGACGGTGATGGACGCCAGCGTCACGAACTCCGCCAGCCTCGCGAGCTGCTGGTACTTCTTCAGCTGGAGGATGCGGACCACCGCCGAAATCGCGATCCCGACATGGCTGATCCCGATGAAGTTCACGATGTTTGCAACCACGACGCCCCAGATGGCGCCGTGAGAACCCTGCCCGGTCACCGCGTGGCCGTGCAGCAGTTGCTGCGCGAAGCCGTAGAACAGCGCGGACGAGCCGGCCGCCAGGAAGGCCAGCGATGCCCAGAACCGCACCGTCGGCGTGTCCAGATGATCCAGCAGGACCGGCGGGGTCTCCGGCGTGAGGTCAATCGCGGTCGCTACTCCTGCCATTTCGCTTCCCTCAGGTAGAAGACCTTCGGACGGGTGCCCAGTTCCTCGAGGAGCCTGAACGCCCGCGGGCTTTCCGAAAGCCGCCGGACCTCCGACTCCGGATCGTTCAGGTCGCCGAAGACAATCGCTTCGGCGGGACACGATTGCGCGCATGCGGGCAGCTTGCGCAGCTCGGCGTCCTTCAACGATCGGCCGTCGGCCTGCGCGGCGGTCTTGGCCGCACGGATCCGGTGATGGCAGAACAGGCACTTCTCGATGACGCCGTGCGAGCGCGGCGTCACGTCGGGATTGAGATGCTCGCGCTCCTCTTCCGGCCATTCCGGGTGCGACCAGTTGAAGTACCGGCGCGTGTACGGACACGACACTTCGCACAGGCGGCACCCGATGCACCGCTCCGGCACCTGCTGGATGATGCCCTCCGAGCTGCGCGTCGTCGCGCCCACGGGACACACCTTGATGCAGGGAGGATCTTCGCAGTGATTGCACGGGGCGGGAAAGAACTGCTGCCGCAGAACCGGATACTCGCCCTCCGACACGGTCAGCAGGTTCATCCAGAAGATGCTGCGGCCTTTCGAGGTGTTGGTCGGACCGGCATCCGGGACGTTGTTCTCGGCGCGGCACGCCACCGCGCAGGCCTGGCACCCGGTGCAGCGATCGAGGTCGATCACCATGCCCCATCGATGGACCGCGGGTGGTTCGGCGGAGGCGCGCCGGGACGGGGCAAGCACGGCCGCTGCACCGGCGAGGGTCGTGAGGAATCCGCGCCGCGACGAGGTGGTGCTCACGCCTCCTCCTTCCGCACGCGCGCGCGCGTGCCCTGATGCGCGTGCAGCCCCGAGAGCGGATCGCTCAACGCCGCCAGAAGTCCGTGACCGCCGGCAATGTCCGGGTCCTCCGGCCGCGGCGGCCAGGGGCCGTGTCCGAGCGGCATGCCGACCATGCCGGGACGCATCCCGGGTGCGATGCGCACGCACACGCGCCGCCTCCCCACCGGGGACTCCAGCCAGGCCCTCTCCCCCTGCGCAAGACCGAGATGCCGGGCATCGTCCGGATTCATGTCAATCGTTTCTTCCCACGCGAGGAGTCCCGCGGCTGGAAGCTCGCGCAGCCACGGCAGGTGGCGTACGCCCCCTTCCGCATAATTGATCCCGCGGTACGGCGCGAGCACGAACGGGAATGCCGCGGCGTCGCCGGCAAACCGCGGTGGCTCCCAGCGCGGAAGACACAGGCGGTCGCCGCGATCCCGGACCCCCTCGGCGACGAGGTGCCGGTTGAGCGCGTCGTCATCAGCGAAGACCGCACCGAGCCGCGCCCTGATCCCCTGCGAGTAGAACTCGAATCTTCCTGACGGCGTGGCAAACGCGGTGTCCCACTGCTCGAAGGATCGCTCGCCGGATGCCGTGCCGGTTTCGTGCATGGCGGGCAGGAGCGCCGACACGACGCGGGGCGTGCCGTCCTTCGACGCGAGCGACTGCGGCAACGCTCCGACAGCCGCGGCATAGTCGGGCCAGGGAAACACAGCGGCCGTCGGTGCGCCCATCGCGCGCGCGAGGCGGACGACGACGTCGCCTGTCGCCATGCCGCGCCGCCGGGGCGCGACGACAGGCTGGCGCAAGCCAATCAGCGGCAGCCCCGAGCTGGGCGCCGGTTCGACGACCTCCGATCGCTCCAAGTACGTGTGGTCCGGCAGCACCAGATCCGCCCACGCCGTCGATTCGTCGGGCAGCGGCGAGAAGCTCACGATGAAGGGGACCGCGCCGAGCGCCTCGCGCCATTTGCGTCCTTCCGGCTTCGAGAACGCCGGATTCGATCGATACAGCAGCAGCGCCTTCACGGGATACGGCCGCCCCGACAGGATCGCGTCGGGGACCGATTGGATCGCGCCGTTTCCCAGGGCGCAGCGGGCCGTGTCGCGGCCGTCGACGGCCGGCGCTGCGAGGCCTGCCCGCGCGACGCCGTCGAGCTCGCCCGGCGGCCACGACGCGAGGACGCGACGCTCGGTGAGCACGCCTCCGGTGCGTTCGACGCTGCCGAGCAGCGCGTTCAATGCGTGGATCGCCATCGCGGTGCCGAGGCCGTTGGTGGCCCCGCACGCGCTGCCGTCGCCGAGGGCAATCACCGGCGGGTGCGCGCCCATCTCGTGCGCAATCCGCACGATCCGATCGGCGGCGACGCCCGTCGTCCGCGACACCTTCTCGGGCGCGAACTCGGCAATCACCGTGCGGAAACCCGCGTGCGCGACGCCGTGCTCGTCCCGGAAGTCCTCGAAGCCGAACGTGTGGGCCTCGACAAAGGCCCGGTCGTACAGCCCGTCGCGGACGAGCACGTGCGCGAGCGCGAGCGCCAGGGCGCCATCGGCGCCCGGCTCGATCGGGATCCATTCGTCCGCCTTCGCCGCGGTGACCGAGAAGCGTGAGGCCACGTGCACGAACTTCGCGCGCTGGCCGGGCTTCCCGCGCCGCAGCGCGCCGCTCGCGCGTGACATGTGGATCGTCTGGCACCAGGAGTCGAACAGTCCCACGCCGAAGCCGAGGACATAGCCCGTGTTCTCCCAGTCGTACGCGGGCAGCTCCGTCGAGCCCTGCATCCATCGCATCGCCAGCGCCCTCGCCCCTTCGGACGTGGAAGCGTGCGTCACGTGGTTCGGGCTGCCGTATGCGCGCAGGAACCGATCCCACAAGCGGGGGACGACGCCGCGCGGCTCGCCATCGATGAGGACGAGCCCTTCGGGATGACCGGCGCGGCGAAGCGCGCCAAGTTCGGCGGCGAGCCGCTCGATGGCGCTGTCCCACGTGATTTGCGTCCAGCGTCCCGATCCACGCGGTCCATTGCGAAGCTGCGGCCCGCGAATGCGGTCGGGGTGATAGAGAAGCTGCAGTCCCGCCTGGCCCTTGGGACCGATGCCGCCGGCGTTGATCGGATGTGCCGGGTTGCCTTCGATTTTGACGGCGCGTCCCTCGAACACCCGCACCTTGATCCCGCAACCGGCGGGACACTGGCCGCAGGTCGTCGGAATGGACCGCTCTTCTCCGGCCCGCCATCCCGGGGGGATCTCGAAGTCGCCGGCTTCGAGGCCGCTGCCGCAGCCGGCGGCGGCGCCCGCGCCCAACGCCGTCAGCGCACCCAGGACTTCCCGGCGGGACAGCTCGCGCACGTCTCGCTCCTATCTATGACAGGTCAGACAATCCATGCTCGCGCCGGTGTCACGGTGACAGCGCAGGCATTCGATCATCGGCATGTGGCGGACGACGGGTGATGGCGCGGCAGCCGGGGCCGCGGACGCGTGGCACGCCGTGCACGCCACGCGGCCGAAGCGGACGTGCGCGCTGTGCGAGAAATACACGTTGGCCGGCAGCGTCGTGACCCGCGGGCCCCTCAAAGGGGCGGCCAGCTCGAACCGCACCCGCTCGAGTTTGGGTCCTCCGGGCGGGTCGTCCGTGGCGTGGCACGCGCGGCAGATCTCGGGCCGCGGCACGGCGGACCTGCCGCCCGTCCACGTCGCGGCATGACACGCGACGCAGGGCCGGGCCGCCGTGCGCTCGCGCACCGCGGCATTCTGGAACAGCACGTGGCACGCGCCGCACGGCTTCGCGGCCAGGTCGTCGTGACACTCGGCGCAGCGGCCCGCGGTGATCGGCTCCGGCGCGTCGCCGCCCCCGAACGCCGCCACGTGCATGGCAACCTTTTCCTGCCGGTGCTGGCCCGACACGAAGTACTGCACGTGCTGTGCGTGCGGAAACCCGTTCCGCACGCTCACGGTCGTCGACGGTTTGACGGGACGCTCGAGGCAGCCGCCGGCGGCAACCGCCAGCGACGCCGCCAGGATCGCCATCGACACGCGTGTGGTCGGAGGGCGCATCACGGCCCCCCTTCAGGACACGCCGCCAATGCCGCCGGGCCGCATCAAGGACGCCAGCCCCGCGTAGGTCCCCGTGTTCATCGACTCGGCGAGCCCTGAGGGCACCACCATCAACGTCGTCTTCTCCTTCATGCCCTCGTAGAGCAGGTTCATGCTTCGAAGCTGCAGCGCGATCTGGTTCGACTCGTACTGGCCGGCGGCGATCAGGAACCTATGGGCGATCTCGACTTCGGCGTCCGCGAGGATGACGCGCGCCAGCTTTTCCCGTTCCGCCTGCGCCTGCCGCGACATCGCGTCCTCGAGCGCGGGCGGGATGACCACGTCGCGGATTTCGACCGAGATCACCGAGATGCCCCAGTCGTGCGTGCGCGTGTCGATCAGTTCCTGGAGCGCGACGTCGATCGATTCGCGGCCGACGAGCATGCGCGCGAGGTCGGTCTTGCCGATGATGTCGCGCAGCGCCGTCTGCGCCGCCCAGGCGACCGCCTCGCGGTAGTCCTCGACGCGCAGCGCCGCCTTTTCCGCGTCGTTGACCGTCCAGAACAGCACGGCGTCCACGTTGACCGGGACGGTATCGGCCGTCAGCGTCTTCTCCGCCGCGAAGCCGGTGGCGCGCACCCGCGAATCGAGCCACATCGTCACGCGGTCCACGAACGGCCACATCCAGAAGATGCCGGGCCCTTTGAGCCCCTGGTACCTGCCGAGACGGAGGATGACCGCGCGCTCCCACTGGTTCGCCATCCGGGCCGACATCCCGGCCAGGGCGCCGGCGAGCAGGCAGACAACGAGCGCCGCGAGACGCGCCTCGGCGACGAGCGGCAACAGCAGCACCACCGCGGACAGCAGCGCGGCGACGCCGGCGAACAGAAGCAGGCTGACCACGTTCAATCCGGCCTTGTTCTCTCCGCCCCCGAACCCGACGACCTCGTTCTGCACTTCCATTACTGCCTCCTCAGGCGCCGGCGCCTTCGCCGAACGTCACGTTGATCGTGCGCTGCAGCTCTCGTGTCCACATCGCGTGCATGACTTGAAGGCGCCTGGCGATGACCGCCGCCAGGTTCGTGACGACCCGCACGCCCGCGTCCGGGTACGCCTCGATCGCCGCCTGGAGCTCCCGGGTCGAGAACGCGATGAGCTCCACGTCGGTGCCGGCGCGGCCGCTCATGGTGAAGCGGAACGGCGCGACGAGGGCCGACCACGCCACGGTTTCACCCGCGCGCGCCTCCTGCACCACCACTTCCTTCACCGTTCCATTCATCGCGATCGGCATCGTCAGGTGCACCGTGCCGCTTCGGATGATGTAGAGCATGCGCGCGGGGTCTCCGAGCCGGAAGAGGTACTCGCCCGGCTTCGCCTCCTGCTCGTGAACGATCGCGAGAAAGACCTCGCATTGCGCCGGTTCGATGCCGGTAAAGAGCGTCGACTGCCGGATCGCCTCCAGCCGGTCCATCAGTGCACCCCGAGCCGCAGATCCTCGCCGGCCCGCAGCGTCTGCTGACTGGGATCCATCACGAACTGCTCGGCGAGCAGCGACTCCCGGCGGAGATGGTGCTCGATCTGCCGCAGCATCAGCTCCTCCGCGATCTCCTTGCTGCGCGCCTCGAATCCATAAAGCGGCGCGGCCGGACGCACGACGGCAGCCGGCCTGCGCGCGCGCCGATCCTCGATGTCGCGATAGGAAAAGAGGAGCGCCAGGAACATGCCGGTGAAGAGGACGAGCACCGCCACGACCGCGAAAACTTCAAGCGCCATAGGCTGCATTCCTCCCAGTTGGCGCGGGCGGAATGGAATTCTCATGCCGTGTGGGCTCGCAGGCGTTTCATTGGGAGATTCACCGGCCAGGCGAACAATCGGGTCGGCGGGGCCCCTGCCGATTTGGCAGGTGTTTCCACGCGATCGGAGAAGTCCTTTGGATATGGGCAATTCCGTGATATGTCAGGCGGGCAGCCACCGACCCGGGTGCAGGCGGCAGGAAGCGATCGGGGAGAGGCCATGATCAAATCCCGGCGCAACTGGTTTGTCGACCCGCTTGCGCTGAAGCTGTTCCTGTTCGTCTCGCTGCTCGTGCTCGGCGTGCTCCTCCCCGGCGGCTACTTCGTCGCCCACCAGCATTTCCGCTCCGCGCTCGATCTGAAACGCAACGAGACGTATCTGCAGGGACACGTCATCGCCATCGCGCTCGAGCACCAGATGCTCGAGAATCGCCGCGACCTGATCACCAAGATGATCGAGGGGTTCTCGAGCGACCCGCACGTCAAGCGGCTGCTCGTCGTCGATCACACCGGGCGCGTCCGCATGACGAACGATCCGGCGTTCGCCGATCGCGTCTTCTCTCGGGACTCCCCCGCCTGTCAGGTGTGCCACGCGGTGCCGACCGCGCGCCGCGCGACCTCCACGGTGATGGAGCTCGAAGGGGGCACGGTCCTCCGCAGCGTGTATCCGTTCAGGAACCAGGCCGCCTGCCACCGGTGCCACGACCCGTCGACCACCGTGAACGGCGTGATGATCACCGACACGGACATGACCGACGTCCGCGCCGAGCTGCAGGCGCAGATCAAGTGGACGGGGGCGGTCGTCGGTCTGGCCGCGCTCGTGCTGCTTGCGGGCGTCACGCTCACGGTGCGGGTGCTGGTGCTGCGCCGGCTCGAGCGGATCGAAGCCACGACGCGCGCGATGGCCGCCGGTGACTTCACGCGCCGGGTCGACATGCCCGGAAGCGATGCCGTGTCGCGGCTGGGGCAGGAGTTCAATGCGATGGCGGATTCGGTGGCGGACCTGCTCTCGCAGATCGGCCGCCAGCGCACGCAGCTCGAAAATGTGATGGGGAGCGTCGACGACGGCCTGCTGGTCGTCGATCGCACGTTCAGCGTCGTGGCCGTCAACAAGTCGCTGGCGGAGCGGATCGGCCTCGGCCGCGAGGAGCTTCTGTACCGGCGCTGTTCGGAGATCTGGCCGGCCCCGTGCGACTGCTCGCTCGAAGGGCACGAAAGCGACTGTCCCGCGCGGGCCGCGTTCCAGACGGGCACCCTCCACAAGTCGGTGCGCACGCGCTACGCGGCCGACGGCACCGTCCGCGAGGAAGAGGTCTTCGCGTCGCCCATCCTCGACGGCAGCGGCGTCGTCGAGCAGGTCGTCGAGGTGTGGCGCGACATCACCGAGCGCAAGAGCCGGGAGGCGCGGATGGCGGAGTTCCAGCGGCTCGTGTCGCTCGGCATGCTCGCGTCCGGGTTCTCCCACGAAGTCAACACGCCGCTCGGCACCATGCTCGTGCACCTGGACGAGGCACGGCGCGTGCTTGCCTCGGGCACCGATCCGGGACCGGTGCCGGTCGGCGAGCGGCTCGACGTCATTCGCGGGGAGATTCTGCGCTGCAAGGACCTGACGCAGCAGTTCCTCCAGCTCTCGCGCGGCCAGTCCATCCGCCGCGAGCTGCTCGAACTCCCGTCCGTCGTCCGCGCGACGCTGCCGCTGCTCGAACACGTCGCGGCGAACGCGGGCGTGCGGGTGCGGATCGTGCCGGATGACTCCGTACCGATCGCCTACGCGAATGGCGGCGCGGTGCGCCAGGTCGTCCTCAACATCCTCCTGAACGCGGTGCAGGCCAGCCCAGCGGGAAGCGAAGTCCGCGTCACGTGGCAATCGAACGGCGCCGCGTGCATTCGGATCGAGGACGATGGGCTCGGCATGTCCCCCGAGGTGCGCGAGAAGGTGTTCGAGCCCTTCTTCAGCCGCCAGCCGTCGGGCACCGGCCTTGGCTTGTTCGTCTCGCTGAACCTCGTTCGGCAGTGGGGTGGCGACATCCGCGTGACCAGCGTCCCGGACCAGGGATCGGTCTTCGAGGTGACGTTTCCGCCTCCGGAGGACACATGCCGTTCAACCGTTTGCTGATCGCGGACGACGACCATGGATTCCGCGAAGCGGTCGCGGCGGCCATGGCCGCGCGCGGCTTCGCGGTGACGCCGGTGCCCAGCGGATCGGCCGCGCTCGCGTGGCTCGCCGCCAACGAGTGCGACCTCGTGCTGCTGGATCTGCGGATGCCGGACATGACGGGGCTGGAGGTGCTCGATCGCATCCGTGAACGGTACCCGCATATCGAGATCGTGCTGCTCACGGGCCACGGGACGATCGACACGGCGGTTGCGGCGATCCGCAAGGGAGCGTTCGATTTCCTTCCGAAACCCTGCTCTCCCGATCAGGTCGAGGTCACGCTGCAAAAGGCGATGGAGCGCCGCGCGCTCATCGAGCGCGCGCACGTCCTGCAGCAGGCGCTCGCGCCCCCGGATCTGGCCGGCACGTTCATCGGCCGCAGTCCCCAGTTTCATGACGTGCTGCGGGTGATCGATCGCGTCGCTGGCGTCGGCTCCTCGGTCCTCATTCTCGGCGAGACCGGAGTCGGAAAGGAGCTCGTCGCCAAGCTGATTCACAGCCGGGGCGTCCGCTCCAGCGCTCCCTTTGTCGTCGTCGACTGCAGCAACCTGCACGAAGAGCTGCTGCAAAGCGAGCTGTTCGGGCACGAGAAAGGGGCCTACACCGGCGCGGTCTCGTTGAAGCACGGGCTGTTCGAAGTCGCGGACAAGGGAACGGTGTTCCTCGATGAGGTCGGCGACGTCCCCCCGGCGCTCCAGGCCCGGCTGCTGCGCGTCCTCGAGACGGGCGTGTTCCGCCGCCTTGGCGGCACGGTGGAGCTCGCCGTGGACGTGCGGGTCGTGGCTGCCACGAACCGTGACCTCCAGGACATGGTCGCCCACGGCCATTTTCGCGAAGATCTGTATTACCGGTTGAACGCCATCCGCATCGACGTGCCCCCCTTGCGCGAGCGGCCGGACGACATCGCGTGCCTGGCGGCGCACTTCGTCGATCGCTTCAACCGGCGGTTCAATCAACACCGCCGTCTCAGCCCGGAGGCCGTCGACGTGCTGACCCGATATGGGTGGCCGGGCAACGTGCGGCAGTTGATCAATGTGATCGAGCAGGTGGTGGTGTTGTGCGACGAGGACACGATTACGCCCGAGCGCCTGCCGCCGATGGTCCGCGCGCCCGCGCAATCGGGCGCGCCCCGCCTGCACGGCGACGCGCCGATCGTGCCGCTGCGCGACGTGGAGCGCCAGTACATCGAGTTCGCGATCAAGCAGTTCGGCGGCCATCGGGCCAACGCCGCGCGGGCGCTCGGCATCGGCGAGCGCAGCCTGTACCGCCGTCTGAGCGAGTTCGGACTGGACTAGTCAAGGGTGCTGAGGGGTGCTGAGGGGTGCTGAGGGGTGCTGAGGGGTGCTGAGGGGTGCTGAGGGGTGCTGGAGGGGTGCTGAGGGGCGCTCAAAGGTGCCAGGGGGTGTTACGGGTGCTCAAAGGTGCTAAGGGGTGCTCAAAGGTGCTAAGGGGTGCTCACGGGTGCTAAGGGGTGCTCACGGGTGCTTTGGCCTGGGGTGACGCGAGGGCCTGTCGTCAGTTCCCGGCGCCGGACGGTTGCCCCAGGATCTCTTGAGCGCGCGGTTGGCTTTGATGGCGCGGAGGCACATTCGCTTCATCGCCAGGTGATCGGCAGTGCTGAAGTAACGCTCGTCCAAACCCTCGTCTATCCCCTGAGCACCCCTGAGCACCCTTTAGCACCTCTGAGCACCCTTGAGCACCTTCCTCTACTTGACCACCTTGCCGTTCTCCAGAATGGCGTCGTACGCGTAGCCAGCGCCGAAGTCCTTGCCGACCGCGAGCACGCCGCTGATGGTGACGATGTCGCCGACCTTGAGGTCCGCGTCGCTGGTGACGGTGAGGTCGTTGGTGCGATCGGCCGCGGAGCCCGATCCGTCCTGAAGGTGAATCCAGTTGCGGCCCATGATCGCGCTGTTCACCTTCACCACCTTCCCGCGGACCGTGACGGGGTTGCCGGCGAGCGAGGCGCGCTTCGTCCACACGTCGGCGATCGACAGGCCGCCCGCGACCGGCGCAATCGGCTCGACGGCAGCCGGCGCCTCGGCGCTCGCGCCGTGGCTGGGCATCATCGCGGGCGCGGTCCCCTGCGCGGGCTGGGCGACAACGGTCTGGCCATCGCGGGCGACACTCGACACGAAGTAGACCAGCGGGAACGTCCGCTTCAGCGTCTTGCTTTCGAAATTCTGCATCGGCATCTCGAGCGCCACGGTCAGGCGATCCCCCGTCTTCACCGGAAACTCGGTGGCCGCGATCCACACGTCTTCCTTCCCGGCGGCCTGCAGCCGCGCATAGGTGTAGCCGCTCGCGTTCACGCTCTCGGCAACCGTCCCCGTGAACGTGCCGGCGCCGGCCGCTGCCGAACTGGCCGGGGCTGCCGCGGCGGGCGCCGCAGGCGGCGCGTTCTGCTTCGAAGCCGAGCCACAGGCGACAGCAACCGACAGCACGGCGATAAGGGCGCACACACGGGTGGAAATCATCGAAACAGCTCCAGAAAAAGTGAACAGTCACGCAGAAGCAAGGACCGGACCGCCGCGAAACGTCCCCTGCGGCGGCCTTGCGTGCGCGATCGCAGCCGCCCTGCCGGGAAATCGCCGCCCCGGCGCGGGCAGTATTAGAATGACGCAGGGAGGAAGCCATGCACGACGACGCGATCCGCGAGGCGCTCGAGCGCAACGCGAAGGCCGTCGCACTGCGTCCGTCCATCGGGCAGAAGACCGGACGCACGACCGTGCGCCTCAAGCCCGGTCTCGAGTGCGAACTCGAAGACGGTCCGTGGAAGCTCACCGTGGGTGTAGGCCCGGCCTCGGGCGGCAGCAACGCAGGACCCGGACCGGGCACGCTCGGCCGCGGCGCGCTCGGCTCCTGTCTCGCGATCGGATACGCCATGTGGGCAGCCCGCCTGCACGTTCCGATCGACTCCCTCGCAGTGGAAGTCCAGGCCGACTACGACACTCGCGGAGAGCTTGGCGTCTCCGACGATGTCCCGCCGGGCTACACGCAGGTGCGCTATATCGTGACCATCGAGAGCCCCGCGCCGGAGTCGGACGTCCGAAAGGTGATCGCCACGGCGGACAAGTACAGTCCTTATCGCGACGTGTTCGCGCGCGCGAATGACATCCGCCGCGAACTGCGGATCGTGCCGGCGGTGTGACCGTGGACGCGAAGCTGCAGCGGCGCGTGCAGCGCTACGGCTGGGACAAGGCGGCATCGGCGTATGAGCGCTACTGGCAGGATCAGCTGGCGCCGGCGCAGGAGCGGCTGGTCCACCTTGCCGCGCTCCAACGGGACGAGCGCGTACTGGACGTGGCCTGCGGGACGGGCCTCGTCACGTTCAGGGTGGCCGACCTCGTGGGCCCTCCGGGCCGGGTCCTGGCCACCGACATCTCCGAGGTCATGGTCTCACGGCTCAGCGAGGAGGCGGCGCGCCGGAAGCTTCCCCACGTGAGCGCCGAGCGGATGGACGCGGAAACGCTGGACATTGCCGACGCGTCCTTCGATGTCGCGCTGTGCGCACTGGGACTGATGTACCTGCCCGATCCCGTCGCCGCGTTGCGCGAGATGCTGCGCGCGTTGAGGCCCGGCGGCCGCGCGCTTGCCGCCGTCTGG
>MELC01000045.1:13175-32840 GCA_001767455.1 Acidobacteria bacterium RIFCSPLOWO2_12_FULL_66_21
GCGTGCAGTCCGACGTCTGCCCGATGTTCTTCCAGCTCGGTGCCGCCGATCGCCTGGAGCGCGTCTTCCGAGATGCGGGGTTCGACGGGGTCACGACTGAGCGGATGGCGACGGTGCTGCACTACGAGTCGGCGGCCGACGCGTGCGGCGCCGCGTTCGAAGGCGGCCCGGTGGCGCTCGCCTATTCGCGGTTCGATCCCGCGACGCGTGAGGCCGCGCACGCCGAATACCTCGCGTCCATCGGCCCGTGGCAATCGGGGGCAGGGTACGACGTCCCCGGAGAGTTCGTCCTCGCCGCCGGCACACGTCCCTGAGGCAATCCGGCCCCCGGCACGTTCCGCTCCATCTCCTTCGCGGTGCGCTGTCGGCGCCCTGAGCCGGCCGGAGTATCATGCTCGCGCGGTCATACACGTTCCGGAGGCATTCATGTTCCCAGCACAGACCTATACCCGGCGCCGCGAGCGGCTCCAGGCGGCATTCCGCGACGGCCTGCTCCTCTTCCTCGGCAACGAAGAGAGCCCGATGAACTACGCGGACAACACGTTTCATTTCCGGCAGGACAGCACGTTCCTGTACCTGATGGGGGTCGATCAGCCCGGGTGGGCGGCGGTGATCGACGTGGACGCGGGCACGACCACGGCGTTCGCGAACGATCTCGATCTGGACGCGATCGTGTGGACGGGCGTCCTGCCCACCGTCGCGGAGCTCGCCAGAGGTGGCGGCATCACGCGGACGGCGCCCGCGGCGGCACTCGGCGATGTCGTCACCAACGCCAAGGCGCAGGGGCGGACCATCCGGTTCCTTCCGCCGTACCGGCCGGAGAGCGCGCTGAAGCTGTTCCGCATGCTCGGCGTCCACCCGGACGAGGCGAAGAGCCAGGCCAACGTGGAGCTTGTGCGCGCGGTGGTCGAGATGCGCGCGCACAAGGACGCGGAAGAGATTGCCGAGATCGAGACGGCGGTGGACACCACGGTGGACATGCATCTGGCGGCCATGGCGATGGCGAAGCCGGGCCTGTTGGAGGCGGACATCGCCGCGCGCGTCACCGAGATCGCGCTCGCCGCCGGCGGGAACCTTTCATTCCCCGTCATTGCCACCATCCATGGAGAGACGCTGCACAACCACTCGCACACGCACAGACTGGAGCCGGGCCGCTTGTTCCTGCTCGACGCCGGCGCCGAGACGGCGTTGCACTACGCGGGCGACCTCACGTCCACCTTCCCCGTGGACCGCTCGTTCACGCCGCGTCAAAAGGAGATCTACGACGTCGTGCTGGCCGCGCACGTTGCCGCGGTGAAGGCGCTGACGCCGGGCGTCCCGTTTCGCGACGTGCACCTGCTCGGGTGCCGCACGCTGTCCGAGGGACTGAAGGGACTCGGTCTGATGAAGGGCGACATCAATGCGGCGGTCGAGCAGGGCGCCCACGCCATGTTCTTCCAGTGCGGCCTGGGTCACATGATGGGGCTCGACGTCCACGACATGGAGGATCTGGGCGAGCAGTGGGTCGGCTACGAGGGGCAGCCGCACTCGACCCAGTTCGGCCTCAAGAGCCTGCGCCTGGCGCGGCCGATCGAGCCGGGGTTCGTCTTCACGGTCGAACCGGGCGTGTACATCATTCCCGAGTTGATCGATCGCTGGAAGGCCGAGGGCAAGTTCCGCGAGTTCCTGAACTACGACACGATCGAGCGGTATCGCGACTTCGGCGGCATCCGCATCGAGGAGAACTTCGTTGTGCGTGAGCGCGACTGCCGCAGGCTCGGCAAGGACCGGCCGCGGACGACGTCGGAAGTCGAGGCGCTGCGATAGGCTTACAGTTTCCCCGCGGTCAGTTCGTCGTACGCGGGACCGAGCGGCCGCGGGATGAGCGGACCGTAGTCCTCGAACCCTTTGATGAGGTCGGTCGAGGCGATGACCTGTTCGCGCGTCTTGCCGGCCTTCACCGCCGTCCGGACGTAGTCCAGCAGCGCGGCCAGATAGCTCGCGTGATACAGGAGATCCGCGCGGCTCCCCGTGACGTCGCGTCCCTGACCGGCATGCCCGAAGACGTAGATCGTGTCCGCCGGGAGCTCTGACGCCACCTTCTGGAGTACCTGCGTCCAGTTGGCGATCGAGGCGCCGTTCACCCTGTCGATGACCGGGTGCAGCCGGTTGAACATCAGGTCGCCCATGTGCGCCACGTTGGCCTTCTCGAATCGAACCACCACGTCGCCACCCGTGTGCGCCGGGCCGTAGTATTTCGCCGACACGCGCTCGTCGCCGTGCTCGAACGACCAGGTGTCGGTGAAGGTGCGATCGGGCACGACCGGCTCCGCCGGGGCCGGGGTCGTCGGCGGCGGGCTCAGTTTCGCGCGCTGCGCCATGGCCGAATCCCACGTGGCCTTCATGTATTTCGGCACGTTCGCGTGCCCGACGATCTGCTTCGTCTTCGGGCGGAACACGCCGTTGCCGCCGGTGTGATCGCCATGATGATGCGTGTTGATGAGCGCCGCGATCTCGGTCTTGCCGGACGTCTTCAACAACTGCTCGAGACAGAGTGCGGCCGTGTCCGGGAACTGGCTGTCCACGGCCACCGCACCCGCCGGGTTGATCAGCCATCCGATCGTCCCGCCGCGCGCCGTCCAGAACCCGACGTTGCGGCTGATTTCCTTGAACACCGGCGTGACGGCCGCGGGCTGCTGCCAGGCGAACAGTCGTGCACGCCCGAGGGAGCCGGCCGCCAGGGCGGCAGTGGATGTCGCGATGAAGCTGCGTCGTGTGAGCGCCATGGGCACCATCATAATCCCAAGCGGTCCCGGTGTCACCGCACCGGCGTGCCGATGGTGTCGTGGTGCAAAGCGATCAGCGAGCGCATGTACGGGGCGATCGCGTCCGTGTTGGCGAAGCCCGCCTTCTTCGCGGCGGCGTCCGACAGCTCGGGCGGGATCGTCTCGGACTCCGCGTAGTGCCGCCAGTTGCGGTAGCCGTCGAGCGTGATGACGTCCCACGCGGCCCCCTGTTCGTGCGTGAACAGGAGCGCGCCCGGACGTCCGCGCGCGACGTTGAACGCGCCTTCCATCTTCCGCTCCTCGATGAGCGCCGCCCGCTTCCCCGCCAGCGCCTGGAACATCTCGAGGTGCACGAGCCCGGCGTCCTTCACGTAACTCCGGAACTCCGCAAGCGGCGGTCCCTCGACGTACACATCCTCGTGCCAGCCGACGAGGTCATAGAACTGTCCGGCGAACGCCTCGTTGCTCACGCCCGAGGCGCGCGCGGCCGCCTCGCGCCGCGCCGTCCGCTCGGCGCTGTAGTACGAGGTAAAGCTGCCCGAGGGGTAGATGACCAGCAGGTCCCACCGGTCCCCTTGCGAGTGCCTCACGATGAACGGCGCTTCGTCGCCGCCGGCGGCAATCACCGGCAGACGCCCCTTATAGAGATCGATGAGGTTCAGCAGCTTGCCGGGCGCTGCTTGAATCAGCACAAACCGATACAGCTCGGTGGGTGCCGGAGCCTGTGGTGCCCGCGCGGTCGCCAGCAGCAGGAGAAGCGTCAGCATGGCGGCAATAATAGCCCAACCGCCAGCAACAGCCGCGAGCTGCGAACTGCGATTGTACTTGTCTGGCGACGCTCACAGGATTGACCAGGCGCGGAGTCTGCCCGCGAACGCCCGCGGGCAGTCCGAAGACTTTACCCAGGCCAAGAGCACCGGAACCACGATGAGACGGGCCACGGCTTTTCAGAGAGATCCCGAAGGACACATCGCGACACGGTAAACAAAGACCTGCGATTTAGATGTAGGCTCTAGCGCATGGAGTTCCTCACGTTCCTCATCCTCTTTATCTCGGCATGGGTCCTGTGGCGCCGGTCTGAGAAAGAGCGTCTGGCGGCGCGGCTGCTGATCGCAGGCGTCGTGCTGATGATCTTCCTGTTCACCCTCGGTACGCGCACGTCGCTGCTGCCGGGACTGAACTACTGACTGGCCGCACATGAAACGCAGCCCCCTCTACACAGTCCTTGCGCTCGCGGTCCTGTTCCTGGCCGTCGTGCCCCTCGGCACCTCCGTCTTCGTTCTTGGCTTCTTCCTCGGTGATTCGCCGTGCATCCTCTGCTGGGCGCAGCGCATCGGCATGGCGCTCGTCGCGCTGATCGGTCTCTTCGTGCTGCGGTACGGCCCGAAACCGAAGTATCTCGGGCTCGGCGTCCTGGTGGGCGCCTGGGGCGTGTTCATGGCGATCCGCCATTCCTCGCTGCACCTGGCGCGCGACGTCGGCCAGGGGTTCGCGCTCGAGATGCTCGGCGCCCACACCTACATCTGGTCGTTCGCCGTCTTCTGGGTGTGCATCGTGGTCATGGCGGCCATGCTGATGAAGGTGCCCGCCGAGGACCTGCAGCCCGCGGCGCCGCGCGCGTTACGCGGAATCGACCGCGTCGCGCTGGCCGGATTCCTCCTGGTGATTGCCGGCACGATCGTCCAGGCGTTCGCGAGCACCGGGCCGCCGCCCTTCGTCGGGCAGTCCGATCCCGTGCGCTTCTCGTTCGACCCGCGCCACTGGGTCTGGTCGCTCGACGAGTTTTCGTCCGCGCCGGTCTCGGTCCGCGGCCGCTGGGCGATCGCCAAGCCGGATGTGACGGCAGTCGATCCGGATCCAGCCACCGCGCCGCTCCACAGCGTCCCGCAGCTCACCATCGCCGGGCGGCGGAGCCTCAATCTTGGACTGAACGGCGCACCCACAGATCTGGCGTACGACGCAGCGTCCAATCGGTATCTGTTGACGACGGAGCACGGGGTGTACCTGACCGACGGCGCGCTGCAGAACGTCGTGCGGCACACCGTCATCGATCCCTTGTTCTCGGTTGACATGGGACGCTTTGCCGGTGCGGCGTTTCTCGGGAACGACCGGATCATCGCGGTCACCGAGAACAAGAGCTACCTGGTCCTTCGCGAGACCGGCAAGGCCGACGTGGATCTCAACTACCGCTACTTCCTGGAATCACCGGAGGCATTCGAGGAAGTGTCCCGCGCGCGGTTCGCCACGCTGCGCGCGAAGATGATGTACGTGATGTCGGCCGCCGCCGACCCCGAGTCGCACTCGATCGTGACCCTCACGGTGCCGAACGCGAAGAGCCGCAACATGGTGGTCTCCCGGTTCGACATGGCGGACATGACGCTGTCGGAGGAATTCGTCCCGAAGCTGTCCGCGCAGCCCGGGATCGTTCTGCCGGAAGAGGGGAATCCGCTCGCCGCCTACTACGTGACGGCCGCGACCATCGCAAACGGCCGTCTCTATGCCCTCAGCGCGGCACACAGCACGCTGTTCGTCATCGACCTCGCGTCGCGATCGGTCGTCGCCGTCTACACGATCCCCGGCCTCGCCCAGCCGGTCGGGCTCGTCCTGAAGGACGCCCAGTTCGTCATTGTCAGCCGCGACGGGACGCTCGCGAGCGTGGACGTGCCGGCAGCGGCCGGAGGACACCCGTGATTACCGGTGCAGTCGCGGGCTTGCAGCGCTACGTGGCGCTGCATCCCGCGTTCGGCCGGGCGTTCGCACTGCTGGCGCAGCCCGCTCTGCGCGAGCTGGAGCCCGGGCGTCATGCGATCGACGGAGACCGCCTCTACGTGTCGATCGAGCAGATAGACGGGCGCGGCCATGATGGCGCGCGCCTCGAGGCGCATCGCCGGTACATCGACGTCCAGTTCACGATCGAAGGGGAGGAAGAGATTGGCTGGATGCCGCTCGGAGCGTGCGCCAGCCCATCCGCCCCGTTCGACGAAGCGAAGGACGTCGGGTTCTTCGAGGATCGCGCGCGCACCTGGATCCACGTACCCGCCGGCCACGCCGCCATCTTCTTTCCCGACGACGCGCACGCCCCGCGCGGCGGGCGTGGGGCGATCAAGAAAGTCATCGTGAAAGTCGAGGTGTCGCCTGCTCCGCCACCCGCAACTGACCGAGGCTCCACACAAACAGGATCGCGAACACGGCGTCGGCGAACGCGAAGTACTTCCACATCGCCGGAATGCCGCCGAAATACCAGTGCCATGCGACGGTCGCGACGTAGCAGATCTTCAGCAGCACCCCGTAGGGCACCAGGTTCCGGTTCTCGACCGGGCTGAGCGCGATCCGCAGGAACATGTAGCCGAAGATCGCCAGCATGCCGGCGGCGAAATGGATGTAGCCCCAGTGGTTTGGCGGGGTGATCCCGACCCGGGCGTAGATCTGCGGGGCAGCCGCGATGAAGGCGAGCCCGAGCAGGCCGTCGTAGGCGGCCGCGACGCCGTACAGGACGCGAACGGGCAGTAATGATTGCATTCCAGCCTCCTCAAGGGCGCTTCCCGCGGCCGAGCCTCGTGACGATGTCGAATTCCGCTTTCGTGACGGGTTGGACCGAGAGGCGGCTTCCCTTCCTCGTGACCAGCATGTTCTCGAGCCCTTTCGTGGACTTCAGGGTCTCGAGCGAGACAACCGCCGGGAAGCGCTCGACGAACTCGATGTCGACCATGTACCACGTGGGAGAGGCCTTCGAGCTCGTCTCGTCGAAGTACTTGTGCCCCTTCGTCCAGGCGGTGTGGTCGGGATATCCGCCCCTGGCAATCCTCGCGAGTCCGGTCACGCCGGAGGGCTCGGCGTTCGACGCATAGAAGAGCACGGCGTCGCCGGCCTGCATCTCGCCGCGCAGCATGTTGCGCGCCTGGTAGTTGCGCACGCCTTCCCAGCTCGTGGCGCCGTCGCGCTCGAGATCCGCGATCGTGTACGCCGCCGGCTCACACTTCATCAACCAGCATCGTTTTGCCATCACACGGAGAATATACCCTGCGGTCGAGGTGGCGCTTCTTGCAAGCGTCCGCCGGTATGAAGGCAAGGCTCGCTTGTGTCATGTTGACGGTGCTTGCGGGTGCCGGCTGCGCGGAACTGGGCCGGCTGCGGCAGTTCGTCCAGGCGCCGCGTTTCGAACAGGCGGAGGGACACAACGCCGAGCTCCGGCTCGTGGGGCCGCGATCGGACCTGCCCATCGGCGGCGCGGCCGTGCGGCTGTGGACCCGCGTCACGAACCCCAACGCGTTCGGCCTCACCCTGGGGACGCTGAAAGGCACTCTGTACCTGCAAGGCAGCCGCGCCGCGGATGCCGACTTCCCCCTGGGACTACCCTTGCGGGCCGGCGAAGACACGATCGTGCCGATCGATCTGTCGATCAGCTTCTCCGATCTGCCCGGCCTGGCCGGCGCGATCCGCAGGGCCATCGGCCGCGAGCCGCTGCCCTACCGCTTCGACGGCACGATCGGCGTCGATGCGGGCCGCCTGGGCACGCCGGTCTTTGGCCCGATGACACTCCTTACCGGGGATATTCGCCCGCTCGGCCGGTGACGATGGCTCAGCGGCGGCGCGCGTTCAACTGCTCGAGCGTGCGCTTCAGATGCTCGAGTTTCTGACCGGCTTCGCCGAGCTTCCCTTCTGACGTCAGCCGCTGATAGTCGGCGAGATCCGCCGCCGCCGATTTGATCAGCGCGTCCACGTCGTCGCCCGCGGCCGCCGGCGGCGTGCCCGCCGGCGCGGGCGCGGCGGCGCTCCCGGGCGCGCCGGACGCCGCAGTCGGCGAGGCAGGAACCGCGCCGCCACCGAACAAGCCCGACAGCGCCGACTCGAAGGTCGGGCCGAACGACAACCGCTCCTGCAGCGCCAGGACCACCATGCGCAGCTCCGGCATGGGGCTGTGCTCCGCCTGCAGATAGATCGCCTCGGCGTACAGGAGCGCCCGCCCTATCGGAATGACGAGCAGGGCGCCGCGGCGCACGTGCGAGCCCTGCTGGTTCCAGAGCGTCAACTGGCCGGAGATCTGCGGGTTCTGATCGATGCGCGCCTCCACCTGGAGCGGCCCGTCGACGAGCCGGTTCTTGGGAAAGTCGTAGACGATGCCGTCGCCGTAGTGCGGGTCGTCGCTGCGGCCGGCGATCCATCCGATCAGGTTGTTGCGATTCGCCGGCGTGAACGGCAGGATCTCGACGAACTCGACCCGCTTCTCGCCCGGCAGCGTCATCAGCACGAAATTCGGCTCGATCGCCTGCGCCGATTGTTCCCGCCCGGCGGTGGACGCCACCTCGGTCGCCACCGCCCAGAGATCCTCGCGGTTGTAGAACACCTCGGGGTCGGTCATGTGGTACAGCGCGTACGCGTCCGCCTGAAGACCGAGCAGCAGTTCCGGATACCGCACGTGACGGCGCAGGTCGGCGGGCATCGCCGACGCGTCGCGAAAGAGCGCCGGAAAGACGCCGCGGTACGCGGCGATGATTGGATCTTCCGGATCGAAGACGTAGAACGTCGTGGTGCCGTCGTACGCGTCGATGACCGCTTTCACGCTGTTGCGCACGTAGTTGATGCGCGAGCGCTCGAGCCGGTAGTGGCGCGAGTAGGGGTAACTGTCCGACGTGGTGAAGGCGTCGACGATCCACGACAGCCGCCCGGTGTCGCCGACGACGATGTAGGGATCCTCATCGAAGGTGAGGAACGGCGCGAGCGCGGCGACGCGGGCGCGCACGTTCCGCCGCATCAGCAGGCGGCTGTCCGCGGTCACATCATCGCTGAACGGCAGCTTCGCCAGATCGCCCCGGTCGAGCGCGATGAGCAGCCTCCGCCCCAGTCCGCCGAGGACGATGCCGCCGCTGCCTTCGTACGACGTCAGATTGTTGCTCTGTCCCTGCGGATAGTTGAATTCCTTCTGGCGCGTCTTCACGTAGACGTCGGCGTTGGTCAGCTCGCCGAAATACACCTCGGGACGCGTCACCGTGATGGACGATACCGTGCTCTGGACCGGCATGTTGCCCAGAATCAGTTCCGGCAGCCCCTCGGGCGTGAATCCGTTGACCGGGTTCATCGTGACGCCGTAGCCGTGCGTGTAGATCAGCTTTTCGTTGATCCAGTTGCGGCTGCTTTCCGGCAGCTTCTCGATGCTCATCTCGCGCGTGGCCAGCATCACCTGCCGCATTTCGCCGTCGATCATGTAGCGATCGAGATCGATGTCGGGAAAGTCGTAGTACGTGCGGATTTCCTGGATCTGGCGCAGCGTGTCCTGCAGCGCCCGCCAATCCCAGAGCCGGATGTTCTGAATGGTCGCACGGTTGTTCGCCGCGTCGGCCGCCTCGACGCTCCGCTCGGCGGGAAACGGCTGTTGCGCGATGCGGTTCAGTCCGTAGGCCCGGCGTGTCAGCTCGATGTTGTGGCCGATATACGGCTGCTCGCGGACCAGCTCGTTGGGCTTCACGATGAAGCTGCTGACGTACATCCCGACGAGGCTCACGACCAGGTAGCAGACCAGCGCCGGGAGGGCCGCGACCACGAGCCAGCGAATCCGGGGCGCGACGAACGCGGCAACCGCGGCAATCGCCGCGCCGGCGGCGAGCGCGACCGCGACGATGAGCATCCCGGTGAGCGTGACGTGCGCCTCGGTGTAGGTCACGCCGGAGAAGATCGTGTGGTCCTCGAACAGGCGCTGGAATCGATTCAGATAGACGCGGACGCCGAGCATCAGCAGGACCGACGCCCATGCGACGGACAGGCCGCGCCCGCCGCGGGCCAGCGCCCCGCGGCGGCCCTGCAGCATCCGCGCCCCCCCGGTGGCCGCGAACAGCAGCACGGCGACGACCAGGACGATGACCGCCATGGTCATGAGCCATCCCGTCACGAGCTGCCAGGCCGGCAGCGTGAACAGGTAGAACGGCAGCGGACGGCCGAAAATCGGGTCCGTCATCCGCGCGGCCGCGGACACGGCGTCACTGACCGCCGGGCGGCCGTACCACCAGAGCGCGAACACGGGCCACTCGGCCATCATGCCGGCGCCGCTGATGAAGGCGATGACGAGCGCCAGGGCCATGGCGATCGGCCGCAGCACCCGTCCAATCGGCAGGTCGACGGCACGCCCGTTGACCATCACCGAGCCGATCGTGAGCTCCCCCGGGTTCATCGCGAGGAACGAGCCGTACAGCAGCAGGAACGTGATCGCGCCGAAGATCGCGAACACCACGCCCTGCAGGTTCACCGTCTTCCAGAACACGCTGAGGTAGCCGAGCGAGTCGAACCAGAGCGCGTCGACGTAGTACGAGACGCTCGTGCGGCCGCCCAGGAGCAGCGCCGCCAGCACGAGGAGGACGAACAGCGCTCCCCGGTGTCCCTTGCGGGGCGGCCAGTCAATGACGTCGGGCATGCGTGGATCCATCTCAAGCTCCGCGGGCAGCGTATCACGCGTCCGGCCGCGCCGGCCGTCTCGCGCACTACGGGGCGGATCGAGGGAGTCCGTTATCTCGCCCGGCGGGCATCCAGCGGCGAGTGGCGCTCGAAGACGACGCTCCGGGACGCCATATTGACCGTGGCGGTCCGGCTCGCCAGCGCCCAGGCGTCCGCCTGCGCGGATCGAGGCGCGGGCGGGTCCGCGCCACCCCACCACTGTGGCTGCATCCTCGCCGCCTCGGGCAGCGCGAAGCCAAGCAGATCTTCGATCTCCCCGAAGGTGAGAACGATCCGATCCGCGAACCGATCCTGCAGGTACTTGTGGAGCGCCTGATACTCCCCAGTCACTCCATGTCTCCGTATGACATCGGCGCCGGCTTGCCGTCGGCGGGGATTTGCGAGATGACCGCTTCGGTGGTCAGCAGCAGGCTGGCGACCGACGCGGCATTCTGCAGCGCCGACCGAACGACCTTGGTCGGGTCGATCACGCCCGCCTCGACGAGGTTCTCGTAGCGGTCGGTCTGCGCGTTGAACCCCTCGTCGCCCGTCATGGCCTTCACGCGCTGAAGGACAATCGACCCCTCGTGGCCGGCGTTGGTGGCGATCCAGCGCAGGGGCTCCTCGATCGCGCGGGTGACAATCGTGACGCCGACCTGCTCGTCGCCCTCGAGCGTCAGCGCCCGCAGCACCGCGGCGGCCCGCAGGAGCGCCACGCCGCCGCCGGCGACGATGCCCTCTTCGACAGCGGCCTTGGTGGCGTGCATCGCATCTTCGACGCGCGCCTTCCGTTCCTTCATCTCCGTCTCGGTCGCGGCGCCGACCTTGACGATCGCCACGCCGCCCACGAGCTTGGCGAGCCGCTCCTGGAGCTGGTCGCGCTCGTAGTCGGAGGTCGTGTCCTCGACCTGGGCGCGGAGCTGCTTCACGCGCCCTTCGATGGCCGTCGCGAGGCCCGCGCCCTCGATGATGGTCGTCTTGTCCTTGTCGATGGTCACCTTCTTCGCCTGGCCAAGGTCCTCGATCTTCATCGACTCGAGCTTGATCCCGAGCTCCTCGGTCACGGCGCGGCCGCTCGTCAGCACCGCGACGTCCTCGAGCATCGCCTTCCGCCGATCGCCGTAGCCCGGAGCCTTGACGGCGGCGACATGGAGGCTGCCGCGCAGCTTGTTGACGACGAGCGTGGCCAGCGCCTCACCGTCGATGTCCTCCGCGATGATGAGCAGCGGACGGCCGGCGCTCGCGACCAGCTCCAGAAGCGGCAGCAGATCTTTCATCGCGCTGATCTTCTTCTCGTGGATGAGGATGACCGGATTCTCGAGCACGACTTCCATGCGCTCCGGATCCGTCACGAAGTAGGGCGAGAGGTAGCCCCGATCGAACTGCATCCCCTCGACGACCTCGAGCGTGGTGTCGAGCGTCTTGCCCTCTTCGACCGTGATGACGCCGTCCTTCCCCACTTTGTCCATCGCTTCGGCGATGATCCGCCCGATGGTCTCGTCGTGGTTCGCCGAGATCGTGCCGACCTGGGCGATCATGCCGCCGGTCACGGGCTTCGACATCTTCGTCAGCTCGGCGGTCATCGCCGCGACCGCCTTCTCGATCCCGCGCTTGACGGCCATCGGGTTGGCGCCCGCCGTGACGTTTCTCGAGCCTTCGCGATAGATCGCCTGGGCGAGGACCGTCGCCGTCGTGGTGCCGTCGCCGGCGACGTCGGACGTCTGGCTCGCGACTTCCTTCACCATCTGGGCGCCCATGTTCTCGAGCGGGTCCTTCAGGTCGATCTCCTTGGCGACCGTGACGCCGTCCTTCGTGATCGTCGGCGCCCCGTATGGCTTGCCGAGGATCACGTTGCGGCCCTTCGGTCCAAGCGTCACCTTCACGGCATCCGCGAGCCTGTTGACCCCGCGCAGAATCGCCTGCCGCGAGCCGTCGCCATATGTAATCTGAGTGGTCATCGGATCCCCTATTTCTTCTTCCGTGTGAACCTATCGCCGGTCGCCGCCGGTTGAGCGTCCGCGGGTGCCCAGGCCGGCGTGATGCGCGATCGCGTGCCGTCGAACGAATGCCATTCCGGCAGCCGCGACGCCAGACCCCACGTAATCCGCAGGCCCCAGCTCAACCCGGTGCGGGCGTCCTCTGGACGTGCGGACGGAGGTGCGGGTTGGCGTGTCATGATCCACGTTCACTGTAGACCTGGCGCGTTCTATCGGATGTACACAATTGCACAGCGTCCCCCGCCGGCGATAGGGGTGAAAGGGTGCACCGCCTCGTGAACAGGCTGACGATCGGACCGAACGAGGGTTGAGCGGCCGACAGGGGTGTTCAAAACTGTACAGCTGGTTCCGGCTGATGAGTTTAAGGTGTCGGCATGACTTGCGGCTACTGCACACAGCGGGCGACCTCGCAAATCCCGTCGATTCCGGCCGACGTCTGTCTCACGCACGCCATCGAGTACTGGACCGGGCTCCTGGCGTGCGCGAGAGACCAACCTGTGTGCGAGCAGGCCCCTGGCGCCGACGCATCCGAACGCGCCGCGGACGATGCACCGAAAGCCGGGATCAGGCGCTCGCGCATGGAGAAGTCCCGCCGATCGGCGGCGGGTCCACTGCGAACCTCAGCGCCTCATCGACGCGGCGTTGCGGCAGGAGCTGGGGCGTCTGCTGGTCGGTGACGCCTTGCGGGGAATTGTCGGGGCCGTCGTAGTCCGGGTGACACGGGCGCATGAGCGGTGCCGGTCGGAATGCGCACCACGCCCGCAGTCCCTCCTGAATGAGCGCGACGACCCGTCTCGCTGGAGGGACGGGTGTCCCTTCACACGACTCATGGCCAGCGCGTCCCGGCGGGCCGGATCTCTCTAGAGACGGCCGGAGAGCAGCAAGATCACCAGAACCAACAGGACCAGGCCCATGCCCCCGCTCGGACCGTACCCCCAGTTGCGGCTGTGCGGCCAGGCCGGAACGGACACGAGCAGCATCAGCAGCACGACAATCATCACCATGGTGGCCATGACTTCTCCTTGATGGGCACCGACGGGCGGTACCCAAGTGCCTACCGTTAACCGGTTCCCGTCGGGCGCAAGACCCGCAATACCGGACCTGCCGAGCGCCCGCGACGCTTCCAGGTCCGCCGCGCCGCCGCGACCGGTTCCTCGACGTCGATCTCGAGGTATCGGCGCTGCAGCCACCCCATGAGGATCGGATGAAGGCGCGTGGCCCGCCGGTTCGGCTCGCCGTCCCACCGGAGCACGTGCGCGCGGCGCGGCAGATCCGCCGGATCGGGTTGGGCCAACAGGGCCGCGTACGCATCCAAACATACGGGATCGAAGGTTCGCATCATTGCCACGACTATAGTCGTCCGCCACGAGCCTGGCTGTACCCAATGGCACAGCCCCGCTGCGCTTCAGTCGTGGACGACGACGGTCAGGAGGGAAGGATTGATCGTGAGGCCGCTGCCATCGTATTCGATGAAACCGAGCTTCCTGAACCTGTTCAAGAAGAAGTTCACCCGGGACCGGGTCGTCCCGACCATTTCGGCGAGGGTTTCCTGAGAGATGGGCGCGAGCACCCGCTGCGGCTTGTCCGGCTTGCCGTAGCGGGCGAGCAACAGCAGCGTGCGGGCCAGGCGCTTCTCGCTCGAATTGAACAGCTGGTCGACCAGGTCGGCCTCGAGGCGGGCGTTGCGCAACAGCATGTGCGCGATGAATCGATCCGAGAGCGCGTGTTCGCTGTGCAGCAGGTCAATCATCTGGCGCTTGGGAACGACCAGGACCCCGCTCGCCAGCGTCGCGGTGGCCGTCTCCAGGCGGATCGGGTGCCCGGCAAGCGCCCCTTCGCCCAGAAAATCGCCGGGGCCGAGCGTGGCCACGATGGCCTCTTTGCCGGTGTGTGACAGGACCGACAGCTGGATCGCGCCGCTCTGCAGGTACATGACGCTGTCGCACGGGTCACCCTGGGAGAACACGACCTCCTTGGGTACATAGGTGGCCACCCGTTTCCCGAGCCCGGCCGACTCGAGAAAGGCCCGTGCGTCGAACGGACGCTTCTTTTCCGGCGCCATATCGGCTTGGACGACCCGTCTATTATACCGCACGCTGCGGCGGTCGTTCAACCGGTCGGGCAACCCTCAGAAGCGATCGACGTGTGTTCGATCCGGCCGCCTGATCTCAGAGCGAGTGCCGGCTGGACGCCAGCTTGCCAGCCGCCGAGTGCTTCCTGGTTGTCGTGA
The DNA here is from genome assembly GCA_001767455.1 of Acidobacteria bacterium RIFCSPLOWO2_12_FULL_66_21. Classification (GTDB taxonomy): domain Bacteria; phylum Acidobacteriota; class Vicinamibacteria; order Vicinamibacterales; family 2-12-FULL-66-21; genus 2-12-FULL-66-21. The sequence continues at coordinate 27,590 of MELC01000045.1, forward strand.
CACCATCGGTCTTGGCGGCCGTCGCGATGCGCTCCACTTCGTGCGCGCCGCGCACGACCGCGTCGGCTACGCCGTCACGGACGCTTTGGCTTTTCTTCGTGAAATCGTCGACCCGGGCGCTCACCTGCTGATAGCCGTCGGAGGCCCGGCTACCCAGCTCTCTCGCCGAGTCGGTCACCCGTCGGCGAAGCCCGGCCATGCGCGGCGCGAGCCAGATCGCCAGCCCGGCGCCGACAAACGCACCGGTCATTACTCCGATCAAGAAACCCGGGTCGCGACGATTCTGCGCGTCTGGGGTCATGTCTGCCACTCCTCTGCGTGTGCTACTTCGGCTTGCGGGCGCCGGCGATCAACAGCACGACCCCGCCGGCCACCGCCACGATCCCCAGCACGGGCGGAAGCGGCACGGTCTTCTGCCGCTCGGCCGTCGCCTGGATGGGCCCGAGGTCCACGACCGTCTCGCGGGTCGTGTACGTGATGCCCTGATAGGCGAGCGCCGCGAGGCCGAGCACGATCAGGACGATGCCGGCTATTGAAAGTGGTTTCATGCGAGTCCTCACTCGTGCAAGACGACGCCCAGAAGCGAGCTGTTGATCTGGATCCCGGCCGCGAGATCGCCGTTGTACTGGATGAACCCGAGCCTCTTGAACTTGTTCATGAAGAAATTGACGCGCGAGCGTGTCGTGCCGACCATTTCCGACAGCGTCTCCTGAGAGATCGTCGGCACCACCTGCCGCGGCTTGTCCTGCTTGCCATAGCGCGCCAGCAGCAACAGGGTGCGCGCCAGCCGCTTCTCGCTGGAGTTGAAGAGCTGATCGATGAGATCCTGTTCGGTGCGGACGTTGCGGGACAGCATGTGCGTGATGAAACGGTCCGACAGCGCATGCTGCTCGTGCAGGACCTTCACCATCTGCTTCTTGGCAATCACCAGGACCTTGGTCGGCGTGATCGCGGTCGCGCTGCCGATGCGGACGGTTTGACCCGCCAGGCATCCTTCGCCGAAGAAGTCGCCGGGGCCCAGCATCGCCACCACGGCCTCTCGGCCGGTCTTGGAGATGACCGACAGCTTCACGCCGCCGTGCTGGATGTACATGACGCTTTCGCAGCCGTCCCCTTGCGAGAAAATCACTTCAGCCCGGCTGTATTCGACGATCTTCTTCGAGAGGCCCGCCGAATCGAGAAACGCCTGCGCGTTGAAGGCAGTTGTGCTCTTTGCCATATCGCGAGCATACCCTGCCCGAACTGTCGCAGGTGTTCAGAACAGCACAGCCGATTCCGGGCCGGACGCGTAGCATACAAGGGAGGTCAACATGCTATCGACAATCGTGATCGTCCTGCTCGTCCTGTGGCTCCTGGGTCTCGTCTCGTCGTACACGATGGGCGGGCTCATCCACGTGCTGCTGGTGGTGGCCGTCATCATGGTGCTCGTTCGGGTCATCCAGGGCCGGAACCCGCTGCGCGGCTAGCTCAACGTTTCACGTCAGTGGAGGGTGAATGTCGGCACGGAACGGCGACAAGGCTCGATTCCAGAAGAACCGAAAACGCAGGTTGTTTCATCGCGCACAAATCCGCACGCTCGTTGCGGGGCTCGCCGTGAAGTCCCCTGATGAGGCATCAGGCGGAACCAAACGCCGCGCCGCTGTCACGCCGAAGGGCTGACTCCCACCGAACCGCCGCCCGGTCATACTTCCCCGGTATGATCGAGACCATCGATGATCATTGTGCTGATGGGCGTCGCGGGATCTGGAAAGACCACGGTGGGGCCACGGCTTGCCGAGCGGCTGGGGTGTCCGTTCCTCGATGGTGATGCGCTGCATCCGCCAGCCAACGTTGCAAAGATGGCTGCGGGTATCGCTCTGACTGATGCCGATCGGCTCCCGTGGCTTGCCGCGATTCACGCCCGCGTCCTCGACGCCTTCCGCAGTGGCGACAGCCTCGTGGTCGCCTGCTCGGCGTTGAAGGCCTCGTATCGCGCCGTCCTCTCCGAAGGGGTGCCGGTCGCGTGGGTGTATTTGAAGGGCGCCGAACAGCTCATCGAGGCGCGCCTCGAGCGTCGAACCGGGCACTTCATGAAACCAGGCATGCTCGCCAGCCAGTTCGACGCGCTCGAAGAACCGTCGGACGCCCTCGTCATGGACATCTCCCGTCCGCCCGACGCGGTCGTCGACGGGATTCTGGCGAAGCTCGGCGGACCGGCCCGCGAAGGGACTGGCGGCGGCTAGTGTAGGATAGGCGCCGGACAGCGATGATTCGCCTCGATCGGCGGCGCACGTTCCCCGAACTGCTGCCGCGCGTCAACCAGCTCTTCGAACTCTCCGCCCGGAAGCTCCTCGCCCTCGACCGAACGTGGCGCCCGGAGGACGGCGCGCCCGTCTTCACGGTGGACGGGCAGTACCGTGCCCGGGGCTGGACGGAATGGACCGAAGGGTTCCAGGTTGGTTCCGCGCTGCTCCAGTTCGATGCGACCGGCGACCGCGCCTTCCTCGACGTCGGCCGCGAGCGCACGGTGACGCGCATGCCCGCGCACCTCACGCATTTCGGCGTGCACGATCACGGCTTCAATACCGTCAGCACGTATGGAACGCTCTGGCGGCTCGCGCGCGAAGGCAGAATCGACGCGAGCACGTGGGAGGCGCATGTCTACGCCCTTGCGCTGAAAGTCAGCGGCGCCGTCCAGGCACGGCGGTGGACGCGGATCCCTGCTGGCGGGTTCATCTACTCGTTCAACGGTCCGCACTCCCTTTTTGTCGACACGATTCGATCGCTGCGCTCCCTGGCGCTCGCGTGGCGCCTCGGCCAGCCGCTCGTCGAGGAGCAGGATGCCCGGGTCGACCTCCTCGAGCGCCTCGTGCAGCACGCCAGCACGACGGCACGCTACTCCGTGTACTACGGGACCGATCGGGATCGCTACGACGTGCGCGGACGCGTCGCGCACGAGAGCCTGTTCAACCCGGTCAACGGGACCTATCGCGGGCCGTCCACGCAGCAGGGCTACTCCCCCTTCACGACGTGGACGCGGGGCCTCGCGTGGGCCATGCTCGGTTTTGCGGAGCAACTCGAATTCCTGGCGGGCGTGCCCGACGGCTCGCTCGAGCCGTGCGGCGGCCGGACGGCCGTCGAGTCGTTCATGCTCGACGCCGCGCGAGCGACGGGCGACCACTACATAGAGGTGGCGGCCGCGGACGGGATTCCGTACTGGGATTCAGGCGCCCCCGGTCTGGCGTTGCTGCCGGGGTGGGAGGATCGCCCGGCGGATCCCTTCAACGAACGTGAACCAGTCGACAGCTCCGCGGCGGCCATCGCGGCGCAGGGGTTGTTGAGGCTCGGCCGCCTGCTTCGCTCACGCGGCGCGGGGGACGATGCCGATCGGTACGAACAAGCCGGCCTGTGCGTCGTTGACGCGCTGCTCGATGACGCCGGGCCCTATCTCAGTGTCGAGCCCGATCATCAGGGGCTGCTGCTCCACTCGGTGTATCACCGGCCGAATGGATGGGACCACGTGCCGCCGGGCGCGTCCACGCCGCGCGGCGAGTCGAGCCAGTGGGGTGATTACCACGCGCGTGAAGTGGCGCTGTACGTCAAGCGCGTCGCAGAAGGGGCGCCGTACCTGACATTCTTCGGGCCGCCACAATGATGACTGGCAAGACCCGGCGCGCGGCACTCGTCACCGGTGGCACGCGGGGCATTGGTCTCGGCATCGCCCAGGCGCTCGCCGGCGACGGATGGGATCTCGCCCTCTGCGGTACGCGCGCGGAGTCCGACGTGACGGCGGTGCTCGACCAGCTCCGCGGCAGCGGCGGACTCGTCACGTATGTGGCGGCCGACATCGCACAGCCGGACGACCGGGCACGCCTCGTCGACGACGTGCGAGCGCGCCACGGCGTGGTGCACGCGCTCGTCAACAACGCCGGCCGCGCGCCGCGTGCGCGAGCGGATCTGCTGGAAGCAACCGAGGAGAACTTCGCCGAGCTCCTGCGCACCAACCTGCAGGGCCCCTATTTTCTGACGCAGGCGATTGCGCGAGAGCAGATCGCACGCCGCCTCGCGGATCCCTCCTTCAGCGCGGCGATCGTCTTCATCACCTCCGTGTCGGCGGAAATGGTCTCGACCAACCGCGGCGAGTACTGCGTGAGCAAGGCCGGCCTGTCGATGGCCGCGCGGCTGTACGCCGTGCGCCTGGCCGCGCATGGCATCCCGGTCTTCGAAGTGCGCCCCGGGATCATCGACACGGACATGACCGCCGCCGCGCACGATGTGTACGACCGCCGCATCGTCGAGGGACTGGTGCCCGAGCAGCGCTGGGGCCTCCCCGTTGATGTCGGCCGCATCGTGGCGGCGCTCGTGCGCGGCGACGCGCCTTATGCAACGGGCACTGTCGTGAACGTGGACGGCGGTCTGTCCATCCCCCGTCTGTAGGATGAGCCATGCGCTACAAGGACAAGGTCGCAATCGTCACCGGCGGCAGCAAGGGGATCGGGGCCGGGTGCGTGAAGGTGTTCGTGGAAGAAGGCGGCGCGACGGTCGTCTTCTGCTCGCGCACTGGGCAGGAAGGGACGGCGCTCGAGGCGGAGGTCAACCGCAAGGGTCCGGGACGCGCGGTGTTCGTGCGAGCGGACGTCAGCCGCGTGGACGACATCCGGCATCTGATCGATACGACGGTCGAGCGCTTCGGGCGGATCGATTGCCTGATCAACAACGCGGGCTGGCATCCGCCGCACAGGCCGATTGATGACTTCTCGATCGAGGACTTCCGGTCGCTCCTCGATCTGAATCTCGTGAGCTATTTCGCCGCCTGCAAGTTCGCGCTGCCACACCTCCGCAAGGTGAAGGGAAACATCATCAACATGTCGAGCCTGGTCGGCTCGATGGGACAGGCGGGCGCGGCGACCTACGTCGCGACGAAAGGCGCCATCACCGCCCTCACGAAGGCGCTCGCAATCGACGAAGCGGGCCACGAGGTGCGCGTGAATTCCGTGTCACCCGGGAACATCTACACGCCGCTCTGGCAGGAGGCTATCGACGCGGCGCCCGATCCGGCGCGGTGCCGGGCCGATGGCGACGCGGCGCAGCTCCTCGGACGCATGGGCACAATCGAGGAAGCGGGCCGCCTCTGCCTGTACCTCGCTGCGGAGGCGACCTTCACGACCGGCGTGGACCACATCCTCAGCGGCGGCGCCGAGCTCGGGTACGGCCGCAAGAGCCGGCGGTAGGCGATCACCGCGGCAGGTCCACGCGAACCACGTCCACCAGT
>MELC01000046.1 GCA_001767455.1 Acidobacteria bacterium RIFCSPLOWO2_12_FULL_66_21
CGGCCGGTAGATCGCCGGATCGGCGATCCCGTCCCCGTCGTAGTCCCCCGGCACCGGCACGTCGCCCGGCAGGCCCCACTGGACCGCCGTGTGGCTCGTGTAGTTCGCACTCGACTGGAGGCTGTTCCACGTCCACGTGGGGGGGTGGACGTACGTGAGATCTGCCTTCCCGTCGCCGTCGAAATCGAGCGCCGTGGCCGAGAGCGACGCCGCATTCACGGTCAGCATCGCGGCATTACTGGTCGCCGAGCCGACGCTGTTGGTCGCCACGCACCGATACAGAGTGCCGTTCAGCGCAATCGTCGCGCCCGCCACGGTCAACGTCCCGGTCGCCACGCCGCTGTACGGCGCCGTATTCGTCAGACTCGTGAACGACGCGCCACCGTTCGTCGAGGTCTGCCACTGATAGGTCGGCGCGGGATTGCCGCTGGCGGCCACGGTGAACGTCGTCGTCTGCCCGATGATCACGGCCTGACTCGCCGGGTGCGTCGTGATCGCCGGCGCGGTCAGTCCTGATCCGTCGCTCACGGTCCAGACGCGCGTGGCCGTGAGGACGCTGGCCAGGGCGGCGCGGACCGCGGGTGTCGGATCCCGCACGGTGACCTGGAGCTGATGCGCACCGGCGCCGATCGCGCCGCCGTCGAACGACGGGCCGGCGCCGGCAACCGCGCCGTCGACGCGCCAGACAATCTCGAGATCGTGCGTCAGGGGCTGGGGCACCGACACGCTGAAGGTCTGCTGCCCGCTCACGCTCGACTCGGACGGCGACCATCCATCGATTGGCGAGACGAGGTTATAGAAGCGCCGGATGTGTTGCTCGACGTTGATGGTCTCGAACGGCCGTCCGAGGCTGCGCATCTTCGAGTTGAACGTCGGCCGGAACAGCTCCGTATCGCAGTACGCGGCACCGGCGTACGCGCCAGGCAGATCGTCGGCCGTGCCGGAGGTCGGCAACGGCGTCGACGCCGCAATCCAGACGCCCCATTTCATGCTGTCGCGATTCGTGTCCTTCGTCGCATTGACCGCCGCCGGCTCGAACGACGCGTTGCACGAGGGCGGCGGCGGACCGCCGTACTCGTCGGCCAGCAGCGCAAACGAATGCCCTGTCTCGTGCAGGACCAGCTCGACGACCGCCGGATGCATGGATGCAACCGCCACCGCGCCGCCCGATCCGCCGTACTCGCCATCGTTGACCACGACGATGACCATGTCGCGGGCGTCGGCCGCGATGCCGCTGGCCGCGAGCACGGCGTTGACCTTGCTCTGATTCACGCAAATCAGGCGTTGGATGCCGGAACAGTTGTAGGTCGCGTCGAGCGCGGTGTCCCGATACACGCCACTGGCGGGATGGTCGACACCAGACTCGGCGCTCGTCACGTCGATCCGGCGCACGTTGAAGAAGCGCTGGTACTCGCGATGCGGTTCCTGCTGGAACATCCCCGTGACGAACGTCTCGACGTCCGCCGCGTACTTGCCGGACGCGATGTCGGCTGCCGAGTACCCATCGCCGAGAATGACGACGTCCACACGGTTGGCGCTGCTGCCGTTGTTGCGGATGATCGACACGGGTTCGGCATCCACCCGGATGCCGACGATCGCGAGGGCAGCCACAATCGCTGCGGTGCGCAGTCCATGGCGAAGCGACGACGTCGAGTCCGCCTTGCTCATGGCCGGCTGAAGGGCACGCTGCCGAGGCCGCGCAGGACGTACTCTTGTCCGTTCCAGTCGGGCGCGTAGATCCGCAACTCCGCCGGCGCGGCGCGGTCGGGAATCCACACGATCAGGTCGGCTTCGGCGCGATAGAACACCTGTCCGTGCAGCATTCCGGAGTCGTCGGGCTGTTCGCTGCGGATCAGCCGCGGATCCTTGAGTCGCTGCCAGCCCAGCTCGCGGCCTTGCGCGTCGACGGCGATGACCACGAGATCGTCTGGAGAGAGTTGCGGGTCACGCTCGCGGACGGGCGAAAAACTCACCGTCCGGCGTTGAACGAGATCGAATCGGCTGGAGGTGACGTCGCGTGCGGCCATCAACGAGCTGACCGTCGCCGGACCGCTGACGGTCCACCGGATGATGACTTCCGTCGCGGGGCCGGCGTCGGGCGCCAGCGCGGAAAGGGCCGGCATATCCTTCAGGACCGTCGACGCCATTCGCTGCGGCGGCGCGGCCGGGGACACTTGATCACCGGTAGCGGGAACGACGATGGCCGCTGCGAGCACGGCGCTCGCCATCACAACTATGCGCGCGGCACGGAAAGAGCAGAGTGCCCGCCCGGCGACGCGTGTCTGAGCGCTGTGGCCCGGTATAGCGTCGATGGCGCCGTCTGAGCGGCGAAATGGGGACACCGCGAGCCTCCGTCCTGGCCTTCGAACCCGAGGTTGAATCTGGCACACCATCTTACCGCTCGCGGGGGAAGGGCCGGGCTCTCGAACGGAGTGTCTGGGCCGGCACGCGCCCTCACGAGGGCGCGTGCCGGAAGAGAAAGGACCGGAGCGGGCTTGTACGTCCTACCGCCAGCGTTCGTCGTCAATCACGCGCAGCAGGGGGCTGTCGGCGGGCAGACCCCACTGTCTCTGCAGGGTCCCGCCGCTCGACAGGCGCACGTACCACGTCCCGGATGCGGAACGAAACACCGTGGGATCCGACAACCCGTCACCGTCATAGTCGTGGGGCACCGCGGTGTCGCCCGAGAGGCCCCACTGCACGGAGATCGGGCGATAGGACGTGAGCGCATCGACGGCGAGCCACTGACCCGTCGACGGGCGGTACACACCCAGATCCGCGCGGCCGTCGCCGTCGAAGTCGGCGGCCACCGGCACATCAGATGGCAGGCCCCATTGCTTGACGAGCGTCGTTCCGTACGGCGTGGTCGTCAGCTTCAGATACCACTGGCCGGTCGACGGGCGGAACACCGCGAAGTCGGCGCGACCGTCGCCATCGAAGTCGGCCGCGAACGGCGTGTCGGACGACAGTCCCCACTGGGCGGTGGAATACGAACCGTAGTTGGTGCTCGACCGCAGCACCCACCACTGACCCGTCGATGGCCGATAGACTGCCGGGTCGGTCCGGCCATCCCCGTCGTAATCCGCCGGCATGGGCACGTCTGTGCTGAGGCCCCACTGCAGGACGCGCGACGCGCCGCTGGCCGATTGCCGGATGTACCAGTTTCCCGAGGACGGCCGGTAGACCGCCAGATCGGTTCGCCGGTCGCCGTCGTAATCCCCCGGCACGCGAATGTCGCCGTTGAGGCCCCACTGCGGCTGGGAGAACGTCGCGTAGCCCGTGGACGAGTACCGGGTGTACCAGACGCCAGTCGAGGGACGGAACACGGTGATCTCCGAGCGGCCGTCGCCGTCGAAGTCGGACACCGCCGTCGACGGCAGGCGAGGACGCTGCATGACGGGGACGTCGCTCGACAACCCCCACTGGACGGTGGACGTGGCGCCCGTCGCGAGGGCGTACGAGTACCAGAGCCCGCCCGCCGGCCGGAACACACAGAGCTCGAGAACGGCGTCCCCATCGAGATCGAGAGGCACCGGCACGTCACCGGGAGCGCCGAACCCCACCGCGAAGGAACCGGCCGCGGTGCGGGAGCCGTACCACGCGCCGTTCGACGGACGGAACACGACGAAGTCCGCCTTGCCGTCGCTGTCGAACTGACCGGCAATCGGCACGTCGCCGGTGAGCCCGAACTGCGTCGTGGTCGTCGTGCCGTTACTGGAATTCGAGATGAACCACTGGGCCGTCGACGGCCGGAAGACCGCGACATCCGTCTTGCCGTCGCCGTCGAAGTCCGCGGGAATCGGAATGTCGCCACGGATGCCCCACCCACGCGTCGCCTGTCCATTGATGAACCAGCTGGCGAAGACGCTGTCCGTCGTGCGGAAGACCGCGGCGTCAGCGGCGCCGTCACCGTTGTAGTCACCGGGGACGGGAATGTCGCCCGCACGGCCCCACTGGACGGTGGTTATCCCGTTGACGAACCACTGGCCGGTGGACGGCCGGTACACCGCGATGTCGGCGCGCCGATCCGCGTTGTAATCGGCAGGCACGGGGATGTCACCCGGCAGACCCCACTGCACGTTGGACTGCCCCTGGACGAACCAGATCCCGTTCGACGGCCGGAACACCGCGATGTCCGCCTTGCCGTCGCCCGTGAAGTCGCCGGCCACGGCCGGCGGCGTCGTGGCGGCCCCGATCGTCCACCCCTCGTCCTTGAAGATGTTCTTCGTGACCGGCCCAACGTCCGTGTACACCGTGTTCGAATTGAGGGCCCACGCCATCAGCCCGTTCGGCGTGCCGGCGTACGTGTCGTAGTCCACGTGGGAGTAGCTCGATCCCTGCAGCCACCCGTTGTCGCTGCTGATGCCGTAACGCGTCGTGAAGTTCTGCGTCTCGAGCTTCGCGTTGCTCTGGTTCGTGCCATTCCAGTACGTGTTGTTGCTGGTCAACTGCGCGTGCAGCTCCGCTGACGGTCGCGCGATGTTCAGCAGCGACGTGCCGCTCACGCCGGCGACCGCGAAGCGGTCGTATATGTATGGGTTGCTCGAGCCGAGATTCCCGATGCCGCCACTCGACGTGAAGCGGCCGAAAAAGCCGAGGCCGTGCCCGACTTCGTGCAGGACCACGGTCATGAAGTTGTACTTGCCCGAAACGCCGGTTCCCGACGTGCCGAACTCCCAGTTCGTGAACGAGCTGTTGAAGCTGGCGTTGATCTCGGCGGTCTGGCCGCCGAGAGACGCACAGAAGGCCGACCCGTTGATCTTGTCCGCCAGGGCCGCGGCATAGAAGGTGCTGGCCACGCCGCCCGAGACGGTGCACCCGACGGTCGCCCCGGCGCTGCCGAGGATTCCTGAGCCGAGCGGCGTCCAGTTCGCGACAACGCGAATGGGCGCCGGGGACGTGATCGTACTCGCCCAGATGTTCACGGCCGCCTGAAACGCCGCCTGCGCCTCGGCGCTGAACCCGTTATAGGTCACCTGGAAGGTGGCCCCGGCCACGTGCTCCCCCGCCGTGAGACTGCGGAGCGCGTCACCCTTGGGTCCGTACGAGTAATTCAGATCGCCCGGCATCGCATAGAGAACGTCCATCGGCGGGGTGAGGGTCTGCGGCTGCGAGGTCGCCACGCGCGATTGTCCGTGAGCAGGGACCAGGCAGACGCCAGCGAGGAGCAGGCACACCAGGGGCGCGAACCGATTCAACAGCCGCATACGACACTCCATTCGTGAGCATAAACAGAGGTGTACGAGATGAACCTAGACCGTCCCGGAGGGGGAATGTATTCTCAATCCGTACGGCTGTGCTGTCAAGCGGGATTTGGCGTCGGATTTGGCGTCGGGATTTGGCGTCGGACGTCTCGCGGGGCGCGACGACCGCGGAACTCCTGGCCGACTTCCTAACCCTGTCAGAACAATTCCCCCTGATGGTTCGCGACGAAACCGGACGCACGATTGACGGGTGTCATGTTCAGATGTAAAATGACACCTATGGTCAAGACGCAAGTCTATCTTGGGCCCGAGGAACTCGATGCGCTTCACCAGGTGGCCGCACGTTCGGATCGAAGCGTGGCTGACCTGATCCGCGAGGCCATCCGGCGAGTGTGGCTCCGCCCGGCACGAGAGGGTCCCGTCGGCATCTGGAACGGAAAGCCCAGGCGCACGTCAGTCGATCACGACAGCATCTACGACAATCCGTAATGCGCGCAGGCGAGCTCGTGTTTGTCGATACGGGCGCCTGGATCGCGCTGGCGCTCACTCGCGATCCCCTGCATCCGCGGGCAGCTGAAACCTGGGCGCTGTTGGCCAGCGCCGGCGCGAGGCTCCACACGTCGGTGTCCATTGTCGTTGAGACGTTTACGTTCCTCGACCGCAATGCGGAGCGCAACGTCGCGCTCGCGTGGAAGGATTCTCTCGAGGTCGTGCCCAGGCTTCGCGTGTTGCCCTGCACGTCACGGGACCTGAAACACGCCTGGAAATATTTCGAACGTCCCGACTTTCACAAGCTCTCGGCGGTCGACGCCCTGAGTTTCGTTCTGATGGCTCAGCGGCGAATCCGTGTCGCCTTCGCGTTCGATGGCCATTTCGCCACAGCAGGCTTCCGGATGGTCGGATGATGATCGCGTGGGCAAAATTGCGCCCCGGCTCGACAGCGGGCTTCGGGGTGAACGCGGGCGCTGAACCCGTTGTACGTCACCACGAAGGTGGCTGTCTGTCAGGCCGTTTTGGCACCGCCACGATCAACACCAGCGGCAGGAGCATCGCGAGGGCGACCCAGAGCTCCAGGTGCCGAACGAACGCCTCGAGGCGCGCGACGGCCCGAGATTTGTACATCGGCACCCCCACCCCGAGCCAGCCGTCCGGTCCGGCGGTGCCATCGACGGCCACGATCCGAACGCGACGTCCGGGGAGCTGCTCGCGCTCGATGCGCCACGCGATCCAGTGGTTGCCCGGATCGGCACCCGTGTACAGGAGACGGCGGGCGGGGTCTGTCACGGACTCGACGGCCACAGAGTTCCCCGGGTGCGTGGGATACCCACTGAGCAGGATCACGAGCGGACGCGGCGCTTGAAAGGCGGTGGACGTCAGCTCGCCTTGATGGGCACCCTCGCCGCTCCACGACCCCCAGTAAAAAGATTCAGGCGGCGGTGGCACAGGAGCAGGAGTGCCCTCGTACGACCAGGCGTCCCCGCTTGCCGTCATTCGCGCGCGAGGACGCAGGTTGTACGGCAGGACGGCGAGAAAGTCCGGACGATCGAGCATCGGACGGATAGGACCTTCTGGAAATGGCAGAAAGGCGGTGAGTTTCCTGTCGGGCGACGCATCGCTCAAGTACGTGACGACGTTGTGCTCGAAGATGCGGCGGACGCGCTGGTAGTCCTGCATCGCGTCGAAGAAGGTGAAGTATCGCGCCACGTGCGCGCCGAGGATGAACGCGGCGGTCGCGAGGAGCACGAAACGCGCGACTCGCCGCACCGTTCCACGCGCTTCGCGCAGCAGACCTGCAATCGCCATCAGGCTCAGGACGCTCGTCCACAGGCAAATCGTCCCGTACCGTGAGGCGACATACACGACGCCGCTTCGCCCGAAGGCGAGGATGGCCACGTTGCCCAGCACCATCAACAGGATGCCCGCCATCAGCAGCAGCCGCCGATCGTCCCCCTTGCGCCAGTAGAGCCACAACGCGAGCACGATCGGTCCGAGGACGATCGCCATCACCGCCGGGAGCCATCGCGCCTGGGCCGGCACGAGCGGATCGAGGATCGGGAATACCAGCGCGAAACCCGACCAGCGCACCAGCTCGACCGGTCCGCGCATGGCAGCGTCGGGCGGGTGGACGCTCTGGTACCCATTCAGGTACGCCAGCGAGACGGCGAGGCCGATGGCCACAAACGCGAACATCTGAGCCCACTCGCGTCTGGCGGCGAGCACGCCGGCAACGGACCGCCGCTCCACGACGGCGCGCAGGAACAGCAGCAGGCCGACCGCGGCCCACGACGTCAGGCCCGAGGCGATCGATCCGGTGCTCACGGCGCAGGCCGCCGCGCACCCGATCACACCTGGCCACGTGAGGCGCGGGGCGAGCGCGATCCAGCAGACCGCTGCGACGACCGCGCCGACCAGTGTGTAGAACTCCCCCTGAAAGCCCCAGAGCATGTTCTCGAACTGGCAGGTGGACGCCAGCACCACGACGCTTGCCGCAACGAGCCAGACAGGCTCGCCGAGGCGGCGGATCGTGTACGCCCAGATCGCGATCATCGTTCCGGCGAGCAGCGCGCTCAGGAGCAGGCAACCGAGGAGACTGCCTTCACCGAAGATGGTGTACACGAGCAGGAAGAGTAGGCGGGCGACCGGAATCCGGTGCTCCATGTGCTGGGCGACGAGCGCCGGCCAGTCGAGGAATCCGGCACGGTAGGCGGCGAGAAAGCCGAAGAGGTCGGCCCACTCGTCCCAGAACGGCACGCTCACGAAGAAGCGCCGGACCCAGAACGCCTGCGCGCCGAAGGCCGCGAGTCCCGCGAGGAGCGCCACGCCAAGCGCCCGTGAGGAGCGGACCTGTGACGGGGCCGCGGGTGCCGACCTCGCTGCGGGTGCCGGCATCACGGTTTGACGCCGACGACGAGGAACTGCTTTCCGAACAGCCGCCACGCTGGCCGCAGCCTCAGATACAGGCGCACGGTCCAGAGGGGCGGATTGCGGTCGCGCGCCATGGTGTAGGGAAGAAACCGCGCGAGGCACTCCTCGATGCCAAAGCCGGCCAGCTCGAGCCCTTCGGCGAGCGACCGCTCCGAGAGCGGCAGATAGTGGTCCCAGAAATCCCAGTACGCGCCGGGCAGCGTGCGGATGTTCGGCCCGAGACAGATGAGGCGTCCACCAGGTTTCAGACACCGCCAGGCTTCGCGCAGCGTGCGGCCGAGACTGGTCTTGTCCGGCAGGTGCTCGAAAAAGTTGCTCGTAAATATGGTATCCAGCGCCCCATCGTCGAGCGGCCAGCGCTCGGAGCAGTCCTGGTGCAGGAACTCGATTCCCGGGGCCAGCCGGGCGCGGCTGGCGGGGTTGAGGTCCATGCCGTACTTCCGCCGCGCGCGGATCTGATTCACGAATTCTCCCCAACCGCAACCGAGCTCGAGCACGGTTCCGTCTTTCGGGACGTAGCGCTGGAAGAACGATTCGGTCAGGAGCGTCCACACACGCCAACGGTAGCCGGCACGGTCGCCGAACCGCCGCTCGTAGCCGCGCTCGAGCTCCGCCTGTTGTTCGAGGCGCCCGTGTGTGGACATCACGGACCCTCGGCGGTGAACGCGGGCGCGCGCCGATACTGCGCGAACGAGATCCCGTGTCGATCGCGCTCCGACAAGATCGGATCGGCAATCGGCCAGGACACGCCGATCTCGGGATCGTCCCAGGCAATGCTGGTTTCCGCGGACCGCGTATAGAAGCCCGTTTGCTTGTATTGCACTTCGACGCGCTCGGTGAGCGCCTGGAATCCGTGCGCGAACCCGACCGGCACGAAGATCTGACGCGCGTCCTCGGCGTTCAGCTCCACGCTGAACCAGCGGCCGAAGGCCGGCGATCCCACCCGGAGATCGACCACCACGTCGAAGATGCGGCCCTGTGTGCAGCGCACGAGTTTCGCGAGCGGCGCGGACAGGTCCTGGTAGTGCAACCCGCGCAGCACACCGCGCTCGGAGCCGGAATGGTTCTCCTGGACGAAGTGCAGCGCGAGACCGGCCAGCGCGTAATCGCGCTCGTGCCACGCCTCGAGGAAGAAGCCGCGCGGGTCGCGATTGTAGGGGGTATCCACGAGCAGGACGCCCGGGAGCGGCGTCCTCGTGACCGTTATTTTCATGGACCTGACATACTCCGGGTGCGCGCCGCGCGCACGGCGGGCTGGCGCGACGATCCTAGCAGAAAACGGGGTGCGCTATAATTCGCCGGTCACTTGCGATCGGCCCGTTCCCTTCCTGTCCTCGCCGCTGCGCTGCTCGGAACCGTGCTCGCCGGGACCGTGGCGATCGTACTGTCGATGCGCGTCGAGGACCTGCGGGACAGCCCACTTTCCCCCGACCGGCCGGATTGGGTCCTGACCGCCCTGCCGCTTCATCCCGTGCCGGGACTGACCGTACAGCACCTTCTCCTGTACCCGACCAATGTGGCCGCCGTGACAGGCCGGCAGGAGCTCGACATCGCGTTTGCGACCTTCGGGAAGCGCGTCCCGATCGTTCTGGGGACGCTCAGCGTCGGCGGGTGCGTGTTCTCCGTGCCTCCCGGTACGCGCGTCGAGAACAACGCGCTGGTCCGATTCATCCGCTCGCTGCCGTGTCCAGACACGAGCGTGAGCGGTCCCGGGTTGATGGCCCTGACCATGTCGGTGCCGAGCGGCGATCCGCTCGTCGTGTGGACGTCCCGCCCCACGGCGCCCGCATCGGACCCTGATTTGATCTTCGCGGAGGGCGCAGACGTCACGACGCCACGCCTCGTGCTGCGCGGGCGGTACGTCGATCGCCGCGCGCCGTCACGCGTCAGGCGCGTGCACCTGCTCAACTTTCTGTGGCAGTTCTCTTCGTATCCCTACTGGATCGGCGGCGTGCTTGCCGTCGCCGGCCTGTTTTTCTTCGCCGGCGCGCTTCTGCTCTTCGGTTCATTCGACGGCCTGCGCGTGACGACAACCACCGGACTCGGCGCGGGATCCGTGGCACTCTCGCTGGGGATCCTGTACGCCGTGCTGGTCCCGCCCTTCCAGGCGCCCGACGAGCCCGATCATTTCCTGGCGTTCGCCGATCTGGCGGCGCGGCCCGAGCTGGCGCAGCAGGCGGCGGAGCTGGCGCGGCTCGGCCACTTCGAACGGATCAAGTTCCATCTGGACGAGCGGTTCCGTCCCGTCGACGTCGAACGTGCGTACCCGGTGGCGTGGAACGCGGACATCTTCCCGATGCCCATCGCCGGGCGGAGCCGGACGACCCAGGCGCTGTGGTGGTGCGTCAGCCAGGTGACGCGCGGCCTCGATGCGCCCGCGACGCTGCTCGCGCTGCGTCTCGCCAATGCCGCGGTGTTCGCGCTGGCCGTGGGCGCCGGCGTCGCCATCCTGGCTGCGCACGGTGCCGGCGCGGGCGCCTTCATCATCTCGCTCGCCTTCTTCCTGGTCCCCGCGCTTCCGTTTTTCAGCGTTCCTGTGTCGGAATACGCGGTGCTGACCTCGACGTATATCGCATTCGCGTCGGTCCTCGCCGCGCTCTTTCTCGACGGCCCGCGCACGCACCGGCTCGGCTTGCCGATCGGGATTCTTGCGGCATTGACGATCGCCGGTGGCCGATCGGGGACGCCGATGCTGGCGCTCGTGGCAGCGGCGCTCGCCGGGAGGGTGCTCCTGGGCACGCGGGGCACGCTGGGCCGGCGCGACGGCGCGCGCCGCGCCGCGATCTTCTGGATTGGCGCGGCACTCGGCGCCAGCCTGTTGATCCCCGCAACGGGCGAGGCCTACAGCCGGGGCCTCTGGCCGGGCGATGCCGGGAGCCTGCCGCCGTGGTTCAAGGCCGCCGCCGAGGGCGTGCGCGATCGATCGTGGGTCCTCGCGCTCCTGCTCCCGATCGGCATCGTCGTCGAGGTCGCCGCCGGGGAAGTACGCAGGATCGCGGGTGACAGACTGAAGCGCGCTCGCGCGGTCGTCGTGAGCGGCGTCGCGTATGTCGTCGCGGCGGCTGTTCTGGGAACCGCGGTCGCGTCGCTGGCGATCGACATGCCGACCCTCACGTACTTCAGTCCGGGATCGCGGCCGCCGCTCGACGAATATCTCCGGGCAACCCTCTCGTCGATCGGCACCCTCGTTCGCCTGCGCCATCACGACCTGCTGCTCTCGACGTTCTTCTGGACGGGGTTCGGATGGCTCGACACGCTCCTCCCGGTCGCCGTCGTCACCTCGCTTGTGGTCATCGCCGGCGGCCTGGGCGTCTGGCTCCTCGTGCTCGTCGGACGGAGGAGCGACGAGCGGCGCGGCGCATGGCTCGCGCTGTTCGCCGCTGGCTGGACGGCGGCGGTTGTCCTCGACACGCTCGGCTCCTATTTCCTCCAGCGCAACCTGCACGGTCGATACCTCGTCGGCGCGTACCTGTCGTCGCTCGCCATTGTCTGGACGGCCCCGATCGTCTGGCGGCTCACCGCCGGCCGTGCACCGCACCTCTCGCGGAGGATGGCCGCGGCCGCACTTGCCGCCTGCGCCGCGCTGCACGCCTTCGCCCTGAGCGTCATCCTCACGCGGTATTTCTGAGAGCTGTCAGCTATCAGCTCTCAGCTTCCCCCGCTGGAAGCTGGAAACTGGAAACTGGACGCTGGCCCCCGACCTCATCTATAAGACCGCCTGGTTCTCAACTGAAAGCTGAAAGCTGAGAGCTGAGAGCTGACACCTGGAATGCCGCCTGTGCTAGAATGACGCGTTCCCCCTCAGCTGTTTCCCGAGGAGTTCCTGAATGTTCGTATCAAGTCTCCGGCGAAGGTGTCTCCGGGCGTTGGGCCGTTCGATGGCACTCGCCATAGTCGTGCTGGCGTGCGTCACGATCACGGGCGCGCAGTCACCCGCCGTTCAACATAAAGACATCACATATATCCTCCCGCTTTGGTCCAATTTCCCGAGCGCCTCGCCATCGGACATCGATGCCGAGGTGGCGTACCTGAGGTCCAATGTCGGCGAAGGGTCCTACGTGAAGGTCGGCTTCACCGCGTACGTGTTCGTGGACATGTCGAGCTCGACGGTGAACATCGATGACCCGGCCGCCGTCCGCACGGCCCTCACCTCGACGTTCGCGCAGATCGACAACTACGTCGCGCGGGCAAAGGCCGCTGGGATCCCGCTCGCGCTGAATATCCTGACTGCGGTTCGCGAGAGAACCGACGCCGTGCAGGCCGCCGCCGAGGCGGAGGACCTGCGCAACATGCAGTGGTACAGCGCCGACAACGGCGTCGCGAGCGGCTGGTTGAGCCATTCGCGCTACGCGCGCAAGTCGATCGCGGTCCAGGAGAAATACGTTCGCGAGATCGGCCGGTATCTCGCCCGGAAGATGGCCGAGGAGCCGGGGACGCTGGTGGCCGCGAGCGGCGATGGCGAAGTCGAGCTCTCGTACGGCCGGTCATCGATCGTGTGTCCGATCGGTAAGAACGACCCGGTTGCGTGCCCCGTCGAATACACGGACGCGACTTCGCAGCTTGCCGACTACTCGCCGTTCGCCGTTGCCGAATTCCGCGACTGGCTTCGCAACGCCGGCTTGTACGCGGCCGGCCAGGCGTACGCGGGAGAGGGATACGAGCTCGCGATCCGCTACTCCGGCGATGCGACTCCCGGCACGGACGAAGGCGGCGACGGTCACACGTTCAACGGCGATTTCGGCACGTCGTTTACGAGCTGGAACCTGCGGTTTGCCGATTGGGCTCTGGCAGACTGGAGCCCGGGCTCTCTGCTGCCGGATCCGAAGGCGATCCCGTCGATCGGCGGAACAATCACCGATGCGGGCGCGAGCTCCGGACGCTTCGACGCCCCACGAACCCGCACGCCAGGCAACGCCTGGTGGGAGGCCTGGTCCCTCTTCCGCCAGACGATGATCGCGCACCACAACAAGGACTTCGCGAAGTGGATCACGACCACACCGCTCGATTCCACAGTCCCGGCGGATCCGGTCGCGAATCCCACTGTGCCAACCGACCGGTGGTTCTCCTATCAGATCCCGACCGACTATCTTTTCGGGAGCACACCCGCGAACCCGAACTTCCGGTTCGTGACCTCGGCAAGTCCATTGTGGAGCGCTGACGTGTCGCCGTACGGCGGCATGGGCGTCACCGCGTTCAACATCAACTTCGGCGGAGCAGGCGCAAACGGCCCTTACGTCAAGACGCTGCAAGGCCTCGCGCCGGCGATCGGGGCGCGGAACGTCCGCTGGGCCATCCTCGAGTGGAACCCCTCCGAGCCCGTCTCATCGGACCGGAAGGTGTACGACGACGAGATGCCGCTCGTCGAACGCTATCGGCCGTCTCTGCTCGTTCCGTACACCTGGGAGGTCAAGACCAAGGGCACCGCGTTCGAGAGCGCGTTGAAGGACCTCGTTGCGCGCATGGGTAGCGTCCCAGCCACGTGCACGTACTCCATTCCGGCCTCGGCATCGTTCCTGGCAACCGGCGGTACGGGTTCGATCGCGGTGACCGCGACCTCGACCACCGGAGCGGACTGCCCGTGGACGGCCACGTCCGATTCTTCGTGGCTGACGATTACCAGCGGCGCGTCCGGCACGAACAACGGGACCGTGAGCCTCACGATCGCGGCCAACGCGTCGGCGATCCGCTCGGGCACGATTACGATTGCCGGCCGGGCGACGACCGTCACTCAGGCGGCGCCCCCTGTCGTCATCACGTTTCCCAGCCGTCTCCAGGCCGGCCCTGACTTCGCCACAGACGTGATGCACGACGCCTGGGACATGGCCAACGCCGAGGACATCAGCCCCAATGCTGGAGCGACGGTCGGCTGGACCGATTTCGCGGTCTCCGGCGGCCTCGCTGGCGGGACGACCACACCGGTCGGCTCGGCGAACAACTCGACGATCGAGATGCTCTATCGCGGCAACTACGGGCTGGTGAATCCGGGCAGGAACGGCGTGAACCTGCCCATCGATACCGCGAAATATACAAAGCTCGCGGCCCGCATCAGCGACTCCGGAACCGGCGAAAACCCCCGGGTCTACTGGGCCCACCAGGCGTGGGGCGATCCCGCGGCGATTGACGCGGGCGTCGGCGCCGGCGCCGGACTCCGTTACCTGCCGCACACCGGACTCGGGTTCCGAATTCTGGCCGCCGACATGACCGAGAGCAACCTCGGCGTGCTCTGGACGAGCGGCGTGGCGCGCGGACTGCGCATCAACCTGAACAGCGAACACTCGGGCCAGCAGATGTTCGTCGACTGGGTCCGGCTCACGTATGGCGACGACATGCCCGGGGCGGCCGTGCAGGCGATCCAGTGGACCGGAGGGAGCGGCGCCGCGACGATCGACGTCATCGACGCCGGCGGCACGATCGTGAACGTCGCGGGCAGCGTGACCGGCGGGTCGTACAACTGGAACTACGGCGTGCTGCCGCCGGGCGCGTACACGCTGCGTGTGACGACCGCGGACGGCACAACCAGCGCGCAGGCCTTCACGATCAACGCACCTCCGGCCATCCGGGTGACCGACCCGTCGCGCACCAGCGGCGCGGACTACGCGACGACGGTGCTCGGGAATGCGTGGGACATGTCGTCGGCGAGCGACATTCAGGCGAGCGCGAACCTGTCGGACGTGACGTTCGCCGGCGGCCAGCTCAACGCGACCGGCAACTTCGACCCCAGCGTGACGCTGCTCAACAACAGCAACAACGCGACCGCGATCGACACGTCCAAGTACCGGTACTTGACGTACCGGATGCAGATCGACGACCCGTTCGACGGCGCCTCTGCCCTCGCCAGCGTGGCATGGGCGTCGACCTCCGCGCTCGACGCGGGCAGCGTCACGTTCACGCGCCCCGTCGTCATCTGGCCCGGGGCACACTCGTACACCGTCGATCTGGCCAGCCTGACCGAAGCGAACGGCGGCCTCGACCCTCGCTTCGGCGCTGAGCGGGTGCCGTGGACGACGAACAGCAAGAAGCAGTTCCGGTTCGACCCGCACGAGTACCCCTCGAGGGTGTTCCACCTGGACGACGTCAAGCTGACCGCTATGCCAGTTGCAGACGGCACCTACACGATCCACTACGCGGGAAGCGATGCCGACGCCGGCGACACCCCGACCGTCGCGCTCTTCTACGACACCGACCAGGATCCCTCGAACGGGAAGACTGCGATCGTATCCGGCCTGACGCTGAGCGCGTCCGGCGCCTACGCGTGGGACACGACGGGCGTGCCCCCCGGCACGTACTACGTGTACGCCGAAGCCAGCGACGGCGTGCAGAGCACCGGCGCGTACTCGGACGCCCCGCTGCAAATCGCCGCCGCGCCGTGCAGTTTCTCGCTGTCGGCGAGCACGGCCACCTCGCCGTTCACCGGCGGCAGCGGGTCGATCGTCGTGACCGCGGGGGCGACGTGCGGCGCCTGGTCGGCCGCGAGCAACGCGTCGTTCATCACGATCGTCTCCGGCGCATCCGGAACGGGCAGCGGAACGGTGTCGTACCTGGTGGCCGGCAACCCGTCGGGCCAACCGCGCACCGGCACGTTGACTGTGGCTGGTCTGGTGTTCACCGTTACGCAGTCGGGCGGTACCACGCGGGGAGATTTCAGCGGCGACGGTCGCGCGGATCGCGCGGTGTACCGGCCCGGCACTGGCACGTGGCTCATCGAAGGGCTCGCCGATCGCCAGTGGGGTCTCCCCGGCGACGTGCCGGTTGCCGGAGACTACGACGGGGACGGAACGTTCGACAGCGCCGTGTACCGGCCCGGGTCCGGCGTGTGGTACATCCGGAACCAGCCGGCCGTGCAGTGGGGACGCGCCGGTGATCTTCCGGTCCCGGCTGACTACGACGGCAACGGAACCACCGACGAAGCGGTGTTCCGCACCACGGATGGTGCCGGCGCCACGTGGTTCGTTCGCGGGCGGGCGCCGGTCGCCTTCGGGCTGCGTGGGGACATCCCGCTCCCCGGCGACTACGACGGCGACGGCAAGGCGGATCTCGCGGTGTACCGTCCGGGCACGGGCTGGTGGTACGTGGCGTATTCCGCCGGCGCTTACGGCACCGTCGGGAGCTTCCAGTGGGGCCTCGCCGGTGACACGCCCGTCCCGGGAGACTTCGACGGGGACGACAAGACGGACTTGGCGGTGTTTCGTCCGTCGTCGGGCACCTGGTTCATCGCATACTCCGCCGGGCACTACGCCACCAGCGGCGCGTTCGCGTTGGGCGCGGCAGGCGACGTGCCCGTGGCCCTGGACTTCGACAGCGACGGCGTGGACGACTTGACGATCTTCCGTCCCTCGAATGGCACCTGGTTCACCTACAACCGGATCACGGCTACCACGTCGAGCCAGTCG
Source organism: Acidobacteria bacterium RIFCSPLOWO2_12_FULL_66_21 (assembly GCA_001767455.1). Taxonomy (GTDB): domain Bacteria; phylum Acidobacteriota; class Vicinamibacteria; order Vicinamibacterales; family 2-12-FULL-66-21; genus 2-12-FULL-66-21. The sequence goes on from MELC01000046.1 coordinate 16,520, forward strand.
CAGGGGGCGCGCGGCGATCGTCCCGTCGCCGAGCGGCCGCGGATTGTCGTGCCGCCGGTGAGCGACTTCGACGGCGACGGCCGTGCTGACCTCACCGTCTATCGTCCATCGACGGGTATGTGGTACACGCGGTTATCGGCGACGAACTATGCGGGATCCACACAGCTCCAGTGGGGGCTGCCGGGCGATGTGCGCGTCCCTGGGGACTACGATGGCGACCGCAGGTCGGACGTCGCGGTGTACCGTCCGTCGAGCGGGGTGTGGCACATCCGATTCTCGAGCACCGGCTTTGCCACGAGCCGCGCGGAACAGTGGGGACTGTCGAGCGACCGGCCGGAGCCGGCCGATTACGACGGCGACGGCCGGACCGATCTCGCCGTGTATCGTCCGTCCTCCGGCACCTGGTTCGTGAAATTGTCGTCGAGCAACTACGCGACGTCCATCGTGATTCAGTGGGGACTCTCGTCGGACGTCCCGATGCCGGCGGACTACGACGGCGACGGCCGCGCCGACTTCGCCGTGTTCCGGCCGTCAACCGGCCAGTGGTTCCTGAAGCTCAGTTCCGCGAGCTTCGGCGGCGTCCTCGTGCGGCAGTGGGGACTGCCGAGCGACGTGCCGGTGGCGGCTGATTTCGACGGCGACGGCCGAGCCGACCTCACCGTCTACCGGCCGGCAAGCGGCGTGTGGTTCACGCTCGACCCGCTGCTGACGGTGCCCTCTTCGCTCGTGCAGTGGGGCTTGCCGGGTGACACGCCCGTGCCGAACGACTTCGATGGCGACGGCAAAGCGGACCGGGCGGTGTTTCGTCCCGCCAGTGGCGACTGGTACGTGCGCCTCTCGACCGGCGGGATCCTGCACCTCCAGTGGGGACTCAAGGGAGACTCCCCGCTGAGCGATGCGTTGGCAAGACTGGACGACGGGCGCTGACCGAAACGGATCAACCGTAATAGCGAAAAGGGGGCGGCTCATGAATCGAGCCGCCCCTTCTTCTTTATGCCGGCAGCACCACCTGTCGGCGCGCTCGGCCGTGTCTGACCTGATCTGCGCGCAATCGCCTCAGTCCATCCAGCGGTGACCATTCAGTCCGCGGCCGCATGATAGAATTTCTGCGCTAACACGCGCGCTGCAGAATGGAGGTGGCATGATTCTGGTCACAGGCGGGGGCGGGTATGTCGGAAGTCTTCTGGTCCCCGAGTTGCTCGCGCTCGGCGAATCGGTCCGGGTCGTCGACCTCTTCTGGTTCGAGCACCGGCCGGAGCCGCACGCGCGCCTCGAGTTGATCCAGGCCGACATCCGCGACGCGGACCCCGCCTGGCTTGACGGCGTGAGAGCCGTCATCCACCTCGCCGGCCTTTCGAACGATCCGACGGCTGACTTCGCGCCGGAGTTGAACGCCGAAAGCAACGTGCAGGCGACCCGCAGGATTGCCGAGATCGTGGCGCGCAGAAGCGAGGCCACTGGCGAGGATCTCCGGTTCGTTTTCGCGTCGTCGTGTTCCGTTTACTACACGGCCGCTCACGAATCGGACGCGGACGTGCGACCGAAACGCGAAGATTCGCTGGCCTCCCCTACCGCAAACTACAGCAAGACGAAGCGGCTCGCGGAAATCGAGCTGCTGAAACTCGGGGAGCAGTACCCGCACTTCTGCCCGGTGCTGCTGCGCAAGGGCACGCTGTACGGCCCGTCCCCGCGCATGCGCTTCGATCTGGTGCTCAACACGTTCACGTTGCACGCGTGGTTCCGCCGCGAGCTGACCGTGCACGGCAGCGGCGAGGCGTGGCGACCCCTGCTCCACGTCCGCGACGCCGTCGATGCGTACCTCTACTGCCTGGTGGCGCCGCTCGCGAAAGTCCGCGGCCAGGTGTTCAACGTGCTTCGGAAGAACTATCGGACGCTCGAGCTCGCACACTGGATTTCCGAAATTCTGGAACAGCACCGGCAGATCTCGATCCGGGTCAAACGTGACCGCTCGGTGGAGTTCGGCTCGCGAAGCTATTACGTGCTCGCCGACAAGATGGAGAGCGAGCTGGGCTTCCGCGCGGAGCGCGGAACCACGAAAGCGGTGCTGGACATCTGGGACGGACTCGAGGCGGGCAGTTACGGCGAGCGGCCGCAGGAGAACCCGGTGTACTTCAATATCCGGTGGTTCAAGGCGCACGCGCTGACGCAGTCTCCCGCCGCCGCCGCCGAGCCGCGATGACTGCCGTCGTGATCGGAGCCGAGGGACAGCTCGGGCAGGATCTCGTGCGCGCGCTCGGCGATCGGGCCGTCGGGCTCACGCACCAGGATCTGGACGTCACCGACGGCGTCGCCGTCCAGCAGGCAATCGCAAGCCGCAGGCCGGACTGGGTCATCAACACAGCGGCTTTTCATCGCGTGGACGACTGCGAGGTGAACCCGGCGCTGACCTTCGCCGTCAACGCCATGGGCGCGCTGAACGTGGCGCGCGCCAGTGCAGCGGCCGGCGCACGGCACGTGTTCTTCTCGACCGATTACGTGTACGGGGGCGGGAACCGGGGGCGCAATCATCCCTTCTCCGAGACCGATCCACCCTGCCCGATCAACGTGTACGGAATCTCCAAACTCGCCGGGGAACAGCTCGTGCTGCATGCGGCGCCCGGAGCACTGGTCATCCGTTCGGCGGGGCTGTACGGCACGGCCACCAGCCGGAAAGGCTGGACCTTTCCCGAGTTGATGCTGAATCTCGCGCAGAAACAGGACGTCGTGCGCGTCGTCGACGATCAGGTCCTGTCGCCGACGTTTACCGCGGATCTGGCGCGGCAGGTCATCGAACTGATGGACGGCGGCGCGGACGGCCTGATCCACGTGGCCAACGGGGGCGAGTGCTCGTGGTACGAATTCGCCAAAGCGACATTCGAGCTGACCGGCACGGCGGTGCGGCTCGAGCCCCAGTCCACCGCCGAGACGCGCCGGCGCGCGCGGCGTCCGCCCTATTCGGCGCTCGGCTGCGGGCGACTGCCGGCTCCCTTGCGTCACTGGCGGGAGGCCCTCGCCGACTACCTCCAGCAGAAGCGCCGCCGCTGACCGAAAGTCGCGGCCACCCCGAACGACCTCCGGGATCAGGCTCTCGATGCCGGGTCAGACCGGCACACGAAACGCCGGCTTCTCCAGGTATTGCTTCAGCGACATGCCGCGCTTGTCGCGCTCCGACAGGATGGGATCCGGGAGAGGCCACTCGATCCCGACATCCGGATCGTTCCACGCAAGCGTGCCCTCCGAGGACGGCGTGTAGAAACCGGTCTGCTTGTACTGCACCTCGGCCACGTCTGAGAGCGTCTGAAACGCGTGCGCGAAACCCTCGGGAACGTAGATCTGGCGCTTGTTCTCCGCCGTCAGCTCGACGCTCGTCCACTTGCCGAACGTGCGAGACCCGACCCGCAGATCCACCGCGACGTCGAGGATCCGCCCCAGGGTGCACCGGACGAGTTTCCCCATGGGCGCGGTCATGTCCTGGTAGTGCAATCCGCGCAGGACACCACGGCCGGATCGTGAATGCCCCTCCTGAACGAAGGTCATCGTCAGGCCGGCATCCGCATAATCGCGCCGGTGCCAGGATTCGATGAAAAACCCGCGATCGTCATGAAAGTAGTGCGTGTCGACGAGTACGACACCGGAAAGCGGCGTCTCGGTAACCGTGATCTTCATCAGCCGTCGTGACCTCCGTTGGTGGCGAAAACACAGCATCCTATCAGAAACGGATGTCCGGCGCCGACCGGCTCCTCGCCGCGCAGACCTCCGGCGTCCTTGGCATCGCGGTTGTCGGCGGCCGTGCCGGTTCGGTCCGGGAGCGCAGCCGTCAGCCGACGCGCGCGGCGATGTCGTCGCCGCCGGGCGAGGCGCTGCGGTTGGTGGAAGCCGAGAGTATTGCCGCGCGCGCGTACGAGCCGAGGAAGCGTTCCGGGATGTCGTGCTCGCGCACGCCGAACTCCGCCGTCCACCTGAGGAACGTGGCGCGGTCGGCGCCGGTCAGGTCTGGAAACGCGCGGAGAAGGCCACGAGTGTTGCCCAGAAGCGCGAGGGGCGTGCCGCAAGATGCCTCCGCCTCGCGTACGGACGACGGGCGCAGGCCTCGCTCCTGGATCGCCCGCGCCCGTCGAAAGCCGATCTACTGACGCTGGTCGTGCAGAACTCTGACCTGCAGGGCCTGCTGCGACACGTTCCCGAACGTGTCCGTTGCCGTCACCGTAATCGTATACAGACGACCGTCCATGTCGTTGCCTGCGCGGAGGGCCTCCAGGAACAGCGTCTTCGGCAGGGTGAGCGTCTGCGGCTGAGTCGAGAACGTCCCGTACTCATCGGCCAACCGATACGTCAGAGAGGCGATGCCTGACGGGTCGAAAGCCGAACCGGACAGGGTGATCGGTACGAACTTGCCGTTGGGGGGCCACAGCGTCGCCTGGCTCACCGTCACCGAGAGCGCCGGTCCCTCGGTGTCATCAGGTACAGCCGGCTCGAAAATCGCAAACGGGGACAGCGACATCGTCCGACCGCACACGACATTCGCCGCGGTGTCGAGCGTTTGGTTCGGCAGCTCCTCCCAGGCGCTCCCGTTCCAGTGGTTGAGTTTCAGCTGCGTCTCGTCGACGTAGCTTCCGTCCGGGTAGTTGACACAGACCGTGATCCCACCGGTGAAGCCCACCTCCGTGGTGATCTCATAGTAGGTCGCCGGATCCCCAAGCTGGAAACCAGATGGTGGCGTGGGCCCGACGGTCGAGGTTACGAGTGACGTGCTGCCCGTGCTGGATACTCCGTCGAATGTCAGCGTGACAGGCGCCGTCCCGGTCGTGGCATCCACCGGACTGGCGGTCACGGCTGAGCCCACGAATCCGATGCCGTACGGCCCGAAGTCCCACCCGATGGGAACCCGTGACACTGCGCCGCCCGAACTTGCCACGGTCACAAGGCCACCGTTGGCTGGGCAAGGCTGCCCAAGCCCCGGGGGTTCCATGCCTCCTCCGCCACCACCGCACATACCCCATGGATCCGCAACGTAGATTGTGTGTGCGGTCGACGTGCCGACAATGGCCATCTGCGCAGGCCTCACGAGGATCGTCCCTTGCCCCGGAAGCAGGACTGTCCGGGTGATGGGGGTCGCGGCGGGGTCTAACCACGAGATCGAGGCCCCCGTCCCGGACCATTCGTCGGCTCGGTACTCGGCCAGATAGATGAGCCCACCCGGCGCCACTGCAATGTCCGACAGCAGCGCGGACCCGGTCACCTCATTCAGGCTTTCGGTGACTCCCGTTTCTGGATTCAACAAGATCACGCCGTTGGAGCCGTTCGCGGACATTTCATCAATGGCACTGTTCCATCCGATGAGAATGCGGCCGTCCTGGTTGAGAGCCAGCGCCCAGGGCATCTGCCCTGGTGGCAAGCAATGGACGTTGGTCGTAGTCGCCATGTCGGCTGACAGGCGGGACACGCAGCCCTGGCCGAGCGCTGTGCGCATTGCCAGCAACACACTGCCGTCTCGGTCGACCGCAAGATCGTAGAGGGTCGCGCCGGGGTACGCCGGCCCGGGGCCATCAGGCATCCCGGTGGCAGCGACAATCCTCGTGACGCTTGCGGGATTCGCGACGCTTGGGGGAATTGAATTCAGCGGCTGGCCTGTGTGCGCCACGAACACCGACTCGAGGACGCCATTGTCGTCGTAGCGCAATGCCAGTCCCCGCGCTGCTGTATCGCCGTCCGGCCAGGTCTGCGTTGTGTTCCCAGTCGCCGGCGAACGGAGATCCACTACGGGTGGATTGCCGCGCAGCACTGCCAGTTGACCCAGCGTCTGTGTATGGGCCGTCGTCGGTAGACCGCACGCGATGATAAGGGCGAGCGCAAAGATCCCAGGAATTCTGCGTTCAAGTCGCATTAAGAAGCCTCCCGTCCGGGGGGCGACCCCGATCTGCGCGAAATCTATGCTTCGTTGAGGGCTGCTGTCAAACACCGTGAATCGCACCCTGTCGGAGCGCTGCGCGGCTCCGCGTCGCCAGGGTCCACAATCTTGTCAAAGCGCGCCGCGATCGTCAGCCGACGCGCGCGGCGATGTCGTCGCCGCCGGGCGAGGCGCTGCGGTTGGTGGAAGCCGAGAGTATTGCCGCGCGCGCGTACCAGCCGAGGAAGTGTTCCGGGATGTCGTGCTCGCGCACGCCGAACTCCGCCGTCCACCTGAGGAACGCGGCGCGGCCGGCGCCCGTCAGGTCGGGAAACGCGCGGCGAAGGTCAGGGCGTTGCTCGTAGATCGCCCGCCACAACCGCGTGATCGTCATGGAGGCGTCCCGGGGGGCGTCGATCGGCTCGTTCAGCCAGTTGAAATAGCTGCCGGGCGCGGCGGTCCGCAACGGATCCCCGAACCCCGTCGACGCGTCGCCGAGCTCGCGGTGGATCTGCCGCGCGAGGTCGGGAACCGGCACGCCGTTGTCGAAGTGCCCGTACGCGTAAGGCCAGGCCTTGGTCTCCTGGTACCCAGCCGCGTCCAGCAGCCTCAGATACTGCGCGTACAGCTCCGCGGCCGGTCCGGCGTCGGCCATTGTCAGGCGCGATGCGTACTTCGTGACGGCGAGCGGCTGGTCCGGATCGAAGCCGCTGAAATGGAAGAAGCGGCACGGTTCGCCGTCGACCAGGACGCGATCGCCGTCGAGCCGCACGTCGCGCTCGGGCAGGTTCCAGTAGGCCACATTCACCGCCGGGTCGCGCAGAACGTGAACATCTTCGAAGAAGACCGGCGCGAGGTCCAGCCAGCGTTGGTCGTAGAACATCCCCTGAGCAACATCGCGCCGGCAGTGGTCACGAAGCCGATCCCGCCACCAGACCAGGAAATCTCTCGCGCGCTGCGTGTTGGAGACGCCGATGAAACCCGCATTGTAGATGCCTGACTGAAGGATATTGAGCTCGCGGTTGACCCCCTCGGCGGCCGAAGGCGGTTTCAGGAGGTGCGGCGTCAGCGTGACCGAGTGGCGGCCGGCCTCGTCGAAGAGCGACGTCAGATCGCTCAACACGAGAATGTCGGGATCCAGAAAGACCACGCGCTCGAAGCCGCGTTCCACCAGGTGGGAGAGGAGGTAGGGCTTGGACGCGATGGCCACCTGCTCCCGGGTGGAGTGAAAACGGGAGGACGCCAGATCCGGTATCGCGAGATCGCGCAGGTGCAAGAGGTGGAACGGCTCGGCGGACGGCGCGAAGCAGCCATCCACTTCGTCCGCGAGAACGACGAACAACGGGACGGCCGGATGGTGTCGCCGGAACGAATCCGCCAGGACGCGCGCGAACGACACGAAGTTCTTGGCAACGATGGTGCCCACCGCGGTGCGCGTCATACGGCAGCCCGGACGCCTCCTCCCGTGGCCGCGCTCAAGAGACGCCCGACGTGCTCGCCGACCACTCGGGGATGCAGGCGGGCGAGAATGTCCTGCCTCGCTCGCCTTCCGACCTCCTGCGCGCGTGCGCGATCCTCGTAGACCAGCCGCATCAGCGCGGCTGCGTGATCCAGGTCCGGATCGGCCCAGACATGGCCCTCTGTGTACGGGCCCCAATTCTGCTGGACCGGCACCAACCGATAGTCGACAAGAAAGCTGTTGCTCGCAGTCATGAAGTCGAGGTTGCCAGAGTAGCCGGTGGCCACGACCGGCTTCCCCAGGTCCATCGCCTCCGCGAGCGTCAGACCGAAACCCTCGGTGCGATGCAGTGACACATAACAATCGGCCCGGCGCATCAGCGACAGGACCTGTTGTCGAGGCAGCACGCGGTCGATGAACTCCACCCGGGCGCCCTCTGCGGCCTCCCGCAGTCTCGCAAGGTCCGCCGGCGCGAGGTGCGAACGTGCGCACTTGAGGACGAGCAGGACATCATCGTGACGGCCGAACGCGCGCTTGAAGGCACGCACCAGCCCAAGCGGGTTCTTCCTGGCGAAGTGGCTGGCGAAGTCGAAGGCGAACAGGAAGATCATCCTGTCCGCCGGGAGGGTCACGTCCGGGCCGCACGCCCGGGCGTGCAGATCGTCGCGTATGCAGTAGGGCACCGTGCGCACCGGAATCGGCGATACCTTCGCCACCGCCTGCTGCACGAACGTGGAGGCTACCCAGACCTCGTCCAGATGCTCGAAGTACGGCGCCCATGCGCGTGGAAAGTCACTGAACTCCCACGCCCAGTGGGCCACGTTGTGATGCCCGGCGAGGTACGTCGCGGCGTGGAGAGCCGTAAACGCCGGCATTGCGACGGGATCTGCACAGAGAAGGTTGACTGGATACGGACTGGCGTTGGAGAAGCCGGTCAACGTCCTCTCCTCGTTCGACGAGAGCGGATCTTCGTAGTTGTTGAGCACGTACGCGATCCCGGCGGCCGCGAGACCCCGCTCGAGGCTGCGCGCGGCTTCGCCGATGCCCTTCTCGGAGGCGAAGCGGCCTGCGAGGTTCACGCCCAATGTGGATTCGCAAGTGCGTAGTTGAACGGACCGCAGACGCGGTGCCGGCCTGGATGGGTGCACGAGGAAGCGCTCGGCTACCCCATGTTCGCGTATGCCGAACTGTTCCGTCCACGTAATGAACGCCTCGCGGTCGGCGCCACAGAGGTCCGGGTACGTCTGGCGCACATCCGGCCGCTGGTCGTAGACCGCACGCCAGAATCGCGTGATCGTTCCGAATGGATCGGAGCGGTCGTCGATCGGCTCGTTCAGCCAGTTGAAGTAGCTGCCGGGCTTGCCGGTTTGAAACGGGTCGCCAAACTGCGCCGACCTGTCGCCGAGCTCGCGGTGGAACCGGCGCGCCGCGCCGGGGATCGGCACGCCGTTGTCGAAGTGGCCGTACGCGTAAGGCCAGCCCTTCGTCTCGGAGTAGCCCGCGTCCTCGAGCAGCGTCCGATACCGCGCGAACAGTTCGGCGGCTGGTCCGGCGTTCGCCATCGTGAGGCGCGATGAGTATTTCGTGACGGCGAGCGGCTGGTCTGGATCGAAGCCGCTGAAGCGGAAGAAGCGGCATGGCTCTTCGCCGGCCAGCACTCGATCGCCGTCGAGCCGGACATCACGCTCCGGCAGGTTCCAGTGACCCACATTGAACCCGGGGTCGCGCAGGATGTGCACGTCGTCGAAATAGGCCGGCACGAGATCGAGCCAGCGCTGCTCGAAGTGCATTCCCTGCGGCACGTCGTGGCGGCAGTGGTCGCGGAGCCGATCCTGCCACCAGGTGAGGAAAGCCCGGGCGCAAGGCTTCCCCGAGACGCCGAGGAAGCCCACATTGTAGACGCCTGATTGGAGAATGTTGAGCTCGCGCGCGATCCCTTCCTTCCCTGGCAACGGTGCCAGCAGGTGAGGAACGAGCACGATGGAATGGTGGTCCATCGTTGAGAACACGTCCGTCATGTCGCCCAGCACCAGGCTTTCCTGCTTCAGGAAGGCGGCTCCGCTGAAGCCCCGATCCAGCAGATGACTCAGCAGGTACCCCGTCGCCGAGTAGGTCAGCTCCTGTTGCGAATACCGAAAGCGAAGATCGGCCAAGCCGGGAATCTTCAAATCCGCGAGGCGCAGCAGCCGGAACGGCTCGGCGGCTGGCACGAAGCAGTCGTCCACCTCGTCTGCCAGGAGGACGAAAAACGGTATGTCGGGATGGTAGCGGAGGAACGAGGCGGCCAGGACGCGGGCGAACGAGAGATAACTCTTGGCGACGGTGGTGGCTACTGCCACGCCACGACCTGATGGAGACGGTGCGCTCATTCTGCCGGCTTCATCTGCCCTGAGAGTCGGACAATATCACGCAACGGTTGTCCGGTCTTGCGAACGTCGTCAGCGGACACGCGCGGCGACGTCGTCGCCGGCGGGCGAGGCCGCGCGGGTGGATCGAAGGGGGTCTCGATGATGCCCTCGTCCCACCTCGACGGTGAACCTCTTCATTACCAGTATGTTAATACTCGTGGTGCTCCCGCTGTGCTACGGCCGGGTCAAGGCCTGGGACGACGAGGAGGAGGGCCTGTTCGCCGAACGCTGCACAAGCCCGGCGCACCTGGAGCGCCCCTCGCGCCACCGTCATACGCGCAGGCGCGCCCACCCGTGGGCGATTGCCCTTCCATTCACAATCGAACGTCTCGGAGACCGCCAGCCTCGAACGCGGGCTATAATGATCCCCACGGCCGGAGCCGGGCGCGTCCCCGACGCCGTTCCACCGCCGTCACCCAGTACCACCAACATCGCCCTGTGATCGTGTGGGTCATTACCTTCTGGTCGTGCGTCTCGATGATCGTGTACACGTACGTGCTTTATCCGGTGGTGCTGGTGATCGTTCATCGAGCCCGGTCCAGGCGGCCGGCGCCGCCGACATCCGCGGAACCGCCGAGTGTCACCGTCGTTGTACCCGTGTTCAACGAGCGCCGCGTGATCGAGGCGAAGATCGCGAACCTCGAGGCGACGGATTATCCGTCCGGGAAGCTATCGGTGCTGTTCGGATCCGACGGGTCCACCGACGGGACGAATGACGTTCTCGCCCGGCATCAGTCGATCGTTCTGCGCGCCACGATGTTCCCATTACGTCGAGGCAAGGCCGCCGTGCTCAACGACCTGGTGGCGCACGCTGCCGGGGAGATCGTCGTGTTCTCGGACGCGAACGCATCCTACGCACCCGACACCATCCGGCGGCTCGCGTCCCATTTCGCGGACCCGGCGGTGGGCGCTGTCTGTGGGGAGTTGATTCTGACGGCGGACCAGGACACCGCGGGCGGCCGCGGCGAGGGGCTGTATTGGCGGTACGAGAACGCCCTGAAGCGACTCGAAAGCGATATCTCGACGACGCTGGGCGCCGTGGGTCCGGTCTACGCGATCCGACGACGCCTCTTCCGTCCTCTGCCTGCCGGCGTGGCGGTCGTCGACGACTTCGTGATCCCGCTGGCGATCATCGAGCAAGGCTACCGTGTGCTGTACGATCCATCTGCCCTGGCGTACGAAAGGCCGTCCAACTCCGTTTATGGAGAGTTCCGCCGCAAAGTCCGGATCGGCGCCCAGAATTTCCAGGGGATCGCCATCTTCAAGGCCCTGCTGAGTCCACGCTATGGGTTCGCGTCATTTGCCCTGTGGTCGCACAAGATCGTGCGATGGCTCGTACCGCTGCTGCTGATTGGCACGCTCGTATCGAGCGCCGCGCTCGCGCCGACGTCGTTGTTTTTCGCCGTCGTGACAGCCGGCGAGGGCGCGTTCATCCTCGCGGCCGGTCTTGGACTGCTGCTCGAGCTGGCCGGCGCGAGGACAGGACGATTCGGGTTGCCGTACTATTTCGTCGCGACGAACGCGGCGCTGCTGGTGGGGCTGTTCCGCTGCCTGTTCCGGCGGCAGGAGCCCACGTGGGACGCCGTTCGATGATCAACGCGTTGTCCGTCGACATCGAGGACTGGTTCTGCGTTCGAAACCTCAGCGGCGTGATCCGCAAGGAGGACTGGGACACGTGCGAGTCACGCGTAGCCGCGAGCACGCGTCGCCTTCTCGCACTCTTCGAGCGATACGATGCGCGCGCGACCTTCTTCGTGCTGGGGTGGGTCGCCGACCGGCTGCCCGGGCTCGTCCGTGACATCGAGCGCGCGGGACACGAGATCGCATCCCACGGCTACGATCACCGGCTGCTGACGGAGTTGACGGAAGAGGAGTTCGACGCGGATCTCGGCCGCGCGCTCAGCTCGCTCCGGGACTGCGGGCTCACGAACGACGTGATCGGATTTCGTGCGCCGTCGTTCACGATCGTGGAGAGGACGAAATGGGCGCTGCCGATCCTCGAACGGCATCGTATCAAGTACGATTCGTCGATCGTGCCCATCGGGTTCCATCCCGACTACGGGATTGCCAACGGTCCCCTGTTGCCGTTCAAGATCACCGATGGTCTTTACGAATTTCCTCTCAGCTGCATCGAGGTCTTCGGGAAACGCGTGCCGTGCTGCGGGGGCGCATACTTTCGTCTGCTGCCGTACGCCTACACGCGACACTCCATCCGCCGGTGCAACGCACAGGGCCGGCAGGTCGTGTTCTACGTGCACCCGTGGGAGATCGATTCGGGGCAGCCGCGGGTCAGACTGCCGTTGACCAGGCGCATCCGGCACTACTACGGCCTGGGCCGGACCGAGCGGAAGCTGGAGCGCCTGCTGCAGGATTTCCGCTTTACGACGATCCGGGAAGTGCTGGGGCTGTGACCGATTCGCTCACCCGTCAGTCGGAGTACTGGAATCGGCAGGCAGAGGACTTTCACCGGATTTATTCCCGCGACAAGCCGTGGCTGTCTGGCCTGCTCGACCGCGTCTTCCGGCGCGACATGTACGAGCGGTTTGCCTTCGCCATGGCGGCATCGGAGCCGGTTACCGGCCGGACCTTCCTCGACGTGGGGTGCGGCAGCGGCGTGTACGCTCTGGAACTGGCCCGGCGCGGCGCGGCACAGGTCACCGGTCTCGACATCGCGGAGGAGATGCTTCGTTTGTGCCGACAGGCCGCGGCCGCCGAGAACCTCGACGGCCGGTGCGCGTTCGCGCACTCGGATCTGCTGGAGTTCGGGCCCGACGCCCTCTTCGACGTCACGCTGGGCATCGGTCTGTTCGACTACATTGCGGATCCCGGGCCCGTGCTTCGCAGGATGCGTGCGATCACGCGCGATCGCGTGATTCTCTCGTTTCCGCGGCTGGGAACCTGGCGCGCGCCCGTGCGCCGGCTCCGGCTGTCTCTACGCGGATGCGAGGTGCACTTCTACACGAGGCGGCGGGTCGAGCGTCTCCTCGCCGACGCGCGACTGCACGTGCACACCCTCGAGCGTGTCGGCAAGCTCTATTGCGTTGTCGCAACGCTGGCAGCCGCCGCGGATTGAGGACGTTCGACGCGCATGGGAATGAACTCAGCGCACGCGCGCGGCGATGTCGTCGCCGCCTGGCGAGGCTGTGGAGGCGGGCTGGTCGAAGGGCGTCTCGATGATTCCGTTCGGTCCCGCGGAGAGCACCCAGACGGCATGTGAGGTGGTGAAGGCGCCAGCGTTCACGAGCAACTGGTTGCCCCACGGATCGGGCGCCGCGGCGGGAAGCGCGCCCTGCGCCCCGGCGATCCACCGCGGCTGCTCCGGCGCGTCGGGCGTTCGCCCGGGTCCCACGAGCACGTCAACGCGTGCGATGAGGACGGCCGCGCGCAAGCGCGCGGCAGCCTCCTCCACCTGTGCGCCAGCGGCGGCGATCCGCGCCGTGTGCACGCGGTACGCGAGCGCGGGCGGCGTCAGCATCAGACAGAGGATCCCCGTCAGCGACAGGAGCAACTGCACGAGCGTGAACCCGCGCGTCGTCCTCATCAGCACCGGCCGGCGCCGCCGTCCGCCCGTCATCGCCCCTTCAGTCCGAGCACGGTGCCGACCGTTTTCAGCAGGATCCACAGATCGAACGCGAGCGTTCGATGTTTCAGATAGTAGAGGTCGTACTCGAGCTTCTCCGATGCGCCCGCGACCGTGTCCCCGTAGGGGCGATTCACCTGCGCCCAACCTGTCAGCCCCGGGCGCGCCATCAGCCGCGTGCGGTAGAACGGCACCTGCTGCTCGAGCATGGCGACCAGCTCGGGACGTTCCGGGCGCGGACCGACGAGGCTCATCTCGCCGCGCAGCACGTTCAGCAGGTTTGGCAGCTCGTCGAGCCTCGTGCGCCGCAGGAAGCGGCCGGCGCGCGTGACGCGCGGGTCGTCCGCCGCCGCCCAGCGCGGCCCTTCGTCCTTCTCGGCATCCCGCACCATCGTCCGGAATTTCAGGATGTCGAACAGCGCACCGCCGCGCCCGACGCGCGTCTGGCGGAAGATCACCGGCCGGCCGTCCTCCAGCAGGATGGCGGCGGCGATGACCGGCGCGGCGACGACCGACAGGACCAGTCCGCCGAGCGCGCCGGCGATGTCGAACGCTCGTTTGACGATCCGTGACGCGTCGCGCGTGCTGATTGCCTCGGCGAACGAGGTCAGGAGCCACTCGCGATCGACGTGTTCCACCGGCACGCGCTGCAGCGTTTCCTCGTAGAGTTGCGCGAAACCGACAATGCGCAGGCCGCGCTCCTGACAGCGCAGCAGCGCGTCCAGCAGCGTGTCGTCCGGCTGTCCGTCCGTGGCGAGCACGACGTCGGCGGCGCCGGACTCTTCGACGGAATCCACCAGCCGGTCGGTTCCGGAGACGACGATTCTGGTCGCCGGCTGGGCCTCGCGCAGCAGGCGGCTGGCGGTGTCCGCGCGCGAGCCGCCGCCCACGACGACCACGCGCCGCAGGTACGGCCCGCGGCTGAAGAACCAGAGGTACCAGAGGCGCCAGGCCAGGAGCAGGAGCGCGCCTTCCCACAGGATGTACAAAGCGACGAGCCGCGGGAGCGCTCGCGGCGGCGCATAGAAGTACGTGGCGAGATACACCGCAAGCAGCAGCGCCATGCCGCGCGCGAGGGCCGCCGTGGTGCGCCGGGCCGACAGCGCGGTGCGCACGTTGTGCGAGGGGAGCAGCACGAGCACCCAGGCCGGCACGGCGAGGAACCACTGCGCGCGGCGTGCGAGGAACGCGGGCGTGAACGGGAACCCGGCGGTGATGGACCAGACCCAGATCGCGAGCGCGACCGCGACCGATGCGGCAATCAGATCGCCGCACGCGAGCAGTATGCGGTGCTCGGACGCCTGGAGCGTCCGCCGCGCCGTACTGCTGACGGCCACGACGCCCGCGCGTGCATTGGTCGTTTCCATGTGGGAGTCGTTCACCTCTGGGTCGTCTCAACGCTGTGCAGGCAACCGACAATCGCCAATCCGCGACAAGGCGGAATCAGGTCGCTATCCGAGCAATCCGGCAACGGTGGTGCGCGCGCGGTCGAGGAATCCCTGGCAGGCGGCGAGATCCTCCTCGAGCGCCGCCTCCGTCAGCACGAAGTCGCGGCCATAGTCGGCCTCCAGACGGTACTTCTGGATCCGGGCAAACAGCCGGGCGTCTTCGGGATCGACCCGGCCGGTCTTGACGAAGTGGAGCCCCAACATGCTTGCCGTGCCGGCGTGCGAACGGGGCTCGAGGCCCTCGGTGAGCAGGAGCGCGACGGCTGCGTGGTAGATCGCGTAGTAGAGGCGGCTTTCGGCGTCGTGGAGGAGCGATGCGTCGATCAGGACGCGGGCGGCACGCATGGACTCGTCGGCGCGACCCAGTTCCGCCGCGACGTTCGCGCGTTTGTTCGCGCCGGTCACAGCGGGATCCCCTCGCGCTCGATTTCGAGTGGCGTACGGCGTTCCAGAGCCTTCCAGGCCTCGAACTCCGCGACTGACATGGTCATGGGGGACACGACAACGCCGGCGATCTGCCACGTGAGATCGGCGGCCAGATTGGTGACAGCCCGGTCGTCGTCCTGATCCACGCGATCGAGCAGGACCAGGCAGTCGACATCGGAGTCTTCGGTGGCCTCGGCGCGAGCGTACGAGCCAAAGAGGCGGATCTCGGCGACTCTCGGCCCGAACCGCTCGCGGACTCCGGCGACAAACGCGTCAAGAGTGGTTTGGACGACCACTGGAAGTCGCACGGCCGCCGGGCTGCGTCCCATGACCGGCATTCTAACACCGCGATCCGAGGTCGGCGGTTCACGACCACGTGGCCAGGTCCCGCAACGACGTCACACCGGGCTCAGGGGCGTCGGCAGCCGCGTACAGGCCGTGCGTGCCATAGCGTGCGGCGAGATCCAGGAGGACAATGCGTCATTATTGAACACATTCTTGTGAGATTGATTACATTTTAGTGGCTCATCCCAGGCGCTTCTGCGATAATTTCCTGCGCGGCGACCACCAGCGCCGGGACTCTCGACTGGCATCGGGCGCACGCGCGGTCGTCTCAACTCATCACAAAGGAAGCAATGCGTATCTCCAACCGCTTGGAGTTTGGGGCGGTCGTCTGCTGCGTCGGATTGGGCTTGGTCGCCCTGCCACATGGCAGCGCTTTCGCGCAGGTGCAGCAGCCGTCGGCCACAATCCCGGCGAAACTTCAGCCGCAGGAGCCGCCAAGACCACCCGAGCCGTCTACAGCCTTCGGCTACGACATCTTCCGAGGGGACGCCGGGCCCATCGCCGAAGGCCCAGTGGACGATCAGTACATCCTCAGCACAGGTGATGAGGTGGTGATCTCGGTCTGGGGTGAATTGAACCTGCTCTACAACCTGACGGTCAGCGAGGAAGGCTACATCGAGCTCCCGGAGGAGGGCGGGCGCATCTACACGAACGGCGTCACGTTGAAGGACCTCAAGACGAAGGTGACACAGGCGCTCTCTCTCATCCACGAATCGTACATCGACGCCGAGCACCCATCGGCCAGCAAGGCGTTCGTCGATGTCAAGCTCGGAAAGATCCGCAAGCTGCTGCTGTACGTCGTCGGCGAGGTCCGGAACCCCGGAGCCTACACTCTGAGCTCCGGGACGGCCACGGTTGTCAACCTGCTGCACAATGCGGGCGGCGTCAAGCAGTCCGGCTCCCTGCGCGAAATCCGCGTGCGCCGGGCGGACGGGAGAATCGACACCCTGGATCTGTACGACTTTTTCCTGAGGGGCACGCTCGACATTCGGAAGTCCCGGTTGCTCAGCGGCGACTACGTCATCGTTCCTCTCAAGCAGAAGGCAGTCACGATCACAGGCGAAATTCGCCGGCCGCTGAATTACGAGCTGATCGGTAACGAGGGGCTCAAGCAACTGGTCGGCTTCGCCGGAGGCTTCACGCCAGACGCCTATCTGATGCGATCCCAGTTGAAACGGTCCGTCATCAACCGCGGCGAGGTCTTCCTCGACGTCAACCTGGATAGCCTGTTCGCAGACCCCACGCGAAACTATCCTCTGGTCGACCATGACGAGCTCACCATCCTTCCGAACGTTCAGGTCAGAAAGAGCATGGTCATCGTTTCCGGAGACGGCGTGACCCGGCCAGGTACCTACGAATACACACCGGGCATGACCCTGAAGGATCTGATTGAGAAAGCTGAAGGCCTGCGGGAATACGCCCATCTGGACCGTGCGGATCTCGTGCGCACGCAGGAGGACTTCTCCAAGAAACTCACGACGTTCTCTCTGCGGGATCTCTACACGCAGGAAAAATCTGGCGTGTTCAGGTTCTCGGGAAATACCGGGAAGAACTTCCCGCTGAAAGAGATGGACCAGGTCTCCATCTACTCCGAGTTCGGGATGGCCGGCAAGGACAAGTCCGTCACGATCGAGGGACACGTGAAGGAACCGGGCCAGACCCTGCTTGCGAAGAACATGTCGCTCTTCGATCTCGTGTTCGCCAAGGGCGGGTTCCAGGATCCCGACTTCAAGAACAGGACCTACCTGGAGCGCGCCTATATCGTTCGCAAGGTCCCAGGAACGATCGGCCAACGTCTCATCCCGTTCAACCTGGGCAAAGTGATCGATGGCGATGCATCGGCGAGCGTTCCCCTCGAAGACGAGGACGTCATTCGGATCTTCTCGAACGAGCAGATGACGGCCAAGAGCCAGGTCAGCATCAGCGGCCTGGTGAACAAGCCCGGCAGGTTCGACTTGAGCGAGAACCTCACCGTGGAGGACTTGATCGTGCTCGCAGGCGGTCTCCGGGCAGACGCGTACAAGGTGGAAGCCGTCGTTGTCCGCGCCGAGGGACTGGGAGCCGACGCAGACCCGGCGCTGATCGAAAAGTCGACGGCCCGCGTGCCGGTTGAAGCCGGGTACGCGCTCCTGCCGATCGAGAAGAGAACACCCCTGAAGCCCTTCGACCGGGTCACCATTCGCAACCTGCCGGGGTGGGAACCGCTGCAAACGGTCACGATCAGCGGAGAAGTCGAGAATGCAGGCGACTATTCACTCGTAAGCCGCGATGAGCGGATTTCAAACCTGATCAAGCGAACCGGCGGTTTCCGTAAAGAAGCGTTTCCGGAGGGTGCCACGCTGCTCCGCAGGAGGAGCGTCCTGTCGATGACGCCTGGAGAATCTCCGGAGGTGTACGGGATCACGCTCGATCTGGTGGAAGCGCTCGAGAACCCGGGGGGCGAGTACGACCTCATCCTGAAAGACGGCGACACGATCTTCATTCCGAGCAACCCCGGCACCGTCGAGGTGCGGGGGGCGGTCAGAAGGCCCTTGATCCTGCAGCATAATGCCAGCTTCAAGCTCCAGGACTACATCGACCTGTCCGGTGGCTACCTCGAGGGTGCGGATAAGGACAACATCGCCATTTTCGCCGCCAACGGCGCCGCGACGAAAGTGAAAGCCGGCGGGTGGCTGTTCGGAAGATCGAGCTCGTCGTCGGTGTCTCCCGGGAGCACCATCGAGGTGCCTTTTGTCGGCGAGGCGACGCGCCTCGAGACGGTTGAGGTGACGGGCGCCGTGGTCAAGCCTGCGCTCGTTCAGTACATCAAGGGCGCCAAGCTCGGATACTACCTTAACCTCTGCGGCGGCTATGCCAAGAACGCAGACATCGACAAGGTGGTCGTCCACCTTCTCAACGGTGAGATTCTCACGAAACTGAACAACGCGGCATTCAATCCGGTCGTGCCTGCGGGAAGCATCATCGTCGTCACAGCGAAATCAATCGGAGGGTCGGAGTGACCCCGGAGAAAGACATGGACGAACAGGCCCCGCGACGGCGAATTGTCTCGGAACGTCTAGAACTCCCGGGGGACACGTTGGACGAGCAGCCGATCAATCCCTTGCATTACGTCAGTGTGCTGCTGAAACGACGATGGCTGATCGTGATTGGAACGGCGGTTCTCGTCATCCTGGTAGGTGCGTATACCAAGCTGACCATGACGCCCGCGTTCACAGCCGAGGTCAAGTTCCTGCCTTCGAAGGCATCGGACATGTCGGCCCGCATGAGCACGATTGTTGGCGGCGGGATGCAGCTGAACGGATCGGACGACACGGCGTCGGTGGACTATTACACGGCGTTGCTCCAGAGCCCCCTGTTCCTGGAACGGATTATCAAGAAGTCCTTCAGCACCCGCAAACTCGGAGGCCCCAGACCCCTGCTCGACTACTTCGAGATCGACGCCGATAGCGAGCCGATCCGTCTTCAGAAGGGCATCGAAGCCTTGGCCGGGTCGGTCAAGGTCTCGGCTGGAAGACCGACCGGGGGGCGGGTGTCGCTACCGATCATCACCATCAGCGTCGAGACGAGCGAAGCCGGGCTGTCGGCCGCCGTCGGGAACGCGTTTCTCGACGAGCTCCTTTTCTACAATCAGAGCATCCGGAACAGCAAGGCGGTCCAGACGCGTGTGTTCATCGAGAAACAGCTGAAGGACAATCAGGCTCTGCTGAACAAGGCCGAGAGCGATCTGGCGATGTTCACGGCCCATAACCGGAAGATCGCCACGCCGGACCTGGACGCAGAGAAAGACCGGCTCACACGTTCCCTCAAGGTCCAGGAAGAGGTGTTCATCACCCTCAAGAAGCAGCTCGAGCTGGCGAGGATCGAAGAACAGGAGAACCAGCCCTCGATCGAGATCCTCGAGCGGGCGGTTCCGCCGCTCAGGAAAAGCTCTCCGAGCGGCCTTTTGAGCGTCGAGCTCGCCGGCGTCGTCGGGCTCATGCTGTTCTGCGGCCTCGCGCTCGCGTTGGATCTCGTGAAAACGATGGACCCCGAGGATGAAGCTACAAAGGAGTTCCTGAGAATTATCCAGGATGTGAAAGCCGACTTCCCAAAGCTCCGGAAGGCCCTCGAAATCGAGTCTTCGAAAAAACTGCCTGCCTCGAAGGAAACGTCTCCTGGCGCACCCTGATGGACCAGGGCCGGATAGTCACCGCGACCGATGCGGCAATCAGATCGCCGCACGCGGGCAGCATGCGGTGCCCCGAGGATTGAAGCCCCTGCCGCGCCGTCACCGGCGCGGCGGTCACGTGTGGTCCCACGATCGTCCGATCGCGTGATGACGCGCGTTCAATTCGCCCTGCGGTCATGATGAGATGCTGCGCCGCCGCGCGTCGAACGCCGGCATCTCTCGGAATCATCGCACGTGCTCCCTGGGCTTCCCGACCGGCAATCAGCAATCCGTCGATCGGCAATCGCCAATCAGCAATTCGCCAATCGGCAATCGCCAAATGGGCAATCGGCAATCCGTTAGTGCGTGGCCAAGTCCCGCAGTGACGTGAAGGTCACCGCCAGGCCGTTGCCGAAGCGTTTCGTGTAGGACTGGCCCGGTGCGGTGTCTGCGGTCACGACCAACGACGGGCCCGCCGGGTAGCGCGTCCGAAACGCCTCGAGCCCGTGTGGTTCGAACTGGTCAGCCGACCATTTGCACTCGATCGCCACTGGCGGTTTCGAGCGGCCCGCCAGCACGAAGTCCACTTCGGCGCCGTGCTTCGAGCGCCAGTAACGGATTGGCTCCCGCCCGATATGCGCGTGGAGCTCGTTGAGGACGACGTGCTCCCAGAGGAGGCCCATGTCGTCGGGCCGCAGGCTGGTCCAGCCGCGCTGGTGGCACAGGAACCCGGTGTCGAATCCATACGCTTTGGGCGCCGACACGATCTCGGCCGCGCCGCCTGCGGCGTACGGCCGCACCAGGTGTACGACAAACGTGGCCTCGAGCACAGCCACGTAGTTGGCGACGGTCGTCCGGCTGATTTCGCACGCCCGGGCAAATCGTGTGGCTTCGAAGATCCCGCCGCTCTGCACGAGGAGGAGCTCCACGAGCTGCTGAAACGCGCGGCGGCGCTCCAGGCGGAACAACTCGAGAATGTCGCGCGCCCAGAAGGCATCCATCCACTCCTGGAAGTCGTGTTCGGGAACCGGGTTCGCGAGAAAGAACGGCGGCAGGCCCCCGTGCAGGAACCGATGCCGCAAGTCGGGCGCGCCGAAATCATCGAGGTCCGCGAGCGTCATCGGCGTGAGCCAGACCTCGGTTTTGCGGCCGGCCAGCGTGTCGCGGAAGTGCGTGGACGCGCCAAGCGTGGACGAGCCGGTGGCCAGAATGCGGACGTCGCGGTAGTGGTCGGCCGCAATCTTCAACAGCTCGGCGGGATTGGGCAGGCGGTGGATCTCGTCGAGGACGACGGTGCGTCCGCGTGACGCGCGCAGGAAACTCTCGGGGTCCGAGAGACGGGCGCGAGTGAGGGGAAGCTCGCAGTCGAGATAGTCGGCGTCTGGAAGGGACTGAGCGAGTACGGTCTTGCCGGCGCGGCGAACGCCCATGAGCCAGACGACAGATCGACGCTGCCACGCGGCCTCGATGCGCCCGTGCCAGAACCGCCGGACAATCACGCCATTAGTATTGCACTTGGTTCAACCAAACGCAATTCTGCTGGCATTTGGCCGCCTGCCAGAAGGACGACTCAGCGCTTCATGCGCTGAGCGCGGCCCTTGATGACCTGACCTCGCTCGACACGCGCGATGACCCGTTTCAGATTCTGCTGAAGCTCGCGGACCGAGATCGAGTTCTTCTGCATGTATAACATTTTGCATGACAAATCAGATCCTTGTCAACGCCGCAACTTCGGGGGCCTGGCCAGTCGGGCTCGGCTGAATCTTCCAGATTCGGATCAACCCGCCATGGACCATAAGGGGCGAGTACCTTCCGCACGGACTTGTCCACGCGAACAACAGATGTGTTCACAAACGCAACACTTGTGTTGTATGATGGCTCGGGTAGTGACAAGCCAGGAGTTCAAGCGGTGGTTACGAAAGGCCGGCTGCACCTTTGCGGCCGGGCACGGCGGCCACTTGATCGTCCGGCTCGGCACCAGAATGTCGGTCCTGCCGATGCACGGCAAACACAAGGAGCTCGGCACCGGCCTCGTGAACGCGATCAAGAAAGACCTTGGCCTCGAGTGAGAAGGGAAGCACGAACCATGGATTACCCGATCACCCTGACCCGCGACGACAACGGCACCATCCTCGTCAGCTTTCCAGACTTTCCCGAGGCTCACACCGTCGGCGACGACATCGACGACGCGCTCGGCCACGCGCCGGATGCCCTGGCGACTGCGATCGACGCGTACATCAGGGACCGTCGGGACATTCCCCTGCCCTCGGCTCTCGTGACGAAGCATCGCGTCACGGTGCCGGCACTCATCGACGCGAAGATCGGCCTCTATGAAGCGATGCGGGCCGCCAAGGTCGGGAAGGCCGAGCTCGGGCGACGGCTCAAGTGGCACCTGCCGCAAGTCGATCGCCTGCTCGCCATGACCCACGGCTCGAAGCTGGAGCAGATCGAGGCTGCGTTCAGCGCACTGGGTAAACGCCTGGTGGTCGGCGTGGAAGACGTCACCGCCGCCCCGACGAGGCGACATGGCGCCAGGAAGGCGCGAGCGGCTCGGGCTGCGCACCGACGGCCTCGCCGATCTTCGCGGCCTTCAGCCCGGTGAATGTCCGTGACCACCCCGGCGAGTGCGCCATCCTGGGCCAATCGGCAACCAGCAATCCGTCGATCGACAATCGCCAATCGGCAATCCGGAAATCGGCAATCTGCAATCGGCAGTCGGAAATTCTCAGTATCAAACTTGTCCTTTCCACCAATAGACCCCAATCGCGGTCCACTCTCGGAGCGCCCTTAACAGTACGCTGGAGCGCTGGATCAGCGTGAACATCGGGTCGCCGTACTGCTTGCTGTCGCTCTGGAATGCCGGCAGCGTTGACACGGCCTTGCGGGTGTCGAGCGGCGAGCGCGCGCGGGCCGTGTAATCGCTCACGACCCTCACGTGGGTGAATCCCTTCTTGCGGAACGTCATCAGGACCCGGCGCGAGTGGACGTTGGACGTCACGAGCAGCAGGCGGCTGTCGCGTGTGATCGTGCCGGCGAGGCTCTTCAGAAGCGTGGCGGGGTGGTCTGCGGTGCCGGCCGGCAGCGGGTCGAGCCGCGCCGCGTCAGCCGGCATGCCGAGCCAGCGGGCGGCGTCGGCGTAAATCTCCGCCTCGCTGACTTTCTCGTTCCCGCGCCCGGTGAAGACGACGACCGGCGCGTAGTGGTCCGCGAGGAGCTGGACGCTCGTGTAGATCCGCTGCCAGCCCTCGTCTGTCGGCAGGTCGTGGCTCGTGGTGCCGCCGCCGATGCAGATGATGGCGTCGGCCTGCGCCGGCGCCGCGGCGACGTTCAGCGGGGCGTCGATCAGGAGCGGCAGGCCGGCCAGCAGCCAGAGGAATCCGAGCGTCGACAGCGCGCCGGCCACCAGCAATCCCCAGCGGATGGCACGCCCCAAGAGGCGGACGATGCCGCTCATGCGCGTGTTCGGAGGCAAATCGAACGGCTCATCGAGCCCTGTTTTTCAGCCTGCCATCGGCCTGGGGCAGCACCGCCAGAACGACGTCGCCCTCGTTCACCGGCCCCTCACGCTTGTCACAGAGTACTCAGGCTCGTCGTCCCCGTACGCGCGCGCCAGATTCGCCGCCGACAGATTCAACCAGTCCTCGCGATTCGGGTCCGTCGCGGGCGGCAGCACGGTGACCATCAAGCGCGTGTTCGGAGGCAAATCGAACGGTTCATCGAGCCGGATAGTCTTGCCGTCGTAGTGGGCCTTGAGACTGACGGTAGGCTTGACGCTAGTGTAGCGCAGTCCGGGTACTCAGCTCGGCCGTCTTCGGAACGAGCAGGCGCGTCGTGCCGCCGCCGATGCAGATGATGGCGTCGGCCTGCGCCGGCGCCGCGGCGACGTTCAGCGGGGCGTCGATCAGCAGAGGCAGGCCGGCCAGCAGCGTGCAGCGGCGATGCGCGAACATGATTACATGATGTGCCATCATGTAGTCATAGAGGCTTCAAGTGGTTAGAACCCAGATTCAGCTCACCAGCGAGCAGGCCCGGCGGTTGCGAACGCTCGCGTCAGCATCCGGAAGGTCGATCGCCGACCTCGTGCGGGATGGTGTCGACGTCGTCTTGCGCGAGCACGGAGGGATGAGCCGGGGCGAACGGATGCGCCGGGCAAGCAGGAGCAGGATCGTGGGAGCGTTCAAATCGGGCACCAGCGATCTGGCCACGCGGCACGACCAGCACTTCGCCGCTGCCGCCGACAGACGTCGGTGAGCAGATGAGCAGTCGACACCTCCGCGATACTGGCCCTGCTGGATCGCGGCGACACGCATCACGCCGAAGCGGCCTCCGCATGGAACGACCTGGCAGCGAGTGAGGCCGCACTCGTCACGACCAACTACGTGGTCGTCGAGACCATAGCGGTCCTGCAACACCGCCTCGGGCTCAAGGCTGTCCGCGAATTCGTGCGGGAACTCCTGCCCCTCATCAAACATCGTCTTCGTCGACTCAGCCGTCCAGGCCGCAGCCCTCGGAGCGCTCGCGCTCGTCTACATCGGCCGGTCCGACTCCCGGCCGTCGTTCTCTCAGCGCTTCTTCAAGGGGGCACCCATCGCGGCTCGTATGGCGCGGATCGAAAGAAACATGGGTGTCGGAGCAGGTCGCGCATCCGATCCGCCTTCGACGGGCTGGACGGCGAGAAAGCCATATTTGGCGTAGAAGGCAACGGCATCCGGCTTGGCATCCACGATGACGCCCGCGCATCCGTAGTCGCCCGCCATCTGCAGCGCCAGCCGGAGCACGAACCGGAGGAGCTGAAGACCCAGTCCCTGCCCCTGAGCCGATTGGTCGATGGCCAGCCGGGCCAGTCGGAGCACTGGCAACGGGTAATGTGGCAGCTTGCGGCGTACGGCGGCTGGCAGCTCGTCGATCTCGACGTGGGCAGCCGCGACCGTCACAAACCCGAGGGTGTCCTGGTCGTCGACCGCGACATAGGTGACGCCGAGGTGGTGTCGAAACTGATTCTGCCCCGCAAACTGCTGGAAGAAGCGATCGAGGTCGGGATCGCCCGAGCGAAACGAGGCGCGATTGTCGTGCTCGCGAAGCGCCCTGATCTCAATCACGCAAGCAGGTCGCGCAGCGCCGGCGTGGGCTTGCCCCGTTGGATCTGCTTCAGGATCGCCTCACCGGACATCTTTGTCACCAGGAGTTTCGGGTGCACCACGACATCCGCCGGCAATTCCTGCAGCGCCAGGAGATGGTGCCGAAGCGCCTGCTCCACCAGGTGGCCCTTCTTGACGCCAGTCGCGCGGACATGCCGCTCGAGCAGATCGCGTGTCGTGCGGGAGACGAGTGCCGAGATCTGAGTTTCACGCTCCATGATTTATAAATGATATTCTACATTTTTGTAGACTCCAGGTCAAAACGTCGTCCCCGTACGCGCGGGCCAGATTCGCCGCCGACAGATTCAACCAGGTCCTCGCGATTCGGGTCCGTCGCGGGCGGCAGTGCGGTGACCATCAAGCGCGTGTTCGGAGGCAAATCGAACGGTTCATCGAGCCGGATAATCTTGCCGTCGTAGTGGGCCTTGAGACTGACGGTAGGCATGACGCTGGTGTAGCGCGGTCCGGGCACTCAGCTCGGCCGCCTTCGGAACGCGCGCTGGCGGTTGGCTCCGTATCGGTACACGAGGAAGTGCCTGTCGAAGGCGAACGCCTCGGTCACGCCCAGGCGCTCCATCAGCGCGAACGAGGTGCAGTCCGTGAAGCTGAAGTCCTGATCCGGGAACCCCTGCGCGATGTGCCAGGCGGCCTCGATGTCGGTCGCCTCCACGGGAAGGACGGGAATGCGCGCGTCGCGGAGCGTCTCCCAGAACCTCACCGCGGCGGGCCGGCCCAGGTGGGACGCGATGAGCGTCCACGCTTCGGCCATCACCAGATCGGAGGTCACGAACCGGCCGGGCGCAGCCTCGGCCAGATAGAAGCGGGAGGCGGCGGCATGGTGGCGGTCGGACGTGTCCGCCACGCCGTACCAGGCGCCGGTGTCAACGAAGATGGTCACGGGTCAACGCCGACGCCAGGCGAGCGTCGTGCTCATCGGCGACCCCGGCCTGCCCGCTCGAGCCAATGCCCACCAGCCGCGCGTAGACATCGGGCGTAGGCGCCGGGGCTTCGACCTGTCCTTGCAGGCTCTGGCTGACTGAGCGCCGAATCAGTTCGGCCACCGAGACGCGCTCGGCTCGCGCCCGGTCTTTCAGGGCCTTCATCTGCTCAGGATCCAGGTAGACCATCGTACGTGATGCCATGATGCTGTTAGTATAGCATCATGTGGCCAGGGAGAACCAGCCTCCGGGAAGGAGACGTAGGCATGTGATTCTGACGAATACCACGCCCTCGATGTCGCGACCGTGCTGGAAGTCCTCTGAGAGGATCCATCGTCGAGGTAGATGCCGAACGGATCAGCAAACACGGTTGCCAACTCCAACCAGGATGATTATCGGATGAAGCGCGACTTTTCCTGTTCGACCGGTTCCAGGTCGTCGATGCTCTTTTCCAGCAGCATCGCCGCCAACTGACCCGGGCTGACAGGCTTTCCCAAGCCTGAGAGATGCTCGGCCTGCATCTGGAGACGCCTCCAAACCTGCTTCTTCAACGGTACGAGGCGCCGCACGGTCGGTGAGGGATCAGATGGCCGGCCGCCGCGGCTAACCAGACGGTTCTTCACTTCCTCCAGCAGGGCAGCCACACCAAACGGACCGCGAGGCTTGTTCGCGACTGCAAAACTCCTCGAAGCCCCAAGCGCCTCAGCGAAGTCCGTCGTCTGCGCAGAGCGATCCCGCACTCGATGGGCGCGACCTCGTTGCGCGTGTGCCCGTTCCGCTGGCGCTGGTCGCTTCAACCGCTGCGTTGTCGCCATTGTCATGTCTCCATGCGGTCGCGAGTCAGACCGACTCGCGATCGAATTTCGTGATCCCGTAGTACTTGTCGCCAATCACGATGCCGACCTCACCTTGGTTGGCTTCTCGCCCCAAACCGTGCAAGAAGGCGCGAAGCCGCAGACGGGCGCTGTCAGTCAGCGCCGCAGGATCGGCATAGCAAGTGACAATCGTCGGCTCTTCGTACTGTAACTCTCCACCTCGTTCGTCATCACGCCATACGCCGCGTGCGCGTGGATAGGCGGTTGCACCACGGAACAGTGCGCCCAGCGTCTCGAGCGCCCGCGTCACACAAGTCATGATCGATGTCGTTGCCGTCACGGTCCTGACCGGGCACGAAGACGACGATTGGGAGCGTTCCGACCGGCTCCGTAGCTCCGCCAGGACTTCGTGGTCCTGCTGGCTCCCCGTTTCGACATTTCAAGATCACCTTACAGTCTTTTGATATCAAAAGCAAGACGATCGCCTCCCCCTTCTCTCCCCCTTTCTCTCCTCCTCCTGTCCGAATCCGTGTCGAGCGCGCCATCCTGGACACGTTTGGCGGGATGCAGATCCTGCCAACCGTTAGCCCTGATGCGACAAAGACAGAGTTGACTCAGGTTCCGGCCCTTGCGCCCTGCGCCTTGAGCCCAGCCCCCTGAGCCCAGCCCCCTGAGCTCTGAGCCCTGCGCCCTCATCCACTCCCGCGTCGGGCCAAATCGCGCACCGCCTGGAACGAGAAGTCGTGCGGGCCTGCGGTCATGATGAAGATGCCCAGGGCGATCTTCGGCAGGAAGGCGACCGCGTAGAGCACGATGGCGTAGGCCAGCGCCCGCTCCCGGTCGATGCCGTACACGGCCAGTGCCAGGATCGTGAGGTGCCGGCAGCACGGCCAGCGGCTGATGCTTCGATTGATACATTGATACGCGGCGATTGCCGACCAAAACTCGACCGTCTCGACGTATATTAGGGGTGGGGTGAGGGGACCGATGCAGACCATTGAGGAAATCCTGGACGCAGCGCGTCGCCTGTCGGACGGCGAGCGGAGGCGACTCGTCGAGGCGCTGCAGGGCGACGGGCGCGAGGCATCGATCGACGAACAGCGTCGTGACGCAATGGCGAGTTGGCTCGGCCTCGCCGGGAGATTCCACTCCGCCTTCACCACCGTCTCCACCGAGAAGTACACGCATCTGGCAGACGTGTACGCCGACGAGCGGTGAACCACGTCTTCGTTGACAGCGGCGGTTTCTTCGCGCATCTCGTCTCGGAGGACGCCCTCCACGCCCGTGCCAGGGAGCTCTTCGCGCAGGCCGAACGAGAGGACTGGCATCTCGTCACAACGAATGCCGTCGTGTACGAGACGCACGCGCTGCTGATCAACCGCGCTCGGGAGGGACGAGAGGCCGGACTTCGCTTCCTCGAGCATGTCCAGCGCGGGTTGTGCGAGATCGTACACGTGACCCAGGATGACGAAGCGCGCGCCATCTCCATCCTGCGCGACCACCAAGACAAGACGTACTCGTTCTGCGACGCGCTGAGCTTCGTGGTTATGGGGCGCCTCGGTCTCAACGAGGCAATCTCCTTCGACCGCCACTTCCGGGAGTACGGAAGGGTCACGATTCTGTAGCCCTGATGCGACCAAAGTCAGGGCTGGCTCAGGTTCCGGCGCTGAGTCGGAACCCCCTGAACCTTCAACCCTGAACCCTGAGCCCTGAGCCCTGAGCCCTTCACCGACCGAGTTCCTGTCGCACCGCTTGGTACGAAAAGCCGTGCGGCCCTACGGCCATGATGAGCACGCCAAGGGCGATCTTCGGGAGGAGGGCGACCGCGTAGAGCACGATGGCGTAGGCCAGCGCGCGCTCCCGGTCGATGCCGTACACGGCCAGCGTCAGGACCGTGAGGTAGTGGAAGACGCCGAGGTTGCCGGGGACGGACACGGCGGTGTTGCCGACCTGCAGCACGACCAGAAGGCAGATCGCCGAGGCGGCCGGGAGCGCGAACCCGAAGGCGACGAAGAGCAGGTAGTTCGTGCTCGCGGCCATCAGCAGGATCGCGGCGGACAGGCCCCAGAGCTGGGCGCTGGCCGACACGCTGCGCAGCGAGGAGAGGCCTGCGGCCGCCTCGTCGATGTGGCGAGCGGCGCGCATGTGAAAGCGTTCAGGCAGGCGGCGGGCGCCGCGCTGCATCCAATCCGCGGCCCTTCGCGCATCGAGTGTCAGCGCGATGACGACCGCAAGTGCCGCCGCGGCCAGGGCGACGAGCGCCTGCCCCGGTGCGTGGAGCCACTGCGGCAGGGAGACCGAAAGGAGGAGGAGGGTCGTGGCGAGGCCGAGGATCACGAGGTCCGCGAGCCTCTCAACGGCGAGCGTGGCGAGCACACGCGCGATCGGGGCACGGTCGGTGGCGCTCAGCAGGCCGGCGCGCGCCAGCTCGCCGAAGCGAAGAGGCAGGAGGATGTTGACGGTCTGGCCGATGAGCAGCGCGTATGCGAGAGTGCGCCAGCTCCACGCGCGATGGTCGGGGTAGAACAGCAGGCGCCACCGTGCCACACCGGCTGCCAGGGTCGCCGCCACTGAAACGAGCGCCACGGCGACCCACGCCGCTGAAGCATCAGAGAGGGCGGACCCGAGCGTCTCGAAGCTGACCTGGCGAAACGCGAGCCAGAGGGCGGCGCCCGCGACGAGCACCTTGAGCGCGAGCCAGGCGGCACGGCGCGCACGTCCGGCCGCGCCCGTCGCGTCGCGCCCTGACGGCGCAAGGGTCACACGGTCTCGTGCTGTTCGGGGTGGGGGTGGGTGGTCCCCGGCGCGTGCGCAGCGATCTCTGACCGGCTCTCTTCGCGGAACCTGGCGAAGACGAATATGCCGATGATGGTCCCCCCTCCCACAAAGAGGAAGTAGACAACGGCCACGACGAGCAGGCGGCTACCAGCAAGGGAAGATTCGGTGTTCACCGAGGGCGGGACCGTGATCTCGACCAACAAGCTGGTTGGGTTCAAGTTCTGCTGCGACAACGTGTCGTAAAACAGGTTCACGTTGTCGATCGTTGCCAGTAATTCCTCGAAAGTCTTGGGATATCGTTCGTGAAACACGTCCAGAAACTGCTTCTGGACTGCGGGGTTCGATCTCTTCGACGCACCCTCGAACACCGAAATCAGGTCCTCGTAATACGAACGTTCCTTCTCGAAATCGACAAGCCTCATGCCGACGTCCGTGGACTTGTTGACCATCGTCTGGCGATATGCCGTGTCGTCCCCCTTCGTCCCAAGCTCGATCAGGCGGTCGAAAAAGGAATCCCCCAGCTGGGGGATGAGAGCCGGAACGTTGCCCATTCCACCCGAACCGGACGACCGGGCTTCAGATCCCGCACTCGCGGCAGGAAGGTTGGCGCGCTGCTGCAAGTAACTTCGCAGACTGTTCTCGTAGACCTGGACCTGCCCCTTCGCGGCGTCTCGGTCGAGGTTGATCGTAAACAACTGGTTCCGCAAATATTGGATCGTGAGCGCGGCGTTCTTGGTGACGCCAATCGCGCGTACGAAACCGATCATGGGGCTGATCCGAAACTGCAGCAGGTCGTCCAGATTCGATTGCGCGTCGGTCAGGGTCATGCCGGTCGGGCCGACTCGCACAACGTTTGCGCCAGGCAACGATTGCAGAGCCGTGACGGCTCCCTGAAGTCTCCGGACTGCAATCCGAAGCATGTCGAGGCTGACAATGTAGTCTTCCTCGTCCATCAAGTCCTTCCGCACCATGTTCCGCGTAGGGATCGCCACGCGGTACTTCAACGCTCCCTTCTTCTGGTCCGCGTCCTTGGCATACGTGCTCAGGATATCGGCCAGGGTCTTTTGCACGAGCGTTGCCGGCATCTCCCGGAACCGCTCCGTTCGAACGAAGAGCAGCTGGAAGTCAGCGCTTGACAAGCCCTTGCTTCGAGCCTCGAACTCCTGCTCGATGCGCTGCCGGTCGACCGTCGTCAGCTTGGTGTCGGCGAGTTTCGCCAGAAATGTGCTTCTCAGTAACTCCAAACGGGGGTTCGACTGCTGGACGAATAGACCACTCTTGAAGCCTTCGAACCCACCGTACTGCTCGAGCTTGTTGGCCTTGTACACCTCCTCCAGGATAGGAGTCGACGCGATGTCGGACGGACCGAAAGGCATGCCGTTGGGATACTGCCCCTTCTCGGCTCCTTCGAAGAGTAGTCGGAAGCTCACCTGCGCAGTCTTCTGATTCGGGTACCAGACGTAGACGAAGGCGAGTCCCAACAGAAACACACCAATGGCGCCGCCGAAAGCCCGTGCGATGGTCCTCCGGAAATGCCACAATTCCATGACCTTCGGCCAAATTGCAATGCTCTCATCGTCGTAGATCTCGGTATGCATTTCTGCCGGCGGACGAGCCTCCGTCGTCGGCTCGTTCTTCCTCGATTCTCTGTCGGACATCTTCTTTGCCTCCCGAACAACTCACACATGCGCAACGCAATGTTCCTGCGCGCAGAACCAAGGGTCGGAGCCCCGTTGCTGTAGATGACTCAAGGATACAGCTCAGGCCACTGCTGTCCAATTCGAGCGGAATTCGCCCTCGATGCGTGCCCGATCGACCGGCGTCAGCTTCGGGTCGGATAACTTACTTGGTCTGGTACTCGTACGACAACAGCTCCAGGCCGGCGTTCGACTCGAGCGCGAGCATCGACTCCTTGAAGCTGGTGAAGTCCATGTATCGCTGCAGGTCGTTGGCCTTGTGCACTTGGTCGAGCACCGGCGTCGCCACGATCTCCGAGCTGCTGAACGGCGTACCGTTCGGATACCTGCCCTGATCGGCGCCGTCGAACAGCACGCGGAATTGCAGGGTGCCGAAGCGATCCGCCGGCACCAGGAACGACGCGGCGATGAAGAGCACGGCGACGGCCGCCGCGGCGATCAGCACACCGTTCCGCAGCGTCTGCCGGTACGCCCAGAGAACCTCGAACATCGACTTCAACGAAATCTGATCGCCGTCATCATCCGGCGGAGACGGCGGCGTGACGTGGTTCTTGGCCAAGCCGGGATCCGGGTAGCGTGAGTGGGTGTCAGGCATTGTTGTGTGTAATACGTAAGCGCTGTCGCACGCGCAGGTTCGTCACCAGACCGCCCTGTGGAGGCGTACCCGGCAAGTACGGGAAATGATCCGGATGAGCAACGAAGAATACTATGGGCTCCCGGCGCTGTCCAGAGGCTGCACAACTCGACCTCCGCCCGCGGCCGGGCTGGAGCCGGATCGATCGTGCGCGGCAAGGAGAGGAATCAGGTCTCACTCAAACCAGCCGCCGAGCACGGGCCAGAGCAAGCTCTCCCACGAGTTTCGACCTCAGCACATCGCGCGGCGATCAACGGTGCAAAGCCACCAGAAACCGGCGACCCTTGCCAAGAAAGGTGTCGTGGTCATGCACGTCGCTACGCTCGACTGCGTAAGCAGCGGGCGGAGAAGCTGTCCAATGGAAGATCCGCCGCGCGTGTCTCGGCTCAAGTGCAGTCATGGGGGATGTGAGGGACCATCTCAGAGCGACGGCCCGCGCGTCATTGTCGAACATCTTCAGGTCGAGCGACTGGCCTGCGTCAGCCCGCGGCTCACTGACGCGGTAGAACAGCCCCCCGTACAGCTCGTGGAGCATCGCCTGGGTCTCCTGGAGCCCCGGAGCACTGGGCAGGAAGTCCACCACCCCAAGGCGGCCGCCGGTCGCGCGCTGTAAATCCACTGGGAATGGCGCGATGGCGATTAGGATGTCCGTCTCACAGGCATGGGTATGAACGACTTTCGCAGGGTGATGCCGGTCCTGTTCACGACGGTGCGGGGAACCAACCTCGACGTGGCCCATGCCCACAACCAACTGCTGCAGGTTGCCTTGGACGTTGGCCTCGTGGGCCTCGTTGCCTACGTGTCGCTTTGGCTGGTGGCTGTTGTGTTTTGGTGAGGGTTTACCGGCACTCCAGGAACCTGGTCCATCGGGCCATGGCCGGCGGCCTTGGCACCAACCTGCTTGCGCACTTCCTCTTCGGCATGACGGACGCCATCGCGCTTGGGTCAAAGGCCGGGGTGCTGTTCTGGCTCACACTGGCAATGACGGTCGGGCTCCACCGCGTTGCGCTCGCGCGACCGCCAGACTGGAGGCCCAGAATAAGCGCGTTTGCGGATCGATCGACGGCGTGGGTGTGCGCGCGGTGGTGCCCACACGCGCTCATTTTGGGTCTAGCTTAGCTTAGCTAGCTAGAGCTGCCCCCCGTTGACATCGAGCACGGCGCCGTTGATGTATGACGCGGCGTCCGACGCGAGGAAGCCAATCGCCTCGGCGACTTCCCTTGGTTCGGCCAGCCGCCCCAAAGGGTTGGCGGCCGCCACGGCGTCGAGTTGCTCTAGCGTCGCGGCGGCGGCGAGCATGTCGGTCTTCGTCTGCGAGGGTGCCACGCAGTTGATACTGATTCCGTCACGCCCAAACGCGGCCGCCAACTGGCGCGTCAGCCCGACGACGCCGTACTTCGACGCGGTGTACGCGACCGAGGCGGTCCGGCTGTGGGACCGTCCGGCGATGGATGCTACGTTCACGATCCGACCGAAACCGTGGCGGCGCATGACGGGCAGCACGTGTTTGCAGCACAGATACGTGCCGATGAGGTTCGTCCGCAGCACCGTCTCCCAGTCGTCCACCGACAACGCGAGCGGATCGCCAGTGGTAGCGATGCCCGCGCAGTTGACCAGGATGTCGATCCGGCCGAACGTCGCGACGACGTCGTCACACACCCGCCTGACGTCGGTTTCATCGGCGACGTCTCCGCGCCGCGTGAGCGGCGTATCGGCCAGGCCTCGCGCCAGGCCGACCGTCGTGATTCCTCGGCTGGAGAAGAGCACGACTGTCGCGCGACCGATGCCGCGGGAGGCGCCCGTGACGAGCGCCACGCGTGCACCGGTATCAGACATAGATGTGTTCCATGTCGCGACCGCCGCAGGCCAGACGAATCCCGGCCTCGGGGCTGGTGCACACGATGCTGTGCACGGTGCCGCGCGGCAGGTAGACGACGTCATGCCGACCTGCCTTGATGACGATTCCGTCTTCGAGCCGCCACTCGAACTCACCCTCGAGCACAACCCACCACTCGTCGTGGGTGACGTGGCAATGCAGCTGAGCGCCATCGCCCTGAGGCTGGCGGATGAGCCCCGTTTGATCGTCGCCGCTGTAAATCAGCAGGTGCAGCCACGGCGGCGCGCCCATCGTCCGCTTGATCTCGTCAATGTTGATGAGCCGCGCGTTCGCACGATCGGCGCGGTAGTTGACCACGCCGTCGCGGACCATCAACTCCTGCAGGTTGCTGTCGATGCTCCGCGTGGAATCGCGGAACCGGTGGGCGCCCGCGGCGACCTTGGAGCGCCGGTACCGAAGGGCTCCTTCGATGAGTCGCAGGTCGTCCCACGTGTCCGCGTCGAGCGCCTCGATGCGATTGAGCGCGAAGAACCCGTATTTCCCACAGAACGTCGGCCCGTGCTCGTCCGGGATATCGCGGCGGAACGACGCCATGAAGGTCTCGGCCTTCCACCCGGTCATCGCCCACGTAATCAACTGCACCGGCGTAAGAGTCTGGGTTGGAATCTTACGGGCCATCAAGACGTTCAGCGGCCGACCGTCGAACAGCGCCTCGGTGTGCCGCTCTTCGACGGATAACAACGAGTCGTAGCCGTCCTCGACGAGCATGTGCATGAACGCGCGGATCGACTCGGGCCGGAGCAGCGGCGACGTAGTGTGCACGAGCGCTAGATACTCTGCCTCGACCGCCTCCATGAAGTCGGCGAGAAAATGATCGTGGGTCTGGCAGCGGGCGCCGGCACAGTCGCACGACTTGTTGCGCATGGTGCAGGCCGAGCCGCCCCGTGCCGGGTCGCGACGGTAGAACTTCACCCCGAGCATCTCGGCAAACCGTTGGCCAACGTCATGCTCCGAGTTGATGTAGATCTCGTCAAAGACCCCGGACTCCTTGCAGGCACGGGTGACGTAGAACGCCAGCGGGTAACCGTCAACGAGGATCAGGTTCTTGTCCGGAATCCTGGTGCTGCCGAGCAGCATCGGAATCATGGCGACGTTCTTCATCTCGGCTCCGCGGTGAACAATCGAGTGGCAACCTTGAATACGAGCTTCCGCACCCGGGCCGGGGCGCCGGCGGAGAGTGCGGGCATGTGCGCGTCCTGCGGCTGGAAGACAACAAAGTGTCCGGGGCGAAGATCCAGCACCACCGGTGCGACCGCCGGTGGCTCGTAGAGAATCACGTCCCGGTCCGCGTCGTAGGCCTGGCACGGCGACAGTTCCTCGGCCGGCCACACGCGAATCGCCTCCCGACCGTCGAGGACGACGTGCACGTCCGCGTAGACGCGATGCGACTCGAGCACCGCCGCCTCCGGCGGGCTCGTCGTGAAGTCGAGGATCTTCACGAACATGTCCTGACCTCGAATAGGCCGCTCGCCCACCGGCAGATCCGGCCGGGCTGCCGCGGCGAACGCGAGCACCTCCCGCCACCAGTCGCCGGCGAAGTATGCTGGCGCGTGAGTGAACGTGTCGAAGATCATTGGGCCTCCGGTGTGAGCGTCTGCATGTACTTGCGCTCGTAGTCCGCAGACAATCGGTCGAGTATCGCCATCGCCTCGGGCGTAGCGCTGCCGGCGGCCAACTCGCGGCGCGTCGCGAACTCCCGCGCTTCGTCCGACCCCTTCGCGGGCGGCTGCCAGCCGTACTCTGAATAGATGGGCCGCCCGATCCCTTCGGCGTACATCTTCCTCGGGACGTTCTGCCTTTTCATCTCGCGGCGGGTGACCCCGGTGACCTCGGTGCCGAGCAACGTCTCCAGTTGCCGCATGTAGGGCCACGGGTCGATCACGAACCGCTCGAACGGGATGACGAGCACCTGGCCCTGCCCGACCGGCGTCAGCGCCGCCAACATGCGCTCGTGCCTGCGACCCATCTCGTCCACCATATGGATGGCACGATCCATGGCGTTGGACTCGAGGAACTTCCGCTCCCAGCCGCGGGCAAACCACGGGACCGTGCCGCCCTCCGCTTCGATCCAGATCGAGAAATCGCGGGGATCGGACGCAAACCGATCCATGTAAAGGGACTGCTGCTTGATCATGTAAAGGGGGTGCCTGACCACCTCAACGATCTTCCCCCGGTCACCCAGCGCGTCCAGCACGAGCGGCGTGTGGACGAACAGCAGGTGCGCCATCATGGTCTTGCCGCAGTCTGGCAGGCCGTCGACGAACACGACCTGGCCGACTATGTGCGGAGGCCGGACGGCCTTCAACTCAACCCCTGCCCCTCCGGCCGGGCGTCGGCCTGGTAAATTCGATCGACGAGGCGCATGAGCTTCAGCGCGTCCGCCGAGGTGCCGTAATGGATCGGCGAATCCGAGGCAACGGCCGAGAGGAAATGTTCGACCTCGTAGCGCCACGAGTTATTGACGCTGTACCGCGTGCATTCCTCGTCGCTCCAGCGTGCGGCGGGCGCGGCGGTGCGATTCCGCGCCACGGTCATCGCCTCTTCGCCGTACGAGCCGGACGTGGTCAATAAACCGTTGATTATGATATTGCCATGCTCGAGGAACATCTCAAGCGAGAACAGGTGCCGCCACTGCGTCATGGTCGAATGGAGCGAAGCCACGACACCGGCTTGGTTGCGCAGAATGGCGAACACATTGTCCTCGACGTCCAGCTTCCAGTAGATCGTTGAGACAAACGCATGCACCTCGTCGAAGTCCCCGGCCATCATCAGGAACAGATCGAGCATGTGCAGGCCCTGATCGATCAGGATGCCGCCGCCCGCCAGCGCCCGCTTCGACCGCCAGTTGCTGTAGAAGCTCTCGTCGACGCTTTTGCCGTACCGCCCGCGCATCCACAGCAGCCGCCCATGCACCCCGGAATCGATGAGGGCTTTCGCGCGGATGATGCTGTCATGGTGGCGGTGATTGAGGCCGTACATGAGCTTCCGGCCGCCCGATGCGCGCTCCGCCGCGATAATGGCCTCGACGCCGTGCGCGTTGAAGGCCGGCGGCTTCTCGCAGAAGACGTGTTTCCCGGCGCCGAGCGCCCGGATCGTCAGCTCCTGGTTCAAATGGTTCGGCGTGCAGATGAACACGGCGTCGATCGACGGGTCGGCGATGATCGCGTCGGTGCCCACCGTCGCGACGCCGGGCACGCTGGGCGACGTCCCGGGATCGGCCACCGCGACGACCCGCGCCTGTGACGACCGGGTCACCTCGTGCAAACGGATGCGGCCCATCGACCCTAACCCGATAATGCCAACCCTGATCATGACTGACTCACCAACTCCAGCACCTCGTCGAGGACGCGGTCTGCGCAGGCGCCGAGGTGCCAACGCCGCCGCAAAACCCGAAAGTGGGCTTCCCGGCTCGACGGCCGGAATAGGAGCCGCGCGACGGCCGGAGCGATGTCGCCAGCCCTGGTGGCGTACGGCAACGCACGCTGGGCGGCGAACGGCATGATCGTCATCCCCGCTCGCGTGGTGCGCATTGTGCGCCGCACGCCGGCGGGGCACAGCGTGTGAAAGCCAATGGGGCACTCCTCGGGTCTGAGGCCTACGGCGCTCGCGCCGAGCGCGGTCGCCTCGATCGACGCGTTCGAGTAGCTACTCGCGAACACATCCGCCGCCATCATGGTGTCCTCGAAGGAGACCGTGCGTTGCCCGATCACCAGCGGCGTGAAGTTGACGACTCGGCCGTCGTACGCCGCCGTGGCGCGGGCGGCCGCCCAGTTGAGGCCCAGGCGGCCATCGGCCGGATCGGCCTCCCGCGGGTGTTCCTGGGTTGCGAGTATGACGCCCCTCGTGCCCAGACCCGCCCGGTTCATCGCGCCGACAAAAGCATCGAGCGCCTCGACCTCTGCACGCTCCCGATGGGTCGGCTGCACGAAAAACACGACCAACGGTTCGTTCGGGCCCACACCAATTCGCTGTCGTGCACGGGCCCGCCGCGCCGGAGTTGCGCGACCCACGAGCCGGTCGAGGGTGTACAAGCCGCGGACGGCTCGCAGGCGGTTGCGCGGAATCCCCAGTCGGCGTGCCGAAAGCTCGACGCCCCGCTCGTCAATCTCCAGGTACCGCGTCGCCAGCGCCTCACGCCGCAACGCGACGGACAGCCGGTCGCGCCACGCGCGGTTCTCGACGCCGGCCGCCGTGCCCCAGGCGTCGCGCACGCGGACGGTGGGAATCCCCACGCGGCTCGCGGCGATCGCGAGCAGCTGATCCGCGCCGAGCTGTTCGGTCGCATCTGTCAGCAGGATGGCGGACGGCCGTGACTCGGCCAGGTAACACACCAGCCACGCCACCATCTGCTCAACCAGGCGGCGGGCCCGAACGGGCCGCGTCCAGTCATCGCGCTCGATGCGCTCGGGCCCTGCGTAGACCGGCAGGGACGGATACCGTTCGCGCGCCGTGCGAAACGAATACACGTGTGGCAGTCGGCTCGCGGTCAGATTGGACCACGCCGGCCCGCTCGCCAGAATCTCCACGCAGAGGCGTCGCCGACGTGCGGCCGCTGCAAGTGAGGCCGCACCGCCTGCAGCGCTCGGATGACGGGCAGCGATGAGGATCGTCCGCCCCCGGCGAGTGGACACCCTCGGTGTCACGCCACCGGCCGGCCGGCAGCCTGCGCCGGCAGTTCTGCAAGAAACTCACGACAGATGTCCCGAAACCGATCGTCATTCGGGTACCGGTCGAGAAAAACGTCGCCGGGGCCGCGCAGCAACACCAGCGACAATACCGAGCCGCTGTGTTTCTTGTCGCGCGCCAACGCGTCGAAGAACGCCCCATCAGGGATGGGAACCGTGGCGAACGCTCCGCAGTTGGCCGCGAGCAGCTCGTGCAGGAACTCGAAGGTCGAGCGGTCGAGCAGGCCGAACTTCCAGGACACGAAGTTCGCGAAGTCCATCCCGATCGTCACGGCGATCCCATGGGGAACGGCATAGTGTGTCGCGCTCTCGATCGCGTGGCCGAAGGTGTGACCGTAGTTGAGCACCAGGCGAACGCCCGTGTCGAACTCGTCGGCCTCGATCCGCACCTGCTTGATCTCGAGCGACCGGCGGATGTAGTGCCGCACCAGGGGGCGATCGGTGGCCAGCCGCGAATAGTCGCGAGCGAGCGCGCGCACGTCATCCCCGCCGCTTACCACGTGCACTTTGATGACCTCGCCAAGCCCCGATCGCAGATCGGCCTCGTCTAGGGTGTCCAGGACGTCGGTAGACACGAGGATGTCGGTAGGGGGCGTGAACGTCCCGAGCTGGTTCTTGAAGGGGCCGACGTTGATGGACGATTTCGATCCGATGCAACTGTCGGCCTGGGCGAGCAGCGTCGTCGGATAGAACGTCCAGGGCAGTCCGCGCATGACCGTGGCGGCGATGAAACACACGATGTCCTGGATGATGCCCCCGCCGACCGCCACGAGCGTGCAGTCGCGACGCAGCCCGTGGTCCAGCAGGTGCAGGACGTACTCCGGCATCCGCTCCAGTGACTTGTTGAGTTCCGTGGCCTCAATGCGCAGCGTCGAGGACGCCGCCATGGGGCCCGCGAGCCGGTCCGCGTAGAGGTCCGCGACACGGGTATCGACGATCACCATCGCGCGCGGCCCCAGGGCGTCGAGCCCCTCGAACGCCGTCCCGAACCGAACCCGGTAGGGCCCCCGATGCGACTGAATCACCAGATCACGCACAGGTGAAGCCCCCGTCAACGACCACGGTCTGCCCGGTCATGAAGGTGTTGTCGTCGCCGCAGAGGAACGCTACGTAACGCGCGATTTCCTCCGGGCGCGCGAGCCGCCGCATCGGGACCTGCTGCACCAGCTCGGCGATGCCGGCGCTGCCGAGCACCGTGCGGGTCAACTCCGTGTCCACAATCCCCGGCGCCAGGCAGTTGACGAGCACGTTGTCCTCCGCGACCTCGAGCGCCAGCGCCCGCGTCAGGCCGAACAAACCAAACTTGGACGCCGAATACGCCGATCGCCCAGCCTTGCTGACCACGCCGAAGATCGAGGTGATGTTGACGATGCGGCCGTACCGCTCTGCGCGCATGCCCGGCACGACGGCGCGGCACAAGAGATACGGGGCGACGAGATTCACGTCGAGAATCCGCTCGAGGTCCAGGCGGGCATACCCCTCAACGGGGCCCGCCTTGTTCACGCCGGCGTTGTTCACGAGTACCGAAAACCCGCCGCGTGCCACTTCTTCAGCGAAGGCTTCCGCTCGCGCGGGATCTGACAAGTCGATCGCTAGGTAACTGCAACCATTCGGTGCCGCCCCGTCGGGCATGGTCCCGGTCACCACCACGTCGAGCCCCGCGTCACGAAGCGCCACGGCCGTGGCCGCGCCGATGCCGCGCGTGCCGCCCGTGACGAGAGCTTTGCGCCGACGGGACGTCATGTGGAAGGTGTGGCCGCGCCCGAGTCGCGCGCGCCCCGCGTCGCTGGGTACTCCATGAACCCCACCAGCAGATCGCAGACCATGAGCAGCCAGATCTGATGCACCGATTCAACAACGTTGTAAGCGCGGCTGTCAACCCACAGCGACAGATCACCGAGTTGGCGCAGCGGGTTGTCCGGAGCGAACCCGGTAAGTGTGACCACGGTCAGTCCGCGCCCGCGGGCGTATTCGGCCGCCCGTAGGACATTGGGCGACCAGCCGCTCGAGCTGATGAGGATCACCAGGTCGGCGTCGTCGGCGTACGCCGCGAGTGCCTGTTCAATCCACCGCTCGTAGCCGAAGTCATTCGCGAAACAGGTGATCAGGTCGACGTCATGGAACGTCACCGCGCGCACACCGGCGGCCTTCGTGTAGTCCGCCGCAGCGTGGCTGGCGATCGCCGAGCTGGCGCCGTTGCCGGCGCAGATCAGTTTGCCGCCTCGCGCCCGTGTCGCGGTGACGAGTTCCTTCAGCCGGACGAGCGATGCGATCACGTCTGCGTCGAGGGCCCGGCGGTAATGCCCGAGGCAGTCACGCAGCCAATCGGCGTCCGGGGTCGGATAGGTTAGAGCCAAAAGACCTTCTCCTTGGGAACACCGAGCGATCTCAGCCGCGCCCGAACGCCTTCGCGGTCTTCGAACGCCGCCACGATCAATTGGTCGAACGGAGTGGCGCCGAAACCGCGTTCGGTCGGCTCGCTGCTCGGCTGCACGGGCAGTCCGAAGAAGCACGCCCTGCATCGCCGCCTGCTCCACCTGGCTCAGCATCAGGCGCACTTCCGCGGCCGCCGTCGGCTTGCGGTCATCGCTGCCGCTGAAGATCACGTCCTCCATGCGGTCGCCGCGCATGCTCTTGGCGCTTTGCTCACCCAAGACCCAAGTGATGGCGTCCACGACGTTGCTCTTGCCGCAGCCGTTGGACCCGACAATCGCGGTCACGCCGTCGTCGAGGGCAAGCTCCGCAGGCTCGGAAAAGCTCTTGAATCCAGCCATATGCAGTTTTGCGAGGCGCATCGAAAGTTGAACGAAGTGTACCCCTGCCCCAGTAGATGGGGCAAGGGCAAATCGGGCCACTGGAAGGCAGATCGAATCGAGATTCAGGATGGCCCGCGCCGGTCGACGGCGTTCACGGTCGGCTTCTACGCGTGCTCGCGCAGGGCGTACTCGGCCTCCGGCACCAACTGCTCCACCGTCTCTCCACGGGCCCAGCGCACCACGGCTTCCACTGCGTCGTACTCCATCCGGAACCGGCAGTCCTCGGACATCGACCCCATGTGGCTGGTCAGTAGGCAGTTATCGATCCCGCCCAGTTCGCCGTGATACGGTTCGACCTGGAACACGTCCACGGCGGCGCCCGCGAAGCGGTCGGCGCGCAGCGCCTCGGCCAGTGCGGCCTCATTAACGATGCCGCCCCGGGCGGTGTTGATGAGGAAGGCATCGCTCTTCAACCTGGCGAGCACCGAGGCGTCAAACAAGTTGCGCGTCGCGGCGGTCAGCGGCACGTGCAGCGTGAGCACGTCCGACTCGCGGCAGATCGTGTCGAAGTCCACCCAGGTGACCGCCTGCGGCACGGTGATCGACCGGATGTCGTGCGCCAGAATGCGGCCGCCAAAGGGTTCGAGCAGTTTGATCACCCGGCTGCCGATCCGGCCAACGCCGATCACGCCCACCGTCACCTCGGACAGCCGGCGCCCCATGATGCGCTCCCAGCCGCCGCCGTGCGCGCGCGCGTTGGCGTGGTGAACGCCGCGCAGGAGCGCGACCATCAGGCCGATCGTCAGTTCGGCGACGGCCGGCGACGGACCGTCGGGCGTGTAGGCCACGGCAATGCCACGCCGACGCGCCTCGAGCAAGTCCACGTTGTCGAGGCCGATGCCCACCCGCGAGACAAGACGAAGGCGCGGCGCCGCCGCGAAGACCTGCTCGCCGATGGGTTCGGTGCCGGCGACCAGGCACTCGACATCGCCGATGAGACCGGTCAATTCCGTCTGGGTCAGTCGACGACCAAAGGGGTTGATGCAGTAGTCGAGGCCGGCCTGCTCCAGCAGATCAAGCGGGGCGCGGTTCTTCTGCCCAAAGGGCACCGTCGTGATCAGCACGCGGGACATGGCAGCAGCAGTCTGTCGCTACAGGCGCCCGGACACCGGTACCGATTCCGCCGGCCGCCGATGCGACGCGGTCACATCCCGAAGGATGTCGTCGAGCGGGGTCTCGGGCCGAAAGCCGAGCAGCGCATGAATCTGCGACACGTCGGGCACCCGCCGGCTCATGTCCTCGAAACCGCTGTCGAAGGCTTGCTCGTAGGGCTGGAGACGGACCTCGGACCGGCTGCCGCTCAGCACCACCGCTCGCTCGGCGAGCGCCCGCATCGAGATCTCCTCCATGCCGCCGACATTGAACACCTTGCCCATGGCGTCATGCCGATCGCTCAGGGCCGCCACGGCGCGCACGACGTCACGCACATGGGTTGAAATACCGCGACTGCGCACCGTCGCCGTGCACGAGCAACGGCTCGCTCGCCAGCGCCTGGCGCACGAATGTGGGAACGACCATGCTGTACTGACGATAGTCCGTATTAAGATTAAGATCAAAATGGCGCACACAAGGCCTCGACGTGCCCATCGAATCGCGCGTCGTCCAGGATCCCGTTCAGGCGCTCGTAGAACGGCTGCGCCGCCGTGGTCGGAAAATCGGTGGCCGCGATCCACATCGACGCTTGTGTTTGTCCATCGCCATGCGCAAAGTGCAGTACACGGGATCGACCTTGTCGATCCTCTACCAGTCACTTTCACCACGCGGCGCTGGCCTCAGTACCACGCGAAGTAGGTGACCATGATCAGATGCTGGACTCCGTAACCTAGTTGAAGGGCGTAGAGCGCAAGACCCGACGTTCTCACGAGCGCCGAAGGCGAGCGTGTGAGCCTCAGCACGAGAATCGGAAGGCTCAAGAGGACCATGGCTGCGCCAGCCCAACCGAAGTTGCCACTGTACATCTGACTGTTGTTCTCCAGCAGGAGAATCCGCTGGAGGACTCCGAAGACCAGGCTGAGCATCAGGAAGGACTCCAGCCAGTGGGACTGGATCCAGGCGCGCACTCCAGGAGCACCGGAGCCACGGATCTTGCGGATGAACGAAGTCAGGTCGGACAGCAACGCAGGAAGGAAAGCGGCGAACGACAGTCCCAGCACGATCGCCCCGAAGACCCAGGTGTGTTGCATGACCCACTCCGGGAACCGCAGGCCTCCCCGCTTCATGAACAGGGCAAACGGGCGGATGATCGGATTCAACGTCCGGGTCTCCGTGTGAAACACCATCCGGTA
The DNA here is from genome assembly GCA_001767455.1 of Acidobacteria bacterium RIFCSPLOWO2_12_FULL_66_21. Classification (GTDB taxonomy): domain Bacteria; phylum Acidobacteriota; class Vicinamibacteria; order Vicinamibacterales; family 2-12-FULL-66-21; genus 2-12-FULL-66-21. The sequence goes on from MELC01000046.1 coordinate 59,903, forward strand.
GCCTGACCAGATCGCCACCGGAATCGAAAGGACGATGTATCCGGCCAACCGATCCCGGCTGAAGGGATCTCTCAGGAACATGAGAAGCAGACAGGCCGAGGGCGCGAGCACGGTATAGAGCGCGGGTTTGAAGACGAAGGACCCTGCGATCAAGGCACAGCCGATGGCGAAGCCGGAGTGACCCGCGCGAATCGACCGGCCGATCAGCACGATCCCACCCAACGCGAACGTCAGCGAAAACAGCTGGGGGAGATTGTGATAGAGAGTCCCGGAGGCGTTGAACAGGCCAGCATATGAGGACGTCTCAACACTATTGAATGGAAAGTTGATGGGTGCGAAGAAGGCTGCACCCGCAAGGACCAGTACAGTGGCCTTGCGATCCATGTTGAAGACCTCCCGACAGAGCACCAGGAAGAGGTACAGAAAGGAAAGGTGGAAGACCAGTTCAACCACTTTCGACGTCTTGATGATGTTCTCCGGGAAACCTCCGCGAATCGGCGCAGACAGGCCGATCATCAGGGCCTGGACCCCGCGATGGGCCTGTATGCCCGAAGGCAGGCCCGACTGGATCATGGGCTCGGTCGTCACGATCAAATGGACCGACTTGTCTCCCTGCGGTCCCCAGTTCGGTATTGTCGAGGACGAGGCGCCTCGCTGGAGCCGGTCCCTGATCGTAAAATCATCGCTGTTGTTCCTGAAGCCGTAGTTCGTAGTCGCGGACAGCAATGTGGCAAGGACCACCGCGAACAACAGGCCAGATCTCTCACCGGCAGAGCCGTTCGGGGCACGCGGACGCAGCACCAGGCCACAGAGCGCGCTGGGAATCAAAAGAACCGTGGCGACTCGGACCGCGACCTGTGGATTCGACAGGCCGAGAGCCTGAAAGACGGGGCGGTGAAGCAGTGCAAAGACCACGGATACGAAGACGAGTGTGCCGACG
>MELC01000047.1:0-21072 GCA_001767455.1 Acidobacteria bacterium RIFCSPLOWO2_12_FULL_66_21
AGAGCGGGGCGGGCCTGCTGCCTGACCGCGCATGCACCAGACGGCGCTTTGCTGAACGGCCGCGCCGCTGGTAATGCGCGGGCCTTGACCGTCTCAGATTCGAGACGCGTGATGACAAGACTCGGATCGCTCTCATTGGCCGCGGCGATGGCGCAGGTGACGCGTCTGCTGTCTTCCGGGCTGGCGCCGGAACAGGAGGCGGCCGCGATCCGCAAGACGACCGGCGATGAGGTGAACGCGCTCCTGCGCGCCTGGTGGCGGGCGGCGCGGCTGACGATCACGGCGACGGTGCCCGCAATCGCGCGCTGAATCAGATCGGCCGATCACTTCACCGCGGTGAACATGATCTCTTCCCGCAGGCGAACGATCGATCCCAAAACCGAGCAGCCGCCTGTCGCCGACGGCGCCGAGACCGCATTTTCGGCGGCAAATCGACGGTTCGGCGCCTGGCACGGTCCTGGCTTAGCACGCGCCATGCTGACGCGCTGTGTTGGAGCCGTGGCCAGGGATCTCGCGTTCGGCGTTCGTTTGTTGCGAAGCGATTTGCGGACGACGTGCGTGGTCGTCGTGACGCTGGCCGTCGCCATTGGCGCCAACACCGCGATCCTGAGCATCGCCAACGCGGTACTCTTCAAATCGCTGCCGTATCCGGACGCGGACGGTCTCGTTTCCATAGTCATCGACCGCGGGCCCGGTACCGCCGAGCCGCAGGGTGTGATGGCCGCGATCCGCTCCTCCCGTGCATTCGAAGGCACGGCAGCCATGGCGGAAGACGGGTTCAATCTGGTCGTCGGAGACCAGGTTCGCCGTGTCCAAGGCGCTCGGGTCACGCCGTCGCTGTTCACCGTGCTGAAACTGGCGCCCGCGGCGGGTCGAGTGCTGGCTGACGGCGACGCTATCGCGGGCGCGGAACCCGCCGTCATGATCAGCAGCCGGTTATGGCGCGCCACCTTCCAGGGCAGCCACGCCATCGTCGGCACGACCATCGGCGTGGACGGCGTGGCACGTCGAATCGTGGGCGTGACAGGCGAAGGTCTCGACATCCCGGAATTCGCGGACATCTTTCTGCCGGCGTCCGAGGCCGCGCTTGCCGGTTCCGGTGAGCTCGTCGCGCGGCTTCGCTCCGGCATCGAACCCTCCGCCGCGCGCGCCGAAGCGGCGGCACTCGTGGAACAGTCCGCGCGTGGGCGCGCCTCGGTGAGCGTGCTGCGGCTCGCCGATGCTCGCCGCGCGGAGTTCGGCCCGATCATTCCGCTTCTCGCGGGAGCGGTCGCGCTCGTGCTCTTCGTCGCGTGCGCGAATGTGTCAGGGATCCAGATCGCGCGCACGATGTCACGGGAACCCGAGTTCGGCGTCCGCCGAGCGCTTGGTGCAAGCCGCCGTCAGTTGGCGCAGCAGCTCACAACCGAGACGCTTCTGCTCGCCTTGGGTGGCGGCGCCGCGGGCGTGCTGTTGGCAAGCTGGGCGGTGGACGTGATCACGGCGGCAATTCCTGTTCCGCTTCCCGTGTGGCTACACTTTCACATCGACATGCGCGTTCTGGCGCTGACGGCCTTGGTGACGGTCGCCGCTGGTGCGCTCTGCGCCATCGCTCCCGCCATGCATATCGCACGCGTCAATCTCAACGACGCGTTGAAATCGGGCGGACGCTCCGGCGCCGCCGGCCGCACCACATGGCGGTCCACGCTCGTGATGGCTGAAGTGGCGGTGACAGTGGTGCTGCTGGTCGCCGCCGGATTGCTGGTACGCACGATCGGGCACATCACCGCCATGGATCTGGGCGCCGGGACCGCAGGCGCTCGCACCATGGAGGCGGCGCTACCCGCCTCGCGGTACGCGACACCAGCGTCGCGTGCCGACATCGTTGCGCGGCTGCTGGACGTTGTGGGACACCGTGACGGAAGCGCATTGGCGATCGCGTCAGAGGGACCTGCGTCGTTCACGATTGACGGCGGCGCCCCGGCGGCTGCAAGGGTCCGCATTCGCGCGGTGACCGGCGACTACTTCCGCACGATGGGCCTGCGGATGCTCCGCGGCGGTTCCTTCGGCCCGAGGGACGTAGCGGTCGCCGCCGTCAGCGAGGAATTCGCACGGCGCATGTGGCCTGGCGGTGATCCCATTGGCCGAACGATCGCCTTTGGCGGCCGCGCCGAACCGTCGATGGTGATCGGCGTCGTGGGCGACACCGTGGAGCCAGGGATCTACGCCAGCGGCATCGAGGTGCGGCCGGTCGCCGCGATCTATGTGCCGTACGCCAGCAGTCCGGGCTTGGAGCTCACCATGGTCGTTCGGGGAAACGCCGACGCCGACGCCGCCAGCTTCGCGGCAGACGTAGAGCGCCGGCTGCACGCGCTCGACGCGCACGTCGCGGTGTACAACCATCGCCGCCTTGCCGACGCCATCACGCTTCCGCTCTGGCCCGTTATCGCGGTTGGGCGTGCGATTGGCCTCGTCGCGCTCATTGCCATATTGCTGGCCGCGGCCGGTGTCTACGGAGTGACCGCGCAGGTCGTCGCACAGCGATCGCGCGAGATGGGCATCCGCACCGCCCTCGGGGCGACCTCGTCCGACCTGCTGGGTCTGGTGATCTTCCAGACCGCACGGCCGGCGGTGTACGGGAGCGCGATCGGCCTTGTGCTGTCGCTCGCAATCGCTCCGCTCCTGTCGTCGCTGGTGTACGGCGTGCGGCCGCTCGATGCCATCACGTATGCTGGGGTCGTCCTTCTCGTCGCCCTGACGACGTTGATCGGCACGTATCTGCCGGCGCGCGGCGTGCTTCGCGTGGATCCGGCCACGGCGCTCCGGCAGGCATAAAGGGACTGAGACGCTCGCCGCTCGTTGTGCCGTCGATTCCTTGCACACCCAGGTGCCCGCAGCCACGGCCATCATCACCTCGATGAAGCCCCACACGAGTCCGATCGAGATGTTCTCAGGTGTCGCGATGTTGGCGTGGCCGAGGGGGCTCTGGACGACTCCCTTGTTTCTGCCACGTGTGACGGCGTGGGACGGGTTGGTTCCGCGAGCAGGCCGCGCGCCGCCAGCGCTTCAGCGGGTTGTCAGGCGCCGACCCTCCACAGGCGAATGGTTTCCGCCAGGTTGGGCAGCAGGTCGCCAGCGGTGTGAATCAGCGCGAGCAACAGGAGGTTCCGAGTACGAATCCAGACGACCCCGAGGAAGAACCCGGTCACCGAGGTGATCACGATGGAGTACCCGACCGCGACGAGCATACTCGGGGCGCGCCTAAGGCTTCGCCGGTCGCCTCGGGTCGGAGGTACAAGCCGGGGGCGTGTGCAGGCCGAAGACCAGAGCCATAATCACGAGCCCGTGGCTATGGCATCGCACGCTGGATCGAAGAAGAGACCGACGAGGCCGTTCTGGTTGAAGAAGGCTCGCTCTACCCAGCGCTCTATAGGATGGAGCGCCGTGGATGGCTCGAGGCGGAATGGGGCACATCGGAGCTCGGCCGTAAGGCGAAATTCTATCGCGTCACGCCCGCAGGACGGCGACAACTCTCGACCGAAACGAAGCAATGGGCGCGCTTCGCCGCCGGTGTGTCGAAGGTGCTGCTGGCGGTTTGATGAACGGGTGGACACGGCCGCTCCTCCGTAAGACCCGCAATGCAATTCGGCAAACACCTCCGTTCGCGCCTCTGGAGAGGCACCGTCGAGGACGAGGTCGACACCGAGCTCGCCTTTCATGTCGAGATGCGCGTCCGCGAGTACGTCGCTGCCGGAATGGATCCTGCGGTGAGCGTTATTCCTGTCGCAGGGCTTTGAGCGGATCCATCGCCGCCGCCCGATTGGCGGGAATGGCGCACGCGGCAATCGTCGCCGCGGCCAGGCCTGCGCACGCGATCACGTAAGCCAGCGGATCGGTGGTGGGGACGCCGAAGACCAGCGTCGACATGGCGCGACGGAGCGCGAGAGCCCCGGCAATACCTCCGGCGGGCCCCAGGACGACCATCCATGTGCCTTGCGCGATCACGAGGTGACGGATCGCTGCAGGCGTGGCTTCAAGCGCAACACGGATACCGATCTCCGGCACGCGCTGCGCGACGGATTCCGCCATCACACCGTACGGGACCCGCGGACTCCGAACCCCGAATCCCGGCGGATGCCTTGACCCACATCGTCGCCGACTTCGTCCCCACCCCATCGACGCCGCCCACTTGCTTACCGAGGGGAGCCGTGTTATCTTGACCTCGGTAACCGAGAGAAGGCTTCGCCATGAGCAAACCGCCCGACCTCGTCCAGGGAACGCTGGACCTGCTGATCCTCAAAATCCTGGCGCTCGAACCGCTGAACGGATGGGCGATCGGCCAGCGTCTGACGCAGGTTTCCGGCGACGTGCTGCAGGTGAGCGACGGCTCCCTGTACCCGGCGCTCCACAAACTCGAGCGCGCCGGATGGATCACGGCCGAGTGGCGCCCGAGCGAAAACAACCGGCGCGCGAAGTTCTACTCGCTCACCCGGCCCGGCCGGAGGCATCTCGAGAAGGAGAGCGCAAATTGGAGCCGGCTGTCAGCCGCGATCTCGTCCGTCGTCCGACTCAAGGAGGCCTGAGCCATGCGACTCGAGCGTTGGCTGTACTCCGTCCGGCTTCGTTTCAGGGCGCTCTTCTGCAGAGATCGCGAGGAACAGGAGTTCGACGACGAGCTTCGTGATCACATCGAGCGACAGGTGCAGGCTGGCGAGGCGCGCGGGCTGACGCCGGACCAGGCAAGGCGCGCGGCCCTGATCGCGATGGGCGGCGTGGAACAGCGCAAGGAGGAGATCCGCGACGTGCGGCGCGGGCGCGTGACCGAAGAGCTCGTCCAGGACGTGCGGTACGCCATCCGAACGCTCGGCCGCAGTCCCGGATTCGCGGCGGTCGCGGTGCTCACGCTCGCGCTCGGCATCGGGGCCAACAGCGCGGTCTTCACCGTGGTGAATGGCGTTCTCCTGCGGCCCATGCCCTTCCCGGAGCCCGATCGCTTGTTCCTCGTGTCGCTCGCGCCCGTTGACGGTCCGTTTCGTTCGGGTCCGGTCTTGACCGATCGCCACTATCTGGAATTTCGCGCCCAGGATCGCCAGTTCGAGCAGATCGCCACGTTCAGCACCAGCGAGCCGACGTTGACCGGCGCCGGCGATCCGATTCGCATCAGCGACGGGACCGTCACGCCGGAGTTCTTCGACGTCCTGCGTGTCCAACCGCAAATCGGCCGCGGGTTCCAGGCCGGTGACGGACAGCCAGGCACGAACCCCGTGGTCCTGCTCAGCGACAGGATCTGGCGCATGCGCTTCAATGCGGATCCGCGCGCGCTCGGCACTCTCGTCAGGCTGGATGGCGTCGCGCACGAGGTGATCGGCGTGATGCCGCCGGGCATGACGTTTCCCTCCGATGCCCAGGTCTGGACGCCGGTTGTCGTCCGGCTGGACCCCCACAACTCCTGGATGCGTCCGGTCGTCGGCCGACTCAGACGCGGCGTCTCGCGGCGTGAGGCGCAGGCCGAGCTCGACGTCTTCGCCCGGCAGCCGGGACGGGTGTCGGCGCAGGATCGAGACGTCTGGCGTCCAGCGATCGTGCCGCTCAAAGAGCTGCTGATCGCGAACGTTCGGTCCTCGCTGCTCATCTTTACCGGCGCCGTGGGCTTTGTGCTGCTCATCGCCTGTACCAACGTCGCGCATCTGCTGCTCACGCGCGCGACCGGCCGGCGGCAGGAAATGGCCGTGCGCGCCGCGCTCGGTGCCGGGCGGGCCAGGCTCGTGCGCCAGCTGCTGACCGAGGGCCTGATGATCTCGCTTGCTGGCGGCGCCGCCGGTGTGGTGCTCGCGATGGCCGGCGTGCCGGCCTTGATCGCGCTCGCCCCTCTGGGGACCTTTCCCCGCCTCGAGATGATCCGGATCGACGGCTGGGTCCTGGCGTTTACGCTCGTCGTGTCCGTCCTCACCGGGATCGGGGCTGGCCTCGTGCCTGCGCTCAGGGCCACGCGACAGGCTGTCAGCGATACGCTCAATCAAGGCGGCCGGAGCGTGGCGGGTGGGCACGAACGTCTGCGCAATGCGCTGGCCGTCGCCGAGGTCGCGCTGGCGCTGATCCTGCTCACCGGCGCGGGCCTGATGCTCAAGAGCTTTCTCCGTCTGCGCGCGGTCGATCCTGGCTTCACACCCGACCACGCGATCACGCTCACGGTCGACTTGCCGAATTCCGCGTACGGCTCGGCGGCGAGCATGCAGACGTTCCACACCGCGCTGCTCGGGCGACTGTCTGTCCTCCCCGACGTGGTCGCCGCCGGTGCAGTCAATTGGCGGCCGCTTGGCAGCGCGCTCATCAGAGGCGACGTGGTGCTCGAAGGCGACCGGAAGGTGCCCGACGGCTTCCTGGTCGACAAACCCGCGGTGACCCCAGGCTACTTCCGCGCGATGGGGATTCATCTTCACAGTGGGCGCGATTTCATGGAATCCGACGGTGCCGCGGCGCCGGGCGTAGTCATCGTGAGCCAGTCCGCCGGGCGCGCGTTGTGGCCGAACGAAGACCCGATCGGCGGGCGTGTGTCCTTGCAGGATGATCCGACTCCCGCGGATTGGCTCACGGTGGTCGGCATCGTCGACGACGTGAAGCAACAGGGGCTGGCGAAGGGCGCCGATCCGGCCATCTACCAGCCGTACCGGCAGGTGAAAGGAACCTTCTTCTTGAGCCACATGACGTTCGCGGTGCGGACGACCGCCGACCCCGCTCTCCTCGCGCCGGCGATGCGCGCAGTGCTCCACGATACGGACGCGAACCTGCCGGCGCAATCGATTGCGACGATGCCGGACCTCATCGCCGCAACGACGGCGGAGCCGCGTTTTCAGACGCGGTTGCTGACGGTGCTTGCCGTTCTGGCGCTCACGCTGGCGGTTCTCGGAATGTACGGCGTGCTGGCATATGCAGTGGCGCTCCGCCGGCGCGAATTCGGCATTCGGATGGCGCTCGGCGCCCAGAGCGCAGACGTCGTCGACCTCGTGCTGCGCCGGACGCTGGCGCTCGCGGGCACCGGCATCGTGATCGGGTCAGGAGGAGCGATCGCGCTCACGCGGGTGCTCGACCAGTCCGGCTTCTTGTTCGACGTCAGGCCCACGGATCCGACCACCTTCGCCCTTGTCGCCCTCGGCGTGCTCGTCATGGCGGTCGTTGCGGGCCTGATACCCGCGCGGCGGGCCAGGCGTTTGGATCCGATGGTCGCGATGCGAGCGGAGTGAGAGGACGTGCGGTCGGGCGAGCGATTGGGCTCCGTAACGCTCTCAAGATCTACTTGGCGCCAGGTCCGGCGAGGCCGAGAAACACCACGACAGCACGATTGACTCGAACGATGTCTTCGTCCGAAAGCTGCCCGACGCGGCTCTCCAGCTTCTTCTTCGAGACCGTCGTGATCTTATCGATCATCAAGTAACTCGCGGCTCGGAGACCGTTCAGCTCCGAGGGCTCAATCGGGATGCGCATCAACGGCGCATCGACGCCGTGAGTTGTACAGGGGATGATTGTAACGGAGGCTGTCGCATCGAAGGCGTCGTTCTGGAGAATGACCGCCGGCCGGGGTTTGCCGGCGTAGTCGGGCCCTCCAGCGACTGTCCAGATGCCCCCGCGCTTCACTCCGCAGGCCACTCCGAGACAGCGTCAACAAATTCCTGGTCTTCACGGTCGAACGCGTGGGTCCCGACCAGCAGCGACTGGCGGTGCGCCTCGCGCGCGAAGCTCCGCGAGCGAACGTCGGGCACCCAGATTTGAATCGGCCTCAATCCCCGGCGGCGGAGCCGCTCCCGATGCGCGCGAACCCTGTCGCGGGACTTCCCCGACTTCGTTGTAGGCATGTCACCATCTCACATGGTTACATGTAACCTACCACAGGCGACTCCCGCGCGGAAAGGCCAAAGCGGTCTCGCAGCCCTGTCAATTCACAACCTCGCAAACTCACAAACTCACGAATCTCCTACGACTCGGTTCACATTGACGGATTTCCGGCACGCAAACCTCGCGTTCGCCAACGGACGGTGAATCCCGCGACCGGGCAGTCTCGCTGCGGCCGACGGCCACCTGGTTGGCCCAAGTGCGTCATCACTTGACGGCAGGCTTCCTGCAAAGCCGGCCGCAAGGAGCGGAGGTCGCCATGCGGTCGTGGAGCCGGGTCGCAGATCAGTTCGTTCGTGATTTCAAGTACGGCGCGCGCGTGTTCGTGCGTCAGCCCGGCTTCGCTGCCGTTTCCGTCCTGACGCTGGCGCTCGGCACGGGCGCCAATATCGCGATCTTCACGGTCCTGTACAACGCCGTCCTCCGTCCGCTGCCGTACCCGGAACCCGACCGGCTGCTGCGTCTCGAGCGCACCGTCACCACCGACGAGCGCGGTCCGCGGGTGGTCGGCTTCGATCCCAAGATCGTGGAACTGGCGCGGGAGAGCCGCTCGTTCGAGGCGCTCGCCTCGTACGCCCGCCAGACGTTCACGCTCACGGGCGCCGGGGACGCCGATCGCATCGCCGGCGAGATTGTGTCGGCCAGCTACTTCTCCACGCTCGGCGTCACGCCTTCGATGGGACGGCTGTTCCTGGACGAGGAAGATCGCACGCCCGGATTGCACCCCGTCGCCGTCGTGTCCGAATCGCTGTGGCGCTCGCGTCTCTCGGGACGGCTCGATGTGGTCGGCAGCCTTGTTCATCTCAATCGGGTTCCACTCACCATCGTCGGCGTCGTTCCCTCGTCTTTCAAAGGCGAGTCGGGCGAAGCGAGCCTCTGGATTCCGCGGATGATGGAGGCGGCCGTGCTGCACGATCAGGGCGCCGTGTTCACGGCCGTGGTGGGACGCTTGCGCCCGGGCGCGACGGCCGCCGAGGCCAACGCGGAGGTCAGACGCGCGGTGGCCGGCATGCCGGACGCAACGCGGCTCGCGATGACCGGATCGGCCGTTCCGCTCGCCGAGAGCCGCCGCGACCCGCGCCTGAGCCGCATGCTCGCGGTGCTCTTCGGCGCGGTGTCGTTCGTCGTGCTCATCGCGTGCGTCAATCTCGCCAACCTGCTCCTGGCTCGCGGCATCGGCCGGCGTCGAGAGATCGCCCTTCGGCTGTCACTCGGCGCCGGGCGTGGGGCAATCGTGCGTCAGCTGCTCACCGAGAGCCTGATGCTGTCGCTCGCCGGCGCCGGTATCGGTCTGCTGTTTGCCGTCTGGAGCATGGACGCGCTCGCCCTGCTCAGACCGCACGACAACACCGCCGTGTGGCCGACCTACCTCCGTCAGGTGGATGCGGAGGCCTTCGCGATCAACACGGCCGTTTGCCTGTTTTCGCTGGGTCTCGCGATCGTCACGACGTTGCTCTTCGGCCTCGTGCCTGCGCTGCAGGCCTCGCGCGCCGACGTCCAGGAGTCCTTGAAAGTCGATACCGAAAACGCGTCGGGCAGCCGGCGGATCGGCAGGATGTGGCGCGCGCTGGTCGCCACGGAAGTTGCGCTCGTGCTGATTCTCCTCGCGGGCGCGGGTTTGATGCTTCGGAGTTTCGATCGCCTGCTCGCCCGGCCGGCCGGCATCGACGCCCGCGGAATCCTGACGTTCCGTGTCGCCCTGCCCGCCGACGCGTACAATCCCGCCGGCGCCGACGCGTTCTTCACCCGGCTGCTTCCCCGAGTCGCGGCGCTGCCCGGAGTCGACTCGGTCGCACGCGCTCGTCATCTCCCCGTGCGCGAGCGCGGAACGGTCACCGGCGTGAAGATCGACGGCGGCCCCGACACGGACTTCGTCGGGTACAACGCGGTCGATCCCGCGTTCTTTCGCGTGTTCCGCGTGCGCCTGCTCGCCGGACGGCTGTTCGACGAACGCGATGCGGCTTCCGCACCGCCCGTCGTCCTGGTCGGCGAATCCGCCGCGCGCGACCTCTTCGGAACCCACAGCCCCCTCGGGCACAGACTGGTGGTGATGGGCTCCTCGGCCGAGATCGTCGGCGTGATTGCGGACGTCCGCTACGAGCCACAGCGGCCGCAGCTCCCGATTGGCGGCGACATCTACGTCAGCCTGCGGCAGCGCGCGCCGCTCGGTGCCTACGTCGCGCTGCGCACGGGCGGCGATCCCCGTCGGCACGTCCCCGCCCTGCGGAAGATCTTCGCCGAGCTCGACCCGGCGCTCCCACTCTACGAGATCAGGACGATGGAGGAGTACGCGTCCAGCGTTCAGTCGTATGCGCGGTTCACGACGCTGTTGCTGGCGATCTTCGCGGTGCTGGCGCTGGCGCTCGCCGTCATCGGAATATACGGGACGGTCAGCTACGCCATCGCGTCGCGGCGGCGGGAGATCGGTATCCGCATGGCGCTGGGGGCCAGTAAGCCGGACGTGCTCGGCATGATGCTGCGCGAAGGTCTGACGGTCTGCGCCATTGGCCTCGCGTTCGGGCTGCTGGGGGCCCTGCTGGCGGCGCGCGCGATGCGAACGGTCCTCTACGAGATCAGTCCGGCCGATCCCCTCGCGCTGACGGTTGCGATCCTCGTTCTCGCCGCGACCGCGGGCGTGGCCTGCTTCATCCCCGCGCGGCGCGCCGCCAGCGTCAGTCCAATCGTCGCGCTTCGGCGCTGACGTTCGAAGCCCGGCCGGCCAGACGCTCAGTCCTCTCTGAGAGCGATCGCGGGATCGACACGCAGCGCGCGACGCAGGGGAATCCAATGCGCCACGCACGCGATCGCCGTCAGCACAAGTACCGCGGCGGCAAGCGTCGGCGGATCGACCGCGCTGACGTCGTACAGGAGCGTTTGCAGGAACTGCGTCAGCAGGACCGCGCACGCCAGCCCGGCGGCGAGTCCGCCGGCCACCGTCCAGGCGCCTGAACCCAGGACCAGCCGCACGATGTCAGACCGCGCGGCCCCGAGCGCCATACGCACGCCAACTTCACGTGTCCGCTGTGCGACCGTGTACGACACGACGCCGTAAAGGCCGATCGATGCCAGCAGCAGCGCCAGCGCCGCAAAGCCTCCGAGGAGCGTCATCACGAACCGGCGCTGCGCGAAGGATCGCGCCAGAAGATCCTGGAGCGTGGCAACCTCGTAAATGGGCACCGAGGGGTCGAGCTCGCGAAGAGCGGCCCGTATGCTTACGACCAGCGCGGCGGCGGCGCGCGTGGACGCTTTGATCGTGAGGACCAGGAACGAGTCGGTCATTTGCGATTGCGGCAGGTACATCTGCGGTGTCGCCGGTATGGTGAGATCCGCGTGGTGCACGTCGCCGACGACGCCCACGATCGTCCGCCACGGGCCGTTGGAGGGATCGCCGACCCGGACTCGCCGGCCGATCGGGTCCTGGCCATTGAACAAGGTCCTCGCCGCCGCCTCGGACACCATCAACACGGGCGTTGACGTTGCCGAATCGGCGGTCGTGAAAAGACGGCCGCGCTCGAGAGGAATCTGCATCACGCGGAAGTAATCCGGCGTGACGGAATACCGCTCGGCGGAAGGGTCCTGTGCCGGATTCGAGCGCATCAGCCCGTCGATATGGAATCCCCAACGATCGCCATTTCCGCCCATCGGGATCCGGCCGGCCGCGGCAGCCGCCTCCACTCCCGGCAGTGCCTGCACCTTCTCGATCACACGATCGATGAACTGCACAACCGCCGCGTCTTCCCGATACGCCTCTCCGACGAGTGAGAACTGAAGCGTGAGGACCCGTTCGGTTTTGAAGCCAGGATCGACCCGCATGAGCCGCGCGAGGCTCCTCAGCATCAGGCCCGCGCCCGTCAGCAGCACGAGCGCGAGCGCCAGATCCACGACGACGAGCAACTGGCGGGCCTTGTGCGATCCGCTGCCCACGCTGCCGCGGGAATCGGTCGCCAGCCCGGCCCGGAGGCGCGCCGACGTCGTCCGGACCGCCGGTATCAGTCCGAAGAGCAGGCCGGTGACCAGCGACAGCGCGCCGGCGAACGCCAGCACCGTGCGATCGATCTCCAGTCGCGAGAGTCCCGGGATGTTGACTGGCGCCAGCGAGGCAATCGCCGGAAGAGCCAGCCAGGCCAGCGCCACGCCAAGCGCCCCGCCGGCAAGGCTCAAGACGGCACTTTCGGTCAGCATCTGGCGAATCAGCCGGCCGCGGCCTGCTCCGAGCGCGGCGCGAACAGCCATCTCGCGCGTGCGGTTCATCGCGCGTGCGAGGAGGAGGTTGGCGACGTTCGCACACGCGATCAAGAGCACGAACCCGACAGCCGCCAACAGCACGTGCAGCCCGCCGCGGACCCGGCCGGCAAAAAGCTGCTGGAGCGGCATCGCCGCCGTTCCCCCGACCGGGTAGTCCTGCGGAAAGGCGCGCATGAGCCCGGCGCGAACGGTGTCGAGATCGGCGAGCGCGCTCACGGGTGAGCGCGAACGTTAGCCGGACGGAAACGACCCGACGTTTCGGTTTGACATGATATGGCTTATAATCCATACTTGAGGTCATGCCGACGGTCGTCGAAGGCGACTTCGAGTGGGATTCGGAGAAGGCCGCGTCCAATCTGGTCAAGCATGGTGTTTCCTTTCCCGAGGCAGCAACGGTCTTCGCCGATCCTCTGGCGGTGTACCTCGACGACGGCTCGGGTCTTGGCAAGATGGTCGTGATCGGAACATCTCTCCAAGAACGAATTCTCTGCGTTGTGCACGTGGAACGAGGTGAGCGGGATCGGATCATCAGCGCAAGGCCGGCTACGTCGGGCGAACGAGAAGTCTACGAATCGGGAGCGAAGCCATGAATCACGCGGTGCAACGGCGAGGTCAATCCGAGATGGCGTCTGTGCGGGTGCTCGGTCGTGGCCTTCGAGCCCAACGAGGGGTGCATCTCACGATGCGAGCATTGCGCGAGGCTGCGGGGAAGACCCAGGTCGATGTTGCGGCTGCTTCCCAAATCAACCAGGCGGACATTTCCAGACTTGAAAGCCAAACGGATTTTGACGACTACCAGGTATCGACGCTGCGGCGGTACCTCGCGGCGCTTGGCGGCCAACTTGAGCTTGTTGGGGCTTTTGGGAACAAGAGAATTGCGATCAGCGCTGTTCGCGCAGAACTGGCGACCACGTCGCCGGCTAACAGGGCGCTGCAGCCGACGAGCCGGATGGCGCGCCGGCCACGATCGATGCGCGCGAAGCCGGCTCGCGGCTGAGCGCCGATCGTTAGGCCGATCAACTTCCGGAACGATCGAGACGACGGTAAGATGGCGAAGTGACGTACAGCTTTGAATGGGACCCGAAGAAGGCCGCGTCGAATCTCAAGGATCACGGCGTTTCGTTCGATGAGGCGACTACCGTTTTCGGTGACATCTTGGCCATGAACATGCCGGATCCTGATCATTCCGAGGGGGAACAGCGTTTTCTGGTGCTCGGACTGTCGGGGGGTTCAAGGCTCGTGGTCGTCTCGTACGCCGAACGGCCGCCACGGACACGGATCATCAGCGCCCGGCTGGCCACGGGCCACGAGAGGCGGAAATATGAAAACGCATAAGACGAAGAAGTCAGCCGCCGATGCCGACACGATGCGCCCGGAGTATGACTTTTCGAACGCCGTGCGGGGCGTAACGGCGGCCCGATACGCGCAGGGTACGAATGTGGTCCTTCTCGACCCGGATGTTGCTCAACTGTTTCCAGACAGCCGGGCGGTCAACGAGGCGCTGCGCACGCTTACCAGGCTTGGTCGCGGCACCTCTCGCCCAAAGGTGCGGCACAAACGGACGGCATAACATCCGGCTGCACCCGACGGCTGCGGTCCTGCCGCTGAGCAGTCGCGGGTGAGCCGGCGCGTTAGACCTCTGAACGAACAACGAGGCAAGAACCATGAACAAAACGTTTCTCTATTACGCGCTGCTCTCAGCCACGTTTTTGAACTGCAAGCGCCGTTGGTGCTGCCGGGCAGTCTCTGAAGGCGGCCCGTCTCACAGCTGGCGAGCTGACGTGGAATTCAAGACATCGGGCTGCACGCAGTAGGCGGTGATCGCCGGCGATTCTGCAGGCGCCGGCTTGTACGCACAACCGAACCACGTTTGCGCCGGACAGCAAAGTCAGGAGATTCGATGCGGTGTCGCGAGTGCAACGCGGACTTGCCGGCCGAGGCGCGGTTCTGCCTCGCGTGCGGGGCGCGCATCGAAGTGGCCGCTCCGGAGGCGCCCGCGGATGCCCTGCTCGAAGTGCTTGTCAACGCGATCGGATTTCAGTACCGCATCGAGCGTCTGCTCGGCCGTGGCGGGATGGGCGCCGTCTACCTGGCCCACGAGCTCGCGCTCGACCGGGACGTCGCCATCAAGGTCCTGCCGCCGGAGCACGCGAGCACGCCGGAGCTCCGGGAACGCTTCAAGCGCGAAGCCCGAACGGCCGCGCGGTTGACTCACCCTCACATCGTGCCGCTGCACACGTTTGGCGAAGTATCCGGCCTGCTGTACTTCGTCATGGGCTACGTCGCCGGCGAGTCGCTCGCCGCACGGATTCGACGGCAGGGGCCGTTCGATTCGGAAGGGGCTCGGACGTTGCTCGCCTCGTTATGTGATGCCCTCGACTACGCGCACCGGCAGGGCATCGTCCACCGCGACATCAAGCCCGACAACATTCTGATCGAGGCCAACTCGGGCGCCCCGCTCCTGACCGACTTCGGGATTGCGAAGGCGACGCTCACGGACGCTCAACTGACGACGGCCGGCCAGTTGATGGGGACACCGCACTACATGTCGCCGGAGCAGGCGATGGGGAGAGCCGACGTCGGCCCGCGATCCGATTTGTACTCGCTCGGTCTCGTCGCCTACGAGATGCTGTCGGGGCAGCGGCCCTTCGAGGCCGAGAGTCCGCTGGACGCGTTGACCCAGCGTCTGACGCAGGCCCCGCGACCGCTGGGGTCCATCGCCGCCGACGTGGCGCCGGATTTGGCTCAGGCCATCAGCCGGTGCCTGCAAAAAGACCCGGCAAATCGATGGCCCGATGCGAAGAGTCTACGCGAGACCCTGATGCCGACCGAGGAGGAATCTGAGTTCGCGCCGCCCGTGCGGGTCCTTCAAACGATTGCCACCATCGTCTTGCCGCTCGTATTGATCGCGTTCGGTTATCTGAGGGTGATTGCCGCCGTTCACCCCGATTCGCAGACGATTGACAGGCTGACGAACGTGCTCGCCAGCTTCGTTGCCGGGATGGTCGTCGTGTCAGTCGTCCTGGTGGTGCGGCTCCGCGTTGAGGGCCTCGATCTGAAAGGCATCATGCTGAAAGCCCTTCAGCAGCCGAACTGGTGGCGATCGTGGTACCCGCGATTTTTGCGGCGGCGGGGCGACGTCTGGGATCGGCTGCCTCGCACGATGCGCCAGTTCCGGATGTTCAAGGGCCTGCTGCTCACGTACATGTTCGCGGTGTTCGTGCCGTTGCAGTTCATGACGCTATGGGAACGGCGGCTGCCGACCCTACGCCAGCTGCTGTTTGTGGCCGCGCTCACCGGTTTGTCACTTTTGTTTGTGCTCCGCCGACGCGCGGTCACGGACATGCGTGCGAGATCGGGAGGCGCGGTGGCGGAGGCGGCGGCACTCCTTAACACGCCTACCTGGCGGGTGTCGGTCTGGCGCCGGACGCCGACCGCGTCGCTGCTCGTCGGCACGACGACGTCACGGCGCTCTGCGCAATCGGAGTCGAATCCGACGGTGACGCGACTCGCCAATTCGAACGACGACGATCGATCGACGCAGGCCTGACACTCGCTATGGCGTGGGCCTGGGGCCAGCTTTTGGCTCGATGACGAGGTCTAACTCAGACTGGAGCCGACGGCGCCGCGAGATCGCGAGCGCCGCGGGTCAGTCGGAGCGTTGATATCGGGACCGAACAAGTGATCGCCGCATCGACGCGTTCTTCTATGGCCTGTTCATGGACATCGACGTACTGAGGAACAGCAACGTCGAGCCAGTCAATCCCCGCCGCGCATATGTCGGCGACTTCACGTTGCGTACAGGTCAGTGCGCCCTCAGCAGACTCGATTTCCCGCAAGAGTATGTTGCGTCAGTTTTGTGAGCATCGTGCACGAGCGCCCGCTGGCCACCCATTAATTCGGCTTGGTGGACGTTCCCTCCCTCGTAAAGGCGTGCACAGATCAGTGGTACAACCAAACACTCTGCAAGGTAAATGACTCAGTCATTCGCTTGGGAATCATGCAGGGGGAGTATCACTGGCACAAACACGACAACGACGATGAGTTTTTCTTCGTCCTTGAGGGACACTCATCATTGACCTTGAAGACCGATCGATCGATTTACAGCCACAGGAAGGATTCGTGGTTCCAAAGGGTCAGGGCGTTCGCTAATTCGGCCTCCGGCCTTTCACTCTGTCCGGAGCGCCGTCAGCGGATTGACGCGCGAGGCACGCCAGGCCGGCACCGCGCCGGCCAGGGCGCCGACGAATATCAGGACGGAGGCAGCGGCGGCGAGCGTGGCAGGATCGTGCGGCGACAATCCATAGAGCAGCGTTGAGACGTATTTCAACGTGGGCAGGAGCGCGGCAAGACCGACCAGGCCGCCCACGGCGACCAGCACGAGCGTCTCGCGCAACACCAGCCAGCACACGCTCATCGGGGCCGCGCCCAGCGCGAGGCGGACGCCAATCTCGTTGGTGCGCCGCACGACCGAATACGACACCGTGCCGAACAGGCCGAGACACGCCACAATCACCGCGAGCACGCCGAAGACCGCCGTGAGCTGTGACACGAGCCGCTCGCGCACGACCGTGCGCTCCGCTAGATCGGCCAGCGTCACCACCTCGCGAACCGCCAGATTCCGGTCCGCGTCGCCCACCGCTCGCGCGAGTGCGGCCTTGACGCTCTCGGGCGATCCTGAGGTGCGTACGTACAGGTTGCGCACGAACTCCTGCAGATTCTGCTGCTGCGGATAGAACACCAGCGGCGGTACCGGCTCGCGGAGACCGTCGATCTTGGCGTCTCGGACGACGCCCACGATTTCGACCGTGGCGGGCGTCCCGTAACCGAACCGACGACCGATCGGACTGGCGGCGCCAAAAAAGTGCCGCGCCATGGCCTCGTTGACCACGGCCACCGAGGGCGCCTTGGCGCCATCCGACGGCCGGAAATCTCGGCCCGCCACCAAGGGCATACCCAGGGTCGCGAAGTAGTCGAGGCTGACGATGTCCTCGCGCACGGTGTTGTCGTCGCCGCCGAATCGCGCGACTCCTTCGACGGTGATGTCACTGGTCCTCGCCGAGCCGGTGACCGGCCCGGACAGCGCCAACGACGTCGTGCGCACGCCGGGAATCGCCCGCGCGCGATCCAGCAGTCGCTCATACAACGCCGGCAGTTGTGCTTCACTGAAGCCGGCGAGACGCGGATCGAAGCGCGCCGACACGACCAGGTTGCGTTCGAATCCCGTGTCGACCGCAAGCAGATTCCGGAACGTCTTGAGGAACAGCAGTGCGCCCACAAGCAGTGCCAGCGAGAGCGCCATCTGGGCCACGACGAGCGCTTTGCCGAACGGGAAGCCACCCGAGCCGCCCAGTCCATCCACGACCCGTCCACCCGCTTTCAGCGCGTGTCCCGGGTCCAATCGCGAGAACCGCAACGCAGGCACAAGACCGAAGAGGACGCCGGTCACGACGCTGAGCGTCAACGTGAAGTCGAGGAACGTCCAGTCCAGCGGCAGGGCGAGCGGCACGGGATTGGGTCCGCTCGATCCCATTCGTAACAAGGCCTGACCGCCCCATCGCGCCAGGACCAGCCCGGCCAGCCCGCCAAGGAGAGCCAGCGACGCGCTCTCGGTGAGCAACTGCCGCACGAGTCGGCCACGGCCGGCGCCGAGCGATAGCCGGAGCGCAAACTCCCTCCCGCGCGCGGCGCTCCGCGCCAGGAGCAAGCTGGCGAGATTCGCGCAGGCGATCAGAAGCACGAGCGCGACCGTGCCCATCAACACGCCAAGCGCGAGCGAAAAATCGTCTCTCAGCGACGAAAGGCCCCTGGCCGCTGGGACCAGCTCGACGTGCTCGCGCTCCATGAAGGCCCGGCGCTGCGGATCCTGAATCCCGGCGACGAGGCCCTGCAGCCACTGACGGTCGATGCCCTGAATCTGCGCCAACACCGTCGCCGGTTGAGCCGGCGAAGAAATGCGCGCGACGACCGTTAACCACTGGACGCCGTCTTGCGGCAGCCACGGCTTGCGCCAGTCCGCGTTGTTGATGCTGGCGTTGCCGTGGAACCGCGTCTCCATCTGCATCGTGACCGGGAGCCACGCGCTGACCTGCTGGCCGACGGTCACGCCGTCAAAGCCCTTCGCCGCCACGCCCACGATCGTCAGCGGCGCCCCGTTGATGGCCAGCGTCGTGCCGACGACGCCCGGATCCCTGGCGAACGCGCTCGTCCAATAGGCGTGGCTCAACACCACGATCGGGGGACCGCCGACGGTGCGCGTGTCCGCCGCCGTCAGCAGCCGCCCGGCGGCCGGGCGGATCCCGAGCACGTCGAACCAGTCGCCCGTGACGAGTTGGCCGGTCAGCAGTTCCGCATGCCCGGCGCGAGTGGCCTGCGCCGGCGTCGCCGAGCCCATCGCCGCGAACGACACAGACGGCACGCCGCCGCGGAAGTGTTCCACGTTGGGATAGGAGAAGCGGAGATTCGGCTCGTCGTAGCCGGCACGGTTCAGGAAGTAGAGCTCGCCAGGCTTCACGACCGGCAGCGACCGCACGACGAGCGCGTCGGTCACGCTGAACACGGCGGCGTTGGCCCCGATCCCAATCGCCAACGACAGGACCGCCGCGAGCGTGAACGTCGGACTGCGGCGCATCATGCGCCCCGCGTATCGCGCATCCTGCCAGAGATCCTCGAGCCAGCGCATGCCGCGGGCGTCGCGCGTCGCTTCCTTCATGGGTTCCAGTCCCCCGAAATCCGCGAGCGCTCGTCGCCGGGCCTCCGCCTGCGACACGCCGGCGGCGACCAGACGCCGCGTGTCCTCGTCCACGTGGAACCGGAGTTCGCGGTCGAGATCGCGTTCGAGGCGATCGCGCCCGGTGAGCCGCCGCAGCCAGCCGAGGATCGCCCGCATCTACGGCCTCTCCAGGACGAAACCAATCCCGTCCGACAGGCGGCGCCAATCGGCGATCTCGCGCTCCAGGGCGCGCCGCCCCTTGCGCGTCAGCCGGTAGACCTTCGCCTCCCGCCCGGTGTCCGTCGCCATCCACTCGGCCTCGAGTAGGTCGCGGTTCTCGAGGCGATGCAAGGCGGGATAGAGTGAGCCCTGAGGGACGAGGAGGAGCGCCCGGGACACGTGATTGATGCGCTGGGCAATTGCGTAGCCGTGCATCGGCCCGGCTTCAACGGTCTTGAGGATGAGCAGGTCGAGCGTGCCTTGGAGCAGATCGGACTTGTCTTGGGCCATACCTAGCCATCCTACCTATTGCCTGCAGGACGTCAAGCCATTTCAGGTGCCTTCGCTCGGCCTCGTGGTTGAGGCCGAATCGCAAGGCGCGCGGCCACGTGTAAAACATGAGTGAACTCATCTAACGCATGTCGTACGCCGTGACCGATCGCACGCACGAGATCGGCGTGCGGATGGCCCTGGGCGCGCGCCCGGCCGATGTCGTGCGCCTGGTCGTCGGCGGCGGTCTCGCGCTCGCCGCCGGCGGAGTCGTCGCGGGTTTCGGACTCGCGCTGGCCGCCGCGCTGCTGGTCGAGCCGCTGCTCTTCGACACGTCGGCGCGCGATCCTGCGGTCTTTGCCGGCGTCGCGGTCACGCTCATCACCATGGCCGTTCTCGCGACCGTGCCGCCGGCCGCACGCGCGCGCCGGGTGAATCCGTCGGACGCGATGCGCGCGGAGTAACGGCACGCCGTGTCGAGATAGCGCAGATGACTATCGCGTGAACGGGCGGATCATTCCGACCGCAGCGCTGACAGCGGGTCGATAGCGGACGCGCGGCGCGCCGGCACCCAGGCAGCAAGCCCCGCGACCGCGAGGAGGAGCAGCGACTCGATCGCGACCGCCCACACGGCCGGCGGATCGACGCCGGGGACCACGCGCGCGACCAGCCGCGCGGCGACCGCGGTCAGAACCACGCCGGCGACGACACCGGCGGCCGCGATCCGAAGCCCGGAGAAGACGACGGATCGCCGCAGCCGGCCACGGTCCGCGCCGAGCGCCATGCGGATGCCGATCTCGCGTCCCTGCTGCGCGACCAGCTGCGCGAGCACGCCGTAGAGGCCGATCGCCGACAGCGCCAGCGCCACGAGCGCGAACGCCGCCGTCAGCGCGAAGGTGAGGCGTTCGGTGGCGAGGAATTTCGCGCGGATGTCCCGCACCAGCACGGCGTTGTACGGCGGCAGCTCGGGATCCACGTCCCGCAGCGCGTGGCGCGCGGCCGGCAGGACCAGCTCGGGCTTCGCCGCCGCCTCGATCACGACGGCCAGCGCGCCGTACGGCGGGTACTGGGTGATCGGAAAGTAGAACTGCGGCCCGACGGGCACGGACACGGATCGCTGCCGCACGTCCGCGACGACCCCGATGACTGTCAGATCGATCGTGGTGTTTGCGGACTGCTTCAACCGCACCCGCAGTCCCACCGGGCTCGATCCGTCCGGCCGGAGGAACCGCGCCTGCGTCTGGCTCACGATGACGACGCGCGGCGCTCCGGCCGTGTCGGTCACCTCGAAAACACGCCCCGCGACAAGCGCGATACCCATCGCGCGGAAGTAATCCGGCGTGGCGGACATGACCAGCCCCGCGTGTCTGGCCTCGCCCGACGGCTCCGGCATGTCGGCGGGCCAGAGCGCGTTGGCGATCCCGATCGCCGACGTCCCCGGCGCGAAGTTGCTGCTGCCGACGCCGACGACGCCCGGAACCGCGCGCAGCCGGCGTTCCAGCGCATCGACGACGGCCACCACGGCCGCATCGCTCGCGTAGCGCGCGCGGGGCAGCGTCAGCTCGAACACCACCGCTCGCTCGTTGTCGAACCCCACCGGCACGCGCGAGAGGCGCACGATCGCGCTGAGCGCCGCGCCCGTCGCAGCGAGCAGGATCAGCGCCGTCGCGACCTGCGCGCCGACCAGTCCGCCCCGGAACCGGCGCGATCGTCCGGTGACCGTCACACCGTCCCGCAGTGCCCCGGCGGCGGGCCTGCGG
>MELC01000047.1:21080-40525 GCA_001767455.1 Acidobacteria bacterium RIFCSPLOWO2_12_FULL_66_21
GCCGAGATCGAGACCCGGGGCAAACGGCGCCGCCGACGCGGCCGTCACCCGCAGGACCCACGCGCCCAGCGCGAAGCCGCACGCGCCGCCGGCGATCGTCAGCACGAGGCATTCGACGATCATCTGGCTCGCGAGCCGGCCCCGGCTCGCGCCAAGCGCGGCCCGCACCTGCAGCTCGCGCTCCCTGACGCGCAGGCGCGACAGGAGGAGTCCGGCGACGTTCGCGCACGCGGCGAGCAGCAGCAGGCCGACCACGCCGGCGAGGAACAACAGCGTCGGGCGCGACCGCGCGGCGATCGCCTCGTGCAGGGGCACGACGATCGCAGGCTCCAGCTCGAGCTCCGGCGTCCGCGTCCTGCGCTCGTCGTTCAGGCCATCCAGCGCGCCACGCGCCTGCGGCAGCGATACCGACGGCGCCAGGCGCGCGAGCACGCGCGGCGCGAAGGCCTGGCCCGACAGCTGCCGGTCGGAAAACGGCGGGATCCACACCTGCGTGTCGTCCGGAAAGGCGAACCCGCGCGGCATGACACCGATGATCTGGAACGCCTGGCTGTTGAGCCGCGCGTCAGACCCCACGATGTCGGCGCGCGCGCCGAACAACGTGCGCCACGTGTCGTAGGAAAGGATGACGACCTTTGACGTCGCGCGATCGTCCGCGGCATCGATCCAGCGTCCGGTCATCGGGGCGACGTTCATGGCCAGGAAGAACCCCGAGGAGGCCGCGGCCGCCCGAAGGCGCACGGGCATCGACGACTCCCCCAGGTTCAGGCCGCCGGGGTGATACATCCCGACAGCCGTGAACACCGGCAGCGCCGCAACCGCCTTCGAGACGGCCATGCGCCCGCCGGCGAAGCTGAAGCCGACGCGATCGAGCGTGACCAGTCGCTCCGGTTCCGGGTACGGCAGCGGTCTGAGCAGCAATCGATCGCAAACGGTGAAGATCACGGTTGACGAGGCGATGCCCAGCGCGAGCGTGCCCGCGACGAGCAGCGCGAAACGCGGCTGCCGGCGGACGAGCCTGAGCGCGTACTGCACGTCCTGGCCGACGAGCATGCGAGACGGCCGGCGCACCGGGATCAGCGCGAGGACGTCGCGCCAGATGGGATGCTCGAGTGACCGCAGCTCGAGGAGATCGCCTTCGACCTCCGCGCGCCTGGCCTTCCGGACACACCAGCGGATCACGAGGCGCGCGAGCCGCGGCAGAGGGTCGCTCACGATCGACCTCGCGCGGGGCGCATCGGCGCGGCCTGCCAGAGACGCTCGCGCACGCCTCGCATCTCCTTGAGGACGCGGGTGCCTTCGGCCGTCACGGTGAAGGTCCGGCGGCTCCGGCCGCCGCGCACGGGCGCGCCGGACGTCATCGCGGACCGTACGAGCGTCTTGGCCTCCAGCCGATCGAGCGCGGCGTACACGGCGCCGATCGAGATGTTTCTCGCCGTCTCGTGCTGGACCAGCAGGAGGATCGATACACCGTACGCGCCCTCGGGCTGCGAGCCGAGCGCCTGCACGGCCAGGAGCATCAGCTCCTCGAATTCGCCGATGTGATCGCCCTTCATAGTTCGTCTTTGTATACCTAATGGCGGCCGCCGTCAAATCCGGCGGAAGCGAGTAGCCGAGCCCGAAGGTGGAGCGCGCCTGTCCCCCTGGCAACCTCCGCGCCGACGGGGTCGTCTAACGGACCGGAGACGGTGCTGCGGCGGCTGTGGAGGACGTGTGCGTATTCGGCGGGTATTTGGTATCGTCGCCCTCGGCATCGCCGCCGCGAACAGCTGCGCGATGGCCGGCTACCACTTCGCGCTCCCGGTCATTTGGCACTGGAGCCGATTCGTGGGCGGCATCCCGGCCACCATCCGGTGGGGACTCTTCGCCATCAACGTGTTCTTCTCGTTCCTCCTCCTCGCCGGTGGCGCTCTCACCGGCGTGGCGGCCAGAGTGTTCAGTCGCGGCGCGTCGCCCGACCGCGGGGTGCTCGTCGCGATGGCGGGATTCTGGACGCTGAACATGCTCTATCAGGTGATCGTTCCGATGCCGCTCCCCGCGAAACTCTGGCCGCTGCACTTGCTATTGCCTGGCTACGCCGCGCTCACGCTGCTCGCGTACCTCATCGGCCTGCGCGCACTGCGCGCGCACGGACCCGCGTGAACGGAGCGGCCGCGCCTACCGAGTGACCGAACTGACCCACGCCACAAGATCGTCCAGCAAGCCCGGAACGAAGGCCTTCTCGAGCGTCGGGTACTCCCACACCTGCCCGGTGACGGCCTTGACGAACAGATGATTCGCCTCGGGATAGACCTTCACGGTGACGCGCGTGTTGCCGCCTTGCGCGAACGCGGCTTCGAGGGGGGCCTTATTGAGGTCGGGCCGCACCTGCGTGTCCTTCTCGCCGAAGAGCGCGAACACCGGACACTTCACGTGCGCGAACGCGGTGGCGGGATCGAACCCCACGAAGAACCTGATCCACGTGTTCTGGTTCTGCGCGAGGGCGGCAGGCAGCGCCTTGTCGATGAACGCGTTTACGTCGCCCATCCCCTGGCGGTTCGCCGCCGACCGCCCTTCGATTTGCGCCTGCATGAGCGCGCGGAGCGCCGGCGCGAGCGCGTCCGGGCCGGCGTTGGTGCGCACGGCGTCCATCAACTGCTGATGCGCCGCGAGGATCCTGGTGACCTGTTCGTCGGTGCCGCCAAGCGCGCGTGCGGAGTCCTCCGCTTGCCGGCGCAGGACGGCGTCCCCCCGGAGCGCCATGCCGGCCATCATGACGATGAACGCGACGTTCGGCGAGCGCGCAGCCGCAATGGCCGCGACGTCGGCGCCTTCCGAGTGGCCGAAGACGCCGAGATGCGCGCGATCGATCTCGGGCCGGCCCGCGAGCAGCGCGAGACCCGCGAGCGCGTCGCCCGCGAAGTCCGCGGTCGTCGCCGTGGCGAGACTGCCCGTCGAGCCGCCCATGCCGCGGTCGTCGTAGCGCAGCACGGCCACGCCCCGTCGCGTGAAGTAGTCGGCGATGACGCCGAAGACCTTGAACCCGAACAGCTCCTCATCGCGATTCTGCGGGCCGCTGCCGGTGACCATCACGAGCGCGGGAAACGGGCCCTTGCCTTCGGGGATCGTCAGGGTGCCCGCCAGTGTGACCGGGCCATTGGCGAACGTCACCTCCTCTTCGCGATACGGCGGCGGCACGCGCGCCGGCGCAGGCGGCGCGCCCGGGCGCGCGAGGGTGAACGTGCCGCGAGTGACTCCCTGTACGAACGTGCCGGCGATCGCCGTGCCGGCGAACGTCCCTTCAAAGGTCGCCGCGCCGAGGGGCGAAGGCAGCTCGAAGTGCACCGTCTTGCCGACGAAGCTGACCGCGGCAAGAGGCGCCCCCTTGGCGCCTTGAATGTCCATGGTCGCCGTCAGGCCGGTTGTGGTCTCGCTGAAAACCACCGCGCACGGCAGCTTCACTCCCCCGACATCGACGGCGCCTTCCCATCGGCCCGCGAGTCCCGGCGCCCCCGCCTGCTTCGCGGGCATGGCAGAGAGGTCCGGGGCAGCGCCGACAACGCTGAGCGCGAGCAGCAGCACGGAAATAGCATGAGACATCGTCTTGCTCCCTTGATGAAGGCGGTAGTTACCACGCGACGTTGACGAGAAGAATGACCAGCGCGGCGACGCCCACAATCCACCACAACGTCCGATTCCCGAAGTTGACCGTGTAGCCGATCCCGAAACGCTTCTCCACCATGAGCGCAGAGTCTTCCGGGTTGTAGTAAATCAACCCGAGCTTCCAGCACGCGTCCGGGGTGCCGTCGCTGCCGCTGTCGCGCTCCCTCACGACGCGCACGAGCTGCCAGGTGAACGGCAGGATCGACACCACCAGCACGAGCGGGATCATCCACACGAGCCCGGGCGGGCCAGTGACGTCTGTGAAGAGTGGCGTCAGCGCGAAGAGGCTCATCATCGCGCTCACGCCCCACACCCCGGCGACGAGCAGGATCACGTTCGCGCGGCGGAAGCGCCTCGTCCACGCTTCGGTGCCGGCCACGCGCGCGCGGGGCGACGCGTGGATGATCGCCTCCGCCATCAGAAGGACGATCAGGCCGATGACCGCGCACAGGATCAGCGGTCCGTAGACGCCGTGCCACGTCCGATCCGCCCACCCGTTCGGGGTGCCGTCGAGGCCCCAGTGCACGGGGACCCGCTCTGGAAGGCGCTGCCAGTTCGCGTGCAGGTAGAGCGCCGTCGCGGCGAGCATGCCCACCGGGACGATGAGGCTTGCGGCGCCGCCCGGCAGCCCATCGGGATCGGTCGAGATCGCGGCCGACCGCGCGCCAGAGGCCGGAACGGCGAAGGGCAGGACTCGGCGCCGCACCGTCGCGTATGCCGCACTCGCGCCGATGGCCTGGCACAACACGCCGGCTTCTGGCAGTGCGGGTACCGCGAACAGCCCGCCCCCAACCACGCACGCGATGGCCACGAGCGAGAGACTCCACACGGCCGCGCGGTATCTGCGCAGCGCGGCCCGCGCTTCGGCCGTCGTATCGAAGCCGGGCGGAACGGTCACGCTGAACCACAACCCGCGCCGGCGCCAGGTTGGCAGCCAATGCAGCAGCGCCGCCATGAGCAGCACGAGTCCCACCAGCACGGCGATCTCGCCGTTCATGACTTCATCCTTTCCGCCAGCGCCGCCAGCTCGCGCGACAGGATCGCCGGCGACATGCCGGCCGCGCGGGCTTCGGCCACGAGCTGACGCAGACGCTGTCGAAAGAGGTCGCGCGCCTCGGGACCGGCTGCGGGCACGGCGCGCTCGACGACCCGTACGCTGCGGCCCTGCGCGACGTCGAGCCAGCCTTCGTTGGCCAGGGTGCGATAGGCGTCGGCGACGGTATTGAAGTGCACGCCGAGGTCGACCGCCAGCCTGCGCACGGACGGCAGGACGGCGCCCGGCGCCAGCGTGCCCTCTACGAGCCGGGTGCGGAGCTGATCGACGATCTGCCGGTTGACCGGCGTCGCCGACCCGAGATCGATTTGGATGCGGGGTGGCTGAGTCACTGTATGCTGTACACATACAGTATACAGTTTTCAGGCCCGTGTCAACCGTCCAGCCGTCGCGACCTGGGAGGTCATTTGCTTCAAGCTCACGCCCGGCTTCGCCGACAAATACTCGGCCTACATCATCGAGCACACGCGGGCGTCCGGTGCGAATCCGCAGGCCATTGAGGCGAAGGTCCAGCAGATGCGGGACTTCAAGGTGATGTACGACAAGCCGCTCATGAACGCCGCGATCACGTTCACCGAGCCGTTTCCGATCGGGCTCGCGGTGACGCTGTGCCCGGAACTGATCGCGCGGCGACCGGTACGGCAGCCACCCGTCATCGCGCCCGGGGAAGTCGAAGCGCGGCGGCATGACGCCCACAACCGCCAGCGCGCGCCCGTTCACGAGGAGCGAATGCCGCAAGCGAGCGTGATGATGGCGGCCGCGGCCAGCGCGCGCGACGCGGCGAGCGAGCGGAGGGCGAAGCGCAGGTCTTGAAGCATGTCGTTCCACGAGGTTCTAAGAGGTTCTACGAGGTTCTACTGGGTTCAGCACGAGCCGTACCGGTCGCGCTTTTGCGGCAAGTCGTAGTACAGCAGCAGCTTAGACCTAGCTTAGACCCGGGCTGCGGCGCGTCCGGTCACGCGATCCACCGTGGCGAAAACGGACAGGATGGCCGCCGGCGGGCCGACATTTTCCCGCGATCTGGTGTCCAAAGGACCATGCACATCATTGCCGCGCTCGTGTTGGCGGCCGTCGCCGCCGCCGCCCCGCAAACGCACCCGGATTTCTCCGGTTCATGGACCTTCGACCGGGCAAGGAGCATGGAGCCCGGCCCCGACGGCCGCATCGTCATCGCGCCCATCCTCGGGGAGACCTTCGACGCGAAGCAGGACGCCACGCGCCTGACGCTGACCATCAAGGCCGGCGCGCTGAACGTGACCGCCGTCTACAACTTCGAGGGGGAAAGCCGAAACCAGTCGCCGGGCGCCGGCACTGAGTCCGACATAACCGTGACGTCCCGGGTATCGTGGGAGGGAGACGCGCTGGTGATCCTGTCGCGCAGCACGTCGCTCGTGAAGGGACGCGAGGTCCCCGTCGAGACGCGGCGCGTGATGCGGCTGGACGCGAGCGGAGATCTGATCATCGAGCGAACAGGGACGCCCGCAAGCGAGGTCACAGCGTCACGAAGTGTCTATCGCAGAAAGAGCTGACGGCCGACGAAGTCATTGCCGATTGACGATTGCCGAGTGCCGATCGACGGATTGCTGATTGTCGATTGGGAGCCACCAGTCGGCATTCGACAGTGCGTCGATCGTCAATCGCTCAATCGGCAATCCGTCGATCGTCAATCGCCAATCGCCAATCGGCAATGGCAAGCCGAAGGCCCCTATCTATCCCCGGCCCAGAAAATCTGCCGCGCGAGCGCGCGCAGGTTGCCGGTGAACGGATCGGGATCGATGTCGGGGGTGCGGTTGAGCGGCGGGCGGAGGAACGCCAGCCTCGCGCCGTCGCGATCGAACGCGTTCGGCTCGGTGGTGGCGTTGGTGTTCATGACGGATTGGCGCACGAATACGTGGGTATAGCCGAGCGCGTGGCCGAATTCGTGCGCCCGCAGCGACCTGCAATAGACGCTGCCTGACGCATCCCACGCGCGATCGATCATCATGATGCCGGCCTGCATCTCCCCGGCGCCGCTCCACGACCATCGCGTGTAGCCCCAATAGTTGATGGCGGTCGTCAGTCCCTCGTACCGCGCCACCACGATCCATCCCGGGCGCGACACGCGCACGCGTTCGCCCTCCGCCGCCGTCTCGCGCTGCTCGTCGGCAAACGCCGTGAACGTATCGCCCGTCAACTGCGGCAGCGCCCACCTGAGATCCGCGAGCAGGCTGTTCACCTCGGCCTCGGTCATCACTGATCCGACCGCCGTGTAATCGACGTCGGAGATGCTGGTGAACTTCAGGACGCGCGTCTGCACGACGACGCGCGGCGCCGTCGTCCAGCGGTGCAGCACGCCAGAGGATCGGAACATCTGATCGAACGCAGAGAGATCGAGCGATGCGGGGAAGAGCGGCAGTGTCGCAGAGGGACCCGGCACCCGCAGGTGCGTGGCGCGCTGCACGATGGACGACGACGAGAGCGTGACGGCGCGGATCTGCTGGGGATCGGCCGAGTTGAAGTGAAACGCGCCGTCCGCGCCGGTGACCGTCTCCCCCAGGCCGTCCATACGGATGGCCACGCCGCCAAGCGGCCGATCGGTCAGGCCGTCGATCGCGACGCCGCTGACGCCCGGCCCGGCCGCGGGCGTCCGCTTCAGCGCGAAGTCCACCGTCTGGTTCGACGTCAGCGTGACGGGGCGGACCTCCGGGTCCATGCCGTCAGCCGAGGCCCGGATGGAGAACACGCCTTGCTCGAGGCCGTCGAAACGGTAGCGGCCCTGCGCGTCGGCCTGGGCGGTCTTCCCCTGGTTCGCCCCGTCGAGCACGTCAACGCGCCCGTTGGCGGGCGAGGCTTGCGCGCCGGCCTCCACAATCGTTCCGGACAAGGACCAGCGTGCCGGAGTTGGCGAGGTCGGCGTGGACGGCGTCTGGGTGCTGCCCGACCCGCCGCACGCCGCGGCTGCCAGCAGGAAGCCGATCGCGAGCGTCCTCAGGCGCATACGAGCTTATACTACGCCGTTCGATGAAGCGCTTCATCAGGCGGCTGCAATCACGGCTCGGACCGGTGCTGCAATCGGATACGGCGTTCATCGCAGCCGCCTATCTCGAGATCCTCGGGCGTCCAGCCGACCAGGACGGCCTGAACCACTACCGCCGGCTGCTTCGCGACGGCCTTGGCCGGACTGCGGTCCTCCTGTCGCTGCTCCGCTCGGAGGAGTCGACGCGGCGGCTGCCGAAGGCCCCTCCACCGCCGCTCGCCGACCTGCGCGCCCGCCGGCCCGATCGCTACCGCACGACGGTGGACCGCACCAATGGCGAGACGATCCCGGTCTTCGACGCCGCCGTGCCCGCCGATTTCGACTGGCTCGAATCCGCCATCCTCGATCGCGGGTATTACGAGCAGCCGGGCGTGTGGAACTTCGGCGTGGACATCGACAAGCGGGTCGTCGCCGAAATCATCGCGGCGTTCGCTCCCCGGCGCGTGATCGAACTCGGATGCGCGGCAGGCGCCGTGCTCGAGTGTCTCGACGCGCGCGGCATCGCGGCAGAGGGCATCGAGATCAGCTCGATGGCGATCGAGAAGGCGGCCGCGAACGTGCGAAGCCGAATCCACCACGGGGATGTGCTGGCACTCGATCTCCCCGCGGATTACGACGTGGTGTTCGGCCTCGACGTGTTCGAGCACCTGAATCCCAATCGCATCGGGGCGTATCTCGCGCGCCTTTGCGCGATCACGCGCGACGGCGGATTTCTGTACTGCAACATCCCCGCCTTCGGCGAGGACGCGGTGTTCGGGACCGTCTTCCCGCTGTATATCGAGAGCTGGGAACGGGATGCGGCAGCGGGCCGTCCGTTTTCAACGCTGCACGTGGACGATCTCGGCTACCCGATCCACGGCCACCTCACGTGGGCGGACGCCCGGTGGTGGACGGCGCGGTTCGAGGCCGCCGGGTTCACCCGCGAAGTCACGATCGAGCGCGCGCTGCACGCGAAGTACGGCGAGTACATGCAGAAGCGCTCGCCGGCGCGACGCGCGCTCTTCGTGTTTGGAAAGGCGGCGGCCGACCACTCGCGCACGCCAATCGTGCGCCGCATCAGGAGCCAGCCGTCGAGGGTGCTACTTCACCGCTGACGCGGCCAGCGCCGCTTGAAACTGCTTCAGCGCGTCTTCTATGACCCTGAGGCTCCGCGCAGGAATCGGCCCGGCCCCTTCCTGCGTCAACCCATAGACCGCCTGGAGCCGCGCGAACGCGCCCCGGAGCGCCGGCGCGGGCTGTTGCGCGAGCCGCTCGTGCGCCTTCCCCATCGCGTCGTACACGCGCTTTGCGAGCAGGAACTGCTGTTGGATCGCGAGCGCGGAGGTCCTGACGCGCGGATCCATCTTGACGGTGAGCGGCTGCGTATGGCTCTTGCCGTCCACCGTCAGTCGCACGGTGTAGACGCCCGGCACGACCCAGGGCCCCTTCGGCTTAGGTGCCGTGTCGCCCGGGGTCGCGGAGATGGGGTACTCGGCGCGCACGCCCGCCGGCATCGCATAGTGCAGGTCCCACACGAACCGGTGCAGTCCGGCGTCGACCGAGAGGACTTTCACCGGACGTATCCACCAGCGCGGCCAGTTGCCGATGTCGGTAACCCTGGGCGTCTTCTCGTCGCTTGCGTACTTGCGGATAACGGAGCCGGTTCTGTCGAGGATCTCCAGCGTGACGACGCCCGAGGCGGGGCGTTCCAGGTAGTAGTGCAGGATGGCGCCGTCAGGCGGATTCTGCCCCGCCGGTTCCTCGGGCGGCAGGGGCGTGTCCGTGTACTTGCTCCACTCGAACCTGATCGCCGTCTGCGGCTTCAGAAGGGGGACAGGCACACTTATTTGCCGCAGCGGGGTGATGTCGTCCAGGATCCAGAAGCCGCGGCCGTGGGTGCCGACGACGAGGTCGTCACCTTTGATCACCAGGTCCCTGATTGACGTCACCGGCATGTTGTTCCGCAGCGACTGCCAGTGGTCCCCGTCGTCCAGCGAGAAGTACACCTGTCGCTCGGTGCCGGCAAACAACAGCCCCTTGCGCACCGGATCCTCCTTCACGGAGTTCACGGTTTCCCCGTCGGGGATCCCTGACGTGATGCGCGGCCACGTCTTTCCGCCGTCGTGCGTACGGTAGATGTAGGGACGCAGATCATCGAGGCGCAGGGTGTTGACGGCCGCATAGGCGCCGAGCGCGTCGGTGTGCGAGGCGTCCATCATCGAGACCTTCGCCCACGGCTTCAGCTCGCCGGGCGTCACGTTCTTCCAGGTCGCGCCACCGTTCGCCGTCACGTGGATCGACCCGTCGTCGGTGCCGACCCAGATGCGGTTGATGTCCCGGTAGGACGGCGCGATTGTATAAATGACCCCTTTTTGCGCCGGCCGCGCGGCGGGCGTGCCTTTGTAGATGCCGACGTTGTCCGGCACCTCCCATGTCTGGCGCGTCAAGTCCGGGCTGATTTGCGTCCACCCCTGCATGCCGCCGGTCGTCGTTTTCCACAGCGTGTTCGACGCAAAGTACAGCACGTGCGGATCGATCGGCGAGAAGAGGATCGGCTGCGTGCGGATGGTCCGATACTCGCCCGCCTGACCGCCGGAAAGGGGTTTCGGCGACACGTTGATGACGATGCCGGTCTTCCGATCGTAGCGGCTGACCTTGCCACCGTAGACGATGTCGGGGTTGAGGGGATCGGGAGCGA
The DNA here is from genome assembly GCA_001767455.1 of Acidobacteria bacterium RIFCSPLOWO2_12_FULL_66_21. Taxonomy (GTDB): domain Bacteria; phylum Acidobacteriota; class Vicinamibacteria; order Vicinamibacterales; family 2-12-FULL-66-21; genus 2-12-FULL-66-21. The sequence goes on from MELC01000047.1 coordinate 31,470, forward strand.
CGTAGCCGTACTCCTCCACACCGACGGGATGCCACTCGCGGAACGTGATCCGCCCGTCGTCGCTCCGGCTCGCCACGCACGCGGACCCGCTTTCCTGCTGGCCGCCGCAGACGCGGTACGGGAACGCGTTGTCGGTCGAGACGTGGTAGAACTGCGCGGTCGGCTGGTTGTACCAGGAGCTGAACGTCTGCCCGCCGTTGACGGTGATGATGGCCCCCTGGTCGGACGCCAGCAGGATGATGTCCGGGTTGTCGGGATTGATCCACAGCCGGTGGTAATCGTCGCCGCCTGGCGCGCCCCGGAACGCGCTGAACGTCTTTCCGCCGTCGGTGGATTTCCAGGCCACGATGCTGCCGGTGAAGACGACGTCAGGGTTCTTCGGGTGGACCTTGACCTCGGCGAAATCCGATCCGCGCGACGTGAATCGCTCGTCGGTCGTCGCCCGGTACCAGTGTTCCCCCGAGTCGTCCGATCGATACAGCCCGCCCTTCTCGCGCGATTCGACCGTCGCATAGAGCCGTCGCGGATCGCTCGGCGCCACCGTGATGCCGATCCTGCCGAGGCCGTCCTCGGCAAAGGTCGGCAGGCCGCTCACGATAGGCTTCCAGGTGTTCCCGCCGTCCATCGACTTGAACACGCCGCTGCCCGGACCTGTGAACACTCCGTTCTCCCACGGCCCCTGCCGTGCCTGCCAGAGGACGGCGTACACAGTCTGCGAATTCTGCGGGTCGAAGGCGACGTCGACGCCGCCCGTGTCCACGTCCTTGTAGAGGACCTTCTGGAAGGTGCGCGCGCCATCGGTCGATCTGAAGATCCCCCGTTCCTCGTTCGGCCCGTACGGGTGACCCAGCACGGCGACGAACATGCGGTTGGGGTCTTTCGGATCGACGATGATTTGCGGGATCTGCTGGCCGTCGCGGAGGCCGAGATGCGTCCAGGTCTTGCCCGCGTCAGTCGACTTGTAGATGCCGTCGCCGGTTGCCAGGTCTGGCCGCTGCAGTCCCTCGCCGCTGCCGACGTAAACAGTGTTGGGATCCGACGGGGCGACGGCCAGCGCCCCTATCGATCCGGTCGGCTGGTCGTCGAAGATCGGCGTCCACACGCGGCCGTAGTCGGTGGTCTTCCACACGCCGCCGTTGACCGCCCCCACGTAGAACACGTTGGGCTGCGACGGCACGCCGGATGCGGCTTTCGTCCGGCCGCCGCGATGCGGCCCGATTGTGCGCCAGCGCATCTCGCCAAAGAGAGATGGCGCCGGCTGCTGGGCCGTCACACCCGTCCACCACGCAGCCGCTCCGGCACACACCACTGCCGTCACGAAACATCGACGCAAGCTCGTCACTGCTACCTCCCGCAAAGCCTGTAGCGCAGCCCTTCAGGGCTGCCCGAAGTGCGAGCAGTATATGAGACTCCGTGTCATTGCCGGATGCAGATTGCAGATTGCCGACTGACGGAATGCCGATTGGGGATTGCCGATCGACGGATTGTTGATTGGTGATTGCCTGCCACATGCGGGGCCGTGGCCACCAATCGAGAGTCCGCAATGCGTCGATCGGCGGTCTCAAATCACCAATCCGTCGATCGGCAATCGGCAATCTGCATTCGGCAATGAGAGCGCCTCCGCCTACGCCCGGCCGGTGACGGCCGCGGTCCGGTACCACTCGACCGTGCGCCGGAGGCCCTCTTCGAACGACACGATCGGCTGGTATCCCAGAAGCTGCTTGGCCTTGCGGATGTCGGCCTGCGAGTCCCGGACGTCTCCCTGCCGCGGCTCGGCGTAGGTGGGCTCGATGTCGGTTCCCACGATCGACCGCATGGTCGCGAAGAGCGTGTTGAGCGAAATGCGCCCGCCGGTGGCGACGTTGATCACTTCCCCACTGACGCCAGGCGCGACGCACGCCTTCAGCACGCCGTCGATGACATTGGCGACGTAGGTGAAGTCGCGCGTCTGTTCGCCGTCGCCGTGGATCTTCGGGGAGCGGTTCTCGATGAGCGCGGTGGCGAATACGGAGATGACTCCGGAGTACGGCGAGGACGGATCCTGGCGCGGGCCGAAGACGTTGAAGTACCGGATGCTGACCGCTTCGAGGCCGTACAGCGCCGTGAACATCCGGAGGTACTCCTCCCCGATGACCTTCTGGAGCGCGTACGGCGACAGCGGTTTGGGCGGCATGGCCTCGTGCTTCGGCAGCGTCGGCGTGTTGCCGTAGGCGGATGACGATCCGGCAAACACGAGCCGCCGCACGCCGGCGTCGCGCGCGGCCACGAGCACGTTCAGCGTGGCGTCGACGTTGGCGCGGTGCGACGTCACCGGATCCTTGACCGACCGGGGGACCGACGGGATGGCTGCCTGGTGCAGCACGTACTCACACCCCTCGACCGCCTTGCGCGCGAACTCCAGATCCGCGAGATCCCCTTCGAAGAGCTCGACCGTGGGGAGATGGTGGAGGTTACTGCGCTTTCCTGTAATCAGCGAGTCGGCCACGCGCACGGCATCGCCGCGCCCGACGAGCGCCTCGGCCAGATGTGAACCAATGAACCCGGCGCCGCCGGTCACGAGAACATGAGACATCACGGGAACCTTAGCAATATCCGTGCAGGGCGCGCAAGGGTAGCAGGCAGCTGGCCGCGGGCAGCTGGCAGTGAATCACGCTACCACGCTGCAACGGAACAGCTCGACACACTGCCTGCTGCCTGCTGCCTGCTGCCCGCTACCGACTGCCTACTGCCGACTGCCGACTGCCTACTGACACCCGTCACTCCTGTATCATTGACCTGTTCCCGATGCCTGGACCCTTGCGGATAGCCTTTCTCGGCTGTGGCTTTATCACAGGTGTGCACAGCGGCCACCTGCGGTCGCTCCAGACTGACGTCGTCTGCGGCTATGCCAGCCGCGACAAGACGCGCGCGGATGAGTATCGCCGCCGATACGCGGGCGCGGTCGCGTACGACGGCTATGACGCGGCGCTTGCCGATCCCGCAGTGGACGCCGTCGTCATAGCCGTGCCCCCCGCGTTCCACCTGGATCTCACCCTGCGCGCGCTCGCAGCCGGCAAGCACGTGGTGGTCGAGAAACCGGCCTTTCCGCGCCTGGAAGACTACGCCACGGTCGTGGAGGCGCGGGACCGGGCCCGGCGGGTCGTGCTCGTGGGTGAAAACGATCACTACAAGCCGCTGGCGGTCTGCCTCAGGCGGCTCGTCGCCGACGGGGCGATCGGCCCGATGGTCTTCGCGCATTTCACCACGCTGGTCAAGCGGCTGAAGGCCGCGGACGACTGGCGCAACGACGAGACCATGGCGGGAGGAGACGCGTTCTTCGAGGAAGGGATCCACTGGCTGCACCTGGCGAACAGCCTGGGCCCCGCGATCACGGACATCTACGGGTTTCGTCCCTCGGGAAGCACCGAGGGACCGGACAGGCGGCGCAAGAGCATGATGCTCTCGTTCCGGTACGACAACGGCGCGGTGGGGTCCTTGTATTATTCGCGGGAGATTCCGTCCCTGTTGAAAGGACTCCGCTTATCCAAGCTGTACGGCCGTCACGGCATCATTACATTCGAATCCAACGGGGCGTTCGTCGTTGCCAGAGGCAACGGGTTTCCACGGCTGGTGTTCCCCGGTTTTCGAGACATCCGCGGCTATCGGGCGATGTACCGCGATTTCCTGCGGGCCATCCGCGACGGCGCGGCTCCCGAGATGAGCCTCGAACGCGCCATCGCCGATCAGCGGCTCATGGACAAGATATACGCCAGCCTCGAGCACACGGGTCAGTGACCGAACACTACGACATCATCATCATCGGCAGCGGCGCGGGGGGCGGCACGATGGCGCACGCGCTGGCCTCGAGCGGCGCGCGCATCCTGATTCTCGAGCGCGGCGACTTCGTCCCGCAGGAGGAGGAGAACTGGAACCCGGAGGCTGTGTGGAAGCACCTGCGGTACCAGACGAAGGAACGCTGGGTCGACGTGCGCGGCCGGGAGTTCCACCCGTACACCCACTACTGCGTCGGCGGGAACACCAAGTTCTGGGGCAGCGTGCTGTACCGCCTCAGACGCGAGGACTTCGAGGCCGTCGAGCACGCGGGCGGGCTGTCTCCCGCCTGGCCGATTGACTACGACGCGCTCGAGCCGTTCTACGAGGAAGCCGAGCGGCTCTTCCAGGTGCGCGGCCAGCACGGCGTCGATCCGACCGAGCCGCCGCGCGGCCCGTACCCTTTCGAATCGGTGCCGCACGACACCAGCATGGAGCCGATCGTCGAACGGCTCCGCGGGATGGGGCTGCATCCCTCGCCGCTGCCGCTTGGAGTGCTGCGGCCGGGCGAGAGCGACGGCTGCATCCTCTGCAACACGTGCAATTCGTTTGCCTGCAGGCTGCACGCGAAAAGCGAGGCGGATGTGTGCTGCATCCGGCCCGCGATCCGGCGAGACAACGTCACGTTGTGGACGAACGCCTGCGCGCGCCGGCTGCTGACGGACGGACGCGGGAGGCACATCATCGGCGTCGAGGTCGAGCGCGACGGCGCGACCGTCCAGGCAGGCGCGTCTCTCGTCGTCGTCTCGTGCGGCGCCATCAACTCGGCGGCGCTGCTGCTCCGCTCCGCGACGGCGCCGCATCCCAACGGCCTGGCGAATTCCTCGGGGCTCGTGGGAAGGCGCTACATGGCGCACCTCGCGACGATGATGCAGGGGTTCCACCCGTTCCGCAGGAATCCGATCGTCTTTCAGAAAACGGTCGCGGTCAACGACTTCTACCTGCGCGGGCCGGACACCCCCTATCCGCTGGGACAGATCCAGTCGCAGGGACGGACGCACGGCGTGATGGCGCAGACGGTCGTGCCGTGGATCCCGCTCTGGGCGTACGACGCGTGGGTGTCACGCGGCGTCGACTGGCTCGTGATGTCGGAGGACCTTCCGAGCGAGGACAACCGGGTGACGGTCAACGGTGATGGCCGCATCCGTTTGCATTACACGCCGAACAACCTGACGGCGCACCGGCAGCTCGTCAGGCTGACACAGAAGATCCTGCGGCGTCTCGGGTTCTGGATGATCGTCAGGCATTCGCACGGCGCCCGGAACACCACGCACCAGTGCGGCACGCTATGCTTCGGGACCGATCCGAAGACGTCGGTGCTCGATCCGTACTGCCGATCGCACGACGTCGACAACCTGTTCGTCGTCGACGCGTCGTTCTTCCCGTCGTCCGCGGCGGTGAATCCGGGGCTGACCATCGCCGCCCAGGCGCTCCGGGTGGCCGAGCACATCAGGGCCACGCATCTGAAGTAGGAGAACTTCTTGAAAGCCGGATCCTTCAGCCACGTCGGCATCACCGTCTCCGACTTCAACCGCGCGGTGCGGTTCTACTGGGAGATGTTTGGCGCGCCGCTCGTCGGCGTGGCCGATACCCCGGAGGAGCGCGTGCGCGGCTTCTTCGGGGTGGACGTGCCGGGCGCCACGTGCAAGATCGGCTGGATCCGCATTCCGGGCGGCGCCGTCATCGAGATCTTCCACTTCGAGCCGCGGCAGCCCGCCCAGTCCGTCGTCTGGAACCGCCTCGGCGCGACGCACATCTGCCTGAACGTCCGCGGCATCCAGAAGTGGCACGACTTCCTTGTCGGCAAGGGCGTCCAGATCGTGAGCCCGCCGATGCAGGCGCCCCGCGGCCACTGGCTGTTCTTCGCGCGCGACTTCGATGGCAACCTGATCGAGATCACGGATCTCGGCTACATGTACCACGTCCTCAGATGGCTCGGACCGCTCGGAGGGTGGATCTTCAGACGGGGCATGTACAAGAAGTACTACACGTAATCGGCGAATTTGTGAATTAGTGAATTAGTGAATTAGTGAATTGAGCAGCAACCGGCTCGAACCGTCCATGCGGACGATCTCAGCCACCTTGACAATTCACCAACTCACGAATTCACGAATTCACAAATTCAGGCACACCACCCTGGTCTCGGTCATCTCGTTCAGCGCGAACCGGATCCCCTCGCGGCCGATGCCGCTCATCTTGGTGCCGCCGAACGGCATCACATCGAGCCGGTAATCGGTCGAATCATTGATCATCACGCCGCCCACGTGCAGCGCGGCTGCCGCGGTGAACGCGTCGCGCAGGCTCTCGGTGAAAATCGCCGCGTGGAGGCCGTAGTCGACGCGGTTCGCGCGCTCGATGGCCGCCTCGAGGGACGGCACGCGGTAGAGCGAGACGACCGGGCCGTAGACCTCGTCGACGTCGAGGTGTGCGCCGTCGGGCACGGTCTCGAGGACGGTCGGCGCCACCAGCGCGCCCGTGCGCGTCCCGCCAGTCAGCACGCGGGCGCCGCCCCTCACGGCCTCCGCGATCCAGGACTCGACCCGCGCCGCCTGCGTCTCGTCGATCATCGCGCACACGTCCGTGCGCTCGTCGGTGGAGGCGCCCGCCCGCAGCCGCGCCGCCGCGGCCACGAACCGCTCCCTGAACGCCTCGTACACCTGCTCGTGCACCAGCACGCGCTGCACGCCTAGGCAGTTCTGCCCCGCCTGAGCGAAGGCTCCCGCAATCGTGAGTGCGACCGCGCGATCGAGCCGCGCGTCCGGCAGGACGATGACCGGCGAGTTGGAGCCGAGCTCCATCGAGAGTTTCTTGATGCCGGCGATGCGCGTCAGGCGGTCCCCGGTCTCGACGCCGCCGGTGAACGACAGCACGCGCACGCGGCGGTCGCGCGCGAGCGCCTCGCCGATCACCGGGCCCGGTCCGGTCACGACGTTGAGACGGCCGGGCGGCAGTCCTGCGGCAATCAGGTCTTCAGCGAGCATCAACGCCGACAGCGGCGTGGCGGTCGCCGGCTTCAGCACGACGGCATTGCCGGCCGCGAGCGCGGGGGCGGTCTTGTGCGCGGCCATGGCCAGCGGATCGTTGAACGGCGTGATGGCGCCGACCACGCCCGCCGGAACGCGGACGTAGTAGCCGACGCGGTTTTCCGAGCCCGCGCGGATGTCGAACGGCAGCGTCTCACCGCACAACTGCCGCCCCACTTCGGCCGACAGCCGCAGGATGTTGGCGGCGCGCGGCGGCTCGTGACGCGCTTCGCCGATCGCCTTGCTGCCTTCGGCGGCAATAGACTGCGCGTACGCCTCGGCGCGCGCATCCACGCGCGCGGCCGCCGCCATCAGCGTGTCGTATCGAGCGTGCGCCGGCCATGGCTGCCGCCAGGCGGCATCAGCCGCGGTCACCGCGCGCTCGACATCCTCGACGCTGCTCAGCGCGACGATGCCGGCCAACTGCCGGTCGAGCGGGTTGCGTACTTCGATCACGCTCGCCGCGGCCAGCCATTCGCCGGCGACAAGCGTGCCCCAGCTTGTTACGGTTTCCATGCGTCCTTCCCGCAGACTAATTGGTGGATTAGTGAATCGGTGAATTAGTGAATTCGTGAATTCGTGAATCATGAATTGAGCAGCAACCGGCTCGAACCGTCCGTCCGTCCGATCTCGGCACCTTGACAATTCACCAACTCACGAATCCACCAATTCACCAATTCACCAACTCCTCTTACCTGATCCGCCACCCCTTGACCGGTCCCGGGTTGAAGAACGGACCAGGGACGATCACGCCGTCCCGCTTGAACACCAGGCCATCTTTCATCACGAAGCGGACGTCGCGGAGCGCATCGATGCTCTCCAGGGGATTGCCGGTGACGGCGATGAGATCGGCCGCAAGCCCGGAGCGGATCGGCCCGCGCGTCTTCTCCGTCTCGCTGACCTTGTAGCCGTTGGTCGTCATCGCGCGCAGGATGTCGGCCGGCGGGATGCCGGCGGCCTTCCACGTTTCGATGAACTCGATGGCTACTTCGCCGCGCGTCTTGCCGGGCACGAAATAATCCGCGTCGGTCGAAAAGGTCAGCGGGGTCTTGCTCTGCCACGCGTTCCGCAACCCGGCGACCGTCCGATCGTACCGCGCCTTGGTCGTGTGGCCGGTCAGCGTCAGGGGCGTCTCCGTCCCGGCGCGCCACACGCCTTTGTCCGCCATCATCTTGTTCAATTCGTCGGTCAGGCCGGAGTCGTGCGCGATCGACCAGATGCCTGCCTCGATCGCCCGGCGCGCACCGGCGACCGTCTGGCAGTGCCCCTCGACCTTCAGTCCGGCCTTCGCGGCCTCGCCGATCGCGAGCCGGATCTCGTCGGCCGTATAGCCATACGGCTTGCAGTCGACGCAGATCTTGATCACCTTCGCGCCAAAGAGAATGTTCTGACGGATGGCCTTGACGATCTCGTCGTGCGTGTCGGCGTCGAGGTACTCGGGGTAGACGATGTTGTGATCCTTCGCCATCTCCGGCGTCGGATAGAACTGCCCGCCCATCGGTCCGATGATGATCCCGGAGTTGACAATCGTCGGCCCGGGCACCCATCCCTGCTCGATGGCGACGCGCAGGGCGGTATCGGCGTAGTTCCCGTTGTTCCCCATGTCGCGGACGATCGTGAAGCCGGAGGCCAACATCTGGATCCCGTTCGACACCGCCTGTATTGCGCGCAGCGGAGTGGGATCCATCACATACGTGAAGTAATAGATGTTGCGCTCGGGATCTTCTTTGTAGGTGAGCGCGAGGTGGTTGTGGGCGTCGACCAGCCCCGGAAGCACCGTCAGCTTCGACAGGTCGATGATCTCGGCGCCCGCCGGGATGGCGACATCCGGCCCGACATCCCTGATGAGGCCGTCCTGCACGAGAACGATCTGATTGGCCGCGGCGGCGCCGCGATCGGGATCGATCAGGCGGCCGGCGCGGATGGCCGTGATGCGGGTTCGCGAGGCGGATGCTGCGGGTTGTTGCGCAGTGGGGTGACTGGCGGCCGCCAGGGCGAGCGCCAGCGCGGCGATGATGGGCTTGTGCATGGCGCCATCATAACTAAGGTTCTACAGGGTTCTACAGGGTTCTGCAGAGTCTACGAGGCCTCAGAACCTCGCAGAACCCTGTGAAAGGCCGCCGCAGTGGACCGTAAGCCGAATTCTGTCCGCCGTCGCCGCGGCCTCACGGCCGCGGCTATGGCGTGACGATCATTCCTCTAGCCCCGCCATTACTGGCGGGA
>MELC01000048.1 GCA_001767455.1 Acidobacteria bacterium RIFCSPLOWO2_12_FULL_66_21
GCTTCCTTCGGCGACCGGATGCCCGCGTGGAACGCGTCCACCCACAGCGCGCGAATCTCGGGCGGATCCGTCGCCGGCGGCTGCTGCGCCGACGCCACGGCTCCGGCGGCCATCACCAGCCCGATCAGACACGCGGGCCAGAGCCGCGGTCTCATGGCTTGTGGCGCGAGAGGTAATCCACCAGGATGAAGCTCATCGCCTTGATGCCGACGGGGATCGCGCTGTCATCCGCAAGAAACGTCGGCGTGTGATGATCGCCGGACATCGTCCCCGGCTTCACCTGGCCGAGGCGATAGTAGAAACCGGGAACCTCGTTCGCGAAGAACGAAAAGTCCTCCGAGCCCATCGCCGGCGGGATCCGGGTCACATGTGACTTGCCAACGACGCGCTCGAGCGCCGGGACGGTTTCGCGCGTGAGCTGGACGTTGTTGATGGTCGCGGGGGCCCCCCGCTCGTAGCGGACCACCTCGCCCGTCGCACCAGCCGCCTCCGTCACGCCTTTGAGGATCGCGCGGAGCCGTGCCTCCGCGAGCTGGCTCATCTCGGGGCGGAACGTGCGGATGGTGCCGATGATGGTGACGTCGGCGGGAATGATGTTGTGCCGCTGGCCGCCATGGATCGCGCCGATCGTCACCACCCCCGGCTCGTGGCCGGAGAAGGTGCGCGAGCGAATGGTCTGCAGGGCCTGGATGAACTCCGCCGCCGCGACGATCGGATCGATGGAGAGCTCCGGCCGCGCGCCGTGCGCCTGGCGTCCGACGATCTTGACTTCCCACGTGTCAGCCGCCGAAAGGGCCGGGCCTTCCGAGTATCCGAGGTCCCCCACCGCCATCTCCGCGAAGGCGTGGAGGCCGAAGATCGCCTGCGGCCGCGGATTGTTCAGCACGCCTTCCTTCACCATCAGCGACGCGCCCCCCTCCTCGCCGGGAGGCGGGCCTTCTTCCGCGGGCTGGAAGATGAACTTCACCGTGCCCGGCAGCTCGGATTTCATCGCGCTGAGCACGGAGGCGACGCCCAGCTGCACCGCGGTATGGATGTCGTGTCCGCACGCGTGCATCACGCCCACGTCCTGGCCGAGATACGTCGCGCGGACCTTCGACGCGAACGGGAGGTTCGTCTGCTCGGTGACGGGCAACGCGTCGATGTCGGCGCGCACGGCGACGACGGGTCCAGGCCGGCCACCCTTCAGCAGGGCAACGACGCCTGTCTTCGCGACACCTGTCTGCACCTCGAGTCCCAGGCCCTTGAGGTACTCGGCGATCAACGCCGCCGTCTTCACCTCCCGGTTCGACAGCTCCGGGTTCTGATGGAGCTGATGCCGGATCTCGACGATGCGCGGCTGGATCCGCGTGATTTCCTGATCGATGCGCGCGAGGGGATCCTGCGGGGAGAGACCAGCCGAGGCGAGCAGGACAGCGGGCACGAGTAGGGAGAGTTGTTTCATGTCAGCATCCAGTTTCCAGGTACCAGCTTCCAGTTACCAGCTTCCAGCTTCCAGTTTCCAGTTTCCAGTTTCCAGACTTCAGCGCCAGCTCGGCGTGCATAGCTGGAAGCTGGAAGCTGGCAACTGGAAGCCACCTATACACGCCTCAAGACATCCATCGGTTCAACCCGTCCGGCGCGCCGCGCGGGCAGATAACACGCGAGCAGCACCACGGCGCCGAGGACCAGCGGCATGACGAGGATCGTCGCGATGTCGAGCTCGGGCAGGGCCAGGTAATGGCTCGACGTAATCCGAATCGCCGCGTAGCCGAGCGCCAGGCCTGCGACCGACCCGATCGCCGCGACGGTCCCTCCCTCCCGCAGCACGAGACGGACGATGTCGCGCCGTTCGGCGCCGAGGGCCATGCGCACGCCGATCTCCCCCGTCCGCTGCGCGACCGAGTACGATACCACGCCGTACACACCTATCGTCGCGAGGAGCAGCGCGATCATGCCGGACACCGCCAGGATCGCGGCCGCGATCCGCCGCGGATACAGGATCTCTCCCGCCATCTGGGTGAAGGTCCGGACGCGAGATACGTCGGCGAACGAATCGGCGCCGGCGACCGCTGCCTTGATCGCGGGGATTAGCGACCGGGAGTCGCCTACGCCCCGGACGACAACGTTGCCGCCCCACGGACGCCACGCCTGACCCAGGGAGAAATACACGTAGGGTCGTGCGCCTTCTTCCCGAAGAACGGGCCGCGTGTCGCCGACGATGCCGACGACTTCGAACGACTCGCTCTTTTCATCGGCGGCGCCGTACTCGTTGACCATCGTGAGCACGCGTCCGAGGGGATCGCGCCCCGGCCAGAGCTGCTGTGCAACCGACGCGCTGACGACGGCGACCTTCGGCGTTGTCCTCGTGTCGCGCTCGTCGAAGTCACGCCCCGCGGTCATGACCACGCCCATCGTCCGGAAGTAGCCGGGCGACACCGACGACCGTTCCGTGCCCACGCCGTGCTGCTTGCCTGCCTGAAAGTCCTCCTGCGGCAGCGCCGACCAGTCTGGCCGGCCCGGCGGCTCCCGCAGCGGTAGCGCATCCGCGACAGCCACGTCGCTCGCCCCGGGGATCGCGCGCAGCCGATCGAGCAGTTGCCGGTAGAAGCGCCGGGTGCGTTCGGCATAGCGCTCCTCGAGATTCGCATCCGCCGGCGATCGTCCCCTGCGCAGGGACGGCCGTTCGCCGGGCTCCGTTCGGAGTACGGGGTTCGCGACGACGAGATTGCGCGGCTGGTAGCCGAGGTCCGCAAGCTCCACCCGCAGCAGCGCTCGGACGTAGACGCCCGCGACGAGCAGCAGCACCAGGGAGAAGGCCACCTGCGGAAGCGTGATCGCGTGGCGGAGGCGGCGGCTCGTCTGCTTCCGTTGAACCGCGCCTCCCGCGAGCCACGGCAGCACGTCGAGGCGTATCGCCTGCCTCGCCGGCACGATCCCGACGATCACTCCCGCCGCGACACAGATCGCCGTCGTGAAGAGGACGGCGCTCCGATCCATCGTCACATCGAACGCGAACTGGACCGGGGTGAAGGCCCGGAACGCGCTCAGCAGCCAGCTCGCGAGCACGAAACCGAACAGCCCGCCGGCAATGGACAGCAGAAGGCTCTCCGCGAGCAACTGCCGGGCGATCCGCAGCGGGCCGGCGCCAAGCACACGGCGCACGGCGATCTCACCCGACCGTCCCACGCCGCGCGCCATCAGAATCCCCGCGATGTTCGTGGCGGCGACAAGGAGCACCATCGCGACCACGATTGTCAGGGCGGCGGCGAGCCGCGCCGGGATCAACGCGGCGGCCGGATCGAACGGCATCCGCACGTCACTCGTGGGATAGATGACGAGTCTCGGCTCGTATTCAGGACGCGCGGACGGCCGTGAGTAGTAGAACTGGCGTCCTCGCGTGGCGACGATCGCCCGTGCCTGCTCCACGATGACGCCCGGCTTGAGCCGCGCGATCACGCCTGCCGACCAGCGCATCTCCGGCAGTTCGCGCCCCTGAGCCATGGTCACCCAGACCTGTACCGGCTTCCATGGATCGGAGATGCCCGTGAACTCCGGCCCCATCACGCCAACGATCGTGAAGACCATGTCCGGCTGGCCCCAGAGCGCCAGGTTGATGCGCTTCCCGACGATGGCAGGATCGGACCGGAAACGCCGCACCCACAGGGCGTGACTGATGACGGCGGCGCGTTCGGGATTCGCGACCTCGTCTTCCGCGGGCAGGAGCACGCGCCCCATGACCGGCTTCACGCCGAGGACGTCAAAGTAGTTCGACAACACCCACGCGGCGTTTACGACGTCGGTCTCGCCGTCAACCCGAAGCGTGTAGGGAATGGCCCAATGGGCGGTGATGCCGGTGAATATCTCGTTTTGCTCCTTGAAATGGTCGTAATACAGGTTGGAGATGACGCCCGGGCGATCGGGCTGTGTTCGAGAAACCTGGTAGATCGACACGAGCTCGTCAGGCGCCGTGACGGGAAGCGGTTTGAACAGCATCGCGTAGACGATGCTGAAGATCGCGATGTTGAGCCCCATGCCGATGGCCAGGACCGTGACGGCAGTCGAGGCGAACGCCGGATGCTGCCGCAGGGTCCGGCCGGCTTGCTTCAGGTCGTGCCACATGCCCCCTCCAACCGTCACAGAGTGTAACGCCGGAGTCCGTCGGAACGCGCAGCTCGAATGTACGACGCGGAAACGAGGTTCCTGCGATAATCAAACCCGATCGCGAACCAGCGACTCAAATGAAGGCCATGCCCGCGTCCGTTCGACCGGCCTTGCGGCGGCTTGCCCGGAGGCTCGCCATCGGCCTTTTTCTGGATGTGTGGCCGGCATGGGCTGTCGCGAGCTTTCTCCTTGCTGGGCTCGTGGCGCTGGTCTGCCGGATGTTCTTCGCGGGTGCAGCGTCAAGCTTGCACTGGCTCTGGCTCGCCCCCGTCGTGACGGCGGTCCCGGCGCTCGTCGTGTGCTTCATCCGCGCGTACCGGCCTGCCGAAGTCGTCGCTCTGGCTGACTGGCTGAACGGAGGCCAGGGACTCTTGCTGACGCTGCTGGAGACCGGCGACCCGGCGTGGGCGGACTCGCCCATACTCGAACGCGCATCGACGTTCGCGCTTCCGCGACTGCGTCCTTGGCGCAAACTGGCGGCACTGCTTCCGGCGCTCGCGTTTCTGGCCGCGGCGTGGTTGCTTCCACAGCGAATGCCGCCCCAGGGATCGAACGCCGTTCTGGCCGACGACATCGCCGCGGGTCTCACAGCCACGGTGGCGGAGTTGAAGCAGCAGGAGTTGATCACGCCTGCGGATGAGAAGCGCCTGCAGGAGGAAATCGAACGCATCCGCCGCGGCGCGCAGGAGCGCGTCGACGCTTCGTCGTGGGAGGCTGCCGATGCGCTGCGGGAGAAGGTGGCTGCCGGCCTTTCGGAGAAACAGGACGCCGTGAAGTGGGCGAGGGAAAGCCTGGATCGCTACGCGGCCGCAGCACAGGCCGGGTCGAACATCGGGCCAGGCTCTGAAGCCAGCGCGGCCGAACTGACGAAGGCCCTCGAAAAACTCGCGCAGAGCGGCCTGCTCGCCGGCGCGCCGGCGGATCTGCAACGGCTGCTCAAGAGCGGCAAGCTCCCGGCCGACGCAAAATCGCTCGGTGAGCTCACGGCATCGCTTTCGAAGTACCTCGGCGAAACCAACGGACGCATCGGCGATCTCGCCAGGCTTGGCAAGGAATTCGGCCGGTTCGATCCGTCGGAGTTCCCCCTCGAGTCCGGCCAGTCACCTCCAGGCGAGGACCCGGGAAGAGGGGGGATCGACCGCGGCCGCGCCGATGCGGCGCTCACCTGGGGCAAGGAATCGCTGCCGTTCGACCGTTTCAAGTCGGAAGCGTTGCCACCTGGCGCCCCGCGGAGTCCGGACGACTGGGCACCGCTCGTCGTGTTGCCCGGGGCCCCCCGGGAATCGCCCGAACTGAGCGCCCCTTCGGCGGCCAGGCAGTATGCCGCCACCGCCGGCGAGGCCGCGTGGCGCCGCACGCTGGCGCCGCGCCACCAGAGCGCCGTGAAAAAGTACTTTCAGAAGTGAGCCCATCATGACGGGAGACGCTCGAGCCCTTCTTGCCCCTGAACGTGTCGCCGGCGGCGCGGCGAAAGTCGCACGGCTGGTCGCCGAGCTGCGCCGGGTGATCCTGGGCAAGGAGCAGACGATCGATGAAGTCGTCGCGGCATTGCTGGCGCGAGGCCATGTCCTGCTCGAGGGTCTTCCGGGACTTGGCAAGACCGAGCTCGTCAAGGCGCTGTCGCGGTTGTTGTCGCTCGACTTCCGCCGCATCCAGTTCACGCCCGACCTGCTCCCGACCGACATCACCGGCAGCCACATTCTCCAGGAACGCGAGGGCCGCAAGGAGTTCGTGTTCCATCCCGGCCCGGTCTTCACCAACCTGCTGCTGGCCGATGAGATCAACCGCGCCTCTCCCAAGACCCAGGCGGCGCTGCTCGAGGCGATGCAGGAACGGCGGGTGACCACGTTCGGGGAGACACGATCGTTGCCCGATCCGTTCTTCGTCCTGGCGACGCAGAACCCCATCGAGCTGGAAGGCACGTACCCGCTGCCCGAGGCGCAGCTCGACCGGTTCATGTTCAAGGTGGACATCGCCGGCGTCGAGCGTTCCGTGCTGGAAGAGATCCTCGTCACTCGCGTCCACGGCGAACCGCC
>MELC01000049.1 GCA_001767455.1 Acidobacteria bacterium RIFCSPLOWO2_12_FULL_66_21
GCTCCTATCTCGGACGGATCACCTACATCGATCTGTCCGACCTGCCGGGCTACATGGACGAGTTCGTGGGCGCCAGCTTCCTCCCGCACACCGATCCGGCCGTGCTCGGTCTCTGACCCACCGGCGCGTCATGTCGGCCGCCGTCAGGCCAAGCCACCTCAGGCCGTCAGTTGTCGTGAGGCTTCCGGCGTGAATCGGAGCAGGCAGCGCCACGCAGCCTCGTGTTCCGCTCGGTTGCCCACCGGCTGCACGTAGAGCGCTGCGGCCAGATCGCGCCATCGGAGCAGCTCGCGGCGGGCCGCCCGGCGCGGCGATGTCCGGATCGTGAGGTCGGTGAGCTGAAGCACGCGTTCGTACGCATTGGCGCGGCGCTCTCCATCGTCCGCCCCGGTCAACTTGCCCGCACGATGCATCTCGTTGGCGATCATCAAGATCTGCTGGTCGAATGAAAACGTGGACCAGCGTTCCGCCGTGAGCGCGGCATGCTGCGCCATCAGTGCTCCTCGCCCTCGCCGACGAGCGCATTCGTCAGGTTGCGAACCCGCTCGCGCAGAACCGGATCGCCGATCTCCATGCCGCGATTCCCTCTCGCCGGACTGATGTTGATCGGCGCCGTGAACTCCACGCACCCGTCGCGGCCGCGGCCCGGGTAGTAGTTGGCGCCCCAGAGATCTTCCTGCCGGCTGCCGGCGTCGAGCAGGATCTGCTCGGCGTCGGCATGCAGCTCTCCGCCGATGGCGATCACGCCGCGCCGGACGTCTGCGACCAACTTCACCATGTCACCGAAGCCGTCTTGCACGAGACGACGAAGCGTTTCGTGGTCGATTCGCCGTTCGAGAATCAGGATGTCGTGAGGATGGTCAGCCATGTCCGCCGCGTTGTGCTCACCAGCGTGGATTGGATTATATGTTGGTTCGCGTTCTCGACGGCGAGGGTCCGGAGTACTGCATCCTGCGCCGGCGTACATCGGAGGCAAACGCCGCGGCGGCAGGCCGAGCGCGTTCGGCGCGCCACCGTACCGTATGATGTGGTGGCTTGGCGGCCGTGGTGATTCGTCGAGATCAGGAGAATTCAGCATGACGGGCAAGCTGGGGTTCAGGATCCTGCCTTCGCCGCCGCGGCTCAGCCGCGATCTGGTCGAGCGCTTCCGCGGTCTCGCCAGTACCAACCTCGCCGATGCGATGGGCCGCTTCAACTTCATGGACCCCGGGATTCAGGCACGCAGCGGGCTGACCCTGTGCGGCCTCGCCGTCACCGTGAACTGCCGTCCCGCGGACAATCTGATGGTGCACAAGGCGCTGCAGGTCGCCGAGCCGGGGGATGTGGTCGTCGTGAGCACGTGCGGCAACGTCACGAGCGCGGTGTTCGGCGAGCTGATGTGTCACACGGCCGTCGCGGCGCGGCTGGGCGGCGTCGTGGTGGACGGCGCGATCCGCGACGTCGAGGGGATCGCGCGGCTTGGCCTGCCCGCGTTCAGCCGGGCCGTGTGCCCCGGCGGCTGCGACAAGGACGGCCCCGGCGAGATCAACGTCCCGATCGGTTGCGGCGGCACCGTCGTCTCGCCCGGGGACATCGTGGTCGGCGATCGGGACGGCGTGGTGGTCGTCGCCCGCTCGACCGCCGAGGAAGTGCTCGACCTCGTCGGGCAGTTGATGGAGCGCGAGCGCGCGCGGATCGCCGAGATCGAAGCCGGCGGGCTCTTCAAACCCGAGATCGACGCGTCGCTGCGAAAGAAGGGCGTCATCGACTGATGCTGCTGATGACGCCCGGACCCACGCGCGTGCCGGAGCGGGTCCTCGGCGCCGGCGCCCGGCCGATGCTGCACCATCGCAGCTCCGAGTTCTCGGCCGAGCTGGCCACGATGCTGGAGCTGCTGAGCCCCGTGTTCGGTGCGCGCGGCGTGATCCTGCCCGTCCACGCCACCGGCCGCGGCGCGATGGAAGCCTCCATCTGCAATCTGTTCTCGGCGGGCGACGAGATCGCCGTCTGCTGCAACGGCCGGTTCGGCGAGATGTGGGCCCGCCTGGCTGAATCGTACGGTGTGATCGTGCACCGCATCTTCACACACTGGAATCAGGACATCGATCCCGTGGAGATGGCCGGGCTCCTGGATCGCCAGCCCGTGATTCGCGGCGTGGCCCTCACCTGCTGTGATACCTCGACGGGCGTCGCCAACGACATCGAGGCGGCTGCCCGGATCGCGCGCGCGCACGGCGCGCTCCTGCTGGTGGACGGCGTCTCCTCGATCGGGGGGATGCGGTTCGCCTTCGATGACTGGGACGTGGACGTCGCCATCACCGCGTCGCAGAAGTGCCTGATGTCCAGCCCCGGGCTGTCGTTCGTCGCGGTGAGCGAGCGGGCGTGGGCCGCGCAGGCCCGCGCCAGGCTGCCCCGCAGCTATTGGAACTTCGCCGAGATCAAACAGGCCGTGTCGGCAACACGGCCGGCGACGCCCGGCACGCCGCCGGTTCACATCGTGCTGCAGGTGGCCGAAGCCTTGCGGATGATGCACGAGGAAGGACTCGAGCGGGTCCATCAACGGCACGACGACATGGGCGCTCGCGCGAGGAGCGGCGCGGCGGCGCTCGGACTCTCGATGCAGTGCCCTGCGCTCCGGCGTTTCTCGTCCACGGTGACGGCGATCGCGCTGCCTGCCGGCGTGTCGCCCAACGCGGTGCGTGACGCCATCAAGGCCCGCGGCATCCTGACGGCCGCAGCGCTGGGTCCCTACGCAGCCACGGCATTCCGGATCGGCCACATGGGCGACATCCATCCAGCGGACGTCGATCGAACGCTTGCCGCGCTCGCGGGCGCGCTCGCCGAGTGCGCCTCCACCGATCGCACCGGCTCGCGATGAAACTCCACACAAAAATCTTCATCGGCCTGTTGGCTGGCCTCGTCATCGGAGGGCTCTCGAAAGCTCCCGGCGCCTCGTCCGTTCACGACGCCGTGATCGTGCTGGAACCGCTCGGCACGGCGTTCATTCGCCTGATCACGATGGTCGTGGTGCCCCTCGTCGTCGGCAGCCTGTTCGTCGGTGTGGCGTCGCTCGGCGACATTCGCCGGCTGGGGCGGATTGGCGGCAAGACGCTGGCCTACTTCCTGATCACGACGTTCGTCGCCGCGATCGTCGGCCTGGCAGTCGCACGAGCCGCGCGGGTGGGACAGGGGCTGGATCCAGCGACGCATGACGCGCTGGCCCCCCGCGCAGGGACCGTCGCCGGCGCGCCGCCGACAACCGCTGCAGCGCCCGATCTTGCGCAGACGCTCGTCCGAATGGTGCCGCAGAACCCGTTCGCCTCGGCCGCCGAGACCGATCTGTTGCCGCTCATCATCGCGGTCTGCATCTTCGGCGCGGCGGCGGCGGTCACCAAAGGGCAGTCGCGGCGGACGGTCGTGTCGTTCTTCGAAGGCGTGAACGACCTCTCCATGATCGTGATCGGATGGCTCATGCGCCTGGCCCCTGCGGGCGTGTTCGTCCTGATCGCGTCCACCGTGGCGCGATCCGGCATCGATCTCCTCAGAAGCCTCCTGGTCTACGCGATCGCGGTCGTCGCCGCGCTCGTCGTGCAGCTCGTGCTGCTCCTGCTGACGGTACGGTTCGGCGCGGGCATCGGCATCACGCAGTTCTTCCGATCCACTTCGGATGCGCTGCTGCTGGCCTTCTCGACCGCCTCGTCCAACGCGGCGCTGCCGGTCAGCATGGCGGCGGCCAGGAACCGCCTCGGCATCTCGAGCGAGATCGTCAGCTTCGTCCTGCCGGCCGGGACGACGATCAACAAGAACGGCGCGGCCGCCTACAAGGCGGTGACGGCGGTGTTCATCGCGCAGCTCTGCGGGCTCGAGCTGGGAGCCGGCAGGATGCTCATCATTGTCCTCGCGTCGACCGCCGCGGCGTTTGCCGGCGCGGGCGTCCCGGGCAGCTCGCTCGTCACCACGCTCATCGTGCTGAATGCGATCGGCCTCGGGCCGCAGGCGGCCGCCGGCATCGCGCTCGTCGCGGGTATCGACCGCCCGCTCGACATGTGCCGGACGACGGTGAACACAATCGGGAACCTGGCGGGTGCGGCGTGGATTCAGAAGAGCGAGCGCGTGTGAGTCCGGAGCCCACGTGTGTTGTCGTGTGGAAAAGGTCTTCGCGTGGGTTCAGGTGGGCATTCAGGGATAGCGTCTTCGGCCTCGGGTGGAACGTCTTCGAGCGTGCATTCCGACTATGGAGCGCCGATTACCCGCCACAAAAACACAAGGGCAAGTAGGAACGTGATTCCCGCTTCCGTGACCAACCACGTAAGTCCGCTCGCGCTCGACACCTTCCTTTTTCGATAGTCGGGTTCCTTCTGAAGACCAGCCAGAGCGCACGCTTCGTTCCGGTACTTGGTCCACAGCACCTTGTCCTCTTCCTCGGAGTTGTGGATTTTCAGAAGCCAGATACAATGAAGGACTGGTATGAGGAGAATTGACCAAACCCAATGACTCGGTCCCACGCGGAAATTGGGTTGAAAGGTCATCCAAAGCGCCGCCGTCGCTGGCGAGAATTGTTGGGTCAAACCCGCGACCAGGGGCGTCTGAAAACGTGACTCGTTCGTTCACAATCTTCTTGTTGTGGACAACAAAAACGAATATGAATCGAAAGGTGTGTTCAAGCAAGTCGCGTTGTCATACCAGAACCACGCAGCATCGAACGGGCTTCAACGACTCGTCAGAGCGAGCCGCCTGCCGGCGGGGGCTGCCGCGCCCGCGCTGCACAGCGAATCAGCCGAGCGCCTGCTGACCGGCAAAGAAGTGGCGCACGCGCAGGGCATGACCAAGAGGTGGGTGCAGCGTCGCGCGCGGCGGCTCCCGTTTGCGCGTCAGCTCTCGGATCACGCCATTCGGTATTCGGAGGCCGGCCTCAGACGGTGGATGGCGAATCGGCACGTTCACGCCGCGTGAGCCTCAGCCGAGAACTTGTTGAAGGGCCTTCCGGAGGGCGTCCGCGTCCTTCTGCTGCAACGCTCCGAGCTTTCGCAGGATCAGGCCCTCTTCGACCGTCGTGAAGACCGGCTTGATCAGGGAGGCCTTCAAGAGTCCCGCGTCGCGCCACTGCTCGATCAGCACGTCTCCGAATCTCGCCGTGAGCCCGGCGGTCCGGCTCGTGACTGCGACGACGATGACATCTGGACG
>MELC01000050.1 GCA_001767455.1 Acidobacteria bacterium RIFCSPLOWO2_12_FULL_66_21
CCCCTTTGAGCGTGATGACGTCGGCGGTGCGATTCAACACCACCAGCGTCAGTTCGTTCGGCTGATCGATGTAGAGGGCGTGCTTCCCGTCGAGCGTCCCGAGGCTGATCTCGAGCTGACGCACGGCGTAATCCGCCGGTTGCTGAGCGTTCTGCATGATGGTCACTCCGAGGACAGGCGCAGCCACCCCTCGCAGCTGCGCAGACGTGGACTGGCGAAGGCGGCCTGCGTATTCACGCCGCGGATATCGGTCGCGACATTCCATCCTGTCGCCGCGTTGTCGGTCACCCACGACCACGTGTATCCCTTCTCCTTCGGCAGCGGCAGCGTCACCTGATCGGCCGCGGTCAGCACGGGCGTGGTCAGGAACGTCACGGCGATGCGCGCGAGCGCGCCGCTGTAGATGGACGGCGGGATCTGGATCTGTTCCACGGGAAGCAGTCCGGTCGTCGCGTTCACCGGCGCGCGCGGGTCCAGCAGGAGCGTCAGAAACAGGTCGGGCGCCGTGGCATCCGCCGTGACAGTCAGTTGATCGAACCGTGGAGGCCCCACGCCGTTGTCGCCCCGCTCACTTGCCGGGGCGTAGAACGCGCGATAGACGCCCGCCGATCCATCGTCGATGAAATAGCCCACGAGGCCGTCGTTCACCTGACTGAGATCTCCGAGCCGCACGGGGATTCTGACGCGCTCGAATCCGGCGGTGCTGCGGGCGCCTCGATCGTCGTGCAGCGTGCGGATGAACGCCGTGAAGCTCTGGTCATAGGCCGGCAGGCCTCGCAGCTCGAGTCCCAGCGACGCGCGGGCGAGCGCCAGCGGCCGCCCGAAGAGCACGGCCAGCGCCGGATCCTGGCTGAACGCGTGCGGCTCGATCGCCGCCATCGCGGCGTCGATGCCCTTCAGGAAATCGTTCAGGAAGTTCCAGGCGTTCGGGTTCTCGGCCAGCCCGCGCGCAAACGCCACCAGATGCGCGTTGTCGCCGGGCATGAACGCGTCGGCGATGTCGGTCTTCCCGTAGGTGCGGTCATCCCCCGGTGCGCCTTGCCACAACGGCCCCTTGAGGTTGAACGAGAGACGCGGATTGCCGTCCGCGTCATACAGCGCAAGCGCCTTGTCCAGGTGGTTGAAGAGCACCCACCCGAAGATCGGCGACATGGCCGGATCGTCGTTCATCTCGACGGCATCGTCCGCCGCCGTGCGCCAGCGAAACTGCAGGCGTGCGGGCTGCGCCAGCCGGGGCGGCCACTCGACGACGCCGTCGGGCTTCGTGTAGTCCGCGGGGCGCAGCGATTGCGCGGGGATCGCCGGAGGGGACACCAGCTCGCGAATCTGCCCGAACGCATCGATGATCCGGATCTTCGCGATGCGCATCAGGCCGCCGCGGATCGGGTCGTACGAATCACCGGGCGAGGCGCCGACCCTGTTTTGATCGGCGACGGCATGATGCACGAGGGTGTTGGTGAATGCCTGATGGAGCGGCGTGTCGAGAATCGAAAACGGATCCAGCACGGGAAGCTGCAGCGTCTGCAGACGCTGAACGAGCGCCTGGTGTAGCCCGCCCATCGCCTGCGACATGAGGGGCATCTTCAGCGCCGCGCCAATGGCCTTCAGCTCGTCGGCGTGCGGATCCGTCGGGTTGTTGAGCAGGTACGCATCGACCTGTCCCTTGAGATCGATCTCCGGATGCGGGGTGAGCACGATCATGCCCTGATACAGGCGCGGGTCGTCCCAGACTCGCGGCATGGCCGCGCGGGGCGTCAGCTCGATGTCGTCGGGATCGAGCGTATACGTCGACGTGAGGAAGTCGGGCGGATACGACACATCCGTGGAGGGATCGTCCGGGTCGTTGATCGCCACTCTGAGACGCGGGACGTATTCGACCTCCCACTGCAGAATCAACGGAATCCACGGCGAGGCCCACCTCTGCACGCCGACCGCGGACGGCGCGGTGCCGGCGAACGTGATGCCGGCGGGCAGCGTCGTACCGGCCACGAACGCGGTCTCGGCCGCTTCGATGCGCTCGGCGAGGGAGTGGCGATCCGCGACGCCGGGAATGAGCGCCGCCACGGAGTCGGCCTGACTCACGTCGACAAACGACGCTTCTCGCACGAGCGCGTCGAGATCCGCCGCATACAGCACGTTGTCGTTCGCGACAAGTCCCATCACGGCGCTCGCCGGCACGGACGATCCATCAATGGTGACCGACGAGACGACGTCGGTCGAGCATCGGCACACGAGGAGATTGCCCGGGTGATGACGCCCGTCTTCGCCGTGCCGTGGCGACGCCTGGAGGTCCGGCCCGTAGAACACGAGCGCAGGATCCGACGGATGCCAGAATCGGACCGCCGGGACGCGCTGCACCTCGGTCACGTCCATGAGACCCGCGAGCTCGATGAGCTTGGCGTGGCGGGCCGCCGCGATCCGGGCGAGGGTCGCCGGCTCGCCGGTGCTGCCGTCGGCGATCCGCGCGATGTCGCTGGCTTCCTCGGCGATGAAATCAAACGCGTCGTTGATCTCCTCCGGAAGGTCCGTCTGGTTCTTCCACGTGATGTACTTGTACCAGTCCGCGAAAATCTGCCCGCGGCGCGACTCGAGCTCCATGGAGAAGCCGTCGTAGAACTGCTGCAGCCCGTTGAGCTCGTTCAAGACCGGTCCGCAGCGGGGATCGAGCGGATCCTCGGCGCTCGGCTTCAGCGCGAAGATCTGGCCGCCGCTGGCCGCCGAGAACATCCGCTGGTGCAGCGCGTCGTGCAGGGTGGCCAGACCCCCTGCCACGGACAGCTTCGACAGCAGTCCGAGCTGCAGCGCGTTGAGCACGGTCTCCGCCTGATCGAGGCCCGCCAGATCCGGAATGCTCGCCACGAGCGCCGACAGCGCCTCGGTGGTCGTGTTGCCGATGGCCACGGCGACATCGCCGGTCCGGGGCGTGATGTACGGCGTGGCCGCCTGCGGATCCCACGCGATCGTCGAGAGCAGGCCGCAGCAGATCGTCGCGGCCGGAAACGGTTGTCCGGAGGTCAACGTCCAGCCGTAGGTCTGCTCGAGCGCGTCGACGGTCGGGTCGATCGCGGCGAGCGGATCCTTCCCGCTGTCCGAGTACCAACCCGCGACGAGATACGACACGGTCGCCGCTCCGACCTGCGCGAGCGCGTCGTAAAGGCCGAACACGTTGGGGCAATGCGGATAGGCGGCGGCGTACGTCGCGTTGCCGTAGCCCATGGTGGTATGGCGCGTCGCGTAGTCGGCCGCGCCCGCCGGCGCCTCGGACCAGGTGTCGTAGGGAAACGCGGCGCCCATCTTTCGGAACGGCGGTTTCCCGAACTCCGGGGCTTCAGGGTCCGGAACGACGTCTGTAATCGGCACCGCGCGGCTCTCGACCTGCTGCGGGATCGCGTTCGGCGGCAGCGTGTCCCACAACCGATCGCTCTCGATGACCCACGCCGTGCTGCGCTGAGCCGGCGCGACGGTCCCGGCGCTGACCATCCGGACCACGAGCCAGCGGTTGGGCGCCTCGCGAAACGCGACGGTCCCATCGGTGCCGCTGCGCCCGTGCGCGAGCGCATCGGGCAGCGCCCAATGAAGGTGAACGCCGGTGAGGGGCGGGCTGTCGTTCTGAAAGAAGGCGGGTTTCACGGCCTCGCCGATGAACGGGCCGGGATTGTGCTTGATCGGCGGATCGCCTGGTGTCGGAGACGGCTCCAGCCACGGCATGTTGTCGAACCGATCGTGAATGCGCGCGACGGCGGGCGAATCCGCTGCGCCCACGACCAGCGCGGCGACGTCGATCGGCACGATGAGGCGCGGGCGCGCAGCCATCTTAGAGGGTGAATCGAACCGCCTGCACGCCTTCGACCATCTGCACCGCCAGCTCCGCGGCAGTAAATGGCCGCCGCGATCCGTCGACCGGATCGTTGTTGGCGTGAATGTCCTGAAGGGCGTCCTGAACCTTCGTGGCGAGCGTGGACACGTCGATGACGCGCGTGGACGACGAGCGGTACGGTACGGGTCCTGCCGTCTTGGTGGCCCGAGCGACTTGATCCCCGCGCTGGGTGTTCTCGGGTGCATCGGCCGGCACCGTGATGTACCGGAGGAGCTGGTCCGGCGACGTCAGATCGACGCCGAAATGAAGGCCCTCGGACGGCTCGCTGATGTCCACGTGATGGATCGCCCCGGCCACGATGAAGAGGAGCACCGTGGCGCTGATGCGTTCCTGTCGAATGACTGTGCTGATCGGAAGGTTGTCCGAACCGTAGGCGGTCACCTCGAGTCCGGGCCATCCCGAGACCACGCTCGAACGCAGCAGGAAGCCGCTGACGTCGCCCTGAGCGCCCGCATGTACTTTCGACGCGAGCGTCGCATCGTGATTGACGTCCGCCGACGTCGCGCGGCCGATGCTGTAGGCGCCGTGCACGAGACTGTCGATCCACACGGGATCCACGTAGAAGAACCGGAGCGATTCGACAGGCAGCGCCCGCTCATCCGGCACGAGGTAGTTGAACGGGACGCCCTCGAGCGCGCGCAGGTGCGAGAGCCACTCCTCCACCACGGAATCCACCGTGGTGTCCTCGTGGATCGCGGCGAGCGCGGCCCGGTTGTTGACGACCGATGCGAGCTCTCGAAAGGCCCGCAGCCGCTGATGGCCCGGCGGCGCCGCGGCCGTCCGTGCGTCGATGACAAGCGGGTTCGCGCGAAGCGCGGGCCCCAGCGTCTTCGCGAGAAACGCGGCAGCCGCCCGAGGGACGCTTGCAGCACCCTCCTTCCGCAGCTTGCCCTCGTCCAGGGGAAGCACCGTGCCGAGCGTCGACGCGATCCGCCTGAATTCAACGACCCGCGCCGTCTTCTGCGCCACCGTGCGCTTCCAGTTGTAGAGCGCGATCGAGAACGCGCGATTCTGCACCGCCAGCAGACGCCCCAGTTGCCATGCCGCCGCGTACGAGACGTCCATCATTCCCGTGCCCCGGTCGTACCGTACGAGCGCGTCAGCCGCCGACATATCGCTCACGGGGGTCGACGGACACGGCGCGGATGGCACCAGGGGGCCTCGATACCAGGACACCGTCTTGTCGCCCTGCCGTGTCTGATGATCCACGGCGACGTAGCCCATGGCGAATGCGTCGGCCACGTCCTGCTCGGCGTCGGTCGTCGCCGAACCGCTATACGGCATCTGCAAAGCGCAGGGCTTGAGCGCCTTCACACGATCCTGGAACGTCGGCCCGTCGTCGACCGACGTGAAGCGCCAACTCGCGAGCGACGCGAGGCGTACCGTCGCCGGCGCTGGATGGGGCTGGATATGGTCGGCGTGCCCCTCCAGCGACACGAGGTACGCCGTGCTCCTGCTGTTCGGCGCTGGCAGGCGATTGCCGACGACGACCGCGAAGTCGGTGTCGCCGTGTTGGGGAAGGCCGGGCTTGATGTCCGCGCACACCCGCCGCACGTGCGCGAGCCACGGCAGATCGAGGAGGCTGGGCGCGATCGCGCTGAACAGCGGCCCGTCCGTCTCGATCAGATCACACGGATCGTCGGCGTGCTCGCCGTATTCGACCGGCAGCCCGAGCTCGCCGAGGGTGCCGCGGCGGGCGGTGACCGGCTCGTCGTCGCCGAACAGCAACACCGCCAGCCACGGCGTACCGTGATACGCATCGCCTGGCGATCGCATCCACGGCAGTGTCGGACGCGCCAGCACGACATGCGGCAGCGTGTTGTGGTACAGGCCCTCACTGTTCGCCGGCGGGAACAGAGTGACGCAGTCGCCCGGATCGAGCGCCACGCGTGGTCCGCGCACGGCGAATCGCTTCGTATCGGGAGCGGACGGGACGTCAATCGCGTCCCGGCGATCCGGCCTCGTGTTCCGGTTGCCCAGCGTCTGCTCGACGGTGATCGCGTACTCGCCCGCCTCGAGCGCTGGCACCGCGCGCTCGATGAGGGCGACGGTTCCCGCGGGCACGGTGCTCTGCCCCTTGCCCATCTCGGTCACCGCACCCTCGCCTCGCCAAGCAGGCTCAGGATCGGAGGAGCGAGCAGCACGACGTCCGCGGCGGCTTTCAACCTGTCGAGATGGACGGCCGCGTCGATTAGCATTCCCTGCGCCTGCAGCACCGCGATGCGATCGTCGCGCGTCTTCATCGGTGTCGTACCGATCGTGTTCTTGAAGGTCGCCATGGCCTGCGTTTGATCGAACGTGTCGGTCGTCGGCGCCACCTGGGGGGCCCACGTGAACGGCACGGTCACGTCCTTGGTTTTTTCGAGCGTGTCGAGGCTTATCGGCAACGTGCGATCGGCGGGCTTGGACGCGGCTTTGAGCGACAAGCCGACGAGCGCGCCGGCGATGGTTCGCGGCGCCGAGTTGAGCCTGTCCATCGACGGGGAGAGCGCCGTCTCCTTCGACCACGCCGCCGACGGCAGATTGGCCGTGAGCGCGGTGCAGGCGCCGTGAGCGGAAAAGTCGAAGTCGTATTGCGCCTGCCAGACCACAGGCGGGCCCGGAGCCTTCTCGACGATCCTGACGAGCGTCACCGTGTGGTCTGACGTGAAGTCGTCGTTGGCCACCCCCATTGGACCGACCCCAAAGCCGGTCGCCCAGCTCGGTGAGATCGCGATCCTCTTCTGGGCCAGCGTCTTCTCGTCTCCGGTCACGAGCGTTGCGGTCTTGCTGGGAATCGCGCTGACGCTGACCAGCTCGAACGCCTCCGGATCGAGCACCCAGTCGAGATCGTGAGACGGATCCCCGCTCACATCCTTGAGCAGGCCGCTCGCGACCCGCGAGTACCACAGCGCCGCGTCCGCGCCCGCGCCGAGCATCCCCGTCGATTGCGGCGCGCTGTCCGCCTTGGGCAGGAAGGACGCCCTGAAGTCGTCCCACGCGATTGGCTCGATCGCGGGTGTGCTATTGCCAAAGCTGATCGTGAACGACACGACGTACAGGTCAACGCGAGCGGTACCGGCGAACGACGGGCCCCACAACGACAGATGCACGCCAAGATGTGCGGTGATCGTCGCGGTCGTGAACAAGAGATCGATGGTGTACGACGCGCCGAGGCTGAGATCGATCTCCGCTTCGTAATGAAAGGGCTTCCACGCCAGCAGGAAATCCGCGTCGACGTCGAACCACGCACGCAGGTCGCCGCTCGTCCAGATCGCCGAGATCGATCCGCCGCCCATCACCGCGGCCGGCGTGAGCGCGAAGTAGAGCGACGCCTTGACGATGAGGTTGTCGTTCACGCGCCAGAGCGCGCCGACGCGCGGGACGTCGGGATAGGACGCCGGCTTCACGAAGTGCGGATGGTACCCGCCGAGCGTGACGACGAAATCGCCGGCGGACGCCGATCCGTCGGCGCTGTCCTTGAACCACATGTAGAAGGCGAAGCCGCCGGTGAGTTGACACGCTTTCGAGAGGACGTACGACGCGGGCGTCAGCTTCGCGTTCACGGCGAAGAGGCCCGTGTCGGGCTGGAAGCTCGCCTCGAGCACCATCTCCGCGAACCCGATCGGGTTGTCCGCCCCGGTCGGCACGGTGAGCGTGGAGCGCCCCAGCAGCGCAATCTCGCACTGCGTGCCGAACGTCACCGTGAGCAGCGCGAACGACTGAATCATCTCGAACGACGTGAACCGCACGCCGGCGGCGATCCAGTTGGCGCCCTCCTGCGGCGCGAGGTAGTCGTGCAGCACGGTGAGGGCGTCGGCCGGACTCGACGCGTTCCTGAAGGGGTTCTGGTCGGGCGTCGTCGCAACCGCAGCCTGCACGAGCGGAAACTGCGGCAGTTCGTCGAGTGTGGGGATCCGCAGCGTTCGGTTGTACCCGAACCCGGCGGCGACGCCCGTGACGAAGAAGAACGGCGGTCCTCCGAGCACCGCGCCGAGCATCCCGAAGACAAACAGCGAGGGCTCGCCTCGAACGCTGCTGTAGGCCCCGAGCGCGGAGAGCGTGTAGCCCGCCGCCTCGATGAGCGCCTCGCCCTCGTAGTCCGGAAGATCGCTCGGATCCGCCGGCGGCAGCGCGAGGAACGCGCCGCTGATCCGCGTTGGCCCGGCTTCGTACGCGAGACTCAGCCCGCCGATGCCGACGTGAAGTTTGTCGAGCGAGGGCGCGGTGAGCATCGACAATGGAAAGCTCACCGAGAAGGCCTTCAACCCGACGGTCAGTCCCGCCAGCTTGACGGACGAATCGAGGAAGAGCGCAACGCCCGCCATCCAGCCGGCGCCGATCTGTTGAATGGTCAGCGGTCCAAGCGTCTTCTGCACCTGAATCCACTTCACCCTCGGCGCTTTCGAACCGGGATCGTCGCCGAGCAGCGCCCGCAGGTGCTCCGCCGGGGCTGTGTCGAGCGGGATGGTGACAGGAAGCGTGGTCTCGCCCGATTCGATCGTGAATGCGAGCGACAAGCCTTGCGGGATCGGCGCGCGAAAGGCCAGCGTGCGATCGGGCGCAATGGTTCCGTCGGGATTGACGGACGGAATGGTCACCGCGCCGGGCGCCACCTGCCCGGTGGCGTACACGGCGGCGAGATCGTCCACGGCGATGCTGGACAGGAGCGGCCCAAAAAGCCGCTCGTGCTCGAGCGTGATCGATCCGGGCAAGTCGAGCCCCAGCACGGAGGCGGGGCCGACCTTCGCATAGAACACGTTCGCGTCGACCGCCGCCGATCCCGCGTCGAGCTCGCAGCGCGCGGCAAACGACATGTCCGAGTCCGCCTCTCCCGTTCCCGCCGCGTAGCGCAGCGCGAGTCGCCCGACGCGGAGATCGGCAGAGAGGGCGACGTCGTCGAACACCGCCGGGTCGGTCCCAGGGATCACGTGTGTGACGACCTCTTCGAGGAAGCTCGACAGTGTCTCGTGGACGACCGCCGCACCGCGAAACACCCAGCCGGACGCGGTGTCGTCGGCAGAGACCAGCGACAGGGCGCGGCCCGCGATGACCGCGCGGAGCTGCACTGCGACCGTGAGGGTCGAGCCAGGACTCATGGGGCGAGGCGCGACGGGTTAAGACTGGGGATCGATGAGCACGACCTGCACGTTGGGCGCGGTATGCGCAATCGCCGTCGCGTCGCGCGCCACGGTCAGTTTGCCGTCCGTCCCGACCGTTGACACCACCATCGTCTCGTTGTCGATCTGCACCTTCTTGGCGTTCGCAAACGCCCCCGTCCCTGTGGCCAGGGACTTGTCGATCTGCACGACGGCGTCGGTCTTCGACAGCCCGCCGGTGTTGAGCAGCGGCGTCTTGACGAATTCCTTCGTGACGAGCATCCCGATCCCATCGAATCCCAGCCCGGGAACGATCGACAGGGGCGTCGGCAGGTTGAACGAGATACCGAACTGATAGAACTTCTGGACCTGGTCCACGGTGAGTGTGTCGAGCGTGATCTGACCCTGCAGGAACAGGTTGAACGACGACTGCAACGGATCCGGCAGCCCGGATGGAATCGGGACATCGAGCCCGAACTCGCTCTTCAGCCAGCCGAGGAACTCCTGCGGGCTGCCAAGCTGCGTGGGATCGTTCAATCTGAACACAATGCCCTGTTTGGCAAGGTCGCTGACGTCGCCCGCGTTGAGCGTGACCTTCTTGCCGTTGACCATGCAGGTGGCACTGATGGCGGTAGTTGTCGGCATAGTGATCGCTCCTTCGATCGATCCCTTACTGGTTGAAATGGACGGTCAACTCGTTCAGCGTGAAGCCGAGGGTCTGCCAGCTGCCGCTGATGCCGACCGTGGGCGGCAGCGGCGCATCTTCATGCGGCGGATCGATGAGAGTGCGATTCCACAGGGCCACGAGCGCCGCGTCCCAGCACACCGCGGCGAGCCGCGGCAGATCGAGCCCGAATCGGCTGTTCGCCCACCCGAAGAACATGTCTACTGTGGCTGGATCCGCCATAGCCGCCGGGGTCAGCTCGTGCGCCCCACCCTTCACAACGTCTCGGGCGTTGGGACGATCGTCAGTTTTTCGATAACGTAATCCGAGTCCATGTTCTTCATGACCTCGATGTCGAGCCGCCAACTCTCATCGCTGCCATCGGGCTTGAACTCGACCGAGCGCGCGCCAGACTTACCGTCCTCCCACTCGCTGAGTTCCTGGTTGATGTACTGGGTCACGGCATTCCTCGCGGCTTGGCGGTATTCCTCCGGAAGTTCCTCGAGTTCGTCGGCGGCATCCGGATCCCACAGAATGGCCATATGTCTCTCCTTGATCCGAATGAGGCGAAAGACGGACGACGCTTCGCCCCGATTCCGTCAGTCGGCGGCCGTCACTGGCTCACGCCACGGCCGCCGCGAGCGACACGCCGGTGATTCGGACGTTCTCGCCGTAGTCGCGGACGCACGTCAACGCGAGGTTCCCCTTGCCGTCGTAATCGACGTTCACGGTTTGGTTGGTTCCCGCGTTCCAGTTGCCGTAGTTCGCGTCCAGGATGGCCTGCTTGCCATTGAGCTTGAACGTGTTGATCTTCGCCTGCGTTTCCTGATCCGGCGCCTTGTCCGGATCTTCGGGATCGATGTCCGTCTGGGCGAATTTCTTCAACTCCTTCAGAGCGTCATCGGTCCATTGCACTTGCAGCGCCATGGTGTCCTCCTTCTCGAGACGTGATCGAATCGGGAGTGGTGGTGGTCTGCCTGCCGCTGTCGCCGGCCCACGTGCGCTGCACCTTGTCATGGAGCAGTGTCGATGGCTCCGCCGATCGATTGCGCGCAATCGCGCGACCGGCGAGAGCCCATTCTCGTAGTGCCGTCGGCCCTGGCGCCCGACGAATTCAACTGGCGGCTGAATCCCGACCATCCCGATCAGACGCGTACGCGTCCGCGCGCCGGAACCGTTCTCCCCTCGGTTCTTTGCCTGATCGGAGTCGCCGTGCCCTGAAGCCCATGACAGCGGCAACAATGAGCTCACGCGTAATAGTTGCGCTCGAGCGCACGATGGCATGCCTTGGAAGGATTTGCAAGCCAAACTACCTGGTGGGGAAAGAAATGTGGGCATTTACTTCCCCACTCACTCGTCCAACGACCCGCCTTCCTTGCTTACTCAAAGCAAGTAGTCACGCGTCAAGAGGACAATTCAGTCACGTGGTGGTAGTGTGCGCTAAGCGCACACAGATGAGGGGCGGGTTCAGTATCGCGAGTTCACACAGCGACTGAAGCGGGTCGTACGTGCAACGACGGGGTGAACGTCGTCAGACACTCACCCCGTCGTTGTCAATCGAACCGTTAGATTACTGGCAGCTGCTCAGCTTCAGCGACTGGATCGCGGTGGCCCAGTTGAACGAGCCGTTCGACGGGATGTACTCGGTCGTGAAGACCATCGTGCAGTCATCCGCCGGATCCACGCTCATGGTGCTGTAGTCGCCCCAGCGCGAAAGCGTCCCGGTCTGCACGCCAGGTCCGAACAGGACCTGCGCCTCCGGACCGATCGTGCCCAGCGGGTCGGTCGGGGCGCGGAACGCGTAGTAGATGCTCGGCTTGATCGTCGTGCTGTTCGAGACGTTGTAGCCGATGGCCACGCCGCCCGTCTTGTCCATGGCGGCGCTCCCCATCCACCGGTGGTCAGCCGAGGGCTGGTAGGTCCCCTGCTGGCGCACGGTCGCCGATCCGCCGCCGATGTTCAGCTCGTACCACCGGATGCCGCTCACACCGCCCGAGGCGACCGAGTGGTTGACGAGCAGCGCCTCGCGCGTGCCGAGGTTGCGGTAGCTCAGTCGATACATCAGCCGATCGGCCAGCGAGTCGAGCGTCCGCGACGTGCCCGGCTGCGGGATGCACGTGCCGCCGCCGCACGCGCGGCTGAACGACGCCACACCCGGCACCGTGCTCGGACCGGTCAGCGTGCCCGTCCCGGCCGTCCAGTTGACGCTGAACTTCCAGGAGAGCAGCGTGCTCGACGTGATGCTGAGGAGGTAGTTCGGGGAACCGGCCGGCGGAAGCGCCGCGCCTTCCAGGTCCGACGGCAGCAGGCTGCCGTAGCTGGTGCTGGTCCGCACGCAAATCTGGCGGGCCGACGCGCCGACGAGCATCTTGTCGCGCTCGAGCGCGCAGACAGCGGCGCCGCGGAAGGTACGGCCGCGCCGGAACATGTTGTAGGTGACGTAGTAGCCGTCCGGCCACACGCCCAACTTCGGGTAGTCGTTGAAGTCGGTGCCGTACGAATAGGAGTAGCGGTTGTAGGTGCCGGTCGGATCGCCGCTCGTCGAGACCGCCACGCACTGCGTGTACGGGGTCGCCGACACGGCGAACTGCGTGAGGATCCAGCGGTCGGCCAGTTGATCGTACTGCACGATCGGATCGCCGTCGTTGTAGGTCTCGCACGGCCCGCCGAAGCCCTGCCAGATGACGTTGCCGTTCTTCGGGAACCCCGGTACCAGGGTGAACGCGCTGATCGTCCCGTTCGTCCTCGTCACGGTGTACATCGCGTACCGCAGGTTGACCCACTGCACGTAGTGCGTCAGGCCAAGATCGCCGGTGGTGTCCGGCGGCGCGACCCGGTAGCTGGGATCGACCGGGGTGCCGTCGGTGAACACCTTGGGCAGGGCGACCGCTGAAGACGATCCGACGCTCGTCTGGGCGAGCGGATCCACGCCGGGAGGGTTGGTATTGCCCACCGGCTGCGGGCGGCCCGGCTCGAAATCGCGGCCGCCTCTCGCCACCGGCGGCAACTCCCGGTCCGACATGTCGCGCAGGGGCGTGCTGGTCCTGTCGAAATGATCGGGTTGGGTGGCGACGGCCGAGGCCTGCGGCGGCAGGTCGGGCCTGACTTGCGCCTGGGGATGCGTGTTCGTGGCGAGGACGACAAACAGAGTGGCCAACGCGACACAGAGAACGGTTCTTTTCAATGGTTCCTCCCGCAGGGTGTGCTCGCGACGTCGCCGCATGGGAGCATGCGGCGGTTGGACGCGAGAGCTTACGCGGAATCGAACTCTGCCGTCAACCTGAGCCGTAGAGGACGCACCACAATCTGCGAATTCGTGAATTCGTGAATTGGTGAATTGGTGAATTCGTGAATCAGTTCACGCGTGCGCTCAGTTCCGCGCGGAGCCGCTGGCAGCGGTTGCGCAAGTCGGCGGACAACGCGAGCGCGTCGTGGAAGAACAGCGCGACGGATTCCGGACAGTCCGCGCGAACCCCTCTGATGTCGGCGACCCTGTCGGACAGGATGTTCTCGACAACCCGGTCCGGCGCCGGCGCGGCAAACGGACTGACACCCGCGATGGCCTCGTACAGGACGACGGCCGCACTCCAGAGATCGAACGAAGGGTCGGGTTCCCACCCGGCGAGCGCCTCGGGCGACAGATAGGCCAGCCGGGTCAGACGATCGGCCAGCGTTCCCCCCTCCAGGTACTCGACGACGAGGAGCGGGCGATCGCGCCACTGCTCCGCGGCGAGGATCATGGCAAGGTTCGGATGCTGGACGCGGGCCATGGCCGCGGGCCGCTCCGGTACTGGGGTAACAGCGGGCGGCGCGGTTTTGTACACCTGGCGTCTTGCAGATAGACTCCGCGTGAAGGACGGTGCCATGCGAATCCCCGCATCCATCCTCGTCTCTGCCCTCACCGGCGTATCCGTCATGATTGGCGCGGCCCCCTCGGCGGAGTGGTCGCGGTTCCGCGGGCCGAACGGCACGGGCGTCTCCGACGCCACGAACCTCCCCTCGGACTTCGGTCCCTCGAAGAACGTCGTCTGGA
The DNA here is from genome assembly GCA_001767455.1 of Acidobacteria bacterium RIFCSPLOWO2_12_FULL_66_21. Taxonomy (GTDB): domain Bacteria; phylum Acidobacteriota; class Vicinamibacteria; order Vicinamibacterales; family 2-12-FULL-66-21; genus 2-12-FULL-66-21. The sequence goes on from MELC01000050.1 coordinate 13,653, forward strand.
AAACGGCCGTGCCGGCCGGGCATTCGTCGCCCGTGTTGTCCGAGACGCGGGTGTTCCTCACCGGCTATGACGCCGACCGGCTGATCGTGCTGGCGCTCGACCGCGCGTCCGGCCGCGAGTTGTGGCGCAGGGAGCTGCCGCGCGCACGGAAGGACCGCCTCGGCGCGCCGAACGGGCCCGCCTCCCCGTCGCCGGTCACCGACGGCGCCCACGTGTACGCGTTCTTCCAGGATTTCGGCCTGGCCGCATTCAGCGCCGACGGCCGGGAGGAGTGGCGCCTTCCCCTCGGGCCGTTCAACATGTTCTATGGATTCGGCGCGTCCCCCATCCTCGTGGACGGTTTGCTGATTCTCCCGGTCGATCAGGATTCGGGCTCCTACCTGCTCGGCGTCGATGCACGCACGGGGAAAGTCCGCTACAAGGTCGATCGTCCAGGCGTGATCTCGGGCTACTCCACGCCGACCTTGTACGAGCCGAAGAGCGCCCCGAAGCAGATCGTCATCCCTGAGTCCTTCCAGTTGTCCGCCTACGCGGCCGATACCGGCCGCCGCGTCTGGTGGGTGCGCGGGCTCGCGTGCGAGATGAAATCCGTGGCGAGCCTCGACGGGGACACGCTGTACATAAACGGGTGGGGCTTCCCGCAGAACCAGCCAGGCGCGCACGTGGCCACCGTCCCGTTCGAGGACGGACTCAAGCGGTACGACAAGAACGGCGATGGCCGTGTGGGCAAGGACGAGATTACCGGCACCGAGCCGATGGACCGCATGCTGCGGCCGGACTACGGTTTTCCCGCGTTCGACCTCGATCGGAACGAGACGCTGGACGCGAAGGAATGGGACGTCTTCCGCGCGATGCTCTCCTCAGAGAACGGCCTGCTCGCGATCAGGCTGGGCGGCCGGGGCGACATCACGAACGCCGCCGTCAAATGGCGTTATCAGCGGCCGGTCCCGCAGGTGCCGTCGACGCTGCTGTACGGCGGCGCGCTGTTCATGGTGAACGACAGCGGAATCCTGATCTCGTTCGATCCGGCCACGGGTGCCGTCGTCAAGCAGGGGCGCTTGAAGGGCGCGATCGACAAGTACTTCGCCTCGCCGGTCGGAGCCGACGGCAAGGTGTTCCTGGTCAGCCAGGACGGCACCGTCTCGGTCGTGGCGGCGAAGCCCGAGTGGGAAATCCTGTCGGTCAATGCACTGGATGACGAGGTATTCGCCACGCCGGCCATCGCCGACGGCCGCATCTACGTCAGGACGAAGAGCACGCTGTTCGCGTTCGGCTCAGAAAAGTCGATAGTCGACTATTTCCCTTCCTCCTTCTTTCTGAAGTCTTCCAGCGACTTCACCAGCGTGGCGATGTCGGCGTCGGTCAGATGGCGCTTGCCCGCTTCGAGCATCGTCTTGAAATGCGCGACCTCGTGAGGCTGCCAGGGGAAGCCGACGTTGCCCTTCGGACCGGTGCTGGTCGCGAGCGCGCGCTCGGCCGCCGGATCTACGAAGGCGAACCACGGCAGTCCCTGTTCCTTGTCGGTGAACCGCTTCTCAATCTCCTTCGCGCCGGAAGCGCGATCGAAGTCCAGCTTCACCGGAACGAATTCCTTCGCAATCAACGGCGCGATATCCGGGAGCGCCATCCAGGCGCCCAGCCTGTGGCACCACCCTCACCACGGGGCCGAGAACCAGACGAACACGGACTTGCCCTCCCGTTTCGCCTGGTCGATCGCGGCGGCGAATGGCGCGTTCGCATCGGGCGCCGGCGCCTTGTACTGCGTCAGGAACGCGCTCACCTTCTTCGGATCGAACGCGGCCGGATCGGCGTCCGACTGGAGATCGCGCGAGCTCCCCTGCGCGAGCACTTTGCCCGCGTGATCCAGGATCGTGAGAGCCGGCAGCGAATCGGGCACAATCGCCGCGCCGTAGGTCTTGGCGACGTCGAGGTTCCTGTCTCCGTGCCCGACGTTGACGAACACGAGTTTGTACTCGTCGGCGAAGAACGGACCGAGCTCACGCTCGCGGCGCAGCGCGGCGAACTTCGTCGAGCGCTCGCTGTCGTTGGCGCCCCAGTTGATGAGCACGCGGATCTCATCCAAGGCCGCCGCCTTCACGGCGGCGTCGATCGCCGCCGTCGCATCCGCCGTTTCGTTGTAGGTCTTGGGCGCTGGACGCGCAGCCGGCGCGGGAGCAGGCGGAGCCTGCTGGGGCGGAGGGACTTGCAGCGTCAGCGCGAGCGCCATCGGTAGCAGCAACATCAGGCTCGCCTCCGCTGGGCAGAATACAGCAGTCGATAGTCGATAGTCGATAGTCGATAGTCGAAGTCGGGAGTCAAAGTCGCGAGTCAAAGTCCGAGTCAAAGTCCCGAGTCAGTCCTTTCGCTTGCGGATCGGCGGACGGCACACGGTGCAGGGCCAGTATTCCTTGACCGAATTCGCGTCGAGGAGGATCTTCGCCCGCGTTGCTCCCAGCTTCCGGCAGTCGGCACGGTGGTAGTACCGATCGCGGGCGTTCACCCAGACATACACGGGTAAGGGTCGCGGCTTCGGCGCGGGCGGTCGCGCCGCGCCCCCGGGAGTCGCGCCGGGCTCGGCCGGGGCGTTGGCCGGATCGCACTCCTTGTGAGGCTTGAACCCTCGCGCCTCGGCCTGGCCCACCGACAGCGCGAGCACGCCGGCCCCGTCGCGAATCACCGGACACCAGGGACGGTGATACTCCTTCGTGCCTTCCTTGACGATGACGAGCTCGCCTTGGAAGGTGGAAGGGAGAACGTAGAAGGTCGAAAGAAACGCGGAAAGCAGAAGGTAGAACGTAGAAGGCCTCTACGGTTTCGATCCTAGCGCGGATGGGTCGTCCGATCCAGTCGCGCGGCGCTGGGATCAGAGGCCCATGCGGTACTTGCCGAGACGCGCGAGCAGCGTGGCTTTGAGGTCGGCTTCGGAGAGCGACGCGGTCAGGTCGATATCCGCGTCCGCGACGGCGTCGAGCAGCGCGCGTATGAGCTGGGCGCGGCTGATCGCCGCCCCCGTCTGCGCGCGGATGTTCGCGGCGAGCCGATCGAGGAAGACAATCTGGCGATTGAAGAGCACGACGGTGACCTTCGTCCACGCCTCGTCGTGGACGGGCGGCCGGCCAGGCTTCCGTTTTCCGGAGGTCGCGCGCCTCGTCGGCGTGAAGAGGTCCGTCTTGCTTTTCGAGGGGTGAGCGTTTCGCCTCCGCGCCATTCAGGGTCTCCCAGGGGTCCCACGCCAGGTGGCCGTCGCCAGAAACGGGATTATTTCCATCCCTAATAATAGAATTCGTCTGTCAGTTGAGTCGGCCGCTATTCAACACTTGATGCGTCGAGGTGGGGCACCGAGGTCGGCCGCACGGCGGCGTGCACGGGATAGCCGTGCAGGAGGCAACTGGCGGCCGACGGCTTGAGCCGGCCGCGTTCGACGCCGCACCACAGCGATGCGGAGGCCTGGCTGTCCAGGTCCATGAGCAGCACGCGCCGCCGCGGCGTGGCGAGAGCCGCGCCGAGGTTGATCGACGTGGTGGTCTTCCCCACGCCTCCCTTGTTATTGACGACGGCGATGACCACGGCTGTTCGGTCCATCATTCTATCCCAAACTATGTCGGCGCCTGCCGATCGTGGCGATGACCGCATCGCGCGTGCAATTTCGCCACCGCCCGTCCACCGATGAGATTGACGGGCACGGACTGGCGACTTGAGCGGCATATAATCGCGCGATGCCGGTTCCTCCTGGCCGCCCGCTCGTGTCGCTCGGCATCGATCGACTCCTCGGCCCGGACCGGAAGCTCGTCGAAGGCCGCCGCGTCGGCCTCGTCTGCAATCCCGCGTCGATCGACGCCGTCTTCCGCCACTCGGCGGATCGGCTGGCCGACGATCCAGACGTGACGCTCGGGGCGCTCTTCGGCCCGCAGCACGGGTTCCGGTCCGACCTCCAGGACAACATGATCGAGACGCCGCATGCACGGGACGACCGCCGGCGCGTCCCGATCTACTCGCTGTACAGCGAAACCCGGGAACCGACGGCAGAGATGCTGGCGGGCCTCGATCGGCTCGTGATCGATCTGCAGGACGTCGGAACGCGCGTGTACACGTTCGTCTACACGATGGCCAACTGCCTGCGGGCGGCGGCGCGTCACGGGGTCCGCGTGATCGTGTGCGATCGGCCGAATCCGATTGGGGGTGACGAGATCGAAGGGAATCTGCTCGAGGAGGCGCACACGTCCTTCGTGGGGCAATTCCCCATTCCGCTCCGGCACGGCATGACCATCGGGGAGCTGGCGCGGCTCTTCAACGAGCAGTTCGGGATCGGGGCGCCGCTCGACGTGATTCCGATGGAAGGATGGCGCCGCGCGATGTACCACGACGAGACGGCGCTGCCGTGGGTGATCCCGTCGCCGAACCTGCCGACGCTCGACAGCGCGTTTGTGTATCCGGGCGCGGTGCTGTTCGAGGGCACGCGGCTGTCGGAGGGCCGCGGCACGACGCGGCCGTTCGAGCTGATTGGCGCCCCCTGGATTGACGGCGAGAAGCTCGCGGCCGCCATGAACGCGCGCGGCCTCGCGGGCGTGCATTTCCGGCCGGCGTTCTTCGAGCCCACGTTCCAGAAGCACGCGCGCGAACAGTGCGGCGGCTGTCAGATCCACGTGCTCGATCGCGCCACCTTCCGGCCGGTGCGGACCGCAGTGGAGCTCATCGCGGAGTTCAGGCGGCAGGATCCGAAGCGGTTCGCGTGGCGCGACCCGCCCTACGAGTACGAACACGAGAAGCAGCCGATCGACATCCTGTACGGCTCCGATCGGCTGCGCATGGCGGTTGATGCCGGAGAGGACGTCGCGCCGCTCGTCGCGTCGTGGCGCGCCGAAGAGGACGCCTTCCGGCGGATGCGGACACCCTGCTTGTTGTACTAGATCGTTCTCTAGGTTCTACTTAGAACCTTTCTAGAACCCATAGAACCTGTTCAGTCTTTCCGAGCGCCCCGCGCGGCGCGGATCTGGCGGGCGTGCTTGTGGGCGTGCTCGGCATAGATCTTCAGCCATGTCTCCACGCCGTATCGCCCGACCTCGGTGTGCGTGCCCTCGCGCAGCCAGTCCTCCGGCGCCATGCGCTCCAGCAGCTCCCCCGTCGATTGCCGGACCGAGCGGAACAGCTCCAGCGATGATTCGTGCGGGCGATCGTAATGCAGCTTCCGCGCGAAGGCATCCTGGTCGTACCCCTTGATCGCCGGGCCGTCTTCCGCGAGAAGCAGCCGCAGGCGGACCGCCGCTGTCATCTCGCTGTCGGCGAGGTGGTGCACGATTTCGCGGGCCGACCAGCGCCCGGGACCAGGGCGCGCGTCGAGCTCCTCAGGGGTAATCTCCAGCAGCGCCTCGGCGACCGCCGCATACCCGTCCCGGTACAGCGCCATCAGCTTCTGTCTCTCTTCACCGTCCATCGCATGCTCCTTCCTCAACCGGGGCTCCGCCCCGGACCCCGGCTCGGTCGCTCGCGGGGACCCCTTCGCCCCGCTCCGCTTCCTCGCGCGGCGCGC
>MELC01000051.1:0-25555 GCA_001767455.1 Acidobacteria bacterium RIFCSPLOWO2_12_FULL_66_21
AAGCAGGTGCTGACGGGCGGCAGCGGCGGCGGGCAGCTCGCGCTCGAGGGATACGCTGTCGCTCAACCTGCCGTCGGTCAACGATTGCGCGACGACCTTCAGCACAACGATCTGCTGCTGGTCCCGCGGAACGTCTTCGGCCGTGCCGCTCGCAACAGCCAGCGTGCTGCCCACCTGCGCATCGGGCAGCGTCGGGTCGAGGTCCACCCAGGCGTCGCCCTTCTGCAACTGGACCCACGCATGACGCGCGGCGTCCTGTCGGACTTGCTCTCCGTCGTCGACGCCCAGTGCGCCGAGTCGATCGCCGAGCGCCAACCTGAGAGCCGCATCGTCGCGCCGCGCGCGCGTTGCCATCCCTGGCGCAGCGCGGGCGAGCAGTCCCGTGGGTGTCCGCGCCGGTAATCGCGCGAGTTCTGCGCGAATTCGTTACCGGCTGCCCAACTCGATTCCGATCCACGCGTGCCGGCCGTAGCCGTCGATGCCCGAGCCGTGGACGCGATAGGCTTCGTCGAGGAGGTTTCCTGCGCCGCCGACGAGCTTCACGGCCGGCGCAACGGTCCACGATGCCCGCAGATCCAGCACCGTCCACCCCGGCGTACCCAGCGGGTTGATCCTGTGATCGTCCCGGTCGCCCGGCGCGAGCCGGTCCTGGCGGCCGGCAAAACGAAGCGACAGCTCGGCATCGCCGCGCCGGCCCGTCCACCAGAGCGCCGCGCGGCCGTTGAGCGGGGGGATGCGACGCATCGGCTGTCCCGCCGTCGTCTGCTGGCCATACGCGTGAGCGAGGAACCCGGACACACCTCTGCCTGGTGCGATCTCGAGACGGCCTTCCACGTCCGTGCCCCGGACGTAGGCCTCGCCCACGTTGGCGCGACGGTACACTCGCTGGCCTTCCCACGTGTCGAGTCCCAGGTACGTCGAGCGCACCCGATCGATGAGGTCGACGAGGGAGAGCCGCCACGCCGCAGCGGTCAGCTGCGCGCGGCCAGTCTGCAGCTTGACGCCGCCCTCGAGCGAGACGGAACGTTCCGGCACGAGCCCCAGCCCGGGGACCTCCACGCCGAAGTCAAACGCTCCGAGGGTGCTCACGTCGTCGACGTTCGGCGCCCGGAACGCCTGCGCCACGGTGCCGTACAGCGACCACCCGCCACCAAGCCTGAATCCCGACGCGAGGCTGCCGATCGTGGCCGCGGGCGCAAGCGCCAGGCGCCCGAAGAGGGCGTCGTCCGCCTCGACCGATGTCCACGTCCTTCGCGCGCCCGCGTCCATCAGGAAACGACCGTGCTGCACGGAGGCGACGGCGAAGAGCTCCGTGGAACCGGCCCGCGCGCCGTCCGGGTACAGACCGCGCCGCGCCTGCACGGCGCCCGATGCCGTGTCTCGATCGATGCGCCCGCTCCGGATGCGATCGCGATACACGTCGAGTCCGTATCGCACGGCGAGCCAGCTCCGGGGCGCGCCGCGGCCCTCGACCAGCAGGCCGACAGTGTCAACGGTGTCCTCTTCGACCACGAGCAGCGGGGATTCCCGGGCCTGACGCTCGCGCCGCTCGAACGAGCGCTGCCACGAGGAGGTCATCGACACGGTGTTGGCCCATGCCGTGTGCGTGGCGTGCGTGATGCGCGTCCACGCGAGCTGCCGTGCCTGCGGATCGAAGCTCCAGCGGGCGAAGCCGCGCTGCGCCACCTGGTCGTAGCGCGGCACATCGTCCTGGTGCACGTGGTGGTACCCGGCCGTGAGCACCGTTCGACTCGCGACCTGCGCCAGGACGCGCGCATCGCCATTCACCTCGCCGTATCCGGACGGCGCCTCCACGCCGAGCGCTCCGCCCGCGCGCAGGTCTCCGTATCGGCGCAGCGATAGACCTGCGACGGCGGCCACGCGCGCCGAGGCCGCCGACACTTCGGCCCGCGCGCTCTGTTCCATGTCGCTCGAGACCAGACGTCCGACCAGGCGGCCCGAGAGCCGCCGGCCGGCGGAGGACAGCTCGGGCCTGCGCGTGACGAGATTGATCACCCCGCCCAGGGCGTCGCTGCCGAAGAGCACCGATCCCGCCCCGCGCACCACCTCGATGCGCTCGAGGCTCGTGGGGTCGATCGTGGCCAGGTATTGGTTCGGCCCGTAGCGGAACGTGGAGTTATTGAGCCTGATCCCATCCACCAGCACCAGCACCTGGTTGCCGCTGAGCCCGCGAACAAATGGAGAGCCGCCACCATGGTTGGTCTTCTGCACCCAGACACCAGGGGACGCAGACAACGCTTCGGGTGTGGTCCGCGGCATCGTGTGCGCGAGCTCCTCGGCGTCGATGACTGATGTCGCGCGCGGCACCATCCACCGGGGGGTCTCCTCGCGAGATGCGGCCACGACCACCGTTTCGTGCAGGCGAATCGGAGCGGGCACCAGCCTCACTTCGTACAGCTCACCCGCGCGCACCTCGGCGCACGGCACGTCAACGTCCGCGTAGGCATTCGCCGATATGCGAATGACGCAGGGACGGTGCACGGCGGTCCCCTCGAACCCCACGTCGAGCCGCGCGGTGCCATCCTCGGTCGTGCGCACGACGAGATCCCGGCCGGGAATCGTCACGCGCGCGTCGAGCGGACGTCCCGTGCGTTGGTCCAGTACCCGCAGGAGCAGGATGTCGTCCTCGGCGGCGGCCGCCGCTCGGGCGGTCGCCGCGATCGCGCTGACCAGCGAGAGCACAAAAACCAGCTCGGCGGCGCCTCCGGATGCCTTCACTTGGTGGTCGCGCTGAACTTCACATTGGTGAGCGGTGCGGCCACCTCGCCGGAGATGTCATGAAGAAGCGGGCAATCCGCCGTCCCCTCCACCTCGGTCGGAGTCGCTTTGGTCAGGGTAATCGTGCACTGGCTCTTCCCTTTGGTGTATCTGGTGACCGAGCCGTCCCCGAACATGGCAATGCCATTGACGCTGAACGGGGCCGCCAAATCGACCTTTCCCGGAGCCTGGTACATCAACGTGAGATTCAGATGCGAGTTCGCCTTGGGCTTGACTGCTGGCCTGAACACCAGCGTGGCCGTCGTGAAGCCCTCCACCTGCTGGAACCCCCCCTCGACGACGTCGTAGGTGAGATCCTTCGACGCGAAGGTGAATGTCGCATGCCCGGTCTTCGGCGGCACCCCTTCCAATTTCTGCGCCAGGACCGGCACGGCACAAGCCAGGCACACCACCGCCAGTCCGAACGTTGGAAGCACTCGGTGTTTCATGGACAACCGCCTCCTGTCTATCTCACCTTGACCAGCTCGCTCTTTACGTTGAAGCCGCGGTACTCGAACTGCAGCGGCTGGCCGGGCGGCATATCGAAGATCAGCGTGAAGCGCCGGGCGCTCCCGGCCGGCACCACGTCGCCGGTCAGGCGGCACGGCACGTGCGCGCTGTCTGACGAGGGCTCGTACCGCGTGCCGTCTGGTCCGACGAGGCGGAACTGCTGCTGGGGCTGCAGCTCGATCCCGGCCCCCGAGCGCAGGTTCTCGACGACCAGGTCGAGCGCGACGCGCTCGCTGCCCGAGGGCGCCGCCGGCACGCCTGGTGGTACGGCGGTCCCGGGCAGCTTCAGCACGCGCAGCACGTCGCCGTCCTTCACCGTCGCCTCGGGTGAGGGCCAGGCCGGCGTGACGGTCCCCATCACGGCGAGGTCGATCGGACCGCCCTGCTGGAGTCGCACGAGCAGCGCCGCCGTCTTCGTGTCCGCCGGAACCGTGAAGGCGAGCTGGCCCTCGCTCGGCACGAACGGCAGGAACTGACCGACCGGCGCGAGTTGCCGGGTCAGGCCCGTCGCGGCCGCGTCGGGCTGGAAGAGGCACCCCTGCTCGGTTTGCAGGAACGCGTACTTGCCGAACGGCACGGCGACGATCGCGTTCTGCCGGCTGATGCCGCGAAGTCCGACGACGAGCGTCCGCGTCCCGCTCTCGCTCGGTGGCGCGTCCGACCAGGACGCGCCGGTCAGCGCCAGATCCACGAGCGTGTTCGCGCGGCCTGATCCGCCGAGGCTGCTGGCCAATACCGGCGGCGTGCCCTTGATCGGCAGCAGCAGATGCCCGTTGATCGTGTCGAGGAACAGCAGTGCCAGCGACTGCGCGTTGGCCGGAGCCTGGAATGCGAGCCCGCCCGAGATGACCTGCTGGAACTCGGCGATGGTCAGCTTCGTGGGCGACAAGTGGGCCTCGAGCGCCTGCGTGCCCGCCGCGTCGATCGCCTCGGCGGAGCGCCCGTCGGCGACGAGCCAGAGGTGCGTCGGGAGCTGCGAGACCTCAAACGCCATCGACTCGAGCGTCGTGTTCGCCTCGTCCTCGGTCTTGTCCTTCGCCGTCGTCCCGCCGCCGAACCCGAGGCTCCCCATGCCGCCGGTGCGGTCCTGCATCTTCTTCCGGTTCACCTTGACCTTCGGAATGATGTTCTGCCAGGACGATTCGACGATCACGAACTCACGGCCCGGGCCGGCGTTCTGGCTTCCGATCGAGGCGGCCGTGCGGTGGCTGCTGACGCGCACCTCGACCGCCTTGTTGGCGATTGGCTGTCCGGCCTGGGCGACGGCGACGAGACCGGGAGGAATCGGTGTCGCGGCGGCTGTCGGGGCGGGCGCGCTCGCGGCGACTGGCGACGCCGCATCAGTCGTGGCGCCTGGCGGCGCAGCAGTGGTCGCGGCGGCTGGCACTGCTGCATCGGTCACCGGCGCGGAGGGCGCTCCGGTTGCCGCGCTCGGCGTACTCCCGGCAACGGCACCGGGCGTCGGCGAACTCGATGTCGCGACGTTCGACTGTAGCTGCCCGGTTGTTGTCGTCCCTGTGAACCGATCGAGGAGGCCGAGCCGGTACGCGCCGAATCCCGCGCCGGCGAGAACGACGAGGCACAGAACGGCGATGAAGGACTTTTTCATGGGTCGCGCCACTCCTGTCACAATTTGCCCTGGTCATTTCTGCGTCAGCGCTGCGCCGATGGCGCGCCAGTCCGACGTCTGCAGCATCTGCCACACGCGCAGGACGTCGACGGAGCACGTCGACGCCGGGCGGTCGAAGTCGAGATCGCCCGCATACTGGAACCGCAGCGAAATCAGCTGAATGGCGCTGCGAGGCACCGTCGTGTCGAACGAGTCGAGATTCGCCTTCACCAGCGGGTCGCCCTGCGTGCTGCCGACCGGCGCGAGCATCGGCTGCATCATGTTGAAGCGGAAGTAGCGCGCCGGCATCCGGCGTTCTTCGGCCGTCATCGAGGCGAGCGCCGCCTTGTGCGCCTCGACGACTTTCGGCGTGATCGTGTCGCGGGCATTCCCGGCGGCGTTTTTCTGATGGATGCGCAGCCAGAGGCTGACGAATTCCTCGCGCGTCACCGGCACCCACGGCGGCTTGCCGCGCGTCATCACAAGGATGTGGTCGCCGTCGCGTCGCCGGTACACGGGAAACCCCGCCATCTCGCCAACGCGCTCGGGCTCCAGATAGAAATATGTCTGGCCTTCCGAGATGTTGGGCTCCAGGCTCGCCCGTGGCCAGTTGACCGAGACGTTGACCTCGGCCGTCGAGAACCGGAAGAGGACTGGCAGGCCCGACTTCCGATCGACGATGTAGGGATAGAACTGGATGAATCCCGTGGAGACGATGGGTGCGTGCGGCGCCGATGGCTCCGGGCTGTCGGAGTTCGGCGACAACCCGCCGAGGACCTGCACGCCCAGCGGCGGGTTGAACATCGGCCCCGCGACGAGCAGGTCCCGCATCCGGCGCAGGTTGGCCTCGAAGGCGGCCGCCAGCGCGGCGGGAGTCTCCGAGTTCACGTGGCGACTGATCGTCACCGACACCTTGCCGGGATGATCCGCGACGAACTGACGTTCGTCTTGCGACCCGGCGGCCAGCAGCGCGGACGCGAGCACGGCAACAAACAGAGCGGCGATGAAGGCCTTCTTCAAGGTTGACTATTCCTTCTCCATGCTCTCGGCAATCCCGGACCCGATCAACTCGGTCACCTCGAGACAAATCAGGATCCAGGACGCCAGGTGCGTTCCGGCAATCACGAATCCGAGGCTCGCCCCAGCGGCCGCAGCGCAGAAGGCTATCTTCCAACCGAACATGCCGCCAGTCGCCTTGCTGACCTCGTAGCCGCAGATCATCGCGAACATGACCTTCAGCGAGATGAGCGTGACGTCGATCTCGTGCTCGGCGTGTTCCTGTCCCTGGCCGCCACTGACGCGAAGGACCGCGCTGCCGTTTGGTCTGACGCTCCACCACGCCGCGGGGCCCGCGGAAGCTTTCGCGACCAGGAGCCGTGCGGCTGGCGGCTCGTTGGCCCGGATCCACTCCACGTCCGCGTCGCTCATCCCAGCGCCCCGCAGCTTGTCCGATTCGCGCGGAGCGGCAAGTACGAGTGCCCGCCGTTCGAGCTGAGCGCGTTGGAGTACGGTCATGCCGGACTCGCTCGTCGCCTGCGGGAACGCCTCCTCCAGGAAGCGCCGCTCGAGCGTGCAGTCGGCGACCCCTTGGCGGACCGCCGCGTCGAAAGCGGCGGCCTGTGACTCGTCGTTCCGCGGAACGTAACGGACGGCGTTCTCGACGATGTCGATGGTCCGCTCGACATCGATGCGTCCCTCCTGCGTCCGCAGCGCGGAGAGCCGGTAGCCCGCGATCGTCAGCATCGGCTCGTCCACGAGCGCCCGAACGTCCGGCTGCTTCGCCAGGGCATCCGCGACCGCGCCTTGTCGGAGCATCGCCAGTTGCAGCAGTTCCTGCGACAACGGCGGCGGTGGAGGCACTGGCTTGCCGCTGGGGCCGGTCCTCAGGGTCCCGGTGATCGCCTGCTGGATCGACAGCAGGTGGCCCAGGATCTGGTAGCCCGCGAGGTCGGCGGAGATCCACTGTGGCTGTACGAGGATCTCCCACTCCATCAGAGGCGGCGCGAAGGTCGGGGTCTGGAGATCGGCCGCGCGAACCAGCGTGCGTGTCTGGGTCATCGGAGCCCGGCCGGGTCCAGTCAGCCGCAGCACGACTTGCAGCTCCGCGAATTCCGGAGGCGCTTCTTGCCCTCCGAGTGCGAACAGGCCCCCTGTCAGGCCGCTGACCGCTGTGGCGGGACCGCCGGTCTGATCGAACGTGTGGCCAGCGAGATCGAAGGGACGGCCGCCCACGACCTTCGAGCCCGCACGCAGGACGCCTTGGAACTTCCTGACATTTCGAAGCGCCTCGATCTTCTGCGCCGCGTCCATTCGTCCGAGCGCGTTCGGACCGACCGTCGTCTCGGCCGGCTGAATCCTGAAGTCCAGCGGCTCGAACAATGCGTCGGCGGCAGCAGACTCGGCCTTCAGAAGGACCTCCGGCTTCCGGTTGCCCTTTGTCCCGGTCCAGTAGACGAGGCTGAACTCGAATCGATGGACTCGGTCATTCGGAATCGCCGAAACCGCACTCGCCCCCGACGCAAAAGCTGCGCCGCGGGTTGCGCCGGGAAAGTTCGGATCGAACTCGCTCCACGAGTCCAGGGCGTCCTTCACCTGCAGCCAGTAGTGCTCCTTCAACCGGTCCCGGAGTTGCCGGAGCTCGGGCCCGTTCGCCAGGGGAGCAACTCCGCCCCGACGAAGCTCGCCGGAGAGCAGCTCGAACTGCGCTGCCCGCTCCTTGTCGGTCTTCGTCCAGAACGCGTCGGCCCGCGCGTTCGCGCGGCGCAGAACGCCGTCCACACGATCTGGCCGGAGCCCGACTTTGGTGGCCACGTCGGCCGCATCGGCCTGGGAAGACTCGTTCCCGATCTGTCTCGTAGAGGACGCGAGCGCCCCCTGAAGGGGGCTCGACGCGAGATAGCGCGCGACGAGCGTCTCGATCTGAGCGTCGGACAGCGTGCCGCTCACGAGGCGACTCTCGATGCCCGCGGCTTTCAGCAGCGCCTGGGCGAGCAGGGCGCGGTCGAGGGTGTTGCCAGCCCCCGCGGCCAGCGTTCCGCGCGCGCCGCGAAGCACGCCGCGGTAGGGCTCGAGCGCGATCTGATCGCGCAGGAACTCGAAGATCTTCTCCGCGTCGCCGCCGAGCGCCGCCGCCTTTGCCGCGACGTCCGAGGGATCGGCCCCTGGTCTCCTCAGCTGCTCACCCGCCGCCCGCGAGAATCGCTCCGCGAGCGCAACCGGGTCCTGGCCCTCGAACGGCGATACGTTGCGCCACTGTTCGTATGTGAGCACGGGGGCCACGTTGTCGATCTCCGACGGACGCGCCGTCGTGGTCGTGTTCGTCGTCGTCGCGACGGCCCCGGGCGCGACGAGCCCGGACGAGGCCATCACGAACGCCATCACCATGGCCGTGGCCTGGTGGACGAGAATGCGCACCGACTCCTTGCGCCGCAGGTGCTCGATGACTCGGACCAGCTGCGCGAGTACCGCCACCGGCAGGAGGAACAGGCCGCCGACGAAAGCGCCCTGCAACCATCGCGGCAGTCGCTGCCACACGGCGCCACCGTGGAACAGCGACGCGAAGGTCGCGTGGTCCACGATGGCCACAGCCAGCCCCACCAGCGCGTAGATCGCCAGGAGGATGACGACGCTGCGCGTGACGAGCTTCGGGGCCGGAGAGAGGAACCCGACGCCACGCACCATCACGTACGCCGCGAGAATGAGGATGGCCGCCAGCGTGCAGGCGAGCACGGTGGATGTCGGCTGGCCGAGCATCCGCACGCCGTCGGTCTGGCCGCCGGGCAGCCACGCGGTGGCCGCCAGCAACAGCATTAGTGCGATCATTGCCGTCGACGCTGCCGCGTCGGGACCGAACCGGCGGAGCGGCGCCCCACGCGGCCTCCACAGCCACACGTTGAGCGCGACGAACGGGATGATGGGGCCCGCGACCCACCAGCGGATCGGCGAGCCGCTCCAGAAAGTCTCGATCGCCGCGTCCACCAGCGCGGCCAAAATGAGAACCGCCATGAGGGCCGCGCCCCTGGCGCCCAGCTCTGATCGAGCTTGCGCGCCCGCCGCCAGTTGCTGTTCGACGATCATTGTGATGGCCTCTTCTGCGTTGGCTGCCGAGAGCGGGCCGGCGCCGTGCCGCGTTACTCCAGCGCCAGCTGGTGCTTCCTGAACGCGATCTCGAGCGTCGTCGTCTGGCCTGCCGTGACCTTCACGCGCGGCGCGACGAGTTCCAGCGGTGTCACTTCGCCTTGCAGTCGGCAGTAATCTTCATCGTCGTCGACGAGTACTTCTTGCCTGCGACCATCAACTCCAGGTGTCCCGCTCCCGCCCAGTGCTTCCCGTTGCACACGTCGAGCTTTACGGGCACGTTCAAGTCCTTGCTGCCCGCCGCCTCGAAAACGAGCTTGCCCGACGCCCAGGCGGTGCCTGTCTGGCTGACCAGCGTCCACGTCGCCTCAACCGGGCCACTTGCATCGATGGCGAACGAGAACGTGTAGGCAGCCGGTGCCGGGCCCGTGTAGTCCATCGGACCGACGCCAGCGCCGCGCATCTCGATCTCAGGGGCAGCCGCCGCTGCCTTCGGGGCCTGAGAGGCCGCAGCAGGCTTCGCGGGGGGCAGCTTGCGCTCGGCCTGCGCCTGCCCGCCGACATTTGCCTCGACATGGCCGCCGGTTGCGTTGGTCTCGCCCGCCTGGACCTCGCAGTTCTTCGCCGGGACAAACAGATCGGCTGCCGGCTTGTCGAAGGACAGCCGCGTGATTTCCATCTGCGTCTGCTCCTTGCCGTCGCTCGAGACCATCGCCATCTTGACGGCGAAGCTGTGCTTCTCCTCGAGGAACATCCGCATCTTCCCTTTGCTCTCGGGAACCGGCATCTCGTAGACCTTCGTCGCAATGCCGTTGACCGTCTCCGATCGCAATGCCTGCGGCTTGGCCTGCGCCAGGCCGGCCTGCATCTCCTGCGCCCCGGCGATCGGATCGAGCATCGACGGCGCGCCCGGCGACGTGTAGGCCACAACGGAGCACGGGCCCCCCGCGAGGTTCATCGTCCACACCTTTTTCGCCGCGAAATCGTAGAGCGATCGGATGTGCATTCCCGGGCCGTTTGCGCCGGGGGCCACGGTCTGCTCCACGGACTCCTTCGAGCCGTCGCGAGCGACCTGTACCGTCATGCCGCCGGCCATCGTCTGCGTCAGCGAATACGTTTGCGGGGTCTGGGAAAGTGCGATCGCCGGCGCAAGAATGAGCGTCAACGCAACAACGGAGACGGAAAGCGTTCGCATAAGTTGTCCTCTCAGGGGCGCTCGGGCAGATCCCGATCGCGTCCCGGCCTTCTACTGCAGCACCAGTTGACCGTTCTTCATCGCGATGGTCAGTGTGACCTGCTGGCCGAGCGCGACGCTCACGCGCGGCGCGATGAGCTCCTTCGACCCGGCCTTCACCACCACCTTGTACGTACCCGGCGGGAGTTCATCGCTGCCGCTGCCGGCCTCGCTCGACAGGACGGTCTTGCCGGCCGCGTCATACACGGTGTACGGGAACTTCTCGATCGCGGCGAGCATCAGGGCGTCGCCCAGCGTGGCCCCGCTTTGCGCCGCGTAGAACAGCCCGCCGGTCGCCTGCGCGAAGCCGGCGAGATCTTTCTGCGTCTTCGGGTTCTTGATCGCGAAGCCGACGATGTTCAGCCGGATGTCGAGGCCGGAGGCCTTCAGCGCGGCGGCAGCGGCGACGGGATCACCCTTGCAGCTTTCCTCGCCGTCGGTGATCAGGATCACCGTCCCGCCACCCACGGCCTTGAGATCCGCCGGAGCCTGCAACGCCGAATAGACGAGCGGCGTCTCCCCCTTCGGCTTGAACGCGCTCGCGCGGGCGATGATCGCCTTGCGATCGAGCTTCCGGATGGGGATGACCAGCTCGCTGTCGGTGCAGGTCTTCGGCGACGTGGACGGTTCGCGGTGGCCGTACATCCGAAGGCCCACGCTGAAATCGTCCGGCAGGCCGTTCAGCGCCTGGTCGAGCGTCTCGAGCGCGACGGCCCACCGGCTCGTCTTCCCGAGCAGCGTCTTCATCGAGCCGGACGCGTCGAGGATGATCTCGAGGTTCTTTCGCGTCTTCGTCGGCGGCGCCAGCGTGCTGACGACCGAGAGTTCGCCGGCCTTCACGGGCCCGAGCTCGAGGCACAGCGAATTCGTCTTCCCGTCGGCGGCGGTACCTTTCACCTCGAGGGCGAACGGCTGCACCGCGCGGCCCGGCGGCACCGTCACCGTGAGTGTCGATTCCTGGAGGCTCGACACGTCGACCGTCGCCGGCTCGAAACGCGGCTTTACGTCCGGCGCGTTCGCCGCCGGCACCGCCGAGAGCGTGACGGTGCCCTTGTAGCCGATGTTCGAGAGCAGCGAGAGCGGATAGGTGTAGGTCTGACCCGGCTGCACGCCGCGCGAGACGAGCCGCGGCTCGGTGGTGACGGCGAAGCTGCCGATCCTGACCGAGCACGGCAGGTTGTCGGCGTTGAAGCCCTGCGCGAGCTGCTGCGCGTGCACGATGTCCATCCACTTCGACGAGGTCATGTCCACATCGAGGCCATCCCAGATGATGAGGCCACGCCCGTGGCGCGCGTACGACGCCACGAAGCCGAAGATGCCGTTCGCGTTGCGGACGACCATGTTGCCGCACCAGCCCGGCCCCCACTCCATGACGGCGTTCGAGTCGCCGAGCTCGTTGGCCGGAGGGGACAGCGCCACCCACGCGGCGGCATCGACGAAGCCGCGCCGTCCGCGCTGCGTGTGCGCCATCCAGTTGTTCTCGACCACCTTCAGCGCGGCGCCTGGCTTTCCGAGCGCTCCCGGGTTGTCGGAGGTGAACTTGTACGGCAGCCACGAGGCATAGTTCATCACTTTCGGATCCGAGCACTTGTCGGAGTCGTGGATGATGAGCTTGTGGCCGGCCGCGACCCATGCGACGAGCGCCTTCTTGAACCTCTCCGACATGACACGCAGATCGCACGCCTGCTCCATCAGGACGGTATCGACGTCCGCGAGCATCCAGGGCTGGGCGTGGTCCGAGACGACGAGCGTCGTCTCCAGGCGATCGAAGATCCGCAGCTCCTCCGACTTCGACGTGTGTGTCGTCGGCAGCGACCCCGTCTTGATTCTGAACGGGATGTAGCCCGCGGCGACGTTCAGGTAGTTTGAGGTCACCAGCAGCACTTTGCGGCTCTCGCCGTTGCCTGGCTGCAGCGGTGTCGTCGCCGCGGGCTTGCACGTCGCGGCGACCGGCGGCTGGGCCGCCAGCGCCTTCGTGGCTTCGGCCATGAAGGCCGGCTCCGCGATTTCCGGATGGCGAGCGACTAGCGATACGTAACCGGGAGCGGCAGCCTCGAGTACCTTGATCTCGTGGATGGCGACTCCGGTGCCGAATCCGCCGTGGCTGCTCATCAACCGGATCTTCACGAAGCGTGCCTGGACCGGATCGAACGTCAACGTGATCTCTGGGCGGGCGAACGGGTTCGACTCGAGCGGTAAGGAACCGGACGCCAGTTTCGTGAACGTGTCTGCCGCGGCGGTGGGGTTGGACGAGGCCCAGACCTCCACGTCCTTCAGTCCGGACACTTGCGGCTTGCTCAGGATCGACACTGACTTGATTGAGGCGGTGTCGTGCTTGAAGAACGAAATGACTACGTCGGTAGGGCCGGCGTTCTGCATCCCGAAAGCCGTCTTTCCGGGATAGGGCGGCATGAGCATCACGCGCGCGGCATCCGGACTCTTCACGCTCGGCCCCTGCGGCGTAGCGCCCGTGATCGACTCCACGCGGGCGCCCCAGACGACGCTGGCGACGTTGCCGTCGAAGGGAGGATCGGGAGGGGCGGCCATCGGGCGGACCGCAACGACAGCCAGGAGGAGCGCAGCCACGACGGCAAGTGGCTTCTTCATTGGTTTTTGCCTTGGAGCGCGTCTCTCGGATGAGACCGCGGCGCAACCTTAGCTCAGCCATTCACAAAACGCAACTCGCTCAGAGGCCAACGGACCGGCAGTGATCCGGGCCTTCTTCGACCGACAGCCCGACATCACCTTGTCCCGACAGCGTCCATAGAAACGCCGTCGGCTGACCGCGCCTCCGCGAAACGTCACCTCACTGCCTGATAAGTACCCGCCTCGCGTCCGCGTCATCCCCGGGCCAAGGCCCCGCTCATTGGAGCCGTTCGGTTTCAGCCGATTCGGCGTTCTACGCTACATGGCGAAAGTGACGTTCACGATCAAGAGCGACGCGACCCTCCAGACCGTCTTCGTGCTGCCCGTCGCGGCACCCAACAAGGGCCAGTTCGTGACCTTGAAGAAGAAGGACGGAGCCCGAGCCGGCAGCATCGACCTCGAGGCAGGAAAACACCATTACCTGGTGCGGCTTGAAGGCGGCGCGCCCGAAGGGGACTGGACGCTGACCGTGCAGCGCGAAGGGAAGCAGCCGGTCGAACGAGAAGGGGAGCTCGATAGCGAAGGAAATGGAGGGGATGTTGGACAGATCACTGTCGTCTAGCCGCGTCATTCGGTGGGCAGTGGCGACGGCGCTGCCGCTGCTGGCGTGCGGGCGGCCGGCTCGCGCCCAGACTCCACAGCCCACCCCGGCCGAGATCGCGCGGCAAGGGGTGGCATTGCAGATCCCGTCGTTGCCGGAGGCGGCGAAGGTCCGCGAGCGGCGCCAGGAGACACGCGTGGTCTATCCCTACGGCTTGTCCGGCACGGCGCTGAACGGCGCCAGCGTGCTGGCCAGCCGGGACGCCAAACGCGTGGCGATCGCCGCGACCTTCTCCACCTCGCTCCTGTCGGAGCTGGTGGTGAACGCCTCGGCGCCCCTCTCGGAAGACGAGCCGCGGAGCGCGGTCCTGCAGCTCGACGGCCTGGCGAACAAGAGCAAGGTCGGCGTCGAATGGCGCTACGGGCAGCAGCGCCTGCCGTCGCGGGAGGCGATGGCGACGTTGACCAGTGAGCTGGCGGCGATCTGCCTGGCCACCAACCCGACGCCCGAAAAGCCGGCTGTTGATACCGGCCTGGTGCTCCAAGGCTGTTCGATCGCCGAGCTTCGCAAGAAGAGTCCCGCGGCGGCGGCGGCGATCGACACGTACTTCCCGCGCCGCGCCGCATGGTACGTGTCGCTGAAGGGCGACGTGGGGCCCGAGACTTTCAAGTTCAGCGATGCGACGACGTTCGCCAGCACCGACGAGCGGAAGTGGTCCGGCTCGGGCGCGGTCGTCGTCGGGTTTCTCACGCCCCAGAACCTGTACGTGGCGGGAAGCGTCCGATTCGACCGGACCTACGAGGCCGCTAAGAGCCAGGCGCTCTGCACGATCGGCGCGCTCGACCAGATCACCGCGTGCCCCAATAAGATCGTCGGCGGGCCGGCGGAGAAGACCCTGAAAGTGACCGAGGTGGAACTGCGAAAGTACCTGCCGCCCATCGCCGGGCTCACCTTCGGCGTCGCCGGCATCGTGCGGCGCGACTGGAAACAGGACGACACGACGGTCGAAGTGCCGCTGTACTTCCTCAAGGACAAGGAAGGCGGCCTGTCCGGCGGCGTCTCCGGCGGCTACGTCTGGAGTTCCGACAAGGACACGAAAGGCGCGCGCTTCACCGTGTTCGTGGGCCAGACCTTCGGACTGGGCGGCTAGACGTGAAAGCGCGCCCTACATCACCTTGTCCCGGCGGCGCCCATAGAAGCGCCGCCGGCTGACGAGCTGCGCCGCGATCGCGGCGCCAGCCAGCACGAACCACCAGGTACGCACGGGACTCGTCGCGATCCAGCCGGACACGACGGCGACCACGATCAGCCCAAGGAACATGGCACCGAACGCGAACGACACGGGCGTGCGCCAGGTGTTCCAGCCAGGCACGGCGTCGATGCGATAGACCTCGGTCATGCTGTAGACAAGAGCTACGCCGCTGACGGCGAGCGCAACATGTCCCGCCGAAGGCGTGAGGAGCGCCACCAGCCACGCCGCGCCGAACACCGTCAGCATGACGACCTCGCGGCTGAGCGGCGACGTCTTCGCGTGCGCCGGCGCGCGCCATGCCCGCGACCTCGTCCCCAGATGGAGGAGCGACACCAGGGCGGCGAGCGCCGTAAGGACCCCGATCGTCAGGAGGAGCGGCCGATCGAGCGGAGTCCGGAGCAGCAACGACACGATGGCGGTGCCAGCGGCCGCCTGCCCGAGCAGCGTGAAGGCGACGAGCGAGAGATCCTCACCCGCGGGGCGCGGACGGATCTCTTCACGGTTGGCGACGACCTTGGGCAGCTTGTTGATCATCGCCGGATGAGGCTTCACGGCAACGTGCGGCTTCGTTCGCGAGACGGCGGGCAAGGGAAACGGATGCTCGGCCGCGAGCATTTCCCACAGAGCACGAGTACCGAACGGCCCAGTGGCATCCGCGTCATCCACCCTCGTGTACTCCAACGCACGCATCGGGCACGCGGCGACGCACGACGGCGGCAGCCCTTCGTCGAGAAGGTCCATGCAGAAATCGCATTTCGTCGTGCGCCCGAGGTCTGGTGAATACTGCGGCGCGGAGTACGGGCACGCCCACGCGCAGTATTCACACCCGATGCATTTCGTCGAGTCGAGCCAGACGATCCCGTCATCACGGATCACGTACGCGTCCGCGGGGCAGGCGCTCGCGCAGGCGGGCTCCGCGCAATGGTTGCAGCCGACCGACACGTTGTATGCGAACACGCTGTTCGTCCACGCCGCGCCCCGGCGCTCCCACGTGCCGCCCGACACTTCGTAGACGCGGCGCCACAACACCCCGAGCGGCAGCCCGTTCTTGTCCTTGCACGCTACCTGACAGGATTTGCAGCCGGTGCACGCCGAGGCGTCGAAGGTGAAAAAGTACCTCACCCGTCGCCTCCGCGCTTCGCGCTTCGGCGCCCAGGTCGCACATCCACCATCACGGTGTGCTGTGCCGTCGCGAACGCGAAAGGCGTCCACCGCGACGAGGTGAGGACGTTGATGTTGCCGCCGAGGTCGGTGCCGTCCGCCTCCGGTTTCCACCACGCGCCCTGCGGAACGTCGACGACGCCCGGCATGATGCGCGGCGTGACGCGGCACTTCAGGACGAGCGTGCCCCGCGCGTTGAACACCGCCACGTGGTCGCCGTCACGGATGCCGCGCTCCTCCGCGTCGAGCGGATTGAGGAACACGCGCTGGGGAAACGCCTCACCCAGCCAGTCGTTGTTGTCGTGGGTGGAGTGGACGCGCTGCAGCGTGTGATGCCCGATCGCCTGGAGCGGGAACTCGGGCTGGCGACCGGATGCATCGGGGAACGGACTGTCCCACTCCTGGATGTACTTCGGAACGGCCGGAATCTCGTCCGGCCTGTCCATGTCGAACAGCTCCTTCGAGAAGATCTCGATCCGGCCGCTCGGCGTCGAGAGGGGATATCGTTCCGGGTCGCGGCGGAAGTCCGCGAACGCCACGGCCGGCTCGAGAACGGGCCGGCTCCAGACGCCGGCATTCGACTCGAGGAGCTCGTCCAGCGTGGGCAGCTCGGGGAAGCGGCGTTTCCGGAATTCGCCCAGGCAATACTCGACCCAGCCGCGCTCGTCGCGCCCTTCTGTGAAAGCTTCGCCAATGCCCATCCGGTCCGCCAGGTCGGCACAGATGCGGTAGTCGCTCCGGCACTCGCCGGGCGGGTCCACCAGCTTCGGCTGCACGATGACCTCGTCGCCGTACTTCCATCCGTCCTCGACGCCCCACGTTTCGAACTGCGTGCAGGCGGGCAGGACGATATCCGCGAACCGCGCCGTGGACGTCATGAAGTTGTCCTGGACGACCAGGCACTCCACTTTGGACTCGTCGCGCAGGATCTCGGCGCTGCGGTTGGTGTCAGCGTGCTGGTTGATCAGGCAGTTGGTGGCGACGGCGTAAATCAGCTTGATGTCGTTGTCCAGCGCGCTGGCGCCTTGCACCCCGTCCGCGGCGCTCATGCCCTTGCCGCGAAGGACGGCTTCGCTCCACAGGAACACCGGAATCTCCGCGCCGACAGGGTTCTCACCGGTGGGGAACACCGTCCAGCACGGCCCGCCATCGGGCGCCTGCAGGGCGAGACCGCTCGCCCAGCCTCCAGGGATCCCGACGTTCCCGGCGATCGCCGCCAGGACGCAGCCGCCGCGCACGACCTGCTCGCCGTACGCCCGCCGCTGCATGCCGTATCCCTGGTAGAGGACCGACGGCCTCGACGTCGCGTACTCCCGCGCGATCCGCGAGATGGTCTCCGCCGGCACCGCCGTGATCGGCTCCGCCCACCGGGGCGTCTTGGGAACGCCGTCGCGCCGGCCGAGCACGTAATCGGAATAGCTCTCCGCGCCTTCGGCGCCCGGCGGCATCTGCGACGCGTCGAATCCCAGGCAGTGCGTGCGCACGAAGTCCGCGTCGTACAGCCCCTCGGTGACCATCACGTGCGCCATCGCCGTCATCATCGCCGTGTCGGTGCCGGGGCGAATCGCGATCCACTCGTCTGCGAGCGCCGCCGCGGAGAGGGAGTGGCGCGGATCGATGCAGACGATGCGCGCGCCGCGTTCGCGCGCGAGCTTCACGAAGAAGTCGCTGTTCGTCCCGTCGCGCATCTCCGCGGGATTCCATCCCCACATGAGGATGTAGCGCGCGTTCAGCCAGTCCTGTCGCTGGTTGCCGGTGACGAGCGTGCCGTACACGGTGGGCGTGGCCAGGTTGGTGGCGCCCCACGAGTAGGAGTTGTAGATGCCGAGGCAGCCGCCCGACAGGTTCATCAGGCGGCGCGCGACATGCGATCCGTTCACCTGGTTGTAGGAACCGGTGCCGTAGGGAACGAACCGCGCGGACGCGCCGTAGCGCGCCTTCACGCGCTCGAGCTCGCGCGCGACCGTGTCGAGCGCCTCGTCCCACGTGATTGGCTGGAATCGTCCCTCGCCGCGACGGCCCACCCGCTTCAGCGGGGTCAGCAGCCGGTCGGGATGGTACTGGCGCCGCAAGTACGCACGTCCGCGCACGCACGCGCGCAGCTGCGGCGACGCGAGATCGTCCGACCGATCGTCCGCATCGAGGCGGACGATGCGGCCGTCGTGGACGTGGGCGACCAGCACGCAGCGCCCGCCGCAATTGTGAGCGGGGCAGCCGACGCGCACTTTCTGCATGTACGTGTCAGTGTAGCCCCGTGTGGGCGCGCCCGCACCGGTGTGACCGGCAGTCACGCGCGGATTACTGGCTCCGTCATCCTCCACTACGAGCGGTCTCGCTGAGCGTTCGTCTCGGCAGGCGCCCAGCGTGATCACCGCAGGCGTTTCGTGCGCTACGCCACCCGTGGGTAGCAGAATGTATGGTATATGTAGGGTATGACAAAAACCACGGTCTACCTCCCGACCGAACTCAAGCGGGCCTTGAAGAGAGCCGCCGCGCAGCGCCGGTGCAGCGAGGCCGAGCTGCTTCGCGAAGCTGTTTCGCGGCTCACTGGCGAAGCCGAGGCGCCGGTCCCCAAGCTGCCGCTCTTCCGTTCAACCGGACCGTCGATTGCCGAGCATGTGGACCGCGCACTGGGAGGCTTCGGCGTCCGGTGATCGTGTTGGACACAGGCGGGCTCTACGCCGCGCTTGACGCCAACGAAGCGCTGCACGGCCGCACAGTCGCGGCACTTGTCGCCTCGACACCACCGCGCGTTATCTCTCCCTTTGTTCTCGCGGAACTGGACTACTTGATTGGAGATCGAGTCGGCCACCAGGCGCAGATGGCGCTCATCGAGGAGGTCACGCGCGGGGCGTACCAGCTCGAGCTTTTCTCGTCTGAGGATATGGGCCACGCCAAGCGAATCATGGAGCGGTACGCGGATCTTCGGATCGGATTGGCGGATGCGTCGGTCGTCGTTCTCGCCAACCGCCACAGAACGTTGGACCTCTTGTGCACCGACGAGCGCCACTTCCGCGCGCTCAGGGGCTCAGGCGGCAAGTCGTTCCGACTGCTCCCTTTCGACGCTTGAGCTGGTGAGCCACGTCGGAACTTACAACGCGGCGATCAGGCGTTACAGGCAGCGGTTCGTTCAACGCGTCCCGCTGAACGGATGTCAGGAACCTCCACGATATGTACGCCAGACGCTGGCGGCGTCTCGACGGCCTGCGTCAGCGCCGCGATCATCATCGGCAACGTCACCAGACCGAGCCGCTCCGCGCCGCTGCGAGTGGCGGGCAGCATCCGAAGCGCGGCGTACACCGGCACGAGGAAGTACGGCCACCGGTGGCCCGGCCCGAGGACGTACCAGGGTCGCAGAATTGTCGCGGGGATCCCGCTGGCCTTCACGAGGGACTCGCCCTGCGCGCGCGCAGCGAGGTACGCGCGCATGACCGGCGCCGGCTGCGCCACGCTCACGTAGATCAGGTGCCGCGCACCGGCCTGCCGCGCGGCAGCCGTTGTCGCGCGGATCGACGCCAGGTCCACGCGCTCGAACTCGGCCGCCTTGGATGGACTGGGATGGGGCGTTCCCACCAGGTGAACCACCGTCGCGACATCTGGGATGGCGGACGCGAAGGTTGAGGCATCGAGGGCGTTCCCGACCACCGGCACGGCGCGGCCCGACAATTTCGTTTCGGACCCCGGACGCACCAGTGCGCGAATCAGGTGCCCGCGTTCGTGGAGCGCGTCGATGAGCGGCCGTCCGATGTATCCGGTACCGCCCGTCACGAAGACGGAGATCGCAGGCACGATTGTCCTCCTCGCCCCGCCTCACGCAGGCGCCTCCAGGCCGGTCCCGGTGATGACGCCGTACTCCGGATACGCGGTCTTGTAGCCAGCCAGACGGCCAAGGCCGCCCAGTGCCAGGAACAACACGCGCTGCAGGACGATCGGCGGCCCGGCCAGATACGTCGCCGGCATCGTCGTCTCCAGGAGAACGCCGAGCTGCAGGAGATTCGGCAGCCCCTTCGCGTTGACGCGGCCGGCCTTGGCCAGCCCCTGGATGGTGATGGCCGCCTGGAGGCTGGCGTCGAGCCCGCGCCAGTCGGGTGGATCCGCGTCGGCCACCTGCCGCACGTGGAGCTCCTCGGCACTGTCGCTCCACGGGTGCACGTGCGGCACGCGCGGCGGCATCACCACGCGGTCGCCGGCCACTGCGGTCCTGGTCTCGGACCCGAGACGGTAGCGGGCCCGGCCCTTCAGGATCTGGAAGGTCTCGGTGTAGGCCGTGTGCACGTGCGGCGGCACAGCGTCTTCGCCCCTGAAAGGCTGGTTGATGTACTCGAGCACGAACAGGCGCCCGCCCGTCTCGTGTGGCAGCGTCACGATGCGGGAACGCTGACCGACGTTGGGGTTCTCGAACCAGACGTCCTGCGGTGGTGTGGACATGGGGACTCCTTGCTTCACCCGCCTCTTTGCATCTACGGCGCCGACGTGAAACTGGATTTTGAGGCCGTACTGAAGCTCAACGGGGCCCACGGTCAGCCCGCCCGATCGCGAAACCGTGAAGACCAGGGTCGCGTCACCTTCAGGGTGATCCGTAACAGGCTTGAAGGGTTGTTATGAAAAAGCTATTCTAGCTAGATGAAAAAGGTCAGCATAACCGAAGCCAAGAACAACCTGAGTGCGCTGATTGACAGCGTCAAGGGGGGGTCGCCCGTGCTCATCGTGGACCGCGGCCGGCCGGTGGCGAGGCTCGAGCCGGTGAACGGGACCAGCGCGGAAGACGACCGGCTGGCACGCCTCGTACGCGAGGGCGTCGTCCGGCCGGCGCGCGGCGCCGCAGCCAAGGCGCTCGTCGCCACCACGCCGCCGCGGGCAAAGAAGGGCGCCTCCGCCGTGCGTGCGCTCCTCGACGAGCGTCGAGAGGGCCGATGAGATTCTGGGACGCCTCCGCGGTCGTGCCGTTGCTCATGGCCGAGGTGACCACCAGAACGCTGCAGCGGCTTGCCGCAGCCGATCCGGCGATGCTCGTGTGGTGGGCGACCGAGGTGGAGTGTGCGTCCGCGATCGCGCGTCTCGAGCGAGACGGCACGCTCGACCCGCGCGCCGCCATCGGGGCATTCGACCGTCTGAATCGCCTTGCCGACGGGTGGCACGAAGTGGATCCGAGCGATGCTGTCCGGGAGACGGCTGTCCGCTTCCTCCGCGTTCATCCGCTTCGAGCCGCCGATGCGCTGCAACTCGCGGCGGCATTCGTGGCTGCAGAACGGCGCCCGTCATCCCTGGAGGTCGTCACGCTCGATGAACGCCTCGCGGCCGCCGCTCGCAAAGAGGGCTTCGCGTTGATCGACGTCCCGGCGGGCTGAAGACGTCTCCGTCTCCGCACCTGCCCTCATCCGTCCGTCCTCAGCGCATCGATCGCCTGCCCCGAAGCTCACGAGCCGCGGCGACCATCGCACCGACTTTCGCGGCGGCGGTCTCCCAGGTGTTCATCGGCCGGCTCGAGAACGTTCCGAAGCCGCAGTCGGGGTTCAGGAAGATCTGCGCGGGCGCGTAGAAGCGAAGCGCGTCCTTCATGTCGTCGCCACACCTTGCACGCTCGTCAAGCATCTGCCGAACCCCAAGTGACGACGGCCTGCGAAACGTACGTCCCCTATCGTCCACACCGCGGACAGAGAGCTGAGTCGTATAGCCACAGCCGAAAATCTGTCACGCAAGTGACCTCGGTGCCACACTGCTCGAAGTCAAGGTGCAAAATGGCGATAAGCGCGGCATTCGCAAACCGTACCTGCAACGGTAAGCGGCTATTCCCAGACCTAAACTCTCTCGGCGGGAATCGCCGATCTGTTTCGCGAAACCCACGGGATTGAAGGACGCCAGTGATCTGTCTCAGCAGACTTTCGAGCTCGTCGCTATAACTGGTGACTCCTTGGCTACCAAATGACACCCAAATTCGTTGAAGGCCCTGTTCTCCGAAATAGAGCGAAGCCTGCTCTTCCTCCCCACCAAACGTGTCTTCCTGAGGCTGAAAACCATAGCGTGCGCCAAATTCGCTCGCTTCGCGATTTCCAAGTCTTATTCCACGACGACGGACTTGTTCGAGCGAAAGACCAAACGCTAGTCCGTATAGAATCTCCTTCTTATCGGCTCCGACCTTCTCGATCTCGTATGTGGCAACCGCGACCGCTTCCTCCGCCGCATTCTTCTCAGTGGCTGGTAGACCGAGCTGAAGCGCTCGGCGAAAGCTGTCGATCGTCTTTTGCGGATTGTTTCGCCTGGATTCGACCACGCCGAGGTTATACCAAGCTAATGCATTTGAGGGTGCTAGCCGAGCAGCTTCTTCAAACTCTCGCGCGGCGACCGTGAGATCACCGTTTCGTAGAGCGACTTGTCCAACGCGAAAGTGAAACTGTGCTGCCTCCGCATCCCTCTGGCCGGGAAACTGTACAGCGCCCCCGAGCGAGGCACTCACTGATAACACGAAGCCGAGGCAAAGGGCGCTGACAGTGCGTCTGGGCAGATGTGAATGCTTCATAGTGGACTTGTCTGGGGATTGCGGAGTGCGGCCGGACGACGAACAAGGCACCGGGAATAGCGCCCTGTCGTCGGTCCGATCATGAGCCCTTCCTTCCGAAACATCAAGGAGGCGGGGGGATGATCGCCGGCACGTTTCAATAGGCTCGCGGCGTCAGTATCGCGTTCTTCCACTGCCAGCAGCCTTGCGCGCGGCGCGCAGCAATCCCCCACTAGCGTGGACTAATCGTGACTGTCTTTTCGGCGCCTATGGCCTCGGAATAGACGAGGCCCGAATAGAAGGCCAACTCCCGCACGGATGTGTCAGACCATGTCGCGCCTTGGCGTTCGTACAGTCGCCACATGTGGCCGATTGCGCGCTGATGCTCGCTGACGGATGATGACGTATCTCTGATGATTTCGTAGGGCTCTCGATTGTCCACGTCATTCATCGGCGAAGTGAGGAGTGTGCCTGCCGTCGCGGCCCACGAGGAGGCGCCTCGTAGGACGGCAGCGGCTTCGGCACCCAGAAGGCGCGTCCCGAATTTCTCGAGCCCGGTGGTTGCGAGATCTTTCGCCCCGTTCACGATAAATTCGCCAATATGCTGTCGACGAGCGTTACCATCACTCTCCGCGATCTCGATAGCCAGCATCGAATAGTTGGCAACAGAGAAATACCGACTGACGCCTTTCATTGATCCCTCAACATTGTCGAGGGTCACCCCGTACGACCTGAGCAGGACGGGGTTCAAAATAAGACGCTGCATCTCACCGCGCCGCGTCTGAATGAGTTGTAGCGTGGTCTTAATGCTCGTGTCGACAAGGGGAAAGAGCACTTTCACCTGATCCAGTTTTTCCTTGGATCGTTGGCTGGCGGTGGGCGACGGAGCCGCTGTTCCCGATCCGCCACGCACGTCCGTCGCGAAGGTGCTCGGCCCGAACGGAGCCACGATCTGGGCGCGCTGAACGGAAGGGCTCACTGGCTGGTTGGGACCAAAAGGGTTCACGATGGCGCTGAGAGCCGCCTGGGCCTGCTCGAATTCCCGCTGTGCGGCGAGTGCCTGCTGCCTAAATTGCTCATCTCTCGGCGCCCGCGCCGCCCGTGCCAGGGACTCCTGGACATGAATGCCAGCGACCCGCACCCTTTCCTGAGCATTCTCTCGTTTCTGGTCGGAGCCGGCGGGCTTGACGTCAGTCCGAGAGTCTGGAATCCCTGGGTCTCGCGCGCTGTTATCTCGGGTTCTTGATCGGGATGGCGGTTCACGGCGCGTTGAAGGTAGGCGATTGCTGTCCGTGCCCGTCTCGCGCGGGCGAGCGGCGCTTCCCACCGGCGGTGGCGTACTCTCCGACATGCATGTGCAGGCACGCGGGAAAGCGTCCACGGCTCGCTGGACGTTGCGCGTGGTCTCCTTGGCCTTTGTCCACGTCGCGTAGGCGTCACTATTCGCCGCCCTTTCGCGCACCTCGGCGTCCTGGCTGTACCGGCCGAAAGAAGCCTCACTATAGCGCGCAGATGCTTTTTGCTCAGCCTCGCGGACCGCGACCAGTCGCCCCTTCAAACCGTCCGCCATTTGGCGCCGAAAACGCTCACACTGTTGAGCCGTGCCACCAGTCCATGAGATCAAGTCAAGAACCGAGATGCCGAGTCCGAGCGTGTTCAGTGACCGTTCGAAGTCGTAGCGCTCGCATTCGGCGCAGAGCGGTGCCATGTTGATGACGACGGCACTGGCGAGGGCAACAGATAGTAAGATCCTCCGCACACTCACCTCGCTCTTCAGGATTGGAAAAGAACCGTACAGTCACCCGCTGGTATCGCAGGCGGGACTCTTCGAAACCCCTTCAGTTCGGGCTTCCGTCGCTCACGTCGAGAAACACCTGTCCACTTCCTGGATTAAACCAGAGGATGAACTTTGAAGGGCCACTGGGGTGCCTGTCGGTAAATGAAAACGTCGTGGCTGGTGGATCTGTCGAGTCATCGGTCCCAAAGGTCGCAGAGGACGCGAAGCAGGCTTTCACCGACCGCACCATGACATCGAAATCCTCCCGAGGCCTTCGTGTCGCATTCCAAAAGCAGCCAAATCCCTGTCTTTGAGGAGTCAGGTCGACGAAGCAGTCCTTGGCCTGCGGTAATGACGTGGTCGAGCGATACGTGTCGGGCATCACCTTGCCTTGGCGGTCCAAGTACGGTTCCCCCTGCCAATTGCGGAACCCAGTCTGCAATTCCCGCCCGACACGAAGGAACGCCTCACAAAATGCCGTGGTTGCCGTAGTTGCCGCGGGTGCGGTCGGGCGAACCTGGGCCTTCACCGTGCGTGCGACAGGGCCCGTTGAGAGACCGAGGATGAGGACGACGACGAGTCGCAGCGAGCCGAGTCTTCCCGACGGCTTACTCGTCATCCGTCACCTCCATATTTTGGTTGAGCCACTTTAAGGTATCGGTGCATTTGCGTCAAGAAATGACCTCGAGACTTATCCGGACGGATTTGCGGCGAGATCCAGACCCGCTCACGAAGTCGTCAGGCATTGCCGGCGGCCTGGACGTGTTGCAAGCGGGCCCGTCGCAGTCCTAATGCGGCCAGGGCTGATTGCGATGTTCCTCGCCCCGATGACCACGATGTCGAAATAGTCACATCTCGTTACAAGGGTCTGAAGGAGCCGATTGGTGACGTCCGCGAGCTCCTTCGCCTTGGACCTCCAGTGCCCGTTCCGGCGAACGGATCGCCCATCGACCTTGACTGGTCGATGACGAACAGAAAACATGAGAGGTTGGCTCGACTGATTTCAGCCGTGTAGGGCACGTCAGCCTCCGTTTGGGTTTATGAGTGACGCCTCGGCTCAGGCGAATCTATACGAAAACTGCTGAGGTTGCTTCCAGGAGAGCCGTAAGCTATCGAGCGACTCGGCCGAGACGCGAGATGGTGTGCTCTCGCCGCAAAGCTTCGGCCAGATGGTGCGGAACTCGATTTACGTCGGCAGAGTCGAGAGCCCGGACCATGGCGTGTCAACGCGGGGCGATTTCGAGCCGCTGATCGACGAGGCCACGTTCTATCGCGTTCAGGCGGTTCTCGATGGCCGCGTCGTCGTGGCCGGACCGCGACCGCGGAATCATCCGGATTTTCCGCTGCGCGGCTTCGTGCGCTGCCAGACGTGCGGCCGTCCGCTGACGGGCAACTGGTCGAAGGGGCGGAACGGCCACTACGCGTACTACCACTGCCAGCGGCAGTGCCGGGCGGTCAACATCGCCAAGGCGAC
>MELC01000051.1:25570-27346 GCA_001767455.1 Acidobacteria bacterium RIFCSPLOWO2_12_FULL_66_21
GCCGGGCGGTCAACATCGCCAAGGCGACGCTGGAAGGAGCCTTCGTCGATGAGCTCGCATTGCTGCAGCCAACGCCAGGCTATATGCGGCTGGTCAAGGATCTAATCCTCTGCGTATGGGAGCAGCGTCCGGCCGAAGCGAAAGACCGGACGACGGAACAGCAACGGCGGGTGAGTGCCATCCAGCAGAAGCTGGACAAGCTGGACGAGGCATTCCTCTACTCGGAGGCGATCGACGACACGACCTACGGGCGGCAGCGCGACAAGCTGCGCGAGGAGCTGACGCTGGCCAAGATCGACCATCACGCCGAGGCCGTCGATGAACTCGACGTAGAGGGCATTCTGGCGTTCGCAGAACGCATTCTGCCGCCCGCGTCAGACCTGTGGGTGCAGGCGTAACTCGACTACAAGCAGCGGCTTCAGCGGCTGTTCTTTCCGGAAGGCGTGGCGTTCGACGGAAATCGATTCAATCGAACCGCCGCAACGGCACCATTTTTCAAGTACTTGGCGCCGGCTGAGAGTGCCGAGGAAAAGGTGGTGAGCCACGTAGGAATCGAACTTACGGCGCGGCGGTTAGGCGTCCGGGCTGCGGTTCATTCAACGCGTCCCGCTGAACGGATGTCAGGAACCTCGACGATGCGTACGCCTGACGCCGGCGGCGTCTCGACGGCCCGTGTCAGGGCCGCGATCATCATCGGCAACGTCACCAGACCGAGCCGCTCCGCGCCGCTGCGAGTGGCGGGCAGCATCCGAAGCGCGGCGTACACCGGCACGAGGAAGTACGGCCACCGGTGGCCCGGCCCGAGGACGTACCAGGGTCGCAGAATCGTCGCGGGGATCCCGCTGGCCTTCACGAGGGACTCGCCCTGCGCGCGCGCAGCGAGATACGCGCGCATGACCGGCGCCGGCTGCGCCACGCTCACGTAGATCAGGTGCCGCGCACCGGCCTGCCGCGCGGCCGCCGCGGTCGCCCGAATCGAGGCCAGGTCCACGCGCTCGAACTCGGCCGCCTTGGCTGGACTGGGGTGGGGCGTTCCCACCAGGTGAACCAGCGTTGCGTCCGGCGGGATGGCGGCCGCGAAGGTTGACGCATCGAGGGCGTTCCCGACCACCGGCAGGGCACGGCCCGACAGTTTCGTTTCGGACCCCGGACGCACCAATGCGCGAATCACGTGTCCGCGTTCGTAGAGTGCGTCGATCAGCGGCCGTCCGATGTATCCGGTGCCGCCCGTCACGAACACGGAGATCGCAGGCACGGTTGTTCTCCTCGTATCGTTTCTACGCAGGTGCCTCCAGGCCGGTCCCGGTGATGACGCCGTACTCCCGGTAGGCGGTTTTGTAACCAGCGAGACGGCCCATGGCGCCCAGCGCCCGGAACAACACGTGCTGCAGGATGATCGGGGGGCCGGCCAGATACGTCGCCGGCATCGTCGTCTCGATGAGGACGCCCAGTTGCAGCAGATTCGGCAACCCCTTCGCGTTGACGCGGCCAGCCTTGGCCAGTCCCTGAATGGTGATGGCCGCCTGGAGGCTGGCGTCGAGCCCGCGCCGGTCTGGTGGATTCGCGTCGGCCACCTGCCGTACGTGGAGCTCCTCGGCACTGTCGCTCCACGGGTGCACGTGCGGGATGCGCGGCGGCATCACCACCCGCTCGCCGGCCACCGCGGTCCTGGTCTCGGAACCGAGACGGTAGCGGGCCCGGCCCTTCAGGATCTGGAAGGTCTCGGTGTAGGCCGTGTGCACGTGCGGCGGCACAGCGTCTTCGCCCCTGAAAGGC
>MELC01000052.1:0-55042 GCA_001767455.1 Acidobacteria bacterium RIFCSPLOWO2_12_FULL_66_21
CAAGGGTCCGGCTGTTCGCCGGTTAAAGCGGTACGTGAGCTGGGTTTAGAACGTCGCGAGACAGTTCGGTCTCTATCTGTCATGGGCGCAGGAGATTTGAGTGGGGCTGTCCTTAGTACGAGAGGACCGGGATGGACGCACCTCTGGTGTACGAGTTGTCGTGCCAACGGCAGCGCTCGGTAGCTACGTGCGGAAGGGAGAAACGCTGAATGCATCTAAGCGTGAAACCCTCCACAAGATGAGATCTCCCAGCCGTAAGGCTCTGAAGGCTCCTGGAAGACTACCAGGCGATAGGTCGGGTGTGAAAGGCCAGCGATGGCTGAAGCTAACCGATACTAATCAGCCGTGAGGCTTGACCATTTCTCTATTCGTCCGCCGTCGCCCATTGGGCTATGGCGGGACAAGAACAGTGCATCACGCTGCACGTTTTGTGGAACGAAGAAACTACCGTTTGCAGGATATTCAGTTGGAAGCTGCCAGCGTCCAGCTGCCAGCTCCCAGCTACGTCCCGCTGGAAGCTGGTAACTGGAAGCCGGAAGCTGCTCTTTGACATCGTCTGAGGCGATCCCGACTTCGCTCGCGTCGCGAGCTACGTCGCGGCAGGCCTGCCGCGCCGAAGCGCCGGAGGGGCGAAGGCGGGAATCTCAGGCACCCAACTCACGGTTGACGAGGGCCGGCGAGACTGACTGGTTGCAAATGCAATCGGCAGTCTGCAATCGGCGATCGGCAATCCCGTTTCCCGGTGGTCATAGGAGAGGGGTCACACCCGTTCCCATTCCGAACACGGAAGTTAAGCTCTCTACCGCCGATGGTACTGCGCGGGTAACCGCGTGGGAGAGTAGGTCACTGCCGGGATTATTTCTCCAGGCCCGTCTCGAAAGAGGCGGGCCTTTCTTTTGTACGCCGGGAGCTGGAAACTGAGAGCTGGAAACCGGAAGCTCATTTCGCCCTCTTCGCCACTTCCACCGCCGCCCGCGCCCACCGCACCAGCTCCGGCGCGCTCTCGAGGACGTCCAGCGGGACCCGATAGTACTGCATCGTCCCCGGCCGGTCCGGGAAGGGCCTGAACGGGGACGAGCCGGCCGCCTCGAACGCCGCGCGCGTGCGCTCGTCCGTCTTGAGATACAGCTCATCGCGGGCGATGATGCCGAAGAAGAATCCGTCGCAGTAGAGGCCGACCCCGCCGAACATCTTGCGGGCGACGACATCGCCGAGATCCGACAACTGGTCGAGCACGAACGTCTCGAATCCGCCCGATGACGCCAGCGATCGACTCGTGCGCCGCGGCTTGCGCCTCACTGCTTCCTCCCGCCGCTGACATCCCCAATCGGCAATCCGTCAATCGGCAATCTGCAATCGGCAGTCCGCAATTTCAGAACCTCACGAGCATCGCGAGTGACGGCCCAAGTGCCTCGATGTCGGGATTGCGTCCCGGTCCCTTGAGGCTGTTGTTCGAGACATGGATCCACTGCAGCCCCGCCAGCAGATCCAGCCGCCGGCGCACATGCCACAGCGCCCCGCCTCCGCCAATCGCGATGTAATTGAACCGCGTGCCGCGGGGCGGCGCCGCGATCGCCGCGTCGGAGATGCCCACCTGAATGTCGACAAAGCCGCTGAAGCGCCCCCGGCGGTAGACACGCTTGCGCACGCCGGCCGTCAGTCCGAGCAGCCAGCTGTCGTTCGCCCGCTGCGAGACGTAGTAAATCCGCTGTGCGACGACGAGCTGCAGGCCCTCGCGCACGCCGTAGGTCACGCCCTCGGAGATCCCGTACAGCTCCTCGTGCGAGACGTTGTAGTTCCACGCCTCGGTCGCCGCATGCGCCGCCGCCTCGAACCGCCACGCCCCCCGCGCGAACGGATCCCCGCCGGCATCCTGTGCCGATGCGCCCTGGCAGACCGACGACAGGACGACCGCGAGAAGAACCAGGTGCGGTATCGTATGCCGGATGCGGTTGTGCCGCCGTCTGGGGCCGTTCGCTGTCTGCACCATGGTTGCCGCGGGCGCGCCCGCCTCCGCACAGGAGCACGTTTCCATACACTCGGAGGTTCTCTTTTACGGTGACAACACCGAGTTCCGCAACCTATTTCGCGAGGGCGAGACGATCTTCGGCGCCGCGGCGCGGGTCACCGCGGAGATCCAGAGCGGCCGGCGCGTCCGGCTCACGGCGGGCGGCTTCCTGAACCAGCGGTTCGGATCCGACCGCGCCGTCGATTTCGCCCGCCCGGTCCTTGCGCTCACCGTCCGCGGCCCGCGATCGGCATTCGTCTTCGGCACCTTTCCGCCATTGGCTGCCTCGCGCCTCGGTCCCGATCGCATGGGCCCGCACGGCCTGCTCCCGCCGCTCCAGCGCGAGACGCTTTCGTTCGAGCGGCCGTACGAAGCCGGACTGCGCTGGACGTTCAGCGGGGACCGGCTGCGTCATGAGATCTGGCTCGGCTGGCAGCGCCTGAACACGCGCGATCACCGGGAACGGTTCGACGGCGGTCTCGACGGAGAGGCCCGCGTGAGCGGCGTGCTGTCGGTGCCGCTGCAGATTCACGTCGTGCACGAGGGCGGACAGTCGTACGCCTCGGGAGCCGTCTCCGACAGCGCCGCGGCCGCGCTGGGCGTCAAACTCCACCGTCGCACCGCCTCTGTGGGCATCGCGTCCCTCGAGCTGCTGGGACTCGTCTCCCGCGCCGTCCCCGACCGGAGCCGCCCGGATCTCAGCCGGGACGGCGTCGCTTTTTTCGGCCGTGCCGCGGCAGAGCGAGACGGGTGGCGCGCCCACCTGATCGTCTGGCGAGGACGCAATTTCCTGAAGGACGAAGGGGATCCGAACTACCTGTCCGTGCGTCTCAACGGAGCGCGCCACCGTGGCACCCGCGATTATGCCGAGGCCGGCCTCACCCGCCGCTTCTCCCTGGCCCCTTCGACGCGACTCGAGGTCTCCGGACGCTTCCACCGCGTCGAGAATCACTACGAATACTCGTACCGCATCGTCAGCCTCGTGTCGCTCGGATGGCGGGTGCACTAACGAAGGAGGCAGGAGGCAGGAGGCAGGAGGCACATGATTCAGGAGGCAGGAGGCAGGAGGCAGGAGGCAGGAGGCAAGGCCGTGACCTACACACACAAGCTGCTGGTCTTTACTCTCACCGCCGGATTGAGCGCCGCACTCGCGGCATCAGCGCCGCAGCGTGGATCGGTCCCGCAGGGCTCGCCCGTCAAGGCGCTCGTCGGCGGTACGCTCGTCGACGGCTACGGTGGTCCGCCGATTCGCAACAGCGTGATTGTCGTGGAGGGAGACCGCATCACAGCGGTCGGCCGGCAGGGATCGCTGCCCGTTCCGGCGGGCGCGGAGGTCATCTCGACCGAGGGCATGACGGTGCTCCCCGGCCTGTGGGACATGCACGTGCACCTCATGATCGACGGGCACGCCGACTACGATCACTGGGACCGCACGTACGGCTCGCAGCTCGCGTCGGTCATCATGCCGGCCTCGGCGAAACAGCTCCTTCTCGCCGGCGTGACGAGCGCGCGCGACCTCGGCGCGCCGCTCGAGGCGAGCATTTCCGTCCGCGACCGGATCAGGTCCGGGGAGATCCCGGGGCCGACGCTGTACGTCTCCGGCCCGTTCATCCAACACGAGCCGTATCCGAATACCGAGGCGTACCGCTGGGGCGTGAAGGGGCCCGACGACGGGCGCGCCAAGGTCGCGCGCATCGCCGGCGCCGGCGTCGACGTCGTCAAGCTGATCGATCAGGATCAGATGACGCTGGACGAGGTGCGCGGGGTGGTCGATGAAGCGCACCGGCGCGGCAAGCCGGTCGTGGCCCACGCGCATCGCCCGGAGGAGATCAGGCGTGGGCTCGCCGCAGGGGTCGATTGCTTCGAGCACACCGGCCTGGCGACCGCTCCGGCGTACCCGGATGACGTCATCGAGGGCATCCGCGAGCGCACCGCGAAGATGAGTCTGGGCCCCTTGTTCTGGACGCCGACGATTGAAGGGTTGCTCAATTACGAGTATCTCCGCGACAACCCCGAGGCGATGGACGATCCGGCGTGGCACGAGGGGCTGCCCGACGCCATTGTCGCCGACATCAGGCGCTCGCTCGAACATCCGGATCGGCTGCCGTACTTCCAGCTGACCGCCGCCCGGCGCCCGACGCTCGCGCGCAAGTTCAAGCAGCTCCGGGACGCGGGCGTCGTCATGCTCATCGGGACGGACAGCGGGATCCCCATGAACTTCCACAGCCAGAGCACGTGGCGCGAGCTGGACGCGTGGGTCAACCTGCTCGGCGTGGATCCCATCACGGCGATTCGGGCGGCGACCTACTGGCCATCCGTGGCGATGAAAGCCAACCGCGACGCGGGAACGGTGAGCGCGGGCAAATACGCCGATATTATTGCGGTCCGTGGCGATGCTTTGCGCTACATCGCGCTGCTCCAGCGCGTGGATCTCGTCGTCAAGCACGGCGTGCGCTATCGGTAACTCGACCATTGCCTGGCGC
Organism: Acidobacteria bacterium RIFCSPLOWO2_12_FULL_66_21; assembly: GCA_001767455.1. Taxonomy (GTDB): domain Bacteria; phylum Acidobacteriota; class Vicinamibacteria; order Vicinamibacterales; family 2-12-FULL-66-21; genus 2-12-FULL-66-21. The sequence goes on from MELC01000052.1 coordinate 4,492, forward strand.
GCGCAGCCGGCATAGACTGCGCGGCGGAGGTGTCGCATGAGCCGGATCAACATGGGGCGTGTCATCCTGGGCGGCCTGCTCGCGGGGTTGGTCATCAATATCAGCGAGTTCATCCTGAACATGGTCGTCGTGGGGAAGCAGATGGAAGAGGCCGTGGCGAAACTCGGCCTGCCTCCCGTAGGCGGCGCGGCGATCGGGATGTTCACGGTGCTCTGCTTCGTGCTGGGGATCGTGATGATCTGGCTATACGCGGCGATCCGTCCGCGGTACGGGGCGGGTCCCGCAACGGCGGTGCGGGCGGGCGTGGCGGTGTACTTCCTCTCCTACGTCTATCCCAGCCTGGGGACGCTCGCGATGGGCATGTTCCCTGGACAGCTCATCTCCATCGGCTTGGTCTGGGGCTTCGTCGAGGTGATGATTGCCGCGGTTGCGGGCGCGTGGGTGTACAAGGAAGCGCCAGCCGCCTGAGCCTCGCGCGTGGAAGTCGTCAGCTCCCAGTCTCCAGTAACCAGCTCCCAGCGGTGTCTCGCTGGAAGCTGGTAACTGGCCGTTGCGGTGGAATCCCGCCTATCGCGACAACCTTTGTTCTGAAGCGCGTGGTCCGCGCGGCGGCCGTGTGCCTGCTGGCTGCTCCCGCGGCCGCGCAGGACGTCAGGTTCGTCATCGAGCCGATGCCGGCGACGCTCGCGGCGCTGGCGAAGCGCTTCACGCCCGGGCAAATCGATCTGCTCGAAAAACTGAACCGCCGCGACCGCGAGCACCTGCTCCGGCTGGAGCCGGTCGTGCCGGGCCTCGTCGCCCCCGCCACGTGGAGCGACGACGAACTCGTGTTCAGTCCGCTGCCTCAGGCATGGACCGCCGCCGAGCTCCTCCCGAAAGCCATCGTCGTCGATCAGGTGATGCAGGTGTTTGGCGCCTACGAGAACGGCCGCCTCGTGAGGTGGGGGCCCGTGAGCTCGGGACGGCGCGACACGCCGACGCCGGAGGGGAGCTTCTCGCTGACGTGGCGGGCGCGGAGCCGCCGTAGCACCGACAACGCCGCCTGGCTGCTGGAGTGGTACTTCAACTTCGTGAACGAGCGAGGCGTCTCGTTCCACCAGTTCGAGCTGCCCGGCTACGCGGCGAGCCACGCGTGCGTGCGGCTGCTCGAGCGCGACGCGAAGTGGCTCTACAAGTGGGGCGACGAGTGGACGCTCGACGACACGCGCCGCCACGTGACCGCGACGGGAACACCCGTGCTGATTGCCGGTGCTCCGCGCTACGACGGCATGCCGCCGTGGACCGACGTCAACCTGCTGTCCGTGCCCGTCACCTTGCCCGACAAGATCCGCTGATAAACAGTTTCCAGTTCCCAGCTTCCAGTTCCCAGCTTCCAGTTTCCAGCGGGAGGCGCCGAAACTGGCGGCTGGCAACCGGAAGCTGGAAACTGGGAACTCTCATCTCATCCGCCCCGCGGGCGCCAGCTCGAACACGCCCGCGAGCACCTCCTGGAGATCGGGCTTGCCGATTTCCTGCAGGTCGTAGCGGACCCGGACGCTCGGCTGCGCGATGGTGATCAGGCGGTTCAGATCGATTGGCGTGCCGATGACCACGACGTCGCACGGCACGTTGGCAATCGTCGTTTCCAGGTCCCTCACCTGCTCCTCGCCGTAGCCCATGGCCGGCAGCAGCTTGCCCGTGTTCGGGTACTTGCGGAACGTCGAGGTGATCGTGCCGACCGTGTACGGCCGCGGATCGACGATCTCGCTGGCGCCGTACTTCAGCGCCGCGACCGTGCCCGCGCCGAACTTCATCTCTCCATGGGTCAATGTCGGGCCGTCCTCGATCACCAGCGCGCGGCGGCCGGCGATGAGCTCCGGCCTGTCCACTGAAATGGGCGAGGCCGCCTCGATGATTCTCGCTTTCGGATTCACCCGCCGGATGTTCTCGCGCAGCGCGTTTATGGCCGTCAGGTCGGCGGCATCGACCTTGTTGATGACGACGACGTCGGCCATCCGCAGGTTGGTCTCGCCCGGGTAGTAGGTGAGCTCGTTGCCGAGCCGCAGCGGATCGGCGACGACAATCAGGAGGTCGGGCTTGTAGAACGAGGTGTCGTTGTTGCCGCCGTCCCAGAGAATCACGTCGGCTTCGGCCTGCGCCGACGCGAGAATCGCCCCGTAGTCCACTCCGGCATACACGATGGTGCCGTTGGCGATGTGCGGCTCGTACTCCTCGATCTCCTCGATGGTGCACTTGTGGCGCTCGAGATCCGCGAGCGTCGCGTAGCGCTGCACGTTCTGCTCGGCCAGGTCGCCGTAGGGCATCGGATGGCGGACCGCGGCGACAGTGAGCCCCATGCCCCGCAGCAGGTTCGCGACGCGCCGGGTCGTCTGGCTCTTCCCGGAGCCCGTCCGCACGGCGCACACGGCGACCACCGGCCTGGTGCTCTTGAGCATCGTGCCCGTCGCGCTCAGGACCTTGAAGTCCGCGCCCGCCGCGGTGACGACGGAACAGCGATCCATCAGGTAGTTGTAGGACACGTCGCTGTAGGAGAAGACCACTTCCTGGACGTCGTGCGAACGGATCAGCTTCTCCAGATCGCTTTCCGGGTGGATGGGGATGCCGTGCGGATACAGATGGCCGGCCAGTGACGCGGGATACCGCCGCCCGTCGATGTTCGGGATCTGCGTGGCCGTGAATGCGACGACGTTGTATCTCGGGTGATCGCGGTAGATCACGTTGAAGTTGTGAAAATCACGCCCCGCGGCGCCCATGATGATTGTCCGGGTCGGCTCCATTGGGTCAGCTCCTCATCTGTAAAGAAACGGCGGCCGTGCGTCCGAGCACCCCATCCAGACGGCCGATCGCCCAGTCGATTTCCTCGCGCGTGATCACGAGCGGCGGCGCCAGCCTGATCACGGACTCGTGCGTCTCCTTGCACAGGACCCCCTCGCGCATCAGCGCCTCGCACAACGGTCTCGCGAGGCCGTCGACTTCCACCCCGATCCACAGTCCCTTTCCGCGGACCTCCTTTACGACCGGGCTGCGCAGCTCGCGAAGTCGCGCCATGAAGTACGCGCCCATTTCGGCGGAGCGCTCGACGAGCCGCTCGTCGGCGATCACGCGCAGCGACGCGCGCGCGACGGCACAGGCGAGAGGGTTGCCGCCGAACGTGCTGCCGTGGTCGCCAGGCTGGAAGACGCCGAGGAGCTCGCGCGTGGCGAGCACCGCGGAAATGGGGTAGAAGCCGCCCGAAAGCGCCTTGCCGACAATCATCGCGTCCGGGTGGACCCCTTCGTGCTCGCAGGCGAACAGCTTCCCCGTGCGGCCGAGCCCCGACTGGATCTCGTCGGCGATGAGGAGCACGCGATTCTTCCGGCAGATGCGCTCGGCCGTGCTGAGGAAGCCCTCCGGCGGAATGATGATGCCCGCTTCACCCTGGATCGGCTCGACGAGAAAGGCGCACGTGTTGGGGGTGATCGCCGCCGCCAGCGCGCCGGCGTCGCCGAACGGAATCACGCGGAACCCGGGCGTGAAGGGGCCGAAGCCGGACCGGTACTGCGCCTCGGTGGAGAAGCTGATGATGGAGATCGTGCGGCCGTGAAAGTTGTTCCGGCACACGATGATCTCCGCCTTGTCGGGCGGGATCCCTTTCACCGTGTAGCCCCACTTGCGGGCCGCCTTCAGCGCGGTCTCGACCGCTTCGGCGCCCGAATTCATCGGCAGGGTCATCTCCATGCCGGTGAGATCGTGGACGTCCTTGTAGAGCAGCGGCAGTTGATCGTTGCGGAAGGCGCGCGAGGTGAGCGTCACCCGCGCCGCCTGCAGCTCGAGCGCCTCGAGGATCTTCGGATGGCAGTGCCCCTGGTTGACCGCGGAGTACGCGGCCAGGCAGTCGAGATATTTCCGGCCGTCGACGTCCCACACCCACACGCCGCGCGCGCGCGCGATTACGACGTCGAGCGGATGGTAGTTGTGGGCGCCGTACAGGTCTTCCAGTTCGATGTATTCGGGTGTACGCATGTCAACTCCAAACGCCAAACTCCAAAGTCCAAAGGCACTCCAAACGCCAAACTTCAAACTCGAACGCACAACTCCAGACTCGGACGCGATGCCGTTACGGCATCACGGAGAACATGATCGCTTTCTGCGCGTGCAGGCGGTTCTCCGCCTGGTCGAACACGACGGAGTGCGGGGAATCGATGATGTCGTCCGTGACTTCCTCCCCGCGATGCGCGGGCAGGCAGTGCATGAAGAGGGCGTCGGCCGACGCCTCGGCGAAGAGCGCGCTGTTGACCTGGTAGGGACGGAACACCCGCCGCCGTTCGTCCGCTTCCGCCTCCTGTCCCATGCTCGTCCAGGTGTCGGTGTAGACGACGTCGGCTCCCCGGACCGCCTCGACTGGATCTTCCGTCACGATGCACGTCGAGCCGGTGCGGGCGCCCTGCGTGCGGGCCCACTCGACGACGTCCGCCGCCGGCTCGAACCCGCGCGGCGAGGCGACCGTCACGTGGATGCCGTAGCGGGCCCCGGCGAAGATCAGCGAATTCGCCACGTTGTTGCCATCGCCGACGTAGGCGAGCCGGATGCCACCAAGCCGTCCCTTGTGTTCGAGAACGGTCATGTAGTCGGCAATCGCCTGGCAGGGATGGCTGAAGTCCGTGAGGCCGTTGATGACCGGCACGCGCGAGTACTCGGCCATTTGTTCGACGATGTCGTGGCCGAACGTGCGGATCATGATGCCCTGGGTCATCCGATCGAGGTTCATGGCGACGTCATGGATCGACTCGCGCTTGCCAAGATTGATCTCGGCTTGCGTGAGCGTCACCGCGAAGCCGCCGAGTTGCTGGATGCCGACGTCGAAGCTCACGCGCGTCCGCAGCGAAGGTTTCTCGAAAATGAGGGCGAGCGCCCGGCCCTTGAGCGCGCGGGCGTATTTCTCCGGATGCCCCTTCATCTCGCGCGCGAGGCCGACGAGCTGACACAACTCTTCGTGCGTAAAATCGCGGATTGTCAGAAAGTCCCTGCCACGCATGGACGTGCCTTTCCTGAACTGGATAGGGAAAACGGGACGCTCCGGAGGGGGGACGAACGCGGGGCCACATCCATACTAGCACCGCCGCGGGGACGCTGGCGAGGAGCAGGGGGCCCGCCAACCAGGCATTGAGCTCACGGCCGGGCCGTGGGATACTCGCCGCCGATCCAAGGAGGTCCCGTTATGCACCGTCCGTCGCAGATATCCGGCTGGTTCTCAGCCGCCGTCTTTTTCCTGTTGTTTGGAGCCGCCGGTCCGGGCACATCGGCGCAGCAGCCGCCTCCTCAAAAGCCTCCCGCGCCAGGGCAGGCCGCGGGCGCCCCACAAGCGGGGCGCGGCAGCCGGCCCGAGCCGGCGATGGACCCTGCGCGCGCGCGCCGGCTCTACGTCAGCAACGATCCGAAGGACCATTCGCTCGGGTACGACTTTCAACGCGACATGGACCGCAAGGCGGCGACCGACAAGCGCTACCAGGAGGTCACGCGCGGCGTCGTCGATTTCTCGAAGGTGTCGTACCGCAGCAGCGTCGGCGACATGGACATCCCGGCATACCTGTTCCAGCCGTTGAAGAAGCGCGGCGCGAACGGGCACGCCGCGATGGTCTGGGTTCACGGCGGCGTGCACGGCAACTGGGGCGAGGCGATGTGGCCGTTCGTGCAGGAGGCGGTGAAGCGGGGGTACGTGGTCATCTGCCCGGAGTACCGCGGCAGCACGGGCTACGGCGAGAAGCACCACAACGAGATCGACTACGGCGGGTACGAGATCGACGACGTGATGAGCGCGGTTGGATACCTGCAGACCCTGCCGCATGTCGACCAGGATCGCCTGGGGATCATGGGCTGGAGCCACGGCGGCTACATCACCCTGTTCTCCGTGTTCCGTGACAAGACGCCGTTCAAGGCGGCGGCGGCGATCGTGCCGGTCACCAATCTCGTGTTCCGGCTGTCGTTCAAGGGGCCGGGTTACCAGGCGGGATTCGCGACACAGAAGCGGATCCAGGGGTTGCCGTTCGAAAAGCCGGCGCTCTATATCGAACGCTCACCGCTCTATCACGTGGACAAGCTGCGCGTACCGCTGCTCGTGCACGTGGCCACCAACGATACCGACGTGAACTTCGTCGAGGATCAACAGATGGTGGATGCGCTGCGCTCGCGGAAGGCGGACCTGGCCGAGACGAAGATCTACGTCGATCCGCCTCCCGGACGCGGGGGCGGGGGACACACGTTCAGCCGGCGGGTGAATCCGGAGACGCTGCAGCGGGCGGACACGCCCGAGCAGATTGACTCGTGGAACCGGACCTGGACGTTCTTCGAGTGGAGCCTCAAGCCGTCTCTCGATAAATCGAAACCAGCGACGGCGACATCGCCGGGCGGCGACGCTCGGCTGCGCTGACCCGGGGTGCGTCGAATCCGGGCCGCTCGAACGACGGGGCAAGCGGGAAGCGGCGCACCAGCTCCGCCTCGATGCGCTGGAGCAGCGCGATGAGGTCGGCGGGGCGCGAGTCGCGCGCGGCGGGCGCCATGTCCGCCAGCGCGAGCCGCGATCGTCCGGCGACGAGGAGCGCGGCTTTGGCGGTGCCCGTCGCATCGCTCGTGGCGCTCGACGAGGCCGCCGGGTCGATCGCCGCGGCGGCGACCGCCCTGAAGATCTTCGCGGCCAGCAGCAGGTGGTAGCGCGCGACGACGGCGCGCGCCCCGGGCGGACGCGACTCGTCGTCGGCCGTCGCCGGCGGCTCTTGATCGAGCGAGCGCAGGAACATGTGCGTCCGCGCCGCATACTCGCGGGCGAGCCCCTCGAGCGGATCGCCAAAGTGCGTGCCCGCGGCCGCCAGCGCCGCCATGATCGCCGGGTTCAGGGAGGCGTGCAGGCCGTTGTCTGACGCACGCGCGGCCGCGGCGAGGTCCCGATAGAGGTCGGCGAGCTCACCGCCGCCGCGCGCTTGGACCCATCTCAACGCCAGACAGCGGTCGGTCAGGCCGCAGTATTCACACCACTGATCACAATAGTCGTAGACCTGCGGCACGAGCGCCGGATCGGCGCTCAGCGTCCGCAGGCGCGCAAGATCGGCCGCCACGGGAGCCCTCCATTCGAGTCGGCAGCCCTGAAGGGCTGCGCTACAGGCGCCAGAACGTGTCGCGACACGGGCATCGTGTAGCGCAGCCCTCAGGGCTGCCTCTCCACAGGTTGGACGACCGCGGCGGCCAGACCGTTTGGTTTTCTTGACCGACCGCTGAGAGCTGAGCGCTGAGGGCTGTCAGTTCTCCTTGCGGTCGAACAGCGCGGCCGGGCCGGCCTTCTCCAGGATAGAGACAATCTGATCCCGCCGGGCAAGCAGCGCGTCTATCTGGTATGGCGTCAGGTACTTCCGCAGCTCGCGGGTCAGCGTCGGCTTGTCCAGCGCCTTCAGGCGCTCGAGCACCTGCCGGTCGCAGCGCGTGATGTTGATGGGGGTCTTGAGTTCCGTGTTCGTCCGGAAGGCGCGCGTGTGGTCGATCGCCCAGACGCGCCAGTCCGTCGTGATGACGAGATTCTGCCCGTTGCGATCGATGTTGGCGATGAGCTGATCGAAGATCCGGACGAGCGGCAACTGCTGGTTCCACACCTCGAGATTGGGCGCGGGCACCCCCAGCTTCTGTTTCAGCCGCTCTCCTTCGTCCATCATCACGTCGTCCACCCACCAGGTGAACGAGCCGTCCTCGCCCTGCCAGCTTCGTTCGACCGACACCGGCACGAGATTGAGTCCGAGGAGCCTGTCGATGCGGTAGCCCGCGACGTTGAACATCCAACTGTCGCGGAAGTTGAACTCCGTTCCCGACATACTGACGAATTGCTTGACCGTTTCGTCGATCTGCTGAATGTGAGCCTTGTGCGTCAGCGTGCCGGCGCTCAGCATGGCCTCGCGCGATCCGGTGATGCCCTTCTTCGTTCCCTTGGTCTTGCCGACCCGCGCGCGGCGCAGGAAATTCTCGATGAAGGCATCGGAGAGCGGCTCGGGGGCCGCCGTCGCCGCGCCCGGCTGCGCGGGCGGCGTCTGCACGGCCGGGTTCTGCGCCGCCGGCGCCGCGAGGCACACGCTGAAGAGGAGAATCGTCGAAACGGGCCAGCGCAGGTACGAACGACCCATGGTCCACTCCTTGATTGAATCGTCGGGGACCCCTGCACCCCGACTGGCGGCCTTCACTACGCCGACGCTTCGCCGTCGGCTCCGTTCCGGCCGCGCGCCGCGACTACCGGATGCGCACGATGCCGTCAGCGACCTTCGGGAAACGCTCGAACACCGCCGGATCGTGGCCCGGCACGATCCACTCGGGACCTGATGCCAGCGTCCGGATGCGGTCCTGCGCCTTCAGGTTCGAGGCGCGGTCCAGCGTCTGCGCGATCGGCGCATGCGTCTCGAGGTTCTCGTACAGGTACACGTTGTCGGACGCGAGGACGACGGTGCCCCCGGCGGCGCGAGCGGTGACATACTGCGACTCGCGCGTGTGCTTGCCGCCGATATAGCAGCGGACGCCCGGTATCGGCTCCTGATCGTCTCCCTCGACGAAACGCAGCCGTCCCTCCGTGTTGATCTTCAACAGCGCGGCCATGTCGTCGCCAGAGACCCCACCGTGGCTGCCGCGCGTCTGCCAGGCGTCGCCCGTGTAATAGCGATATTCCTCGCGTTGAATCCAGACGGTGGCCTTCGGGAACAGATCGACGCCGTCCACGTGATCCCAGTGGGCGTGTGTGATGACGACGTCGGTGATCTCGTCGGCCTTGACGCCTGCGGCGGCCACGGCGTCAGCCGGCGTTCGGAAATCCTTCGGGTGCCACTGATCGAGAAACGCCTGGCGGTAGAACCCGGAATCGACGAGGATGCGCCGGGCGTCGGATCCCTTGAGCAGCCACACCATCACGGGAATGTCGAGCGTGCGCGCTCGATCCGCCCCTTCGACGAGTCCCGAGACGCGGAACTGCGGCAGCACGCCGAACCGGATGGCATACACCTCGTAGACAGGGGGCTGGGCTTGCGGTGCAGGAGCCTGCGCAAGCAGGACCGCCGACAGGAACGAGAGCAGGCCAGCAAGCACGACGCGTTTCATGAGTGACCTCCCCCTTTCAGCCGCACCCGTTGCGCAGCCTTTCAAGGCTGCCGTCGTTGAATCCCGGCTCCGAGGATCCTGGATTGTGTGCGGAAAGAGCACACCGGCGCAAGTGGGTGTCACGCCCATGCCCGACCGGCGTTATGTCCGATGTGCCAGCGCGGAGAAAGGTGAGCTCCGCGGTTGGAAGACTGGAAGAACGGCGTAGAATCGCGCCATCGCCATGCGAACCCTACTTGCGATCTCACTCGCGGTGTCGTGCAGCCTGCCGGTTGCGGCGCAACAACCCGCCCGCGATCGGGCGGCGCCGCCGCCCGTCCAGGGCACGGCATCAATCGCCGGTCGCGTGACGGTCATGGACTCGAAGCCTGTCGCGCCGGTGCGCCGCGCCAAGGTGACGTTGATGTCTGGCGCGCTGCCACAGCCGCGCATCATCGACACGGACATCGAGGGGCGCTACCAGTTCTCGCAACTGCCACCGGGCTCGTACCGCGTGACGGTTGAGAAGCCCGGTTACGTGTCGCTGCCGTTCGGCGCGACCCGGTCGACGGACCGCCCCGGACCGATCGAGGTGAAAGAAGCGGCCGTCCGAGCGGACGTGGCGCTGCCGCGCGGCGCGGCCATCGAAGGCCGCCTGATGACCGAAGACGGGGAGCCGGTTCAAAACGCGATCGTGTCCGCCATCAGGTTTTCGTATGGACCCGCCGGCCGCCGCCCTGTCGTCGTCCGCCAGTCGCGCACCGACGATCTCGGACGCTATCGCGTGCACAGTCTTCCGGCCGGCGAGTACTACGTGGACGCCGCGGCAGATCCGATCCAGGCCGTCACCGAGCTCTCCGTCCCTGGCGCCCGCCCGCCGAGAATTGCGCGAACCTACCTGCCGGGCACGCCGCGCGTGCACGAGGCGCGGCGCGTGATTCTGACGACAGGCCAGGACTTGCAGGGAGCCGATTTCCCGCTGACCAGCGTGCCGGTCGCCCAGGTCACCGGGCAGGTCCTCAACTCGCTGGGTGCGCCGGCCGCCGTTCGCGGGATTCGCCTGCAGGAGGTGGGAGCGCCGCCCGGCGATGTCCGGGGCATGCTGCAGGGCAATCGATTCACGTTTCCGATCGTGCCGCCCGGCGACTACTGGCTCATGGCCACCGTGCCCGGCGGCAGCGGTGCGGATCCCGAGTTTGCATCGATGCGTATCACCATCGCCGGACAGGACGTCACTGGCGTGACCGCCACGACTGCGAAGGGAGCCGTCCTGGACGGGCTCGTTGAATGCGAAGGAGATTGCGCATTGCCACCCGGGCTGCGGCTCGCGGCCCTCGAAACCGAGTTTGAGCTTCCGGGCGGCGGGCTGCCAGCGCCAGGCGCAGAGACGCCAATCGGCGCTGGCGGGCGCTTCACGGTCAACGGCTTGTTCGGACGGCGTGTCCTCCGCCTGGCCGGCTTGCCGGCGGCATGGGCGCTGAAGAGCGTGTCGCTCGATGGCGCGGACATCTCCGATGCGGCCGTCGATTTCCGCGCGGGGAGCGCGCCGCGGCCGCTGCGCGTCGTGATCACCAGCAAGACCGCGTCGGTCAGCGGCACTGTGACGAATGCCCGCGGCCGCCCGGGGGTGAACAGCACGGTCGTGGTCTTCCCCGACGACGAGCGGCAGTGGGGCGCGACCTCGCGGTCCGTCAGAATCGCCTCGGCCGGTGCCGATGGGCGCTTCGACGTTCAAGGACTGCTTCCAGGGAAGTACCTGGCCGCCGCGGTCGACTCGCTCGAAGAGGGCGCGTGGAACGATCCGGACGAGCTCCGCCGCCTGCGCGGGAGCGCCACGAGCGTGTCGCTCGCGGCCTCCGAGAGTCAGACCGTTTCGCTGCGGGTGAGGAGCGCGTCATGAGACGCATCTTCGGCGCTTCTGTCGTGTTGACGTGTCTCGTGGCGTTCGGCGCACCCGCGGCGGCCCAGGAGCCACCGTCAGTGCAACCCCCGACCGGGCGCATCAGCGGACGTGTCGTGGCGGCTGACACCGGCAAGCCGATCCGCTGGGCGGTCGTCCGGATGGTGACGCCGCAGGGACGGCAGATGCCCGCGGCAACAGACGCGCAGGGTCGGTTCCAGTACGGCGCCCTTGCAGCGGGCCGCTACACGCTCGACGTTCGGGCCGACCGGTACTTGCCGATGCAGTTCGGGGGACAGCCGTACGACGGCCGTCCGGGCGCCAAGCCGATCGATCTTGGGAATGGCGAACAGTTCGACAAGGCGGACTTCGCCATGCCGCGCGCCAGCGCGGTCGAGGGGCACGTGGTCGACGAGTTCGGTGACCCGGCACCGAACATCTTCGTACAACTGTCGCGGCTCGAATACGCGGCCGGGCGCCGGCGGCTGATGCCGATCGGCGGTCCGAACAGCCAGCGCCAACCGACCGACGACAGGGGACACTTCCGCGTGTACGGATTGCAGCCCGCCGACTATTACATCAGCGCGTTGTCGGGCGCCTTCACCGAGCAGAATGAAGTGGGAGGCTTTGCTCCCACGTACTATCCCGGTACACCGGACGTGGCGTCCGCCCAGCGCATTCGGGTCGGCGTCGCGAAGGACGCGACCGGCCTGACGATTCAGCTCGTGCCCGCGAAGACGGCCACGCTCTCCGGCCGGATGCTGGACGCCAGCAGGACTCCGTTCGGTCGCGGTACTATCACGCTCAGCCCGAGCGATCGTCTCGGCATCTCCGACTTCATGATCGCGCGGGCGATCACAGCCGCGGATGGCAGTTTCACGTTTCGCAACGTCCCCCCAGGCAGCTACACGCTGCAGGGGTTTGGCAGGCAGGTATCGTCGGCGGGCAATCTCGGCGCATCCGAATTCGGCTGGCTGCTGGTAAGCGTCGACGGGGTCAATCAAGCGGATCTCGTGCTGTCGGTGGCCAAGGGGCCGTCGCTCAAAGGCCGCATCGTGCTGGAAGAGACGGACGGTCCTCCGCTGAAACCGACAGAGGTGAACATCGGGGCCGTTCCAGTGGACTTCGATTCGGCGCCGCTCGGCGGCGGACCTCCACCTTCCGTCATGCGCGACGATTGGACGTTTGAAGTGTCGAATCTCTCAGGACACCGGGTGCTACGCGTTGCGACGCGCTCTCCTGCCTGGAGCCTCAAACGTGTCACCCTCAGAGGGAGCGACGTCACGGACACGGCGATCGATTTCACGAAAGAGGACGTGGAAGACGTCGAGATCGTGCTCACCAGCCGCGCGCCGTCGGTCAGCGGCGCCGTCACCGACGAGAGCGGCAAGCCATCAACTGAGTACAGCGTGGTCATCTTCGCCTCGGACAAGGAGAAGTGGACCGACCGCTCGCGTTTCCTCGTGTTCGCACGCCCGAGTCAGGACGGCCGTTTCAAGGTGCCCGCGCTTCCACCCGAGGAGTACCTCGCCGTTGCGCTGCCCTTCGTCCAGGGACTTGAATGGCAGGATCCCGACTATCTCGAGCGGCTGCGTCCCCTGGCGACGCACTTCTTTCTTGCTGAAGGGGAGGCGAAGACGCTCACGCTGAAGATGTCGAAGAGACCGTGATCGCAGCTCGTGGCTCGTGGCTCGACGGGGCCGCAGCCTGCCGAACTAGCGGCTGCCGCCTTCGCGTCCGCCACGGGCCTTCGCGCGTTCCTCCCGTTCGACGACAAACGTCATATTCCTTCGCGCTGCGTCCCTGACATCCGGCGGATAGGCTGGTGACATGAGGGGTCCCAGCACGCTGCGGGCGGCCGCGAAATCCCCGAGCCGGGCGAGGATCCCGGCGTGGAGAAACGCGTAGTCGATGCGTCCGGGCGCCAGGCTCCGCGCGCGTTCGATCCAGCCGCGTGTCTCCGCGGTCGGATCCTCCGGCATTCTCATCGCGAGCGCCGACATCCGGGCGAGCGCGTGGGCGAGCTCGCCCCGCTGCAGCTGCACGACGTCGAATTGCGCTCGCACCCTGGCGGCCAGCGTCTGATCCGCGCGCCCTCCGCGCTCGCCGATGTTGGCAAGGGCGGTCCCGATGTAGTACGCGACCAGCCAGTCACCGGGCGTGCCGATGTCCCGCAATTGCGCCGCCGCTCCGTCGTAGTCCCCCTGCTGGACCGCGAGATGAGCCTGCACCGCCCGCAGGCGCGCATCCGACGGGTCGAGCCGCTCCGCCGCGCGCAGCCGTTCCGCCGCTTCGTCCGTGCGTCGCTGTCGCAGCAGGAAATCAGCGAGGAACGTCTGGACGTCCTGCTGCTTCACCGGCACGGCGGCCGCCTCGACTCGCACGATCTTGTCGGAAAACTCGATCTTCGAGTACTGAAACGCATGTTGATAGATGTAGTTGCGCAGCGCCTTCTCGACGTCATCCCCCTCGAAGGCACGCGGCCACGCGTCGGCGGCCGGTGTCCCCTGGCCGACCAACTCCAGAAAGCGGGCGAGCTGTGGCCGGCGATTCGGCGTCGCCGAGAGGAGCATATGGGTGAGCGCCCACGATTCCGCGTAAAAGATCGATCGGCGCTGTCCTTCGTTGTACAGCGGCGAGCTGCGATCGACCCGAAGAAGCTCGGCGAGCGGCAGCAGGGACGTGCTCCTGAGCTGGAACACGTGCTGTTGGACAGGGCGCCCCACGTGGGCCTCCCGACCGTCGCGAACGCTTTCGAACGTGCTGTAGTACTCAGCCAGGCCCTCGTTGAGCCATGCGGGAACGTTCCTGGCGACGTTCGAGACAATCAGATGCGCGTATTCGTGGAAGAGGACGCTGAGGCCGCCGTCACGCCGGCGCACCAAGGCGATGTAGTTCACGTCCTCCCTGCCGACGAACAACCCTGAAATCTCTATAGGTTTGCCGTTGAACCGAGGCTTGAATGGGGTGAACTCACGATCGTTGTCGAAGACGAGAACGACGGTCGGCACAGGCGTGGTTGTGGCCCGCTGGGTCAACATGCGGCCGAGTGCTTCGCGGAAGGTCTCGAACTGCACCGCGACGTCACGCAGCTCGCGCGCGCTGACGTCGCCGACGACGACGAAGTTCGGGCTGTCGATCCGGCGCCATTCGGCCAGGCAGGGGCTCGCTGAGGCAAGGGAGCTTAGCAACGCGATCGCCGCGCTCACACGAACGCCGAACCTGCGGCCTCGAGCCATGAAAGCCCTCCCGATCACACGGAGACGCGGAGCTCACGGTGACGCACGGAGGCCGATACCTCGTCGCTCGCGGCTCACAGCCCGCGGCTCGTGCTCACAGGTCGTGACGCGGATCACCTCCGTCGCCCGTCGGAGGCGGGCGCCAGACCGGCTCGTCTCCGTGGGTCTCCGTGCCCTCCGCGCCTCCGTGTGAAGACGACTCCGTAACCCCGTCGCCTCCGAGCCTCCAGCCTACCGGCTCCCCGTCGCCTTCGCGAACACTTCCCGCACGATGACGTCGCGCAGCTCCGCGTCGAGACGGCGCGTGGTCATCCTCGACGGGTCCTTCTTCGACGGCGCCACGTCAGTGTTGAACGAGACCAGGTACGCGGTCCGCGACGGGCGGTGCAGGTAGAAGTGCGAGATGAAGCCGTTCTGCCCGCCGCTGTGCGCAACCAGCTCGAGGCCGCCGCGCTGCTCGATGAAGAACGACAGCCCCATCTGGACGCCCACGCCGCCGCCTTCTCCCTCTGACGCGGGAATCTGGGGCTTCCACATCTCCTCCAGGCTCGAGCGCTTCAACACCACGCCGTAGGTGGCGCGCTTCACAGCGTCGCCGGCCAGGAACGCCAGGTACTTCGCCATGTCGCCGAACGGCGAGTTCAACCCGCCGTTGGACACGGTGATGCCGGTGTCGAAATCGAACCGCCCCTCCGTGCGTCCCGCGTCGGTGACGAAGTAGCTGTGCGACCGGTGCGGCAGCAGGTAGTACGGCGCGCGATCGAAGAACGTCGAGCGCATGCCGAGCGGCATCAGGATGTTCTTGGTGATGTAGACCTCGTAGTCGTCGCCCGTCAACTCCTGGATGATGCGACCCAGGAAGATCACCCCGGGGTTCGAATAGCTGTACTTCGTGCCGGGCGCGAACATCAGCTCGGTGTAGGGGAGCATCGCCACGAGCTGATCCCAACTGGTCGGCTCGAACGGCTGCCAGGGCTTGTCGCCGCCCCACGGCCAGGTCCCCGCGCGCAGGCCGGAGCTGTGCGTCATCATGTGACGGATCGTCACCTGCGAGATGTCGCCATACGGGTTGTGCGCGCGTCTGAACTCCGGCACGTACTTCACGACTGGATCGTCGAGTGACAGGAGGCCGCGATCGCGAAGCTGCATGATCGCGATGCCCGTGAAGGTCTTCGTGATGGACGCCCAGTGATAGATGGTGTCCGCGTCGACGGGAGGTCCGCCCTCCTGCTGATTGCCGACCGTCGCGGCCGCGACGACAGCGCCGTCGCGCATCAGCATCAGGCTGCTCCCGACAATTCCCGCGGAGCGCACGTGATCGCGGTGGAACTGTTCAACCGTGCGCCAGCCCTCCGGCGGAGCTGGCGTCTGGACCAGCATCCCAGCCCCGAGGAGGATCGTCAGCAGAGAGCGCATGCTTCTTCGTCCTTACTTGGCTGGAACGAGCGTCAGGCGATGCGCCGCATGGGCCTCGACCGCCTTCTGGGAGTAGACCATCGGAAAGTACTTGTTGTCCGCCCAGTCCGCGAGCAGGTTTCCGAAGTACGGGCTTCCGGGCTGTCCCGATTGGCCGGGCACGTTGCTCGTGACGGAACGGTCCCAGTCAGCCACATCCATGATCTCGCGATACGTGGCGCCATCGGCGGCGACAGTCCCCGCCCCGCCGGCGCGCTCAACCCTGGGCAAGTCGAACGCCGGAACGACCGGGTGCGCGAAGGCGCGGGTGTGCGTGCGCCCCCAGCGCCATTGGCTCCAGTCGGTTCCCTGCGACGCGGTCAGCGATTTGATGGCGGCCTGCAGCCTGGCTTCAACGCGCTCGCGCGACGGATCCGGATTTGCGGTTTGTCCCCGCCCCCCCGGTTCGGTGGCGCGCCAGGCCTCGTAGAGCGCCGCCGCCCGGCTGTCGCGTGCGTAGACGCAGTCCCACGCTGCAATCTCTCCCCGCGCCCGCTCGACGGCGGCATCGGCGGAGGTCCAGCCCCTGAACCGCGTCTGGTCTGCCGCCGCGCGCAGCGAGTACGCGTCGTGCTGCATGCGTCGATGATCCTCCATCGAATGTTTCTTCGACGGGTCGATCATCTGCAGCAGGCGGGTGATCCGCTCGAACCGCGTGTTGGCGGTCTTGAACATGATCGGTGGCGCGTAGCCTTTCGGCTGGATGTTGTGGTTCGCCGTCGCGATGAAACCGCGCAGCGGATTGAACTCGCGCGGCAGATCCCGCCGGAAACCCTGCCACTCGAACTCGCCGGTTCCCGGAACCGGAAGCCGTCCCGCCCATCCCTTTCGGCTCGGCGTGAGCGCCGAGGCCTGCCACGAGATGTTCCCGTCGACATCGCCGCAGATCAGATTTTCCGTCGGCGCTTTCCAGTACATCGCCGCGTCGAGGAACTCGCGGCAGTTCTTCGCCTGCGACAGCCGCAGCCCAGCGAGGTACGGGGCCGCGCCAGGTTCGAGCAGCGCCGAGCGCACGGCGAAGGCGCGGTTGCGCGCCTTGTCGATGTAGACGATCGGTCCGTGCCGGCTGAATTTCATCTCGAAGACAGCCGGCGCCTGCCCCTTCACCGGGATCTCTTCGCGGACGACGCGCAGCGGCTCCCACTTGCCGTTCCACTTTGCCTCGTCCACGTTCGCGGGATTCAGTTCCTCGACGAATACATCCTGCTGATCGGTCCCGACGATGGTCAGCCCCCAGCCGAGACGCTCGTTGTGGCCGAGCGCGATGCCGACAAACGGGGGCTCCGACGCGCCGATCACGTTCCAGCCCGGCGCGTTCAGATGAAAGATGCAGCGCAGCGACGGCAGCGTCACCTCGCGGTGCGGATCGTTGGCGACGACGGGCTTCCCGGTCGTCGAGAGCGCCCCGCTGATGACCCAGTTGTTGCTGCCAGGTTGTTTCACGGAGGTGTCGGGCAGCTCACCCGCGGATCCGCGCACGAGCGTCTCGTATTGAGGAAGCACCGGCGGACGGGCGCCCGCGGGGGGCACACGTGCGGCGGCGACGACTTCGTCGGCGACAGTCGAAGGATCGAATCCTGTCGGGATCTCCAGCGGATCCCACGGATCCGGGTTCCGGCGGCGATTGGCCTCCTCGCGGCCGAACTGCGCGACGCCGCGCGCGAGCTGCAGCTCCGCCGCCGCATCGGCCAGCGTCGTCGCTCGCCGGATCAAGGTCTCGGCCGTCCACGGCGTCGGCCGAATGCCGGTGAGGACGAATTCCACGGGCAGGTTCTCGCCGCGTTCGGCGATGTACGCGTTCACGCCGTTGGCGAAGGCCGCCATGATCCGGCGGCCCTCAGGGTGATAGCTCGCCCATTCCGCGTCGGTCAGGGGGCCGCGGTACTTCAGCAGCCGAGCCATGCGATCGCGCGGCAGGGCGGAGGGGCCGAGGACTTCGGCGAGCCGCCCTTCGGCCGTCCGTCGCCACATCTCCATCTGCCAGAGGCGGTCCTGGGCCGCGACGTACCCCTGGGCGAAGAAGAGATCGTCGGTCGATTGGGCGTAGATGTGCGGCACGCCCCATTCGTCGCGGACGACCCGCACCTCGGCGGCGAGGCCTCGCACCTTCAACGTGCCATCGATGGGCGACAAAGACGCGTGTGCGAGGCGCTCGAGCGAGGGTGCCTGCAGGGCGCCGAGCGCGAGGGCGGTGGCGAGAGTCGCGAGCAGTTTGCGCATATGCTTCCATTCGCGCGCGTAAGCGTACCGACTCGTGTTGCGCAGCCCTTCAGGGCTGCCTTACGTTGGGGGGATTCTACTCTCCCCGGGAGATTTGGGAGCATGCCCACCTGTGCGGAGATACTGTCGAGGACCCTGCGGGAGGCCGGAATTACGCGGATGTTCGGGCTTCCCGGCGGTGAAATCCTCGACTTCATGGAAGCGGCGCGCCGGGCGGGCATCGAATTCCTGCTGACGCGCCACGAAGCGACCGCCTCGCTGATGGCCGACGTCACCGGGCAAATCAGCAGGCGCCCCGGCGTCTGCGTGTCGACGCTCGGTCCCGGGGCGGTCAACATGACGCTTGGGGTCGCCAACGCGTTCCTCGATCGCTCTCCCCTGATCGCGATCACGGCCAGCCACGCGCTGGCCGCCTCGCCGCTGGCGACGCACCAGAATCTCGACCTGAACGCGGTGTATCGGCCGTTCACGAAGCTTGCGATGACGCTGGACGCCATCAACACCGCCTCGAAGGTGCGGCGCGCAATTGCGGCGAGCCTGGCCCCTCGAATGGGCCCCGTGCACATCGCGCTGCCCTCCGACGTTGCGCGGAGCCAAGAGTCCGAAGAGGCTCCGCCTGTCAACTCCCAACTCCCAACTCCCAACTCCCAACTTCCAACTCCCAACTCCCAACTCCCAACTTCCAACTCCCAAACCCCAAGCCCCAAGCCCCAAAACGGATTGGAGCACGTCGCGCGGGCGCTTCAGCAGTCGAGGCGACCCGTGGCCGTGCTCGGACTGGATCTCGAGCACCGCGCGCACGCCGCGGCCGTGCGGCACTTTGTCGAGAGCCTGCGGCTCCCGGTGT
Source organism: Acidobacteria bacterium RIFCSPLOWO2_12_FULL_66_21 (assembly GCA_001767455.1). Taxonomy (GTDB): domain Bacteria; phylum Acidobacteriota; class Vicinamibacteria; order Vicinamibacterales; family 2-12-FULL-66-21; genus 2-12-FULL-66-21. The sequence goes on from MELC01000052.1 coordinate 23,228, forward strand.
TCGTCACGCCGAAGGCGAAAGGCATCTTCCCGGAAGATCACGCGCTCTTTTACGGCGTCTGCGCCGGCGTGTCGGCCGACACGGTCGTGCTGGATCTTTTCCGGCGCTCGGACCTGCTCGTCGGGATTGGATTCGAACCGGTCGAGTCGGATAAGCTGTGGCACCACGAGCTGCCGCTCGTGTCTGTCGGACCCCTGTCGATTGCTTCGGGCGCGTATCGTCCGCGGGCCGAAGCGGTCGGCGATGTGGTCGACATGCTCGGACGGCTCGAACGCGACGCGCCGGGCCCATTCGATTGGACCGATGGCGACCGCGCCACCTTCCGCGGGCAGCTCGATCGGGCGCTGCGGCCCCAGTCGCGACCGCGCGGCCTCTCCGCGTACGAGCTCACGCGGCGGCTTCGCGAACTGTTCCCCCGCGACGCGATCTTCACCACCGACGTCGGATCGGTGAAGATGGTGACGACGCAGGCGTGGACGACCTACGAGCCGATGACGTTCTTCGAATCGAACGGACTGTCAGCGATGAGCTATAGCCTTCCGGCCGCCATGGCCGCCCGCCTGCAGTTCCCCGGCCGCGAGATCCTGTGCACGATAGGCGACGGCGGGTTCGGCATGACGCTCGCCGATCTCGAAACGTGCGTCCGCGAGGACCTGCGCTTCGTCATCATTGTGTTCAACGACAGCAGCCTCAGCCTGATCGATGCGGCGCAGCAGCGGCGCGGCTACCCGACGCTCGGCGTGCGGTACGGCGCGGTGGATTTCGCGACCGTCGCGAGAGGATTCGGCGCGTGGGGAGCGCGGGTGCGGACGCTCGAGGAACTGGACGACGCGCTGGCTCAGGCCCGCAAGGCCGACCGCGTCGCGGTCGTTGATGTGCTCATCGACCCGGCGGAGTACGTGACACAGCGGTGTTAGGTGCTGGGTGCTGGGTGCGCGCGAGACCCGAAACTGTCGGGGTGCGCTTTTTGCAAAGGCCGGCGCATGCCCCTCTGCTTCATCGTTGAAGATCACGGCGACACGCGCGAGGGATACGCGGAGTTCCTGGAAGCGTCCGGCTTCGCGGTACGCACGGCGTCCGCGGCAGAACAGTTCCGGCAGCTCATCAAGCAGAACGTGCCCGACGTAATCCTCATGGATTTGCGGCTGCCGCGGACCGACGGCTGGCAATTGACGCGTGAGATTCGCCACGACCCGCGTGTCCGGCATGTCCCGGTCATTGTCGTGTCGGCGTCGGTGCTCGAGGAAGACCGCGCCCTGGCTCAGGAGGCGGGGTGCGATGCGTTTTTACCCAAGCCCTGCGATCTCGATGTGATTCTGGACACCATCCGGCGCCTGACGTCGGCCCACCAGTAAATCGCTCAACGCTGCGCCAGCTCTTCGGCGCGCGCCCGGACGGCCGCCACGATCAGCTCTGCCAGCGCGGGTTGTGTCAGTGCACTGAGAACCGCCGGCGGCTCCTGGCTGAGCTGGTAATCGTTGATGATGTTCACCAGGTGCCACGCCGACAACGCGCCGAGCTGCGTGCGGAGGAGCGCCTCTCCCTTTCGATACACGGAAAACGGATCCAGGATGCTCTCGACCCGCGCCGGCTCGGGTGTCGAATCCGGCGCCGGGCCGTCGGTGAACGGAGGCACCGGCGGCCGCGCCACGGGCCGCACCAGTGGCTTGAGCGTGCGCTCGAGCGCCCCCTCCAGGTAGACCGGCGTAAGCCCGGTGGCCCAGTAGACGGTGTCCTGCCGGTTCGGCTGCGTGGTTTCGCGCGACGACGCGATTACCGTTCCATCGTCACCAATGAACTCGATCCACCCGAGCCAGGTTCCCGCGGCGCTTTCCGTGCCGCAGGCACGGGCGATGTACGTCCGTCCGTCGCCGCCGCCGACCGGCTCCGAGAATTCGACAAGCACTTCAGCCACGCGTTGTTCCTCCTCCCCGGGCGGTGCAAGAAGCTCACCGTTGCCGCGAACCGCTGAGCACCCGTTTCATCGGCGCCCGGTCCCTCGCTATGATGGGATGTCATGTCGAAGCGAATAGATCCCCGCACCGAGATCGGCCACGTGCACCTGAAGGTCGCCGACCTGGATCGGGCGCTGGCCTTCTACCACGGCGTGCTCGGCTTCGAGATCACGCAGCGCATGGGTGACTCCGCTGCGTTCCTCAGCGCCGGCGACTATCACCATCACATCGGCCTGAACACGTGGGAGAGCCAGGGGGGATCGCCGCCGCCGCCGGGGACGACGGGTCTTTACCATTTTGCGATCCGGTATCCGGACCGCGCCGCGCTCGGCGACGCGCTGCGGCGGCTGCGCGCGGCGCGCGTGGCATTGGATGGAGCGAGCGACCACGGCGTCAGCGAAGCGCTGTACCTCCGGGATCCCGACGGCAACGGCCTCGAGCTCTACTGGGATCGGCCTCGGGCGGAGTGGCCTCGCGCGGCCGACGGATCGCTGCTGATGGGGACCGAGCGCCTGGACCTGCAGGCCGTGTTGACGGCGGCCGAAGCGGCTGCGGGCGAACCGCCCGGCGCGCACTCCGCGTATGCACTGATGGACGAGGACGTGCGGCGCCGGCTGAAGGAGCTGCGCCTCACGCTCCTGCAGTTGCACAAGGTGCTGCTGGACGATACGCGCAGAGCCTACGAGATGGATCGGGGGCGCGTGGGGAACAACGCGGCGCTCCTGCAGCTCGTGATCAGCGACCCGTGGTTCGCCTGGCTGCACTCGATTTCGGAAGTGATAGTCCGGATCGATGAAATGGTGCAGCCGGATTCGCCGGCGACGCGCGCCGACGCCACGACGTTGATCGACCAGGTCGATCGGCTGCTGACCGCCTCCGAGGACGGCGAGGGGTTCCAGCGCCGCTACTTCGATGCGCTGCAGCGTCAGCCCGCGGTCGTGATGGCGCACGCGGACGTGCGTCGCGTCCTGAAGGACATGCGCTCCGCGACGGCGTAACGCCTCCGTCCGGATGCTATTATGCGGCGATAGTGCCCACTGAGCCCGTTCCGCCCCCGTCGGCCGCGCAGGCTGCCACTGGCTCGCCGGCCGACATGACGCCGGCGGCCCCGGCCGTCGTCACCGCTCCCACGCCAACCCGGCGCCGCGCGTTCGATCGGTCCATCGTCGAAGGACCGATCGCGTCGGCCGTCTGGAAGATCGCGTGGCCCACGGTGTTGCAGAACGCGATTGGCGGGCTGCAGGGCATCATCGACCATGTGATGGTCGGCCACTACGTCGGCTTCACCGGCAACGCGGCCATCGGCGTCAGCTGGCAGATCTTCCTCGTCGTCATCGTGTTCATCAGCTCGCTGTTCACCGGCATGGGTGTGCTGGTGGCGCGCTACACGGGCGCGAACGATCACGACAAGGTCAATCGTACGGTCTACCAGGCCTTCCTCACGTCGCTCGTCCTCGCCGTCGGCATCCTCGCGCCGCTCGGCTACTTCCTCTCGCCGCGGCTGCTCGACATCGTCCATGCCACGCCGGCCGTGCATGCGCAGGCGCTGCCGTACTTGCGGACGATGTTCCTGTTCAGCATCGGCCTGCTGATGTTCTTCATGCTCGGGGGGGCGCTTCGGTCCGCGGGCGATCCACGCACGCCGCTGCGGCTCGGCGTCGCGATCACCTTCCTGAATATCGGCCTCAATATCGTGTTCATCCGCGGCCTGGGCCCCATCCCGTCGTTCGGCACGCAAGGGGCCGCAATCGGCACCGTCATCGCGACCGGCGCGGTCTCGGCGTATGCGATCTGGATGATGTTCGCGGGCAAGCTCGTCGTGCATTTCCCGCGCTCGATGTCGCTGAAGCCGGACTGGAAGATCATCCGGGCGTTGTTTCGCTTCGGCCTTCCGGCGGGTGTGCAGGGCGTCGCCATGAACGTGGCGGGCGTGATGATGCTGCGGTTCATGGGGTCGTTGAAGCACAGCGCCGAGGCACAGGCGGCGTATGCCGTCGGCTACTCGGAGCTGTTCTCGCTGATCACGTGGACCTCGGTGGGATTGATGGGGGCGGCCGCGGCGGTGGCGGGGCAGAACCTCGGGGCGCACCATCCGGACCGGAGCGCGCGAGCCGTGCATCTCGCCGCCCGGATGGGGCTGGGCGTGGCGGCGAGCGTCGGCGCGATGTTCCTCTTGATCCCAGAGCAGCTCATGGGGATCTTCGGACTGAACGATCCGATCGTTGTCGATCTGGGCCGGCAGCTCCTCCGGTTCCTCAGCGTGTCGGGGCTGTTCATAACAGTTGCGCTGACCTACACGGGCGGATTGCAGGGAACCGGAGACACCAGAAGTCCCCTTTACATCACCCTTGTCTCGCAGGTCGCGGTGCCGCTGGGCCTGTGTTTCTTCCTGCAGCAGCGCGGCACGCTGGATTCGACCGGCGTCTGGACCGCCATTCTGCTCGGCCACTTCACGCGCTGCGTGTTGACCGTGGCCCGTTTCCACCAGGGGAAGTGGCGCGCGATCACCGTTGACTGACGGCGGCAGCGATTCTGCATCAGGTCGGCGCGGAGGCTGAGCCGATGAAATGGACGCCCGGGGATCGCAGCAACATCGAGGATCAGCGCGGCCGGTCGGGCTTGCGGATGGGGGCGCCGCTGGGGATTGGCGGGTTGCTCATCGTGCTGCTCCTCAGCTGGTTCACCGGTGTCGATTTCCTGTCCTTGCTCAGCGGCGGTGGAGCCGGCAGCGCGCCGCCGTCTGCAACCGTGGGGACGTCCGGCGTGGCGACGTCGCCGGAAGAGGAGCGCCTTGTCGACTTCGTCGATGCGGTCATGGACGACACGCAAGCGACGTGGGAGCGCCTGCTGGGCGGTCGATATCAGAAGACGCGCGCCGTGCTGTTTCGCGACGGCATTCAGTCGGCCTGCGGCTTCGCGGAGTCGGCGAGCGGCCCCTTCTACTGTCCCGCGGACCACAAGGTCTACCTGGATCTCGGCTTCTTCGACGAGTTGCGCAACCGCTTCGGCGCGTCCGGCGAATTCGCGCAGGGCTACGTGCTCGCGCACGAAGTCGGTCATCACGTACAGGCCTTGACCGGCACGGATGACCAGGTCCGGCGGCTGCAGGCCACTCGAAGACAAGTCCGTGAACGGCGGCAAGTGGGACCTCGAAGGACAGCGCGAGCTCGAACAGGCGGACGCCGGCTACGACCAGCGACTGGGCGCGCGCGAGGACTACCAGGCCGGCTATCGCGCCGGGTTCCGGCTCGGGTACCGTCAGGGGTTCGGTCCCCGGTAAGCGGGAGAACTCTCGGTTGGCCCCGAGCGCCGCGCGCATACCGCCGATCGCCGATCGCCCGCCTACGCGCGACGCGCTACGGCGAGGCAGGCCTCTTCCACCCGTGGGGTAAGATCGGCCGTATGCCCGCCATCGGTCGATCGATTCCCCGCAAGGAAGGACGCGCGAAAGTCACCGGGCAAGCGCGGTACGTTGACGACCTCGTGCTGCCCGGCATGCTGCACGGAGCGACGGTCCGCAGTTCCGTCGTGAGGGGAACGATCCGGGACATCCGCTTTGCGCCCGGGCTCCCCTGGGATCAGTTCACGATCGTCACCGCCGCCGACATCCCCGGCAGGAACGTCGTCGCGCTCATCACCGACGACCAGCCGTATCTGGCGTCCGATCGCGTGAACCACGCGGAGGAGCCGGTCGTCCTGCTCGCGCACCCGGACCCGGTCATGCTGGAGGAAGGCCGGCGCGGCGTCACCATCGAGATCGACCCGCTGCCCGCGGTGAGCTCCATCGACGAATCGCTGGCGCGGCGGGAAATCATCTGGGGGACGGACAACATCTTCAAGTCTTACTCGGTCGCGAGCGGTGACGTTGAATCCGCGCTCGCCGCCGCGGATGTCGTTGTCGCCGGCGAGTACGAGACGGGCTCGCAGGAGCAGCTCTACATCGAGCCGAACGGGATGCTCGCGGTCGCACGGCCCGAAGACGGTGTGAGTGTCTGGGGCTCGATGCAGTGCCCGTATTACGTTCACCGGGCGCTCGCGGGGCTGTTCGACCTGCCGTCGGAGAGAATCCGCGTCGTGCAGATGGAGACCGGCGGCGGATTCGGCGGCAAGGAGGAATATCCGTCGATCATCGCGGGGCATGCCGCGCTGCTCGCGTGGAAATCCGGACGGCCGGTGAAGCTCGTGTACGACCGCGCTGAGGACATGGTCGCGACGACGAAGCGGCATCCCTCGCGCACCCGCCACCGGACCGGCGTCACCAGGGACGGTCGCCTCGTGGCGATGGACATCGACTTCGTGATCGACGGCGGGGCGTACTGCACGCTGTCGCCGGTCGTGCTCTCGCGCGGCACGATCCACGCGCCGGGGCCGTATTTCTGCCCGAACACCCGCATCCGCGGGGTGGCCGTCGCGACCAACGTGCCGCCGCACGGCGCCTTTCGTGGTTTCGGCGCGCCCCAGAGCCTCTTCGCGCTCGAGCGGCACATGGATCGCGTGGCCGAGGCCGCGGGACTCGCGCCTGACGAATTCCGCCGCCGCAACTTCATCCAGACCGGACAGACGAGCGCGGTCGGCCAGGTGATGCGGGAGCCGATCGACATGAACGCGATCCTCGCCCGCGCGCTGAAGGAATCGGATTACCACGCGAAGAAGGTGGCCTGGGCCGCATCGAACGCGACGTCCACGATCAAGAAGGGGATCGGGTTCGCCGCCTTCATGCACGGCGCCGGATTCACCGGCTCGGGTGAAGATCATCTGGCATCGGTTGTCGTCGTGGAGGCAACGCGCGAGGGTCGCGTGCGGGTGCTTGCCGCGAACACGGAAATCGGGCAGGGCACCAACACGATCTTCTCTCAGATTGCCGCTGACGCGCTCGGCATCAGCCCCGATGCGATCGATGTGGCGCAGCCGGATACGGCGTCGGTGCCAGACAGCGGTCCGACCGTGGCCTCGCGCACGTGCATGGTCGTCGGCAAGCTCGTGGAGACGGCCGCCGCCGGCGTCGCGGCATCGCTCACGGGCGCGGGGCTGCTCCAGCCCGGCTATGCTCCGGCTGATTTTGCCACCGCGTGCGCCACCTATGTGGATCGGTTCGGCGCGCTCCGCGCCTCGGCGCAGTACCAGGCGACTCCCGGGATGAAGTGGGACGACGACCGGTACGTGGGGGACGCGTACGGCTCCTACGCGTGGGCGGTCTATGTGGCGGAGGTCAGCGTCGACACGATCACGTACGAGGTGCACGTGGACGACTTCGTCGCCGTGCAGGAGGTGGGCAAGGTCATCAATCCCGTGCTCGCGACCGGTCAGATCGAAGGGGGCGTGGCTCAGGGCATCGGCTGGGCGCTCTACGAGCAGGTCTCCTGGCGTGACGGCCGGATGCAGAACGCGCAGATGACCAACTACATCATGCCCACCTCGATGGACCTGCCGCCGATCCGCGTCTTGTTCGAGGAGGTGCCGTACGCGCGCGGTCCGGCGGGCGCGAAAGGCATCGGCGAGCTGCCGATGGATGGCGCGGCGCCCGCGATCGCGAATGCCGTTGCCCATGCGACGGGCGTCAACGTGACGGCGGTGCCGATCACGCCCGAACGCCTGATGGTGCTGATGGAGGAGGTGACCGTTGGCTGACCTCACGGTCACATGCCGGATCAATGGCCAGGCGGCGACCCTGCGCGGCCATTCCATGGCGCGGCTGCTCGACGTCCTGCGCCGCGACGCGCACCTGACAGGCACGAAGGAAGGCTGCGGAGAGGGGGAATGCGGCGCGTGTTCGGTTCTGCTCGACGGCCGGCTCGTGAACAGTTGCCTCGTGCCCCTCGTCCATGCGAACGGCGCCGAAATCGTCACGATAGAGGGCGTCGCGTCGGCCGATCGACTGCACGCGGTTCAGGAGGCGTTCGTCGCGTGCGGCGGCGCGCAGTGCGGCATCTGCACGCCCGGGATGGTGCTTGCCGCGGTGAGCCTTCTCGCGCGCACGCCGCGTCCAACCGAGGACGAGACTCGCGCGGCGCTGGCCGGCAATCTCTGCCGCTGCACCGGCTACATGCGCATCTTCGCCGCCGTCGTCGAGGCGTGCGGCAGGACCGCCGAGCCGTCATGAGGGCGTTCCTGCCAGCCTACGACCTCGAGGCGCCAGAGACGCTCGACGCGGCCCTGCGGCTGCTCTCCGGCGGAGATGGCGGGTGGAAACCATTCGCCGGAGGAACCGATCTCATGGTGCTGCTCGAGTCGGGCAAGCTCGCGCCGGGCCGTTACGTGAGCCTCTGGGACATCGAGGAATTGCGGGGCATCACCGTTTCAGAAGACGGCGTCGCGATCGGTGCGCTGACGACGTACTCCGACGTGCTGGCGCATCCGGTGCTGCGCGCGGATTTCCCGCTGGTCGTTCGCGCCGCCGCCGAGACGGGCGGCGTGGCGACGCAAAACCGGGGGACGCTCGGCGGCAATATCGCCAATGCTTCGCCCGCGGCGGACACGCCCCCGGCGCTCCTTGTGTACGACGCCGAGCTCGATATCGTCTCGGTCCGCGGGACGCGGCGGGTGCCGTACGACGGATTTCACAAGGGCTACAAGGTCATGGACCTCGCGCCCGACGAGATCATCCGGCGCATCCGGCTGCCGTTCGCACGCCGCGGCTGGCGGCAGGCGTACCGCAAGGTCGGCACGCGCAGGGCGCAGGCCATTTCAAAAGTCTGCTTCGCGGCCGCCGCCGACGTGAGGGACGGGACACTTCACGACGCCAGGATCGCCTTTGGCAGCGTCGCGCCGACGGTGGTGCGGTGTCATGTCACGGAACATGCGCTGCGCGGACGCCGGATCGATCCGGGCATCGCGGCCGTCGCCCGGCAGGCGCTCACGGCGGATATCGCGCCGATAGACGACGTGCGGTCGACGGCGCGGTATCGGATGCGGGTCGCAGGAAACCTGCTGGTCGATTTCTTGCTGAACGATGACAACTCCCAACGCCCAACTCCCAATTCCCAATCTTGAGTCTGGGAGTTGGGCGTGGGGAGTTGGGGGTTGGGCGTTGAGGGAGGACGGGATGCAAACCGAGGCTTTTGAGGTCGTCAAGTCGGATGAGGAGTGGCGGCGGATCCTGACGCCGGAGCAATATCGCGTCCTCCGGCAGCACGGCACCGAGATGCCAGGGTCCTGCGCCTTGCTCCAGGAAAAACGGCGTGGCACGTTCACCTGCGCCGGATGCGGCGCGCCCCTCTTCCAGTCAGGGCCGAAGTTCGAGAGCGGCACCGGCTGGCCGAGCTTCTTCGCGCCGCTCGACGGTGCGGTCGCGGCCACGGTCGACCGGAGCCACTTCATGGAGCGCACCGAGGTGCACTGCCGCCGCTGCGGCGGGCATCTCGGACATGTCTTTCCGGACGGCCCGCCGCCGACCGGCCTGCGCTACTGCATCAACGGCGTGGCGCTGGCCTTCGAGCCAGAGTAGCGCAGCCCTTTAGGGCTGCCAGCGGCCACGGCTCACGGCCGCGCTGTTACTTGCGCTGAACCATGGCGATGAGCTGGGCCAGATCGTGCCGGCTCCAGGCGCGGCTGGAGTAATTGATGGCCTGGTTGTCGGCGGACCTTTGCGCCTGCAGCGCCTGCAGCTTTCGCTCTTCCTCGCGGAGCTCTTCCATCTCGCGCGCCCTGGCGCGATCGAGGCCGCCGGCTTCGATGAACGTGACGATGGCATGCAGCTCCCCGACGTCGAGGAACGTCCCGTGCCCGCGGCACACGTCGACGACCGTTCCCGAGAGGCGGCCGAAGTTGACGCGGTTCATCAGTTTCTTGCAGCGCAGGCACGGCCGGTAGCGTACGGGACCTGCCGGCGCGGTGCCGTGGCCCGTCCACCGGTGCAGCACCGCGGCCTGGGCCTCCCGATCGGCGCAGATGCGCTCGAAGTCCGCGGCATCGATCCAGACGCCGTCGCAATCCGCGCACTCGAGCAGCGACGCCGTACCGAGACGCACGTGCAGGACGCGCCCTCGGCACGCCGGGCACGTCGCGATTTCACCGTCCCCCACCTCGGTCCGCTCCCGCGGGGCGCCGCACGACGGGCAGAAGCGCGCCGCGTCGAACAGCAGCGCGAAACATTTCGGACAACTGACCGTGGCGAGCCGTCCGCGGCAGTACACACACCGGCCGGTCCCCGGCTCCGCCGGGGCGCCGCAATGGGGGCAGCTCAATGAGCGGGCGTCTGGCATATTGGATGACCTAGAATAGCCCTGTGCGGCGTCGATACCTATAGCGAGGGGCCCTCAGGCCTGCCAGGAGCGTACACGATGGGCATCATGGATTTCATCCGCGGAGAGCTGATCGACGTCATCGAGTGGACCGACGACTCGCGAGACACGCTGTCCTACCGCTTTCCGGACGAAGACAAGGCCATCAAGAACGGGGCGCAGCTCATCGTGCGCGAATCGCAGCGGGTGCAGTTCCTCTACCTGGGAGAATTCGGCGACACCTTCGGGCCGGGGAAGCACACGCTGACCACCGACAACATCCCCGTGCTGACGAGGCTGAAGTCGTGGAAGTACGGCTTCAATTCCCCCTTCAAGGCCGACGTGTACTACCTGAACACGCGGTTGTTCACCGGCAACAAGTGGGGGACGCCGAATCCCTTCATGCTTCGCGACGACGACCTCGGCATCGTCCGCGCGCGCGCGTTCGGGATCTACGACTTCAAGATCGTCAATCCGAAGCTGTTCCTGCGCGAGGTCGCGGGCTCCGACCAGAACTTCAGGGTCGATGAGTTCGCCGACACGATGCGCGCGCGGATTGTGAGCGTCTTCACCGACGCGCTGGCGTCGGCGAAGATTCCCGTGTTCGACGTCGCCAGCCGCTACGGCGAGCTGGGCGATGCGCTGCTGCCGCTCATCAACCCCGTGGTCTCGGCGAAGTACGGGATCGAGATCGCGAGCTTCGTTGTCGAGAACGTGTCGGTGCCGGCGGAGGTCGAGCAGGCCATCGACAAGCGATCGAGCATGGCGGCGATCGGGAACCTGAACGACTACGTGAAGCTCCAGATGGCGCAGGGAATGGAAAAGGGAGGCGGCTCGGGCGGAATGGCCACGGAGATGGCCGTGGGGCTGGCCATCGCGCAGCAGATCATGCAGCAGCAGGGGCTGCCCGGCGCGGCGGCGGGCGCGGCAGAGGTCGCGGGTCCCGCGGCGGCCGCGGAGCTGTTGTCGCCGGCTGACGTGGGGAAGGCGCTCGGGGTCGCGGAGAAGGACGTGATGGCGATCATCGCGTCGGGAGAACTGGCGGCGAAGAAGATCGGCGACTCGTACCGGGTCAAGCGAAGCGCCCTCGACGACTACCTCGCGAAGTGACCACGCCCGACATCAAGGCGCTCGAGAAGCACCCCTGCGCCGCGTGCGGGGCGCAGGCGGAGTGGAATCCGGCGAAGCAGCTCCTGGTCTGCCCGTTCTGCGGGACCGCCGCTCCGTTCACGATCGACGCCGCGAGCGGCGCCCTCGTCGAAAACGATCTCACGAAGGCGCTGCGCGAGCTGCCGGACGACGCGCGCGGGTGGCTGGCGCAAAAGCGCACGGTCCAGTGCCAGAGCTGCAAGGCGGTGTCGGTCTTCGACCCCGAGCGTGTCGGTCAGAACTGCGACTTCTGCGGATCGCCCGCGCTCGTGGATTACTCCGAGATCAAGGCACCGATCCGGCCGCAGGCGCTGCTCCCGTTCAAGATCCCGGAGAGCCAGGTGCGGGAGCAGATCCGCCGCTGGTACGCGAGCAAGTGGCTCGCGCCGGGCTCGCTGAAGAAGCGCGCGCTCGTCGACCGCGTGCGCGGGGTATATATTCCGTACTGGACGTTCGACGCCCATGCGGCGTGCCCGTGGGAAGCCGAAGCGGGGCACTACTACTACACGACCGAGACCTACCGCGATAACCGCGGCCGGACCGGAACGCGCCAGGTGCAGCACGTCCGCTGGGAACCAGCGTCGGGCGAAGTCCGGCACTTTTTCGACGATGAGCCCGTCCCGGGGACGCATGGCGTTTCAACCGCGCTGCTGGAGAAGGTGCAGCCGTTTCCGACGGCGGAGCTCGTGGCCTACGACACGGCATTCCTCTCCGGTTTCGTCGTCGAGCACTACCAGGTTGTTCTGCTGGACGCGGCGCAGAACTCGCAGGCGGCGATGACGCGCAAACTGCACGAGCTGTGTGCGCGCGAGATTCCAGGCGACACGTACCGCAACCTCCAGATCCATCCGGTGTTTTCCGGACAGACGTTCAAGCACATTCTCGTTCCCGTCTGGCTCCTGTCCTACCTCTACGGGACGAAGAGCTATCAGGTGGTCGTCAACGGCTCCACGGGACGGATGGCCGGCAAGTACCCGCTGAGTCCGTGGAAGATCGCCTTCCTCGTACTGTTGGCGATCCTCGCACTGATCATCTTCGTCATCGTGCAGGGACAGTCCTGACTCGTGGACGCGCCGACGGCTTTTATTGCACGAAGACCACGAAGACAGCCACGACGAGGCTATGCCGTCGAGCCGCGCGCAGCGCGGCAAGGACAGTGGAACCTGCAAACGCAAGCAGCATTCGATCAGGAGCTGTTTGCGTTTGCCGGTTCCGGCTGTCCTGCACCGCCGGCCCGCAAGTCATGCGGCCGGCGCTCGACGGCCCAGCCGCGTACGACGTTCCGCTGGGGCGTGGTAACTGACGGTCCTCATCGTGATCGTCTTCGTGACCTTCGTGAGCTTCGTGAAAGGCCGTGGCCCGTCTCAGCGTTGGTTGGTGTGTTCTAGAATAGCGGGGGGGAGGGAACGTTGTTCGATACCAAACTGAAGATGCCGACGCGTGAAACCGCGATGCCGGGGCGGGCGGACAGGATGCGCGTGCCGGCCACCCACCATGTCAATGGCGCGCGGCTCGAGCCGCCGTTTCCGGCGAACTCGCAGAAGGCGCTGTTCGGGCTCGGATGTTTCTGGGGGGCCGAGCGGAAGTTCTGGCAGCTTCCCGGCGTCTACACGACAGCGGTCGGGTATGCGGGCGGATACACGCCGAATCCTTCGTACCGCGAAGTGTGTTCAGGGATGACCGGGCATGCCGAGGTGGTGCTGGTGGTCTTCGACCCCGCGACGATCTCGTACGAGCAGGTGCTGAAGGTGTTCTGGGAGAGCCACGACCCGACGCAAGGGATGCGGCAAGGCAACGATGTCGGCACGCAGTATCGCTCGGCGATCTACGACTTCGACGATCGCCAGCGCGAAGCGGCGGAGCAGTCGCGCGACGCGTTTCAGGCGCAGCTTGCGAAGTCCGGGTTCGGGGCGATTACGACCGAGATCGCGCCGGCGCCGGAGTTCTATTACGCCGAGGACTATCACCAGCAGTACCTGTCGAAGAATCCCGACGGCTACTGCGGGCTCGGCGGGACGGGCGTCTCCTGTCCAGTCGGTCTCGAGGTCAGGTAGCAGCGGCAGTGTGACGAGCACATCCCCGTCATCTCGCGTGCTCATCGGCACGCACACCTATGCAGCGGAAGGAGAGGGCCTGCGGCGGCAGACCGCGGGCGTCGCCTCGTTGCTCGCGCTCCGCGATGCCGGGGCCGTCAACGTCCAGTTCGCGCAACGGCCGCACCACGTTGAGGGGCTCCGGACCCTGGACGTGCTGCAGCGCGCATCAACGGACATCGACCCGCGCGGCCCGCGCAAGCCGATTGTCTCCGAGATCTTCGACGCGCTCGCCGCCGAGGCCGCGGTACGCGGCTGCGAGTACATCTGCTTCACCAACGCAGACGTCATCGTGTCGCAGCAGGCCGTCGACTGGATCCTCGGCGAAGACCGCGACGCGTTCCTGCTGTCGCGTGAGGATTTCGACGGCGTCACCGGCGCCGCCAGCGGAATGCAGCTCGGCGGGATCGATACCATCGCCATTCGCGGCGCCTGGTGGACGCGCAACCGGCGGCGCTTCCGGCCGTACATCGTCGGGGAGACGGCGTGGGACAACGTGTACGCCGCGATCCTCATGATCCACGGGAACGGTGTCATCGAGAACCGGCGTCCGTTGATCCGCCACGAGATGCACGATGCGGGGCGTGGCTCGGCGTTCGCCGAATACACGCGGCTGCTGTCGGCGCTTGACGCGTTCTATTTCACGCGATGGTGCTGCTACTGGTGGCCGCTGATGAAGCTGCGGGAGCAGGGCGCGGCCGCCGCCGAGGAGGCCGCGCTGGCGCGTTCCGTGTTCTCGCGCCGGCAGTCCGCGGTGGAATCCGCAGTCCAGGCCGGCCGCTCGGCCAAGGCGCGGGTCCGCTACGCCTGGTGGCGTGTGTCCCGCGCGTGACCGGCGGCGAGGAAGAAGTGTCCGGACGCGGCGAGCGCCGCGGCCAGCGCGGCGCACAGGAAGAACACGGCGCGGATGCCGAGCAGCTGGCCGAGGATACCCGAGAGGACCAGGCCCAGGACCTGCGCGAAGAACACCGTGGACATCACCGTGCTCGACACCCTGCCCATCAGCTCGTGCGGCGTCTCCTGCTGGAGCAGCGTCTGGGCCGGGACGATGATGCCCGCGAAAGCGAAGCCGATCAGGAACGTCGAGGCGAGCGTGGCCGCGATGAACGGCAGCGCCCCGAGCAGGAGGACGCCGGCGCCGATGCCCGCCAGCCCTGAGAGCACCATCGCCTCGTTGCTCATGCGACGGCCCAGCGTGCGAAGTACCTGCGTCCCGGCGAACAGGCCGATGCCGATCATGGCGCTCACCGCCCCGAAGCTGCCGGCCCCGGCATGGAGCGACTCGCGCACGAAGATCGCGATGAGCGGCCCGAAGCAGCCGAGCGTGAACAGGCCAGCCGCCATCGCGAGCACGACGAACGAGATCGACGGGTGGTGCGCGATGAACCGCAGCCCCTGGCCCATGTCGATCCAGATCTGATGGATGCGGCTGTTGGCCGATGGTCCCGCCGCCTGCGACGCGCGCGGCGCCGCGATGAACGTCGTCGAGCCGATCAGCGCGGCGGACCCGACGAAGCTCAAGCCGTCGAGCCCGTAGCACAGGCGCGCGCCAAACGAGGCAACCAGCGCGCCGGCGGCGGCGGGTCCGACGATCCGGATGCCCATCATCGCCATTTGCATCAGCGAGTTGGCCGACAGCAGTCCCTCGCGCGGCACGTGCTGGCGGATGGTCACCGACTGCGCGGGAGCGAAGAAGCTCGAGACCGAGCTGACCGCGACCAGGATCGCGTACACCTGCCACAACGTCGTGGAGATCATCAGCAGCAGGACGAGCCCCGCGCGAATCAGGTCGCTCCCCACGAGCGTCGGCTTGAGCGCCCAGCGATCGACGAACACGCCGGCCACCGGCCCGAGCACCGCGAGCGGCAGCATGTAGGCGATCTGCACGCCCGTCACTTGCGCGGGGGTTCCGTGGAGCCGGAACGAGACGGCACTGATGACGGCGAAGAGCGCGAGAAAGTCGCCCAGCAGGCTGATGACCTGCGCGTACCAGACCCGGCGCATCACGTCGATGGCAAGGACCTGCCGGAAGCTGAGCGGCGCGGGCGCGGCGACGTTCATGGGACCGCCAAATATAACCGAGGCAGCGCGTGGCGGGACAGCGGAGGCTGCGGACTATCCTTGCGGGCGCACAGCGCGCTTGTTGGCGTACATGCGGTCGTCGGCCAGCTTGACGAGGTCCATGATGTCAGCCGCCTCGGCGGGCACGTGCGCGCAGCCCACGCTCAGGCCGACGCCGGCCGGCAGCGATCCGCCGTTGGTGGACTCCGCGAAGGCCGTCTGGAGATCCGCGCCTTTCTGCGCCGCCTCTTCCTCGCTGCACGAGATCAGGATCAGGAACTCGTCGCCCCCCCAGCGAAACACATAGTCGGCCTCGCGGACGTTCTTCACCAGGAACGCGGCAACCTGCTGCAGCACGCGATCGCCCGCTTCGTGGCCGAGCGTGTCGTTGATCGCCTTGAAGCGATCCACGTCGACGAACAGGAGCGACAGGGGAATGCGGTAGCGGCGATGGCGCTGCACTTCCCGGTTGATCACCTCGTCGAAGAGCCGGCGGTTGCGGCAGCCGGTGAGCGGATCGGTCGTGACCATCTGGCGCAGCTCCCACTGCGCCGATTCGAGGCGGCGGTTCGTCAGGCGCAGCTCGTAGGTCATGTCCTCGAACGTCATGAGCTGCATGCCCAGGGCGATCACGAGGTAAGAGGCGAGGTTGAGGAAATCGGTGTGGGCGACGACCGGCGCGTCCGGCACCCGCGCCGTGATCGCCAGCCATCCGTGTGTCGCCGCCACCACCAGCAGCATGGTCCCCACGACGGCAGCGCCGAGCAGGCGGGTCTGGCGCAGGAGCGAGAGGTGCGCGAACCCCGCGGCGGCAAGGCCGCCCGCGATGAGCAGGTGTCCGGGCGCGAGGACGGCGACCGGACCGAGCGCAAGCGGCGCGAGCGCGAACCAGATGAGGACCGGCAGCAGCAGGAGCGCATACGCCCGCCGGATGTGCGGCCGCGTGCGGTAGGCATCGGCGCTGATGACGAAGACGAGCGCGCTCAGCACCGCGAGGAACTGCGCGACACCGTATTGCATCCAGCTCGCCTGGAGCTGGCGCAGCGGATAGGCGGAGAGGAAGGTCGACGCGGCGGCGAGCGTCCACCCCGCGATCCAATAAAGAATGTAGAGCCGCCGCCGGTAGAAGTACAGGAGGAGCAGGAGTCCGATGACGAGCAGTTCCGCGGCACCCGCCAGCGCGCGGGCGTTGACCATCGCGAGGCCCGGCGCGATGGCGCCGGAGCCTGCCGCAACGCCCTGAGCGGCGAGCTCGTGGACAGGAATCATGGAATCCGGGGGGAACGATGCGATTGTAGCATTCGGCGTGACGCCGGACTCGCGATCAGTACAGCCGATACAGCATCAGGTACACGACCACGCCCGTCACCGAGACGTACAGCCAGATCGGCAGCGTCCACCGGGCGATGCGCACGTGCCGATCGACCCGGCCCCCCAGTCCGCGCGACAACGTCACGATCGCCAGCGGCAGAATCGCGGCCGCGAGGATCACGTGCGTGACGAGGATGGTGAAGTACACGGCACGGATCGGCCCGTGCCCGGGGAACGCGCGCGAGCCCGCGTTGGCGTGGTAGATCGTGTAGGAGACGAGGAACAGCGCGGAGGTCGTGAAGGCCGCGAGCATCACCGCGCGATGCTGGCGGCGGCGGCCGCGGCGGATCAGCGTGTAGCCGACCAGGAGGAGCGCCGCGCAGACGGCATTGAGGCTGGCGTTCACCGCAGGCAGGATGGAGTAGTCCAAAGTTTCTCAACTCCCAACGTATTGGTTCGCGCGTTGCCCTCGGCGCGGTCTGCGTGCAGGCCTCCCCTTCTTCCTTCCTCCTGTTCGTCTCCATCGAGATCGCGGTGGGACATGAACCTCAACCCGCTAACCAGTGCCCTCCCAACTCCCAATTCCCCACTTGGGAGTCGGGTGTTGGCAGTCGGGAGTCTTCCTAGATTCTGTTCGCGATCATCAGGATCCACAGCAGCGGCAGGTAGATGATGGATCCGAAGAAGAGGCGGCGCGCGTCGGGGATGCCGCGCGTGCGCGCGAATTGCACCGCGAGCGCGAGGAAGAGAACGGTCAGCGCGAGGGCGCCGTAGAAATACGTGGTGCCGGTGAGACCCATCAGCGTCGGCGCGAGGCTGACGGGCAGGAGCGCCGCCGCGTACACGACCGCCTGGCGCGCCGTGCTGCGGCCGTCCGGCTCGATCACCGGAAGCATCGGGAATCCCGCGCGCGCGTAGTCCTCGCGGTAAATCCACGCGATCGCGAGAAAGTGCGGCAACTGCCACAGGAAGACGATCGCGAAGAGCAGCCACGCCTCGGCCGGGAGCGATCCGCGCGCGGCGGCCCAGCCGATGACCGGTGGCAGCGCGCCGGGAATGGCGCCGACCACGGTCGCGAACGACGACCGGCGCTTCATCGGGGTGTAGATGGCCGCGTAGGTGACGAGCGTGGTGAGCGCGACGGCCGCGCTCAGCAGATTCGCCCCCGCCCCCAGCAGCGCGAGTCCGGCCAGCGACGCGAGCGTCGCAAACACGAGCGACTCGCGCGGCTGCAGGCGTCCGTCCGGCAGCGGGCGCGTGCGCGTGCGCCGCATCAGGCCGTCGGGCTGCCGCTCGATGACCTGATTGAACGCGGAGGCGCCCCCGGCGACCAGCCCGGTGCCCACGACCGTGCAGAGCAGCAGCGGCACGTCGCCGGTGCTGCCTCCCGCCATGGCGTAGCCGGCCAGCGAGGACGCGACGACGAGGAAGTTCAGTCGCGGCTTGCCGAGCGCGATGAAATCGTGCGCGCGGCCGTGCGCCGCCGGAACCGCGATTGCGGCACTTCTCATGCCGGGGCTCCGCCCCGGACCTTAGTGTCGGTCCATTTCATGCCGTGGGTGCCTTGAAGGTGAACGTGATCGTGCGGGAGTCCTTCTCGCCGAGCGTGACGCTCCGGGTCTGACGCCCGAGCTTTTCGTGCCACGCTTCAATAGTATACGTTCCCGGGGGCAGGTTCTTCATCTCGAACCGGCCTCCGCCAGTCGTGACCGCGAAGTACGGATGGCTCACGACCCCCGCGTACGCGTTCATCCAGCCGTGCGTGTCGCACTTGAACGGCACCATCACCTCCGGCGCCGTGAACGTCCGCGTCCGCCTCATGCCGGCCATCGCCTCGCTGATGTTGAACTCCTGGTTCACGTCCGGCAGCGCGTGCACGGTGTGCAACGTCTGATCGCTGTTGACGATCTCGAGCGGCTGGCCGGCGCGGATGCCGAACACATGCGGTATGTAGCGGCAGCCCTGCTGATCGAGCGTGACGGCCTCGGTCGGGATGTCGAAGTAGTAGTTGCCCAGCCCGTCCTTCACGTAGACGAACACGTTGTCCAGACCGCCGTCCTTCACGACATACGTCTCGAAGGTGGCGCCGTCCTTGTTGGCGCGCATGCAGACGGGATCCGCTTCCGCCTTGATGGGCGCGTTCGCCGGCGGCTGGCCGTCGAGCAGGACGCGTCCCTCGAGCGATCCGGCCCTGGAGCTGTCGACGCGCTTCGCGTCGGGCGGAGGGCCCGCGGGGGCAGCCGGCTTGTTCGAGTTGCACGCCCAGGCGGCCATCAGGAGCACGCCCGCCGCGACGGTCCGCAAGTGCGCCACTGCCATAATCTTCTTGAATACCACAGAGCGTCGGGACGGCCAAGATCTTCGGTGTTCTTCCGTGTCCATCCGTGGTCAGAACTTCAGCTTCCGCAGGATCCGATCCTGGATCCAGTGCGCGTCCCACCACTCGACAGGATTGACCATGTGTCCGTTCACCAGCATCGTGAAGTGCAGGTGATCGCCGCCGGCGAGCCCGGTCATCCCGCTGCGGCCGAGCTCCTGTTCCTTCTCGACCAGGTCTCCCGCCTTCACGCCGATGGAGGAGAGGTGTCCGTAAAGCGATTGCACCCCCATGCCGTGATCGATGATGACGCAGGTGCCGTAGATGCCCAGATTGTCGGCGAAGACGACCGACCCGCGGTTCGCCGCGACAATCTTGATGCCCATGAACGAGGCCAGGTCGAACCCGAGGTGCACCTGCTTGTCGACCTCCTGCCCCTTGTATGTGTAGGTGCGATGGTCGGCGAACGCTGACTCCACGGCATTGTTGGCAAAGGGATGGAACACCACGCCGTTCCACAGCATCTCGGGAGCGCTCGCCTTCGCGAACGACGCGATCTTCTCGTTGTTCTTGCGCCGCAGCTCGCCGTTGATGACCAGGAACTTCGCGAGCGTGTCTCCCTCGGGGTTCACCTCGTTCGTGCCCTCCAGGATTGATGGCACGACGCGATCGAGCAACTTATCCTCGAGCTCGATCCGGCTCTTCTTGAACGGCTTCGGGAAGGTGGTGTAGTCGAAGTCCGCCCGCGCGGTGTTGCCGGCCTCGTCGCGCGCGAACAGGTGCATCGGCGTGTTCAGGTCCTGATCGTACGAGAGCGCGAAGAACGCGACGCGAATCGACGGGTCGTCGATCTTCACGCCGTCGCCCCGCGCGCCGGGGCCCGGATAGCCGGGATACTCCACGTCGCCGACCGTCACGCCGGACTGCACGCCGGCGGGGGTAACGCGGTACACGACCATCTCGGATCCGCCGAGATTGATGTAGTGCTTGTTCGAGAGCAGTGCGATCTGCGGCCGCTCCAGCCGGACCTCGACGTCGCGCGTCGCCGTGGCCTGCGCCGTCCGAATGCCGTAGAGCACCGGCCGTGCCGCGGTCACCACGATGCGCGCCTGTCCGCTCTGGAGCTCCGGCACGCTCTTCCTGCCGATCTCGCGCGTGACGATCAGGCGATCCGGCCCGTCCTGCTTCATGGTCGCGGTGCTGCCGCCGAGCGCGTAGAGCGGAATCTGCTTGCCGTTCTGCTCCAGCGTGACCTGGAGCGACGCCAAGTGCCCGCCGCGGGCGCCGACCGACACCTCGAGCGGCGTCGAAACGCCAACGAACTTCGTGGGCTTGCCGATCTCGATCGCGGGTCCGGCCGCACGGCCGGCAATGATGTACACACCACCCGCGGCGAGCAGGAGGATGACGACGAAGGCGGCCAGGTAGCGCATCGCACTATTGTAGATTGCGAATTGCGGATTGCTGATTGCATTGTTGATTGCGGATTGCTGATTGCGAGAATCGCGGATTGCTGATTGTGGATTGGTCACGATGGGCTGGCGCTTGGGCTCGATTCCCAATCACTAATCCGCAATAGGCGATCGGCAATCACCAATCCTCAGTACGGTCAGCAATCCGCATTGAGCGATCCGCAATATTGACGGTGTCGAACCGACTTGGTAACATTAAGGGTTCCTGTCGTCCGTAGGGCCGGTATCGTCTAGGGGTCAGGACACGTGGTTCTCAGCCACGGGACCGGGGTTCGAATCCCCGTACCGGTACCATTCATCCGATTGCCTCGCCGCTGAAACCCACCTACAATGACGAAGCTTCCATCCAACCGGGGGTGACAGGTGCAGACTGGCGCCGGCGCCCTGACCGGCCGCGTGATCGCTCACTACCAGATCCTTGAGAAGCTGGGCGAAGGCGGTATGGGTGTGGTCTACAAGGCCCGCGACACGCACCTCGACCGATTCGTGGCCATCAAGGTGCTGCCTCCCGGGAAACTCCATGATCCCGACAGCAAGCGGCGGTTCGTCCAGGAGGCCAAGGCGGCTTCCGCCCTCAATCATCCCGGCATCATCACCGTCCATGACATCTCCTCGGAGGATGGCCACGACTTCATCGTCATGGAGTACCTGACGGGCAAACCGCTCGATCAGCTGATTCCGCACAAAGGCCTGCCGCTCGGCGAAGGCCTCAGGTACGCGTTGCAGATCGCCGACGCGCTGGCAAGGGCCCATGTCGGCGGCATCATTCACCGCGACGTGAAGCCGGCCAACATCATGGTCGACGAGCACGGCCTGGTGAAGGTGCTGGACTTCGGGCTGGCCAAACTGGCGGAGCCGTTCGTAAGTGAAGGGGCGTCAACAAGGTCGGTGCCGGTGCGCACCGGGGAAGGCAAGATCGTCGGGACGGTCGCCTACATGTCGCCCGAGCAGGCGCAGGGAAAGCCGGCCGATGCACGCTCGGATATCTTCTCGTTCGGCGCCGTCCTGTATGAAATGGTCACGGGCCGCCGCCCCTTTCGGGGCGACACGAGCATCTCCACGCTGGCCGCCGTGATCAACGAGGACCCGCAGCCGGCCGGCCCTGACGTCCCCCGAGACTTGCAGCGGATCATTTCCCGTTGCCTGCGGAAGAACCCCGACCGTCGTTTCCAGCACATGATCGACCTCAAGGTCGCGTTGGAGGAACTGAAGGAGGAGTCCGATTCGGGCTCCCTTGCCGCCGCTCCGGCTGCGCCGGCACGTTCCCGCCGATGGGGGCCCGTAGCGGCGGTGGCGGTCGCCGCGACAACCCTCATCGCCGCGCTCCTGCTATGGGGCAAGCTGTCCGACAATCCGGCACAGACGGCGAAGCAGACGCAGATCACTGCCGACTCCGGATTCACCACCGATCCCGCGCTCTCTCAGGACGGCAAGCTGGTGGTCTACGTCTCCGATCGCGCCGGCGAAGGGAACCTCGACATCTGGATTCAAAACCTCGCGAGCGGTCAAGCGCACCGGCTGACCGACGATCCGGCCGACGAGCGTGCCCCGTCCTTTTCGCCGGATGGAAGCCGGATCGTCTTCCGGTCGGAGAAGGACGGCGGCGGCATCTTCACGATCGCCGCCTTCGGGGGCGAGCCGCGTCTGGTAGCGACAGGTGGACAAGCTCCGCGCTATTCCCCGGACGGGTCGCTGATCGCTTACCACACCGGCGGCGCGGAGGCTGTAGGTGGTTTGACGGGCGAGCTCCGTATCGTGGCCGCATCAGGGGGGACCCCAAAACGCGTCGAGACGGGCCTCAAGGAAGCATGGAACCCACTCTGGACAGGGGACGGCGAGCACCTGGTGTTCATCGGGCGGTCCCCGGGCGCCGTCGGGTTGGACTGGTGGGTCGTGGCCGTCTCAGGCGGTCCGGCTGTTCCAACCGGGGCGTTCGACGCCTTGATCCGCGCAAACTTCAGAGAGGGCGACGACGTTCCCTTGCCGACACCGGCTGCATGGCTCGACGACTCCATCATCTTCTCCGGACAGGCAGGGGACACCAGGAACCTGTGGAGGCTCCACATCTCCCCGAAGACGTGGAAGGTCACCGGTCCCCCGGAGCGTCTCACTTCAGGCACCAGTATAGAGGCGGCCCCGACCGTTGCCTCGGTTTCCGAACGGGGTGAACGCGCGGTCCGCATGGCGTTTGCCAGTCTCGTCTCGACGCTGAACGTCTACGACCTTCCGGTTGATGCCAACCGTGGAACGGTGCTGGCGAATGAGCCCCGGCGAGTGACCTCATCCGCGTACGACGCGCAGTCGTCGCTCTCCGCCGACGGCAAGAAGCTGGCGTTCGTCTCGACGCGATCCGGCAGCCGGGACATCTGGCTGAAGGATCTGGAGACGGGGAAGGGAACGGCGGTGACCTCCACTAGCGTCGACGAATTCGGACCGGAGATCTCGCCGGATGGCAGCAAGGTGGGCTATCAACTCATCGAGAACGGCCGGTGGAACTTTTTTCTGCAGCCCATCGGCCATGACGGCAAGCCGGGGGTGCCGGAAAGGGTCTGCGAGGACTGCGTGCGGGTCTGGGACTTGTCGTCGGACGGGGAGCGTTTTCTGTTCGCCTTTCGGTCCAGCGGCGAATTGGGGTCGATCGGGCTCTTCGATCTGGGGTCCCGGCAGAAGACCGAGCTGATGAAGTCGCCGCGCCCCCTGGTGCGGGCCCGCTTCTCCCCGGACGATCGCTGGATCAGCTTTGGCGAGACGACCGGACCCGGCCGCTCACGGGTAGAAATCGCGCCGTTCGCTGCCGGAACGGTTCCTTCCCGGGATCGGTGGATCGCGGTCACCGACGACGAGAGCTTCCACGACAAGCCGGTGTGGTCGCCCGACGGGAACCTCTTGTACTTCACCTCGGACCGCGATGGGTTCCGCTGCATCTGGGCCCAGCGCCTGGATCCGAAGACCAAGCGGCCTGTCGGCCCTCCGCTCCAAATCTACCATTCGCACAGCGCGCGGCGCTCGCTGCTGAACGCCAACATCATCCCGCTGGAGTTGCACGTGGCCCCGGGGCGGCTGGTGTTTCACCTCGGCGAGATCACCGGCAACATCTGGATGGTGGAATGGAAGACGCGCTGATGGAGCAGGCCCCGCGATGTCACCTTCGCAGAGACGGGTCGCAGGAGCCGCACTCGCGCCGTGTGCCGAGCAGTTGGCCGTCGGCTGTCACTGGCCGCCTCCTGCTGACTCATTATGCAGCGGTGCCGGCGAAGTGGACGTTCCAACCTTTCGCAGAACCCCGTACCGGTACCAACCTCCCAACCCGAGATCTTTCAGCCATCCAACGCCCGCCTGTCCGCCGGGCGCGGCGACATGTCGTCCGAGATACTGATAAGATCTTCTACTCTCCGACTCAGTCGGCAAGCGAGGTTCAAGGTGAGACGTGACCGGATTGCACGGGGATTCCGCAAGGTGCTGTCGGCGCTGCTGCTGCTCCTCGTCATACCGGCCGCCCTGCAGCCTTTCGAGTGGGGGCGAAGATTCACCGTTCGTTCGTACGTGCGGGCCGAGAGATTGTGGTCGCGCGATTTTCCGATTGGCTCCGCTAGAGGGTTCGTTCGTTCGCTCGAGCCCTTGCTGATGCGCGCGGGCCTGCTGCGTCCGGTGCGGGTTGAGATCGAGCCGGGAGTCAGCCTCCTGCTTGATCCCGAGGATGCAATATCACGGACGATTCTCGTCAGTCGGCTCGGCCGTTGGGAGCCGGAAGTGTGGCGATCCATCTCCAGCGGTCTCTCTCGAGGAGCGGTGTTCTTCGATGTGGGAGCACATATTGGCTACGATTCGCTGAGGGCGGCTGTGACGGTCGGCGAGACAGGCCGGGTGGTGGCCTTCGAGCCCAACCCCAATACCCTGACGCAGCTCAGGGCCAACGTCGAAGCGAGCAGCGCCCGCAACGTCGTCATTCAGCCGATCGCATGCACCGATCAGGAAACGACTCTGACTCTGTTCGACTCGACGCTTGGCGGGAACAGCGGCGAATCATCCCTCTCTCGAGAAAACGCGGGACCGGCGACGAGGTCTTACACCGTGCGGGGCCGGCCGATTGATGACGTCGTTGAAGAGCTGGGACTCCGGCGGCTTGACGTGATCAAAGCGGACGTCGAAGGCGCCGAGCTGATTGTGCTCCGCGGCGCGACGAAGACGCTCAGACGATTCCACCCGAAACTGATACTCGAGATAACGCAAGGCAAGCTGGCGAACATGGGGACGTCCGTCGACGAGTTGGAAGCCTTTGTGCGATCACTTGGCTACAACCACAGCAAGACCGTCGACTACAAGAACAGAGAATACACGGCCAATTAGCTCGCCGTGCTCGCCGACGATGGCTTCACCCCAGGGCCGACCTTCACTCGGCGCGAAGCGCCGCGATCGGGTCGAGCTTCGACGCGCGGCGTGCCGGCAGGTAGCTGGCCGCAACGGCGGTCAGGGTCAAGACCACCACCGCGGCGGCGAACGTGAGCGGATCGGTTGGCGTGACGCCGTACAGCAAAGTCCTGAGCAGCCGCGTCAGCAGCGCCGCGCCGAGGGTCCCGGCGCCGAGGCCCGCGCCGATCAACACGAGCCCTTCGACGATGATGAGCCGGAGCACACTGCCGGGCTCCGCGCCGAGCGCCATGCGGATCCCGATGTCGCCCGTCCGCTGCGCGACGCCGTAACTGAGCACGCCGTAGACCCCCAGCGCCGCCAGCAGCAGCGCCAGCGCGGCCAGCGACCCGAGCAGCAGCATCGTGAATCGGCGCTCGGCAAGCGATTCCGCAACGGTCTGCCGCAGGGGCTCGACTCCGAAGACCGCGAGTGCCGGGTCGATCTCGCGGAAGATCGATCGGATCGCCGAAGTCGCCGTCCGCATGTCGCCAGTGACGTGGACGAGCAGCGTGCCGCCGATGGGCCCCTGGTCGAGTGGTACGTAGAGGGCCGGCGGCGTCGCGTCGGCGAGACCATGGATCTTCTCGTTCGCGACGATGCCGACAATCGTGCGCCGGGTGCCCCAGAACTCCACCTGCTGTCCGATCGGATCCCGATTGGTGAAGAACATCCGCCGCGCGGTTTCGTTGATCACCGCGACCGGCGGCGCCTGGACGTTGTCCGAGTCGCGCAGGTGGCGGCCGCCGACGAGCGCAAGTCCGACGACCTGCGGGTAGCCCGCGCTCACGCGCCGGACCGAGATCTCCGGCCAGTTGCGCGCCTCGGCTTCACGGCCGACGACAACGAACGAGTTGGTGAAGCCCGCCGCCAGTGGATGGTCGCCGGCCAGCGCGACCGCGTCCACCTGCGGCAGCGCCCCGGTCCGGCGGAGCAGCTCGTCGTGGAAGCGCCGCACCTCCGGCCAGGCCGGATAATCCTGGAAGCGCTGTGGATAACGGGTCGACGGAAGCTGGTACTCGAACTTCACGACCCCTTCTGCGCGGAATCCCGGATCCACGCTATAGAGGTGCCAGAAGCTGTTGATCAGCAACCCGGCGCCAATCGTCAGCATCATCGCAAGAGTCACCTGCACGACCACGAGCGCCGACTGCACGCGCCGGCGAGCGAGGCTGAAGACGGCACGGCCGGTTTCCGTCTTCAGCGTGTTCTGGACGTTCACCCGCCTCGCTTGCAGCGCGGGAACCAGTCCGATGCCGAGCGCGACGAGAAGGGTGACGGCCAGGGTCGCCGCGAGGACGCGGAGGTCGATCGTCGCGTTCGCCACGCGCGGAATGCTGGCAGGGGCCAGCGTCAGGAGCAGGTCGAGCACCCATCGCGCGACGAGCAGGCCGAGCCCCGCTCCCGCCGCGCTGAGGACGAGCCCCTCCGCCACGAACTGGCGTACGAGCCGCCACGTGCCCGCGCCGAGCGCGGTGCGGACCGCCACCTCGCGGGCCCGCGCCGTCGAGCGGGCGAGCAGCAGGTTCATCACGTTGACCGAAGCGATGACCAGCAGCAGCCCGACAGCCCCGAGCAGCACCATGAGCGCCGGCTTGACCGGGCCGAGCACGACGTCGGCCAGCGGCTCGACAAACGCGCCGCGTGCCTCGTTGGAGCCCGGGTACGCGCGTTCGAGGTCGGCCGCGATCCGCGACATCTCCTCGCGCGCCGCGGTCAGCGGAACGCCGGCGGCAAGCCGGCCCATCACGAAGATCGGGTGGTTGTCGCGCGACGCCGTTTGCGGATTCGCCCTGAGCGGCAGCCAGATATCGACGTCGACCCGGCCGCGGTCCGCAAACGACCGGCTGTACGCCGCGGCCGAAAGGATTTGCAGCACGCCGAAATCCGCCGAACGCGGCATCACGCCGACAATCGCATGGGGAACCTCGTTGAGGCGAATCGAGTGACGTGACAGGTCCACGTCGCGGCCGAACTCGCGCTCCCACAAGCGCTCACCGATGATCGCGACGCGCGCCGCGCCCGGCTTGTCCTCCTCCACGGTGAAGGTGCGGCCGGCAAGCGGCTGAATGCCAATGAGAGGGATGAACGGGTGGGTCACCGCGAGCGCGGCGACTCTGAACGGGTCGCCCGTGCCGGGCGTCACGTTGACGTCGGCGCCGGTGAAGGCCGCGGCCGCCTCGAACGTCCTCGCCAGCCGCTGGAAGTCGGCGTAATCCGGGATCGACGCGGGTTCCCTCGTCGTCCCGCTCGCGCGATCGGTCTGCCAGATCATGGCGAGCCGATTCATCTCCCGGAACGGCGGGGGGGCGAGGAGGACGCCGTTGACGACGCTGAAAATGGCGGTATTTGCGCCGATCCCCAGTGCGAGCGTGGCGACAATCACCGCTGCGAACGCGGGAACGCGACGCAGGCCGCGAAAGGCAAGCCGGAGATCGGTCAGCATGGAGCGTCCGTCAGCAAGAGGCCTGCCGTCCGGCAGGCCGCAGGCAACTCGTTGAGGGATGACCAGATCCGGCGGGCAGCAACCGGCCGCCGCGCGGAGGCGTCGTCCGTTCGCGGCACGGCCATTGTTCGCAACCGGACGGTAAGCCGTATCATTGGCCAACCCCGTTGAGGCGTGTCCCTCTCATCACAAGGAGCATGGCATGGCCCGCTCGATTCGCCGTCAGCTTCGTCTCCTGCAGGCGTACGCGGCCGTAACGCTCCTCTTCTTTGCCGTTGTCGCCGTCTCTGCGTTCAAGCAAGCGGCCAAGCCGCAGAACATGGGCGAGATCACGGTGGAGCGGATCAACGTCGTGGACGGCGACGGCACGCTGCGCCTGGTGATTTCGAACAAGGACCGGATGCACCCCGGCGTCATCGGTGGGAAAGTGGTGCAGCGGCAGCGGCCGGTCGCGGGATTCCTGTTCTTCAACGACCAGGGGGATGAAGCGGGCGGCCTGACCCTGACCGGCCGCGAGCAGAACGGCCGCCGCGCCGCGAACGCGGGCCTCATGTTCGACCAACTGGGGCAGGATCAGACGATTGGGTTCGACTACTCCGAACAGAACGGCCAGCGCAGCGCGGCGTTCAAGGTGTGGGATCGGCCGGATACGCCGTTGAGCGATCTTGTCGACAAGCTCAACGCCGCCAACGCCATCCAGGATCGGACGGAACGCGACGCGGCGATCGCAAAGCTGCGCGCGGCTGCCCCGAGACCGGCGCAGCGCGTGTTCGTCGGAAAGACACGCGACCGCGTGGCGAGCGTAATGCTCGCCGACGCGCAGGGGCGCAACCGGCTCGCGTTGAAGGTGGACGCGGACGGCAACGCCAGTATCGAGTTCCTCGACGCGGACGGGAAGGTCGTGCAACGCGTCGCGCCGGGGCGATAGCTCGCGCTCGGCGGCGCTGGGGAGTAGTATCCAGCTTGGGAATTGCTGAGGAGGCTCTATGGAAGTGCTGACGCTGATTGTCGTTCCCGGCTTTGTTGGCGGTTTCGCGGTGGCGCTCCTCCTGATCAGGCTCAGTCACAGACGGCCCGCGACAGCCGCGCCCGACACTGGCAGGATGGCGCCGCTTTCCACGGACGCCATCAACATGGCGCACATTCCCGTTTCCGGTGTTGGCGGACTCGGGTTCCTGGCCACCGCAGTGCTGGCCGCCGTCTTCGTCCCGCAGATCGGACGGTCCCTTGCGATCGGATTCGTGCTGGGCGGCCTGATGGCCGCGATCCTGATCGTCTGGCGGCGGCGGGCCGGGCCCATGCCGTCGAGCGCCCGCGAGTCCGGCGCGAACACGACGCTGTCCATCGACAAGTAGGGCACCGATCGCCGTGGAGTCTCTGGAAGACAAGATCCGCCGTGTCATCCGCGAAGACGTGGCGATCGTGCCGTACGATCCCGCGTGGCCGGACATCTATCTGGCTGAGAAGGCGCATCTGCTCTCGTGCCTGCCGCCCGAACTGATTCGGCGCATCGAGCATTTCGGCAGCACCGCGGTCCCGGGGCTCGCGGCGAAACCTGTCGTCGACATGCTCGTCGAGGTCACGGACCTCGAAGCCACGAAGCAACGCATCGCTCCCGTGCTCGAGGACCAGGGCTATGACTACTTCTGGCGTCCCACGCATGGAGACGACGGTCCGCCCTTCTACGCGTGGTTCATCAAACGGGACCCGGCGACCGCCGTGCGCACGCATCACATCCACATGGTCGAGGCGACCTTCACGGAGCACTGGGACCGGCTGCTCTTTCGCGACTATCTCATCGGCCACGCCGAGGTGGCGGAGGAGTATGCCGCGCTGAAACGACAGCTCGCCTCCACCTATCCGAACGATCGCGTGGCGTACACCTCCGGCAAGACGGCCTTCATCAACGGGATCACCGACGAAGCGCGGCAGGCCGCCCGGGCCCGGGACCACTAAGGACGACCAGAAGTTGTGCCTCTCCTCTTCCTGTAAACTTCATCAGTCAACGGCACCTCGCGGCATGCTCCTGATCTTTCCGTTTCTCGTCTGGGTCGCCGCAGGCACATCAGCGATTCTGGTGGGGGCGCTGTGGTATCTGGGTGAGCTGTCGGGCCGCCGCCTCGCCCTCTCACTCGGCTCGTTCGTGGTGGCAGGGTATTGCCAGTTCTTCGCCGCTTCGGCGATCGTCGCGGCCGTGGGACTCCTTCTCCAGACGATGCTCGCGGTGCTTCTGATCGTCCGATGGAGGCTCATCCAGTGACGCCGGGGTCGCTTGTTCGCAAGCTCCTCGCAGGCGCGCTGATCGGCCTCGGCGCGGCGGGACTCGTGTGCCTCGTCGCATGGACCGGCCGGCTCGAGTCGACCGAGCTCCTCATGTACGACTGGCGCATGAGGCTGGCGGCTGATCCCGCGTCGGTCAGCCGCGACATCGTCCTTGTCGAGATCAACGACACCACCATTCGCGATCTCGAGCCCGTGGCGGGCCGCTGGCCGTGGCCGCGCGTGGTCCTCTCGAGCCTCATCGACTATCTGAATCGCGCGCCTGCGAAGGTGGTCGCCATCGACTTTTCGTTTCTCGAGCACGATCGCATTCTCGGATACTCGTATGGGGGCGACACGTGGTCGGGCAAGGAGTCTGACGCGGCGCTGGTGGATTCCGTGCGGCAGGCGCCGAATGTCGTGCTGCTCGCCGACGCGATCTACGAAGGTGTAACAGGCGCTCCCCAGCAGAACGCCCCCGCGCGATGGAACAGTGCGCCGTACCGGCTCGGCCCGCTGATTGAAGAGCGGCGCGTCATCGTGCCGCCCTTCCAGGAACTCACGGACGCGGCATCAGGCCTCGGCCACAACTTCCTTCCGCTCGATCCCGGCGGCTCCGCCCGGCGCATGCCCCCATTCGTGCGCTCCGGCGATCGCTATCTTCCGTCGCTCGGTGTCGCAACCGCGCTGAAGGCGCTCGACGTCCGGCCCGACGAAGTCACGCTCGGGGATCGCGCCGTTCATATTCGCGACCGCGTGGTGCCGCTCGTATCGACCCACGTGCGCAACGTCGACGATCCCTCGAAGACGCACCACCAGTGGACGATGCTCGTCAAGTACCGCGCGCCGGCGCTGGTGAACGGCAGCCGGCCGTACCAGTCGTACGAGGCGCGCCACCTGTTGTACTCGGAAGAGCAGATCAACGCCGGCCAGAACCCGATGGTCGATCCGAGTGTCTTCAAGGACAAGATCGTCTTCGTCGGGCTGACGGCATCGGGACTGGTCGACGTGTTCCAGACGCCGTTCAACCAGCCGGGCCAGGGCAAGATGCCGGGCATCCAGGTGCACGCCTCGATGGCTGACGGCGTGCTGTCGAACCAGTTCATCGCGCGCGCCGGCTCGACGTCGGCGGTCGTGACGACGATCGCCGTCGCCCTCGTGGTCGGCCTCATGTCCGCGCTGCTGCCCTTCGTGGCGGCGCTCGCGGGCGCGGTCGTCATCGTGGGCGGCTGGACGATGTACGCGATTGCCGCGTTCAAGCAGGGGACGTGGGTCGACATGACGCAGCCGATGGGCGCGTCGGCGATCGCGCTCTTCGCCGGTACCGCGTATCGGTATTTCGTCGAAGGGCGCGAGAAGCGGGTCGTTCAGAAGCTGTTCGGGCGCTACGTGTCGCGCGACGTCTACAGCCAGCTCCTGAAGAACCCCGAGCGGGCGGAGCTCGGCGGCGCGCGGCGCGACATGTCGGTGCTTTTCTCGGACATCCGCGGATTCACGACGGTGACCGAGCGCGGCGATCCCGAGGCGCTCGTCGAGCAGCTCAACGAGTATTTCTCGAGGATGGTGGCGATCGTCTTCCGCCACGGGGGCACCGTGGACAAGTTCGTCGGCGACATGGTCATGGCGCTCTTTGGAGCTCCCCTCGACGACCCGAGCCACCCGGATCACGCCGTGCTGACCGCCGTGGACATGGTCAAGGAGCTGGGGGAGCTCAACCGCAAATGGGTCGCGGAGGGGAAACCGGCGCTGGATATCGGCGTGGGCGTGAACTCCGGCGAAATGATTGCCGGGAACATCGGATCGTCGTCGATCATGAGTTACACCGTGATCGGCGATAATGTGAACCTCGGCTCCCGGCTGGAATCGCTGAACAAACAATACGGGACGCGCATCATCATCAGCGGCGCGACGCGCGCGCGGCTGACCCTCGACCTGGACATCCATCCCCTGGGGGACGTGGTTGTCAAGGGCAAGTCGCAGGCGGTCGCCATTTTCGACGTGCGACTGCCCTCCCCGCTCCCAGCCGTCGGGCGAGGAGCGGCGCGGGGCGGAGGGGCCCCCGCAAGCGACGAGCTTGGCGGGGTGCAGGGGGCCCCGCCAGTCAACGTGCGAGGAGCGGCGCGGGG
>MELC01000052.1:55052-64896 GCA_001767455.1 Acidobacteria bacterium RIFCSPLOWO2_12_FULL_66_21
GCGGGGCGGAGGGGCCCCCGCAAGCGACGAGCTTGGCGGGGTGCAGGGGTCCCCGCCAGTCAAAAAGGACGTGGAGACATGAAGACAACTGCCGTGGCCATCGTCGTGCTTGCCGCCACGCCCGCCTTCGCGCAGATCGGTGGGCTCGACCAACTGAGGAAGCGCGCCGACCAGGCCGTGAAGCTCAACGAGGAGCTGATCCTGTCCGAGAAGCAGGAGCGTGCGCTCGGCGAGCAGGTCAGCGGGAAGATCCGCACCGAGTTCGGCGTCTACCAGGACGCCGCTGTCACCAAGTACGTGTCGCTGGTCGGCAACGTGCTCGCGCAGGCCAGCAGCCGCTCCGCGTTGAAGTGGCAGTTCATCGTCCTCGACACCGACGGCGTCAACGCGTTTGCGGCGCCGGGCGGAATCGTGCACATCACGCGCGGCGCGCTCGGCCTGATCAGGAGCGAGGCGGAGCTTGCAGGCGTGCTCGGCCACGAAATCTCCCACGTCACCCGCAAGCACACGATCAACGCCATTCGAAAGAACAAGGGTTTCAAGATCACGAGCGACGAGGTGCCCGGCAGCGGCGCCTTCACCATGCTCGCCAACGCCGCGTACGACAACATCGTCGAGAACGGTTTCGATCGGTCCGACGAGGAGGACGCCGATCGCGAAGGCGTGCGGCTTGCCAACAAGGCCGGTTACGATCCCTCCGGGCTGTCGACGTTCCTGGCGAAGCTGATTGAGAGAAACAAAGAGAACACGAGGCGAAACGCCCTGTTCGCGTCCCACCCCGAGACCCAGGCGCGCATCGACAAGATCGGCCGGCAGACCACGGCCGAGAAACTCGCGGCGGCGGCCGTGGTCGCGCCGCGTTACGCGTCGCGCATCTCGTTCGAGGCAAAGCCGATGGCGCAGGTCGCCACGACGGCGGCGTCCGGAGCAAAGGGCGTGGCCGGGGATGCGGCGCCGGCCAAGGACGACAAGAAGGACGACACGAAGAAGGACGACACGGCGGCTCCCAAGAAGAAGGGGTTCGGCCTCGGGGCGCTGACCCTCTCGAAGGGAAAGCAGGCCGAGTCCACGCAGGCCTCCGCCTCCGCTGGCGGGCGCGCGGTCGGCAGTCCCGATCGAAACGCGAAGGGCGGGTCGAACCCTGAGATCGTGGAGGTGACCATCTCGGCCTCCGAGCTGGCGACCTTCAGGAAGGGCATTGCCTGACGTGGCCGCGTGTTGATCTACCCCGGTCACCTGATTGCCGGTGCCGCCGCGCTTGCGGCGACGCTCGGCGTGTCGAGCCTGACGATCAACCGCCAGGTCAAACGCAAGCTGCGCCTGTCCAGTGTCCTGATCGGCGCCTACCTCCTTCTATATGCGGTGGCGCACGCGATCGCGCCGAAGGTGGGCAGCCCGACCGAGGCCGACCTGCTCGGGTTCGCCAACCTGGCATTCGCGGCGGCGATCATCAATTTCCTCGTCATCAGTCTGCTGAATCCGCTGCGCGAGGATCGCATTCCGGACCACTTTCCAACGATCCTCCAGGACGCAATCGTCATCGGCCTCGTCCTGCTCGTCGCGACCTTCGCGTTCAACGACAAGCTCGTGACCACCTCGGCGGTCAGCGCCGTCGTGATCGGCTTCGCGCTGCAGGACACGCTCGGGAACGCCTTCGCGGGGTTGGCGCTCCAGAGCGAGAAGCCGTTTCGCGTCGGCGACTGGGTCCGCGTGGCGGAGTTCGAAGGGCGGGTCGCCGAGATCACCTGGCGCGCGACGAAGCTGCGGACCAAGGCGGGGAACTTCGTCATCCTTCCGAACAACGTCGTCGCGAAGGAAGCGATCACCAACTACTCCCAGCCGGTGGCGCCGACACGCATAGACGTGGAGGTGGGCGCGAGCTATCAGGCTGCTCCGAACGAGGTGAAGGCGGCGCTCGTCGAAGCCGTCGCGAACGCCCCGCGGGCGTTGAAGGCGCCGGCCCCCGATGTGCTGCTCATGCGGTTCGACAACTCGGCGATCGCGTATCGCGTGCGCTTCTGGATCGAGGACTACGAGAGCGACGAAGCGGCTCGCGACCAGGTCCGCAGCGCGATCTTCTATGCATTCGCACGGCATGGCCTCGAGATCCCGTGGCCGATACAGGTCGAGTACCAACGGGAATGGCGGGACCCGGACGCGTCGGCCGCCCAGGCCGAGCGCGAGCGCCTGCTCATGGGGATCGACCTGTTCGCGGGCCTCACCGACGACGAACGGCGCGAGCTTGCCGCGGGAACGCCGACGCGGAAATATGGCGATGGCGAGACGATCGTCCGCGAACAGGAGCCGGGGCAGTCGATGTTCGTCCTCTGTTCGGGCCGCGCGGCGGTTGTCGTCGGGCCGGACTGCCGCGAGGTGGCGACGATCGAATCGGGAGGCTACTTCGGCGAGATGTCGCTGCTCACCGGCGAGCCGCGGTCGGCGACGGTCCTCGCGAAAGGGGATGCGGTCGTCCTCGAGCTCGATGCCGACCAGTTCCGGCGCCTCGGCGCCCGCGATCCGCGTCGGGTGGAACAGATCGGCGTCGCGGCGGTCACGCGGCGCGCGGCCCTCGACGAGATGAAGTCAGCCGCGCGGGGCGCCGCCGTGGCCGACGCCCCCGCGACATTCCTCGCTCGAATGAAGAGTTTCCTGCGTCTCTAACTCGGCGCTGGGCGCTGGGCGCCGGGCGCTCGGCTACGAAGCCTCAGCGGTAGCGTCCTTCGCGATAGCCCCGGTCGTATCCTTCCTTGAAGCCGTCGCGATACACGTTTTTGTACTGTTCACGCGTTCCGTATCGCCGGTCGTAGTGGCGGTCGCCCGCTCGATACCACTCGTGCCGCAGGACGTCGAACGAACGTCCCTTGCGTGCGTCTTCCAGGCCCTTCTCGTAGCCATCCCGCGCGCCGTTCTGAAAGGCGCCGGCGGCGTATCCCGAACCCGATGGATACTGCGACGGGTAGTCGTACCGCGTGTCGGGGTAGCCGCCCTGGCGTCCGCGTCCGTAGCCGCGCCCGTTTCCGTATCCACGGCCGGCGCCGTAGCCGGCCGCCGGCACGTAGCGCTGATAACCGTCGGTGTAGCCCGCCACGTACCCCGTTCTGAACGACTGGCGGTAGCGCTCGAGGTCGCCGAACTCCCTGTGGTATCCGTGGTCGGCTCGCTGGAACGTCTTTTCGTCGCGGTAGTTGAACGCGCGGTCGTCGCGGCCGTCCTTCTCGCCGCGTTTCAGCCCTTCGCGATAGCCGTTGTCGTACGCCGCGCGGGTCGAGTCGTAATACGACTGCCGCTCGAGCGCCCCGTATCCGGGGCGGCCCCTGTCGATCCATCCGCCAGACTGCGCGCGAGCCGGCGCCGCCAGCGCCAGCGAAGCAAGACCGAGCACCGCAACAATGTGTTTGTGTTTCACTTTGCGCCTCGCATCCCTTGGATGGCGGGACCCCTGCACCCCGCCAGGCCGCGCCTGACAGGGAAGGGGCAAGAAGCTTGCCCGGTGGGAAGCAGATGGATTGCGGCGGAAATGGGCCAGATCGGCGCGGGCGCGCGCTTGAAGGGGATCGTGCGCCGTCGTGTGGAGGGGACAGCTATTGGGACCAGACGAGGACACGCTCGCCGTCGGGCGACTTGTGATCGACGATCAGCGTCGGCCCGAAACGCTCGAGGTCCTCGACTGTCAGCCTCAGGTCCTCGAGCTCCATGCGGTTGCCGTTGAAGTCGATCCGCGTGCCCTGCATCTTCAGCCGCAGCAGCCAGAACGGAATGGTGACCTTCACGATCCGGCCGTCGTCCGGATCGAAGGCGAGGATGTTGAGCGATTCCGGTGCGCGCGCGTTGACGGACGCTTCGCGGGTGTTCGTCCTCAGGTACCGGCCGCGATCGTCCAGCTCGATGAGCGGCTTCTGTCCCGTGAACTGCCCCTTCACCTGATCGAAATCGCGCGCCGCGATGGCAGGCGAGGCCGACCTCGTGTTGATGTGCTGCGTGAAGAAATAGACGCCGACGCCGGCGAGGGCGATCACGCACAGAATGCCCGCGACGACGATGCCGACGACCACCCAGACCCAGGTTTTCACCTTACCGGCCATTGGCGCTCCTTAGCAGCTCACGCGCGCGGTCCACGCAAAACGAATCGTTGCCCTTGCGGCACAGCGTCTCCGCCTGCCGCGCTTCAGCGGCCGCTTCCGGCCGGTTGCCTGCCCTGAGCGCCATGCGCCCGAATTCGAAATGGGCTCGCCCCTGCACCCACGGCTGTGCGTCCGGCGCGATCGCCCGGCGGAGATCGTCTGTGGCCGGGCCGGTCCGGCCGAGCGCCGCTCGTGCGGCGCCGCGCTTGTAGCGCCAGAGCGCCTCCTCGCCCGGGATCTTCGCGCGGCCGTCCTTCGCGAACATCGCCAGCCCCTCCGTCAGAATCTCGTCCGCGTCGGCCGGTCGGCCGGCGCGCTGCGCCGTCGCTCCCTGCTCCAGGACAACCAGCCGGTTCCTCGGGTACATCCGGCGGACCCCTTCGAGCACCCGCAGCGCATCGCTGTAGCGCCGCTCCCGGTTGTACACCAGAATCAACGCGAACATCGCGTCGGCGCGGGCGTCGCCGCCGCGGGCGGCTGTCTCTTCGAGCAGCTGGATCCCGCGCTCGCGCCCGCCGCCGAACCCCACCACGTAGGCCATGACTCGCATGGCGAACGACAGCGTCGAGACGACGTAGCGGTACGTGCCGACGACCAGGCCGGCATCGACGCGGCGGGCATTGAGCTCGAGCACTTCCTCGTGCTCGTCGAAGGCGCGCCGCGCCGCCGTGAAGCCCGCGAGCAGGCGCCCTTCCACTGTTGCTACATACGATGCCTGCAGGCCGAGCGCCGATCCCAAATCGTAATGCGCCTGGGCGTCCTTCGGTGAGGCCCGGACGCGGCCGCGCGCGAGCGCAATCGCCCGCTCGACGTGCCGCCGGAACTCCGCATCGAGTTTGGCGGGCGGCCGGGCGAGCTCGACGTTCTGGCGTGAAAAGGACCCCAGGTAATGGTCGACGGTCACGGCGCCGCGGCGGAAGAGCATGTTGAGCCACAGCACGGACGCGAGGCTCCGGTGCGGAGCCGGATCGTCCGGCGCCATCGCGACCGCGCGCCGAAGCAGCTCGATTGCACGATCGTGATCGAGGTTGTACGCCAGGTCGAGCGCCTGCTCCCGCAGTTGTTCCGCGGAAGTTTTCGGCGCGCCGGCGGCCGGGATCACGCTATTCTGGGGAGCCGGGACGGGACCGGCAGCCATGAGCACCAGCACTGCCGCCGCCGGTACCGCCGTGAAACGCGCTGGCTGCATCCGGTGCATGGCGATATGATAGCCCTGCAGCGCTGCAACGACTGCGTGGATGGAATTGAACAGGAGGATGTCTATGCCCGCCGGGCGACCGAGAAAGAACAAGAAAAACGTACTGGTGAAGTCGGCCGAACTACTGGGCTGGGCGCTCGGCGGTCTGGAAAAAGAGATCGCCCAGACCCGAGAGCGGCTGGCCAACCTGACGGCTCAGGCGCATACGCTTCGCGCGCGAGTCGGCGGCGGCACGAAGGGGGCTTCCGCAGCCGCCCAGGCGGCCGAACCGGCGCCGGGCCGGCGCCGCCGCCGCCGCAGAATGTCTGCGGAGGCGCGCAAGCGCATCTCCGAGATGATGAAGAAGCGGTGGGCGGAACGGAAACGGAATAAATAGCCGCTAGAGCACGAATCCGCGGCCAAGGCCGCGCGCCGCGGCTTTCTCGTAAGCCCGGTGCGCGGCCGCTATGTCTTCGACGGCCATTCCCAGCGACTTGAAGACGGTGACCTCCCGGTCCGTGCGCCTTCCTCCGACGCTCCCCGCCGCCAGCGCGCCAAGCTCCCCGGCGATATGCCCCTCGTCGATTGCCCCCTCGCGTATCGGCATGACAATGTCGCCCGCTTCGTTCAGGGCGCCGACGCGTGAGTCGACGAACAGGCGCGCCCGCGCGACGAGCGCTGTGTCCATTTCGCGCTGATCGGGTCTGCACGCGCCGACCGCGCATATATGCGCGCCATCGGCGACCCATTCGCTGAACAGCACGGGCTCCCGCGCGGCGGTGGCGAGCGCGATGACGCCGGCTCCCTCCACGGCTTCACGTGCCGACGCGGTGGCGCGGATCGGTGGGGCGACGCGGGCCTGCATCTCGCGCACGAACGCGGCGCGCCGTTCCGCATCGGGGCTCCACACCCGCACGTCGCGAAGAGCGCGCACGCGGCCAATCGCCTCGAGGTGGCTGCGCGCCTGGACCCCCGAGCCCAGGATCGCCAGCGTGTCCGCGCCGGGGAGCGCGAGAAGCCGCACCGACACCGCTGACACCGCCGCCGTGCGCGCTTCCGTGATGTACCGGCCGTCCATCAGCGCCATCAGCGCGCCCGTTTCCGGGTCGAGCAGCACGATCGTCGCAAGATGGCTCGGGAGGCCCTGGGCCACGTTCCCGCCGTACACGGTCACCAGCTTCGCGCCGAGCGCGGCCGGCTCGTCGATGAAGCTCGGCATCACCGCGAAAAACGCCCGATGCGAGGGGATCTCGGTGACGGCGCGCAGCGGCTGGCGCACGCGTCCCTCCGCAAACCGCACCAGAGCCGTCTGCATGCACTCGATCAGGTCGTCCATGGTCAGGACGCTGCGGACGTCTTGCTCCGAAAGCAAAATGGGCATATGAGATGATGCTCGCAGCTCGTGGCTCGCCTGGCCCGCCGACTTGTCCGCCGAAGCCTTCGCGAAGGCGGCCGAGCGCGAAGGCGGCCGAGCGCGAAGGCGGCCGAGCGCGAAGGCGGCCGGTTCGTTGCTGATGGGATTATATTTGGAACGCCATGATCATCAACACGATCGAGTCGCACACCGCCGGCGAGCCGCTGCGGCTGATTGTCGGCGGCTTTCCCCGGATCGAGGGACGCACGATACTCGAGAAGCGCGAGTTCATCCGCGAGCGCTTCGATCACTTGCGGCGCGCGCTGATGCTCGAGCCCCGCGGCCACCTGGACATGTACGGCGCGCTGCTGACCGAGCCCGAAAGGGAGGGCTCCGACGCGGGCGTCCTGTTCATGCACAACGAGGGCTTCAGCACCATGTGCGGCCACGGCGTGATTGCCGTCGTCACCATCGCGCTCGAGCGCGGACTGCTGACGCTGCCGGCAGGGCGCGACGAGGTGATTCTCGACGCGCCCGCAGGGCCCGTGCACGCGCGCGCCACGCGCGATGGCGCGCGCGTCTCGCGCGTGAGCTTCAGGAATGTGCCGTCATTCGTGCTGCATGCGGCCGTCCCGGTCCGGCTCGGCACGCGCGATCTGCGTGCCGACGTGGCCTTCGGCGGCGCGTTCTACGCGATCGTGGACAGCGAAGCGGCGGGCATCCCGATCGTCCCCGGACGCCTCGGCGACCTTCGTGCCGCCGGCATGGCCATCAAGCGCGCCGTCGAGGAGGCCGTCCGCGTCGTTCACCCGGAGGAGCCGGGGCTGCACGGCATCTATGGCACGATCTTCACGGGGCCTGCGTCGGCGCCCGGCGCGGATCTGCGGAACGTCACGATCTTCGCCGACGCGGAGGTCGATCGGTCGCCGTGCGGCACGGGTACTGCTGCGGTCATGGCCGTCCTCGCCGCGATGGAGGTGCTCCCGCCGGAACAGACGTTCACGCACGAGAGCATCATCGGCACGACCTTTCGGGGACGCGTCACCGGCCGGAGTACCGTCGGCGAACTTCCGGCAATCGTCCCCGAAATCGAAGGCGAGGCCTATATTACGGGGGAGAGCGCGTTTCTCATCGACGAGGCCGACCCGCTCGCGTACGGCTTTCGGCTCTGACAAGGCCTCGCCATTGCGGAAGGTCGATTGCGGATTGCGGATCGTAATCTGGATTGGTGATTGTCCAGTGGTGGGTACCTCAATCGCCAGTCACCAATCCGCAGTAAAGTCAGCAATCCGAACTCCGCAATCAGCATTGTGGGGTAGGCCATGAGCGTGACCGACGATGACGTCCTTGCGAAGCACAAGCGCAAGCTCGAGGAGCAGTACTTCCGGACCGAGAACCGCGAGCTCATCGATCGGATGAAGCGCGTCGCGGCCGCGGACCGCGAGGATCGCGAGCTCGACGCGAAGACCGGCCTGCACGACCCCGAGTTGCTGCGGGAGATTCATTACCTCGGATTCACGGCAGAGACCGTGGGCCTGCTTCCGCTCGTCCCCCTGCTGCAGGTCGCGTGGGCCCGCCGCGGCATCAGTCGCGCCGAGCGCCGCCTGATCGTCGAGCTGGCGCGCACGCGCGGGATTGAAGACGGCAGCGCCGCGGACCGCGAGCTCTCCGAATGGCTGAGGCATCGTCCGCCGGACGCGGTGTTCGCGCAGGCAATGCACCTGATTCGGGCGATGCTCGCGGCGCACTCGGAGGAGACGCACGACCTGACGGCCGTCGATCTGGTGCAGTACTGCGAGAAGGTGGCCGAAGCCTCCGGCGGCATCCTCGGGTTCGCGCGCGTCTCGGTCGAGGAGCGCTACGTGCTCGGGCGGATTGCCGCGGCGCTGGCGGGCGAACCACGAGCCGATCCCGAACGCGCGATCTGAGGATCAGGCCCCGTGCCTTGCGTTCGCGGCGGGGTCCGCTCGGACACGGCTCCATCCTGCCACAGCCGCCTCTCGCATGCGGCCGCCGCTGAGCCTCCCGTCACTGGTTCCGGAACGTGTCGCGCACCAGCGCGTCTCAGAAGAGACCCGCAGTCGTTCCGCTTGGATGGCTTCCAGGCTTCCTCGACGTCTCGCCGTTTCCGTGACGAGGCTGGGCTGCCTCGCCGAACCACCAGTACGCCGTTCGTGCCACCGTTGGCCTGCCGCTGTGTCACAGGTCCTGCCACGGGACCGGCGGGGTGTGTGGTGTTTCTCCAGCATTTCGCGGCGGTACGGGCCTGGCATCTTGCGAGTACATGCCAATCGGCTCTTCGACACCGAGGCTGATGGATCGCGTTCGACAGGCCTTGCGCATGCGCCATTACAGCCGGCGCACGGAAGAGGCCTACACGGCATGGATCCGCCGATACATTCTGTTTCACAAGAAGAGGCA
Source organism: Acidobacteria bacterium RIFCSPLOWO2_12_FULL_66_21 (assembly GCA_001767455.1). Classification (GTDB taxonomy): domain Bacteria; phylum Acidobacteriota; class Vicinamibacteria; order Vicinamibacterales; family 2-12-FULL-66-21; genus 2-12-FULL-66-21. Next base: position 64,126 of record MELC01000052.1, read on the forward strand.
TCCGCGGGAGATGGGGGCCGCGGAGGTTTCAGCGTTTCTTGCGGACTTGGCCGTGCGGCAGCGCGTCAGTGCGTCGACGCAGAATCAGGCGTTGAGCGGGCTGCTGTTCCTGTATCGCGAGGTGCTGCGCGCGGCCCTGCCCAGGATCGAGGTTGCCGAGCGCGGCAAGATGCCAAGCGCCTGCCCGTCGTCTTGTCGCGCGACGAGGTTCGGGCGGTACTCCGTCAGCTCGAGGGCACGATGCGACTCATTGCGCGCTGCTGTACGGCGCGGGCCTGCGGCTTGGCGAGTGTCTGGAACTGCGGGTGAAGGATCTCGATTTCGAGCGGCATGCCGTCGTGGTGCGGCGCGGCAAGGGGCAGAAGGATCGCGCGACGCTGCTTCCGGCCACCCTGGTGGAGCCGCTGCGGGCTCACCTCGACGGCGTGCGCCGCCAGCATGAGCGAGATCTGCGCGCCGGGGTCGGCCGCGTGGTGCTGCCCGAGGCACTGGACCGCAAGTATCCGAACGCCGCGGCGGAGTGGCGATGGCAGTTCGTGTTTCCGGCGGCGCGGATCTGCACGAATCCGGCGTATGGGCCGCCGTCCCGTTTCCATCCGCACGAGTGCGTCGTGCAGAAGGCCGTGACCGCCGCGGTCCGTGCTGCGGGACTGGCGAAGCGGGCGAGCTGCCACAGCCTTCGGAGCGTGTCGGCATAGTACCCACCTGTTAGAGACGCCTCATTTCAAAGGCAATTCGTCTTGTCCACGGATCGGGCGTGGGAGTTTGCGG
>MELC01000053.1 GCA_001767455.1 Acidobacteria bacterium RIFCSPLOWO2_12_FULL_66_21
GGCGCGATGTATCCCCGGCCGGCGTCGACCCCTAGCGTCCGTTTTCCCGGACGCGCGAAGGGGATCAGGCGCGCGACCGGGCGCCCCGCCCGCGCGATGATCACCTCCTGCCCGGCTTCCACACGCTCGAGCAGCTTCGACAGGTGGGTCTTCGCCTCGTGAATGTTGACCGTCTGCGCCTTGCCGGGTTTCATGCGTCCCATTATAGACTAAGTCCATAGACTTAGTCCGATCGCGCAAGAACCGGCGTTCAAGGCGGGCGGTCAGGAGGCGGCGGCGGTGTTACGGGCCGCAGGTGACTGCCCCATTCGCGTACATCCAGGAGTGGACCGCCGCGACACCGTGGCCGGATCCACGCCAGGTCACGAGCCAGGTTCGGCGTCGGGCCGCTCCATCCGCCGTCAGACTGCTCCCAAGTCGAGCAGCACAACTTGGACTCCTGGAATCTCGCTCAGGTATCGACGCTGTACGACTTCGAATGTCGATTTGTCGGTCACGAACAGCAGCTTGTGCGTCGCCTGGGCAGCGTTCAGCTTAGCGAAATCCTTACGGAACGACGTTTTCTGCTGAGCACCAAGATCATTCCTTGCCCCTGAGTACGGCACAGTCGTCTTGATCTCTGCGACGATTCGGTCCCCTTTCGGTCCACGGCGATCGCGCGGCCCATGTCCCAGTCGCTGCCGCCAAGGTAAGTCGAGTAAACCAGCGATGACCCCATCGGATCGAGCTTCGTGACGAATGCTTCGTTGCTGGCACCTCCGCCCGCGGCCACTGCCTGAAGCGGTTGCGCGAGCGGAAAGTTCGTCGACGCAGTCGTGCCGACGACATAGGCGGAACCCCGAGCGTCGACGGCGATCCCATGCGCGCTATCCCCACCGCTGCCGCCGAGGTACGTGACATAGACGAGGTTGCCGCGGGAATCGAGTTTCGCCACGAACGCGTTCGACAAGGCGGTCAGTGAGCCCTGCCCCTGGTCCGCTGATACGCAAAGGGGCGGGGCTGTCGCAGCTCGCCGCCGGGGATGGTGACGACGAGCGAGCCGTCGGTATCGATTCTCGTGCCCGAGGCCCCGTCGAAGCGGAACCTGATGTCCTGAGGGTCGACGTGCGGCTCGAGCACGACGTCGTATTCGAACCCGCCGCCGGACCGCCGGAAAATCAGCGTCACCTCAGGATAAAGCGATTCGTAGGCAACGGAAGCGAAGCTCGGGACGCCGGTTCTCCAGCACACAGGATCGTCCCCAATGAAGTAGTTGGCTCGCGCGAGCATCCGCTTCCTGCCGGCAAGTCGTGCGCCGGGCTTCGTCCCGAGCGGCAGGAGGCGGACCTTGGGCACCGGCGGTGCCCCAAGTGCGAAGAAAGCCTCTTCGGCCGTCAGCATTAATAGGGCGCTTCCGCTCCGCGCGAGGAAGCGCACGCCGTCAGGCCACTGCCCAACGTTCGCCTCGAATCCCGGGCAAAGGTCCATCGCGCTCTCATACTCTCGTGTATGCCGCTGTCAAGTATCGGCGACTCCACACTTGACAACCCCTTTTCAGCATCCATAATGAGCCGACTGGAATGGGCAAGGCGTTCGCGATCGTCAGAGGAGGATCTGATGAACGGCATGTGGGCGGGGTACATATGGGGAGAGTACGCATCCGTGACCGCGAACTGGGAGCCGCCTCGTCTCATCATGGCTGACGCCTCGCTCCACCTGCTCGAAACGAGACGAGCTAAGTTCGGCGTTCAGGCGGTGGCGTGGGTCCGGTCTGTTACCGTGCGGGATCCGGCGTCCGGACGGACCTTTGAGAAACCCTCATCCAGCACGGTTCCACTCCGCTTCGAGAACAATGCCGTGGGCGTGACCTTCGGCCTGAACACCACGGCCGGCGTCGAGGCTGAAGGGCTTCTTCACGTGTTCGGGTGGCCATGATGAGCAGCAAACCCTTCAACGATGATGTGACACACGACGTCGTCTGTGTCCTCTATGCTCAAGGCACAGGGCAGATCGTGTCCGTGCACCGGTTCATCACGCTGGGGGACGCACGGCCGCCGCGTGAGGAGGACATCGAGGGCGAGGCCCGAAGGATTCTGCAGACGCCCGTGACATCGATTCAGGCACGACCGGCCGGCGATCTGGGCGCCCTCATCGTTGCAACGGACGCGTTCGAACGCGGGCGGAGCTACGCCGTTGACTGCGGCGCCCGCACCTTGATCGAGCGACCGCAGGCGCCAGCCACGACGGACTGACCAGCTCTCCCTGGCTCTCCCTACCGGACCATCCGGAGAAGGCTGGCCGGGGCGGGCGAGGGGGCGTGTCGGATAGCGGCTCTCATGTTGGCCCGGAACCCCGCTCTAATGCTTCCTATCGTCTTCCAAGGCATCTGGTCGGCCCTATGACCGCCTCCACGCGCTGGTCAGACGACACCTTTCTCGATTCGCTTCGCCTGCACGGCGACGCTCGAGCCGACGCGTGCGTCGCCGAGCTGAACACGTCGTCCGATTTCGCGGCGCTGTTCAAGCAGATGACCTACAACAACGCGCCGCTCCCGCCGGAGACACCGCGTCCGATCGCTGAATTCTGCGCCGCCACGGCCGCCTGTCCGCGTCTCGAGACGGACTTGGCCGCGCATCCCGACGGCGTCGATCGCGCGCGGCTGGAGCGCGGCGAGGTGGTGTTTCTCAATCGCTCGACTCAGTTCTGTCTCATCTTGCTCGCCAAGTCGCTGCCCGAGGGTTATTCCGCCCCCTGCCTCGGCGAGATTCTGTCGCTGTCGGGAGAGCTCCACCACCACCCGTACCGCCGCATCGTCGGCGTGGTGCAACTCGTGGTCAACGTTTGCGCAAAGGGCGGATTCGAGCCCGACGGCAAGGCGTTGGTCACCGCGCAGCAGGCGCGGCTCCTCCACGCCGGCATTCGCCGCATCGTGCCGCCGCGATTGCCGCACTACGAGGCCAAGTACGGGAAACCGGTCAACCTCGAGGACATGCTCGCGACGATCATGGGCTTCTCGCTGCTCCTGATCGAGGGGATGCCGAAGCTCGGACACACCGTTACGGAGCCGCACGCCGAGGATCTGTACTACGTCTGGCGGGTCTTCGCCGTCGCGATGGGCATCCACCCGCCTTACGAGGAGAACAACGGCGAGTGGGTGCCGGCGAACCTCACCGAAGCGCGGGAGTTCTACCAGAGCTACCAGCGACGGCACTACGAGCCCGACCCGTCGAAGAATCCACACGGGGTCGCACTGGCGCGCGACAATCATCAAATGCTGATCGACCTGCTCCCGAAGGGCCTTCGCTTCCCGCCGTTCACCAACCTTTCGGGAGGATTCATGACTCAGCTCATCGGCCATGAGGGATGCGAGCGGTTGGGAATCAAACCGATACCCTCCGTCCCGCCGTTTTCCTGGCTGGCCTACGGCTCGCTCGGCCTGCTGATGTGGGTGGGACGCGTCTGGGATCGCCTCGATCCGAACGGCACCCTCCACTACAGGCTCGACGAGCTGGTCCTGCAGAAGATGGTGACCAAGGAGTACGGCGGCGCCGTGACGTTCAAAATCCCGCGCAACCTCCAACAGGTTCGAGAGCTGGTTGAGCAGCCGGTGCAGGCTCGGCGCGACGACGATGTCACGGGAGGGCCACGTATGCCACGCCCAGGCGCACCGCAATGATACCCAGTACGTCAGCCACGACGCGGTGGTCCTCCGACGGGTTTCTCGACTCGCTCCGTCTGTGCGGCGACGACCGCGCGGATGCCTGCGTCGCCGAGCTGCACACGTCGTCCGATTTCGCGGCGCTGTTCTGACCACCTGCCTTGCGCTTTAGGGGTAAATCTGGCACTGTCTGGACTCGATGTCCGCGTCGGAACAGCACTGGTTATTCCAAGTCGCCGGCCGGGCCGGTCTCCCTATCCCGAGCTCCGTCCAACTGAATCGGCGTGCCCCTCTCGACGAGGCCTGGAGGGTCGTGGCCAGCTCGTGCGGTGTCTCGGAGGACGGGCTCGCGCGTCACGTCGCTGACGCCTTCCGGCTCGCCGTCGCGGACCTGGCCGCCGTCCAGCCGTCCGCGCTGAAACTCATCCCCGAGAAGGTGGTCCGGCAGTTCCAGGTCGTGCCGCTTCGAGACGCGCACAACGTGCTCACGATCGCCACGGCCGACCCGACGGATGTGGCCGCCGAGCAGGCCTCCGGGTTTGCCTCCGGACGCCGCGTCGCCTGGGAGGTCGCCACACCTTCGCAGCTTCGGTCGGTCATTGCCGTCCGATACGCGCCCGACCGCCTGGCGGAAATCGTCCTGAACGCGCTGCCGTCGGAACTTTCGGAAGCCGTGCGGGTCGTTCAGGAAGTGGAGCCGGAGAGCCTTACCGTACGGGACCTCGAGCAGGCGCCGGTCGTGCGGCTCACGAACCTCATCCTGCACGACGGGATCCAGGCCGGTGCGAGCGACATTCACATCGAGCCGGAGCTCAAGGACGGCGTCGTGCGCCTGCGCGTTGACGGCGTGCTCCGGAACTATCTCCAGGTGCCGCGGTCCGTCCTGGACCGCGTCGTGTCGCGCATCAAGGTGATGGGCAAGATGGACGTGTCCGACCGCCTGCGTCCCCACGCCGGGCGCGCCCACATCCAGGTCGGCGGCGCCGACTACGACCTTCGGCTCTCGACGGTGCCCACCCGGCAGTCTGAAAAATGCGTCGTGCGTGTCCTGGAACCGGGCCGGGCGCACACGCTGTCGGACGTCGGGGTGCCGGACGCCGAGCTCGGCCGCCTGCGCCAGCTCTTCGCGAATCGCGACGGCATCCTGGTGGTGACCGGGCCCACGGGATCCGGCAAGACGACCACTCTGTACGCGGCGCTGCGGGAGCTCGCCACCGGCAAGATCAACATCATGACGGTGGAGGACCCCGTCGAGTACGAGCTGGCGGGCATCACGCAGATCCAGGTGACCGCCCGCCAGGAGCTGACGTTCGCCGCCGCGCTCCGGACCATCCTGCGGCAGGATCCGGACGTCATTCTCGTGGGAGAGATACGCGACCTCGAAACCGCCGAGATCGCGGTTCAGGCGAGCATGACCGGCCACCTCGTGCTGACGACGCTGCACACCAACGACGCCGTCGGAGTGCTGGCCCGGCTGTCGGGCCTTGGGGTCAGCCGCGCCAATGTCGCCAGCTCGCTGCGCGGCGTGGTCGCTCAGCGGCTGGTTCGCCGCCTGTGCACCCACTGCAGCGAGCGCATCGCCGGCCAGCTCACGCCAGAGGAGCAACAGCTCGCCGATCGGTATGCCATCGTCCCTCCCGCGCGCGCCGCCGGCTGCGAGCACTGCGGGGGCACGGGCTACAAGGGACGGATTCCCATCCTCGAGATTCTCGTCAACACGCCGGCGATCGAAGAGCTCATCGTGACCGGCCAGTCCGCCCTGACCATCCGGCGACACGCCGAACAGGCCGGCATGACGTCGATGATCCGGTGGGGCCGAACGCGCGTGGAAAACGGCGAGACCACGCTCGAGGAACTGGATCGCATCATGGGCATCGGCGGGACGGGCGAGAGCGCAGCGGTCACCGACAAGCCGGCCGCCGGCCCGGCCGCGGAGGGGCGGACCGCGCGCCCCCGGCCGCACGTGTTGTGCGTCTGCGGCGACCAGGCGGTCCGCGAGCAGGTTCGGAGGCTCCTCGAGCGGGACGGCTACCGCGTGTCCGAGGCGGGCGACGTCGGTGTCGCCTGGCAGCGCCTCAGCGGCAGCGGCGACTTCAGCCTGGTGGTGATCGACTTCGCCGAGGGATTCAACGGCCGCAACCTGCTCGTGCGGCTCAAGTCGTCGCCGGCGACGGCGGGGTTGCCGGTCATCGGCCTCATCCCCGCGAACGGCCACCTCGAGGCGAACCTCATGGAAGAAGGGGTGGACGACTGCGTCCACAAGCCCGTCGAGGCGGGAGCGTTCCTCGCCCGGCTTCGTGCCTGCTTGCGGCGCCGGCGGCCCGACAGCGGCGAGGCCGGCGCCGAGCTGACCACGCTGCTCGAAACGAGCGAGCCTTCGGTGGCCGTGCTGCCGTTCGCCGACCTCAGCCCCGGCCAGGATCAAGGCTACCTGTGCGACGGCCTCGCCGAGGAGCTGACGCACGCGCTCGCCCAGATGGGCGGCCTGCGCGTCGCCGCCCGGACCTCTTCGTTTCGCTTCCGATCGGTGAAATCCGACGTCCGCGACATCGGCAAGCAGCTCGGCGTCAGCGCCGTGCTCGAGGGGAGCGTCCAGAAGTCCGGCACCCGCCTGCGCATCTCCGCCCACCTCGTCAACGTCGACGACGGCTGCGAGCTGATGTCGGAGCGCTACGAGCGCGACCTCACGGAGGTGTTCGCGCTCGAGGACGAGATCACGCGACACGTCTCGGAGCGGCTTCGCGTCGTCCTGCTGGGCTTCCCGCCGCCGTCCCGTGCGACGACGCCCACCGGCGACGTCGATGCGCACGACCTGTATCTCAAGGGCCGCCATGCGTGGAACCGGCGTACCGAGGAGGGATTGAGGCGCAGCGTCGAGTACTTCCAGCAGGCGATCGCACGTGACCCGGCCTACGCGGCCGCGCACGCGGGTCTCGCGGATGCGTACGTCGCGCTCGCCATCTACGGCGCGCTGATGCCCGGCCAAGCGATGCCGCTGGCCCTGGCAGCTGCGGACCGGGCGCTGGCGCTCGACGCGAAGTCGGCCGAAGCGCTGGTCGCGCGCAGCAGCGTGCGCGCCATGTACTTGTGGGACTGGAATGCCGAGGACGGATTCCTGCAAGCCCTGGAGCTCGAACCGCACAACCCCACCGCCCACCATTGGTATGCGGCGAACTACCTCATGCCGCTCGGACGGTTCGCCGACGCGCGATGCCAGATGGAGCGCGCCGCCACGCTCGATCCGCTGTCGTCGCCCATCAGGACAACCCTCGGCGTCCTCTGCTACTTCGAGCGCAAGTACGAGGATGGCGTGACCGAGCAGCGCCACACGATCGAGACGGACCGCACCTTCGGCATCGCGAACTACTTCCTCGCCCTGGCCTACACCGAGCTGGGCCGGTTCGACGAGGCCGTCGAGGCACTGCGGCAGGCGAACGAGCGCTCGGGCGAGACTCCCGAGATCGAGAGCGCGCTCGGCTACACGCTGGGGCGGGCGGGACAGACCGAGCGCGCCCGCGACGTGCTCGCCGGCCTGACGCGTCTTGCCGGCGAGCGCTACGTCTCACCGGTCCTGCTGGCGCAGGTCGCCGCCGCGATCGGCGATCCGGATCACGCGTTCCGTTACCTCCACGAGGCGTTCGACGTTCGCGCCACCGAGTTGGTGTGGCTGGCGGTGCGGCCGACGTTCGACAGCCTGCGGGCGGATCCGCGTTTTGGCGAGTTGAGGAGCCGTATCCTGGGCGGATAGGTGAGCGACAGCTGCCGGCTCGAGACGCGAGTTCGCGTCGAGTTCCTGCGACAGCTGCCCCGCGGCGGTGAGCGCTTCCCGCATGGCCGTCTCACTCTGGCACGGCCAGGTGGGCTCAGTCTGAGAGGGTGAGGGATGGAATCGCTGGCAAGCGCTCTGGTTACTGCCGGAGTCGCGGTCGTCATCACGATCGTCATTCTGGTAGCGGTTCGCCGCCTGGTTCCTCTCGATGTCCTGACCGATGTCACCTCAGACTCTTTTCAGGCGTTGGACGAGTCGCTGCAGCGAATGAGGGCCCGGTAGGTGCGCCACGGGGGTCCTGTTGTTCCCTCCTTGACAATCGCCGGCAGGCCATCATAATCCGCACTGTGATTGTGTCAGCTCAACTACTCGCTCAGCCGGTCATTCACGGGCGAGACGGACGACTGCATTCAGGTAGCTGTTCGACCGGCGTCTTGACGATGACGGCTTGCCGGGATGGGTCCGGGCCCGGACCTTCAAACATCTCTTCCAACTGGTGATCGCGTCGATGACACGCTGTGCGTCCTGCAGCACCGCCAACGACGAAGGCCTCAAGTTCTGCGGGGAGTGCGGGGCCAAGCTTCCCGAGACGTGCTCGGCATGCGGATTCGTCAATCCGCCGGCGTTCAAGTATTGCGGTCAGTGCGGCGGCGCGCTCGCGGCGGTGCGTGACGCAAGTGCGCTCGCGCCGGCAGCGACTCCGCCCTCGCCGCTCGGGCGCGAAGCGGAGCGGCGGCAGATCACGGTGCTCTTCTGCGACCTCGTTGGCTCGACGGAGCTCGCCGAGCGGCTCGACCCTGAGGAACTGCGCGAGGTGGTGCGCGAATACCAGGCGGTCAGCGCCGACGCGATCGCGCTGGCGGGCGGGCACATTGCGCAGTACCTGGGCGACGGACTGCTCGTGTACTTCGGCTATCCTCAGGCGCGCGAGGACGATGCGCGCCGTGCGGTGCACGCCGGGCTGAGCATCGTCCAGGCGGTGGCGGCGCTCGGCGAGCGGGTGCAGCGCAATCGCGGCGTGCGACTTTCGGTGCGCTGCGGGATCCACACGGGCGCCGTGGTCACGGGCGAGATGGGGGCGCGCGGCACGACCGAGCGCCTCGCGGTGGGCTCGACGCCGAACGTCGCGGCGCGCCTGCAGAGTCTCGCGCCGGCCGACACGGTGCTCTTGAGTGGTGCGACGCGTGCGCTCGTGCGCGGGTGGTTCGACCTCGAGTCGCTGGGCCTGAACCAGCTCAAGGGTATCGCGAACCCGATCGAGGTATTCCGCGCGGTTCGCGAGTCAGAGGAGGCCAGCCGCTCCGAGCTCGGCGGGGCCCGGCGGTTGAGTCCGCTCGTGGGGCGCGAGGAGGAGCTCGCGCTCGTGATCCGGCGGCTGCATCTCGCCCGGGAGGGCGCAGGGCCGGTGGTGCTCGTGTCCGGCGAGGCCGGCGTGGGAAAATCGCGACTCGTCCAAGTGCTCCTGGAACAGGCGGCGGCCGAGGGATTCACCTGCATGGTGAGCCGCTGCGAGTCGTACCGCGCGAACAGCGCGCTGCACCCGATCATCGGCCTGCTGGAAAGCCGCCTGGGATTCGAACGCGACGAGACGGCGGACGTGCGGCTCCGCAAAATCGAGGAGCGGCTCGCGCCGCTCGGAATACCGCTCGCCGATTCGGTGCCGCTGCTTGCGGCGCTGCTCTCCGTTCCGGCCGGCGGTCGCTACGCGCCGCTGAACCTCTTTCCGCACAAGCAGAAGCAGCGGACGCTCGAGCTGCTCTTCGCGCTGCTCGTGCGCGCGGCCGAGCAGCAGCCCCTCCTGTTCATCATCGAGGACGTGCACTGGGCGGACCCTTCGACGCACGAGTTCCTGACCCTGCTCGTGAGCCGGCCACCAGCGCCGCACGTGCTCACCTTGATGACGACGCGGGCGGAGTTCCAGGTGCCGTGGGCGACGCGGTCGAACGTCTCGGTCGTGACGGTCAACCGGCTCAGCGATCGCGAAGTGCGCGTGATGATCGAGGGGATCGCTGGGAGCCACCGGCTTCCGGCCGAGGTGGTGAACGCGGTGGTTCAGCGCACCGACGGCGTGCCCGTGTTCGTCGAGGAGCTCACCGCGTTGGTGCTGGAGTCGGAACTCGACGAGGGCGCGGGCAAGCCCGCGCTGGCGGACCGGCTGCTTGCCCTGGCCATCCCGGCGACGCTGCGCGACTCGCTGCTGGCCCGTCTCGACCGGATGGGCGATGCCAAGGAGGTCGCACAGCTCGGCGCGGTACTCGGCCGCGAGTTCACGTACGAGCTGCTGCGCGCGGTGTCGGGTATCGCCGACGACCTGCTGGAGCCGCACATCGGCCGGCTCGTGGACGCGGAGTTGCTGTACCAGCGCGGCGCGGCGCCGAATGCGACCTACCAGTTCAAGCACGCGCTCATCCAGGACGCGGCGTACGAGCTGCTGCTCAAGAGCGCGCGGCGCCAATTCCACCGTCGCACCGCCGAAGTCCTCACCACGGACTTTCCCACCGACGTCGCCACGCATCCGGAAGTGCTCGCCCACCACTACACCGAGGCGGGGCTCAACGAGCATGCGATCAGTGCGTGGCTGCAGGCCGGGATGCTCTCGCTGCGGCGCTCGGAGAACCAGGAGGCGATCGCGCAGGTGCGGCGTGGGCTCGGCTGCGTCGCCGAGCTGCCGGCGTCGCCCGTGCGCGACGGAATGGAACTGGTGCTGCTCGCCACGCTGGGACCCGCGTACGGTGTCTCGCGCGGATGGGCGGCGCCCGAGACGGTCGAGGTGTACGCCCGCGCCTCGGCGCTGGGCGAGCGCATGCCCGACGCGCCCGAGCTGTTCTGGGCCATCCGGGGGCTCTGGCTCAACGCGTTCGTGCTCGGCGAACTGGACCGGGCGCTGGAGCTGGGACAGCGCTGCATGCGACTCGCCGATGGCGCGAAGGTGGCGGAACTCCTGATGGAGGGGCACTACACGATTGGGTGCACCCACCACTTTCGTGGCGAGCAGGCCGCGGCGCGGGAACACTTCGAACGCGTGCTCGCGCTCGACCATCCGGGCCGCGACCTCTCGATGATGTACTTCACCGCGCTTGACGTGGTGACCTCGTCGCTGTCGCTCGGTGCCGCGGCGCTCTGGATCACGGGCGACGTGGAGCAGGCGGCGCGCGAATCGGCCAAGGCCGTGGCACTCGCCCAGCGACTCGCGCACCCGAACTCGATCGCGTTCGCCCTGTACCAGGACGCGTTCCTGCATTACGCGAACGGCGATCGCGAGCGCGTGCGCGAGACCTGCGAGCGAGTGGTCGCGATGTCGGTGGAACGGGGGCTCGCGATGGAATTCCCCGCCCGGGTGCTGCTCGGCTGGGCCACGGGCTCCGTGGACGACACGCGCCACGCGCTCGAGACCGAGTACGCGCACGGCTCAGCGGTGGGATTGACGTATTTCCTGGCCGCGTTGGCGTCCGTGCAGCTCCGGCGGGGTCTCGTCGCGGATGCGCGCGCCAGCGTGGACCGGGCGCTCCAGAGCGCCGACCGCACACACGCGCATCTGTGGGACGCGGAGCTGCACCGGCTGCTGGGCGACGCCGCGGTGGCCGAGGGGCGGGCCGGCGACGCCGAGGCGGCGTACCGGCGGGCGCTTGACATCGCCGGACAGCAGAGTGCGGCATCTCTTATCGCGCGGGCCGGCGAGAGCCTGGCGGCCATGTCTGCGCGTTCCTCCTGAGGACACCCGGCATGCTGTACAGCTGGAACCAACCGTGGATCAACCACGCGTACACCAACCTCCAGCTGACGCTCTTCGGCGTCGGCTGCGTCGGCTGGGTGATCGCGTACTACTTCGTCGCGCGCATGATTCGCCGCCGCCAGTTCGTGGAGATTCCCTGGGGCGCGGTGGTCGCCAACATCGCGTGGGAGTTCGTGTGGGGCTTCATCTACGGCTCCGACATGGGATTCCTCTTCACGCTTGGCTATGCGCTCTGGTGCATCCAGGACGTGTTCATCGCGTACAGCCTGTTCAAGTACGGCCGCAAGCAGTTGGTGAACCGCGCGGTCGCGACCTACTTCACGCCGGCGGCATCGTGCGCGATCGTCGCGTGGGGCGTGATGATCTACTTCTTTGTCGAGGGGCACTACGACACCGGGTACGGCGCGAACTCCGGCTACATCCTGAACGTGATGATGTCGGCGCTGTACATCGAGCTCGTCCTTCGTCACGACATCCGGGACTTCTCCGCGGTGGTGGCCTGGAGCAAGGGCGCGGGTACCGCCCTGCTGAGCGTGTTCAATTTCATGGTCAAGCCCGACATGCCGTTCCTGCTCACGTTGTGCCTCGTCACGCTGCTGCTCGACATCACCTACGTCGCCGTCTTCTACGCACGCCGCCGCGCGGCAGCCGCCGTCCCGGCCGGAGTACCCGCATGAATCCCGAGACCCTGATCAATACGGCGAAGTACACGCCGCTCGAGTTGGTGCTCTTCTCGGTTGGGGGGCTGTTCTGCGTGGTGTGCTACGTCGCAGTGCTGCGGAAGATCCGTCAGCACGGCGTCGTGGAGATCCCCGCGGCCGCCGTCGCCTCGAACTTCGCGTGGGAGATCACCTGGGGTCTGCTCTACCGCACCGATCTCGGGTTGCTGTTCGTCTGGGGGTACCGGACGTGGCTGGTGCTCGACGTCTTCATCTTCGGCTACCTGTTCCTGATCGGCGCGAAGCACGTGAAGAACCAGGCGCTCCTGCCGTACTTCCGCCCGGCGCTGCTCGTCGGATGCGGGTGCTGGGTGGCGATCTTCTACTTCTTCGTGCAGCAGGGCTACGACACCACGACCGGGCTCACCACGGGCTACGTCGCCACGATGATCATGTCCGCCTTGTACCTCGTCATGGAGCTCGCCGACATCACGCCCGGCCAATATTCGGCGCTCGCGGCGTGGATGCGACTCCTGAGCAACGGACTCGTGTCAGTGTTCTGTTTTCTGGTGTATCCAGAACTGCGGTTCCTGCTGACGCTCTGCGTGCTGACTTTCGTTTTGGACTGCCTCAACCTCGTGCAGTTCCGGCGCCGGCTCACCCCACTTTCGGCGCCAGCTCCCGCATCGACCTGAGGTTGTTGGGATGAGGGCGTATCCCTGTATCGGCGCGATGCCGACCTGCGCGCTAGTGCCTCGTACGCCAGAATGTCTGCCTGAACGCGAGGCGGCGATCCGGCCGGGCGCGACGATTGGGAAAGGGGATGTCAGATTCTTGCGCGCGGCGTTGCGCGATGCGCCGCTCGCCATAGGGCATGTCCACGCTTGTCGTCAGCGCGTGGAGATCGGAGAGTGAGTCGGGGATCAGGAATGTCACCTGGCCTCCGAGGTTTCGGTCGATCATGCCTTGGAAGACCAGCTGGCTCACGCGCTCGTGGTGGTGTCTGGAGCTGTCCCGATTCGCCAGTGTCGTCAGCCGGGTCCAGATGCGCGGCAGCGTCACGCACGTCCGCATTGCGATGGTGTGCCACGTCACCGGCGCCACGCCCCGCTGCATCAGACCGTCGACGCCGAGCATGAGCTGCATGTAGATCCGATCGGCCGATCCCAGCCCCATCAGCTTCAGGACCGGGCGCCCAAGCAGGTGCCGCAGCAACAGCAGGTTGGCGCGAGTCAGCTCGACCCCTTCGGGATTCTCCGATGCCTTTCGATAGTGCCGGCGGGCGTAGGCGCGGTAGAACTCTTCGGCCTCTGTCAGGTCTGCCGGCAGGTAGTCGGTGCTGTCGGGCGCGCCCGGGGGATGAACCCCCATCGCCAGGGCGTAGATGCGCCACAGGTAGAAGTAGTGTTCCGCATCGGCGTCGCTGAGGCCGACGCCAAGCTGCTGGAGGCCACGGACGACGAGCAGGGAAAACCCCATGAGCGTCGCGAGCATGTCCTCGTGATTGACGGGGACGCCGTACTGGGACTCGTAGTCGGGGAGGTGCCGCCGTACAATCTGCCTGACGCCCGCGTGAAGCAGACGCAGCTTGGGCGCCGTGATCAGGGCCTTGCCGTTCGGCGCAAATCCCCCCGGGTACGTGACATTGACCACCATCTGCAACACGCCGAGCAACCGCTTGTACGGGTGGTTGTTCAGGTTGCCCGACAGCACCAGCACCTTCGAGAGGTTCGGGGCCGCATACCCTGCCGGCAGGCTGCTCGTCAGCAGCACGAGGGCCGAGCAGCAGGCGTGGGTGGAGAAGACATCCTCCCCGCGTTTGAGCCGCTGCCATTCGACGGGCTGCCCGTTCGGCGTTGGTGTCCGTGAGAACTCTGTGAAGAATGCTTTGAGAGGGGCCGGGGCCCCGTCGGGAACGGGCGTGTCGTCAGCGTTCAGATGCTCGAACAGGCCCGCGAAGTCACCACTCGACGCCAGGATTTCCGCATAGCAGTCGTCGGCCGGGGCGTCGCCTTCCAGGCGCAGACGGTCCAGAAAGGCATCATCCGACCACCGGCTTGGGGCTCTCGTTGCGCTCATGATGGGACGGAGGCCGTCAGTCTACCTGAGCGCGTTGGGCCGGTCAATGCGACGAACCGTCTGGCGAGAGGTGTCGCTACCACGTGCAGGTCAGGTTGGCCAGGGCACGGCGCCCGAGCAGGTCTCCTCCGAACACTTCGTAATGTTCGTTGTTGAGCAGGTTGGACACGTCGACGCCGATGCCCCAGGTATCGGTCAGCTTCCGGTTCAGGTTGACGTCGACCACACCGAACGACTTCACGGGACCGATGAAGATGCCGGTCGCCCAGGGGAAGGCGTCCACCCACCTGTACCGGACCGCCGCGTCGAAACGAGCGCGGACGTAGGACAGCTCGGTCGAAAACTGGTGCGCTGGAGCATTCGGGATCAGGGGGCTCTCCGGCACATCGTGGTTCACGGTGAAACCGAAGGCGTCGTAGCTGACCGCCCACATCCACCCGCTGGCCACAGCGTAGTACATCCCAAGCTCGAGGCCCTGCGTGTCGACCTTCCCGTAGTTGCGGTTGGAGATCGCAACGAAGATCGGCGATCCGTCCGAATCGTTGGACATGATCGGGAAGAGAGTCGGGACGGTCGCCTGCAGCATGGCGGTGACCAGCGTGGCAGAGTCTGCCGACAACTGTGCCGGGGGCTTGTACGGTCCGAAGCGCGGATTGAGGCGACCGAAGCTCGTGCCGAGCTGCGGCAGCAGCGTCGTGGTGAAGTTCTGGAGCCTGTTCTTGTAGACGCTCGCCGTGAGGAACAGCCGTCTGCCGAGCACGGCGTTGTAGCCGAACTCGAGGCTGGTGATCTCCTCGACAGTAAGGTCCTCGTTGCCAATGCCGAGCACCGGAATACTCTGGAACCCGAGCCCGACGCCCCCCAGCGCAGGCGCGAGGGCCTGCTCGAGCGCCGACAGGTTGACGGGCGGTGCCACCGGCACGTGGACGAAGAGCTCTGAGAGCGTCGGGCTCTTGAACGCGTGGTTGTACGTCACCCGCAAGGTGTGGCCGGACCGGGGGGTGTACACCAGTGCCGCGCGTGGAGACCACTGGGGATCGTAGCGGCTGCTCTTGTCCCAGCGCAGTGAGAAGACGCCTTTGAGGGTCTCGGCGAGATCGAAGTCGACCTGCCCGTAAATCGCTTCGCGGCGCTCGCCTTTGACGCCCGAGAAAATCGTGGCCTGGCCCTGAGGATTGCTCGAGTCGGCGGATTGCACGCCGAACGAGGATCCACCGACGGCTCGGCCCCGTCCGCCGGCGAAGTGCCTGTTGCCCTGGACCTCGACGGATGTGTTGTACGAGTCGAGGAACATCGATCCGCCGGAGCTGAGAACGACCTGATCGGGTGCCGAGCGTTTCGTGGTCGCGGCCAGGACGTTCCAGTGCGGTGCATTGACGTTGACGCGGAACCACGGACGCGACACGTTGGTCTGTTGCACGCGTCCGAGATCGCTGACGTTGGTTGTCCCTTCGAACTGGGACAGGCCTGCTTCCATCGTCACCACGCGGTCGTTGGCGAGATACTTGTCGAACCTCACGTTGCCGAATATGGACCGGTACCGATCGAGCGGGGGGGCCACTGCCTCCTGCGGCAGGACCCCTGGTGCGTACTCCACCGTGCCGACGCGTGACCGCGTGAAATCCCCGCTCCGCTGGTAGCCGCCGAGCACCTTGTAGTACCAGCCGCGTCCAAGATCAGCGGCGTGACGCACGTCGTACCGCTGGGTGCCCAGTTCGCCGCCAATGATTCGCAGTCTCCCGCCGAGGCTGTCCCTCGGCGCCTTGGATGTCACGAGCAGCACGCCGTTGAAGGCGCCGGCGCCGTAGAGGGCCGCACCAGGACCGCGGACGAACTCCACGCGCTCGGTGTCATCCGGGCTCAGCATCGCGCCCCACTCCTGCGCGCCGAGCAGGCCCGGAATCGAGGGGTCGCGACCGTCGACGAGCGTCAGCACGCGACGATTGAACGCGGAGTTGAAACCGCGCGCGTTGAAGTTGAAATCGTTCAAGCTCGTCTGCGTCAGCTCGACACCAGGTGTGAACGCGAGCAGGCGCGGGGGTTGTCCGTTTGAGGCCTGACGCGCGATCTCCTCGCGGGTCAGCGTCGTGGCCGCCGCCGGAGCATCGACGATGCGTTCGGGCTGGCGTGACACGCCGTTCACGGTGATCGTCTCAGCGAAGGACAACGCCCAGTCGACCTTCTTGTCGATCGTGGTGGTCATCCCGGCCTGGACCCGGACACCCGGCTCAACGACGGAGTGGTCGCCCAGCGTGAATACGATCGTGTAGGTCCCGGCGCGGACGTCGCGCAGGACGAATCGGCCTTCGGCATCCGCGATTCCGGCTATCTTCAGCTCAAGGAACTGAACGGCCACGCCGCCGATCCCTTGCCCTTTCGAATCGGAGAGCTGTCCCGTTACCCGGCCCGTGTCTTGAGCCCGGAGCGTGGCTGGGCCTCCAGCGATGGCGACCAAGAGGGTGAGAGCCGCGAGGAACCGCACAATGGCGCCGCGGAGTACGACATGCGCCGTTATCCGGTGATGGCGGCCCGCGAGACCTCCGTCTCCGAGGCTCGACAGCAGCTTCGTGCTGTCTACCACGTCCGTCACGACCACCGTCTTGACTTCTGCGGTCGTGTCGGACACTCCGGCCCCTGCCTACACATCCGACCTCCTGTTGAACCTTGAGCGGCTTGGGGACTCCAGCGAGACCTGAGGGCGGCATCCTAGGCGAATCCCGGACCGGATTCCATACAATTCTGTAATGACCGGCAGCCGGTTGACCCCACGGCCGGGGGGCCGGGCGGGGGGATGTGGCATCACGCTCAGATAACGGCGAGCTCGCAACAGATGATCGACATCATCGAGCACGTGCAGGTGGCCGCCTGCGAGGAGACCGGGGGCGGGGCTCTGCCGGATCTTCGTGTGGGCCCGGCTCGAGAACGTGGCCGCCGGCACGGCGATCCGTTGTGAATGGTTCTTTGCCGGGGCCACTTCGATCATCTGCCGGGCACTATGTGACATCTTCAACGAGCCGTTGCTCGCCGATCGCCTGGCGTTCCGCGGTGGGACAGCTATCAACAAGCTCTTGTTTCGACAGCCGCTCCGATATTCCGAGCGAAGCTGACTCGGAGCTTGACTGACGACATCGCGCCGCTGCTGTCGACGGATGTCGTCTATAGGGACGCAGAAGCGCAGGAGGCCTTCGAGCGCGTGTGGTTCCGCCTGATCGCTCGACTGAGCGGCGAGGCCTGGCACCGCTCGGAGCCAGTCATCGAGGAACTCCGCGCGACCGCGTTTCCGAACCTGCTTCGAAACGCGAACGTGTGAGGTCGCTCGGCGGACTGGCCGACCCGCGAGCGTCTCCTGCAGTTTCCTCTTTTCCTAGGCGTGGAACGAGTCACGGGGTAGTGCCTTGATGGTCTCGCGTCTCTGGCGTCACGTCGGCCTTGAAGTGCCAGGACAACACAGTATAGTCGCCGAAATCATGCATGGGTCTCTCCGGGCCGGCGACGAACTGGCTCCCTTCGTCGGCCAGCTCGATGACCGCCTGAAGTTCAAGCCGCGCGCTTGCGGCTGCGCGCGACGGCCAGCGCCAGCACGACGATCCCCCAAGTGGCAAGCGCCGCCGCCTGGGGCCACAGCAGGTTCAGCCCGATCCCCTTCAGGAAGATCCCCCGAACGATCACCAGGAAGTACCGCAGCGGGATCAGGTACGTGACCGGCCGGATCACCGCGGGCATGTTCTCGATCGGGAAGATGAAGCCGGAGAGGTAGATCATCGGCATCATGAAGAAGAACATGGCGGTCATCATCGCCTGTTGCTGCGTGTTGGAGACGGTCGAGATCAGCAGGCCGAGCGCGAGCGTGCACAGCACGTAGATGACCGTCAACGCGAAGAGCAGGAAGAAGCTGCCGCGCAGCGGGACCTCGAACCACAAGACGGCCACCGCCACGACGAGCAGCACGTCCACCATCCCGATCAGGCCGTAGGGCAGCAGCTTGCCGACGATGAGTTCCCATCGCCGCAGCGGTGTGACGTTCAGTTGCTCGAGCGTGCCGAGCTCCTTCTCGCGCACGATCGCCATCGAGGACAGGTTGCCCGTGACGACGAGCAGCACGAGCGCGAGGACGCCGGGGATCATGAAGAACCGGCTTTCGAGCTGCGGGTTGAACCAGACGCGCACCCGGGCGTCGATGCCGCCGCCGCGCGAGGCGGGCCCGCCGGCCGACCCGGTGGCGCGCTCGACCAGCTCCTGCGCATAGCCACCGAGCAGCCCGGTCGCGTACCCGAGCGCCACCGTTGTGGAATTCGCGTCGGTCCCATCCGCGACCAGTTGCACGGTCACGGGACGATGCGCCGCGACGTCGGTCCCGTAGCGAGGCGAAATCGACACGGCGAGCCACGCGGTGCCGC
>MELC01000054.1 GCA_001767455.1 Acidobacteria bacterium RIFCSPLOWO2_12_FULL_66_21
GTCAGGAGGGTGAGGTCGACGTCAACCGTCTCGCGAGGCTCACCCCAGCGCTGGACCGCGAGGCCGCCGGTGAAGCAGAACCGCCACCCCTCGGCCACGCAGACCGCCTGGAGCTCGGCCGCCGCGCGGATGACCTCGTTCACCGCCGCAGCTTCCGAAAGACGCGCTGCTGCTCGATCAGGCCGGAGGTGGGTTTTGGCGCACGGGGTGCCTCCCCGTAGTCCGCTGGTCCGCAGAGGAGGGCGATCGCCGCATAGGCATCCAGCTGCCGCAGTTCCCGACGGCGGATGCGCTCCAGCTCCGGGCCCGCGTTCTTCCAGGCCTGAACCCAGCGCCGTCCGAGCGCGATCTGCTCGGACGACCACGATGCCAGGGCCGACGTGTCCGATCCCATCCAGCGCATTCTACTGTCCCGCAGGGTCCAAAGTCGCTGCGGCCGGGGGGGCTGGCGAGGGGGCGTGGGACCTCCCAGCCGAGATACTGCTCGAACGCTTCCGCGAGGATTCCCGAGGATCGCGACGCGTTCATCGCGGCGTGGTGCTCGAAGCCGTTGCGGCAGATGACCTGCATCAGCGTCTGAAGCCCGGGCACTTCGACGACGACCCTCGTGCCAAACGTCTCCAGCGGATCGACGCGCCGTACATCGGTCATCGTCCGTTCAGGGGCACTCTCGGCCGAGGGTAAGGTCTGCGATCCGCACCTCAGAGGTCAATGCTCATGTCCATGGCGACCATTCCGCGAGCGATTGACGCCTCCGCGCCTCAGGCACCGCAAAGACCCTGTGAGGGCCGGGCTACCGGGTAGTGGGTAAAGGCACAGGCGCGCCGTCGCCAAACTGCAGCTGCAGGCCGGCGGCCTCTTTGGGCGCCGCAAACAGCAGGATCACGTCGGCTTTCCTCTGGTAGATCGCGAGTACGTTCTCCTGGTCCTTCAGTCTTCCCAGATAGAAGAGTTGCTTGTTGGATTTCCCATCCAGGAAATACGCCTTGCCCACGGGTACCATCTGGCGCTTGTCCGGAGTCATGTCGAGAATCGGCGACCAGACACCACTGGTGCTCACAGATGCTCCCGGCGCGCGCAGCGCCTGCAACGGATCGGCCGACGCGGCGGGACCCCCGAGGAATTGAAACACCACGGTGTGCGTCGGTTTCGACGTATGCGCGACCGCGCATGAGGGGTGCGTCACTGAGGCTCCATCGGTGAGCGTGACACGCGCCTCACCACGCGCCCTGTCGGTAACTGTATCGTCGCTGTGACCTGCAGCCACTGCTCACCCTCGGCCAGGGGTGGTGCCGCTCCCCCATGCACGTGCTGGACTTTGTCCAGCCGGACAACCTGCACCACCTGCACTGTAGTCCCCGGCCCCTGGGTGAGGACGCCGCTCATCGTCAGGCCGAGCACGTACAAGCAGCACATCGACGCAATCGTGCTCATGACAGCCTCCTGTTACGACACTCGAGACAGAACATGGAAACCGTCCCGCCAGAACACTGCCTTGTCCGCCGTCAGCCACATGATGATGCTGTGGAGGGAGACGAAGCCCCCTGTGGTTGTTGGAAATGCCGTTTGCGACTGCAAGCCAAGGTGCGGCTTCGCCGCATCGACGAACACAGTCACCGGCGGTTGGGCGACTGTCTGGGGTGCGAAGTGGACAAGGGCGCCCGGTCGATCCCCTCCCCTGATCATACGAAAAGTGACGGCCGCCGCCGGCCGGCAGGGAAAGCAGGACGTCCCCGGGGTGTGAGCGCCCGGTCAGGAACCGCCGGCGAGCGGCTCCAAGCGCAGGTCGTAGATGCGGGCCGAGAGCAGCCGCGTGTCGCCGTTTCCGTTGAGACTGTCCGGCACGAACTGCGCCGACGTGTCGATCGACAGCTCCCCCCACGACGGTCCGCCCACGCCGTTCAGCTTCTGGGTCACCTGAAACGTCTCGCCGGTGATGCTGAATGAACCCAGGCGAGTCCCATTCAGGGACAGCGTGAGCTTCAGCGGACGGCGATAGTACTTCACCGGGACGCTGCCCTGGATCGACAGCAGTGCGGGCCCCTCGGGAAGGTAGATCGAGGCCCGGGCACGCGGCCCGATCCAGCGGAACAGGGCATTGGTCTCGTCACGTTCGGGACTGTAGAACCCTCCGGCGGGACGCACGACCGGCGTGTCCACAGGAGCGAGCCAGACGTCGGTGAACAGCACGGGCGACGACGTCCTGAACGAGAAACGCTTGTACTCGTCGACGGCCGGGAGCGGGCCGTAGAACGTGTGCAGCATGAACTGTCCGTCGACCGACCAGTGGTTCTGCGGCTGGCCGTCGATGTAGAACGTGACGTCGGTCGATCCGGGCGCCTGCGCCGCGCCGGACAGGGCCAGCGTGCTTCGCAGGTGGCGTGGCCTGACGTACATCACGTGGCGCTCTCGCGCCACGGCATCGGGCGGCCCGGCTTCGCGCGTGACGAGAAAACCGCTCTCGCAGAACCACCGGGGCGGATCGATGCGGACCAGCTCGATCGCGTTCGGACGCTCCCCCTTCATGAATCCACGTACGCTGCGTGGCCAGCGCCAGTGCCCCTGGGGCGCGATGGCGTTGCGCGAGATCAACATCAGGCTGGTTCGGCTCGGCTCTCTCAGGAAGAGGATCGGACGCCGCCCACCGCTCTTCCAGTACTCGCCCATCGCGCGCCACTCGGTCCGCGGCGATGTCACGAGCACGTCCAGGTGGTCGGGCAGGAGAGCGAGGTAACGCGTGAACATGTAGTGGCCGGCCACGACCACCGGCCGCCCAACCGCCTCCGCGGTCACCCGTCCCAGCGCCTGGATTGGTGGACTTGGAATCGTGTGATAGCTCCAGAGCGCCGGCAGCGTGATCTGCCCCGTGGCAAGGATGACGACCGCACATGCCGCAACCGCGAAGCGCCGCCACGGGCGGCTGGCACAGCGCGTCGCCGGGACAGACGCGAGGAAGGCGACCAGAGGGACCGTTGGAATCGTGTACCTGATCGTCTCGGTCGACTGAAGGAGGAAGTGGTACACCGCGTAGGGAAGAAACAGCGTGCAGGCCATCGCAAGCGTGCGCCGCTCGGCGCGCGCGAGCATGACCACGCCGGCGGCGGCGAGCAGCAGTACGACCGCGGCGATGCCCACCTGCTGCCACGGCGCGACGGCGACATTGAGCGCCGCAACGACGGCCGCGCGCGGCGACCACGTCATGACGAGCGGCTCGACCGGCAGCGAATCCCGAAAGAGCTGGGCTACGCTCGCAGCCAGCCGCGCCGCGCCGCCTGAGTACCAGACGAGCGGGACCAGCCAGAGCAGCACGCCGCCGATCAGCACGGCCGCGCCCGAGACAACCAGACGCGCGCGCTTCATCCGCACGGCGCAGTACAGAAGCAGGGGAGCGACCAGGACCAGTGCCTGCAGCCGGACGCCGATCGCGAGCCCTCCGGCGAAGGATCCGGCATGCCACAGTGCGGTGCCGCGGGTGCTTCCCTCATCCTGCTCGATCGCGAGCAGCAGCAGCGCCTGGCAGGCGATGACCACGAAGAAACCGGTGACATCGCTCATCGGCCGCACGCCGTTGAACCAGACGACCGGGTTCGTCAGCGTCAGGGCGCACGCGAGCGCCGCGCCCGCCGCGGATCCGAGCCGCTTCATGAGGACATAGAGAGGAACAAGGGAGAAGGCGCTCATCAGCGCCGACAACAGGCCGAGGGCCCTCGCGTCGGATGCGACAACGGCATGGGCGAGCTTCGCCAGAAAGATGTACACGGGATAGCCGGGCGGGTGCGGCTGGTGCGCGATCGGATTGAAATCGTTGACCCCAAGATAGAAGTTCACCGTGTCGATGTCTTCCAGCGTAGACGGCAGGAACGGCAGCCGCAGGCAGAGCGCCAACATGACGCCCGCTCCCAGCAGCGCCATCTCGACACGACGGCGCTTCTCCGGCACGCGCACGTGGCACGCGTGGGCGAGCGACGCTATGGCAAGCCTCATAAGTCCAGGGTCGCCCCTCAACGGGCAGCAGCGGTGATTTGCGGAAGTGAGGATTATAGGAGCGACGGTCCGGGCGGGGCAAGTTCCGCGATTCCCGCCCGCGTCCACCGGCTGGCAGCGTCGGCGCTATCGCGCTTCTGATAGCCTCAGCTGGCTCGATGGGTTCGTTCGTCGTGGCCGCCGCCGTGATAACGACGCCGTCGACGCCTGCAGCGACTTGCGCGCGAAGTCCACGACTACTCGCATTTCGCCCAGAGACGGGCAAGGCTGGCGCTGTTGCCGTCAGGCGCGGTGGGGAACCATGCGACGTGCCGCAGGCACGCTTCTTCTTCGTCACCGAGCTCGTGATCGAGCAGCCCCTGCTGGTGCAGCCTCCGGTGCAGCGCCGTGACGTTGTCGGACGGCCGCATCTCGACGAGCTCGAGCGCCCGGTTGAACGTGTACAGCCAGGTCGCGTCCCCGCAGCGGACACCTGCGACGACGTTCGCGCCTTCGTTGGCCAGCCGGTTGACGAACGGAATCTCCCCCAGCACCGAGCAGGCGTCAGGCCGTGGCAACACGACGTACGCGAGTTCCCGTGAGGTGAACGGGACGTCGAGCGCGACCAGGACGCCGTGACCCAGGCCGCGACCCGGATTGTTGATCCCCGCCAGCAGCACCTCGTCGAATTCGTCACCGTCGAGATTCATCACCGCGAGCTCGCGCAGACCTCCCGGATGCCAGTACTCGGCGGCAAGCGCGCCGGAGGCGCTGTCGATCAGGGCGACCTGCGCCGGAAACCACAGATTGTGCCACGCGACCGCGAGGACGGCGTGTCCGCGTGGCGTTCGAATGTGGCGGGCGAACCGGCCGCCATAAGTGGCGCTGAACTCGCGCCCGTACCACGACCGCGCCCTGCCGTACACGAACGTCCACCGTTCCCGGCCGTTCGCGTCGAAGCACTGCAGCCGGCCGGAGGTCGCTCCCGATGCGCTCGCCGCGACGTCGACCAGGACTTCCTTCCGGCCGTCGCCGTCCACGTCCTCCACGATCGGCGCGCCGGATGCGCCCTCCACCGTCCGCCGCCAGCACTCACGGTCTCGCGCGTCGAGGACGCTCACGACGCCGCCGTCGATGACCGCGCGGTGAGGCTCGCCGGCTCGCTCGGGTCGCAGGATGTAGGCACCACCGGCCAACGCAATCGCCACGACGATGACGGCCGCCGCCAGCGCACGCCTGCCGCCACGCCGCGCCCTCTCCGGCGCGGTCTGCCCCCGCACGTCCGATTCCCGGATCCAGCGATCGAGTTCGTCGGCATAGACCACGGGGTGACTCCGCTCCAGCGACGGACGATGGAGCGGTAACGGCGTCTTCTTGTGCCAGCGCTGTGCGGTACGGACGTCGACTTCGAGGTGAGCGGCAATCGACTTCCACGAGCGAAGCAGTCGCCGCTCTGCGGGGACGGGGTCTGACATGGTCGTCCGGGTACAGGAGCGGGTATAGCACACGCGCTCCGCGCGCGACAACCCCGGAATTCCAACGGCCCCGTCGCGGCAAATCGCGGCGTCGCGCCATGTCGCGACTTGCCGGTTGCGCCGCTGATTTCCGACGCGCATAAGTGCGAGGTCGGACGTCTTCCTGCCCGCCGGCATCCTCTCGACCAATGTCGCAAGGAGCAGTCATGCGCCTGTCCCTGAAGCTTGGTTTCATGCTCGCTCTGCTGCTCCCTGGCCCACCCCGAGCCGCCGCGCAGACCGATCTCATCGACGTCCTGATCATGAGCAAGGACTACCGCCAGGACCCTGGGCTGGTTCGCGACCGCGACTCGATCGCGTCATCCTTCCAGGCCGTCCTGGAGCCAGACAACTTTGGCGAGGCTCTCAATTACATCCGCCGCATCGGCCGGGGCGGGCGGATCCGCCGGCTGGTGTTTCTGGGACACGGGGACCCCAACCGGCCGGACTGGTTCAGCGCATGGAAACCGTGGACCTGGGGCAGCGAGCGCGGCGGTGTGATGGTCACCCAGGAGGGTGCAAACGCCGAACTCATCACCGAAACCACGCTGAGCGGCCTGGCCCGCAGGCTCTGGCGCCTTGGCGATTCCTCGCTGGCCGACGCCTTCGCTCCCCAGGCCGAGGTCATCTTCCTCAACTGCTACGTGGGCCGGGATCCCGAATTCGTGCGCAACGCGACCGACCTGCTGCTGGGCTTCTCGGGGGGCACCGTGTATGCCAGTCCCGACGGAGTGGTGTCGGACGAGAGCGCCGGGAGCCGCCTGCTCTTCTGGCTCTCGATCGTCATGCCTTCGGCCGAAGAAGCTCGCTCTCACCGGTCCCCCAGCAGGGTGGACTATCACAAGTTCAACGCCGGCATCCTCCCGGTCTTCCCCGCCAGGGACCTGCGCGACGTGAGCCTGCAGGTCACCGGCCCGGACCTGGCCCTCACCGGGGAAAAGGTGGCCTTGAGGGCCGTTGACCGCTCGGGACGGCTGCAGTCCCCCCAGATAGCCCCCTACATCCGATACACCTGGAGGCGTGCCGGTCAAAGGTGGCCACTGTCCGACGGCATTGGCAGCGCCTCACCGCCCAAGGCCGGTTACGAAGTCCTGCTGACCGATGCCACCACCAGCGCCGACATCACGGTGGAGGCCTTCCTGGACAACGGAATCGCGGCTCGCAAACTGGGAGAAGCGAAGTTCGCCCTCAAGGTCGAAGAGCCTCGCGAGGTTGCGCTGCGGGCCGTGCCGACCTCGAACCAGGACTTCTCCGTGACGGCATCCGTGGCCAACGGCCCGATCCCCGCTGCGGCCTTCTGGACCTGGGGAGTCACGGGAGGGGTCCGGTACCAGGGTCGGGGGGCCGAGGTCCAGGCTCATTGCCAGAACGCGGGTGAGCTCACGGCCTGGCTGCAAATGTACGACTCGCAGGCGAGCGTCCACACTCTGGGCACGGCGAGTGTGCGGCTGGCCCCCAAGGAGGCACCCGCGCTTCCGGTCCCGCCGAGCGCGCCCCCCGTGGCGGGCACGCCACCGCGAAACGCGCCGCCGGTGGAAGCGCCGGGAGCCGCCCCCCCGTCACCCGGCCCCGCAGCCGCAGGCGCCTGGGTGTTGGAAGGCGTCAAGGATGAGACGCAGGCTCACAAGGCCATCAAGGATGGCTCTCGAACGCTCTCTCCCGGCACGATCGCGTTCAAAGGACCGTCGGTGGAGTCGAGCGACGTGATGACGAACCGGGACGGCACGACTGTCACGCGCCAGTCGAGCACTTCGTGGACCGAGTTCCCGAAGATCCTGATCCCCGGGGCTCCGGTGACGATCATCAGAATCAACACACGACAACAGCCGGATAACATGCCCTTCAGCACCCCGCAGACGAGGATCAGCGAGGACAACCTGGCTTCTGTAACCGCGACCGGCACCGGATCGGAGACGTTTCAGTTGGTCGAGCGGCGCGGACGATCGGGCGGGCAGAGGGTGTTCTGGGTCCACTATGAGGGCCCCGGAGGGACGGCCAACCGCGTCTATACATATACCTGGCAGGTTGAGGCGACACCTCCAGGCCTGCCGTCGGCTCCGAAGACCACCAGTCTGAACGTCCAGATCGAAGTCGACAAGCCGACGATTGTCCCGGGCGAAACGGCCCTCCTGAAAGCCGTGGCGACTGGCGGCACGCCGCCCTTCACCTTCGCCTGGACCGGCCCGGTTGGGGGAACGGCCGACCAGCTCGCGGTCACCGCGGTCAAGCCGGGCACGCAGGCGTTCACGGTCACGGTGAGCGATTCGACCGGCGCGTCGGCCACCTCGTCGGCCTCTATCACGACCGAGGCCGTGACCGTGACGATCCGGCGCGCGTCATCCGGCACCGTCGTGCTGGGACAGTCCTTCGGCTTCCAGGCGGAACTGTCCGCCGCAGGCAAGCCCGTGCCCGGCGCCTTCGTCTATCGCTGGCAGCCCCATCCGGAGGTCGCCTACGCACCATTCGAGGACGCGGGCACGCAGACGACCGCGGTCTTTACGCGGCTGGGTCGCACACGCGTCTGGGTAGAGGTCTTGAGGAAGGAAGGGCCTGTTCTGGCGACCGTGGCCGAGTCCGATCAGATCGAGATCGACGTCGTCGGACCGCAGCTCTCTCTGACGGCCAACCCGTCCCCGCCCTATCCGGGACAGGAAGTGCGCATCAACGTCACCATGAGTCCGGCCATTCCCGACAAGTACGTCACTTTCTGGTGGGAGATCCAGGGCAACGCGTTGAACGCGGGACCGGTGGTCGTTGGGGACGACTACTCCCGCGCCTACACCTATAAGCCCAAGGACACGACGCCGGTGACGGTGACGGCCCATGCCAAGGCCAAGGACGGCGGCGACGATCTCGGCGCCAAGGCCATCGTCGTCACGGCGCGTCCGCATACGGTGCAGGTCACGCCGCCGCTGGCCCGCGGGCCGAAGCCCCGGATCTGGGACCCGAAGCGGGGCGGACTCGTGGAGGTCGACTCGCAACTGGCCGTATTCCAGGACGTGAGCATGCGCGCCGACGTGACGCCGGCGCCCATCAACCAGCCGGTGCGCTACCAGTGGACCGTGTCGCCAGAGGGCTGCACGATCTCCAATCCCATCTCGCAGGAGCCGACATTCAACTGCTCGCAGACCGGCGATTTTGCCGCGCTGGTGACCGTGCGAGACAACCTTGGCGCCACGCTCGGCGCGGGAACCGGGAGTATCCCGGTCAGCATCTCACAGGCCGCCTTGCAGAACAGCCAGACGCAGGCGGCGGCCGCGCAACAGCAGTCCGCGCAGGAAGAGGCGAAGCTGGGCACCGGCCTGCGTCTCAGAAGTGAGGGCATCGAGCTGCAGAAGCAGGGCAAGCTGCGCGAGGCCGCCGCGAAGTACCGCGAGAGCCTGTCGTACCGCTCGGATGCCGAACTGGAGACCATCGTCCCGCAACTGGAGACCGAGGCTGCGCGGCGCGAGAAAGCCGCGCAGCAGCAGCAGGCGCGGCTGGCCACCGGCCTGCGTCTCAGAAGTGAGGGCATCGAGCTGCAGAAGAAGGGCAAGCTGCGCGAGGCCGCCGCGAAGTACCGCGAGAGCCTGTCGTACCGCCCGGATCCCGAACTGGAGACCATCATCCCGCAGCTGGAGGCCGAGGCGGCCGCCAAAGACAAGCAGAAGAAGTCGGGTTGGGAAGCGGCACTCGGGGCCATCGCGGGGGAGATCGATGCTCAGTTGGGCCGCGAGCGGGCAGAGGCGGCACGCCGCGAACAGGAGGAAGCCGCGCGCCGCCAGCGCGACGAAGCGGAGCGCCGCCAGCGGGAGGAGGCGGAGAAGAAGAATCGTCCGCCGCAGACACCGCCGGCCACAACGAGCCAGCCACCGGCTCCGCGCCCGCCGGCGACACAGGCGCCGCCCAGAGAGGGGCCGGCGCAAGCCCCGTCCCCTCAGCCGCAGGCGTGCTCGCTGACTGGGGAGTGGCATCAAGTCCTGACGGCCAGGCCGGAATGTTCCGCTTTCAGCTTGAGGTACATCTTGCGCCAGGACGGGACAAACATCTCAGGCACCAAACGCGAGACCGTGAAGTGCGGCGGCGACAATCCCTTCGAGAACTATGACGCGAGCTTCCCCACGACCGGCTCCGTGTCGGGCCGAGAGCTCCGACTGGTGCACGTCATCAAGCTGTTCGAGAACGTATCCAAAGGGTCCGAGCACGTCTTCGAGGCCACCGTATCGTCAGACTGCCAGACCCTGGTGGGCAGCCGTCCCGAAGACAAGGATGTGATCTATCGTCGCCGGTAGCGAGGTGCGTCATGATGACCGCACTCGGGTGTGGAGCTCGGGGACGCAGATGCGCGTCTCGTCGCTGAAAAACGGCCTCGCGGCCGACGTGCGCGGCACAGACCAGGGGCGCTACATTCAGGCTGCGTCCATCAGCGTCGGTCGCTGACGTCTATTCCCTTCGGCGCGCCAGAATGGGATCGTTGTCACGCGTCGCGAAGGCACCCGCTTCGGCCAGCGCGACGAGGATGCGAAAGGTGGCCAGTGTCAGTCCAGGTCCGGGCTCATCGCCGGCCGCACCCCGGATAGAAATCGTACGTAACCTCCCTGCTCCCCGGAACCAGGATCTGCATGCGCGCGCAACCGAGTGACCACAGTCCTATCCTCAACACCCTCGGGTGCAGACCATCCAACGTCTGGTGCTGAAGATCCTTGCCGAGGCCGCGTCCGTTGCCGCAGCGAACCTTGATCTCGGCCCGGGCCGGCCCGACAAACACCGCCCTACCCTGTCTGCCCCAGAACCACTCGAGTGTGGCCCACGCTCCAAAGTCGACAAACCGCGTTTTCCTCATCGCGCGACCTGGCGCCACTGGAACGGCTGAACCTCGCCGTCCTCACCCGGTCCTTAGTCGGCGCACGAACCGCCCGTCCGCGCTGCGTTGAAGTACGCCGGCATCCACCAGGGCCGTGAGCACTGCGCCACACGTTGGCCCGTCAAGGTCCCAGAGCCGCCGCGCCTGCTGGGGTGTGAGACGCAGGCCTGGCTGCTCCTCATAGTCGCGCGCGATCCGCTGCATGAGCACCTGCGAGACGGAGAGTCCCGAAGCCATCGAGCACCTCCGGCGTCTGCTGCCGATTCACACGGGGCGACTACGCGCCGATTCTCTTCTTCGTCGAGGCATCGAACAGCGTATACACCGGACACCAGCCCACGACGCCGGTGACGAACGCGACGACCGCGATCACCAGGAGCACGAGGCTCATGACCCCTGGCCTGGACATGAGACTCGCACTCCCCGGCCAGGTCATCCAGCCCGCGTAGCCCAACACGATGCCCGCGACAATCCGGATCACCCGATCCCACACGCCTTCATTGACCATCATGACTGTGCCTGCCTTTCTCGACAGTCCGGCCGGCCCCTCGCGTGAGGTCCTGCGAAATGGCGCTTGCCAGCTCACTCGGCCGCCGAACAGGTTTCGTAACGTCGTGATCCGGGCGCTCGGCGAAGCGGCCGAACGTCAGCTCTTCTGAACACGCGCTCGCAGACGTCAGCGGGGAGGGTCCCAGGAAAGTGAAGTGTGCCCACGAGAAGCCTCCCGTGTTGTTGCAGAGGCTTTGTGAGGGCTGGGGCTCTGCGACGGGGGACAGCCGTCGTCGGGCGGCAGTTCTCAGAAAAGTACCCTCGACCGTATACCCACGGTACCGCACTGTCAAGATCGGCCATGCCCGGTCAAGTCCTTGCGGTCGCCATCGGGCCCGACACGGTGACCGGCTGCGAGTCAGACGACAGCGCGTCGTCGCAGGCGAGCACATGGTCGAACCGTGCCTCTTGGAGTGGGAGGGTCCCGCAAGAACCCCGACCGGTGTAGACTTTCGCGCATGAAAAGCCCCTACCGCCGTCTCGCCGTTGCCATACTTGTCGCCCTTGCCGCCAGCACGCTCATCGCCCAGCGCGGCGGCCTGACCCCCGATCAGGCCACCCGCCGCCGGGATCTCGAAAAAGAGCTCCAATCAATCGCCGTCGTCGAGCGGAAGGTCATGATGCCGATGCGCGACGGCGTGCGGCTCGCGACCGACATCTACCGCCCGAAGGACGCCTCGAAGAAGGTGCCGATTGTCTGGGTGCGCACCCCGTACAACTTCAACTACTGGGACGTCCGCAACCGCGTGCCGAGCGACATGACCGCGGCGCTGAACGCGGTCAAGCGCGGCTACGCCTACGTCGTCCAGAACGAGCGCGGCCACTTCTTCTCGGAGGGGAACTACGACATCCTCGGCCCTCCGATCTCTGACGGCGACGATGCGCTGACGTGGATGGCGAGGCAGCCGTGGTCGAACGGGAAGGTGGGGACGACGGGGTGCTCGTCAACGGCCGAGTACCAGATGGCGATCGCCTCGGTCGGGAATCCCGCGTACGCGGCGATGAACGTGCAGGGGTTCGGCGCGGGGGTCGGCCGGGTGGCGCCGTATTTCGAGCAGGGAAACTGGTACCGCGGCGGCGCGGTGCAGATGCTCTTCATCACCTGGATTTACGGCGAGCAGAACCAGGTCCGCCCGATGTTTCCGCGCGATACGCCGCAGCAGGATCTGATCGACGCGTCGCGCCTGTTCGATCTCGCGCCGCAGATGCCGCCGGTGGACTGGTCGAAGGCGCTGTGGCACCTGCCGGTGCAGGACATTCTGAAGGCGGTCAACGGCCCGCGCGGCATCTACGCCGACCAGATGCCGGTCGCGACCGGCGGCAGGATGATTCAGCGCGCGCCGAACGATCCCGCCTGGTACAAGGGCGGGCTGTATCACGACAACATGCTGCTGAACGTGCCGGGGTTGTACTTCATGTCCTGGTACGACGTGTCGGTCGGACCGAACCTCGCGCTGTTCAACCACGTGCGCAAGACGGCGAAGGGAGACGTGGCGAACCAGCAGTGGGCGGTGATCGCGCCGGTGACGCACTGCGGCTACACGCGCGCGATGGAAAACACGATCGTGGGGGAGCGGAGCGTCGGCGACGCACGCCTCGATTACGCGGAGCTGACCTACGGGTTCTTCGATCGGTTCCTCAAGGAGGAGCAAAGCGAGCGTCTCAACCGACAGCCGAAGGTCCAGTACTACACCATGGGCCTGAACAAGTGGCAGACCTCGGATACCTGGCCGCCCGCCGGCGCGCAGCCGATGACGTTGTACCTGTCGAGCGGCGGCGGCGCGAACACGATGACCGGAGACGGCGTCCTGGCGGCGGAAGCGCCTGCCTCGGACAAGCCCGATGCGTTCACCTACGATCCGATGAATCCGGTCACGTCCTACGGCGGCAACGTCTGCTGCACGGGCACCGCGGTTCAGGCGGGCTCGTTCGATCAGCGGAAGATGGAGACGCGTCCCGACATCCTCGTGTACACGTCGGAACCGTTCAAGGAAGGCACTGAAGTGTCCGGACCCATCGTACCCACGCTGTACGTCTCGTCGGACGCGAAGGACACCGACTTCACCGTCAAGGTGATCGACGTGTATCCGGACGGGCACGCGTACAACCTCGACGAGTCGATCCAGCGGATGCGGTACCGCGACGGCTACGAGAAGGCGCCGGTCTGGATGGAGGCAGGGAAGGTCTACAAGGTCACGCTCCAGCCGCTGACAACGAGCAACTACTTTCCCGCGGGGCACCGGCTGCGGATCGAGGTCTCGAGCAGCAACTTCCCGCGGTTCGATCGCAACATGAACACGGGCGGCAACAACTACGACGAGGTCAAAGGGCTCGTCGCGCACAACGTCGTCCATCACTCGCGCCAGTACCCGTCGGCGATCACGATCACTGTCATCAGGAAGTAGGGTGGAACGCGCGGCGCGGATGAAGGGGCTGCGGCTTGCCGCCGCGGCGCTGGGTGTCGTTCTGGCGGCCCGGTGTGGGGGCGACGGTCCGGTCACGCCGACGCCCGGACCGCCCGGGATCACCTGTCCGGCGGACATCTCCATCAACGGCGTGACGGGAGGCTCGCAGGACGTGAGCTTCCCGGCGCCGACCGTCACCGGCGGGGCGCAGCCGGTGAGCGTGGCGTGCACGCGCGAATCGCCGTCGACCTTCACGCTGGGCGCGACGACGGTCACGTGCGTGGCGTCCGATCACCTTGGGCGTCAGGCGGCCTGTTCGTTCGGCGTGACCCTGAGTGCCGCGGTGTTGAGCGTCACCAGGTTCCTCGCCTTCGGCGACAGCTTCACGGAAGGGGAGAACGGCCGGTTGACGGCGTTCGGCACGCCTTTCCTGGACGTGCCGAATTCGTATCCGACAAAACTCGCGGCGTTGTTCGCGGCGGAATTCCCGGACCAGGGCATCGTGGTGGTGAACCGCGGGCAGTCAGGGGAGGCGGTCGAGGACGGTCTCACGCGGCTTCCTGGCGAGCTGGCGGCGGTGCGTCCCGACGCGCTGCTGCTGCTCGACGGCTACAACAACCTGCTGGACGACTGTCCCTTCGGCGAGGCGATCGGCTCGACGTGCCGGGCGACCGTGGATTACGTCGTGTCGAAGCTGCGCGACATGATTCGGACGGCCCGAGGCGCCGGCGTGCGTTACGTGTTCGTGAGCACGCTGACGCCCCCGGGGCCGGTCGTCGGTCCAGAGCCACGTGCCATCTCGCTTGACGCAGTCGCGCAGGTGAACGACCGGATCCGGCCCATGGTGCCGGCGGAAGGGGCCGTGCTCGTCGACCCGTATCCATTGTTCCTGGGCCATGAGGCGGAGTACGTGGACGAAGACGGCCTGCACCTCAGGCCCGCGGGCTACCAGGTGCTCGCCGAGACGTTCTTCTCGGCGATCAAGCAGGCGATTCCAGCGAGCTTTGGAAGATAGTTTCCAGTTCCCGGTTTCCAGCTTCCAGCCTCATCGTTCACGGCTGGAAGCTGGAGGCTGGCAACTGGAAACTGGAGCCTACGTCTCCCGGATCCAGACAATCGACTGCGGCGGCGGTGGCGCCGGTCGGGGCTGAGGCGGCGTGGCCGCGGCGGCCGCGCCGGTTCCGCGCGCCGGCTGCGGCGGCGGCGGCACGTACGGCGGCGCCGGCGGATTGCGGTTGTACCGGGTGAAGTTCGGGATCGCGTTCATCGGCGACCCGTCCGCGAACTTACTCTGGATCACGACCACGCCGCCGAGCAGGTCCGGGCGCCACTCGGCGGTCAGCGGCGCCGAGGGTGCGAGCACGCCGGCGATGTCCTGGTCGACGCGCTCGATGTTGTACACCAGCGGCCCGTACCGCAGCGCGACGCGGTCCTTGGTCGCGGCGATCTTCTCGCTCGCGTGCACGCGCTGGATCCGCATCGGCAGCACGAGCTCGATGCGGTCGCCGGCCTTCCAGCGCCTGCTGATGACGGCGTACCCGTTCGCTGCCGACGGCTTGACGGCGGCACCGTTGACCGAGACGCTGGCGATGCCGTTCGCGTCCGGTGCGCTCGAGTACAGGCTGCTCACGTCGCGGTTCGGCATCCGAATGCGGATGGCGAACGTCTTCGGGGCCGCCGGGTTGACCGTGATCGCCACCGTCCCCTTCCAGGGATAGTCGGTCTCCTGCACGAGCTCCACGTCCGTGCCCGCGACGTTGTCGATCGTCACGGCGCTTCCGGCGAACAGGTTCACGTAGATGCCGTCCGTGCCCTTCGAGTACATCCACGTCGGCAGCATCAGCAGCGTACGCGCGATGTTGCCGACGCAGCACGGGCAGGCGTGCCACGGCGTCCGCTGCGAGTTGGCGTCGAGCGGGTTCGTGTAGTAGAAGTTCCTGCCGTCGAGATCGAGCGCGCCGAGCAGCGCGTTGTACATGGTCTGCTCGTAGAGATCCGCGTACCGCGCGTCGTGATACGCGAGGTGCAGCTTCCACTGGAAGAAGATCTCGCCGCAGCTCGAGCACGCCTCGCAGTACGAGTTGTTCCGCAGCGAGTAGTTCGGCCCGAACCCCTCCGACGTCTCGCCGCTTCCGACCCCGCCCGTCAGGTAGTACTTGCGGTGGACGATGTTGTGCCAGAGGGATTTGACGGCGCTCTGATAATCCACGTCGTGGGTTTCGACGGCGACGTCCGCCATCCCCGAGTACGTGTAGACCGCGCGGACCGCGTGGCCGACCGCTTCGTACTGCTGCACGACCGGCAGGTGGCTCTGGTCGTACTCGGTCCCGCCCTTACGAAAGTCGAGCAGGAACTTCGCCAGCGCGATGTATCGGTCTCCCGGTCCCCCTTGCCCTGAGCCTGTCGAAGGACCTCCCTCGATTTCGTTGACGAACCGGCCGAAGCGCACGAGCGCCTGCTCCATCTCCTGGTGGCCGTCGAACCACTCCTGCTTCGGCGGCGGCCCGATGTGATCCGCCCAGCAGTCCGCGAGCTTCTTCGCCGCGTTGTACAGGCGCGCGTCCTTGTGATCGGTCATCGTGTAGTGATTGATGGCCGACTCGATGAAGTAGCCCGCGGTGTAGCCCTCGTGATTGCCGCGTCCCTGCGCCGTCCAGCGATCCGGCCAGCGCTGCGGGTCGCGCAGCGTGAACGCGGTCTGGAGGTACCCGTCCGGGTGCTGCGCGGCGAGGATCTTCGGGATCCAGTCCTCGAGCGTGGCGCGCATCCTGTCCTGCGCCGCCACGATCTCCTTGTCGCCGCGCGGGTCGACCATCAGCGCGAGGCTCATGGCCTCGACCGTCTGGTGCACCCAGGCGTTCGAGAACACGTAGCCCTTGTGGCGGCCGTGCGGCTCGCCCCTCAGCGCCTTCGCCGCCTCGAGGAAGTTGTCGATCCCGCCCGGTCCCTGCACCAGGTCGTCGCGGTTGATCTGAGCGACGCAGTGCGGGATCCACGACGTGATGAGCGCCTTCGTCCGTGCGGCCCAGAGCGGACTGGTGATCGTGTGCCGCTTCGTGACGACCGGCGTCAGTTGCGCCGCCGGCGGCGGCAGTTCCACGGTGACCGACAGGGCGGACGCCGCCTTCGTCTGCCCGTTATCCGCCGTGGCCTGCAGCACGTAAGTCCCCGGCGTCGAGAACGTTGCCGTCGTCACGACCGCGGTCGCGTCCGCGAACGTGACGGTGCCTGGTCCGGACACCTTGCTCCACGCAACGGAAGGCGGAGGTCCGGGTGGCTCCGCAGGCGGCGTCGCGGGCGCGCCCCGGCCACCTCTGCCGCGCCGCGGCGGCTCGCCGTAGCCGACCCACCCGTTCAGATACGTCTTTCCGTGATTCATCACGACGCGATCGACGCCGGCGATCGCGTTCAGCGGAAGCGCCTGCGCGCTCAGAGCGCCGCCCTCACCGACCGCAAGTTGGACGAGCGGCGTGGCCACCGAGACGGCGGCCATCGTGCCGACCGCCTGCAGCAGTTCGCGCCGGGTCATGGTCGTGTTCGTTCCGTCGCTCATGGGGATCACCTCGGACGAGGGATGTTATCAGAAGGTAGAACGTAGAAGGTAGGTAGAGGTTTAGCGCGTTAGAGAGTATTCGACGCGTGGTGTCCCGCTGTCTCGCTGCACTCGCCCACGGCCTTCTTGCACGAAGAGCACGAAGGACACCAAGGGCACGAAGACACCATTGTTCCTGGATACGAAGGCAGAACGCAAAAGGCGGAACCGATAAACGTGCTGCTGCGCGGGCGCTATTCGACGCGCAGCGCGACGATGGGATCGACTCTGGTGGCGCGGCGGGCTGGCAGCCACACGCTCGCCAGAGCGACCGCGCCGAGTGCGAGTGGTATCAGTGTGAAAACGACAGGATCCCGCGGGGCGACGCCGAACAGGTAACTCGAGATGAAGCGGGTGACGCCGAGCGCCGATACCACGCCAATCACAAGGCCAGCGCCCGCCAGCCGGCAGCCCTCCCATAACACCATGTTGCGCAGCCGCGGGATGTCCGCGCCAAGCGCGAGGCGGATGCCCATTTCGCGCGTACGGCGCTGGACCGAGTACGCGACGACGCCGTAGGTGCCGAGCGCGGCGAGACCCGCCGCAAGCGCGGCGAATACGCCCAGCAGCCAGGCAAGCAGCCGCTGAAGCCCGACCGATCGTCCGATGAGATCATCCATCGTCG
>MELC01000055.1 GCA_001767455.1 Acidobacteria bacterium RIFCSPLOWO2_12_FULL_66_21
AATTGACCGTCTTCGTGTCCTTGGTGTCCTTCGTGCACTTCGTGCCGCAAAGGCCGTGGGCGCGTGCAGCTTGACACCGGGACGGTTGGACCGCGGAGCAACGGGACATCAGACGACGCTCCCCGGTTAGAATGGGACCTCCGGTGCCTGTCCAGTCTTCGAAGCCCGTCGCCGCCAGAAAACCGCCGCGCCCCGTGAAGCGGCGGCGCTGGAAGCTCTATCTGTTCGCCGCCGTCGCGATCCCGACGGTGCTCCTGTCGGCGATCACCGCCTACTACTACGTCGCGTTCTCGAAGATGATCGACGCGCGGCTGCACGGCGAGATGCTGCGCGCCGACCCGCGCATCTTCGCGCGCCGCTTCGAGCTGCGGCGCGGGCAGTCGATCACGCCGACCCAGCTCGTGGACAGGCTGAACGACCTCGGCTACTCCCACCGCGCGCGTGCGGAGCAGCCGGGCGAGTTCGCCGTCGGCCGCGACACGGTCGTGATCGTCCCCCGCGACGGCGACCGCAAGGGGACGCCCGTCAGGATAGTCTTCGCCGAACGCGGCGCGAAGGGGGCGGAGCCGTCGGGGATCGCGCGCGTGGAAGTCCCGGGCTCTCCCGACGACGCGGACCGGCTCACGCTCGACCCGCCTCTCATCACCGCCATGATCACGTCGGCCCGGGAAAAGCGGCGGGACGTGCCGCTGACGGCGATCCCCCCGCAGATGGTGCAGGCCGTGCTCGCCATCGAGGACCGCCGCTTCTACGAGCATCCGGGGATCGACCCGATCGGCATCGTCTCGGCCTTCTTCACCTACGTCTTCGGCAACAAGACGTACATGCGCGGCGGCAGCACGCTGACGCAGCAGCTCGTGAAGAACACCTTCCTGACGCACGAACGCACGCTCAAGCGCAAGTTCACCGAGTGGATCATGTCGATCGCGCTCGAGCGGCGGCTCTCGAAGGACCAGGTGCTCGAGCTGTACCTCAACGACGTCTGGCTCGGCCAGCGCGGGTCGTTCGCGATTCACGGCGTACCCGAAGCCGCGCGCTTGTTTTTCTCGAAGGACATCTCGAACGTCTCGCTGACCGAAGCGGCCACGATCGCGGGGGTGATCCAGTCGCCGCCGCGCCTGTCGCCCTTCAACAACCCGGACCGCGCGAAGGAGCGACGCAACGTGGTGCTCCAGGCGATGGCCGACGCGGGCTACATCTCGCCCGATGCCGTCGCGCGCGCCTCGCGCGAGCCGCTCCAGGTGTCCGCCCGCGCGCTCGAAGCCGAAGCTCCCTACTTCGTCGACTTCGTCTGGCAGGAGCTGCAGGACAAGTACAAGACCGCGGCGACCGGCGCGATCGACGTCTACACGACGCTCGACACCCACCTCCAGCGGATCGCGCAGGACGCGGTGCGCGACGGCCTCACGCACGTCGACGCGCTGCTCGCCCGGCATCCGCAGCGGCGCGCCCAGGCCGCCCTCATCGCGCTCGACCCGCGCACCGGCGAAATCCTGGCGCTCGTGGGCGGCCGGTCCTACAACCAGTCGCAGTACAACCGCGCGATCAACTCGCGACGCCAGCCTGGATCCGTGTTCAAGCCGTTCGTCTACCTGGCGGCGTTCGAGCACGCCTACGCGGAGGGCCGCACCGATCTGACGCCCGCGACCGTCGTCATGGACGAGCCGACGACGTGGGAGTTCAACCAGCAGACCTGGACACCCGGCAACTACGACGGCGAGTACGAAGGCGCGATTACGCTGCGCCGCGCGCTCGCGCTCTCGCGGAACATCGCGACGATCAAAGTCGCCGAGTTGGCCGGCTACGAGCAAGTCGCCTCGTTGTGGCGCCGCGTCGGCGCCGGCACGCCGCCCCGGCCGTATCCCTCGATCGCGCTCGGGGTCTTCGAGGCCACGCCGTTCGAGATCGCCAGCGCCTTCACCACCTTCCCCAACAGCGGAACGCTGCGGCCGCTGCGGACGCTGACCCGGCTGGTGAGCGGCGGCCGCGAGATTCCGCTCGCCGGAGTCGAGCAGCGGAGCGTGGCGCGGCGCGACACCACGTTCCTCGTCACGAACATGATGCGCAGCGTCATCAACGAGGGCACCGGCGCGGGCGCCCGGGCCGCCGGGTTCGCGCTCGACGCCGCGGGGAAGTCCGGCACGACCAACGACCTGCGCGATGCATGGTTCGTCGGGTTCACCCCGGAGCTGCTGACCGTCGTCTGGGTCGGCCTCGACGACAACGAGACTCTGGGCCTCAGCGGCACGCAGGCGGCGCTCCCCATCTGGACCACGTTCATGATGCGCGCGCTCGCCGGCCGCGCGAACCTCGCCTTCGAGGCGCCTGAGGGCATCGTGTTCGTCGACATCGATCGCGACACCGGCAAGCTGGCAACGCCGGTCTGCCCGCGCGTCTTCCACGAGGCCTTCATCTCCGGCACCGAGCCCACCGAGATGTGTCTAGTGCACAGCTTCTAACCGGGGGGCTTCGCCCCGCCGGACCCCCCTCCTCACTCGCTCGCGGGGACCCCTGCGCCCCGCGCCGCTCATTTTTTGGATGGCGGGGA
Organism: Acidobacteria bacterium RIFCSPLOWO2_12_FULL_66_21; assembly: GCA_001767455.1. Lineage (GTDB taxonomy): Bacteria > Acidobacteriota > Vicinamibacteria > Vicinamibacterales > 2-12-FULL-66-21 > 2-12-FULL-66-21. The sequence continues at coordinate 2,549 of MELC01000055.1, forward strand.
CCCCTGCACCCCGCCAAGCTCACTGCGCTCCGCTCGCTCTGCGCCGCTCGCTCCGCTCCGTTCGCGCTCGCTCGCGGGGACCCCTGCACCCCGCCAAGCTCACTGCGCTCCGCTCGCTCTGCGCCGCTCGCTTTCGTTGACGGCTTCGCCCCGCCGGCCCCCCCCACTCCGCCCCGACGGGCGCGCCGAGCGGCGCGCCAAGGGCTGCCCTGCCCGACCCTGCTACAATTGAAGGTCCTGTACACGCACGCGTTCACCCTGGGCGCTCACCTCGAACAAGGACTGCTCGTGACCCGACTCTGCTCGATCGGCGTCGTTGCTCTCTTGCTGACCTGTGGGGCCGGCTGCCGCAAGGCGCCCGCGGCGCCGCCGGCAGCAGCCGCGCCCGCCGCGTCCGCGCAACCGGCGCTGCCGATGCCGCCCAAGCCCGTCCCGGCGCAACTGCCAGACGTCATCGCCCGCGTCAACGGCGAGGGGGTGACGAAGGTGGAGTTCGACCGGCTGGTCAACAACATGGAACAGGGCGCGGGGCAGAAGATCCCCGCCGAGCGGCGCGACGAGATTCTCCGCGGCGCGATCGACCAGTTGGTCACCTACGCGGTGCTGGCGCAGGAGGTCAAGGCGCGTAACATCGTCGTCGCCGACGCCGAGATCGAGGGCGACCTGAAGCAGATGCAGGCGCAGTTCCCCAACGAAGAGGAATTCAAGAAGGCGCTGGCGGGACGCGGGATGACGCTCGAGCGGCTGCGCTCCGACGCTCGCGTCGAGATGGCCATCAACAAGATGATGGAAGCCGAGCTGGCGAACCAGCCGGCGGTGACCGACGCGCAGGCACGCGAGTTCTACGACAAGAACCCCGAGAAGTTCAAGCAGGACGAGGCGGTGCGCGCCAGCCACATCCTCCTCAAAGTCGACGAGCAGGCGGACGCGGCGACGAAAAAGAAGGCGCTCGCCCGGGCCCGCGCCGTCCTGAAACAGGCGCGCGGCGGCGCGGATTTCGCCGCCCTCGCGAAGAAGCACTCGCAGGACGCCAGCGCGCAGCAGGGAGGCGATCTCGACTTCTTCAGCCACGGCCAGATGGTCGCCCCGTTCGACCAGGCGGCCTTCGCGCTGAAGCCCGGGCAGATCAGCGACATCGTCACGACCCAGTTCGGGTACCACATCATCAAGGTGACCGAGCGGCGGCCGGCGACCACCGTGACGTTCGAGCAGGCGAACGATCGGATCAAGCAGTACCTGGCCGGGCAGCAGAAGCAGGAGCACGCGCAGGCGTTCATCGAGGGGCTGAAGAAGAAGGCGAAGATCGAGGTCCTGATCTGAACGAAGAGGTCCTGACGGCCGCGGCCGACGCGCTCCGCCGCGGCGAACGCGTCGCGCTCGTGACGATCGTCCGCGCGCAGGGCTCGACGCCGCAGCGCGTGGGCGCGAAGATGCTCGTGTATGCCGACGGCCGGACGGTGGGCACGATTGGCGGCGGCTGCTACGAGAACGACGCGTTCGGCAAGGCGCGCGAGGCGATCGCGTCGGGGCGCTCCGCGCTCCTCCATTACGAGCTGAACGACGATTTTGCGCAGGAGAACGGCCTCATCTGCGGCGGCCGCATGGACGTGCACATCGATCCGCTGACCCCCACGCCGCGCCTGTACATCGTCGGCGCCGGCCACGTCGGCTGGCACCTCGGCCGCATCGCGGCGGATGCGGGGTTTCGCGTCCATGTGATCGACGATCGGGAGAAATTCGCGAACGCCGAGCGGTTTCCCGGCGCCGAAGTCGTCGTCGAGCCGATTCCCGACTGGCTGCACCGCGCCGACATTCCTTCCTCCGCGTTTGTCGTGGTCGTCACGCGCGGCCACCAGCACGACCTCGACGCGATGCGCGCGCTGGCCGCCCGCGACCTGTCCTACCTGGGACTGATCGGGAGCCGCGCGAAGATCGCGCGCATCTACGACGCACTCGTCGCCGAGGGCATGCCGGCCGAATGCCTCGACCGCGTGCACGCCCCCATCGGCCTCGAGATCGGCGCGGTCACGCCCGCGGAGATCGCCGTCAGCATCCTGGCCGAGCTCATCGCAGTACGGCGGGGCGCCGACGCCGCCGGTCTCTCGATGACGAAAGTCAGCGGCAAGGCGCAGCGGCAGCAGGCGTAGCGTGCCCTCGACCCTGATCAGGAACGCCACGATCGTCACGATGAACGATCGGTTCGAGGTCGTCGAGGGCTCCGTCCTCGTCCGCGACGGCCGCATCGCGCGCGTCGGCGACGCGGGCGGCGGACCGTTCGATCGCACCATCGACGCCGCCGGCGGCTACCTTCTCCCCGGTTTCGTCCAGACACACATCCACTTGTGCCAGACGCTGTTCCGCGGATGGGCGGACGACATGCCGCTCCTCGAGTGGCTGACGTGCCGCGTCTGGCCGATGGAAGCCGCACACACCGCCGAGACGCTTCGCGCGTCCGCCGCGCTTGCCTCCGCCGAGCTCCTCCTCTCGGGCACCACCACCGTGCTCACCATGGAGACGGTGCACGACACGGATGTCGTGTTCGAGACCATGGAGCAGACGGGCATGCGCGCCGTCATCGGCAAGTGCATGATGGATTCCGATGATGGGGTGCCGCCGCGGCTGCGCGAGCGGACGGCGGAGTCCATCGACGAGAGTCTTGCGCTCAAGAAGCGATGGGATGGGGCGGCAGGCGGCCGGCTGCACGCGGCGTTCGCGCCGCGCTTCGCGGTCTCCTGCTCGCGTGAGCTGCTCGAGGCCGTCGGCTCCCTCGCGACCGGCGCGCGCACGATCGTGCACACGCATGCGTCGGAGAACCGCGACGAGGTCGAGGTGGTACGCCGCCTGTCGGGCGGCTACTCGAACCTGGAGTACCTGAACGCCGTCGGGCTTGCCACGCCGCTCCTCTGCGCCGCGCACTGCGTATGGGTCACCGGCAAGGAGCAGGAGCTGCTCGCGGAGCGCGACGTCAAGGTCCTGCACTGCCCCGGATCGAACGTCAAGCTCGGCTCCGGGATCGCGCCGGTGAGCGACATGCGCGCCCGAGGCATTTCCGTGTCGCTCGGCGCTGACGGCGCCGCGTGCAACAACCGCCTGGACATGTTCGACGAGATGCGGCTCGCGGCCGCGCTGCAGGCCGTCCGCGTCGCTCCCGGCGCGCTCCCCGCGCGCGACGTGCTGTGGATGGCCACGCGCGAAGGGGCGTACGCCCTCGGGCTCGACGCCGAGATCGGGTCCATCGAGCCGGGCAAGCGCGCCGACCTGATAGTCGTCGATCGCGGACGCCCGCACGTTGCGCCGGACCGGGACCCATGGTCCACGCTCGTCTACGCCGCGCGCGGCACCGACGTCCGCATGACGATGGTGGACGGGATCCCGCTCGTTGAGAACTTCTCCCTCGTCCAGCAGGATGCGGCTGAGGTAGCGGCCAACGCCCGACGTGCCGCGCGGACGCTCGCCGCCCGCGCCGGACTCGCCTGAGAACCCGGTTTTCCCCCGTTGGCTGGCCGGATCCGGGCCCGTGTATAATTGGTTAGCACTCCGTCTGGTCGAGTGCTAATGAACCCATGACAAGCCATCCTGAGCTTCCGGAACGGGATAGAAGAATTCTCGGGGCGCTCGTGCAGGCGTACATCGAGCACGGGGAGCCCATCTCCTCGCTGTGGCTGGCCAGCCGGGGTTTCGGCGTCTCGTCGGCGACGCTGCGAAACATCATGGCGCGGCTCGAAGAGCAGGGTTACGTGCGGCAGCCCCACACCTCCGCGGGGCGGGTCCCCACCGACCTCGGGTATCGGTTGTACGTGGACCAACTGCTGGCGGAGCGCCGGGCATCCAGGCCGGGGGTGCAGATGCAGGCACGCTTGCGGCGGGCGGGGACCGTCGAGGACATGCTCTCGCATGCGTCGCACGTCGTGTCGCGCGCCTCGCATCAGCTCGGCTTTGCCATCGCGCCCGCGGCGGAGATGACGATGCTGGAGCGGCTCGATTTCGTGCCCCTCGACGGCCGTAAGCTGCTCGTGGTCGTCGTGGCCGCCGGCGGGCACATCTCGCACAAGGTCATCGAGCTCAGCGAGGAGTACAGCGCCGTCGAGCTGGAGCAGGCGGCCAACTACCTGAACGCCGAGTTCAAGGGACGCTCGCTGCTCCAGGTGCGACAGGCTGTGCTGGAGCGGCTGCAAGAGGAACGGACGCTCTACGACGACCTGATGGCACGCGCGCTGCGTCTGGCGTGCTCGACGTTCGGGGAGATGGACATGGCGCCGACTGTGTTCATCCAGGGCACGTCGCTCTTGTTCGAGGAGATCGCCGGCGACGATCCCGACGTGACGTTGGGGACGCTGAAGACGCTCGTGCGGATGATGGAGGAGAAGACGCGGCTCGTTCGACTGCTCGACGATTACATCAGCAGCGACGGCCTGACGATCGTCATCGGCTCCGAGCACCCGTCGCCCGATCTCCAGCACTTCAGCCTCGTCGCGTGCACGTATTCGGATGGACACGGCACCGGGGCCGTCGGCGTCATCGGGCCGACCCGCATGCGGTACCTCCGGGCCATCAATGCGGTCGAGAGCCTGTCGAAGGCCATCGATCGCATGGTCAAGCCGAATGCGTGAGGTTTCACAAGAGAGGGGAGGATCGTGCCGTTGTGTTGGTTTCTCCCTTTCTCCTGTAAGGTAAACGACCGTGGACAACACCGACGACATCAACGGCGCCACCGAGGTGCCCGAATCGCCGGCCGACGCGGCCGAGCTGCAGAAGGAGCGCGACGAGTACTACGATCGTCTCCTCCGGAAGACGGCCGAGTTCGACAACTACCGCAAGCGCGTGGAACGCGAGCGGCTGGCGCTGTCCGAGAGTGCCGCCGCGGCCGTCATCGAAGAGCTGCTGCCGCTCGTCGATGACCTGGAGCGCGCTCTGAAGGCCGATACCGGAGCGGAAGCCACGGAAGGCTATCGCCGGGGCGTCGAGCTGATCCACCGCCAGCTCCTGGAGATCCTGCGCAAGCGTGGCGCGCGCCCCATCGAGGCGGTGGGCGCCGATTTCGATCCGTACTACCACCAGGCGGTCGCGCACGAGGCAGTCGAGGGCCGCCGCGAGGGGGAGATCATCGAGGAGTTCCGTCGCGGGTACATGCTGGGCGACCGGCTGCTGCGGCCTTCCATGGTCAAGGTGGCCAAAGGGTGAGCAGCGTGACCAAGCGGGACTACTACGAGATACTGGGAATCCAGCGCGGGGCTTCCGATCAGGAAATCAAGAGCGCGTACCGGAAGCTCGCGATGAAGTACCACCCCGATCGCAATCCGGGCAACCACCACGCGGAAGAGTCCTTCAAGGAAGCGGCGGAGGCGTATGCCGTTCTCGCGGACCCGCAGAAGCGCAGTCTCTACGATCGCTTCGGCCACGCGGGCGTCAGCAGCGCGGGCGGCGCGAACGTCGATCCGACCATCTTCGCCGACTTCTCCGACATCTTTGCCGGTCTCGGCGACGTGTTCGGCTTCGGGGACATCTTCGGCGGCCGCCGCCGGCGCGGCGGGCCGGAGCGCGGCTCGGATCTGCGCTACGACCTGGAGATTACGTTCGAGGAGTCGGCGGCCGGTACCGACACGACGATCCAGATCCCGCGCGAGGAAACGTGCGAGACCTGCCGCGGCACGGGTGCCGCCGCGGGAACCTCGCCGGAAACCTGCGCGCAATGCCGCGGCACCGGCCAACAGCGTTACCAGCAGGGCTTCCTGACCGTGGCGCGGCCGTGCCCGAACTGTCGCGGCACCGGCAAGACGATCGCCAAGCCCTGTCAGACGTGCCGCGGCGCCGGCCGCGTGAGCAAAGAACGCAAGCTCACCGTCAAGATCCCCGCGGGGATCGCCACCGGACAACGGCTCCGGCTGTACGGCGAGGGGGAACACGGTTCGGCAGGCGGCCCTCCGGGCGACTTGTACGTCGTCGTCCACGTGCAGGAGCATCCGTTCTTCCACCGCGAGGAAGACGACCTCTATTGCGAGATGCCGATCAACTACCCGACCCTGGCGCTGGGCGGCACGATCCAGGTACCCACGATCGACGGGCGCGAAGAGATCCACGTGCCGGCCGGTACGCAGGCCGGCACCCGCTTCAAGCTGCGCGGCAAGGGCATGCCGCACGTCTCGGGCCGCGGCCATGGCGACCTGCACGTCATCGCGCGCGTGGCGGTGCCGAAGAAGGTGACGCGCGAGCAGCGTCAGCTTCTCGAGGAACTCGCGCGCACGCTCCCGCAGGCCAAGCTGGACGACGACGAAGAGGGCTCGGAGAAGCCGTTCTTCGAGCGCGTCAAAGACATCTTTGGCTAGCTTCCCCGCGCTCGATCTGCGCTTCGCGCCGGGACCCGGCGCAGGCGCCCTGCAGGACTTTCTTTACGCCGAGCTCGACGCCTTCGAGCCCCTCGCCATCCAGGAACACGAGACGGGCGACGGCTGGCGCGTGTTCTTCCGCGACGCCGGCGACCGCGACAGCGCGCGCGCCGCGCTCGCGTCGGAGTTCGGCGGCGCGCTCCTCGCGCTCTCCCCCATCGACGTGGACGACGAGGACTGGGCGCGGCGGAGCCAGTCCGCCCTCGAGGCGGTGCGCGTCGGCCGGATCGCGGTCGCGCCGCCGTGGGACGTGCCGGAAGGCGACATCGTCATCACGATCGATCCATCCATGGGGTTCGGCACGGGCCATCACGAGACGACGCGATTGTGCCTGCGGCTGCTGCAGGATCTCGATCTGAAGGATCGGCGCGCCATCGACGTGGGCACCGGCTCCGGCGTGCTCGCGATCGCGGCGTGGCGGCTCGGCGCACGCGAGGCGGTCGCCGTCGACAACGATCCGGACGCGCTCGCGAACGCGCGCGAGAACATCGCGCGCAACGGAGGCCGCGCGGCCATCGAGGTGCTGGAGCGCGATCTCTCCGATCTGTCGCTGTCTGCCGGGGACGTGGTCACCGCGAACCTGACCGGGGCGGCGTTGCGGAAGCACGCGCGCGCGCTCGGGGCGCTCGTCGCGCCGGGCGGTCACCTGATTGTCAGCGGCTTCAGCCCGGCGGAGCTGACGGACGTAATTGCGGCGTTCGGCGGTCAGCCGCCAGGCCGCCGCCGAAAGAAGATTCCCGCCTACAAAGAAGTGCGCGAGGGAGATTGGGCCGCCGCACTGATAAGCGGGCAGCCCTAAAGGGCTGCCCTTTAGAGTTCCTGGAGCACAAAGCGTACGACGGCGAGCGCCGCCAGGGCGACGGCGTCGGCGCGGAGCGTGAGGCCGCCGAGCGTCACGGGGAGGCATCCGGCGGCTTCCGCCTGCCGGCGCTCCTCGCTCGTCCACCCGCCTTCCGGACCGATCAGGAGGGCGAGCGATGCCGGCGCGTGGATTTCGAGGAAATGCAGCGACTGCTCCGCGCCGCCTGCCGCCGACGGCTCGACGAGGATCAGCTTCATCCCGGCGCCGCACCCCGCGATCCACTGCTCGAACGCGATCCCGGAACCGACAGCGGGCACGGTGGCCCGCCGGCACTGTTTCGCCGAGGACACCGCGACCCGCCGCCACCGGTCGGCGGCGCGGCCGCTCTCGAGCGCGCGGGATCGTCCGATCGTCCGCGCGGTGACGATCGGCTCGATTGCCGCCGCGCCGATCATCGTCGCGTCACGCACGACGGCGTCCATCTTGTCTCCCTTGAGGATGGCCTGCACGAGCGTGATCGGCACGCGCGTTTCCGGCGCGGGGACGAGGCGTTCGACGAGCTCGACCCGGACGGCGGCCCGCGCGGCGCTCGTGACGCGCGCGCGATACTCATGGCCGCGCCCGTCGAACACCGCGATCTCGTCGCCGGCGCCCAGGCGCATCACGCGCGTGAGATGCCGCGCCTCGTCGTCGGGCAGCGACACGGAGCCCGCCGCGGGATCGATCGCCGGGACGTAGAACCGCGGCAACATCACTGGTGATTATTCCCCATTCACGGGTATACTGCTCACCGGTCGCGGCTCGGCATTCAGCATCCAGCTATTCCATTGCTCTTCAGGGGACAGACCCTCGGCAAGTACAAGATCATCTCGCCGCTCGGGAGCGGCGGCTTCGGTACCGTTTACCTCGCGCAGGACACCTGGATCGACAAGAAGGTCGCCATCAAGGTGCCGCACCGGCAGGGGCTCGACTTCGGCGAGCTGCTGCGCGAGCCCCGGCTGCTCGCCAGCGTCAGCCATCCCAACATCGTCGCCATCATCACGGCCGAGAAGCAGGACAACGTCTTCTTCATCGTGATGGAGTACGTGCAGGGGGAGACGCTCGAAACCATCATCGAAAAGGGCGGCGCGCTCGACGTGACCCGCGCGCTCGATTTCACCTGCCAGATCTGCAACGCCGTCGATCACGCGCACGGGCAGGGGGTGATCCACCGCGATCTGCGCCCGGCCAACGTGCTCGTGACCGACAACGACATGGTGAAGGTGGCCGACTTCGGGACGTCGCGCTTCCTCGAGATCGCGGCGCACGGCACGACGGTCATCGGCAGCCCGCCGTACATGGCGCCCGAACAGTTCCACGGCAAGGCGGTGTTCGCCTCGGACATCTATTCGCTGGGCGTCACGATGTACCAGATGCTCACGGGCGTGCTGCCCTACGACGCGCCGGCGCCGTCCGATCTCCCGAAGCTGATGTCGGGCGAGCTCGTCTCGCCGCCACGAATGAAGAACCCGGCGATCCCCAAGGCGCTCAGCGACGTCGTCATGCGCGCGATGGCGCCGGAGGTCACCGCGCGCTACCAGCGCGCGGCGGACCTGCTTGCCGACGTGCTGGCCGCGCGCGTGCCGGCGCCGCCCAGGCGCGCGCCCGCGGCGGGCGTGACCGCCGCGGGATCGCGCGACGATGCGCACGCGATTCAGACGCGGTTGCGCGCACGCGAGGCGCCGGCGGCGCGGTTCTGCTGGCAGTGCAGAAAGCCGCTGCACGCGCGGACCGACCGGTGCCCCTTTTGTGGAGAGAGCCAATAATTCGGATTGCGAACTGCGGATTGCTGATCGTATTGCGGATTGCGGAATGTCGACTCTGATAGCTGATAGCTGATAGCTGATAGCTGATAGCCGATAGCTGATAGCTGATAGCTGTAGTAATATTTCGGGTGCGCGCGGGCGCCGTCCCCTAAAGGAGCAGTTGATGGCTTTCACCGGCACCGGGAAGATCTGGATGAACGGTTCGCTCGTGGACTGGGCGGATGCGAAGATCCATATCGCCTCCCATGTCATCCACTACGGCAGCGGCATCTTCGAGGGAGCCCGCTGCTACAGCACCCCGCGCGGCTCGGCATGCTTCCGCCTCGACACGCACATGCGCCGCCTGTTCGACTCGGCGAAGATCTATCGCATGGCGCCCGAGCTCGATCTGCCGGCGCTCACCGACGCGGTTCTCGACACGATCCGCGCCAACGAGTACAGAGCGTGCTACATCCGGCCGATCGTCTACCGCGGCTACCAGGCGCTCGGCGTCAACCCGTTCCCGTGCCCCGTCGACACCGCGATCCTGCTGTGGGAGTGGGGCGCGTATCTCGGACAGGACGCGCTCGAGAAGGGCGTCGACGTCCGGATCAGCTCGTGGTCCCGCGCCGCGCCGAACACGTTTCCGACGCTCGCGAAAACCTCGGCGAACTACGCGAACTCCGGCCTCATCAAGATGGAGGCGGTCTTGGAGGGTTACAGCGAGGGCATCGCGCTCGACAGCTTCGGCTACCTCAGTGAAGGCAGCGGGCAGAATCTGTTCGTCGTGCGCGAGAACGTGCTCTACACGCCCCCCATCACGGCCGCCATCCTGCCGGGCATCACGCGCAGCTCCGTCATCACGCTGGCGCGCGACCTCGGGTTCCGCGTGCGCGAGGAGATGCTGCCGCGCGAGATGCTGTACATCGCCGACGAAGCGTTCTTCGCGGGCACCGCGGTCGAGATTACGCCGATCCGCTCCGTCGACAAGATCCCGATCGGCGGCGGACGGCGGGGGCCGATCACGGAGGGCATCCAGCGCGCCTTCTTCGACATCATCAATGGCGAGGCGCCGGATCGTCACGGGTGGCTGACCTACGTGTATCCGGGCGAACCGCTTCACGCCGCGGCAGCCGGCGCGCAGGCGGCCCAGGCGAAATAGACGCGGTGGACATCAACGATCTCCTGGCGTCGGCGGTCGCGAGCGGCGCCTCGGACCTGCATCTGAAAGTCGGCAGCTACCCGATGATGCGCCTGCACGGGACGCTGGCCGTCGTCACCGAGGAAAAGCGGCTCGAGCGCGAAGACACCGAGGCGATGGCCGACGCCCTCTTCAGCCCCGAGCTGCGCGAGAAGTTCAGGACCGCGCGCGAGGTGGATCTCGCCTACAGCATCCCCGGGCTCGGCCGCTTCCGCTGCAACGTGTTCCAGCAGCGCGGGACGGTCGGCCTGGTGCTGCGCGTCATCCCCACGCGCATCAAGTCGATCGACGAGCTGGGCCTCCCTCCGGTGCTCAAGCGCATCGCGGAGGAGGAACGCGGCCTCGTGCTGGTCACCGGCACCACCGGCAGCGGCAAAAGCACCACGCTCGCCGCGATGATCGATCACATCAACACGACCCGCTCCTCGCACATCATGACGGTGGAGGATCCGATCGAGTACCTCCACCGCGATCACCTGTCCATCGTCAACCAGCGCGAGGTGGCGGTCGACACGTCGTCGTTCTCGCAGGCGCTGCGGAGCGCGCTGCGCCAGGACCCCGACGTGATCCTCGTCGGCGAGATGCGCGACCACGAAACCGTCGAGACGGCGCTGCTCGCCGCCGAGACCGGCCACCTGGTGTTCTCGACCCTGCACACCCTGGACGCGACCGAAACGGTGAACCGCATCATCGCGGTCTTCCCCCCGCACCAGCAGCGGCAGGTCCGCATCCAGCTCGCGAGCGTGCTCAAGGGGGCGATCTCCCAGCGGCTGATGCCGCGCGCCGACGGCCTCGGCCGCGTGCCGGCCGTCGAGGTCATGATCAGCACGGCGTTCATCCGCGATTGCATCATCGACAAGGACCGCACGTCGCAGATCAACAGCGCCATCGCCGCCGGCACGTCGCAATACGGGATGCAGACGTTCGACCAGTCCATCTTCGGGCTGTACCAGCAGGGGTTCGTCACGCTCGAGGAGGCGCTCCGCTGGTGCTCGAACGTCGACGAGTTCAAGCTCAAGGTACAGGGCATCTCCACGACCGCGGACATGGCGCGCGACGACATGGCCAAGAAGACCATCCCGACCGCCACCGTCAAAGGCGTCACCAAGGGCGCCCCCGAGATCACGAGATTCGGGGGATGAGATGCCCCGCGAGTCCGCGTACCTCGACGGCCTGCGCCTGCTCGGCCGCCGCGAGCTGTCCGTCGCCGGCCTGCGCGCGCGGCTGATCGACCGCGAGCATCCCCCCGACGACGTCGACGCCGCCATCGCTCACCTGGTCGAGACGGGCGCCCTCGACGATGCGCGCGTGGCGCGGGCGCATGCGCGCACCGCGACCAAGGTGAAAGGGCGCGGGCGTCTGCGGGTCGCGCGCGAGCTCCAGATGATGGGGATCGCGAAGGAGGTGGCCGCCGAGGCGCTCGGCGAAGTGTTCGGCGACCTGGACGAGCGCGCGATGATCGCCCGCGCGCTTCAGAAGAAGCTGCGCGGCCGCCCCCGCATCGCGAGTCCCGCCGAACACGCCCGCCTGTACCAATTCCTGATGCGCCAGGGCTTCTCACCAGCGGGGATCGTGGCCGCGCTCCGTACGCTCGGCGGACGCGCGGATTCGATAGAATAGGTGGATGCGCGCGCGCGAGATTCGTAGCGGTTTCCTGGAGTACTTCGAAAAGAACGGTCACCGGATCGTCGCGAGCTCCTCGCTCGTGCCGGGCGACGATCCGACGCTGCTCTTCACCAACGCGGGGATGAACCAGTTCAAGGACGTCTTCCTGGGCGTCGAAAAGCGCCCGTACCGGCGCGCGACGACGTCGCAGAAGTGCATGCGCGTCAGCGGCAAGCACAACGACCTCGACAACGTCGGCCCCTCGCTGCGGCATCACACCTTCTTCGAGATGCTCGGGAACTTCTCCTTCGGCGACTACTTCAAGAAGGAGGCGATCCCGTTCGCGTGGGAACTGCTGACGACGGTCTGGGGCCTGTCGCCTGACCGGCTGTTCCCGACCACCTTCAGAGGCGATGCCAGCATTCCTCGCGACGAGGAGGCGTACGGCATCTGGACGAAGTTCGTTCCCTCGGAGCGGATCACGGAGCTGGGACTCGCGGAGAACTTCTGGTCGATGGGAGACACGGGCCCGTGCGGGCGGTGCTCCGAGATTCATTATTTCCGCGGCCACCAGGTGCCGTGCGAGGAGGAATTGCAGGGGCGGCGCTGTCTCGGGATCGACTGCGGGTGCGACCGCTTCGTCGAAGTCTGGAACAACGTGTTCATGGAATTCGACCGGCAGCCGGACGGCACGCTGCACCCGCTGCCCGCACCGTCGATCGACACCGGCATGGGACTCGAACGGGTAACGGCGGTCATCCAGAACGAGATCTCGAACTACGACACCGACGTGTTCACGCCGATCCTGGCGGCGATCGGCGACCGCGCCGGCCGGAAGTACGCCGCGACGCTTTCCGATCCGCCTGACGTCTCCATGCGCGTCATCGCCGATCACCTGCGCGCGATGACCTTCCTGATCGCCGACGGCGTTGTGCCGTCGAACGAATGGCGCGGCTACGTCCTGCGCAAGATCATGCGGCGCGCGATGCGGCACGGCAAGAAGCTCGGATTCGAGCGACCGGTGCTGCACGAGCTCGTGGACGTCGTCGTCACCGAGATGGGCGAGGCCTATCCCGAGCTGGCATCGGGACGCGACGGCATCGTCCGAATGGTTCGCAGCGAGGAGGAACGGTTCGACGCGGTGCTGACCGCCGGCCTCCCCCGCCTGGAGGAGGCGCTCGATCGCGCCGCGGCGGGAACGAAGGTGCTCCCGGGCACCGAGGCGTTCCGCCTGTACGATTCGCTTGGCGTCCCGCTCGACTTCATCGAGGACCTCGCCGGCCAGCGCGGCATCGCCGTCGATCTCGAGGGCTACAGGACGGCGATGGAAGAACAGCGCGGCAGGGGACGCGCCGGGAGCTCGTTCAAAGACGCGGACAAGGCGCTGTCGCTGTCGATGAGCGGCGAGCTGCAGCAGGCGCTGGACGGGGCCGGCGACCGGTTCACGGGATACGACGCCACGTGCGCGCGCGGCGTGACGGTGCTGGCGCTCTTCGACGAGTCCGGCGCGTCCGTCGACGCGCTCGGCGACGGCGAGCGGGGCCTCGTGGCCCTGACGGAATCGCCGTTTTACGTCGAGGCGGGCGGACAGGTCTCCGACTCCGGCCGGATCTACGGCGCGGGCGACTCGCAGGCGACGGTCGAGCGCATGCTGCGGTCGGGAACGAACCGGCCGCGGCTGCACGCGGTCCGCGTGGACAAGGGAACGCTCAGGCGCGGCGAGATTGTCACGGCGGAAGTCGCCGACGAGGTGCGCGACGCGACGCGCCGGAACCACACCGCCACGCATCTCCTGCACGCGGCGCTCCGGCAGGTCCTCGGGACCCATGTCAAGCAGGCGGGATCGCTCGTCGCACCCGATCGGCTGCGGTTCGATTTCGTGCACTTCGCGCCGATCGCGCGCGAGCGCCTCGACGAGATCGAACGGATCGTCAACGCGCAGGTCTTTCGCAACACGCCGGTCCAGACCGACGTCCGCTCGACGGACGAAGCGGTCGCGGCGGGCGCCATGGCGCTCTTCGGCGAGAAGTACGGCGACCGCGTGCGCGTCGTCTCGGTGCCCGGCTTCAGCATGGAACTGTGCGGCGGCACGCACGTGCGGGCGACCGGCGACATCGGCCCCTTCGTCATCACCGAGGAGACCGGCGTGGCCGCGGGCGTGCGGCGCATCGAAGCGGTCACGGGCGAGGGCGCCGTCACTCATCTGCAGCACCAGCGCGCGGCGCTCCAGCGCGTGCTCGGCGCCGCAGGAGTCAACGATCCCCACGTCGCCACCGAGGTCATTCAGCGGCTGCACACGGAGCACAAGCGCCTCGCGCGCGAGCTCGAACGGTTGAAGATGAAAACGGCTCTCTCCGGCGGCGCCGCCGCGGGATCCTCGTCCGCGCCGGATGCGCCGATCGACGTCAGCGGCGTCAAGCTCGTCACCAGACACGTGTCCGGTCTCGAGAAGGGCGCGCTGCGCTCCATCTCCGATTCGCTGCGCGACCGCGTCGGCAGCGGCGTCGTCGTTCTCGCCTCCGAGAACGCCGGCAAGGTATCGCTCGTGGTCTCCGTGACGAAGGATCTGACGGATCGCGTGCAGGCGGGACGGCTCGTCAAGGAGCTCGCGCCCATCGTCGGCGGTGGCGGAGGGGGGCGGCCCGACTTCGCGGAGGCGGGGGGCAAGGACCCCTCGAAGATCCCGGATCTGCTCGCGAAGGCGCCAGAGGTCCTCCGGACCCTACTTTCAAAACCGTAATCCAGGCTACCGTTTCGGGACACCCTCGCCGATATTCCTCTGTAAGTCGTTGAAAAGGGCGGGCACCGGCCTTGCCTTGTCTGTAAATGGTTATCCGGTTTAAACTGCTGACTCCCAACGTGTTGATGAGTCCGAGACTCCTTCGCGCGGCGGCCGCGGCGATCGCGGTTCTTGCCCTTCCGGCCGTGGCGAGCGCCCAGGTCTATTCCTGGCGCGACGCCAACGGCGTGCTCGTCGTGTCGAACCGCCCGAAGGGCGCGCAGGTCAGCACGTCGCAGGTCAGGACGTACACCGTCTCGAACGCGGTGGGATTCCGCGCCACGCGGCCGGCACTGAGCGCGCACGATGCGCTGTACGACCGGCTCATCGACCAGCACGCCGGCGCCCACGGCGTCAGCGCCGCTCTCGTCCGCGCCGTCATCCAGGCGGAATCCGCGTTCAACCCGTTCGCACTGTCGCCGAAAGGGGCCATGGGGCTCATGCAGCTCATGCCCGCCACCGCCACCGAATACGGCGTACTCAATGCGTACAATCCGGCGGAGAACATCCGCGCGGGCGTGGCGTACCTGAAGTCGTTGCTGGTGCGGTACGGGTTCAAGGAGGAGCTGGCTCTCGCCGCGTACAACGCGGGACCCGGCGCCGTCGAGAAGTACGGCAGCGTCCCGCCCTATCGCGAGACGCGCGATTACGTCGCGCGCGTCCGCCGGACGGCGGGATCGGCCGGAACGCCGCAGTCCATCTTCAAGACCGTCGAGATCAACAAGGACGGCCGCGAAATTCCGCGCTACTCGAACACTCCCCCGTCGTCGCCGGCTTCCGCCCCTGCGCCCGCCGCTCCGTCCGGCCGCTGATCCTGAGCCCGTCTCCGACTCAGCACGATCGGGCCGGCGCATGCTCGGCTGGTCGGCCTGCGTTCACACCAACGTGCGCAGCAGCTCCATCGCCGGCGCGACGCGGATGCCGTCTGGTGTGACGTAGTCTTTGGTGCCCACTGCCGACACCTGCCAGGCCGCGCACTTCGGGAATCGCGTCTTCAGATACCTGAGCCCGCGATCGATCGCGACGTCGGCCCACTTGCACTCGACCAGGAGCTGCGGCGTCCGTCCGTCGACGATCACGAAGTCGACCTCTCGCCGATCCGTATCGCGGAAGTAGCGGAGATCGACGTCACGCCCCTTGGCATCCTGCTCATGGTGAACCCATTTCAGCAGGTGCCCCGCCACGAGGTTCTCGAATCGCAGCGACGGCTCCTGCACCACACTCCAATCCCAGTGGTAGTGTTTCTGTTCCTTCTTCACCGCGCGAATGCGCGGCGCTCCAAACGGCGAGAGCCGGTAGATCGCGTACAGCCGCTCGAGGATCTGCAGCCAATTCGCCACGGTCTTGTGCGCGACCTGCAGGTCTTCGCGCAACGCATTCATCGAGAGCGGCGACCCGACGAGCTCCGGCAGCCGCAGCATCAGGAGCTCGAGATTGCCGAGATCGTGCACGCGTTCGAGCGTGGCGACCTCTTCGCGAATGAGCAGCGTGCGGTGCTCACGCGACCAGCGTCGCGCCTCGGTCTCGGACCCGCCGAAATAGGGTTCGGGAAAGCCCCCGAGGTGCAACAGTTGCTGGAGTTCTGCGGGTTTCGCCAGATCCAACTCGGCCACCGAAAGTGGATGGAGCCGAAGCAAGTGGTAGCGCCCCTGGAGCGAGTCGCCGCCGAATCGGTAGAAGTCGAGCCGGGCGCTGCCGGTGACGAGAATCTGCTGGCCGGGAGCGCGGTTGTCGAAGAGTCCCTTGAGATAATTCCGCCAGCTTCGATACTTGTGCAGTTCGTCGAACGCCAAGAGCTTCGTCGGCGGCAGTTCACGCCGCAGGATTCGCTCGCGGTGCTCGGCGACGTCCCAGTTCAGGTATCCGGCTTCGGCACCCGGCAGACTCCTGGCCAGAGTGGTCTTGCCGACTTGTCGCGGGCCTGCCACGAAGACCATCTTCTTGGCCAGATCGCGCCGAACCTGAGGCACCAGATACCGGGTGAGCACCGCCATCTGGCGTACTGTACGACTATTTTACACAGCGGTCAAAAATACCCACGTGTATTGTTGACCGCAGGGAGGTTCGCGACGGGGATGGGCCCCTGGGCGAGCAGCGTGCCGCCGTCGGAGAACATCCGGCGGGCATCGCGTACCTGAAGTCGCTCCACAACGAGATCAGTGTCGACCCGCTCATCCGGATGACGGTCAAGCGCCTCACCGCGACCTTTGCTGCCGGGCACGTGAGCGCCGTTCTCTGCGTTCAGGCGGGAACGCTCAGCGACCTCAGACGTTCGAGCGTGTCCGGACGGTTCAAGACAGTATGGAATGCTGAGGTCCAGCATCATGTCCCAGAACGTCTGGTCCTGCTCCCCCTTGATGGGTTTGTTCTCGAAGATCTCCTTGGCGCGCGAGAGGTCCACGACCTGCACGCCCTTGCCCACGCCGGCCGTGACGGAATAGAGCAGCTCCCCGCGCAGGACGATGCGCTGAATCATCCCATCGACCGGCCCCTTACCGAGCGTGACCGCGCCGATCCATTTCCACTGGCGCTCATCGCTGACGTCGTACAGCCGGATGTTCGACGGGCGGTAGGGGAAGGTCAGGTTCGTCGTCGCCACGGCGACGACCGGGCCGCCGGTCACCGGGGACGCGTCCTCGGCGGCGATATCGGCGGGGTGACCGATGACCGTCACGGGTGGCGGCACGCGCAGGGCAAAACTGTCGGTCGGCGGACCCGTGATCTCCTGCGGACTTACCGGGTCCGCGATGTTGAACACGCGCACCGTCGCGACGCCGCCGCTGTTCTGCGCGACGTAGGCCAGGTCCCCGAGGATCGCCATCCCACCCGCCGTGAACTGCTCGTCGGTCTGCCCGATCTGCTCCGGCCCGAACGTCGTCAAGCTCGTCTCGTACGGGACCAGCGGGGAACGGCGATGGACAGCGTGCACGCGGGAGTGCCTGAAGCGATGTGTGACGTG
>MELC01000056.1:0-22444 GCA_001767455.1 Acidobacteria bacterium RIFCSPLOWO2_12_FULL_66_21
ATGGTATCGACATCCCCAGTGTAAGTACCGGTTTCTCGCGAATAGTACAAGAGGATTCTCACCTCAGCGAATTTCCGAAAGGCATTGCCTTTAGGGCTGCCGTTAATTCTCGGCCTTCTCCGGGATCGCTCCATAACCCGGCGCCTCGATCGGAACGGCCTCCGGGGCCGGCTTCGGACGGAACAGCTTCTTGATCGGGTTGAACAGGTCGCTCGGGCGCAGCGCGCGGAGGCCGTCGAAGTAGGAGTAGACGACCGGCGTGATGAGCAGCGTCAGGAGCAGGCAGAGGATCTGGCCGCCGATGATCGTCACGGCCATCGATGCGCGCGAGCCGGAGCCGGCGCCGCGGCCGAACGCGATCGGCAGCATCCCCGCGATGATCGCGATGGTCGTCATCAGGATGGGCCGCAGACGGACGTGGTTGGCCTGAATCAAGGCCTGGTGCCGATCCATGCCCGTGGCCCTCAGCGTGTTCGTGTAATCCACCTGCAGGATCGAGTTCTTCTTCACGATCCCGAACAGCATCATCAGGCCGATGGCGCTGTACACGTTGATGGTCATGCCGAACGCCATCAGCGCGAGCAGTCCCGCAGGCAGGCTGAGCGGCAGCGCGGTCATGATCGTCAGCGGGTGGATGAAGCTGTTGAACTGCGACGCGAGCACCATGTAGATGAAGAGCACCGCCAGGATGACGGCGAGGAGGAAGTCGTTGCTCGCCTGGCTGAGCGTCCTCGCGCTGCCGCCGAACGTGACCTGGTAGCCTGCCTTGAGCCCCAGTTCGCCGACCTTGCCGCGTGCCGCGCCGATGGCGTCGCCGAGCGTGATCTTCAGCCGGTCCAGATTCGCGTTGACCGAGATCTGGCGCATCCGGTTGTAGCGGTCGATGGACGCAGGAGCGCCGCCGAGCGTGAGCTTGGCCACGTCGCTGACGCGCACCATCCGGCCGCCCGCCGCCGGCACGAACAGGTCGCCCATCGTCGCGGCGTTGTTCCGGAACTGGTCGTCGAGCCGGAGCTGCACGCTGAACTGCTCGTCGCCGTCCTTGTACTTCGAGACCTCCTCGCCGCCGATGAGCGTGCGCATGGTCGACGAGAGGGTGTCGAGCGAGACGCCAAGGTCCGCCGCGCGCTGGCGATCCACGTCGATGCGCAGCTCGGGCTGGGTCGTCTCGAAGCTCATGTCGGCGTCGGTGACGCCGTCGATTTCCTTGACCTTGGCGAGCAGCGTGCCGGCGTACCGCTGCAGCTCCTCGATGTCCGGCCCCTGCACGATCAGGCTCAACCGGTTCGTGCTGCCCCCGCCGCCACGGCCGCCCGCGCTCGATGCGCCCGAGATGTCCGTGCCGCCGGACACGCTGATCCTGGCGTTGCGGTACTTGCTGATCGTGCGCCGCGCCACCTGCATGAGTTCCTGCTGCGACTGCGAGCGCTCCTCGATTTGCGTGAGCTGGACGGAGTAGTTGCCGCTGCCGTTCTGGATCGACGTCATCATCGCGGCGAGGTTGTCGCCGAGCGCGTTCCTGAGCTCTCCCTCGATCGGCGTCATGTACTCGAGCGTCCGCTCGAAGCTCGTGCCTCGCGGCAGGCGCAGGTTCACGCTGAACTCGCTCTGGTCGTCGTCGGGCACGAGTTCCTTGCCGACGCGCGGATAGAGCAACGCCGCGGATGCCACGACAAGGGCGGCGATGCCGAGCATCAGCGGGCGATGGGCGAGCGACCACTCGAGCATGGTGCCGTACTGGCGGTCGACCCACGCGTAGACGCCGCGCTCCTTGCTTTTCGCGTGACCCGCCCTGGCGTCCTGCTCGCGCAGCCACCACGAGCACAGCGCCGGCGTCAACGTGAACGCGACGAACATCGAGAGCAGGATGGCGCAGGCCGAAGTGATGCCGAAGCTGTAGAAGTACCGGCCGACCTGGCCCGTCATGAACGCGACCGGCACGAAGATGACGACCAGCGAGAACGTGGTCGCCATGACGGCCAGGCCGATTTCCGCCGTGGCCTTGACGGCCGCCTCCTTCGGCGTCGCACCCTTCTCCTCGACGTACCGGAAGATGTTCTCCAGCACGACGATCGCGTCGTCGATGACGATGCCCGTCGCGAGCGACAGGGCGAGCATCGTCATGTTGTTGAGCGTGAACCCGAGCACGCGCATCGCGGCGAACGTGCCGATGATGGACGTCGGGATGGCCAGCGCCGCGATGATCGTGACGCGCGCGTTGCGGATGAACAGGAAGACGACCAGCGCCGCGAGAATCCCGCCGAGGATCAGGTGCAGCTGGATCTCCTCGAACGACTTCCTGATGAACTTCGACTGGTCGCGGGTCGCCTTGATCCTGATGTCGGCCGGCAGCGCCGCCTGGATCCGCTCGACCCGCGCCATGACGCGGTCGACCACGGTCACCGTGTTGGTGCCCGACTGCTTGCGGATCATCATCGAGACGGCGTTTTCGCCGTCCAGCCGCGTCTGGCTGCGGACTTCCTCGTTGCTGTCCGTGACGCGCGCGACGTCGCCGAGCGTGATGACCGACCCGTCCTTGTACGACAGGACGATCTTCTCGAAGTCCTTCACGCTGCGCAGCCGTCCCATGGTGCGCATGGAGATTTCCGACGGCCCGGAAATGAAGCTGCCCCCGGGGATCTCGGTGTTCTGCCGGCTGACGGCGTTGCCGATCTGGTCCACCGTCAGGGCGTAGGCGTTCATGCGGTTCGGATCGATCAGGATCCGGATCTGCCGCCGCCGATCCCCCATCAGGGAGACTTCACCGACGTCCTGGACCGTCTCCAGCACCTGCTTGATCTGCAGGTCCGCGATCTGCGTGATCTCCTTCGGCGCCCGCTTCGAAAACACGACGAGCGTCAGGATCGGCGCCGCGTCGGGGTCCATCTTGCTCACGACGGGCGGATTGGTGTCGCGGGGGAACCTGACCGTGGCGACCTTGTCGCGCACGTCCTGCGTGGCGGCTTCGATGTCCCGCTCGAGCGTGAACGTGATCGTGCAGTTGCCGTTGCCCTGGCTCGAGCTGCAGCGCAGCTCGTCGATGCCGTTGATCGTGTTGACGGCCGCCTCGATCGGCTTGGTGATCGTCGTCTCGATCTCCTCGGCGCTCGCGCCGGGGAGACCGGTCCGGACGTTCACGGTCGGGGAGTCGGTGCGCGGCATCAGGTCGAGGCCGAGGTCGCGGTAGGAGACCCAGCCCAGCACGATGAGCGCCGCGCTCATCATGATGGCGAAGACCGGGCGGCGGACGCTGACGTCGGCGAGCTTCATGGCTCTCTCCCGCCAGGGCCATCCTGGCCGCGTTGTCCACTGCGTCCCGTGCCACGCCCGCGTTCGCCCGTACGCCCGCCGCGGCGGCCCGCGCCGCCGCCGCCGGGCGAAGCCGTCTCAGGGCCCACGCTGACGCCGGTGGCCAGCTCGTTGAGACGGCTCGCCGCGAGCGTCTCGGTCCCCTTCAACCCATCGAGGATTTCCCAGAGATCGCCCTGGCGCACGCCGAGGGCCACGGTCTGCTGCGTGACTTTTCCGTCGATCACGACATAGACCGAGGAGACGCCCGCGAGCGTCGACACCGCGCTGTCGGGGACCGCCAGCACGCCTTCGTCCTTCTTCGTGAAGATGACGCCTTTGGCGAAGAACCCCGGCTTCAGCCGGCGGTCCTGGTTGTCCACCAGGGCTTCGACCGTGAAGGTGCGCATCGTCTGGTCGAGCGACGGGCCGACGTAGGCGACTTTCCCGTGGAACACCGTGTCGCCGAACGACTCCACCCGGAACTCCACGGGTTGTCCCGGAGCGATGACGCCGGCGTAGCGTTCCTGCACGCCCGTGCGCAGCTTCAGGGGATTCACCTGCACGATGGTCGCGACCGGCGTGCGCTCGCCGATGAACTCGCCGACCTGAACGGGCCGGTCGGCGATCACACCGGAGATCGGGGCGCGCACGACGGCGTCGTTGAGCTTCTTCACCGCCAGGTCGTACGCGGCGCGGCGGTCCTGGAGGAGCGCCTTCTGGCCGCGGACGGTGTCCACCGCCGATTGATAGGCGGCTTCTCCGACTTTGGCGCGCGTTTCGGCCGTCTGCAGGTCCACCGCGGACAGGATGCCGCGGCTGGCGAGCGAGTGTGCACGCTCGGCGCTCGCACGGGCGTCGTCGCGGCTCGCCATCGCATTCTTCACCGAGGCGATCTCCTCGTCCGGCGGCGGCGTGTCGTTGGCGTCGAGCGGCCCGTGCATGCCGAGCTGCGCGCGGGTCTGCCGCAGCGCGCTTTCCGCCCGCGCGAGCGCCAGCGTCAGCTCCTTCGGTTCGAGCTTGACCAGCGGGTCGCCGGCCCGCACCTCGCGGCCGATCTCGACGAGCACCTGCCGGACAATGCCGGCGGCCTCGGAACTGACCCGGGCCTGGTCAGGCGACATGAGAGTGCCGGCGAGGTCCACCTGGCGCTGGATGGCGAGGCGCTGGGTGGAGGTCGTCCGGACGCCAACAACAGCCCCTTCACCGCGCCGTCCTGGCTGGCTGCTGCCAGCCGTCGGGGTGCAGGCCGTGGCCAGCACACCCAGGAGCGCGCAGGCCACCAGTGTCAAAATCGACCGTCTGGGTCGTGTTCTTGTCAAAAACATGAGGTATGAAACCGAGGTCAGCCGAAAAGAGACACCAAGCTCAGCAGACGCAACACACGTCAACACAGCTGATTACGACCGCGATCCGCCCAGCGTTTCGCCGCCAGGCAGAGCGGTCTCGCCCTGCGCGAGCGAAGCGAGCCGAAGGGTCCGAGCGGAACTGACTCCATGTTTTGGCCCGGCCGCTCTCTTTGGCCGGGCGGGTGCCGTTCAGCGGTCACAGACATTGACATGGCCATGTAGCCATGGCTATATTTGGGACATGAAATCGATCGCCGCTGGGAAGTTCAAGGACGTATGCCTGAAGACGCTAGACGAGGTCGCGGCGACCAGGACGCCCGTCGTGATCACGAAACGCGGGCGGCCCGTCGCGACGCTCGTCCCGTACGTCCAGCCCGCGAGGAAGGGGCTGTCAGGAAGCGTGTTGAAAGAGGTCGGGGATCCCTTTGGAACTGGTGAACGGTGGGAAGCCGATGCCGACGCTTCTTGATACGCATGCCTGGGTCTGGTGGGTGACGGAAGATCGACGGCTGTCTGCGCCGGCAAAATCGGCGATCATGAGGGCTCTGACCGACAAGGATCTCTGGATTTCACTCATTTCGCTCTGGGAAGTCGCCAAGAAGGCCGAGAAAAAGCAGCTGATCCTCGACCGTCCACTTGACCAGTGGCTCGATGAGGCGGTGACGCCGCAGGGCCTGGGCACCTGGGAGCTGACGCGTCCGATTCTCGTGGAGAGCTGCGCCCTGCCGCAGCCGTTCCACGGCGATCCCGCCGACCAGATCCTCGTCGCCACCGCCCGCCACCATGGCGCTGTGTTGGTCACGAAGGACGAACGCATCCGCCGGTACGCTCACGTCCAGTCGCTCTGGTAGCGCCCGCCACCCATGACCGCCGATTTCGATCGCTGGTTCAGAATGCCCTTCTAGCCATCCACTTCCCTCAACACACGCATCGGGTCGAGCTTCGCGATGCGGCGGGCGGCTATCGCTGACACCGCAAGACCGATGAGTGCGATCGACGACCAGATCGTCACCGCGCCGCCCAAGACCGATTGCGTTTGGACGGGTCCGCCGAAGAGCGTAGCCGACACAAACCGTCGAAGCAGCGTGCTCGACCAATAGAGCAGCACGGTTGTGCTGACAGCGGACAGGGCCAGGCCCACGAAGTGTTCACGCAAGAGGGTTCGTGTCAACTGGCCGGGCGTGGCCCCGAGCGCGATGCGGATGCCAAGCTCCCGGCGGCGTCGAATCAGCTCGTCCGAGATCAACGTGATTGTCCCAATCAGGGCCACGACGACGCTGCAACACGACAAGGCCCAGAACAAGGACTGTACTGCCAGAAACGGCGCCAGCTTTGGCCTGGTCAGTTCCGGCATCGTTCCGCTCGCACGAAGGGGCGGAGTCGGCATCAATCCCGCTACAGTTCGTTGGACCGAGGCAGCCGCGACCTGCGAGTTCAGGTTGTGCCTCACCACTAAGTAGCCCTGCGTAAGGCCGCGGGCCGATATTGGCAGAAAGAGGGGTGGTGCTGCTGCCCACGCCTTCTCCGCGTGAGTAAACCAGTCGTTGCACTCGCCCACAATCTCAACTGGGACGACACTTCGCACGGAAGTCGTATCCGCCGGGTCCATGCGTATCCACACCGTCTTCCCGACGGCGCCCTGATTGGGCCACCAGGTCGCCGCAGCAGTGCGACTGATAATCGCGGTGCGCGCCGGGCTTTCGTATTCAGCCGGAGTGAAGTCGCGACCCTCGGTGAGCCGGCCGTCCAATGCCTGCAACCAGCCGGACGTCACCCCGTCAACAACCGCTAGCCGTCGGGTCGAGGCGGGCACGGAAGGATCGTCAATGGACACCGATCGTATCAGTTGTTTCCTGAAGGGACCGAGATTCAGGCCCAGGTTCTCAACCCAGCCAACCGAGACGACTCCCGGCTGTCGGGAGATCTCGTCACGGATTCTCATCCCCCACATGGAATCCGGGCTGCGATCGTGAAGGAGATCGAAATCCATTCCCGCAATATGTATCTGCGACCAACGCACGTCAGGTGACGGCTGTGGGATCTCACTCATCTGTCGGTACATCGTGACGGCCAGCGTTAACAAAACAGCGGACAGGGCGGTCGTGATGGCCGCGCAGCCCAGCCGGACCGACCGGCCGGTGGTTGCCGGGGCTCGCCGCAGAAGCGGCCGAGTCCCGGCGGCGCCGACAAGTCCGTACGCGCTGCCAACCGCCGCCGCGCCGACAAATGCTGCCCAGAAGAAGGCAACGTCCCGCAGATCGACCGCAAGATCGGTGATGCCGATTAGCCGATCCCCGTACAAACGACTCAGCAAGCGGGCCACTGAGGTTGCGATTGCAATAGTGAGTGGAAATGTCAGCAACAAAAGAGGCAACGTGGCGAGGAGCAACAGCCGCGACAAGTGCCAATGGCCGGCACCGAGAACTCGTCGCGTCGTAAAATCGGCGGTGATGCTGCGCACTTCGCGCATGAACATCACGCCGACATTTCCGAGTAGCACGACTATCAGGCCAAAGACCCCAACGCGAACTCCGGCCATGGCATCGCGAACGAGCGGCGCGGCATTCGGTGACACGAGAATCTGCCCGATTGGTGTCGCTTCAAAGGCCCTTGGAAGCGCCATCCGGGAGGGATATTCCTTCTCAAGTATCTCAGAAAGGCCTCGCAGCGCATTCTGAAGCGAGGGCTGGAACTTTCGAGGGACCCTGGCGACGGCCACAAGCAACGGGTAGTCAGGGTCCTCGAAGCGCGGCACTGAGTAGCCTGGGAACCAGTGCGCCTTCATTGCGTCGAGAGGGACCCAGAAGTTGATCAGCCGAAAAGAAGGCGCCCAAATCCCCCCAAAGCTGGCCGGAGCGATGCCGACGATCGTGAAGTCACGACCTGCGATTTGCACTGGCTGCCCGAGAGCGGCATCGGGAACCGCGAAACAGCGTTTGGCAAGACCCTCGCTGACGACGGCGCCCTCCTCGGCAAGAGTGTCAGCACCGGTCAGGCCACGTCCGAGGAGACCTTCGACCTGGAGGACGCCGAAGTAGGAGGGAGTAACGGCTTCACCCATCACCACCTGTGTCTGGTTCCTGCACTTGAAGACAGTCTCAGCCGTTCGCGATGCGGCAATCCCCGCCGCAACGCCGGTCGCCATGATTGAGCGGACGTCATCCACTGAGAGCAATCCTGGCGGGCCGGGTCCCGCGTCGTTTCGCGAGACGCGAAACAACTCGCTGGGCTGTGCGAGCGGCGCGGATGGCGCCATCAAGGCGCCTGCCAGTGCTACGAAGAGCGCGCCAAGCGCCGGGCCGATGGTGACCGTGAGGACAACGCCCAGCGTGAACGCGCGCTCGCGTCGAAGGCGGCGGAAGGCAATGAGGTGGTCGGACACGGCTCTTAGGCAGCGGCCGGAACCGATTCTATCGGTTCCGGCCAGCCGCTGTTCCAGTAAGGTCCTGCCAGCCGACAGAACTTGGGACGGCCATCTGATCGCGACATCGGAGGCCGATGGGTGGAAACCTAGGTCTTCGCCAACGCCGCCTTTACGCGGGCCGGTGTCATCGGCATGCGATACAGCCGAGCTCCCGTGGCATCGAAGATCGCATTGGCGACAACGGCGCCCATCGGGACGATGGCCGGCTCGCCGCCTCCCTGGGCCGGGATGTCCTTCGCGTCGAGAATCACCACGTCAATCTTCGGCACCTGCGAGAAGCGCGGCAGCTCGTAGGAATCGAAGTTGGTGTCGAGGACCTGTCCGCCCTTGAAGTGCACCTCTTCCGACAGCGTGTAGCCCAACCCCATCGTGATGCAGCCTTCGATCTGGCACAGCGCTCCCTCGGGGTTGACGACGACGCCCATCTCCTGCGCGCAGGCGACCCGCTTGACCTGGACCCTGCCTGTTGTGGAATCAACGGCCACCTCGGCCATGAGCGCGACATACGTCCCGGCATCGATGCCGCATGCGATGCCGACGCCGCGACGGCTGGGCGCCGCTTTCGGCGTCCACCCGAACTTCTGCGCGACGGCGTTGACGACGCGCACCATGCGGGGATCCTTGAGGTTCTTGAGACGGAACTCGACGGGATCCAGGCCGGCCTTCGCGGCGAGCTCGTCGATGTGCGACTCGCGCGCGAACGCGTTGGTGTTCGCGCCCGGGGCGCGCCACGGACCGATGGCAAACGGGTGCAGGCCCGCGGCGCCGGCGCCCCCGCCGCCGCCCCATGATCCGCGCGTCAGCGTTCGATGGTTCGGAATGTCGTAGAAGTGCGCGGCTCCCCGGTCGCCGGCGCAGTACACGAGGTAATCCCAGAGCACGAGTTTCTTCGCGCCGTCCATCCCCGACCGGATCTTGATCACCGCCGCGGGCCGGAACGTGTCGTAGAAGAACTCCTCCTCGCGGCTCCACTGCACGCGCACCGGCTTGCCGGCCAGCATCGCCAGCCGTGCGGCTTCGACGCCCTGGCGCGACCCGGACTTGCCGCCGAATCCGCCACCCACGTACGGCGTGATGACGCGCACCTTCTCAGCCGGCAGCCTGAGTGCCTGCATGATCTGGTTCTTGAGCGGGAAGGGGGTCTGCGTGCCCGCCCACACCGTGACCTTGCCGTCCTCGACGGCCGCCACGGCCGCGTGCGGCTCCATCGGCGCGTGCGCGACGTAGCTGTCGTAGTACGTGCGCTCGACGACTTCGGCCGCCAGCTTCTCGCCGTCAGCGACGTTGCCACCCTGGCCCGAGGTCTGCGGCGGGGGCGCGGCTTTCAGGAAATGATCGAACATCGTCACGTCGTCGAACGGCGGATCGTTGCGCGTCCACTGCGCCTTGACGAGCGCGAGCGCCGTGTCCGCTTCGTCGCGGTGCTCGTGCAGGACGGCGATCGTGTCGCCATCGCGTATGACTTTGACGCCGGCGATCTTCTCGGCCGCCGACGTATCCACCGAGGCCAGCGTGGCGCCGTGCGCCGGTGGACGGAGGATGCGCGCGTGGAGCGCGCCGCCGGGCGGCACGATGTCGCCCGCGTACTTCGCCTGGCCGGTCACCTTGTCCAGGGCGTCGCGCCGCGGCACGGATTTGCCAACCACCGTGAAAGCGGCGGGGGACTTCACGGCGGGCTTGTTGGTCAGCGTCCGCTCGATCCGCTTGCCCTCCGTCAACCGCGCGTACGCGATCTTCTTTGTCGCATCAGCCGTGTCGAACACGACGCCGTCCTTCGTGGCGAGACGGCTGGCGGGCACCTGCAACCGCTCGGCGGCCATCTCGACGAGCGCCGCGCGCGCCTCGGCCGCCGCCTGGCGAAGCGTCGGCCCGAACTGGCGGACGCTCAGCGATCCGAACGTGCCCATGTCCCATGGACACAGATCCGTGTCTCCCATGACGACGTCAACCGACGCGGGGGCCACGTCGAGCTCCTCGGCGAGCAGAAGCGGAAGCGCCATCATGGCGCCCTGGCCCATCTCGATCTTCCCGACCAGGCACGTGACGCGGCCGTCCGCGCCGACGTGCACGTACGCATTGATGTCGGTGGGATACCCGCCGCCGCGGCCTTGCGGCGCGGCAATCGCGCCCGTGCGATCGATCGCGACCAGCACCAGCAGGCCTGTCGCGGTCAGCTTCACGAAATCGCGCCGGTCCACGGGGAACGTCGTCGGGCCGTCGACGACCAGCTCGCTGTCGATGTCGTCCGGGAGTTTCACGTCTTCGGGGTTCATCGCGTGCCCCCTTTCATCGCGGCGGCCGCGGTCTCGACGGCCTGCACGATCCGCACGTGGGCGCCGCAGCGGCACAGGTGCGTGTCCATCTGGCTGACGATCTCCGCCCGCGTCGCGCGCGGGTTCTTCAGCAGTAGCGCGTACGCGCCGAGGATCATGCCGGGCGTGCAGTAGCCGCACTGGAACGCGGTGTGACGGACGAAGGCGTCCTGCACGGCGTTCAGCCGCCCACCGGCCGCGAGCCCTTCGATCGTCGTCACTTTCTTGCCGGCGACGTCGCCGATCGACATCGCGCACGACCGCACGGCCTCGTTGTTGACGAGGACGGTGCAGGACCCGCAGTGGCCCTCGCCGCAGCCGAACTTGGTGCCGGTCAGGCCGAGATCATCGCGAAGCACCCAGAGGAGCGGTCGATTCTCGTCAACCGTCACACGTGTGGGCTTGCCATTGAGGGTGAAGGATACAGGTCGCATGAGCGCGTTCTCCTCGATCACTGCGCGTGGGGCCCCCCGCCTTCGCTTCGCTTCGGCGAGGCTCGCCGTAGCCTTGGCGGAGGCGGCACCCCCACGCGCTCTCGCTCGCGGGCGCCGCTTCGCGGCGCTTCCCTCCGGCCGCTCGCTCGGGCCGCGGGCGCTTTACTGCGTGGCGGACCGCGAATTGCTCGCGCTCTTGCGACTCGCGTGCCGTCGCGCTGATTCGTTGCGACCGCCCGCGAAATCCTCGTACACTCGCACCGTCCGCCGGCATTCCGCAAGGGAGGCCGGGCCTGCTGTCGGGTTTTCGGCACCCTTCGGCTCGCTGCGGTCGGTAGTCTGATTTGGCCTGGAGGTCAGCCGTGATCACATTCGCGCCCGGGAACCTTCGCATTCCGCGCTGGACCCGCCCCGTCTACATGGTGGCCGCCGGCCTCACCGATTTCCGCAAGCGGTATCCCGAGAAGAAGCTCGAGGAGCTGTGCATGATGGCGTTCCGCATGCTCCTCGAGGAGAACGACCTGAAGCGGGATCCGCTCGACGTGAAGGGGCACATCAACTTCGCGTGCTACGGAGAGTTCGCCGATCACTTCCAGGATCAACTCCTGTGCGAAGCCAAGGTGCACGACTATCTCGGCCTCGATTTGCTGCCGAACGTCGGCATCAAGACCGGCGGCGCCACCGGCGGATCGACGATGCTCGTCGGCGCGACGACGATCGCGAGCGGCATGAGCGACTGCACGCTCGTGCTCGGCTGGGAGCGGATGGACGAAGTGAAGACGTGGACCGGCAACTACTACATCGCCAGCGCCGCGTGCAAGGACTTCGAGACGCGCCTGGCGCGCAATTATGCGAGCTACTACGCGCCGATGGCGCGGCGCTTCCAGGAGATGTACGGGGTGGACGAACGGGTGCGCGCGGAAATCGCGGTGAAGAACCGCGGGTACGCGTGCTCGTCTCCCTTCGCGCAGCAGGCCGGCCACCACACGGTGGACGAAGTGCTGTCCGGAGAGATCGTCTCCGACCCGCTCCGCTTTCTCGAGTGCTGCGCGATGAGCGTCGGCTCGGCCGCGGCGCTTCTCTGTTCCGAGGAGCTCGCGTTCGAGCTGTCCGACAACCCGGTGCGCCTCTTCATTGCCGGCGGCTCGCACACGCTGCGCACCGGCGATCGCCGGCCGATGCGGATCCCGCTGCTCCCGCACGAAACCGAGGAGGGCTACCGCTGGCTGTACGACGAGATGCAGAAACACGACGGCCGGTGGCCCGGGTTCGAGAGTTTCGGCGCGGCGCGGTTCGCGGCCTACCTGGCGTACGGCATGGCGGGCATTCAGAATCCGATCGAGGATCTCGATCTCGTGGAGACGCACGATGCCTTCACGATCTCGGATTTGCAGACGTACGGCGATGTCGGCCTCGCGCCGTACGGCCGCGAGCAGGACTACGTGACCTCGGGTGAGTGTTACCTGAAGAACCCGCGGACGGGGCAGCAGGGAAAGTGCCCCGCCAATCTGTCGGGCGGGCTGCTGGGCACCATGCACGCGGTCGGCGCCACCGGGATCTTCCAGTGCGGCGAGGTGCTCTGGCAGCTCCAGGGCAAGTACGACAAGTTCCACGGCGACCCGGCCCTGTGGTCGCGCTACGGGCGGCAGAAGCCGGCCGACTGGCAGAGCCTGCAGGTGAAGGACCCGCGCCGCGGGCTGGCCATTTCGCACGCCGGCGTCGGCAGCCACGTCACCTGCGCGGTGCTCGAGAAGGGCTGGTAGGAGGCGACATGACGATCCTGAACGACAAGGTCACGCTGAACACCGCGCCTGCCGTCATCGACGAGATCGGCAGCGCGTGGGTCGTCCACAACCCGCGCTTCGGCCCGGAGGGGACGCACTTCCACACCTACGGCCTGCTGACGCCGTACTTCAGAGGACTGACGGAAGGGAAGCTGCGCGCGACGCGGTGTATCAACCCCGGATGCCCGGTCGGCAACGGAAATGGAGACCTCTGGCTGCCGCCGCGCGCCGATTGCCCTGACTGCCATCAGCCGATGGTGTGGCAGGAGATCGACAACCCGCGCGGCTACGTGTACGCCTTTACGCACGTCGCGCGCGGAGGCACGGGCCTCGAGATCGACTGTCCGTACTATCAGATCGACGTCAAGATCGAGGGCGTCGGCACGATCCTGAAGAGCTACCTCGTCGATCGGCAGCCGATCAAAATCGGCGACCGCGTGCGCGCGCGGTTCCACACCGGCGCCGACGCCACGCACACGTGTCTCGATCTCTATTGGGAGCTTGATGCCTGATACGGAGGTGACGGAGGTCGCGAAGAAGACGGTCGACACGGAGGCACGGAGGGCACGGAGACGCGCGGAGGTGATGGCCGGTCTGGCGCCGGCCGTTGGCCGGCGTTGGAGGTGGCCTGAGATCCGCAAACGCAAACACGCGTCAATGGCAGGCGTGCTTGCGTTTGTGGATCTCAGACCACCTCACCGCGCGAGCGCGGCCAGACCGGCCGGACGCCTTCGCGCTGCCTGCTACCCGCGCCCGGGCGATCCTCGAGCCTCCGTGCGTCCCCGTGCCCTCCGCGCCTCCGTGTGATCGTGTCCCGTGCGCTCCGTCTACTTCGCGCCCTCGGAGCTCGTCGTTTTCTTCCCCGCGAGCTCCGCTTTCAGGACCTCGACCGCCTTCTCGATCTGCGCGTCGCGTCTCTTGACGAAATCCTCCGGCGTGTTGTCGATGTACACGTCGGGCGGCACCCCGTAGTTCTCCATGTTCTCGCCCGTCGCCGTCCAGACGCCGCTGCCCGGCGTGCGGATGGTGGACCCGTCGAGCAACGCGTACGACCCTGTGCCGATGACGGCGCCCATCGAGGGGACGCCGACCACCTTGCCCAGGCCGAGCGCCTTGAACCCCGCGGGGAACATCTCGGCGTCGGAGGCCGAGCGCTCGTTTTCCATCACGACCATCGGCCCGTAGAAGTTCTGCGGCCGCGGAAGCTGGATGCCGGCATCCCGTCCGATCGTGTACTGATACTGGCGGCCGGCCAGAATGCCGAGCAGCTCCTGGTCGATGCCGCCGCCGCCGTTGAACCGCTGGTCGATGACCAGCGCCTTTTTCGTGCGGTTGGCCGCCAGGTCGAGCTGGAACTTCCGGAGCGATGGCGCGTCCATCGCGCGGATGTGCAGGTAGCCGATGTCGCCGTTGCTCGACTTCGTGACCATGTCGCGGCGTTCGTCGACCCACCTCTCGTACAGCAGATCGGTCCACCCGCCGCCGACGACGGGCGCGATCGTGACCTCCCACGCGCCCTCTTTCGCGGGCTTGTCGTTGATCAGGAAGTGAAACTTGTTGCCTGACGCAATCGTGAAGTACCGCCAGTAGTTGTCGCTGGTCTTCAGATCGCGATCGTCCACGGCGATGATGAAGTTCCCTTCCTCGATCTTCAGGTAGTCCTTGTCGGCCGGCCCTTCCTTGTAGATGTGGCCGACCTTGTAGAACCCCGACGCGTCGGCGACGACGTCGAATCCCGGATAGCGCGTCTGCACGGAACGCTGCGCGCCGGGGGGGCCGCCGCTGACCCCGGTGTGCGAGGCGTTGAGCTGCCCGATCATCATCATCATGACCGTGTGCAGCTCCTCCTCGTCGACGAGATAGTTGAGCAGCGGCTCGTACATGCTCTTGGCCGCATTCCAGTCGGCGCCGTGCATCTTCGCGTCGTAGAAGCGGTTCTTCATGATGCGCCAGCCCTCGTTGAAGACCTGCGCGCGAAGCGCCTTGTGATCGATCTCGAGGTTGGCCGTGTAGGTCACCTGCCGCGCGGTCGCGTTGGTCGCCGCGGGCTCGGCCGCCGTGCCGCCGCCTCCGCGGCCCCCACGTCCGCCGCCGGACGCCGCGGCCGACGGCCCCTGGGCCGCACCGCCGCCGGCGCCGCCAATCGGCGCGGCGTAGAGGCCGCTGCCCGATCGGAAGTACAGCGTGCGGCCGTCGCGCGCGAAGACCATCGCGCCGCCGCCGAAGCCGCCACCCGCGCCGCCGCGTCCACGGCCTCCCGCGCCCGCCGCGGTCGTCGACGGCGCCGCCGGCGGCACCCTCGTGAGCTGGCCGCTCTCCACGTTGACGATGTACATCCCGGCGGAACTGTCGCCCGGCGCCGCCGCGCCGCGTCCGCCGCCCGCCACCACGTTCGCGACCGTCATCGCGACGGAGTGTCCCTCGGGAGTCGGCGTCAATCCGCCGATGGCGTTGCCCGGCACCGTCAACTGCCGCGCGCGCCGCGCCAGCCCGCTCCAGTCGATTCTCACTTCGACCGGCTGCGCGGCGGCGCCCCCGCCCGCGCCCCGCCCGGTACTCTGGCGCGCGGCCGCTTCCGCGGCGAGCCCCTGCGCCTCGTTGTCGATATCGCGGTTCATCGGATCGCGATCCCGGTCGCGCAGCGAGACCGCCCACAGCGACGTGGTGGAGGAGATGCCTCCCTGCGACGCGATGCCGCCCGACACCCCTTCGGACGACGTGAAGACAACGTAGCGGCCGTCGGCGGTCCAGACCGCGTTGGTCTCCGAGTACAGAAGGTTGTCGTCCGACAGGTGGCGCTCGTCACCGCCAGCGATCGGCGCGATGTAGATGTGCGAGCGCTGTGTCCGGTCCTGCTTCGAGAAGCTCACCCACTTGTTGTCGGGCGACACCGCGACCGATCCGATTCGGCCGATGTCGGTCGAGGCCACGACCGCGGTCTTCCCGTCGGCGACGCTGTAGCTGTACAGCTTCTTGTCGGCCGCGGTGTACAGGAGCGACTTCGAGTCGGGCGTCCACACGAGCTGCCCCTTCTCGGTGTCGAGATCCGTGATCTTCTTCGGCGCGCGCGCCTCCGGATCGGTGATCCAGATCTCGTCGCGTCCCGAGCGATCCGACACGAACGCGATGTGCTTGCCGTCGGCGGACCATTTGGGCGAGTCGTTGCGCGAGGCCATCGGGTCGGGCGCCACGCGCGTGATGTCGCCGCGGTCGGTCGCGATCGTCAGGATCTGCCCGCGCGTGGAGATCACCGCGCGGCGGCCGGAGGGCGAAATGTCGAAGCCGGCGACTTCGTTGGTGACGGTCTCGACCTCGTACTCGTTTGCCTTCTCGTCGGTCGCGATGTCGATCTTGATCTCGCTCGTGCGTCCGCTGGCCACGTCCAGCTTCCAGATGCCGAAGTTGTCCTCGTAGACGATCGTCTTGCCGTCGCTCGACATCGACGGCCAGAACAGGCTGCCGTCCGTATGCTTCGTCACCTGCACGGGCTGCCCGCCGGCCGCGGGGATCTTGTAGATGTTGTTGACGCTCTTCCGCACCTCGGGGCTGCCGGGCTTCACGCTCTTGTCGTTCGGCAGCGGGTCGGCGACGTAGTAGATGGCGTTGTCGGCGCCCCACATCGGCCAGTAGCGGTTGTAGCGCTCGTCGGCGAGCAGCTTCGTGTACGTCTTGTTCGCCAGGTTGGCGATCCACAGATCGGCCGCGTAGCTGCCGCGATAATGCAGGCGCGACCACGTGGCCGGATGACGGTTGAACACGAGCGACTTGCCATCGGGAGCGTAGCTGGCCGAGTATCCCCAGTCGAGCGGCAGCGGCTGTTCCTGTCCGCCGGAGACCGGAATCTGGTAGAGGACCGCCACGCTCGGGAACGCGCCATCGCCGCGCGCCGCGCGGAAAATCACCTGCTGCGAATCCCGCGTCCACCCGACCACGTCGTCGCCGCCCGTGTGGAACGTCAGGCGCCGCGGCACTCCGCCGCCGGCGGACACGACGAAGACGTCGTAGCCGCCATAGCGGTTCGAGGAGAACGCGATCCACTTGCCGTCGGGCGAGAAGCGCGGATACACGTCGCGCGCGGCGTTGTCGGTGACGCGCAGGACGCTCGAGCCGTCCTCGTTGGCCGTCCAGATGTCGCCGAGATAGCTGAAGGCAATCCTCCCGGCGTGGTAGTCCGGATGCCTTGCGAGCTTGACGGGGGCGGCGGCGGCCGATGCCGCCAGCAGCAGAACCAGCGAAACACATGCGCCCAGAGACGCTTTTCTGATCATGGGAAAACCTCCCGGAATACGCGCGCGGATCGTAACGTAGTCGATAGTCGATAGTCGATAGTCAAAGTCGCGGCCGTCAAGGGTCAAAGTCACGGCCGTCAACGGCCCTCAAGGGCCAAAGTCGCCCTCGCCGAGGGTCACAGTCGCGGCCGTCAGGCAAAGTCGGGTAGGATAGGGCGCCAAAAGCCCCGGGAAACGCGTGCATCGAGGAGGTTCTGATGGTTCCCCTGACGTCCCTCGTCCTGCCGATTCTGGTCTCGGCCGTCATCGTGTTCGTCGCCAGTTCGATCTTCCACATGGTGCTTCCGCTGCACAAAAACGACATCCGCAAGGTGCCGCAGGAGGACGCCGCGCTGGAAGCGTTCCGCAAGCTCGCCCTGACGCCAGGCGACTACGGGATGCCGCTCCCCGGCTCGCATGCCGGGATGAAGGACCCGGCATTCATCGCGAAGGCGGAGAAGGGGCCGCTCGTCTTCATGACGGTCGCTGCCGGCAGCAAGCCCAACATGCTGCCGTACCTGATGCAGTGGTTCCTCTATTCGGTCGTGATCAGCGTGTTCGCGGGGTACATCGCGGGGCGCGCTCTTGCTCCCGGCGTGGATTACCTCCAGGTCTTCCGCTTCGCCGGGTGCACGGCGTTTGTCGGCTACGCGATGGGGCTGCCGCAGCAGTCGATCTGGTACCGCCGCCAGTGGGGCGCGACGATCAGGGGGATGATCGACGGTTTGATCTACGGTCTGCTGACCGGCGGCACGTTCGGCTGGCTCTGGCCTCGCTGACGCCGCTCGCGCGGGCGCCCCGCGCGAGAGGTGACGTCCCATGGCCGCGGTCGAGCCACTGAGCCGCAGATTCCCGCGTTCACGCATTTCAAGGAGGAGGTGGACTGTGCGACGCCGCGCTTGTCGTCCGGCTGACGTTCACGAGTGTCACCGACGTGGATGTTGAGAATCAGCGGCTTGTGGTATCCGAGCGTCACAGCCTGGTCGACGGCGGCGCGGAACGGTCCAGCGACTACGTGTTTGTGATGCGGTGCTGGACCCGCGGCGAGCTGGAGTCCAACCTGCGGCTCCGCGGGTTCGGGGCTGTGAGCTGCTTCGGCGCATACGATGCGGGCATCGAATCCGGAACGACCGATCGACTCGTGGCCGTGGCACAACTGACGGAGGCGGAGTAATGGCACGCGGCATCGCAACGTTCTTGATGTTCGAAGGGGTCGCGGAAGAAGCGATGACCTGGTACGTCTCATTGATCGAAGGTTCTGCGATTGCGCGAATCGACAGATACGAAGCCGGCGAGGCCGGCGCTGCCGGATCCGTCAAGAAGGCGGAGTTCACATTGGGCGGGCACCGGCTGATCTGCATTGACAGTTACGTCAAGCACGCGTTCACGTTCACCCCCTCGACGTCGATCTTCGTCGATTGCGGCGACGAGTCTGAGCTCGACCGGCTGGTCCGCGAGCTGTCGGCGGGTGGCGAGGTGTTGATGCCGCCCGACAACTACGGCTTCAGCGCGAAGTTCGCCTGGGTCAAGGATCGATTTGGCGTCTCATGGCAGTTGAATCTCGCGTGAGCCGTATTGCCCGCGTTCCTGACGCTCGGCGCCGCGTACGAGCAGCGCCCGCGCCTCAGCGGCGGCGCGTACCATCCGGTGCTCCGGCGGATCGAGGACTTCCTCGACGAGCGGCTCCCGCGCGCCGTCAAGGAGCGGGAGCGCCGGGCGGCGCTCGTGCTGCCCATCGACGATGGCGTCGCGCGGATCGTCGAGAAGCTGAAGAAGTGCGGACTGACCAGCCCGTACCTCAAGCCGTTTGTCGTCGCGCGCATCAACCCGATCCGCTTCTCGACGTCCACGGAATTCGATTTCGACGACGTGCTTCGGCGCATGGAGGCAAACGCCGCGAAGTTCAACGTGGACAGGATCCGCCAGGAGGACGTCGTCCGCGCGGGCGGCGGGCCGGCGGAGGAGAGCGAGTAACGCCGCGTCACACCCGTGGCTCGTGGCTCGTGGCTCGCAGTTCGCAGCTCGCCGCCAGCTGATAGCTGACAGCTGATAGCTGATAGCTGATAGCTGATAGCTATTGTCACCGTGCTACGATACCGGCACCGATCTCCATTCCTCCTGGAGGCATGAACGATGTCAACCCATCGAATCCATAGAGCGGCGCGCCGCGCGCTGCCGTGGCTCGCACTCGCGGTCCTTGTCGCTGCCGTCACCGCCGCGCCCGCGCCGGATCAGACGCGGCTGCTGCGATCGCCGACCGTGAGCGCCACGCAAATCGCCTTTGCCTACGCCAACAACATCTGGACGGTCGAGCGCGCCGGCGGCATGGCGCGCCGGATCACGAGCTTCCAGGGGCAGACCACGAACCCGCGCTTTTCTCCCGATGGCAAGTCGATCGCGTTCAGCGCCGAGTACGCGGGCAACATGGATGTGTATGTCGTCCCCGCGGAAGGCGGTGAGCCGCACCGGCTGACCTGGCATCCCGGGCCCGACAGCGTCCAGGGCTGGACGCCCGACGGCAGGTCGATCGTGTTCGCCTCGTCGCGCGCGACCTGGGCGCCGAGTGGCGCGCCGCGGTTCTGGACCGTCCCGGCGGCCGGCGGCATCGAGGAGCCGATGGCGCTCCCCCGCGCCTACCAGGGGAAGATCTCGCCCGATGGCACCCGCATCGCCTACCGGATGAACAACTCGTGGGACGAGGAGCGGCGGAATTATCGCGGCGGGCAGAACCGTCCGATCTGGATCGTCGACCTGAAGACCTACGACCTCGTCTCTCCGCCGTGGACCGATTCGAAGGACACGGATCCGGTGTGGGTCGGCGACTCGG
This sequence comes from Acidobacteria bacterium RIFCSPLOWO2_12_FULL_66_21, assembly GCA_001767455.1. Classification (GTDB taxonomy): domain Bacteria; phylum Acidobacteriota; class Vicinamibacteria; order Vicinamibacterales; family 2-12-FULL-66-21; genus 2-12-FULL-66-21. The sequence continues at coordinate 19,687 of MELC01000056.1, forward strand.
TGTACTTCCTGTCGGACCGCGACGGCGTGTCGAACGTGTGGTCGTACGACACCAGGGCGAAGAGATTGACGCAGGTCACGAAGTTCTCCGACTTCGACGTGAAGGCGATCGACGCCGGCGCGGGCGCGATCGTGTTCGAACAGGCCGGGTACGTGCACGAGCTCGATCCGAAGTCCGGCCAGGCGCGCGTCGTGAACATCAAGGCGACGGGGGACTTCCCGTGGATGATGCCGCGGTGGGAAGACGTCACGAGCCGGATGACCAACATCGCGCTCTCCGCGACCGGCAAACGCATCGTCGTCGAATCGCGCGGCGAGGTGTTCACGATCCCGGCCGAGAAGGGGGACGTCCGCAACCTGACGCACTCGAGCGGGTCCGCGGAGCGCGATCCCGCGTGGTCCTCCGACGGCAAGTACGTGTCGTACTTCAGCGACACGTCCGGCGAATACAAGTTGATTGTCGAAGAGCAGGATGGCCTCAAGCCGCCACGCGAGATCGACATGCCGAAGCCGGCGACGCACTACTACACGCCGGCGTGGTCGCCGGACTCGAAGAAACTCCTGTACACCGATACGAGCCTGAACGTCTGGGTGATGGATATCGAGAGCGGCAAGGCGAAAGTCGTCGGCAACGATCCGTGGATGGTGCCGCAGCGCACGCTGAACCCGGCGTGGAGCCCGGATTCGAAGTGGGTGGCGTATGCCAGCCGGCTGAATTCGCTGTATCGCGCGATCTTCGTGAGCAACGTCGACACCGGCGAGAAGCACCAGGTGACGGACGGCCTCGCCGACGTGATGTTCCCGGCCTGGGACGCCAGCGGCAAGTATCTGTGGTTCCTGGCCTCGACCGACTTCGGCCTCCGGTCGCAGTGGCTCGACATGACGTCGTACGACCGCACGGAGAACTTCGGGCTGTACCTTGCGGTCCTGAAGAAAGGGGAACCGAGCCCGCTGCTTCCAGAGAGCGACGAGGACACCGGCGTGTCGGCCGCGCCAGGGCCCGGCGGCGGTCGCGGCGGACGCGGGGGTGCGGCGGCGGCCACAGGTGATCAGCCGGCGGGCGATCAGCCGCAGCCGCCCGCGCGTCCACGCACGCCGGTGGCGGTGCAGATTGACTTCGACGGGCTGCAGCAGCGGATCCTGTCGATTCCCGGCGTGCCCGAACGGCCGTATTCCCAGTTGAAGGCCGGCGTTGCCGGCACGGTGTACTACCTCGAACCGGCGGCGGCCGGCGGCGGCGGCGGACGCGGCGGTGGCGGTGGCGCCGTGCTGCAGCGCTATCGGCTGACCGATCGGCGGGCCGCGCCATTCATGACCGGCGTCGCGGAATTCGACATCAGCGCCGACGGCCACAAGCTGCTGTACCGGACCGGCGGTGGTGGCGGTGGACGCGGCGGCCGCGGTGGGGACGCGGGAGCTGCTCCGGCAGTGGGCCTGTTTCTCGTCGATGCCGATCGCAATCCGCCCCAAGCCGGGCAGGGACGCGTCAACGCCTCGCTTCGCATGTATCTCGAGCCGAAGGAGGAGTTCCGCCAGATTTTCAATGAGGGCTGGCGCAACGAGCGCGATTATCTCTACGTCCCGAACATGCACGGCGCCGACTGGCCCAGGATGAAGGACATGTACGGGCAGCTGCTGCCGTACGTGAACCATCGCGCCGACCTCAATTATCTGCTCGACAACATGGGCGCCGAGATCGCGATCGGCCACTCGTACGTGCGCGGCGGTGCCATGCCCGACGTGCCGCAGTCGCCCGGCGGCCTCCTTGGCACCGACTTCACAATCGACGGTGGCCGCTACAAGATCGCGCGCATATACGACAACGAGAGCTGGAATCCCGATCTGCGCGCGCCATTGGCGGCGCCCGGCGTCGACGTCTCGGTGGGCGATTACGTTCTGGCCATCAACGGGATGGAGCTGCGGGCGCCGGACAACATCTACCGGCTGCTCGACGGCACGTCGAACCGCCAGACGGTGCTGACGGTGAACAGCAAGCCGGTGATGGAGGGGGCGCGCCAGGTGACCGTCACGCCGGTCGCGAGCGAACAGGGGCTGCGGACGCGGGCGTGGGTGGAATCAAACCGGCGCCTGGTCGACAAGCTCTCCGGTGGGCAGCTCGCGTACGTGTATCTGCCGAATACCGGGGCGCCCGGCTACACGAGCTTCAACCGCTACTACTTCGCGCAGCAGGATCGCAAGGGCGCGATCGTCGACGAGCGGTACAACGGCGGCGGGCAGGCCGCCGACTACATCATCGACGTGCTCCAGCGCGACTTCGACGGGTACTTCAACAACGTCGCGGGCGACCGCTACCCGTTCACCAGCCCGGCGGCCGGCATCTGGGGGCCGAAGGTGATGATCGTCAACGAGATGGCCGGCTCCGGCGGCGACCTGATGCCCTACATGTTCAAGCGGCGGAAGATCGGGCTCCTGGTAGGCAAACGGACGTGGGGCGGCCTGGTGCACACCGCCGACACGCCGGGGTTCGTCGACGGCGGCTCGATGATCGCGCCGCGCGGCGGGTTCTTCACGCGCGACGGCAAGTGGGCCGTCGAGAACGAAGGGGTCGCGCCCGACGTGGATGTCGAGAACTGGCCGAAGGATGTCATCGCCGGACACGATCCGCAGCTCGAGCGCGCGGTCGACGAGGCGATGAAGCTCCTGAAACAGAATCCGCCCAACCGGCTGACGAAGGAGCCGCCGTCGCCGACATGGGGCAAGCGCAAGGGGGGCGGGTCGTAATTGATCCGGGGGCTTCG
>MELC01000056.1:22506-36170 GCA_001767455.1 Acidobacteria bacterium RIFCSPLOWO2_12_FULL_66_21
TCGCGGGGGCCCCTGCGCCCCGCGCCGCTCGTGAGGCTCGCTCGCGGCGCTCGCTCGCGCTGAACAGGGTTCGTGGCGGGGCTTCGCCCCCGGACCCCCGACTCACTCGCTCGCGGGGGCCCCTGCGCCCCGCGCCGCTCGTGAGGCTCGCTCGCGGCGCTCGCTCGCGCTGAACAGGGTTCGTGCGCGTGAGGCACGTTACGGTGTCATTGATGAAGACTTCTCCAGCCGTCCAGGACCATTACCCGGAGGACTTCGCGCACTGCTACGGCTGCGGCCGGCTCAACGTGAACGGGTATCACGTGCAAACGAGATGGGAAGGCGCGGAGGCCGTGGCGCGGTTCACGCCACGGCCCGATCACATCTCGGTGCCTGGCTTCGTGTACGGCGGGCTCCTCGCGTCGCTCATCGATTGTCATGCGATGGGGACCGCCGCGGCCGCCGTGGAGCGCGAGGCGGGACGCGCGACTGGCGACGCGCCGGCCCCGCGCTTCGTCACCGGCGCCCTGCACGTCCACTACCTCAAGCCGACGCCGCTCGGCCCCGAGCTCGTGCTCCGCGCCAGGCCGCGCGAGATTGCCGCCCGCAAGGTCATCGTCGACGTCAGCGTCTTCGCGGACGGCGTCGAGACGGTCCGCGCCGACGTCGTCGCGGTCCGCATGCCTGAGACGATGCATCGGTGACCACCGCCGACGATTCGGGCACGTTCGCCGTAGCCCCTCCCGACCAGTTATACTCTTGGTATGAAAACGGCGGTGTCCATTCCCGACGCGGTATTCGAGAAGGCCGAACGGCTCGCCCGAAAAGCGGGACGATCGCGAAGCGAGGTGTTCAGCGCGGCCGTGGCAGAGTACGTGGCGCGCCACGCCCCCGATGAGGTGACCGATGCGATGGACCGCGTTTGTGCGGATCTGGGCGACCAGCGCGACGGCTTTGTCACCGCCGCCGGACGGCGCGTTTTGGAGGACACGGAGTGGTGATTTCGCAAGGGGAGGTTTGGTGGGCGGATATTCCGCCCCCTGCCGGCTCGGAGGCAGGTTTTCGAAGGCCGGTCGTCGTCGTTCAGGGCGACGCCCTCAACCGAAGTCGCATTGCGACCGTGGTGTGTGTGCCGCTCACGGGCAATCTCAAGTGGGCTGACGCGCCCGGCAATGTGCTTCTCGGTGCCCGCTCAACCAAGCTCTCCAAGGATTCGGTTGCCAACGTGTCGCAGATTGTTGCACTCGATAAGTCGTTTCTCACGGAAAGAGTCGCCAAGCTGTCGCCATCGAAAGTGGAGCTGGTCCTCTCCGGCATCGACGTGGTACTCGGGCGGTAGGTCATCCGAGCATCCGACCGTCGTCATGCTAGCATCCGCGCCATGAAAGCCGCCATTCTTGTCGTCGCGCTGTCTGCGGCTGTCGCGGCCCCGGCCGCGGGCGCTGACAAAATCACGAAGAAAGTGTTCAGCTCCGAGGGCTGGACTCGCCCCTATTACCTGTACGTGCCGGAGCGTGCCGGTGCAGGTCCGTCGCCGCTCATCGTCTTTCTGCACGGATCCGGCCGCAACGGTCTGATCCTGGTGGACAAGTGGAAGGACCTCGCGAAGAAGGAGGGCATCATCCTCGCCGGGCCGGACTCGAAGGACTCGCAGGAGTGGAACACGATCGGGGACGGGCCGGACGTCCTTCACGACCTCGTCGAGACGATCTCGAAGCAGCATCCCGTCGATCCGAAGCGGGTCTACCTGTTCGGTCACTCAGCCGGCGCCATTCACGGCCTGATGATGTCGCTGCTCGAATCGGAGTACTTCGCGGCCGTGGCGGTCCACGCCGGGGCGCTGCCGCCCGATACGTACTCGTACGCGGACCGGGCCACCCGCAAGATCCCGCTCGCCATCTGGGTGGGCACCAACGACCGGTTCTTCTCTCTGGCGGCCGTGCGCGCCACCCGCGACGCGCTCGTCGCGAAAGGGCTGCCTGTGGAGCTCACCGAGATCAAGGGACACACGCACGACTATTACAGCCGGTCCTCCGAGATCAACAAGGCCGTCTGGGCGTTTCTGAAGGACAAGGCGCTCACCAAGGCGCCACGCTTCGAGAAGATCGCGTTCATAAAGTGAGAATCGCAGCTCGTGGCTCGTTGCTCGCAGCTCGTGTGTCACGCTGTCCCGTTGCTCGTGCACCCGCCTTCGCACGCTTGAGATGAACGCGCCGCGGCGAGGTGGGCTCGGTTCTTGAAGGTCTTCCGGCAAGGAGGACACAGATGAACCGCGACGAAGTGCAGGGCAAAACCGACCAGGTCAAAGGCAAGCTGAAGCAGGCGGCAGGCGATCTGACCGACGACGAGCGGCTCCACGACGAAGGGGTGGCCGACGAGGTGCGCGGCAACGTGCAGGAAGGGTTCGGACGCAGCCGGCGCAAGGTCGGCGAAGCGATCGAGGACCTCGGCGATCGGATCAAGCGGTAATCCCCGCCGGTCTTCTCCAGACCGGTCCTGCTCGGCCCTTGTTGACAGCCACGGCCCTGCTACATCAAGCTCTGCCACATACGCGCTTCGAGAATGCCCGGCCGGGTTGTCGGCCGTCGACCACAGCATCGGTGGAGGGCCTGTTTGGCTGTGCAGACGCTGAGTTCGGTCGTTCTCCGCGCGGTGATCGACGAGCTCAGCCTTCCGTTGCTGCTGCTGTCGAACCTCCGCGTCATTTATGTGAACCCGGCGGCCGAGCGGCTGTCGGCTCGCCTGAAACAAGAACACGGCACGCAACTGCGGATATTGATTCGCGACCACGTCGAGGCGGTCGGCGCGGACCTGGAACGGGGCCCCGTCGTCAGCCTCGTCACCGCCGAGAACGGCGAGACGTTCTACGTTCATGTCAACCGCCTGCCGTCCGATTCGGGCGAGGCGCTGGCGCTCGTCACCGTTCGCGATCTTGCCCCCGACCGCAACGCGTTCAAGCGGCGGTATCACCTGTCGGAGCGGGAAGCCCAGGTGGTCGATCTCGTGCTGCGCGGCCTGGGCAACCGCGACATCGGGACGACGCTGGGGATCACGCCCGGCACGACGAAGAAGCACCTTACGAGCGTCTTCAATAAGGTAGGCGTCGACAGCCGCACCCAGCTCATTTCCAAGCTCGCCTGACCTCCGCAGGGTGCTGCAAGGTGCTGAAGGGTGCTGCAGGGGTGCTAAAGGGCGCTGAGTGTGTGTCAAAAAATAGACATACCACTAAAGTAGAGTTGCGTCCTCTAGAGCTCGACGTTAGTGTTCGCGCACAACCTAACTCGTCGGGCTGCCCCAGCCGGCCAGATGTTGCGAGCCTTCGCCACCACGGACCGTGGTCCGATCCGCCGGACCAACGAAGACGCCTTCGTCATCGACGACGAACTCGGCGTGCTGATTGTCGCCGACGGCATGGGCGGCCATGCCGCGGGGGAAGTGGCTTCCCGCCTCGCCGTCGAGGCCATTGTCGGGTTTCTCAAGCGATCCCACGGCGAGCATGAGTACTCGTGGCCGTACGGCATCGAGCCCCACCTCTCGCTGAACGGCAATCGCCTTCGCACGGCCATTCACCTCGCCAACCGCCGCGTGTTTCGCGCCGGCGAAAGCCACGACGAGTACACCGGCATGGGAACGACGGTCGTGTGCGCGCTCATCGCGGGCCACCAGATGATCGTCGGCCACGTCGGCGACAGCCGTCTCTATCTCCTGCGTGACGGCTTGCTCACGCAGACCACGCAGGACGATTCGTGGGCCGCGATGGTCCTCGGCAGCAGCGCGTTCGGTCCCGACGCGGCGCAACAGCATCCGATGCGCAACGTGCTGACCAACGTGCTTGGCGCGCGCGAGCAGACCGACGTCCACCTCCAGGAACAGATCCTCGCCGAGGGCGATCGCCTGCTGCTCTGCACGGACGGTCTTCACGGGACGCTCGATCTCGATGCCCTCGCCGCCGTGCTGGCCGAGGGCACGGACGCGCGCGAGTGCGCGGACGCGCTCGTGAAGAAGGCCATCGACGGCGGCACGCGTGACAACGTCACCGCGCTCGTGGCCTTCTGCGAGGGAGCCAGCCATGGCTGATCTCGCGCCGGCGGGCGCCCGTGACTCGAAACTGCGGCAGATCGGGCGATACCGCATCCGCGAGCGCATCGGCAAGGGGGCGATGGGCGTCGTCTACGCCGCGCGCGACGAGACGATCGGCCGCGACGTCGCGCTCAAGGTCATGATGGCGGATCTCGAAGGCGATCCGGACATCCGCGCGCGCTTCTTCCGCGAGGCGCAGGTCGCCGCAAAGCTCGCCCACCGCAACATCGTCACCATCTTCGACATGGGGGAGGAGGACGGGCGGCTGTACATCGTGATGGAGCTGCTGCGCGGCCTGACGCTCACCGACCACCTGAAGCAGGCGAAGGCCGACGGCCTCGAGGACAAGCTCGATCTGATGACGCAGATCTGCGAGGGGCTGTCGGTGGCCAGCGCCGCGGGCGTGTTCCATCGCGACGTCAAGCCGGGAAACCTCTTCGTGCAGGAGGGCGGCAGCCTGAAGATCCTGGACTTCGGGATTGCGCGGCTCGCCAGCTCCAGCATGACCGCCAGCGGGTTCATTGTCGGGACGCCGGACTACATGTCGCCCGAGCAGGCGAAGGGCACGGTCGTCGACGAGCGCTCCGATATCTTCTCGGCGGGCGCGGTGTTCTATTTCATGCTGACCGGGCGCAAGCCGTTCCAGGCGCCCGACCTTCCCGCGGTTCTCCACAAGGTGATTGTCGAGGACCCGCTGCCGTTGCGCGACGTCGAGGCGCCGGCCGCGCTCGCGCGGATCGTCGGCCGGGCGCTGGCGAAGGATCCCGCACAGCGCTACCAGCGCTTCCGCGATCTCCTCGGGGATCTCGTCCGCGTCGGACGGCGCTACGACGCGGAGACGCGCGCCGCGGCGTCGGCGGCGTGGACGATGTCGGAGGCGATGGCCGGGTTGCTCGAGGAGGAGCGCAGCCTGTCCGCCGCGCTCGACATTGCCTTGCCTGACACGCGCGCGGATCGCACCGCGGCCATCATTACGGAGCATCCGGAGCTCGGCGACCGCGGCCTTGCGGCCCTCAAGACGCTGCCGCTCCGGCGGGCGGTTGTGGAGACGATTGCGGGAAAGCTGAACGAGGCCTACGCCGGGATTGCCACGCGCGTGACCGTGCTCCGGGAGGCGCATGACGCGCTCGAGGCAGGCCGGGCGTGCACCGCGGCGGAAGATTACACATCCGCCGTTCGGCATTTCGAGAGGGCGGTGGAAGCCGCTTCCGAGAGCGGCGTCGCGCGGGCCGAACTCGAGCGCGCGCGCCAGATATGCGACGAGCGGCAGAAGCAAGACGATCGCGCGCGGGCGCTGCTGTTGCAAGCCGCAGACGAACGCCGGGCGGGACAGTTTGCGACCGCGCTCGCGCTGGCCGAACAGGCGGCGGCTCTGTTGCCCGAGGACCGCGAGGCCGCGAACGCCATCGGCGCCTTGCGGAATGAAATCGCGCGACAGGACGAGGAGCGGCGCCGGCGGACCGACTACCATTTCGAACGAGTGGACCGCGCGGCGGCCAAGGGCCGGCTCGACGACGCCGAGCGCGAACTGACGCTTGCGCGCGCGGCGGGTGCGGCAGGTCCCGATCTCGACCGCAGGACCGCGGAGGTTGCGGCGCTGCGGGAGGCGGCGGACGCTGCGCGGACGCTGCAGTCAGAGGCGGCGGCAGCATTGACCAACGCTCGTGGGCTCTTTGCCGCGGGCGATCGGGAGCCGGCCATCTCGGCGCTGCGGGAGTTCAGCGTCTCGCACCCAGGTGCTCCCGGCATCAATGCGGAGTTGAGCCGGCTGGCGGCCGAGCACGAGCGCCTGGTGCGGGAAGCGCGCCTGGCCGAGGAAGCGGTTGCGAAAGCGTGTGAGTCCGAGCAGGCCTGGGCCGGCGGTGACGCCGGTACCGCCCTGCGCCTGGCGGAAGCCGCGCTGGCGCTCGCGCCGGCGGAGCCGCGGGCGCGGACGGTTGCCGGTCTCGCGCGCGCGCGGCTGCGCGAAATCGCCGCGCGCGATGTCCGGATCGCGCGGGCGGTCGCGCACGCGGTCAAGGCGCGCGAGCTCGTCGGCGCCGGGCACTACGATCGCGCGCTGTGCGAGGCGCAGAAAGGCAGCGAACTCGACCCGGCCAACCCGGATTTGGCAACGGTCGCCGCTGACGCGCTGCGCCTGCAGGAGGAATGGGCAGTGGCGCGGGCACGGCAGGCCGCCGCCGCGCAACGGGTCCGGGCGGCCAGGCCGGCTCTTGTCGCCTCGCGCGCCGCGCTGGCCGCCGGCGATTCCGTCCGCGCGAAGTGGGCCGCCGAGAACGCGCTCGCGCTCGACCCGGATAGCGCCGACGCACGCGGCTTGATCGAGGCCGCCGAGGCGGCCGCGAAGGCGCCCGGCGCGACCGACGACGACACCGTCGATGCGTTGACGCCGGCGACCGAGGACACCGCGGCGATCCGCATCGGCATGGAGTCGCGGCTGCGCGATCGCGCCGAGGTCTATGCCGCCGCCATGCGCGAGACCGTCGAAGCGGCCCGCGGGCGCGCCTCGCGCGTGCTGGCGCGGCTCAGATCCTCGCGCGGGCAGACGACGACCGAGTGGCTGATGATCGCGGGGCTGCTGACCGCCATGGTCTTCCTGGGCATGCGGTACCTCCCGGACCTGCTCCGCGATCTCGTGCTGAGCATCGCCTGGGGCATCCGGACCATCGCGCCATGAGGTCCTGGCGCGCGCGGGCCGCGCAGTCGATCGCGGACCGGTCGGGACAGACCACAACGGAGTACCTGATGATCCTCGGCCTCCTGACGGCGATGATCATCGCGCTCACCAAGATCATTGTTCCGGGAATGACGTACGTCGTCGTGACCCTCGCCAAGCACGTGGCCATTTTCATGTCGAGTGCCGGATGAACGGCCAACACGAGAGATCCGCAGGAGGACGATGTGACTGAACGACTGATCGACGGCGCGCGGTACGGGCACATTCAGATGATCCGGCTCGGGGCGGCGCTGCGCGAGCGGATCGACCGGCTCCGCCGCGACGAGGCGGGGCAGACCTCGACCGAGTACCTGATGATCGTCGGCCTCATGGCCGCCGTCATCCTGCTCGCGTTCGTCACCTTCTTCTGGGACACCGTCAAGGGGGCCGCGAGCGAATGGTCTGCAAAGGTCGCGAAGGCGATCCGCGGCGAGAACATCCAGTGACCATGCCGAGATCCCGACGACGGCGCGACCGTGGCCAGGCGACGACGGAAACCATGCTGATGATGGCGTTCCTCACGCTCTTCATCGTGGGGGCCGTGCACCTGTCGATGTTCGCGGTCACCCGGTCCATGGTGAACCTCGCGGCGTTCTCCGCCGCGCGCACCGTCATGGTCCGGGCGTCGCAGCCGGGGCCGATCGACATCCCGATCATCGGCGAGATCGACATTGACATCCCGCTCAACTGGCGCCTGCAGTCGGGATGGTTCGCGGCCAGGGAAGTCATGAGTGGACTGCAGTGGTGGGGCGGCGGCTGGAACGACGTGCCCGGGTTCATCCTGGACGGGCAGCACAGGAACCGCCAGCAGTTGTCCGTTACCTACCAGGTGCCGTTCGGCATACCGATCTTCAACGACGTTCCGAATGGCGGCCTGCGCGTCCGCGGATTCGCGCCCTACGTCATCCAGGACGTGGGCGAGGAGGGCGACAATGCGCGGTAGGCGCGAGGCGGGGCAGTCGACGCCGCTGGTGATGTCGACGGTGTTCGCGCTGTCGCTCTTCGCGGCCGTCGTGGTGGACGTCGGCCAGGCGGTCAACAGGCGGGTGGCGCTGCAGCTTGTCGCCGACACGGGCGCGTACACCGGCGCGTCGGAAATGGCGGTCGGGTTGAACAACATCGCGTACTGGAACGGGTGGATCCAGAAACTCTGGGCGCCGATGACCTGGATTACCGGCGCCTTCATCGCGACTCCGCTCAAATGCGAAGTCACCACGGAGGCCGCCGACTTCTATGACACGGCCCGATCTGTGCTGGGCGGGTTCATCAACGTCACGAACTGGGGGTATATCGCGTTGCCGGCGACCGCAGCACGGGGGGTGAGCGACTACAACGCACGCGATCTCTTCCCGGGAGAGACGCTCGAGTACAAGGAGTACGACCCATTCAACACCGAAGTCATGATCCCGCCGAAGCGCAACTTCCTTCCGTGGATCGACCGCGGGCTTTACGAGCTCGAACAGGTCCCGCCGGGAAGCGAGGCGTACGCCGCCGGGGGCTGGGCGTTGACCGGCGCGCGGAAGGAGGCGATCTGGGGCTGCGTGCCCTCGGCGCCGCCGCCGTGGGACTGGCCGGTCCGCACGCACACGTTCCAGCCGTGGTACCGCAAGGCAAGCAGGGCGGGGACGAACTACTTCGTGTGGATCGTCAAGGCAAAGCCAGCGAAGGGGCTGATGTTCAACGATCTGTTTGCCTTGTTCGGGACCGACATGATCCCCGAGATGACTGCGGCCGCGGCGGCCAAGCCCGTGGGCGGATCGATCGAACGGGGCAAGAACACGTACCGCGTGAAGATGGTGCCCCTCAGCGAGGTGGTGACGACGAGCGTGGGGCCGCTCTCGGCTATCTACGACCGGACGGTGGGACGATGGCGACACGTCGTCCACTGAGGCGCGACGCGCGTGGACAGGCGGTGACGGAGACCGTGCTCCACACGTGGATCCTGCTCGTCTTCATTGCGGCGATCTACCAGCTGTTCCTCGTGAATCAGACGGTGTACTCGTCGGTTGCCGCGGTGCACCAGAAGATCTTCGCGCGGGCATTCGAGCGGAACTGCTACGAGGCCGAGGATCGGTGCCGCTACACGACCGACCGCGCGGGCAGCGAACTGGGTGCACGGGTGATCTGGAGCACCCAGGAAGTACCGGAGGTCGTGGTGCCGGTCGTGGGAATGTTCCGCGAGGCGATGCCGCCGGACCTTCGCCTCTGGAGCAACGCGCGTTCGTTCGACGACGACTGTCCGGGGCTCCCGTGCAAGCGCACGAAGCTGGGATCGGGCACCTATGAACCGCCGTTCACGACGCTCTTTCACGCGACCGGCCAGTTCTTCGACCCCGATTACTGGGGTTTCTTTCTCGACAACGCGGTGGGAATCCTCTTTTCGTTCCTCTGAACGGGGTGCATATGATGCGCGGACGGGCGGCAATCGTGCTCTCGGTGGCGATGGGACTGCTGGCGGTGGTGCTGATGTCGGTGTACATCAGCGGGCGCGAGCGCAGTCTCCTCCAGATGTCCTCGATGAAGGACGTCCTGGTGGCCAACCAGGACATCCTCAAGGGAACGGCGGTTGACGAGCGGATGCTCCAGCGGATCCAGGTGCCCGCGAAGTTCGTGCAGCCCAACGCAGTCGCGGATCCGCGCGAGATCATCGGGCGCGTCGTGGCTGTGCCGGTGCCGCGCGGCGCCCAGGTGCTCGGCACGTACCTGGAGGACGCCGGCCGCACGGCCCTCGCCTACGAGGTGCCACGCGGCAGGCGCGCCATCACGATCGCGATCAGCGATATCACCGGGGTCGGCGGGCTCCTGCGGCCCGGCAACTTCGTGGACGTGTTCGGAACCTTCGAGTTCGGGCGCCCGATTGGCCAGTCGGGCGGACGGATCCAATATGCCGACGAGCGCACCGAGGCGCGGCTGTTGATGCAGAACGTGCTCGTGATCGCGGTGGGCCAGGAACACCAGGCGGCCATGCAGGCGACGGCCGCCGCCGAGGCGCAAGCGAAAGAGGACGGGGGATCCCCGCCCACGCAAGTGCAGGCCCGTTCAACCAACGTGACATGTCTCGTCGATCCGCTGCAGGCGCAGCAGCTCGTGCTCGCGCAGGAGATCGGGACGCTGACGCTCGCGCTGCGCTCGAACCTCGATGCCGGCCAGGTCGTCGATCTCGGCACGCTGGATCCGCTCGGTCTGCTGAACGTCCAGATTCCGATCAAGCCGCGGGGGGCGCCCGCCTGGCGCGAGATTCGCGGCGGCGGATTCTAGGCCATTATGCGGGGCCTGTTCTCATTACCGCATGACGGCGGCGCGCACGGCGCGCCCGCGAGCCGGGGCCCCCGACGCGCGTTTTCCGCGCGTTGGGGTGGGAGGGAGCGGCGCGGGGTGGAGGGGTCCCCGCCCTTCGGCATGACTCAGGGCGTGCTGAGCCCCGGTCGAAGCACGCGAGCGACCGGGCCGGGGTCCGGGGCGGAGCCCCGGTTGAAGAGGTGCTCCATGCGGCGCATGACCTTGTTCCTTCTGATCGTGGCGGTGTCCCTGCTGCCGTCGGCCGCCTCGGCGCAGCCGGCGCAGACGGCTGAAACGCTCGCGACGGGCGAGCAGAAGTCGCTCACGCCCGGCTACGCCATCGGCGACATCGCGATCGGCAATTCCAGGGTCGCCGACTTCAAGGTGATGGCCGGCCGGCGCGAGCTGCTGCTGTTCGGCCGCGCGGACGGACAGACGACGCTGACGATCTGGGATCAGCGGCGCGTCAAGCGGCACGAGATCACCATAACGGTGCATCCCCCGATCGATCCGCAGATCGAGCGCGATCTCAAGGCGCTGCTGCAGGATTTTCCGTCGGTTGAAGTGCGAACGCTCGCCGGCGCGCCGGTGCTCGCCGGCGCCGTGAGTTCGAAGGACGACCTCGCGGCGGTGGAGAAGATTGCCGCCGCGGCGAAAGTGCGGAGCCTCGTGCGCTTCGTGCCCCCGTCGCCCGTCGGCGGAGGTGGCACCACCGCAACGCCAACGATGCCGCAGCCATCGACCGCGGCTCCACCGAAGCCGGGTCCGCCGACCGCGGGTCCACCGAACGTGCGGTTGGCCGGCGATCCGGCGGCTCCGGTTCCTGCGCCGGTCCCAGTGACGAAACTGGACACCGGTCCGCAGGTCGAGTACGAAATCGAGCTGCTCGAAGCCAGCTCCAGGTTCCGCAGCGGCTCGTACGCGACCGGTGTCGAGCCGAGCGGCCGTCGCCTCTACATCGGCAAGATGACCACGCCCATCGGTGCCGACGGAGAGATCTTCATCGGCGGAAAGGCGGTCACCGGCAAGGACCCGAAAGTCAAAGGGGGCACGCAAGTCGAGCAGGGAATCCGCCTGACGCTGCGTCCGCAGATGCCCGACAAGGCGGGACGGTTCAAGACCGCCATTCTCGTGCAGACGAATCTCCCCATCGGCAGTGATGTCTACGACCCGGACACCTGGCGGCGGGCGCGCTGGGAGTTCAATGCGGTGTCGGGTGAGCCGTTCGGCATCACGGGCGCGGATCTGCTGGCCGTTGCCGCCCTGCCGTCGGGCGGAGGTTCGGCGGTGGGCAGCGTGACGCAGGGCGCATCGAAAGCCTCGCGGATTCCGGGTGTGTCTTCCCTTCCGGGCGTGTCGTCGGTGCCGGTGTTCGGCAGCCTGTTCGGGTCCTCGTCCTACAAGCAGAAACAGACGCAGCTGCTCGTGATTATCCGGCCGCGCGTCGTGCCGCCGGGCGGCAACTGACATGGTACGGGCCAAGACCATCGCGGTGTATTCCGGCAGCGGCGGCGCGGGCAAGACGCTCGTGGCGACGAACCTCGCCGCGAGCCTGCACCTGCAGGACAGCGGACGGGTGCTGCTCATCGACGCCTCGCATCCCCTGCCCGGAGAAGCGTCGGCGCTCCTCGGCCTCGAGCGCGCGAAGGCGCTCGGCGAGATGGTGCCGATCCTCGGCCGGCTCACGCCGGAAGTGTTCGCGAGCTACCTCGTGGCGGCGCCGGTCGGCGTGTCGGTGATCCCGCTCGTCAACGACGTGCTGCAGTTCAAGATGCTGACGCCGGAAGTCGTCGGGCGCATGTTCGACCTGGCGTGCGCCGCGTTCGACGTCGTGGTGATCGACATGCCGGGCGGGGTCGCCGCGCTGACGCCGCTCATCCTCGAGCGGTCCGACGCGGTCGTGGTCGTCTGCGACACGTCGGCGGCGGGCGTGACGCGGGCGCGGTTCGCCCTCGATTACCTGCGGTCCGTCCAGATTCCGCTGACCTCGGTGCTCTTCTGCGTGAACCGCGTGCTGGAGCGCGGCGGCGTCTCGGTCGAGCGGCTGGAGCGGCTGCTTGGCGTCCACGCGGTGGCGACGCTGCCCGACGACACGGAGACGGTGGAAGCGGCGGTCGCGCGCGGCGTGCCGCTCATTACGAGCGCGTCGCGCCACGCGATCGCGCGCGGCATCGACAAGCTCGCCCGCGAGGTCTCCACGCTCGGCTTGCGCCAGATTCGCGGCGCCGGGTACGCGGGTCCGAGCGCCGTGCAGATCCAGGATGAAGAGCTCCTCGCGCTGAAGCTGAAGATCCACCGCCGGCTGGTCGAGGAAATCGATCTGCGCAAGGCGGACCTCACGTACCTGCGCGATCCCGTGAAGCTGCAGGAGGTCCGGACTCGGGCCGAAGCCAAGGTGCTGGCGCTCGTCGAGGAGGAGGCGAGCCACATCGGGGAACGCGATCTGCGGCGGAGGCTGGTCAAAGAGGTGCTCGACGAGGCGCTCGGCCTCGGTCCGCTCGAGGATCTGCTGGCCGATCGCTCGGTCACCGAGATTATGGTCAACCGGCACGACCAGATCTACGTCGAGCGGGACGGCAAGCTCGAGCTCACGACCGCGCAGTTCATCAACGTCGAGCAGCTGCGCGGCGTCATCGAACGCATCGTCGCGCCGCTCGGGCGCCGCATCGACGAAAAGGTGCCGATGGCCGACGCCCGGCTGCGCGACGGGTCGCGCGTGAACGCCATCATTCCGCCGCTCTCGCTGCGCGGGCCGGCGCTGACGATCCGCAAGTTCTCCAAGCGGCTGCTCGGCTCCAAGGACCTGGTCGGCTTCGGCTCGATGACAGAGCAGATGGCGCTCTTCCTGGGCGCGGCCGTGCAGGCGCGGCAGAACATCGTGATTTCGGGCGGCACGGGATCGGGCAAGACGACGCTGCTCAACGTGCTCGCGTCGTTCATCCCTGAAGACGAGCGGATCATCACGATCGAGGACGCCGCCGAGCTGCAGCTCCCGCAGGACCATGTGGTCGCGCTCGAGTCGCGCCCCGCCAACATCGAGGGGGAAGGGGCCATTGCGATTCGCGATCTTGTGCGCAACGCGCTACGCATGCGTCCCGACCGGATCGTCGTCGGCGAGTGCCGCGGCGGCGAGGCGCTCGACATGCTGCAGGCGATGAACACCGGCCACGATGGGTCGCTCACGACCGTCCACGCGAACACGCCGCGCGACGCGCTGAGCCGCCTGGAGACGATGGCGCTCATGGCCGGGCTCGAGCTGCCGTCGCGCGCCATCCGGGATCAGATCGCCTCGGCCGTGAACCTGATCGTCCAGCAGTCGCGCCTGCAGGATGGGTCGCGGCGGATTACCCACGTGACCGAGGTCACCGGCCAGGATGGCACCTCGTTCACCGTCGCGGATGTGTTCGTCTTCCGCCAGACCGGGCTCGCGGCGGACGGGCGCATCGTCGGTCAGTTCGTGCCGACCGGCCACGTGCCGGCCTTTGTCGAGACGCTCGCCCGGCGCGGCATCAAGGTCGCCCGGGAGATCTTTCTCCATCAGACCGCGTAGCCATGATTGTCCTGAAGCTGCTCTCGATCCTGCTCCTGCTCGGCGCCGTGATGCTGTTCG
>MELC01000057.1:0-7030 GCA_001767455.1 Acidobacteria bacterium RIFCSPLOWO2_12_FULL_66_21
ATGGCCTCGACTCATGAAGCCCGAATCGATCGAAGCACCGTGGCAACTTCAAATCGTATGACTCGTGGACTCCGAATTTCCGAAAGGCATTGGGATTAAGGAAGCGCATCAGGCGACCCGCCGCCGCTAATTGCCCACAATCCTCACTCGCCAATCCGTCGATCGGCAGTCGGCAATCGTCAATCCGTCAATCCGTCAATCGCCAATCGGCAATCGGCAATCCGTTATTGCTTGAACCCCCCCGGCTGCGTGCCCGCGATGAAGGCCTCGGTGATGGCCCCGGGTGTCCCCGGGAGTACCGGCCCACCTGAGACCTTGTCCACCGGGACGAAGACGATGTTGCCGGGAGGATCGAAAGTGGGCGGCGTGGTGCGGTTGCCGATCCAGGCCTTCATGACGTCCATCCAGACGGGGAGGGCGGCTTCCGAGCCGGTCTGGTTGTGGCCGATGGGTCTCTTCTGATCGAGGCCGATCCACACGCCGAGCGTGATGTCCGGATCGAACCCGATGAACCACGCGTCGGTGTAGTCGTCGGTCGTGCCCGTCTTGCCGCCGAGCGGCCAGTTGAGCGAGGCGGCCTTGGCCGCCGTGCCGCGCTGGACGACGCCGCGCAGCAGGCTGGTCATGACGAACGCGGTGTCGGCGCGAATCGCGTCCTTCGACTCCGGCCGGTTCTCCTCGAGCACGTTGCCGGCGCGATCGGTGACCTTCAGCACGGCATACGGCCGCATGCGCACGCCCTGATTCGGGAACACGGAATACGCGCTCGTCATCTCGGTCAGCGTGGCCTCGGCGGCGCCGAGGGCGACGGCGAGGTACGGGGGCAGCGGTGACTCGAGGCCGAGCCGCCGCGCGTAGAGAATGACCTGCCTGGGCCCGAGCTGATCCATCACGCGTACGGCCGGCACGTTGCGCGACTGCTCGAGCGCATGGCGCAGCGTGACCGCCCCTTCGAACCGCCGATCGTAGTTCTGCGGCGCGTAGGCGGGTGAGCCGGCGCCGCCCGGGAAGCTCACGGGGGCGTCGATGAGGATCGAGGCAGGCGTGTATCCGCGGTCGATCGCCGCGGTGTAGACGAACGGCTTGAAGGCGGACCCGACCTGGCGGTATGCCTGCGTCGCGCGGTTGAACTTGCTGCGCTCGAAGCTGAACCCGCCGACCAGGGCCCTGATTTGCCCCGTGCGGTTGTCGATCGCGAGCACGGCGCCTTCGATCGCGGAAGGCTGCTCGAGCGTGCCGGCCCCGGTCTTCGTGGCCCCGTCGACGGTCACGAGCCGCGCTTCCACGAGATCGCCGGCCTTGACGAGGTCGGTCCCGCTCTTCTTGTTCGTCCAGGCAAAGCCCTTCCGATCGACGGTGACCTTGAGCGCGCCGGCCCGGAGCTGGATCGTGGCCGCGTCGGCGGAGGTCACCACGGCGGGCACGATGTCGCCGGCGTTCATCGGCCGATCCCATCGCGGATGATGGAAGGTGTCGAGCGCGTGGTGCTCCGCGAGCACGTTGCGCGACGGCTTGCGGAAGCCGCGGCGCTTGTCGAGCCGCCGCAGCCCCTCGTCAAGGGCGCGGTTGGCCGCCTGCTGCAAGGGCACGTCGAGCGCAGTCTGGATGGACAGCCCGTTCTCATACAGCCGCTTCGCGCCGTAGCGCTCTTCGAGGTGCTTGCGCACCTCCTCGACGAAATACGGCGCAGTCGAATCGGTTCGCGCCGCGGCCGGCGCGATCGCGATCGGGCGCGCCATGGCCTCGTCCGCCTCTTTCTGCGTGATGTAGCGCTCGTCGGCCATCTGCTGCAGCACGTAGGCGCGCCGCCGTTTGGCCCGGTCCATGTTCGCGGTCGGCGCGTTGCGCCAGGTCTGGAAGATGCCGGCAATCATGGCGGCCTCGTCGAGCGTCAGGTCCTTGGCGGACTTGCCGAAATACGTCCGCGCCGCCGCCTCGACGCCGTACGCGCCTTCGCCGAGATACATCTGGTTGGCGTACAGCGTGAAAATCTCGCGTTTGGTGTAGCGCTTCTCGATCTGAATCGCGACGAGTGCCTCCTTGATCTTGCGCTCGGGGCTCACATCGCCGATTTGATAGCCGACGGCGTCCGGAAACAGGCCGCGCGCGAGCTGCTGGGTGATCGTGCTCGCGCCGCGGGGGCGCGACCGCCGCCCGGTGACGGCGTCGCGGACCCCGCGCAGGATGTCGCCCGTCGCCGCCATCGCGATGTGCGGGACGCTGAGGCCGAAGTGCTGCTCGAATTCCGCATCCTCGGCGGCGAGAATCGCCTGGCGCAGCTTCGGCGAGATCGCCTCGTACGGGACCACCTCACGGCGCTGGACGGCGAACTCTCCGACCACTTCGCCGTGCGCGCCGTACACGCGCGAGATGGTGCTGGGCGCGTAGTCGTCGAGCGCCGAGATCTGCGGGAGGTCTCCGACGTACGCGAAGATCACGCCCGAGGCCACGCCCAGGACCGCCGCGATGACGAACAAAGCGATCAGCCCCGCGCCTCGGGCCACACGGATGACGTAGTGGGCCAAATGGGCTCCCGGTGAAATTGGTGAATTCGTGAATTGGTGAATTGTAGTCTGCTCCGGACCGTCCGGCCGGATGGCTAGATCTCGTTGCCGCTCAATTCACCAACTCACAATTCACCAACTCACGAATTCACCAATTTCACGAATTTCCCCCCCGCCCCCCCGCGGCCGCGCGGCGCCCGATGCGGGCGCGCCGCCACGATCGCGGGCGGGCGGCGCCGAGCGCGACGGCGCCGAACGTTCCGGCGCGGCCGATGGCGGCGGTCCTGACGGCCGGCCCTGACCAGGGCTTCGGCGCTCGATGCCGGGTGATGGACGATAGCTCGGCGGAGGCGCCGCCTGCGGCTCGTTCCGCGGGATCGCGCGCTCGTACGGACGCGGCATGTCAGGCGCGCGGCGCTCCGGTGCACGCCCGTAGTCCGGCACGCGGCCGGAGTCCGGAACGCGCCCGTATGATGGTGCGCGCCCGCTTTCCGGAACGCGGCCGGAGTCCGGAACGTGCCCATACGCGGGCGGCGGGGCCGGCCCGCTGCGATATGCCGGCGGAACGCGGCCTCCACCGGCGGCGGGCGCCGACGCGCCGCCAGACGTGTCGGACGAGCCACGAGGCATCGCGCGCGGAACGCCACGGTCCAGCGGCGCATAGCGCCCGGAGGCCGGAGCATCGGCCGGTGCGGCGTCGGGCATCCGCCGCGTCGCGCCCGGCTGCGGAACCACGCGGCCGTACCCGGGACGGCCCGTGCTGTCGGTGCGCGGAATCGCGCGAGACGGTTGCGCGCCCGGGTCGGCGGACCGACGCGCCGGGCCGACCATGATGCGCGGCGATCCCTGGCCCACGCGCGAATCGCGCGGCTCGAGGTTCGTATAGACGGGCGTGCCGCCGCCGCGTCGCGGCACCGCAGCGCCAGCCGATCGGATCGGCGCCACCTGTCGTCCGTCACCACGCGGCGCGGCCCCGGCCGCCTGCCGCGTCCCGCGCGGCACGGCATAGCCTGTGATGGCGGGCGCGGTGTTGCGCGTCACGAACGCGCTGCGCGTCCGCGCGTCGAACGTCCGGGCGGCGACGACACGCGCGTGGACGTAGTCCCGGCCGAAGTGGCGCGACTCGACGACCGTCCACGCCCGCCACGGATCGTAGCCGCGGCCGTACACGTTCACGTTCACGATCTGCACGACGGGGCGGTTGTTCCAGCCAAGCGGGCACCAGCTCACGTATCCAGGCGCGTACGCCCAGGACACCCAGGCGGGCCCCCACGTCCGGCCGGGAATCCAGAACCACGCGCCCGCGGAAAACCCCCAGCGGCCGTAGTGATGCGTGGGCCACGCCCACGGGTCGGTCCCGATCCACGTCCAGCCGAACGGCCGCAGGCTCTCCCACCGGCCGTAGTAATAAGGACGCCAGTCGACGGCAACCGCCGGATACCACACGTACCCGTAGGAGTCGTCGTGACGCCAGGAGCCGTACCGGTCGAACGCCGAGGAGTACGGACGGATGTCGTCGGGCAGATATTCGGCGGAGATGCCCAGCCGCTCGCTCCGCCGTGCTTCGCACCAGCGATCGAAGCCGTCCCAGGCCGCGGAGTTGAAGACGTAGGCGTACGACGGTGCGGCGTTGCCGCGGGCGAAGGCGCGCTCGCCGGCGCGGAGCGAGGTGCGGCCGGCCTCGTTCACGAGATCGGCGGCCCCGCGCAGCACGGCAAGCTCCACTTCGCCCTCGGGATCGGACGCCACCGACAGCCGATACTCGCCGGGCTCGCCGATGTCCGCCGAGGCCGACGGCGTGTCGGCGCGATAGCCGACCGCGCGGCGCGGCCCGGGGATCGACAGGCGGATGCGTCCTTCGAGCACGCGGATGAGGGAGTCCGATTGGAAGTCGACGGTGGTATTGGCGTCCAGCCGCAGGGTGCTGCCGTCGCCAAACAGCACTTCGGCCCGGCCACTCCGCGTGCGTACGCGGTCGCCGGCCAGCAGCGGCATGTTCGCCGGCGCATCGTCGGTCCGGCCGTCCCGCTCGATGAGCACGGCCCCTTCGACGTACGAGACGTGGGCAGGCGCGGGAGCTTGATCCGTGGTGACCTGGGCGGAGGCGCCCAGCGGTGCAAGGAAGAACAGAAGAGCAGCAACAGCAGGGAGCCGCATGACGACCTCTTGAGTCAATTGGTGAATTGGTGAGGTGGTGGATTGGTGAATTGACGACGGTGGCCGGTATCAGGCCACGGAAGCAATTCACCGATTCACCACTTCACCAACCCGCTAATTGAGGCGGGGCAGGGTGGCAACCCGCATTATAGCACCGACTTACGGTCCAGAAGACCAGCTTCGCAGTCGCCATCCATTTAGGCGGCCCCGCGGTTGGACCACAGGCGGTCCCAGACCCCTGTACTGCGGTAGATCGAACGAAGCGCCAGCGTCGCCTCCGCACCCGCCGCGCGCGAAATGGTCACCTTCCGCGCCGAAACCGCGCTCGTGCGTGCACTCAGCCCGCCGCGATCTGCGCGGACCGAAGACGAGGGGCGCGCGCTGATCCGCGAGACTGGCGCCTTGCCGGGACCCTCGACAGACTGGCTGCGTCGGCGAACAACGGGTTCGTGTCTGCGATGTCCTGCGGGTCAACGAGTGAACGTGCCTACTTCTTGCACTCCATCATGGCCGTGATGACATCAGCCGGCACACCGCTTTGCGACAGTTGAATGAGCGCTTCAGTGCTTGTATCGAACTTGCAGGTTGAGCTCCTGATCTTCGTTATGATGATCGCCGCGGGCAGCTTGGCTGAAACAAGGGCTGTAACGTCCTTGTTTGTCATTGTTTGCGCGCCCGCCGCGGTCGCCGACGCCTGGACCCTTTGTTCTGCGTCAGCGGCGGTGATGGCCGCGCGCTCTTCGACCCGCCGCGACTCCCTGAGAAGCATGTCTGCCTTCCGGACCTCCGCCAACGCCTCGACAAAAATGCTGGCGGGCTTGGTCTGTTGGGCGAGGTTCAGGTTCTCAATCGCCTTCTGGTAGTCGCCGATCATGAAGTTGCTCATCCCAACGTTGTGGTACGCGTGACTGAGCGCCTTGAGATCAGCCTTCGGAAGCACTTTGCATTGCTCGAGATTACTCATGGACTGCTGAAGCGATCCGGGGGCATCGCCTACCTTCACTCGCGCGAACGCCTGTTTGAGACCACAAGTGTTGTCGTCAAAGTAGTAAACTTGGACCGTCTCCGTCCATGGCAGAAAGAGTCGTGTTGCCTGTAGCACTATGTCCGCGCCGGCTCTGTCGAAAAGAGCGAACTCGTCTTGAAATTCCGGCAAGCCTCCGTCCGTGATCCTGTTCTCCACGAGGGGGCTCGCCTCGAGCACTTTGGCGGCGAAAACACGGCCCGTGGCGAGATCCACACTCCGAATCGACCCGCGAACAAACGCCTGAGTTCGGGCGATGTTGGTCCGATGCACGATGCCCTTGTAGTCCTTCGAGTTCTCATAGAGCCGCTTCTTTTCGAAGGTATGCCGCTGCATGTTGACGAAGAGCATGACCGCCGGGCCGAGGATCTTGCCCATTTGCGCCGCCGACTGTTGATCCACGTATCCCGTCAGACTGAAGTTCTGTTCCTTTAGCAAGGCCTCCAAGCGGCTTCTCTCGACAACCTCGATGCCGCTTCTGACGAAGCGTTCCGTCAGCGCGTCCACGAATTCATTGGCGCCTTCGCCTGTGACGGGGCCGAACGCGATCTTGTTGATCTGGAGTCCCAAGTCGGGCGGATGCGTGAGAGGGATGCTCACCTTGGGGTTTGTCATCTTGTCCCAGAACTGCGCATTCCCCGTCATCCCGAGAACGAGCATCAGCGCCGCCACAGCACCACATGCGATCAGTCTGCGCATCTGATCCCCCTTTAATGTCACGAAGTCTACCCGCCCGCCGAGTCACAAGTCGGTCGAATGCTGGCGCACACATTCCGGGTCTCGACGTGCCGAGAATGGCCCTGTTGTCGCAGGTGGCCGTTTCCCTTGAACAACGCCTGTCGACGTTGCCGCGCCGCCGTCGTATCCGCCACTCTTCGCCGAGCGCGCAGATCAGCACGGGCAGCCACCACATCGCTCTCACCGGGTGCGTCGATCAGACGATCGAGGCGTCGCGGTTCCTCCAGGCGCATCAAGACACGGCCGCGAAACGCACCGCGGTCGCCGAATCTCACGCGGAACCACCAATCACCGCCGGCTAGAGTATCAGACGTCCCGTGCTGCGGCTGTCCGATTGGCAGTGGCGCCGTCGAACGCGTGGCGTCACGTCGTGCAGCCGGGAATGACGCGGGTCGGGATGCCTGGAACCGCTGACCGCGGGCCCACGTGGAGCGGATTTCAAACGGGCCAATTGACATCTACTCGCTCACATTTTATATTCACAACGTTATAAAGATTTGCCGTCACCTCGGCGGCGGGACGTGAGGATAAGGAGATATGAGCAAGATCATCGGTATCGACCTCGGGACCACCAACTCGGTCGTGGCTGTGATGGAGGGTGGCGAAC
>MELC01000057.1:7042-23698 GCA_001767455.1 Acidobacteria bacterium RIFCSPLOWO2_12_FULL_66_21
CCGTCGTGATCACCAACCCCGAAGGCAGCCGCATCACGCCGTCAGTGGTGGGGTTCACCAAGTCCGGCGAGCGGCTCGTCGGGCAGGTGGCCAAGCGGCAGGCGGTCACGAACCCCGAGAACACGGTCTTCTCGATCAAGCGCTTCATGGGGCGCAAGTTCGACGAAGTGAACGAAGAAATGAAGATGGTCCCGTACTCGGTCGAGCGGGCCGGCAACGGCGACGTCCGCGTGAAGGCCGGCGGGAAGGAGTATCCCCCCCCCGAAATCTCCGCGATGATCCTGCAGAAGCTGAAGCAGGCCGCTGAAGAGTACCTCGGGCAGACGGTGACCAAGGCGGTCATCACCGTCCCGGCGTACTTCAACGATGCGCAGCGTCAGGCCACGAAGGACTCCGGTCAAATCGCCGGTCTCGAGGTGATGCGCATCGTCAACGAGCCGACCGCCGCGGCGCTCGCCTACGGCCTCGACAAGAAGAAGGACGAGACGATTGCCGTCTACGACTTCGGCGGCGGCACGTTCGACATCTCGATCCTCGAGGTTGGTGAAGGCGTCGTCGAGGTCAAGGCGACCAACGGCGACACGCACCTGGGCGGCGACAACATCGACCAGCGCATCATCGAGTGGATCATCGACGAATTCCGGAAGGACGAAGGCATCGATCTCGGCAAGGACCGCATGGCGCTCCAGCGTCTGAAGGAAGCGGCCGAGAAGGCGAAGATGGAGCTCTCCACGGTGATGGAGACCGACATCAACCTCCCGTTCATCACCGCCGACGCCACGGGTCCGAAGCACATGGTGAAGAAGCTCACCCGCGCGCGCTTCGAGCAGCTCGTGGAGGACCTGTTCCAGAAGACCGTCGGGCCGACGAAGCAGGCGCTGGCCGACGCGGGCATCGACTCTTCGAAGATCGACGAGGTCGTGCTGGTCGGCGGCTCGACGCGCATCCCGCGCGTGCAGGCCATCGTGAAGGACCTGTTCGGCCGGGAGCCGCACAAGGGCGTGAATCCGGACGAAGTCGTCGCGGTCGGCGCGGCGATCCAGGCGGGCGTGCTCGCCGGCGAGGTGAAGGACCTGCTCCTGCTCGACGTGACGCCGCTGTCGCTCGGCATCGAGACCCTCGGCGGGGTGATGACGACGTTGATTCCGCGCAACACGACGATCCCGACGCGCAAGAGCGAGACGTTCTCGACGGCGGCCGACAACCAGACCAGCGTCGAAGTGCACGTGCTGCAGGGCGAGCGCCCGATGGCGCGCGACAACCGCACGCTCGGCCGCTTCCATCTGACGGGCCTGCCCCCCGCGCCGCGCGGCGTGCCGCAGATCGAGGTCACCTTCGACATCGACGCCAACGGCATCGTCAACGTGTCGGCGAAGGACATGGCGACGCAGAAGGAGCAGAAGATCACCATCACGGCCTCCAGCGGCCTCTCGAAGGACGAGGTCGACAAGATGATGAAGGAGGCCGAGGCGCACGCCGAGGAAGACCGCAAGCGCAAGGAGGAGATCGAAACGCGCAACCACGCGGATCAGGCGGCGTACGCGGCCGAGAAAATGCTCAAGGACGCGGGGGACAAGCTCTCGTCGTCCGACAAGCACCCGATCGAATCGGCGATCGAGGATCTCCGCAAGGCGATCGAGAAGAACGACGTCGCCGAGATGAAGCGGACGATGGACGCGCTGAACACCGCGCAGCACAAGGCGGCCGAGGCGCTGTATCGCGCGGCGAACACGGCCGGCGCCGGCGGCGCTCAGGCGGGCAGCGCGCCTGGCGGACAGCCGGGCGGCGCAACGCAGGCGGACAGCACCAAGGCATCCGACGATGTCATCGACGCTGAGGTGGTGGAGGAAGAGAAGAAGTAGGTGCTGAGGGGTGCTGAGGGATGCTGATTGGTGCTGGTGGGTGCTGGGCACCCGTGCACCGTTCGGCACCGTTCAGCCCCTCTTCAGCACCGCTCATCACCCTGTATGGACTTCTACGTCCTGCTAGGCCTCGAACAGACTGCGAGCCCCGCTGATATCAAGCGGGCGTATCGCCGGCTGTCGCGCCGGTATCACCCCGGGATCAATCCCGGGGACCGGACGGCCGAGTCGTTGTTCCGCCGGATCGCGGAGGCGTACGAGACGCTCGTGGACCCCGAACGGCGGCGGGAGTACGACCTGGCGGGCGGGCACGCGGCGTCCCGGGGCAGCGGCGACACGTTCGAGTTCTCGGGGTTCGATTTTTCATTCGCGGCGCGCGGTTCGGAGGCGGCCACGTTCAGCGAGCTGTTCGCTGACGTGCTGCATCCGCCCGCGTCGTTCGACCGGGCCGGGGCGCAGGTCGGATCGGACCTGCACGCGTCGCTGAGCGTCAGCTTCGAGGAGTCGATGCGCGGCGTCGAGCGGCAGGTCGTGGTCACGCGCCAGGTGTCGTGCTCGGCGTGCCACGGACTCGGGCATGTACCGACGCCGGAAGGGCGGTGCGCGCACTGCCAGGGGACGGGAAAGGTGCGCTGGGCGCGCGGGCACATGGTCTTCTCGAAGTCGTGTGCCACGTGCGGCGGCACGGGACGCCAGCGCGCGGAAGGGTGCTCCGTGTGCGCCGGGTACGGGCGCGGCGTGCGCAGCGAGGCGATCCCGGTGCAGGTGCCTCCGGGCGCCCACGACGGGGCGCGCCTCAGGGTCCCGGAAAGAGGGAATGCCGGTCAGCGCGGCGGACGGAACGGCGATCTGTACGTCGAAGTCCGCGTGCAGCCGCATCCGCTGTTCCGCCGCGATGGGGACGACATCTTCCTGGTCGTGCCGGTGGCGGTGCACGAGGCGGTGCTCGGCGCGCGCATCGAGGTGCCGTCGCCCGACGGCCCGGTCAAGCTGAAAGTGCCGGCGGGCACGCAGGCCGGGCAGCGGTTCAGGATGAGCGGCCGCGGGGCGCCGGGCGGCGCGGCTGGGCGCGGCGACCTGATCGTCGAGGTGAAGCTCGTGCTCCCCGAGATCGTCGGGGAACGGTCGAAGGAACTGATGCGCGAGTTCGGCCGCCTGAATGGGGAAGACGTAAGACGATGGTGAAGCGCTCCGGGAAGGCGTACTACATGATCAGCGCGGTGGCGCAGAAGTACAGCATCCACCCGCAGACGCTGCGCCTGTACGAGCGCGAGGGGCTGTTGAAGCCGTCGCGCACGGAGGGCAATACCCGTCTGTACTCGGAAGAGGATCTCGAGCAGCTCGAGACCATCCTGTCGCTGACGCGCGATCTCGGCGTCAATCTCGCGGGCGTCGAGATCATCCTGAACATGCGCCGCAAGATCGAGGCGATGCAGCACGAGGTCAACGAGTTCATCGACTATGTCAAGCGCGAGCTCTCGCGCGGCATCGGCGACTGGGAGCAGCGGCTCAGCACGGCGCTCGTGAAGTCGTCCCCGACCGACCTGGTCCGGGCGGCGACGCCGGTCACACAGACCGAGCCGGCGCGCGAGGCGGAACCCGCGGACGAACCCCGCCGCAAGGCCTGAGGGCCCGCGTGAACTGAGCGCGAACGAATTGCCGGTTGCCGATTGCCGATTGCCGATTGACGGATTGCCGATTGGGGATTGGCGATCGACGGATTGCAGATTGTCGATTGGGAGCTTACAATCAGCGGCGACGATTCATTGGGCGCTGGCCGGCATCTGCATTCCATTCAAATGTGTGAACTCTGCGACGACACCGGCTGGAAACCTGTGGAGACCGACGGCGTCCGCCGGGTCGAGCGCTGTGATTGCTGGCGAACCTCCCTCACTGCCAAACTCCTTGCCGAGGCGCGGATTCCACCGCGCTACCAGAAGTGCGACCTGGACTCGTTTCGGACCAACAACGATTCCCTCGCCATTGCCGTGCGCAAGGCTCGCCGTTTCACGGAAGGATTCCCGGTCGTCGACAAGGGACTGTTCTTTCTCGGCAAGCCGGGGCTCGGCAAGACGCACTTGTCGGTGGCGATCGTGAAAGAGGTCATCGCCCGTACGAACGCGAGGGCGCTGTTCTACGACGTGCGTGACCTGCTGAAGGACATTCGCAACACGTACAACGCAGCGGTCCGCAGTACCGAGTCCCAGGTGATCCAGCCCGTCATGCAGGCGGAGCTGCTGGTCCTCGACGATTTGGGAGCCGAGAAGACATCCGAGTGGGTTGAGGAAACGCTCAACCTGATCGTCAATACCCGTTACAACGAGCGGCGCGCCACGATTTTCACGTCGAACTACCCGGTCCTGGACGACCTCACCGACCCCGACAACCTCGTGGTGCGGGTCGGCTACCGCATGTGGTCGCGGCTCCACGAGATGTGTGAATTCGTGGAGATGAAGAGCGTGGATTACCGCGAGCTTGGCGACGAGGCTACGCCCGACCGTATCGCCGAGCTGGAGAAGAAGGGGAGCACCAGCCACAAGCTGCCGTCGCCACGAGGGCGCAACAGCATCGCCAAGGCGCAGCTCAAGCCGGCGAAGGAATTGGGCTGGACCGGCGGCAAGGCCGGGAGTTAGCTCCCCGATCGTCAATCGACAATCCGTCGATCGACAATCAGCAATCGCCAATCCGTCAATCGGCAATCTGCAATCGGCAGTCGGCAATGTTAGGGCTCTACATCCACATCCCGTTCTGTGCCTCGATCTGCAACTACTGCAACTTCAACAGAGGTCTGTTCGAGGCGGGATTGAAGGACCGGTATGTCGCCGCGCTGGAACGGGAGATCCGCGCGGCAGCGACGGGCGAGGCGGTCGATTCACTCTTCTTCGGCGGCGGCACGCCCTCGCTGCTGGAGCCCGGCGAGATCGGCCGAATCGTCGCCGCGTGCCGTGACAGCTTCGCGGTCAGCTCGCATCCCGAGATCACGCTCGAGACCAATCCCGAGACCTCGTCGTCGAAACGGATGGAGGGGTTTGCCGCGGCCGGCGTCAATCGTGTCAGTTTCGGTGTCCAATCGTTTCGGGATTCCGAGCTCCTCCGGCTCGGCCGGATCCACTCGGCGGACCGTGCCCGCCAGGCCGTCGCGGAATCGCGCGGCGCCGGCTTCGACAACATCAGCCTCGACCTGATGATGTGGCTGCCGGGGCAGAGCCGCGACGACTGGCGGGAAAGCGTGGAAGGGCTCATCGACGTCGCGCCCGAACACGCGTCGCTCTACCTGCTGGAGATCTATCCGAACGCGCCGCTCAAGGAGGACATGGCGCGCGCCGGATGGTCGCTTGCGCCGGAGGACGATGCGGCGGAGATGTACTCGTGGAGCCTCGACCGGCTGGACCGTGCCGGGTATGAGCAGTACGAGATCTCGAACGTCGCGCGCCCGCAGCGCGAGTCGCGCCACAACCTGAAGTACTGGACCGACGGTGAGTGGCTCGGGTTCGGGAGTGGCGCGCACTCGACGCGCGGGCCGGCGCGATGGAAGAACATCGCCGGCACCGAGGAGTACATTGCGCGCGTGTCGTGTGGCGCGCCGCTGGCGGTCGAGCGCCGCGACCGGACGCCCATCGAGCGCCTCGAGGAGGCGCTCTTCACGGGGCTGCGGCTGGCCTCGGGAATCGATGCCGGGCGTGTCGGTGCGCGCTACGGCGTGGACGTGTGGGACCGGTACGGACCCGAGCTGCAGCCGTTCGTGGACGAGGGATTCCTCCTGCGCGAGGGGGCCCGCCTGCGGCTGTCCCGCCCGGGCATGCTGGTGGCCAATGAAATCATGCGGGTGTTCGTGTAGCCCGGACGGATTGGCATGCTGGCGGGGTGTACGGTAAAGTGTCGGCTTCGTGAAACCCGCGGATTCGTGTGCGTCCAAGGAGGAGATTGAATGCGTCGTCCCTTCGTGACCCTGACTTTCACCATGGCGTTGGCGCTCGTGCCGGCAGCCTCCTTCGCCCAGGCCACGGCGACCCAGCAACCACCGCCGGCACAGCAGCCGCCCGCGCAGCCGCCGGCCGCCCAGCCGCCCGCCGGGCCGAAGCTTGGGTTCACCACGCCGGCTGGCCTTTTGCTCGTGCAAATCAAGCCTGATCAGACCGCCGTGTTCGAGGAGATGATCGGCAAGCTGAAAGCCGGCCTGGCGAAGACCGACAAGCCGGAGCTGAAAGCCCAGGCCGCGGGCTTCAAGGTCTACAAGGCGTCCGAGCCGATGAGCGGCAACGCGCTCTACGTCGTGGTCGCCGACCCGTCGTCGGTCGGTGCGGAATACGCCCTGCTGAACATGCTGGCCGCGACGATGACCCCCGACGAGCAGCGGACGCCGGAGGCCGCCGAGATGTTCAAGAAGTACAGCGAGGCCTTCGCGATGATCAACCGCTTGAACCTCACGCCGATCGGCGGGGTCTAGGCGATCCTCGAGGTTCCAGGGTTCGAGAGGTTCGAGAGGTTCCAGGGGTTCTTCCGGGATGCGGCTGTGAGCAGTCCGCATCCCGGAACGTCGAGCGCCGGGTCCCGATCGCCGCGCACCGTCAGAACTTGAGATTGATCCCCGCGTAGAACCGCTGTGGCCGCGGATGGCGCGGCGTTCCCCGCAGCGTGAAGACGCGGTAATCGAGCCGCAGCCGGAGCGGTCCCGCCAGTTTCATCTTCACCCCGCCGCCGACATTGATCCCCACGTTGGTCTCGGAGACCTCTGTCAGCGTTTCGCGGTAGCCGCCGCCGCCAGCGGTCCCGTAAAACTGCATGCCGCCAATCGGGATTGGGGTCTGGACCAGCCCGTTGAACATGAACGTGCGCAGCCGCGGCGCCGCGTTCAGCGGGTCCTCGGTCGTGTCGGCGTACTCGAACTCGAACCCGACGATGATGAGTCCCATCCCCGCGGCGAACCCGCGGGTGACGCGGTTGACAGGCGTGGGGTTGATGCCAAGGAACGCCGTGAGGTCGGCGCGAGCGGTCCCGGGCAGCGTCAGCAGCAGCGAGGCCGCGAGGACGACGGTCAGGTATCGGCGAGACATGCCTCAGGATACAGCATGCAGCGGGCAGCAGGCAGCAGGCAGTGACTCGAGCTGTCAAGCTGTCAGCGCGGCGGCGTGATCCACTGCCGGCTGCGTGCTGCTTGCTGCCCGCTGCCAGCGACGTGATACATTTCCCCTTCGCATGGACTTTCGGCTGAGCGAGGAACAGGAGCTTCTGCGGCGGACGGTGCGGGAATTCGCCGACGCGGAGATGCGCCCGCACGTGATGGAGTGGGACGAGTCGCAGCACTTTCCGATGGATCTGCTGCCGAAGCTCGCCGCGCTCGGGCTGATGGGGATCCAGTTCCCGGAGGAGTACGGCGGCTCCGCGATGTCGGCGGTCGACTACTGCATCTGCATCGAGGAGCTCGCGCGCGTGTGCCCCGCGATCTCGCTGACCGTCGCGGCGCACAACGGCCTCTGCACGTCGCACATCGCGATGTTCGGCAGCCTCGCGCAGAAGCAGAAGTACCTGCCGCGGCTCGTCACGGGCGAGGTCCTGGGCGCCTGGGGTCTGACCGAGGCCAGCGCCGGCAGCGATGCGGCGGGCATGCGCACGACCGCCGTGCGGGACGGCGACGGCTGGGTGCTGAACGGCTCGAAGAATTTCATCACCCACGGCACGATCGGCGGAGTGATGGTCGCCATTGCCGTGACCGACCGCTCGAAAGGCCACCGCGGCATCTCGGCATTCGTGCTCGAGCACGGCACGACGGGGATGAGCGCGGGGAAGAAAGAGAACAAGCTCGGCATGCGCGCGAGCGACACGAGCGAGGTGATCTTCCAGGACTGCCGGCTCGGCCCGGAGCACCTCCTCGGCGAGGAGGGGCAGGGGTTCATCAACACGCTCCAGGTGCTCGACGCCGGGCGCATCGGCATCGCCGCGCTCGCGGTCGGCCTCGCGCAGGGCGCCTACGAGGCCGCGCGCAGGTATGCGAAGGAACGGCGCCAGTTCGGCCAGCCGATTGCCGCCTTCCAGGCCATTCAATGGAAGCTGGCCGACAACGCGACGCGGATCGAGGCGGCGCGGCTCCTCACGTATCGCGCGGCGTACCTGAAGGATCAGGGGGCGCGGACGACGCGCGAGTCGTCGATGGCGAAGCTGTACGCGAGCGAGGTCGCCGTGAGGGCGGCCGACGACTGCGTCCAGATCCACGGCGGCTATGGATTCGTGAAGGACTACCCGGCGGAGAAGTTCTTCCGCGACGTGAAACTCGTCACCATCGGCGAAGGCACGAGCGAGATTCAGCGGCTCGTGATCGCGCGGCAGTTGCTCGGCCAGTAAACCCGCCGTCGATGACCGAACGCGTGCTGGCCGGCGATCCCCGCGCGATCGCCCGCGCCATTTCCCTCATCGAGGACGAGTCCCCGTCGGGCGCCGAGTTGATCCGCGGCATCTTCACGCGGACGGGGAGGGCCTACCTGGTCGGCGTCACCGGCCCGCCGGGGGCCGGCAAGAGCACGCTCGTCGACCGCCTCATCGCGGAGCTGCGGCGCGCGGCGCGCACCGTCGGCATCATCGCCGTCGATCCGACGAGCCCGTTCAGCGGCGGCGCGATCCTCGGCGACCGCGTGCGGATGCAGGCGCACGCCGGCGATCCCGGCGTCTTCATCCGCAGCATGGCGACGCGCGGACATCTGGGCGGCCTGGCGCGCGCGACGAGCGAAGTGGCGCTCGTCCTCGACGCCGCCGGCCGGGACATCGTCCTCATCGAGACCGTCGGCGTCGGCCAGGACGAAGTGGACATCGTCCGCACGGCCGACGTCTCGATCGTGATGATTGCGCCGGGGTCGGGCGACGAGGTGCAGGCGCTCAAGGCCGGTATCATGGAGATCGCCGACATCTTCGTCGTGAACAAGGCCGACCGGGAAGGAGCGGACCGCACCGTCTCGTCGATCGAGGCGATGCTCGCCCTGGAGACGTTCGGTCCAGGGGACTGGCGGCCTCCGATCCTGAAAACGGAGGCGACGACAGGCAAAGGCGTCGTGGAGCTGCTCGAGACGATCGAGCGGTTCCGGGCGCACACCGCGTCCACGCAGGGCAGCCGCCGCCGCGCGCGCGCGGAGTTCCGGATGCGCGAGCTGCTGTCGCAGCGCTTCGTTCAGCACGTCGAGCAGCACGTGCTCGCCGACGGAGAATTCGACCGGACGCTGGATCGGATTGCGGCCCGCGAGATCGACCCGTACACGGCCGTGGACGCGATCCTGCGGCGCGCGATCGGCCGAGACCGGCCGACCTCAGGAGAGCGCCCGACCTGAAGGTCTGGCGCGGAGTGGACATGAAGGCGACGATCGATCACATCGGCATAGCGGTTGCGGATCTGGGGGACGCGCTCGCGTTCTATCGGGACGCGCTCGGCCTGGAAGTGGAGGCGCCGGAAGAGGTCGCCTCCCAGCGCGTGCGCGCGCACTTCCTGCGCGCCGGCGATTCGGCGATCGAGCTCCTCGAGGCCACCGCCGAGGATTCTCCCATCGCGAAGTTCATGGCGAAACGCGGAGCCGGCATGCATCACGTCGCCCTGCGCGTCGCGGACATCGTGGCCGCGCTCGCGGAACTCAAGACGCGCGGCGTGCGGCTCATCGACGGGACGCCGCGCCCAGGCGCCCATGGCTCGCTCGTCGCCTTTGTCCATCCGTCGAGTGCCCACGGCGTACTCATCGAGCTTGTCGAGCGACGTGAGAAATGATGATGAACCCGACGATTGGCATCATTGGCGGAAGCGGCTTATACGACATGGCGGACCTGACGGACCGCGAGGAGCGGCGGCTGTCCACGCCCTTCGGCGAGCCGTCGTCGCCGTACGTCACCGCGACCCTGCGCGGCCGGCGGGTCGCATTCCTCGCGCGTCACGGGCAGGGTCACCGGCTGATGCCGTCGGAACTGAATTTCCGCGCCAACATCTTCGGCTTCAAGCAGCTTGGCGTCGAGTACATCCTGTCGGCGAGCGCCGTCGGCAGCCTCAAGGAAGCATACAAGCCGCTCGACCTCGTCATCCCCGATCAGTTCTTCGACCGGACGAAGGGGCGGGTCTCGACCTTCTTTGGACGAGGGCTGGTCGCGCACGTGGGCTTCGCGCATCCGTTCTGCCCGCACCTGAGCGGCATCGCCTTCGACGCGGCGCGCCACGCCGGGGCGACCGTGCACAAAGGCGGCACCTACGTCTGCATGGAGGGACCGCAGTTCTCCACCCTCGCCGAATCGAAGCTGTATCGCTCGTGGGGCATGGACATCATCGGCATGACCAACCTCCAGGAGGCGAAGCTCGCGCGCGAGGCGGAAATCTGCTACACGACCATCGCGCTCGTCACCGATTACGACTGCTGGCATCCCGCGCACGACAAGGTCACGGTCGAGCTGATCGTCGCCAACCTCATGCAGAATGCACGGGTGGCGCAGGAGGTGATCGCGGAGGCAGTCGGCCGGCTGCCGTTCGACCGCACCTGCGAGTGCGCGACGGCGCTGAAGTACGCGATCATCACCCGTCCGGACGCGATTCCCGCGGCCGTGAAGCGCGAACTCGAGCCGCTCGTCGGCAAATACCTGACAGAAGGCGCCCCAACTTCATGAATATCGTCGTCACCGGCTCCATCGCCTACGACTACCTGATGTCGTTCCCCGGGAGGTTCACCGAGCACTTCCTTCCGGAGCACATGGCGCGCGTCAGTCTGAGTTTCCTCGTCGACAGCATGGACAAGCGTCGCGGCGGCTGCGCGCCGAACATCGCCTACACGCTCGCGCTGCTGGGCGAGCGGCCGCGGCTGATGGCGACGGCCGGCCAGGACTTCGGCGACTACCGCCGCTGGCTGGAGGCGGCCGGCGTGGACACTTCGCTCGTGAGGGAGGTCGAAGGCAAGTTCACGGCGTCGTTCTTCTGCAGCACGGACGTCGAGAACAACCAGATCGCCTCGTTCTACACCGGGGCGATGGCCAATGCCGGCGAGCTGTCGTTCCGGACGGTCGAGGACTGCGGCCTCGCAATCATCTCTCCCAACGATCCGTCGGCGATGCTACAGTATGCGGAGGAATGCCGGGCGCTTGGCGTCCCTTATATCTGGGATCCCGGCCAGCAGTGCGCGCGGATGTCCGGCGAGGAGCTGAAAGAGGGCTTGACCGGCGCCGCGATCGTCATCTGCAACGACTACGAGTTCGAGCTCATTCGGCAGAAAACGGGACTCGACGAGGCCGCAATCCTCGCCGACTGCCAGGCCCTCGTCGTCACCCGCGGCGAGAACGGCTGCTCGATCATCGACGTCGAGGGACAGGTCGACATCCCCGCGGTGCCCCCGCACCGCATTCTGGATCCCACGGGCGTGGGCGACGCATTCCGGGGCGGCTTTATGAAGGGGATGGCGCGCGGGGCCGACTATGCGGTCTGCGCGCGCATGGGCAGCGTCGCCGCGACCTATGCCTTGGAACATCTGGGGGGCCAGAGCCACGCGTATACCTGGGAGGAATTTCGCGATCGTTATGAGGCCAGCTTCGGCCGAGTCGGCGCCGAAGACTGACACTTACCTTCTTACGTAATTCGGTTGCCTACTTTTACGTCCTAACCCACGGCCAGGCGCTTTTTCATTCGCATTTGCGGCGGACTCGTACCGGAACGTGCCTTGCAGCGCGAGTCCATCGGGGAGGGACGTGTGAAGCATCTCGCACCGGCGGTAGCCCTTGTGTCGGCACTCGCGCTGCCCGTCGCGGCGCAGGACAATTCCACACAGCCGGGCAAGCCGCAGTCGGTCCCCGTCTTCCGCACCGGCGCGAGCCTGGTCTCTCTCACCGTGTCGGTGAGCGACGGCAAGCGGCTGGTCTCCGACCTCGGCCCGGAGGACTTCGCCGTGTTCGAGGACGGCGTGCGGCAGCGCGTCGAGTTCTTCGAATCGAAGAACGTGCCGATCGACCTGATCCTCCTCATCGACACGAGCTCCAGCATGCGCGACAAGATCGCCGTCATCCGCGAGGCCGCGACCGGCTTCCTCAAGACGCTGCGCGCGGGGGACCGCGGCGCCGTCGTCGCGTTCAACGACGGCGTGAACGTGCTGCAGGGCCTGACCCCGGATCGCGAATCGCTCTTTGCCGCCGTCAAGAACATCGAGGCGCGCGGCGGGACGGCACTGAACAACGCCCTTTACGTCGCGATCAAGCAGTTCGGCCAGAAGGCGCGCCAGGAGGGGGACGTCCGCCGTCAGGCCATTGCGGTCCTCTCCGACGGCGAGGACACGACGAGCGTCATCAGCTTCGACGATGTGCTCGGCCTGGCCCGCAGGAGCGGCGTCAGCATCTACACGATTGCGCTGAAATCCGAGTTCGCGCCGGATCGCCGGCTGGCCGAGAACGGCCGCAAATACTTCTCGCAGGCGGACTATTCGATGAGGCAGCTCGCGCAGGAAACCGGCGCGCAGTCCTTCTTCCCGAGCGCGGTGCAGGATCTGAAGGGCGTCTACGCCGCCATCGCGGACGAGCTGGCGACCCAGTATTCAATCGGCTACTCGCCGAGCAACGCACGGCCGGACGGCCGCTTCCGCCGGATCGTCGTGCGCCTGACGACGCATCCCGAGATGCAGCCGCGGACGCGCGCCGGCTACACGGCCGACGCCGTGTCCGCCGCCGGACTCCGAAACCGCCGGCAGTAACCGTGCCGGGCGCGTGGAAATCGCGAACTGGTGAGTTCGTGAACTGGTGAATTCACGAATGCCTGAATTCGCGACATCACCAATTCACCAATTCACCAATTCACCAATTCACGAAGTGCAGACTGCCCCCCGATCGGTGACAATGGGCGCGTGCATCGGTCCTTCGCGG
Source organism: Acidobacteria bacterium RIFCSPLOWO2_12_FULL_66_21 (assembly GCA_001767455.1). Taxonomy (GTDB): domain Bacteria; phylum Acidobacteriota; class Vicinamibacteria; order Vicinamibacterales; family 2-12-FULL-66-21; genus 2-12-FULL-66-21. The sequence continues at coordinate 19,756 of MELC01000057.1, forward strand.
CAGCGCTGACGGTCGGAGCGGTGCTCTGGAGCGCGGCGCTCGTCGCCGCGCCTGCCATCCTCGCGCACGGTCCCACGGCGCTCGTGCCGGCTGCTGCGACCGTCTATGCGGCGGCCGGTTTCATCTGTCATCAGCGTCCCGAACGCTCCTTTCACATCGCCGGCATCCAGCTCCCGGTGTGTGCGCGGTGTTTCGGCCTGTACTTGTCAGCGATGGCCGGCGCGGTCGTGGGGATGATTGCCGCGGGCGCCGTGCCTGGCGCCATGCGTGGTCGCATGATCCTGGGGGCGACCGCGCTGCCGACCGCCCTCACGTTCGCCCTCGAAGTGCTGGGTCTCGCGCACCCCTCCAACATGGCGCGGGCGATCGCCGCGATCCCGCTCGGGGCCGCCGGCGGCTGGATCTTCGTGAAGCTGCTGGCCGGCCCCGCCGAGGAAGCGGTGCCCGTTGAGGGATCACCGCACTGAGCCGCGCCGCGGCGTTCCGCCGCAATGCGATATCATCCGTAAGATATGGCGACCAAGCCGGCGGCGGCCGCGCGCCCTCGTGACCGCACGGAGCCGGGACTGCTCGTGCTGCTCTGTCTCGCGGCCTGGATGGTTCCGGGCGCGGGGCACGTGTGGATGGGACGACGGCAGAAAGCGCTCGTGTTCTTCCTGGCGCTGACATCCATGTTCCTGATCGGGCTGCGCCTGCATGGCCGCATCTTTCCCTTCGACGTGTCCGCGCCCCTCGTCGCTCTGGCGGCGGTTGCCGATCTGGGCCTCGGCCTGCCGTGGCTGCTCGCTCGCCTGCTGGATGCGGGCAACGGCCTCGTGACCGCGGCGACCTACGAGTATGGCAACACGTTTGTCATCGTGGCGGGCCTGCTGAATTTCCTGGTGATACTCGACGCCTTCGACATCGCGAAGGGACGCAAGTGACGGATCATTTGCTCCTGCTGATCGCCTTTGCGTTCTTCGTGTCGGTCGTGTTTGCCGTGCTGCAGCGCGACGAGCCCCGGGCGCAGGTCCGGCTGGGCGCGATGCTGTTCGGCGCATTCGTGGCCGCGGCCGTGATCCTCGGCTGGCTCATGTACGCGCTGCCGCTGTGAACCGCGGGTTGACACGGAATCAATCAACCACGGAAGTACACGGAACTACACGGGTTCATTGTGCGCGTCTCACGCGGAACGCGGCCTGAACAGCCGAAACGGTCCCTCCATGGGGCCGTAGTGTTTCTTGGCAAGATCGGTGTGCTTCTGTGTTCTTCCGTGGTTGTTCTTCCGTGGTTGTTCGTCGGTGTCCTCCCGTGGCGAGGCAGTAGTGCGGCTGCGTAGCAGGCCGTGGCTGTGGGGCCCCGTCGTGGCCCAGATGGCGGCGATCTTCGGCCTTTCCTCAATCCCGGATCTGCAGACGCTGCCCGGCGGCATCTCGGACAAGTCAGGTCATTCGATCGGCTACGCGATTCTCGGCGCGGTCCTGCTGCGGGCGCTGGCGGGCGGACGGCTCGGCGGCGTCACGTGGCGGCGTGCGACCGCGGCCGTCGCGCTGGCCACGCTGTACGGCGTTTCGGACGAGGCGCACCAGTCATTCGTACCCGGGCGTTCGCCCAGCCTGCACGACCTGGCTGCTGACGCGGTGGGCGCGTCCGCCGCCGCGGCGATAGGCCTCGGGATAGCCGCCGCGCGACGGTGGGGTATACTCGACATTTCTTCGCGGCCGCAGAAGCGAGGCTGACGGTCAGCATGTTTCGCGGACGCACGGAGGAGACGGAGTTCGCGGAGACGATTACGCGGAGACGCGGAGCACACGGAGACGCACGGAGAAGAGAAAGTTGCCGAGAGTGGCGAATGCGCAGGGCTGCCGGTCTGGCCGCGCTTCGCGCGTGAGGTGGCCCGAGATCCACGAACGCAAACACGCGGAAGGTGCAGGCGTGGTTGCGTTCGCGGATCTCGAGCCACCTCGGCCGCCGGCCGAAGGCCGGCGCCAGACCGGCCACCCTCCGTGCGTCTCCGTGATCTCCGTGCCTCCGTGTGAGGTTCTCCGCGCCCTCCCACAGCTATCATGACCCTCGAAAACCTCGAAAACCTCCTGGTGGAACGCGACGGCGCCGTCGCAACGGTCACGGTCAACCGGCCGAAAGTCCTCAACGCCCTCAACAGCCAGACCCTCGACGAGCTGCGGCGCACGCTGCTCGCGCTGCGGTACGACGACAGCGCGAGGGTCGTCATCCTGACCGGCGCGGGCGAGAAGTCCTTCATCGCCGGCGCCGACATCAACGAGCTGGCGGTGCTGACGCCGACCGCCGGCCGCGATCATTCGATGCGGGGCCAGCACGTGCTGGATCTCATCGAGGGCATGGGGAAGCCCGTCATCGCGGCGATCAACGGCTTCGCGCTGGGCGGCGGATGCGAGCTGGCGATGGCCTGCACGATTCGGATCGCCGCGGACACGGCCCGTCTCGGCCAGCCGGAGATCAACCTCGGGATCATGCCCGGCTACGCGGGCACGCAGCGTCTGGCGCGGCTGGTCGGCAAGGGGCGCGCGCTCGAGCTGCTGCTGACGGGCGATCACGTCCTGGCGCCGGAGGCGTATCGCCTCGGCCTTGTGAATCGCGTGGTTCCCGCCGCGGAGCTGATGGCCGAGGCTCGCAAGCTGGCGGCGGCGCTGGCGGCGAAGGCGCCGATTGCCGCGCGCTACGTCATCGAGGCGGTGAACAAGGGGCTCGAGATGCCGTTCGCCGAGGCGCAGGTTTTCGAGGCGACCCTGTTCGGGCTGGTCTCGTCCACCGAAGACATGCGCGAGGGAACCCGGGCGTTTCTCGAGAAGCGCAAAGCGGAGTTCAAGGGGAAGTAGCGCCGTGCGTCATTCAGATCCCGCGACGCCGCCTCCGGCGCTCGCCGGAGCCGCGGGGTACCGCTTCGCCCTCGTCGTCTCCAGCTTCAACCAGGGCGTGACGCAGTCGCTCGCCGAGGCGGCGCGCGCGGCGCTGGCCGAAGCGGGTGCGGCCCCGGGCGACGTGGAAGAGGTCGCGGTGCCCGGCGCCTACGAGCTGCCGCAGGCGGCCCGGTGTCTTGCCGAAACCGGGCGCTTCGACGCGGTCGTCTGCCTGGGATGCGTGATCCGCGGCGAGACGCCGCACTTCGAGTTCATTTCGTCCGCGGTGGCGCACGGCATCATGCAGGCGGCGGGGGAGACGGGCGTCCCCATCGCGTTCGGCGTGTTGACCACCGACACGCAGGCGCAGGCGGAGGAGCGCGCCGGCGCGGGGCCCGAGAACAAGGGGTGGGAAGCGGCCGCCGCGGCGATTGACATGGCGGTGCTGTTCCGCAAGCTCGGCCGGGCGCCCGCGAAGGCCGGGGCCGGGCGCGCGTTCGGATTCGAGCCTTCGCCGCGGAACAACGGATGACGCGCGTGGACGCGATCGGCCGCCGGCGTGCCCGCGAGGCTGCGCTTCAGATGCTCTACCTCGCCGAGGTCGGCCGGGCGGGCGCGCACGAGGCAATCGCGACGTACTGGCCGTCGCGCGAGCCGGACGAGGAGCTCGCCGTGCCGCATCGCGAGTTCGCCGAGGTCCTCCTGCGCGGCACGCTCGCGCGCACCGGCGAGATCGACGCGCTGCTTTCGGCCCACGCGCAGAACTGGCGCGTCGAGCGGATGGCCATCGTCGACCGCCTCGTGCTGAGGCTGGCGGTCTACGAGCTGCTTGCCGAGCCCGACACGCCGGCCAAGGTCGTCATCAATGAAGCGATCGAGCTCGCGAGGACCTACAGCGGCGACGAGGCGATTCCGTTCGTGAACGGGGTCCTGGACGCGGTGCGCAAGGAGTTGAAACGGGAATAGCAGGCAGCAGGCAGCAGGCAGCAGGCAGCAGGCAGTAGACAGTAGGTAGTAGATCACGCTGACCCGCTGCACGAGCCCGCCGCCTTCGCGCCTGCGGCGCTACGGCGCGCCAAGCGAGC
>MELC01000057.1:23722-33752 GCA_001767455.1 Acidobacteria bacterium RIFCSPLOWO2_12_FULL_66_21
TACAGCAGCGGCGCGCCAATTTCGAGGAGCTCGTGCGCCTCGGCGTCGATCCCTATCCGCGAGCGTTCAAGCGCACCGATACCGTCACCGATCTCGTCAGCGCGCACGGCGCGAAGGACGTGGAGGCCCTCGAGGCCAGCCCCGTGCGGACGACGACGGCGGGACGGGTGATGGCGATTCGGAGCTTCGGGAAGGCCAACTTCCTGGTGATCTCCGACGGGCGCTCCCGCATTCAGATCTACATCAAGAAGGACGCGCTGTCCGAGCGCGACTTCGCGGTTTTCAAGCTGCTCGACTTCGGCGACTACGTCGGCGTGGCCGGAAAGCTCTTCCGCACGAGGACGAACGAGCTGACGATCTTCGCGTCCTCGCTCGAATTCCTCGTGAAGTGCTTCATACCGCTCCCCGAAAAATGGCACGGGTTGAGCGACATTGAGACGCGGTACCGGCAGCGGTATCTCGATCTGGTCGTGAACCCCGACTCGCGTCGGGTGTTCGAGACGCGCAGCCGCGTGCTGGCGGCGCTCCGATCGTTCTTCAACGCGCGCGGGTACCTCGAGGTCGAGACGCCGATGATGCAGCCGATCGCGGGCGGCGCGCTGGCCAGGCCGTTCGTGACGCATCACAACGCGCTCGACATGCAGCTCTTCCTGCGGATCGCGCCGGAGCTGTACCTGAAGCGCCTGACGGTCGGCGGCATCGAGCGCGTCTACGAGATCAACCGCAATTTCCGCAACGAGGGGATCTCGACGCAGCACAACCCCGAGTTCACGATGCTGGAGTTCTACCAGGCCTACAGCGACTACCAGGACCTGATGGCGATGACCGAGGAGATGATCTCCACCGTCGCGCGGGAGGCGATCGGCACCGATCAGATCGCGTTCGGGGAACATCAGATCTCGCTCGCCCCGCCGTACCGGCGCGTGTCGCTGCGCGAAGGGGCGCGGACGGCCGCCAGCGCCCGGTTGGGTACCCCCGTCGCCGACGCGGATCTGCGCGGCCCGGAGACCGCGGCGGCGCTCGCCAGGACGCTCGGCATCGAGCCGCATCCGTCGTGGGGCGCCGGCAGGATCGCGATGGAGGTATTCGAGCGGCTGAACGAGGCGCAGCTCGTCCAGCCGACCTTCGTCTATGACTTCCCGACCGAGGTCTCGCCGCTGTCGAAGCAGAAACCGGACGATCCGGACACCGTCGAGCGCTTCGAGCTCTACGTCGCGTCCTTCGAGGTGGCCAACGCCTTCAGCGAGCTGAACGATCCGGCGGAGCAGCGGCGGCGCTTCGAAGCGCAGCTCGCCGAGCGCGCGGCCGGCGATCTCGACGCCCACGCCATGGACGAAGACTACGTCCACGCGCTCGAGTACGGCCTGCCGCCGACCGCCGGGGAAGGGGTCGGCATCGACCGTCTGGTGATGCTCCTGACCAACAGCCCGTCGATTCGCGACGTGATCCTGTTCCCGCTCATGCGGCCCCGACAGTAAGATCAGGGAAGGGCGAATGGCGAAGAGTGAAGCTGCGGCGGTTGGGTCAAGCCGTCCGGCCGGACGAATTCAGCGTGTAGCGCGTCCTTCACCCTTGACTCCTCGCTCTTGCCGTATTCAGTGATGGATCTGCCATTCGAACTCTTTGTCGCCGTCCGCTACCTGGTGGCACGCCGGAAGCAGGCGTTCATCTCCGTCATCTCGCTGATCTCGATCCTCGGCGTGACCGTTGGCGTGATGGCGCTGCTCATCGCGCTCGCGCTGATGACCGGGCTCCAGGGTGAGCTCCGGGATCGCATCGTCGGATCCGCCGCGCACGTGTACGTGTTCAAGGCGGGCGGCATCACGGACGTGCCGGCGGAAGTCGCCAAGCTTCGCACGGTCCCGCATGTGATGGGAGCGGCGCCGGTGGTGATGGGCCCCGGCATGATCACGAGCGCCGAGAAGGACGCGTTCATCACCGTCAAGGGCATTCTGCCGTCGCTCGAGAACACCGTGACCAACATCGAGAAGGCGATGCAGGCGGGAAGCCTCGCGGACCTCGATCCGCGCGAAGGGCGCGTCGACGGCATCGCCATCGGCCACGAGCTGGCGAAGAAGCTGGGTGTCTGGGTCGGCGACGACATCCAGGTCATCACGCCGCAGGGCAAGCTGTCGCCCATGGGCATGATCTATCCCCCCCGGCGGCTGAAGGTGGTCGGCATCTTCAGTCTGGGACTGTTCGAGTACGACGAGGCGTACGGTCTCGTCCACCTCTCGGTGGCGGAGCGGGTGCTCGACCGCACCCACCCGGACTACCTGGAAGTGAGGGTCGACGATCTGTTCGCCGCGCGCGAGGTCGCGCAGTCGATCGCGCCGCGCCTCGGATCGGACTATCTGGCCGAGGACTGGCGCGACATGAACGGGTCGCTCTTCTCGGCGTTGTGGCTCGAGAAGATGGCCATTTCGATCACCATCGGCCTGATCGTCATGGTGGCCGCGCTCAATATCGTGGCGTCGCTGGTGCTGCTGGTGATGGAGAAGAGCCGCGACATCGCGATCCTGAAGACGATGGGGAGCTCGGCGGCGAGCATCCGGCGGATTTTCATGCTCCAGGGGCTCGTCATCGGACTGGTCGGCACGGCCGTGGGGGCCACGGCGGGTGTCGTGCTGATCCACGTGCTCGATCGCTACAAGCTGATCCGGGTGCCGCTCGACGTGTACCAGATCTCGTACGTGCCGTTCACGCTGGAGCTGCTCGACTTCGTCATTGTCGTAGCCGCCGCGATCCTGATCTGCTTCGTCGCGACCATCTATCCGTCGCGCCAGGCGTCGAAGCTGGATCCAGCACAGGCGCTCAGATATGGATAAAGAAGCTCCCAGCTTCCAGTTCCCAGCTTCCAGCCGGCAGCAGATTCGATCTGGAGACTGGGAGCTGGTAACTGGCAGCTGATCACCATGCCCTTTATCACCGTCTCGGCGCTCTCGAAGAGCTACCCGGTGGGGAACACGCACCTCACCGTGTTGCGTGGGCTCGAACTGTCGCTCGAGCGCGGCGAGATGGTCGCCATCGTCGGCGCCTCGGGCGTCGGCAAGAGCACCCTGCTGCACGTGCTTGGCGGGCTCGATGCCGCGGATGAAGGCGCCATTCGCATCGGCGACACGGAACTGACGGCGCTCGAGGACGCGGCGGTCGTGGCGTACCGCAATCAGAACGTCGGCTTCGTCTTTCAGTTCCACCACCTGCTCCCGGAGTTCACCGCGCTCGAGAACGCGGAGATGCCGATGCGCATCGCGCGGCGCGCCGCGGGGCCGCGGCGCGCGCGCGCGGTCGACCTGCTGACCCGCGTCGGGCTCGCCGAGCGGCTCGATCACCGGCCCGGGATGATGTCAGGAGGAGAACAGCAGCGCGTCGCGATCGCGCGCGCCCTCGTGATGGAGCCGACGCTGCTCCTGGCCGACGAGCCGACCGGCGATTTGGACGAGCACACGGCGGAGACCTTGCACGAGCTGCTGCGCGAGATGCATCGCGAACGCGGCCTCACCTCGATCATCGCCACGCACAACCCCAGGCTCGCTGCTGCCTGCGATCGGATCCTGACGCTCGAGGATGGAAGACTGAGGGCGGCGTAGATCACAGCGCTGTACACCCCGCCGCTGTCCCGCTGTCCCGCTGTCCCGTTGCACGCGCCCACGGCTCTTCCTCACGAAGAACACCAAGGACACGAAGAACACGAAGACGATAAGACTCTTCTTGTGGTTTTCTTTTCCCGAGCCCCGAGCCCGCCGCCTTCGCGCTCTGCGCGTCGGCGCGCCAGGCTGCAGAACCGAGCGGCCGCAGTGTGATCCACTGCCTGCTGCCTACTGTCTACTGCCTACTTTCTTCGCAGCACCGGTATCGGTACCCCGGCCATCGCGGCGACGCCGAGATAGACGAGTCCGTAGGGCCCGAGCACGACCGCGCCGCGCAGGATCGGATGCAGCGTGCCCGTTTCGACGCGCAGGAGCCAGCCGACCGCCGCGGCCGCCAGCGCCGCGCTCCACAGGATGGCGAGCCGTCCGACACCGACGCCGGTCGCGCCGATTCGGCGCGTGAGTGAGCGGCGGAGCAGCGCGAACTCGCACCAGCCGGCGATGCCGGCCGACGAGGTCAAGCCCGCCGCGCCCCACTTCGCTCCGACGCCAAGCATCGGCGGCAGGATGAAGGCGAAGACGTAGCCCAGCACCGTGACGAGGACGACGCGGACGACCGCATATCGGAGCGGCGTCCGCGTGTCGCCGAGGGCATAGTACGCCGCTGAGTACAGCCGTCCCAGCGTCGAGGCCAGCAGGCCGACCGCCGAACCGGCGAGGATCCCCCACACGTAGTCGGCGTCCTCCGGGCGAAAGCGCCCGGTCTGCAGGATGGCGGCCGCGACGATGTCGCCGAAGGCCAGGAACGCCACCGCGGAGGGCACCACGAAAAACGCGATACGCTGGAGGCCGGGCGTGAGCCGCCTCCGCAGCGCCTCCGCGCGATCCACGGTCGTTCCCGTGTCGCCCGACATCGCGGGCAGTTCGGCGGCGGAGATCGACATCCCGAACAGGCTCACCGGCAAGGTGTACAGGATCTGGGCGTTGGTGAGCCCGGTGACCGCGCCCGTCGGGAGCAGACTGGCGAGCAGTCCGTCGATGTAGGCGCTGACCTGCACGACGCCGCGGCTGATGAACACCGGGATGAAATTGCGCATCACGGTGCGCACCTCGCCTGTGACCGCCAGCGCCGGCCCGCGTCCCGCGTGCCGGAAGACGGCGATCACCGACGGCAGCTGGATGCCGAACTGCAAGGCGCTGCCGGCGACCGAGCCGATCGCCAGTACGATGGCAAGGCGATCGAACTCGTGCGCCGGGCCGTAGCGGACGAGCGTCGCGATCATGGCCGCGTTCCACATCACCGGGGCCGTGTACGAGATGAAGAACTTGCGATGGCTGTTGAGGACGCCGAGGCACCAGGCGGACACGACGAGCAGGCCGGCGCCGGGGAAGAGGATCCGGACGAGGGTGGTGGTCAACGCCCGCTTGGGACCCGAGAAGCCGTAAGCGACGACGTCGACGACGAGCGGCGCGAAGGCGACGCCGATGAGCACGAGCACGGACGTGCTGAGCGAGAGCAAGCCGAAGACCGTGCGCGCCACGCGGTCCGCCTCGTCCGCCTTGCCCTTGGACAGCAGCCCCGCGTAGACGGGGATGAACGAGGCCGACAGGGCCCCTTCGCCGAACAGGTTCTGCAGGAAGTTCGGGATGCGGAACGCCGCGTTGAACGCGTCGGCGGCGTCCGACACCTGCCCGAAGTACTTGGCGAACAGGCGGAGCCTCACCAGCCCCGCGATGCGGCTGAGGAGAATGCCAGCCGCCACGAGCGCGGCGGCCCGCGACGTGCTGCGCGCCGGAGTTGACTGCACGGAAGATGGTCCGGGACCCGGCACGGCCGAATCCCGGACCGCGGTCCTACTGGCCGATCGCGAAGGGGGCCGTGGCCATGTTCGTGTCCCACATGATCACGAGCTTCCCGCCGGTCGCCGTGACGTCGGCGAAATCCCACGTGAGCTGATCGATGGAGAGCGGCAGCTTCTCCACCTTCATGGCGATTCGCGCCACGTCCTTGTCGGGCGTGTAGCCGTACGCGCCCCACAGCGCCGCCGTGTTGGCCTTGTCGTACTTCTCCTGGGCCGGCCACGACGAGACGACGAGCGTCCAGTCGGTGGGCGACTTGAGCTCGATGAACAGGCTGTACTCACCGGCGGGCACCGTCTTGCCGGCGATCACGAGCGGGAGCTCGGTCTTGAGCCTCGTGGAGACGTTCGCGCCCGCGCGCCAGATGGGCGCGCCCGCCAAGAGCGCCTTGCCGTAGTCGGCGTCCTTGCCCCAGAGATCCGCGCGGCCGCGCTTGATCGGCCGCCCGTAGGTGATCTCGATCCACTTGCCGGTCGCGCCGCTGCCGATCTGCGTCTGCGACGACCCGGCCGGGCTGGCGACCCGTGCCACCGGTTTCGGCTGTGCCGGCGCCGTCGTTTGTGCCGCCGGTGGCGTCTGCGCCGCAGCCATCGCGACGCTCGCAAGCAGCGCCACGCCCGTCGTCAGTATTCGCTTCATCATGCTGCTGAGTCCTCCTGAACTCGACATTGTACTCGCCTGGCCCGCCGTAGCGCGAAGCGCGAAGGCGGCGAGCTCGTTTCTCGTTCCTCGTGGCTCGTGGCTCGCGGAAACCCCGATCGTTGCTGAGGTCGTCTCACAGTTAGACAGTGGTCGCTACGAGCAACGAGCCACGGGCAACGAGCCACGGCGGTAAGTCGCGTTATCAGTCTCACTTACGCGGAAATCGTGTGATCGGGGCGGATCCTTTGCCGTATAATGCGGGCAGGGACACCCTTCCTTTCACCATAGGTAACACCGGATGTTCGAACGCTACACAGAACGGGCTCGGCGGGTGCTTTTCTTCGCCCGTTACGAAGCCAGTCAGCTTGGCAGCATCTCCATCGAGACCGAGCACCTCCTGCTCGGGCTGATCCGGGAAGGCAAGGGGCTCACGAGTCGGATCTTCGCGCGCTCGCACCTGTCGCTCGAGAGCATTCGCAAGGAGATCGAGGGGCGCACGGTCTTTCGCGAGAAGGTGTCGACCTCGGTCGAGATCCCGTTCAGCGCGGAAACCAAGCGCGTCCTTCAGTTCGCCGCGGAAGAGGCGGACCGCCTCCTGCACAACTACATCGGGACCGAGCACCTGTTGCTCGGCATCCTGCGCGAGGAGCGCTCTGTCGCGGCCACCATCCTCATGGAAAAGGGGATGCGCCTGAACACCGTCCGCGAGGACATCGTGGCGCTCCTCAACGAGAAGACGACCCTCACGCGCGTGAAGGAAACGCCGCTGCTCGCCGAGTTCTCGCGCGACCTGACCGAGGCCGCGATGAAGAACCAGCTCGACCCGCTCGTCGGGCGGCACATCGAGCTCGAGCGCGTGCAGCAGGTCCTCTGCCGCCGCACGAAGAACAACGCGGTGCTCATCGGCGAGCCGGGCGTCGGCAAGACGGCCATCGTCGAGGGGCTCGCGCAGAAGATCGTCTACGGCGACGTGCCGCACTTCCTCGCCGACAAGCGCATCCTCGCGCTGGACATCTCGCTGATCGTCGCCGGCACGAAGTACCGCGGCCAGTTCGAAGAGCGCCTGAAGGCGATCATGAAGGAGCTGACCGAGAACCCGAACATCATCGTGTTCATCGACGAGCTGCACACGCTGGTCGGGGCCGGCTCGGCCGAAGGCTCGCTCGACGCTGCGAACATCCTCAAGCCGGCGCTCTCCCGCGGCGAGATCCGGTGCATCGGCGCCACGACCCCCTCGGAGTACCGGAAGTACATCGAGAAGGACCGATCGCTCGAGCGCCGGTTCCAGGCGGTCAAGGTGGATCCGCCCACCGAGCGTGAAACGATCGATGTCCTGCGGGGCATCAAGGACCGCTACGAGTCGTTCCATCACGTCGAATACACGGCGGACGCGATCGAGGCCGCGGTCTACCAGTCCAACCGCTACATCACCGACCGCTTCCTGCCGGACAAGGCGATCGACCTCATCGACGAGGCGGGCGCCCGCGCGAAGCTGCGCGAGGCGGGCTACAGCGAGGAGTTCGGCGAGATCAACCGCAGCATCCGCGTCGCGGTGGAGCGGATGGAGACGGCGGTCTCGGAGAAGAACTTCGAGAAGGCGCAGTTCTACCGCGAGCAGGAAGTGCAGGCGCGCGAGAACCTGCAGTTCGTGCGCGAGCAGTTCGACGTGAAATCCAGCACGCGCCGCGTCGTCGTCGGCAAGACCGAAATCGACGAGGTCGTGTCGAAGTGGACCGGCGTGCCGCTCACGTCGATAAACCAGGATGAGGGGGACAAGCTCCTGCAGATGGAGCAGGCCCTGCACAACCGCGTCGTCTCGCAGGACGCCGCGATCTCGGCGATCTCGCGGGCGATCCGGCGGTCGCGCGCCGGGCTAAAGGCGCCCACCCGTCCCGTCGGCAGCTTCATCTTTCTCGGGCCGACCGGCGTCGGCAAGACGGAGCTCGCGCGGGCGCTGGCCAACTTCCTGTTCGGCAGCGATCACGCGCTGATTCGCTTCGACATGTCCGAGTACATGGAAAAGCACTCGGTCTCGAAGCTGATTGGATCGCCGCCCGGATACGTCGGGCACGAGGAAGGCGGGCAGCTCACCGAGAAGGTGAAGCGGAACCCCTACTCCGTCGTGCTGCTCGACGAGGTCGAGAAGGCGCACCCGGACCTGTTCAACATCCTGCTGCAGGTGTTCGAGGACGGCCACCTGACGGACGGTCTCGGCAACCGGGTGAACTTCAAGAACACGATCATCATCATGACGTCGAACATCGGCGCCCGCTTCATCCAGAAGAAGGCGTCGCTCGGCTTCCAGTCGGCCGACTCCGGCGTCATCGCCCGCAGCGTCAACGACATGGTGCTCGGCGAGGTGCGCAAGACGTTCAACCCGGAGTTCATCAACCGCATCGACGAGATCATCGTGTTCGATGCGCTCTTGGACGACGACCTCCGGACGATCACGCGGCTGCTCGTGAAGCAGGTCAACGACAACCTGGTCGACCGCAAGCTCCGGCTCGAGCTGGAGCCCGAGGTGATCGACTGGATCATCGAGCAGACGTGCAAGGACCGATCGTACGGCGCGCGGCCGCTCCGGCGCGCCATCCAGCGGTTCATCGAGGATCCCCTCTCCGAGGAGCTCATTCGAGGACAGCTGAAAGGCGGCGACATTCAGGTCTACCTCGACGGCGGCGTGCTGGCGTATCGACCCGCAGGGGCGCCGCAGGACGGCCGCCGGCTGGCATAGCGCCCGCCTCCGCCGGCGCTTCGCGCCAGCTTCGGCGCGGCAGGCTCCGCCTCCGCCGGCGCTAGCCTCGCGGCTTCGGCGAGGCGTGGACGGCCACCGGGTGGCCGTCCACGTCTAAAATCCAGTAAACTGGCAGCTTGGCCACAAGGGGAGGGGCGAGTTCTGCCCTCCCGAAGGCTCGTAACAGATCCCTATATGCGGTATTTGGCCTTGATTTTCGCCGCCGTAGCTGGCGTCAGCTACGGCACGCCAGCGCAGGCGGCCGGCCAGGCAACGCCCCCGGCCCAGACGCCGCCGCTGCCGGCGGTGCAGGCGCCCGCCGCCGGCGGGGCCCTTCCGCTCCCCGCCACCATCTGCGATCAGACCGTCGACAAGCCTGTGCGGCTGCCCCCGGCGGGTTCTCCCCCGGTCGTGACCGCGAGCATGCTGTGCTTCGAGAAGCAGGGCGGGGCCTCGGTCATCGACCCGTACACCTACATCTATTACATCCAGATGAAAGGCAGCCAGACGAGGGAGAACCAGTGGGTGCGGTACGACGAAGCCGCCGAGCGGGTGATTCTCGCGGACTTCAAGCGGCTGTGGGCCACCAACTTTCTCGACGACCTCCTCATCGACGTGCGTGACGTCCGGTACGAGAACGGCGTGATCGGCAAGGTCATCGTCTACAACATGGAGGAGCGCCAGCGCGTCAAGATCGTCGACTACGTGGGGTCCAAGCGCGTCGAGCAGTCGAAGATCGAAGAGGAGCTGAAGAAGAAAGGGATCACGATCCGCCTGGACTCGTTCATCGATCCCGGGCTCGTCCGCAGTGTCGCCGGTGTCGTCCGCCAGCTCTACGCCGAGAAGGGCTATGAGTACGCGGAGGTCAAGCCGGAGATCAAGCCTGTCGAGGGCGGCACGAAGACCGTGAACCTCAGCTTCGTGATTACCGAGGGCCCGAAGGTCAAGATCGGCGACGTCGAGTTTCTCGGCAACAAGGCGTTCAGCGACGGCCGTCTCGGACGGCAGTTGAAGGAGAACAAGGGCAAGAGCTGGCTCTCCTTCGTGACCGGCGCGGGCACGTATAAGGAAGAGAAGTTCGCCGACGACGCGGACAACCTCGAGTCGTTCTACCGGGACCGCGGGTACATCGGCGCGCGCGTGGGACAGCCCGACCTGAAGGTGCTCTTCGACGACAAGGACGGCAGGACGCGCTGGGTGCAGC
>MELC01000058.1 GCA_001767455.1 Acidobacteria bacterium RIFCSPLOWO2_12_FULL_66_21
CGTCGACCTCACCCTCCTGACGGGCTTCCACGACGAGGCGCGATTCGTCTCCACCCTGGTCGAACGCTTCGAGCCGCGGATCGACCATGCCGCGGATTTCGCCCGGGTGAATTCGACTCACCCTCCTCTTGCGCGATCGATTTGTGCCAGTTCGTCGAAGTGCGCGTTGTCGTGAGCGAGTTCAAGGCCATCCATGCGGCAATACTGGAATACACGGCTGCGCTGGGTGAACGAACATTCTTCGCTGTGGCTGTGCGCGGCCGCGGTGAACAGTCCGCTGGGAATCGTTCCTCGGCCAGCTTCATGGCCTGTGCGGAGTCCCCGCGCTGCGAGGCGCTTCCCAGCCTGCGACGAAGGCAGCCGAAATGCGTCAGCGGATCGCACTCTGCGACGTCGGCAGGCGAAGCGATGTCCAGCCCCCACCGTCCGACCAGCCTGAGACCGTCAGCCACGACCGCTCAGGGCAGTCTTCCGCCGCGTGATCGATCGGACCGCGGCGCTCGGCATCGCGGTGCCACTCCCAGTACGAGTCCGCGAACCGTGCCCGCACGTTCGTGAACTCAGGGCCGACGAATTCGTAAATCGTCGCCGGACCCAGCGGTTGCCCCGCTTCCTTCACCCAGACCTGTGTGCGGTCACGCTCCACGAACACCGACGGAGGTTCGGCCGGGAACGCGATCGAGCGGCTCGCCTCGGTGCGCGGAAAGGCGTAGTAGAAGAGCGGCCGCCCGGCCGGACACGTCCGGCACTCGAACTCCGAACCCGGCTGCTCCGGCGACGTGGCGGGACGCGCGGCGTCGAGCACGGCCATGAAGTACTTCTGGTGCGAGTTGCTGATGCCCGTCACGAACAAGCGGCGTCCGTCGCTCGAGGCGCCGACGTCTGAAAGGTACCCGGCGTTGACGAAGGCGAGCTCGGGGACGCCCCGTGCGTCGAACAGCAGCAGCATCGCGGGCCACCATGTGTGGTGATGGACCGCCCAGGCCACTCGCGCACCGCGCGCCAGTTGCACGACCGACACGGTCGTGGACATCCACGGCGCGACGTACTCTTCGGTCCCGAACTGCCACCGATCGGCCGGCGTGTGCGACCACGTCAAGCGGCCATCGTCGCTGAAGCAGTACAGCGTTGCCGCAGGCAGCCTGCGCCCGGGCCGCGTGACGTTGGCGGCCACGAGCACCTCGTTCCGACCGTCACCATCGAGATCCGCCACGCGCCACCATCTGCCCGCTGTCGAAAACTCCACGGCGTCGGGCCCACGGAACGTCCAGAGGGTGCGCTCCGATCCGTCGATGGCTCGCAGTTCCCCGTTCTCGACGCGGATCTCGGCGATCGGCCCGGCAGGGCGCCGGGCCATCACGGCGGCAACCGTCACGAGCGCGAGAACGGCAACGCCCGCCGCCCACCAGTACATCCGGCGAGGAGGCGAATTCCTGACGAGAGACGCCTCCTCGGCTTCCGCCACGGCCTGCTGGCGATCGGACGGCGCGGCGGCGCCCGGGTCCTCCGGAGGGGCGTCCACAAGCCAGGCCGTCAATTCGTCGGCGTACGCCCACACGCGGCTCGGCCGTCGGCCCGGCACCCGGTGAACGGGCAGACCTCGCTCCTTCTCCCAGCGCATCACCGTGCGAACGTCCCGCTCCAGGTGTTGGGCGATGTCCTTCCAGGAGGTCAATCGCTTACGCGAGTCGCTCACGCGCCCATCTCCGTCGTGTTGTGTCGGCTTATGACTGTTGCGCAGTCTACCGTCGGTTTCTAACCTGTGCAATCGCGAACGGCGCCAGATCAGGCCGCCGCAACCCGCTTTAACGAATCGCGCTTCACTTTCTGGCCCGGAGGTTGGACATGCGGACGCAGCCGTTTCTGACTCGCACATTCTGGTTGGCCCTCGTGACGACCGTAGCCCTCGTTCCCGGCGAGGCCTTCGTAGGGAGCAACCCTTGGAGCACGAAAGCGCCAATGCCGACGGCGCGGGTCCAACTTGCAGTCGCGGCGGGCGATGGTGTTCTGTACGCCGTGGGCGGAGATCTCACGGGAGGCAGCGGCTCTCCACAATCCAGGCTCGAGGCCTATGACCCCCTGTCCGACAGTTGGACGCTCAAACCTCCAATGCCGACCCCGCGCAACTATCTTTCGGCGGCAGTGATCGACGGAATCCTGTACGCGGTCGGGGGGTTTTCCGGCAGCCCTGTAGCCGTCGTCGAAGCATACGATCCTCTCGCCAATACCTGGACGACGAAAGCACCGATGCCGGGGGCGCGCTACCACTTTGCCGTGGGCGTCGTGGGCGGGATCCTGTATGCGGTGGGCGGCAATAACGGAAACGGGTGGGTGTCGACGGTCCAGGCCTACAATCCGCGAACGAACACCTGGACGAACAAGTCCGCCATGCCTACCGCCCGTGGCGGTCTCGCCGTGGGCGTGATCGACGGCATCCTCTACGCTATCGGCGGATACGGCGGCGGTTGCTGCAGCCTGGCAACTGTAGAGGCGTACGACCCCGCGAGCGACACGTGGGCGACGAAGGCCCAGTTGCCGTCAGGCCGGTCGAGCCTCGCCGCCGCCGTCCTCGGCAACAAGCTTTACGCTGTGGGTGGAGGCTCGAACGCGGGCCTGCTGGCGAGCGTCGACGTCTACGATCCCGCCAGTAATACGTGGACGGCGGACGCTCCGATGCCGACGCCTCGCGCCTACCTCGCTGCCGACACGCTCCATGGAGCGATCTACGCAGTCGGCGGTCAAGGCGCGAACGGCGTGCTCGCGACCACCGAGGCATTCGCGCCCGACAGAACGCCACCCACACTGGCGTTACCGAACGAGCTCATTTTCGAAGCCACGTCGGCCGCGGGTGCGGTGGCGACCTACACGGCGTCTGCCCTGGACGATGTGGACGGCCCCGTCACGCCCGATTGCATCCCTGAGCCCGGCACCGTCTTACCGATCGGGCGCACCGACGTCGAGTGCACGGCGACCGACAGCAGCAACAACACCAGCACCGGCTACTTCTCCGTCATCGTGCGTGATACGACGCCTCCAGTTCTGACGCTGCCGGGCAGTATCGAGCGCCGCGCAACGGGCCCGTCCGGCGCTGTCGTCACCTACACCGCATCAGCGACGGACCACGTGGACGGCACGGTGCCGCTGTCATGCGCGCAGGCGTCAGGCATGACCTTTTCAGTCGGAACCACGGACGTGATCTGCAGCGCACGCGACGCGGCCGGCAACACGGCAACAGGAGCGTTCACGGTGACCGTCCGGCAGGCGGTGACGCATTCCGTGACCGCGACGATTCCCGTGCCCGGGTCGCCGCGCCAAATCGGTGTTGATCCGAACAGCGGGTGGATCTACGTCGCCAACCACCATGCCAATAACGTGTCGGTGATCGACGGCGCGAGTGACACGGTACGCGCCACGATCGCGCTTCCTCCCGGTGGTCCGGAGGGTCTCGCCGTCAACCGGGTCACGCGCCACGTGTATGTCTCGCATCATTCTTCGAACTCCGTGTCGGTGATCGATGCCGCCACGGATTCGTTCTCGTCGAGTTTCGGCGGCCTCAGCAACCCGATGGGAGCAGCGGTCAATCCCGCGACGAATCGTCTGTACGTTGGCAACACCGGGAGTGACGCAGTGTGGGTGTTCGACCTGACCACGAACACCGTGCTCGCCCAGATTGGCATCGGAGGTGATGCCTATGGCCTCGACGTGGATAGCGCGAGAAATCTCATATACGCCCCGGTTGCAGGCACGGCGCGAGTCGCCGTAATCGACGGCTCGACCCTCGCGATCGTAACCACAATCCCGGTGGGTCTCGTCCCGCTGGATGTCGCGGTCGACGAGGCAGCGAGGCGTCTGTACGTGGCGAATCGCGATTCAAGTACCGTTTCGGTCGTTGACACGACAACGAATGCGGTCATCGAAACCGTTCCCGTACCGTCGGGACCGTACGCGTTGGCGGTGAATGCTGTTCTGAACCTCGTTTACGTTGCGCAGTCTGGGGGAGCTTCGGTAGCCATCATCGATGGCACGACGAATACGGTCGTCGCGACGGTGCCTGTGGGTCTTGGCCCGGCACGGATTGAAGTGAATCCGCAGACGCACCGCACGTACGTCGCCAACACCGCGAGCAACACTATCTCCGTGATTGAGAGTGCGCCGCTCGACACGAGCGCACCGGTGCTCGACCTCCCGGATGACGTCGTGGCTGAAGCTACTGGTCCGAACGGCGCCTTTGTCTCGTTCGAGGTGAGCGCCAGCGACGACGCCGATTCAGCGCCGGTCGTCACATGCGCCCCAGGCTCAGGCAGTCTGTTCCCCATCGGGACCACGCCGGTGACCTGCACGGCGACGGACGAGTCGGGGAACAGCGCGGCCCGGGCGTTCACGGTGACAGTCGGCGACACCACGCCCCCGAGCGCCGTCATCGTGAGCCCGACAACCGATGCGGTGTTCACGTCATCGGCGGTAACTGCGTCGGTGCAGGCGACAGACGCCGTCGGGGTCGCCGCGGTGACGATCAACGGCACGACAGCGTCGCTTGCGTCGGGCACGCCACAGACGGGCACCTGGGTGGCGTCGGTCGGCGTGACGGTCGCGGCGTCGAACACGTTCAATGTGACGATCGCGGACACGGCGGGCAACAGCACGTCCGTGGGCCTGGTCGCCGACGGCGACGGCATCGCCGCGGCCATTGATAGAAACCTGTCGACAGACGCGGACGAGCCGCATGTGTACTCGAGCGAGTACGCGAAAGCGCCCTCGGATCCGTCGCGGGGGAGGATCGAAGCGCGGGGGAACTGGTTCGTTCGCATCGACGATGTCCCCGGCCTGCCGGTGCGCGGAAGCGTCGCGCCCATCGGGAACGAAGGCTATAGCCAGGCACGGATCTCGGCGTGTGGCGGTTCCCGCTACAAGGAAATCCGGTTCGACGCGGGCGGCGAAGCGGCCGAGTGGCGATGTGACTCGAACGGCACGCTGTATGTGAAGGCGGTGCAGGCCTCGCCGAGAATTGAGGTCTACAAGTACGGCTGCAGCCTCTTCACCGGATGCAGGGTGAAGTTTCTGGCGGGGCTCACGACCGGGCAGTCGATCAGCACGGGCAGCCCGTTCACCGCTGACCCTGGCAACACCGAACCGGTTACCGTGCTGCTGCTGGACGAGCACGATGTGCCGTTCGGGTCGTTCGCGCTGGATCCCGGCGAGACGGTGGACGTCGAGGTCCAAGGTCCTCCCGGGAGCGAGGAGGTGATCGTCACAGTTCTCGCGGGAACGGTCGACGTCACGATCTCCGGCCTGACAGAGACGCTTACGGCGGGCAATCCGCCCGCCACGTTCACGCACGACACCGTGGCGCCGATCATCACGGCGCCCGACGTGACGGTGGAGGCCACGTCCGAGAGCGGCGCGGTCGTCACCTTTGCGCCGGCGGTCACCGACGCGGTGGATCCCGCGCCGACCCGGAGCGCGACGCCGGCGTCCGGCAGCCAGTTCCCGTTGGGGACGACGACGGTCACTGTCACGGCGGTGGATGCGGCCGGCAACCAGTCCAGCACAACCTTCGCCGTCATCGTCATCACTGCGGCGACCACGACGACCGTCTCGACGACTCCGAATCCGTCCACGTACGGGCAGTCGGTCAACATCACGGCCGCGGTGATTCGGACGGGCGGCATCGCAACCGCGGGAACGGTCACATTCACCGAGGCCTCGAGCGTCCTGGCAGGACCGATCGCGCTCGACGCGAGCGGTCGGGCGGGCGTTGAGGTGACGATGCTCCCGGCGGGGAATCACACGATCGTCGCGGTATACAGCGGCGGCTCGATCTTCAACGCGAGCAGCGGCTCGACGGCACATGCCGTCACGAAGGCGGCGCTCACGGTCACGGCGGACAACCACACGCGGTTGGTCGGGGCGCCGAATCCGCCATTGACCGCCAGCTACGCGGGCTTCGTCAACGGCGACACGCCAGCTACGCTCGACGTCAGCCCGACACTGGCCACCACAGCGACGACAAACAGCGGGGCGGGGATCTACGCGATCGAGGTGAGTGGCGCCTCGGACGCGAATTACACGATCGGCTACCGAACCGGCACGCTCACCGTGACGAACAGCCTGTGTCTCCTGTACGACCCGTCGAAACCCGCTCGCAGCGGGAGCACCATCCCGATCAAGCTGCAACTCTGCACCGTTGATGGAGGCAATCTGTCGTCGCCGGCCATCGCGCTGACGGCCCACGGCATCCGGTCGGTCGCGGGCCCGTCGACCGGCGTACACGATGCCGGGAATGCCAATCCCGGCGGGCAGTTCCGCTACGACGCGTCGCTTGGAGGCTACATCCTGAACCTGAAAGCGGGCGGGCTGCCGGCCGGAACGTATCGTCTGCTGTTCACCGCCAGCGGCGATCCGCTCGGGCACGACGTGGAGTTCAGGATTCGCTGAACGAGGAACTGCGGGCACCTGCGCGACGCGCAGGTGCCCGTCCTTGGCACGAATACATGAATGAGGCCGTTCGCGGCCGCCGCTACGGCTACGGTCCGCGCTCGGATGCCGCGAAGCTACTTCTACATAATAGACAACGATCCATGCAGCTGCTATTTGAGGCCGATCTTGATCGGCACCTTCACGTTCTGCTCCCCCTCGGGCGTGGTCGCCTTGACCGTCAACGATGCCGAGAACGGCTGGTTCTGAGGCACCTTATAGAAGACGCTCACGCTTCCCGCGCCGCCAGCCGGCACCGTGCCCCCGGACACGTTCGGCACGAGCGCCGGGTGATCGGACGTGTATGTCGTCGTCACCGGTCCAGACGAGATGTTCTCGACGCGGAACGTGCAGACGTGCTCGTTGGTTGCGTTCCTGTCGACGTTCACATCCACTGAGGCCGGCGAGACCTTGATGAGGAGCAACTCGGCAGGTGGTTCGGGGGGGGCGGAGCACGTGAGGACGGCAGTCCCCCGGCATTGGCATCGCCGACGTAAACTGCGCCCAGGGTGGCGGTGCCCGGCCCAGAGCATGTCGCGATGCCAGTCGTGCGGTTCACGTTGGCCACGTCGGTACCGAAGAGGACCTCCCATGTCACGGTGTTGGAGACGGAATTCCCGCCGGTGACCGTGGCGACGAACTGCTGCGTCTCTCCGACCTGTCGTCCGGCGGTGCTCGGCGTGATCGTCACGAGCGGGATGCCCGCCGGAGAGACGAAAATGGGACGATGGTCAGCATCGCAGCCGGTGAGCAGAACGATACCGGCACACACGATGGACCTGGCGAACAGGTTCGCTTTCATGGTTCACCTCTGAAGAAACAGGAGAACGGGTAACGGGAGGTCGTCAGCGCGACGACGAGGGAAAGCCGGAAATCATCCAGATCTCGCCGCGATCGCGTCCGAACTCGTACGCGAGGCGACGGCCGTCGGGACTCAGCCGCAGGTCGATCGGACGCACATCGTTGCTGAGGCCAGCGGCAGGATCCGCGGCGCCTCCGGAGATCCGGCGCATATCCATCACGAGCCGCGGCGGCCGCCCGTCGATCGGGACTTGCCAGACCCCGGCCGGACGATTCGCGGGCTCGTCATAGACAACCAGCGAGCGGCCGTCGGGCGCCCAGTTCAGGCCCCAGCGGTTGTTCATGACGCGGCCGAACGGTTGGTATACGCTGCGCGGCGTGCCGCCGCCAACCGGCGCGATCATCAGGTTATATTTCTTTTCGGGCATGTTCTCGTCGGTATACGCGAGCCATTTGCCGTCTGGCGAGACGACGATTCCCCGGCCCGGACCCACGCGCAGGACGTCCTTTTCGGATCCCGTCCGCAGGTCGCGAGCGACGATCGCATGCGGCTTGCTGACCGCCGCCAGCTCGACGGCCTTCCGATAGTAGAGCGTTGCGCCGTCGGGGCTCAGCGCGTAGAACGTCATCCCGTCGTTCACGTGCCCCTCGACCAGCACTGGCGTGAGCGTGGCCTGGCGCAGGTCGATCCTGTGAATGCCGTGTCGTCCCTGCGGATCCGACCCGAAGACGAGAATGCCCGCGTTGTCCGGCGTCCAGACCAGTTTTCGTGGATTGAACGACACCGGCATCGGGATCTGCCGCTGCACTTCGCCGGCGCCGTTCGTGATCTCGAGCTGTTGCCCCGTGCCTCCAGACTGGGCGAGGTAGGCGAGCAGCTTGCCGTCGCGCGACCAGACCGGATCGTGCGAGCGCGCGTGCGTCGGGTCGCTCACCGGAGTTGCTTCTGCGAGGGGTTGGCCGTTCACCAGATCGACCGGGCCGACCCGGATGCGCCGGCCTTCGACGCTGACGCCGTAAACGAAGCTGTTCTTCGTGAACCCGAGCGGCTGCACCTGCCAGACATCGGGCCGGACGAGTTGCGGCTGCCCGGCGGATCCGCCATCGGAGACCCTCAACGCCCAGATGGCGCGCGTCTGGTTCGTGCTGGCGTGGTAGAGGATGCCGCTGCCGTCCGGAAGCCAGCCGAGCAGCCGCGCCGTGCCGGGTCCGGTGGCTGCGACCGTCTCACGACCGCCGATCGTCAGCACGCGAATCTCGCGCCCGATCTGCGGCTGCGCTTTGGGATAGTCATACGCGACGTGGCGGCCGTCGGGTGAAAACGCCGATACGAGCGGATGGCGCCAGTCGCTGGTCTTCAGCACGCGGAGCGAACCGTCCGCGGCGGACACGGTTGCGATCTGGCTGGACCGGTCGGCGAGGAATGTGGTGACCAGGATCGAAGACCCGTCGCGCGACCAGTCTTCGACGCAGGCGTAGGTGAGCTCCGGCGCTTTCGACACCAGGATACGCATGTCGGATCCATCCAGGCGGATCGTGCGCACTTCGTACCGCCGGATCTGATCGTTGAACCAGGTGTACGCGATGCGCTCGCCGTCCGGTGAAAAGACCGAGTGTTCGGCGAAATCGCCGGACTTGCTCCACGGTCCCTTGTCGGTCACCCGGCGCATCTCACCGGTCTCGAGATCGCGAACCGCGAGGTCGCCGGTCCCCCAGTCGATTTCCGTGACGAGGCGTCCATCGGGCGAGGGCGCGCCGGCGTAGAAGTTCGGGTCCGCGCCGCTCCAGACACGCCGCGGCTCGAGCCGATCGACGCGCGCGATCGGCGGCGGCACGTCGGCGGCCGCGCCCGTATGAACGGCGCTCGCGTTGACCGACCGATCGCCGCATGCCGCCGCGAGCGCGAGCAGGGCCAGGAGTCCGAGTGAGCGCATGTGAATCCTCATGCCCGCCCCACTGCAGCCGTAGTGCCACGGCCTCGCAAAACCGCGAAGTGGCTGACAGCGAAGGACAACGCGCGTCGGCTGCACGCGCGGCCCGTGCACAGGATGTAACGGATCGTGGCAAACGCCGCGGGCCCGTTACATCGACGGAGCCGCCGCGCGCGGCAGATCGACGGTCGCGATGGCGCCGCGGCAGGACGACCCTTCGAGCGTGACCGACCCGCCATGCGCGTGCGCCAGTCGCGCCGCGATGGTGAGCCCCAGGCCCGTGCCGCCGGCGCGCGTCGTGAACAACGGTTCGAATGCCTGCCGCGCGACGTCTTCGCTGAGCCCGGCTCCCGTATCGATCACCCGGATGACGACATGGTCGTTCTCCGGCCGGCAGACGACGCGGATGTCGCCCCCTTCACGCACGGCGTCGACGGCGTTCAACAGAAGATTGAGAAACAGCTGCTCCAATGCCCCAACATCCCCGTGGACGAGCACCGGCGCGCCGTCCTCCGCGCTCAGCTCGATCTCCAGCGGACGCTTCGAGCTGCGCACGGCCACTGCAATCGCCGCCGCAAGAGGGGCCGTTACGTCGACCGGCGCAGTTCCCGCGCGCGCCACGCGCGTCGCGAGCAGCGCCGCGCCGACGCTGCGGTCGAGGCGCTCGATCTCGGCGAGGGCACGGCGCAGCGGGCGGAGCGCGCGCGAACCCTCCGGCATCCCCTCTTCGACGACCTGCAGATCGACGCGGATAGCAGTGAGCGGGTTGCGGACTTCGTGCGCGAGCGTGGCGGCGAATTCCCCGACGCGCGCGAGCGCGCGCTGCTCGGCCAGCGACTGCAGCGTCTGCCGGAGACTTGACGTCATGTGGTTGAAGGACCGCGCCACGCGCGCGACCTCGTCCGCGCCGCGGGCTTCGACCTGCCGGTCGAGCGCCACCCGCCGCCACCGCCTCAGCGGCGGACGCAAGACGGTGGAGCGATCGCGTCATGCCGGCAGTGAAGGCCGCCGCCAGGGCGATACCGCCCGCCGCGACGGCCACCAGTACCCACAGGCCGCGGCGCGACGCCTCGCGCAACGGATGCTCGAACGGGGTCAGCGGAGCAGCGCCGACGATCTCCAGCGCCGGTTCCGCCAGCGTTCGCCGCACCGCGAGCCACCGCTCGCCTCCCCATTCGAACACCGGCTGTCCTGCCTCGGGCCGATCGAACGGCAACGGCACGAGCGGCGCGCCCGTGGACGCGTCGAACACCCCCACGATTGTCCCGATGCTGCCCGGGCTGATCTGCCGCTGGCGGAACAACACGCTCATCGGCACGGTCGCCGACAGCCAACCGACCGACTCGCCGAGTGGCGACCGGTGCACCGGCACGATCATCGGAACGACCGGCGCGTTCTCTTCGACTGCGGCGCCCGCGCCCGAATCGAGAGCCCGCACCGGCGCCTGCGCGCGGTCGCGCACCATGACGGAGAAGAGAGCCGGCTGGATACCTGACGGGCGCGGTAGCATGAGATCCGCGGGCGAACCGCCCGACAGCACCCTGCGGACCTCCGGTTCCGCCGCGATGTCGAGCAGCGCGCTGCGCTGTTCGATCCATCGCTGCGCGATGTCGCGGGCCGCCTCCTCGATGGCATCCTGCACGCGCGACTCCAGCAGCTGCCGGCTGGACCGCTCGGCGCTGCGCGTGATCCACAGGCCGGCGATCGCCAGCGGCAGCACCGCCACGAAGACGGTGACGACGAGGAGCCGGACGCGAAGCGACCGGGTCCAGCGCATCACTCGGTGTCATCCTCCTCGCGGGACGTTCGCCGCGACCGCGCGAACGGCTCGAGATCGTACTTCTCGATGAGGCGATCGAGGCGCGGCCGTGAGATCCGCAGCAGTGTGGCGGTCTTCGACTTGCGTCCGCCGGCCGCCTGCAGGACCCGCTTGATGTGCGCCCGTTCGGCCTCTTCGAGCGACGTCGCCCCGGCCCCCTCTTCGTCCTCGCGCTGTTGCGCCAGCTTCAGGTGCTCCGGCCGTATCACCTCGCCAGGCGCCGCAACCAGGGCGCGCTCGATGCAGTTCTCCAGCTCGCGCACGTTCCCGGGCCAGTCGTGGGCGCTGAGCATCGCCCGGGCCGCAGCATCGACGACAGGCGCCGGACGATTCATCGCCAGGCTCTTGCGGCCGAGCAGGTGCTCCACGAGCAGCGGGATGTCTCCGCGGCGGTTGCGGAGCGGCGGGACGGTGATCTCCAGGACGCGCAGCCGGTAGTACAGGTCCGCGCGGAACTCGCGCCGCTCGACGAGGTCCTCGAGGTCCTGGTGGGTCGCGGCGATGACGCGGGCCGTGGTCCGCTGGGGCCGGTCCGCTCCGACCGGGTAGTAATCTCCCTCCTGCAGGATTCGGAGGAGCTTGGCCTGGAACTCGCCCGGCGTGTCGCCGATCTCGTCGAGCAGAATCGTGCCGTCGCGCGCCTGCGCGAAACGGCCGGCGCGATCGCCGGTGGCGCCGGTGAACGCGCCACGCACGTGGCCGAACAGCTCCGACTCGAGCAGCGTCTCCGGGATCGCGGCGCAGTTGACGGCGATGAACGGACGTTCGGCGCGCGGGGACAGGGCGTGAATCGCGCGCGCGATCACCTCCTTCCCCGTGCCGCTTTCCCCGCGAATCAGGACCGTCGTGTTCGCGGCGGCCGCCTGGCCGATCATCTTGAACACGTCGATCATCGCGGGATCGCGGCCGACGAGGCCGGCGCCCGACGCGGCGGCGGACTGCGGCGCCGGCGCGGCTCCCCGGCCGCGGCGCGCGGCGCGATCCGCGAACACGCGCGAGAGCGTCTCGCGCAGCCGGAACAGATCGAGCGGCTTGATGAGGAAATCGACGGCGCCGTCACGCATCGCCGCGGCAACCGTCGGCAGATCCTCGTAGGCGGTCATCAGGAGGACGTCGGTGCCCGGCGAACGCTCGCGCACGATCCGGAGGAAGTCGAGCCCCGAGCGCCCGGGCATCCGCACATCCGCGAGCGCGACGTCCGCCGCCTGCCCGGCGAGCAGTTCGAGCGCGGCGTCGACGTTCGCGGCCGTGCGTACCGTTACGAATTCCGACGCCAGCGCTTCCGACAGCGCCGTCCTGACGCGGGGATCGTCATCGACGATGAGAAGGCTGTCGCTCACGTATGGCGGACGTCAGAACCCGCCGCGTCCGCGTCCTCCTCGTCCCGCAGAAGCGTCCGGGACGTCGATGTTGACCATGCGCCCGTCGACGAGACGTGGCAGATCCGCGTCGCCTCGGCGAACACACAGGCCCCGAATCGAATCCTGGATGTCATGGCCGTCCTCCTACTGGCGGGCGATGCACTTCTGGTAAAGGGCAAGGTGCTTGTTGTCGGGCCCGACGTCCCTGCCGGCGATCACGACGCGAGTCACCTGGCTCTTCGCCTCGAGCGGATCGCCTTTCGAGATGAACAGGTTGGCGTCCTTGTCCGCCTCCAGGCTGCCGACGCGGTCCGCAATCCCGAGGATCTCGGCCTTCACGGTGACAAAACACCGCTACGCGTAAGCTGGCGCCGTGCCAGGTGCCGAGCGGTGACATCGGCGCGTCGAAGAGCGCTATCGAGTCTGAGCGCCGCCGACGAGCGGGAATGCGGACAGAATCCGATTGTACACGCATGCCGCACCGCGGAGTGTCCAAACAGATGCAGACGGGCGGGACACGGCCCGCGTGATGCCGTCAACGTGCGTTCGGCTTCAGGCGATCGCTGGGGTGCTGCCGCGGCGGGCTGTCCCGGCGGGTGGAGGCGCAGCGGCGATACAGACACGCACGACAGCGCGACTGCAACCGCGGCCGACAGCGCCTGGCCCCTCATTGCGATTCCGAGGGACTCACGGGGCACGTCACGAACAAGAAGGGTGGCCTGGAACTCGTCGGGCAGCGCGAACTCCCCTCAGCACCTATGTGCCGAAGCGCGGGTTCACGATCGCGCTGAAAATCGAGCCGAAGGTGTAGGTGAGGCTCAACCGGAAGTCGTAGTCGTACCCGCTTCGCAGCTGCCGCTGGCGCAGGAGGATCTCCTCCGGTGTCGCGCCCCTGCGCGGCAGCGAGATCTGGTCCCGGATCCGCGACGCGCTGCCTTCCGCGGAGATCGAAAGGCCCCGCGCGACCCGCCAGGAGATCTCCCCGTCAGCCTCGAGGCGGTACTTCCCGAGATCGTGCAGGTACTGTGAGAACTCCACGCTCGCCTGCAGCGAGCCCCATCGCTCGCGCTGGTCGAACGTCGTGGAGATCAGGTGCTTCCCGCGCGTTTCCTCGAGCCTCCCGAACAGCGTCTCCTCGTTGTACCGGGCGTGAACGGCTCCGAGCGCATAGATCGACCGCAGCTGCCGTTTGGTGTAGGCGGAGTACGGGAACACGTTGAATTCAATGCCGGCGAGTCCCTCGACGCTCAGCGCGCTGTTGTCGAAGGTGGACGACCGGAGCTCGGCGCTGCCGCCGGCCGACCAGTGCTCTCCCAGCCCCTTGACGACGAGCGCGTTCAAGTCCCGCTCACGGCGGTCGACCGACACCGGATCCTCTTCGTCGAGATCGAACTCCTCCCGCCGGTGCTCGAACGACGCGCCGAGCGTGATCTTCCAGTCCGGCGTGATCCGGTCGGCGCTGACCGATCCGCCGAACTCGAGCTCGCGACTGGACTCCTCCCCCTCGACGGAGGCTGATCCGCGGAGGCTGAAGACCCAGTTGTTCCAGCGGTCGCCGGCGACGGCGGGCCGCTGCTTCTCCGTGCCGAGCTCGACGCTCACTTCGAGCCGCTGCGGCACACCGCCGCGCGCGACGTAGTTCAACAGTCCGATCCTGAGCATGGTGGCGATCTGGCGCCGGATGACATCCTCGGAATCCGAGGTGGTCGTGACGGCCTTCATCGAGTGATCCACGCCCAGCAGACGACCCAGTCCCGTAAAGGCCGCCGTGTACTCCCGCCCTCCGGCGCCGGTCTCGATGCTGGTGATGAGGACGTGGACGTCCGCCTCGTTTCGGTCGCGGACGTAATCGACGAAGACGACGTCGGACCGGAGAAAGTCCTGGTAGCAGCTGCTGCAGTCGAGAAACACTTTCAGCTGCGCCGCGGCGGGCCGAGCGGCGGCGACAGGAGGCTCCTGGGCACCTGCTGGAAGGGGCGCGACACCCACGAGGCACGTCGCGGCAACCACGAATACAGGAAGCCTGGTGTGCATGACCAGGGCATCTTAGCTTGACTGGTCTTCCTGGAGCTGCTGCGATTTCCGCGCCTCTGCTGATCTGCTTGCGGCGGCTGGGCCGCGTGCGAATCGTACCGTGCCCTCCACAGAATCAACCCGGACTTCAGCGCGGGCGACGATCCGTCCGTGCGAGACGCGAGCTAGTGTCCCGTCCCCGTGGATCGTGGCATCAATCCCGGAGCGCGGCGCCTGGCTGGCAAGGCGCGACGACCGAGAATACTGGGTGTATTTGAGGAAGGAGCAACGCAGCCAGACGGAATGCCCCGCCCGGGAGTTATGTCACGAACCACGGGGACGGGACACTAGAGCCGGGCCGCGGCTCACCGCCAGGCTCGGGAAACCGACGGTGGCGTCGGCCTCTTCCTCGACGCGCATCGACTTCCAGGCCACTCCGTCCGTCGAGACGCTGACGTCGATCCCGCCGGCGCCGACCGCGAAGGCCACGCCGAATTGGACAACGCGTTCGGCGGCGCGGCGCTCTTCAAGAACATGCTCAACACGGGCAACGCGCTGGTGACCGGCGAGCACTTCACCGCGCGTGACTGTTCGGCCGACGCACAACGGCCCGGTCGTATTGAGTGTCGGCGCGGAGGACGAGTGGTCCGGCGTCGCCTCGATCTCGCCCGTCGCGCTCGTGTTGACGAGTGAGGGTGCCGCCGTGCGCGGCAGCGCCACCGCCGTCGATGAAGCCGGCAACACGGCAACGGTCGAGTCGTTCGCCGTGCAGATCGACCTCACACCACCGACGATCGCGTTCACCTAGGAAGCCGTAGGGCGCTGGCCGGCTGAGCGCGGGACAGGAGGCCTGAAATCCGTCCCGCGCGGGATCCTACTGCTCCCACGTGAGCATCATCTCGATCGTCCCCTTGTCCTTGTAGGCCTTTTCCGCCAGCTTCACCCAGTCTTCGGACACGGTCGCTTTGATGCCGCTCTCGAGGTCGAACCCCGTCGCGGCGACGAAGCGCCCCTGCGTCAGAATGATCGCGAGGTGGTCCATGTCGTTGACGATCGCGCTGACGGGACTCTCCTGTTCCGCCTGGTTCTCGGGCTGTTCGACGCTGAAGTCGAACGTCATCTTCAGCGTCATCCGGCGGCCATCCGCGGCCAGGTTCACCGCCGCCGCGCCAGGCACGTCGCCGAACAAGCGCGTCATCACACGCTCGATGGAGTGGAACTTCGCGTCCGTGACGACGAGGAACGGCGCTTCGTCACGAAGGACCCTGGTGCGGACGGGCCCCATCGGGTCCATGGCCTCGAGCGCGAGGGCGACGCCGTGGCGTCCCGCCGACGCCGCGGTGATGTAGGTCTGTTCCTCGGACGTCCGCTTCGCCGCGTCCCCTTCGTCGGAGTACACGTTGTTCTCGGCGACGATCCACGTCACCGCGCCGTCCGGCGACAGACACAAGGTGTGGGTCGTGTCCTTCTGCAGACAGCCCGCCGCGAGCATCGCCACCCCCGCCACGATCGAAAACCCCGCATGTTTGCTGGTCATCATTGCCTCCTGCCCTATAGACGGCATCGGCGGAGGGAACCGAACGTGGTAACGTTTCGGCCCATGGAGGCCCCGGCGACGGTCGATTTGCTGCGGCAGGCGAAAGCCGGATCGCCAGACGCGCTCAACCGTCTGTACGAGCGGTGCGCCGGCCGCCTGCTGTCGTACATCCGTCTTCGCATGGGACAGCCCCTGCGCGCGCGGCTCGAGTCGCGCGACATCCTCCAGGCGACCTTCCTCAAGTCGCTGACGCACCTCGATCAGCTCGAGGGCAGCGAGACCGGATCGCTGATGGCGTGGCTCGCGCGGATCGCGGAGAACGAGATCCGCGATCGCGCGGATTTCGAGGGGCGCCAGCGGCGGGATGCCGCGCGCGAGGTGCCGATCGACGACGACGCGGCGTTTCGCGCGTCGGCGCATTCGGCGCTGTCGGAGGTGATCCTCGACGAGGAGGCGCTGCAGCTCGAACGCGCGCTCGAGGCGTTGTCGCCCGCGCACCGCGAGATCATCCTGCTGCGGAAATTCGAGGAACTGTCGTTCGCCGAGATCGGCGGCCGGCTCGGGAAGTCCGAAGATGCGTGCCGGATGCTGCTCGCGCGCGCGATGACGGCGCTCACGCTGAAGCTGTCGGAGACGGCCGGATGAGCAGCACGACCGCGGAACTCGAGGCACGCGTCGCGCGGTTCATCGAGCACCACGTGCTCCATGGCCCGCGGTGCTGAATCGCAAGTGCCTTCACGGCGGCAGACAGGTCCCCGAAGCGCGTGGCCGGATGGCCGCGCGCCTGGCAGGGCGCCGCGCAGCCTCAGAACATGCGCTCGATCTCTGGGAGGAGGCGCGGGAGCGTCAGCAGCCGGGCAGGCTGCCGCACACCCCATTTGTTGCAACCCCGGCGTGGCAATTCCGGATGCACAGCGCGTATTCCTTGCCGACCCCGCCGTCGCGCGGGTGGCTGAAATTAGTGCCGCAGCAGTCAAGGCAGATCTGGACGCACGCGGACTTAGTGTTGTCGGCGGCCAGGCCCAGCGACGCGAGCACGACAGCGATCAGGCCGCCGCCAATCAGGCGGAAGGCCTGCCGGCGCGGCAGGTCCGCGGCCGCGTCCTTGGCGAGCTTGTCGAATCGATCTCCCATTGGACTGTTCTCCTTTGCGGTTAGTGTCCGGAAGCACGCGCCGCGGTTCCCGTCGATGCCAGCGCGAGAATCGCGTCCATACCCAGGGCAACGTTGGCAGCAATGCGGCCCTGTTCGTCGATCAGATACGCAATGGGCGTCGCGAACTTGGCGTACGCCCGGGAGAGCTGCCACTGCTCCTGGAGGGCCACCGGAAACGTCAGCCGATGCTCCGCAACCTTGCGCCGGTTGCGATCGGGGTCCCCCCGGCTCACCATCACGACGCTCACGTCCAGCGTCTCTCTCGAGAGCCGCTCGAGTTTCGGCGCGAGCAGGTTGCACGGCCCGCAGTCCGGATCGGAAAACACGAGCAGCACGCGGCGCCCCACGTAATCGCTGAGCGAAAGTTCGCCGCCATCGAGCCGAGGCAACGTGAACGCCGGAGCCGCCGTGCCTGGCGTCAAGCCGTTCCGGTTGATGCGGCTGCCGGCCAGCGAACGATCCCCGAACGGACGCGGGCCCGGGTGTTCACCGCCGGCGGCGAGTTTTTCGATCTCGGCTTCGAGCGCTTCAACCCGCAGAAGCGTCCGGCCGTTCTGGCGGAGGAGCTGATAGACGAGCCACGCGACGAGCGCCAGAGCCGCCCACGCGAGCACAAGGAAAATGCCGACGAGGCCCGCCACGAAAGTGGTGCTCGAGGCGATCAGGCCCAGACGGCTTTGGTCATCACGTGTCGGGATCCAGGAAGATGCATGGTGACTCGCCTAGCCTACTACAAAATGATGCTGCCCCAGACGATGTTCGTGCCCCACACGATGTTGTCGGAGTCGTACTCCGTGCCCCACACGATGTTGTCGGAGTCGGAGTCCGTGCCCCACACGATGTTCTGCGTCCACGCCAACTGGTTCGTGTAGATGGCGGTGGTGCCCCACACGATGTTGGTGCCCCACACGATGTTCTGCGCCCACAACAGCGTCTCGCCGGCAATCGTGGTCGACTGTGAGACGCCCGTCGCGAGCCACCACGACCCGACGGGCGTGGCCGTGTCGATCGCCCGCCCGAGGTCGATGGCGCCCGCCGCGTTGAGCGCGCCAGCGCCCTGCGTCAGCGTGTCGTACGCCGCGCCGGTCGCGTCGTGCATGCGGAACGCGGTGAACTGCATGATGGCCTTGACGGCGTTCGGCGTCAGCGACGGACGCGCCGGATAGCCATTGGCGGTGCGGCTCGCTTCGAGCAGCAGCGCGACTGCGCCGCTCGCCACGCCCGCCGCCATGCTGGTCCCGCTGAGGCGAAGGTGCCCGGAGTCGACCCGGACCGCCGGGTACGTCTTGTAGAGATAACTCCTCAAGCTGCCGTCGGAAACCAGGCGGTGGCCGTCGGCCAGGATGTCCGGCTTCGCCATGCCGTCGTACCACGTCGGCCCGCGCGAGCTGTAGGGCGCCGGAATGTCGTCGCCGCGCCCGACCGTACCCTGATCCTCGAACGCGCCGGCCGTGAGCGACGACGGCGCGTTGCCGGGCGACGTGACGCCCGCATATCCCGGCTGCCCCGTCGCCGGATTGACGCCGAAGTTGCCGGCCGAGGTGACGACCACGATCCCGGCGCGGGCGGCCGCCTCGACGGCCTGCACGAGCGGGTCGGTCGCTGCCGATTCGTAAATCGGATGGCCGAGCGAGAGGTTGATGACGTCGATGCCGAGCGCTTGCCTGTTCACGGTCGCGAACGTGAGCGCCTTGATGACGTCGCTCGTCTTCCCGGACCCCTTGCCGTCGAGCACCTTCATCACGATCAGGCGCGCCGCGGGCGCCACACCCTGGTACTGGCTGGCGACGGCGCCGCTGCTGCCGATCAGGCCCGCGACGTGCGTCCCGTGGCCGTAGTCGTCATACGCCCCGGCGTAGCTGCCGCCCGCGTTGACGAAGTCGTAGAAGGCCGGAATCCGGCCATCGAAGTCCTTCGACGGCGTGATGCCCGAATCGAGAATCGCGATGCCGATGCCTTTGCCGGTCGGACTCGCGGAGGTCAGGCCCAACGTCTCGCGCAGCACGTCGGTGCCGGAGCCGCCCGAGCTGGGGGCGGCGAAGGCCGAGACCGGCGAATTGATCGACACCGAGGCGATGGCCTCGTCGGCCGCCATCGCGTCGAACTGGGCCGGCGACACGCGGATCGTCAGCGCATCGAGCGTGGCGTGCTCCGCTTCGACGACGCCGCCGCTGGCCTTCAACCGATCACGGACCGCGGCGCGCTGGCCGGGGCTGGTCCGGACGATGACGCTGAGCGGGGTCGTCGAATCCGTGAGCCGCACCGCGTTGAGGGCACGATCGAGTTTTTTGAGAGCGCCCTGGCCCGCCGCCCACGAGGTGCCTGGAAGCCAGAGAGTGGCGAGAACCAGAACGAGTGCGGCCACGCGAACCGGAACTCGACTGGAAGAGCTGGGGAGTGTCTTACATGAAAGCATTTGTGAAAGGCTCAGCAATTCGCGGGCCGACTTTGCCGAGCTTGAGACAATTCGCGTTAAGTTCTTTATTAACTATACTTACGGGCTTGACTGAGACTGGACCGCTCGCACAGTTCTTGGATCGTCTGTGCCAGACTTAGACACGTCGATGGGCCCGAACGGCCTTCTGTGGGCGGTTCGGCCTGACAGGTCAATGACTTGACCGATGGTGTTCCAGAATAGACCACGAAATACCGAAATGGAGCACTCGCAGCATGGAGCGGCGGGACACATGGAACCTCCTCGTACCCCCGGCGGATTGTCCTTTCGCCTGGTTCATCCAGTCCTCGGAGATCGAGCGCGAGCGCGACGCGCCGGCGCCCCCCGGCGTGGTGGTGGTGTCCTCCTGCTCGCATAGGCGTCATCGGCGTGCGGAACCGTACGTGGTAAGGTTGCCGCCCATGGAGGCCGCCGCGCACGCGCGATGACGGCGCTGACGCTGACGCTGTCGGAGATCGCGCGATGAGCAGCACGACCTCGGAACTGGAGGCACGCTTCGCGCGGTTCGTCGAGCATCACGTGCTCCACGGCACGCGGCTGCCGATGGAACAGCTCTGCGGCGACCGCCCGGACCTCGCGCATCCCCTCGAGGCGCTCATCCGCCGGTACCTGTCGATCACGGCGAGGCTGGACAGCGACAGTGTGGGCCCGGCCTTTCAGGCCGGGCGCCACGACAGCGACGCGACATCCACGGCTGGGCGTTTACCTTACGTCGAGGGCTTCCAGACCATCGAGCGGATTGGCACCGGCGGCATGGGCGAGGTCTACAAGCTCAAGGACCTGCGCCTCGATCGCACCGTCGCGGCCAAGGTCATTCGACGGGATGCCCCGGCCATCCGCGCGGACATGGCCTCGTTCCTGAGCGAGGCGCGCGCGCTCGCGCTCTTCTCGGACCGACGCATCGTCCAGGTGTTCGAGTTCCGGCCGGACGCCGACCCTCCGGTCATCATCATGGAGTTTGTGGACGGCTTCGAGCTGGGGAAGCTTGCGCCGTCGCTCGAGTTCGCGCAGCGCGCGCGCATCATGGTCGAGATCTGCGAGGCGGCGCACCACGCCCACACGCTCGGCCTCCAGCATCGCGACCTGAAGCCGTCGAATATCATGCTCGACGCGAGGCTCTCGCCGCGCATCCTGGATTTCGGCCTGAGCTCCGGCGATCCGGCGCGAGGCCACCTCAAAGGAACACTTCCCTACGTCGCCCCCGAGCAGCTGGATCCGTCGCGGCCGATCGACGCACGGACCGACGTGTATGCCCTTGGCGTGATCTTCTACGAGATGCTGGCCGGCCGGCCGCCCTATGCCGGTGAGGACGGTGCGGTGATCGACAGCATTCGCCGCGGGCGGCCGCGGCTGCCCGTGGAGGTGGACGCGAGGGTGCCGGAGCCGCTCCAGGCGATCGCGCTGACCGCCATGGAAGCGGATCCGGCCGCGCGGTTCCAGTCCGCGTCCGACATGGCGGCGGACCTGCGCCGGCACCTGGACGGCCGCCCGATCCTCGCGCGGCCTTCTCTGTACGCCTCCACCCTCGGATCGCGCGTCGAGCCGCATCTCGATCACATCGGCGAATGGCTGCGGCTGCGGCTCATCTACCCGCACGAGGCGGATCGGCTGCGCGGCGCGTATCGCGCGCTCGAGGCGCGGGAGGACGACTGGATCGTCGAGAGCCGCGTGCTCTCGTACACGCAGATCGCGCTCTACCTCGGGGCGTTCCTGCTGTTCTGCGGGAGCATCTTCTATTTCTTCGCCGCCCGCGTGTACGACAAGGTCCAGGGAGTCGCGGCGCCGGCCGCCGTGCTCGGGCTGCCGTTCATCGGACTCAATGCGGCGGCGCACCTCCTCTACCGCAAGGACCACAAGGCGGTCGCGGTCGCGTTCTATCTCGCGGCCGTCGTGCTGCTGCCGCTGTTCCTGCTCATCGTGTTCTACGAGACGAACCTGCTCGTCGCCGCGCCCGATGCGGCCGGCCAGCTCTTCTCCCGCGACATCGTGTCGAACCGGCAGTTGCAGGTCACCACGTTCGTGGCGTGCGGCTGGTGCGCGTGGCTCGCGCTCCGGACGAGGACCATCGCGCTCAGCACCGTGTTCACGCTGCTCGCGCTGACGGCCGCGCTCGCCATAATCTCGGATTTCGGCCTGCGGACGTGGTGGGACGACAGCCAGTGGGACAAGCTGTCGCTGCACCTCCTCCCCCTGGTCTTCGGCTACGCGGCGATCGGGATCGCCGCCGAACGGTCCAACCGGCCGTGGCTGAGCCGTCCCGCCTTCCTCGGCGGCGCCGTGCTGCTCGTCGTCCTGCTCGAGCTGCTCGCGCTCAACGGGAAGATGTTCGAGTATCTCGGAGGATTGTCACTGACCTCACTTCAGCCGGCGCAGGTCAGCGACCCGCAGTTGCTGAACACCATCGCGGCCATGACGGTCAACGGGGTGGTGTTCTATCTGGTCGCCGTCGTGCTCCATCAGCGGGCATCAGAGGTGGTGAGACCGTCGGCGCAACTGCTCTTCACGATCGCGCCCTTCGCGATGCTTCACCCGATCGGGTACCTGGTGCGGACGGCGGAGTACGCGCGGGGTTTCGACTGGGCGTACCTCGCCGTTGCGGGTGCGATCGTGATGCTCAGCGAGAAGCGGCAACGCCGGAGCTTCTACTATGCGGGGCTGCTGAACCTCGGGCTCGCCCTGTATTTCATCGCCGAACGCCGCCACTGGTTCGATCGGCCTGCCTGGGCGATCGCGATTGTGGCCGCGGGCCTCGTAACACTGGGCGTCGGCTTCGCCCTGGACCGCCGCCGCGGATAACCTCCACTGAAGCACACGGATGGATTCAAACCACGGAAGAACACAGAAGAACACTGTTTGGGAATTCACCACGGAAGAACACAGAAGAACACTTAGCCCTGCTCCCGGGGCTTGAATACGCTCAGGTGCTTGAGATGGCCGGTGCGCACGGCAATGTATTCCGAGTGCTCGATCTTCAGCTCGTTCGCGATGCGGCGGATCTCGTTGTCCTCGGCGGTGAGGATGGACTCGTCGCTCGACGAGACGGCGAACAGGCAGTCGATGAGCGCGAGCTTCTGCTCGTGCGTGGCGATCCGATCGAACTCGCGCGTGACGAGGAAATCGTCGGTGCCGCCCGATCGGGTGGCGAGCGCGCGCGTAATCTGGACGATCAGTCCGGCCACCTCGATGGGGAGGTCGGCGCGCAGCGCGACCAGCCGCTCCATCTCGCGCGCCTCGCCGTCGGTGACCTCGTGGTCGGCGCGCGCCGCGCGCGTCAGGATGTAGGCGAAACAGGCGACGTAGTGCGCGCGATCGGGCTCGAGACCGCCGAGCGCCTGCTCGATCTCGGCCAGGGGACCGCGGTCCTCAGGCTCCTGTTGGCGCTCCAGCCCGAGCCAGCTCCAGATTGACATCGCGCCAGTTTATTCCGGTTCGTCGCGAACGATGCTGATCATCGGCTCGTAGAGGCGCGTCCCCCAGCATTCGGGGCACTTGCCGGGCTTGGACAGCTTTTCCTCGCCGAAGGTGAAGCCGCAGGCTTTGCACCGCGCGGGAATGATGCTGACGATATGGCCGGCCGCCCTCGCCGAGCGGATGAGATGTCGCAGATCGTCCTCGACGTCCGCCCGCCGCAGCCCCAGCTCACGCGCTATGGATGAGACGCTGCGCGGCTCGGTCAGCATCTCCTGCAGGGCTTTGCGAAAAGCCATCGCCTCAACTGTATATCGCCCGCTCCAATTCGCTCCATCCCTTATTGCGGCCCCGCTCTTGCACATGGGCCGTACGCTCCCCAGAGCCGGTGACTCCCGTGTATCGAGCGCCGAAGGTCATCCCCTTGCTGTAGCTTTTTGCGACGCTTGCCTTAGTGAGTAGTGTCGTTCGCGTTGCGCGAAGTCCCCACGGCTGGTGGGAGGTTCGAGGAATCGACGGGCAGGTCATCGTCCGTTACGTTTCTGAATTCCAGGCGTGGGAAGCAGGACGTGCCGCGGCCATTCGGCAGGGAGCGGATCTCGTCATCCAACAGAGCGAAGGCGGGAACCGATACGAGATGTTCGATGTGGCATCCGGAACCTTGAGGGCGCTGCCGGAAATCAACGAAGGAGCTGCCGAAGGCGTCGCGTCGCCGCGCTGGCTGATCCTCCTCGTGGACGATCTTCTCGACGCGCGCGAGCTCTACGCGCAGTACCTCACCTACGCCGGTTTCAGCGTCGTCACCGCGATCAACGGACACGAGGCCGTCCGGCTCGCGGAGCTGTTGCATCCCGATTTGATCCTGATGGACATCAGGCTGCCCGGGATGGACGGCCTCGAGGCGACGTCCGACCTGAAGGCCAACCCTGCCGTGGCCGACATCCCCGTCGTCGCCATCACCGCGGACGAGTCCGAGGAGGTGCGCGAGCGGGCGCAGCGGGTCGGCTGCAGCGCGTTCATCTCGAAGCCGGCGCTGCCCGACGCGGTCGCGCGGTCGATCGTCGCGATTCTCTCCGGCGAGCAGCGGCTCGACAGCAGCACGGACGGCGGGTAACGGCGTTCCAGCGAGTCGGTGAATTGGTGAAATCGGTGAATTGGTGAACGACCCCACAATTCACTAATTCACGAATTCACGAATTCAGGGGCCCTGACCGCGAAATGCTCGAACAGGAACGGATGATCCGGGCTCGTGCTTCGTTTGCGCACGAGCGGATCCACCGAAGGACCGCGCGCGCCGACGTAGAACGGCGTGTCCGGCTCGCCCGCCACGCGCTCCGTCGTCGTCAGCAGCAGATCGTCGACGAGACCGGCATCGATCAGCGACGTCGCGGTGTTTCGCCCGCCCACCGCCGACACGTTCACGATGCCGAATTCGGAGCGGAGGATCTCGAGCGGCCGGCGCGGCGTGCCATCGTCCATGGTGAGGATCGTCATCCATGGCCTCCGAGCGCGCGCGGGCTCGAGCAGCCCGCGGCCGTCGGGCGTCGTGATGAACACCACCGGGACCTCGGACACGTTGCAGGCAAGCGTGCCCTCGACGTCGAACCGGCCGGCGGTGACGATCACCTGTATGGGATGGCGCGGCAGGCCCAGCTCGTTGCGCAGCTCGACGAGCTCCGGATGCCAGACCGAGAAGAACACGTCCGGTCCCGTCGCGGTCTTCGCGCCGGCCATCACCGCGCCCGCCGCGACACGCGACACCCCCTCGTAGATGACGTGCTGGTCCACAGGGCCGCCCCCAAGGTCCCCGGGATCGAGCGCCTCCGTGTTCCCGTCGTGCGACCGGACGAAAACGAGCGACACCGCCGGAAGCGGCGCGGGACGTTCGGCGAGCCGAAACCAGCCGTCGTACAGCCGGCGCGTCCAGTCGTTGCCGATCGATCTCCATCCGCACCGGCCTGGGAAGTCCTCGAGCGTGCGCAGCGGATCGAGCGGCGCGGTGGCCGCCTCGTGTCGCTTCCGCGCCGCAAACTCCGCGAAGGACATCCCCGCGCTATCCGGCGGGCTTCAGGAGGAGGAATCCCAGTGGCGGTACGACGAGGCGCAGCGAGTCCGCGTGGCCGTGCGACGCGATGGGCTCGGTGAACACCACGCCCGCGTTTCCGACGTTGCCTCCGCCGTACAGCTCCGAGTCGCTGTTGACGAGCTCGACATACGAGCCCGCCGCGGGCACGCCGATCCGGTAGCCCTCGCGCGGAACCGGCGTGAAATTGAGCACCGCCACGACGAACGCCCCGCCGCGGCCGCGCCGGATGAACGACACGACGCTGTTCTCGTTGTCGTTGCAGTCAATCCACGAGAAGCCCGAGCCGTCGAAATCGACCTCGAAGAGCACCGGCTCCGACGAGTAGACGTGGTTCAGATCCCGCACGAGCCTGCGGATGCCGCCGTGCAGCGGCTCGTCGAGCAGGTGCCAGTCGAGGCTTCGATCGTGGTTCCACTCGCGCGGCTGACCGAATTCGTCCCCCATGAACATCAGCTTCTTGCCCGGGTGCGCGTACATGAACCCGTAGAGCGCACGAAGCGTTGCGGCTCTCTGCCAGGCGTCGCCCGGAATCTTGCCGTAGAGGGACCCTTTGCCGTGGACGACCTCGTCGTGCGAGAAGGGCAGGATGAAGTTCTCGGTGAAGGCGTACAGCAGCGAGAAGGTCAGGTGATTGTGGTGCCAGCGGCGGTGGATCGGATCCTGGCGCATGTATTCCAGGATGTCGTTCATCCACCCCATGTTCCACTTGTAGGTGAAGCCGAGGCCGCCGACATACGCCGGACGGCTGACCGACGGCCAGGCGGTCGACTCCTCCGCGACGGTAATGGTGCCCGGCAGCTCGCCGTGCGTGAGCGTGTTCAGCTCGCGGATGAAATCGATCGCCTCCAGGTTCTCGCGCCCGCCGAACTTGTTCGGCACCCATTCTCCATGCTCGCGCGAGTAGTCGAGATACAGCATCGAGGCCACCGCGTCGACGCGCAAGCCGTCGGCGTGGAACTCGTGCAGCCAATAGAGCGCGTTGGCGAGCAGGAAGCAGCGGACCTCGTTGCGCCCGTAGTTGAAGATCAACGTGCCCCAGTCGTAGTGCTCCCCTTGTCGCGGATCCTCGTGCTCGAAGAGCGCGGTTCCGTCGAACCGGGCGAGCCCGTGCGCGTCCTTGGGAAAATGTCCGGGCACCCAGTCGAGCAGCACGCCGATGCCGGCGCGGTGGCAGGCGTCCACGAAGGCCTTGAAGTCCCTCGGCGACCCGAAGCGGCTCGTCGGCGCGAAGAACCCCGTCACCTGGTAGCCCCACGACCCGGAGAACGGGTGCTCCATGACAGGCAGCAGCTCGATGTGCGTGTAGCCCATCTCCTTGACGTAGGGGATGAGCCGTTCCGCCAGCTCCGCATACGTCAGATAGCGATCGTTTTCGTGCGGCACGCGCGCCCACGAGCCCAGGTGCACTTCGTAGATCGCGAGCGGCCGCTCGAGCCACGAGCCGGCCGCCTGGCGCGCGCCGATCCACTCGGCGTCGCCCCATTCGTAGTCCGGACTGCAGATGACGGAGGCCGAGAGCGGCGGCACCTCGAATGCGAAGCCGAAGGGATCGACCTTCAGCAGCAGCTCCCCGTTCTTCGTGTGCAGCTCGAATTTGTAGCGCTCGCCGGCCTGCGCGGCCGGGACGAAGATCTCCCACACACCGCTCGTCCCGAGCGACCGCATCGGATGCGCGCGGCCGTCCCACCCGTTGAAGTCCCCCACCGCGCTGACCCGCTCGGCGTTGGGGGCCCACACGGCGAAATGCACGCCGGCGGTGTCGCCGACGCGCATCGGATGCGCGCCCAGCTTCTCGTAGATGCGTGTGTGACGCCCCTCGCCGAACAGATACAGGTCGTAGTCGGTCAGCACGTGGCCGTGTCGCGACCGATCGTCGAGTTCCCGCCTCGACCCGGCGGGGCGCGTCATTGTCCCTCCGCCGGGACTTCGGCGGCGCGGGGGGCGATCGACCGTGAGGCCAGCCACGTCCGGCGGTGCACTTCGTCGGGGCGATCGCCGGGTCCATCGAGCGAGGTCACCCGCAAGGACTGATACAGCGGACACCAGCCGCTCACGCCCGAGAGGGCGACGATGACCCCCGCGACCCGGAGTGGCGCGCGGGTGGACCGCGGCGCGCGGCCCGCGGCGAAGATCAGCGCGGCGCCGCCGAGCGTCCGCAGCACGCGCTCGAAGTCGCCGACATTCTGCACGCCGAGCCGCTCGTCGGCGGCGGCGTCGGTCAGCATGTTCATCTCGACGAGCGCGCCGGTCAGCGTGTCGTTGTCGGGCTCGACGAGCGCCTGCCCTCCGAGACCGAGATCGATTGTCGGCGTCCGCCGCTTGCCGCCGTTCAACGCAACCGCGCGCTCGAGCGCGTCGAGGTCGTCGTCGATGTTCAGGTAGCGGTGCGCCACGCCCAGTCGCCGGAGGAGACGTCGCGACCGTCGCGTGTCCTCGCACCAATCGGCGCCATACACAATGATCATGTCAGTCGATAGTCCAACGTCTCTGTTCTTACACGCTGTAGCGCAGCCCTTCAGGGCTGCCTTCTCAGGTCACAGCGCCACCAGCAAGGCGGCGCCCGTCAGCGCAAGCGCGACGAGCAGGAGCCAGGGCGCGGTCGACGCGGCCGCGCTCTGCGATTCTCCGCTGCCATCGGCGGCGCTCCACGCGGAGATCCCCTGCCATCCTGCAAACGCACAGCCAAGCGCACCGAACGCGCACGCCCATCCGGCGCCAAGCAGCGAACGCGGAACGCCCGCGCGCATCCCGGGAAGCCACACGGCAAGCGCTGCCGAAAGCATCCACGCGGCGATCGCCATCGCGGCAATGAGCCGCAGATGTCCCACCGCCCGTTCCGCGGCCTGTCGCCGAAGCTCGGCACGAAGCGCCTGCTCCGCGCGGCGCCGCTCGGCGTCAACCTGCTCGCGTTCCAGATCCGTCCGCGCGCGGTCGCGATCGAAAGCCTCCTTCAGCGCGGCCACGACGACGCCCGCCAGCCGGGCCTCGAGCGGTCCGCCGGCGCCGGTGGTCGCCTCCAGGTCGGTTCCGGCGCCTCGACGGATTCGCCCGGTGACCTGCGCCAGGCTGCTGACCGCGTCGAGAACGCGCATCCACTGCGCCATGCCCATCTCCTGAGCTTATGGACATTACGCCAGGTCAATCAAGCACAACCAAACTTGATTGGCGGGGCCCCCTGCACCCCGCCAAGCTCGTCGCTCGCGGGGACCCCTTCGCCCCGCGCCGCTCCTCGCCCCGCGCCGCGTGCGCTTTGCCAAAGGCACCCGGTTTGACCTACGATGCGAGTGTCTTCCCAGGCTTTCCCGACAACCGTCTATTCGTGTGCAGGCGGAGCCCCGTCTGTCTCCGCCGGCCGTTTATTTCGAGGCAATCTTCATGAGAATGAAACGATTCATTCCGCTGATCGGCCTGCTGGCCGCTCTCACCGCGTACACCGTCGTCCCGCGCGCCGAGGAAGGATTCTGGCCGTACAACAGCATCCCCAAGGCCGCCATCAAGGCCAAGTACAAGTTCGTCGTCACCGACGCGTGGCTGAACCACCTGCAGCTCGCGACGGTGCGCTTCGGCGGGGGCACCGGATCGATCGTGTCGCCGCAGGGCCTCGTGCTGACCAACCATCACATCGGCCTCAGCACGCTGCAGCGCCTCAGCACGCCCGAGAAGGACTACGTGAAGAACGGGTTCTACGCACCGGCCTTCGCGGACGAGCTGAAGGTGCCCGGCATGACACTGAGCGTGCTGCAGAGTATTGAAGACGTCACGGACAAGGTGAACAACGCGGCGGTCGCTTCGGCGACGACGCCGCAGGCGGCTGCAGCGGCCAGGCAGAAGAACGTCGCGGCGCTGCAAGGGGAGCCGCAGAGCGGCAAGCAGGTCGTCGCGCTCTACGCGGGAGCCGTGTACAACCTCTATACCTACAAGGTCTTCACTGATGTGCGCCTGGTGTTCGGCGTCGAGTACCAGACGGGCTTCTACGGCGGCGATCCGGACAACTTCACGTATCCGCGCTACAACCTCGACGTGTCGATGTTCCGGCTGTACGAGAACGACAAGCCGGCGGTGACACCGAACTACCTGAGATGGTCGCCCGCGGGAAGCAAGGAGGGGGAACTCGTCTTCACGACGGGCCACCCGGGCTCCACGCAGCGTCTGAACACCGTCGCGCACCTCAAGTACCGCCGCGATCTGGCGCTGCCGTTCAGCGTCGCCAGCAACGAAACGCGCGAAACGGCGATCAAGAAGTGGGCGGCGCTCGGA
Source organism: Acidobacteria bacterium RIFCSPLOWO2_12_FULL_66_21 (assembly GCA_001767455.1). Classification (GTDB taxonomy): domain Bacteria; phylum Acidobacteriota; class Vicinamibacteria; order Vicinamibacterales; family 2-12-FULL-66-21; genus 2-12-FULL-66-21. The sequence goes on from MELC01000058.1 coordinate 29,298, forward strand.
CCCGACAACGTCCGCCAGACGACCACGGAGTTGTTCGGCGTGCAGAACAGCCTGAAGTCGCAGCGCGGCCAGTTGAAGGCCCTCCAGGACGAGACGATCATGGCGCGGAAAGAGGCGGCCGAGAAGCGGCTGCGCGCGGAGCTGGCGAAGAACGCCGACAAGCAGAGGGAACTCGGCGACGCGTGGGACACGATCGAGAAGTCGGTGGCGGTGGCGCGCGAGCTGGACGCCGACCGCAACTTCATCGTCAATGCGGCAGGATTGAACTCGACGCTGTTCTCGCAGGCCAGGGCTCTTGTCCGTGCGGCGTACTCTCCCGCTCCGGCCGAGGGACGTGGGGCCGCCGGGCGCGGCGGGGCCGGCGGACGTGGCGGTCAGGCAGCGCCCGGAGGCCGCGGCGGTGCCCAGGCGGCGATCAACCCGGCCCGCGAGAAGCTGAATCTGACCGAATCGCTCACCTTCATGCAGAAGTACCTCGGGGCGAACCACCCGATCGTCAAGCGGATCCTCGGCGACAAGACGCCGGAGGCGCGGGCGACGGAACTCGTCGAAAAGACGAGGATCACGGACACCGAGATTCGCACGCTGCTCCAGGCGGGCGGCAAGGCGACCATCGACGCGTCCACCGACCCGATGATCGTGCTGGCGCGCTCGCTCGAAGCCGATGCGCAGGCGATCACCAAGCGGCTCGACACCGAGGTCACCAGCGTGCAGGCGGCGGCGTATCCGAAGATCGGGCAGGCCGTGTTTGCGGTCGATGGACCGAAGGCGTACCCCGATGCCACGGGGACGCTGCGCCTGTCGTACGGCACGGTGAAGAGCTACATGGAGGACGGGAAACGGGTCGCGCCGTACACGACCCTCGCGGGCATCTTCGAGCGCTCGGCCCGGCACAACGGCCAGCCGCCCTTCGACCTGGCGCCGAGCTGGACCGCGGCGAAGGACGCGCTCGATCCGAAAGTTGCCTTCGATTTCGTCAGCACGAACGACATCGTCGGCGGCAACAGCGGGTCGGCCGTGGTGAACAAGAAGGGAGAGCTCGTCGGGCTGATCTTCGACGGCAACATCCAGTCGCTGTCGGGCTACGTCATCTACGAAGAAGAGATCAACCGCGCGGTGTCGGTGGATTCGCGCGCGATCGTCGAGGCGCTCCGGAAGATCTACAAGGCGACGGCGATCGCCGACGAGATCGCCACGCGGCGTCCCGTGGGGACCAAGTAATTAGTGAGTTGGTGAATTGGTGAGTTGGTGAGTTGGTGAGTTGGTGAGTTGGTGAATTGAACATGGTCGTGAATTCACTAATTCACTAATTCACTAATTCGCCGATTTCTCTGTGTCCCGTGCGGAGACAGCCGGGACCTGGCCGCAGCATCCGGCGGCCATGCACTCGTCGCACAGCTTCTGCCCGCACAACGCGCAGTGGTCGAACAGGTCAGCTCCCGACGGGCCGGCTCCACAGCGGGCACATTGCATACTCTCAGCTTAGCACCAGCTATCAGCTATCAGCTTTCAGCTTTCGGCGGGACAAGCCTTGCAGCTGACAGCTGACAGCTGACAGCTGACAGCTGATGGCTGATGGCTGATGGCTGACGGCTGCCTGGGAAGGGGTTGTCTTCATCGTGACCGCGATGGCCTGATCCATCGCGTCACGAGTTTGGTCAGCTCCCGGGCCCAGAGCACGGTGCTTGCGGCCGCGGCGCAGCGCAGCCAGTCGGCGCCGCTCAACGCGACCGTCGAGAACGCCTGTTGCAGGATCGGGGCGTAGACGACCAACAGCTGGAGCGCGAACGACAGGCCAATCGCGCCCCACAGCCACCGGTTGCTGAAGAGGTGCGTGAAGGCGCTCGTCTCGTCGGACCGCGCGTTGAAAACGTTCAGCAGTTGAAAGAGGACCAGCGTGGTGAACGCCATCGTCTGCGCGTACCGGATGTCCCGGGTCCCCTCGATCAGCCCTCCGGGGAGTGACGCGTCGATGGCGAACAGCGTGCCCCCCGCCATGACCGTGCCGACGAAGAAGATGTGAAGCCACATGCCGCGCGTGATCACCGGCTCGTTCCTCGGACGAGGCGGGTCGCGCATCACCCCCCTGTCGGGCGGATCGATCCCGAGCGCGAGAGCGGGCGCGCCGTCGGTGACCAGGTTGATCCACAGGAGCTGGGTGGCGAGGAGCGGCAGCACGATCCCGCCGTTCTCCGGCTTCAGGCCAATGACGTCGGCCAGCACGACGCCGAGGAACATCGTCATGACTTCGCCGATGTTCGACGACAGCAGGTAGCGCAGGAACTTCCTGATGTTCGCGAAGATCGAGCGGCCTTCCTCGATGGCGGCGACGATCGAGGCGAAGTTGTCGTCGGTGAGGACCATGTCGGCCGCTTCCTTCGACACGTCGGTGCCGGAGATCGCCATCGCGATGCCGATGTCGGCGGTCTTCAGCGCGGGCGCGTCGTTGACGCCGTCGCCGGTCATGGCCACGATCGTCCCCTGCTGCTGCAGCGCCCGCACGATCCGCAGCTTGTGGCCGGGATCGACGCGCGCGTAGACGGAGACCTCCCGGACCGTTCGCGCGAGCGCCTCGTCGCTCATCTGCTCGAGCTCGCTCCCGGTCACCACCCGCGCGTCGGTCGCAATCCCGAGATCCGCCGCGATGACCGCCGCCGTCCTCGGATGATCGCCGGTGATCATGATCGGCCGCACGCCGGCCCCTTTCGCTCTCGCGACGGCGTCGCGTGCCTCCTCGCGCGGCGGGTCGATCATGCCGGCCAGGCCGGCGAAGACGAGGTCCTGCTCCACGCCCTCGTCGACGTCGCCGTCCGACAGGCTGTCGGCCGGGAGCGCGCGGTAGGCGATCCCGAGCGTGCGCAGCGCGCGGCTGGCGAGATCTTCGTTGGCCGCCAGGATTTCCGCGCGGCGCCCGGCGGTCAGCGGCCGCGGCTCGTCTCCTTTCAGCTCCTCCGAGCATCGCGCGAGGAGGATGTCCGGCGCCCCTTTCGTGAACACCAGCAACCGCTCGCTCCGCTCGGCGTCGGTGTGGATGGTGGTCATCAGCTTGCGCTCGGACGAGAACGGCACCTCGCCGACCCGCCGGAATCTGGTGTCCAGCACGGCGGCACTCAGTCCGGCCTTGCGCGCCGCGACGACGAGCGCCGCTTCGGTCGGATCGCCGTGGACCACCCAGCGGCCGTCACGCTCCTGCACCACGGCGTTGTTGGCGCGATCGGCGACGGCGAGCGCGCGCTCCAGTTCGATGCGCAGGGCGCCGTCAACCTCGCCGCCCCCCTCGCGCATCACCTCGCCCTGCGGGGTGTATCCCGTCCCGCCAAGTGAGACCCGTCCGCTCGTCGTCACCACGACGCGTACCGTCATCTCGTTCTTCGTCAGGGTGCCGGTCTTGTCGGAGGCAATGATCTCCGCCGACCCCAGCGTTTCCACCGCGCTGAGATGGCGGATGATCGTGTTTCTGCGCGCCATGCGCTGGACGCCGATCGACAGGACGGCGGTCACAATGGCCGGCAGCCCTTCCGGAACCGCGGCGACCGCCAGCGCGACGCCGAGAATCAGCACGTCGAGAAACGCCGCGAGGCCACGGACGTGCTCGACGAGGACAATCGTCGCGATCATGATCACCGCGATCGCCACGACGACGGCGCCGAGCATTTTGCCGACGCGATCGAGCTCCTTTTGCAGCGGCGTCGTGTCGGCGGGCACCTGCTGCAGCATCCCGGCGATGCGTCCCATCTCGGTCTGCATGCCGGTGGCGACCACCACCGCGCGGCCGTGCCCATAGGTCGCCGCCGTGCCGCTGAACAGCATGTTGTCCCGGTCGCCGACCGCCGCGTCGCCCACGAGCGGAGCTGCGTCCTTGGACACCGGCAGGCTTTCGCCGGTGAGCGCGGCCTCGGCCGTCTGCAGCGCGGTCGAGTGCATCACGCGGGCGTCGGCGGGAATCGTGTCGCCTTGTTCGATGAGGACGATGTCGCCGGGCACCAGGTCGATAGCGGGGACGCTGCGCCGCTCGCCGTCGCGGATCACGTGCGCGTGCGCCGCCGCCATCTCGCGCAGCGCGGCGACCGCATTCTCGGCGCGGGCTTCCTGGACGTAGCCCATCAGGGCGTTGAGCAGGACGATCGCGCTGATGGCGATCGCCTCGTACGGCAGCGCGGAATCGCGCTCGTACAGCCACAGCGCGGCGGAGATCGCGGTCGCGATGAGCAGGAGGATGACGAGGATGTCCTCGAACTGCGCGAGGAACTTCCGCCAGGCGGGGGTCGGCGCTTCAGCGGTCAGCTCGTTCCTGCCGTACCGCTCGAGGCGGGCGCGCGCCTCCGCGGCGCTCAAACCGCGGTGCGTGTCGGTCCCCAAACCGGCGAGGACGTCTTCGACTGGCTGCTGATAAGCTTGCGCCGGATGATCCACCAGGGTGCTCACCCTGATCGTAGATCGAGTGAGGGAATAATGTTACGAAGACACATGCTCCGCTGGGCCGTGACCATCGTTGGCGGCGTGGCCACGGTGACGCTCGCTGCTCAGACGCCGCAGCGCAGCGCGGTCCGCCGGCCGGCCACGGCGGCGCCCGTGTTGCGGCCGCCCGCCGTGCCGCTCGTCGCGCACGATCCGTACTTCTCCATCTGGTCGCCCGCCGACCGGCTGACGGACGCGCCGACGGTGCACTGGACGGGCCGCCCGCACCCGATGACGTCACTCATTCGCGTCGACGGCGACACGGCCCGGTTGATGGGCGCGGCGCCGGCCAACATGGCCGCGCTGCCGCAAACCTCCGTGACAGTCCGGCCGACGCACACGGCCTACACGTTCGCGAACGCGCGCGTCAAAGTGACGCTGACGTTCATGACGCCGTCGCTGCCCTCGGATCTCGATGTGTTGTCGCGGCCCGTCACCTACATCACCTGGGACGTCGCGTCGGCGGACGGCAAGCCGCACCAGGTGCAGATCTATTTCGACTGCGCCGCCGACATCGCCGTGAACACCACCGATCAAACCGTGCAACTGGACTATCCGAAGGTGGACGGCCTGGCGGTCGCCCGCGTCGGGACGACGGACCAGCCGGTGCTCGCCCGCCGTGGAGACGACGTGCGGATCGACTGGGGATACGGCTATCTCGCCGCGCCTGCCGGCGCCGGCGCAATCGTGACCGGCGGGAGCGGCGGACGGCTGCGCGGCGCCTTCAACAACAGCGGCACGATTCCCGCCCCTGGCGAGCCGATCGCGCCGGCTCCCGCGTCCGCGGGGCGGCACACGATGGCCGCCGCCTGGGATCTCGGCGCCGTGGGAGCGCAGGCCGCGACGCGCTATGCGATGCTCGCGTACGACGACGTCAAGTCGATTCGATACTTCTCGAACGATCTGGCCGCCTACTGGCGCCGCAACGGCGCGACGATGGAAACGACGCTCGCCGCGGCCGCCCGCGATCGCGACGCGCTCGAAGTCAGGACCCGGGCGTTCGATGCAGAGCTGCAGCACGATCTCGAGGCGGCCGGGGGCGCGAAGTATGCCGCCATCGCGATGCTGGCGTACCGGCAGACGCTGGCCGCCACCAAGCTCGTCGCCGACGCCACCGGACAGCCGCTGCTCTTTCCGAAGGAGAACTTCAGCAACGGCTGCATCGCGACCGTTGACGTCATCTACCCGATGGCGCCGGAATTCCTACTCTTCGGCCCGGTGCTCGCGAAGGCGCTGGTCGTCTCGAATCTCGACTATGCAAGCTCGCCGCGCTGGAAGTTTCCGTTCGCGCCGCACGACCTCGGCACCTATCCGCACGCGACCGGGCAGGTGTACGGGGGCGGCGAGCGGACGGAAGTGAACCAGATGCCGGTCGAGGAAACCGGCAACATGCTGATCCTCGTCGCCGCGATCGCGAAGATGGAAGGGAACGCCGACTTTGCGGGTCGCTACTGGCCGGTGCTGACGAAGTGGGCCGAGTACCTGCGCGACAAGGGCTTCGATCCGGAGAACCAGCTGTCCACGGACGACTTCGCGGGTCATCTCGCGCACAACGTCAACTTGTCGGCCAAGGCGATCGTCGCGCTCGGCGCCTTCGCGCAGTTGGCCGCCCTGCGCGGCGACACTGCGGTCGCCGCCGAGTACCGGACGCTCGCTGAGCAGTTCGCCGGGCGGTGGGCCAAGGAGGCGGATGCCGGCGACCATTTCCGCCTGGCCTTCGATCAGCCCGACACGTGGAGCCAGAAGTACAACCTCGTGTGGGATCGCGTGCTTGGTCTCCACCTCTTCCCCGCCGCCGTCGCGACGAAAGAGATGGCGTTCTATCGACGGGTGCAGGGGCGCTACGGCCTCCCGCTGGACAACCGGCGCCTGTACACGAAGCTCGACTGGATCACATGGACCGCGACGCTGACGGGATCGCGCCGTGACTTCGAGGCGCTCGTCGCGCCGGTGTTCGACTTCCTGAACGCGACGCCGCACCGCGTGCCGATGACCGACTGGTACTGGACGCACGACGCGACGAAGACCGGATTTCAGGCGCGCTCGGTCGTCGGCGGCGTGTTCCTGCGGCTGCTCTACGACGAGAGCGTGTGGAAGAAGTGGAGAGAAGCGGGGAAACGCTGAAGAACCGTGACCACTGTCGCGGGGTTCGATCGTTTTGAGGTCCGCTTTCGCCTCTCCTTGACACATCGGAGCTGAGTCCGACGTAGTAGCGATCCGGCACGCGCTTGCTGCGGAGGATGTACACGAAGCGTTTATGCAGCGCCACGCTCGCTGCTTAGCACACGACGAGCCAGGACAGTTCAGTCGATTTGCCCAGGAAAAGGAAACAACGACTTCGTCGCATAGCAGTTCCTGCAGAGTCGTATCAACGACGGAGTGCAGGAATTGTCCGCCTACGCGGCTTGCACCGCTTCGGCGTGACAGCCTTCGCTGTCAGTTGGCGCGGGTGGGGAATGAGGCTCGGCAGACGGCATGCAATCCAGTGCAGTCTGCCGAGCCGAGCCGAAGCTCCGCGCGAAGCGCGGAGCGAAGGCTGGCGGAGAGGGAGGGATTCGAACCCCCGTGCCGGTTACCCGACAAGACGCTTTCGAGGCGCCCCCGTTACGACCACTTCGGTACCTCTCCGTTTCTTACTTCGCTCGGTGGGGCCCCTTCTTCCCTTCCCCACCTCCCGCCTTCGCCGGTCCGACATCTGCCGGCTTCGGCGAGGCAAGCTGCTGCGCGCGAGTAAGCGAAGGCCTGCCGCGCCGTAGCGCCGCCCGCGGCGCGAAGGTGGGCCCTCGCTTGCGGCCGCAGGCGCTGTCGTTCCGGCAGGGCTAAAGCCCTGCGCTACAGAATGTGGAGCCCCTTCTTCCCTTCCCCACCTCCCGCCTTCGCCGGTTCGACATCTGCCGGCTTCGGCGAGGCAAGCTGCTGCGCGCGAGTAAGCGAAGGCCTGCCGCGCCGTAGCGCCGCCCGCGGCGCGAAGGTGGGCCCTCGCTTGCGGCCGCAGGCGCTTTCGTTCCGGCAGGGCTAAAGCCCTGCGCTACAGAATGTGGAGCACCCTCCCCACCCTCGCTGCGCGCTCCGGCAGGGCTAAAGCCCTGCGCTACGACGTCCGTATCCTGCGTCCCGTAGCGCAGCCCTTCAGGGCTGCCACGCGAGGGCGCGACCTTCTATTGTACCCGCTACGCCCCGTCCTGCGTCCGGCGGTCGCGAAAAAAGGCCTGGATCAAGTCGCGGCACCGCTCTTCGAGCACCCCGCCCTGTGCCGCGATGCGGTGGTTGAGCGACGGGTGCTCGTGCGCCCGCATCGCGGATTCGATCGCGCCGGCCTTGGGCTCCGGGGCACCGTACACGAGCCTGGCGATGCGCGCGTGGATCATCGCGCCGACGCACATCTGGCAGGGCTCGATGGTCACGTAGAGCGTCGCGCCGGTCAGCCGGTAGTTGCCCACCGACATTCCCGCGGCCCGAAGCGCCACGATTTCGGCGTGCGCTGTGGGGTCGTGCGACGAGACGGGCTGGTTGAAACCGCCGCCGACGAGCTTCCCCTCGAGCACCACGACCGCGCCGACCGGCACTTCGCCCGCTCGCAGACCCTCGCGCGCCTGCACGAGCGCCCGCTCCATCCACAACTCGTCCGATGCAGCCGCGAACTCGTCCGTGGGCATCCGTAAATTGTACATGCGAGGACGGTGGTGGGTGCTGGGTGCTGCCCCGGAAGCGGCTCAGCGCGGGAGGCGCTTGGCGTAACCGGAAAGTTCGACCGTTGCGGTGAGGATTTCCGCGGCGCGCACACCTTTGATCCCGGGCTGCCCGCCTCCAACCGAGACGATGACGCGCCCCGGTTCGATCGTGCGCTCGCCGTTCTCGCGCAGCGACGACAGGTCCCTGTCCGACAACGTGAAGCGCACGGTCCTTCGTTCTCCCGGCCGCAGCAGGATCCGCGTGAAGCCTTTCAGCGATCGAAGCGGGCCGGATGAACCTGCGTCGCGCGCGACGTACACCTGCACGACCTCGTCGGCAACGACACCGCCGCTGTTCTCAACGTCGATCGCGAGGTGGAGTGACTCGTCGGTCGCAATTCCGCGGGGCACCTGCAGGTTCGAGTACTGGAAGGTGGAATAGCTCAGACCGTAGCCAAACGGGTAAAGCGGCTGGCCGGTGAAGTACCGGTACGTCCGTCCCTTCATCGCGTAGTCATCGAACGGCGGCAGTTGATCCGTCGATCGATAGAAGGTGACCGGCAGGCGTCCACCCGGACTGACACGACCGAACAGGACGTCCGCGACAGCGGTCCCGCCGGACTGTCCCGGATACCACGCTTCCAGAATCGCCGGCACGTGCTCGTCCGCCCAGTTCACGGCGACCGCGCTGCCGTTCAGCAGTACCAGCACGACGGGCTTCGCTCCCGCCGCTTCGACAATCGCCTTCAGCAGCGGCTCCTGACCGTCGGGAAGATCGAGTCGGGTGCGATCGCCGCCTTTGAACCCCTCGACCGCGACGGACATCTCCTCGCCCTCGAGCTCCGACGACAACCCGAGCACCACGATGACGGCGTCTGCCGCCCGTGCGGCGTCCAGCGCCGCGCCTCGCTCGTCCGGCCGCACCCCGGGGACCTGCCACAACAGCCTGCCGACGGCATCGTACTTTTCGTGCTCGTATTCGATGCGGATCGGATACTTCACGCCCTCACGCAGCGTCACGCGCCCCGTCCTCAGCGACGGCTCGTGATCGCTGCGGCCGTAGGCGATCTGCTTGTTGTCGATCAGGACGCGAAACGAGGTCGCCCCGCGGAATCCCAGCGTGTAGACGCCCGTCGCCGGCGCAGTGAGTTCGCCCGTCCAGCGCACGCTGAAGATCTCGCCGAGACCATCGACTGGAAGACGATCCGCCCAATCGAAGTCCACCACTTGCTCCGCTCGCGTGGCAACCGGCGCGCCGTCGAAGTGGCCGCGATAGTAGGCTGCCGTAAGCGACAACGCGGATGCCGGAACGGGGACCAGGTCTGGCAGGCCGGGCGCCAGGGGACCGCCGCGGGCATAAAAAACTTTCGTGGACGGGCCGGCCGCGGCTTCAATCCCGCGCCGAATCGTTACCGGACTGACGGGCGTGCCGTTGTAGTTCCCCAGCAGCACGTCCACGTCGTCGGCATTGGCTCCGATAACGGCGATCGTGCCGAGGCCCTTCCGCAAGGGCAGCGTGCCGCCGTCGTTCTTGAGCAGCACGATGGATTTTCGCGCGGCCTCCAGCGCGAGCGCCTGGTGCGCCGGAGAGTTCACGACGGCCTCGTATGTCAGCGTCGTGAACGGCACACGAGCGGGCGGGTCGTAGACGCCGAGCCGCATCTGCGCCTGCAACAGGCGCCGAAGCGCGATATCGACGTCACGTTCGGTGATTGAACCGGCGCGGACGCCGTCCGCAAGAGTCAGGAACGCGTCGGGAGATCCAGCCGACCACGACCCGCTTCCGCACTCGAGGTCCGTGCCAGACCGGAGCGCCAGCGCGGCAGCCTCGACGTCGGTCGCGCGCGTCTTGTGGCCCTGGTAAATGTCCTGCACCGCCCCGCAATCGGAAACCACATAGCCCGTGAAGCCCCACTCGCCGCGCAGAATCGTCCCGAGGAGCTCGTTGTTGGCGCACGCGGGAACGCCGCGCACGCTGTTGTACGCGCACATGACCGATCCGGCCTTGCCGTCGACGACGGCGGCGCGGAACGCGGCCAGGTACGTCTCGAAAAGATCGACGTCGCTCACTTTCACGTTGACCGTGTGGCGCGTGGACTCAGGTCCGCTGTGCACCGCAAAGTGCTTCGGCGTCGCGATCGTCTTCAGATACCGCGGGTCGTCGCCCTGCATACCCTTGACGAAGGCCACGCCCATCGCACCGGTGAGGAACGGGTCTTCTCCGTACGTCTCCTGTCCCCGTCCCCAGCGCGGGTCGCGGAAGATATTGATGTTGGGCGACCAGAACGTGAGCCCCTGATACAAGTGGCGATCGCCCCGGCTGATCCAGCGGTTGTTCATCGCGCGCGCTTCGTCGGCAATCGCCGTGGCCACGCGGTGCATCAGGTCCGCGTCCCACGTCGCCGCCAGCCCGATCGCCTGCGGGAACACCGTGGCCCTCCCGGTGCGCGCGACGCCGTGCAGCCCTTCGTTCCACCACGGAAACGCCGGGATGCCGAGCCGCTCGACGGGCGCCGCGCGCTCGATCATCAGGCTGACCTTCTCGTCGAGCGTGAGGCGGCCGATCAGATCGTCGATGCGCTGCTCGATCGGCAGGTCGGGGTTGCGGAACGGCAGCGCCCCTTGCGTCTGGGCGCTGCCACGAAGCAGCGCGAGGGCCGCGAACACAACCACGAGTATGCCTGGTCGCCTCATCGCGCATTTCCTCCCGCGCTGCAAGCGCGCGACTGGGGCGCATTGTAACGCAGCCGTGCAACGCAGCCAGACCACCGGAAAAACACGGAAGTCTTCACCACTGAAGAACACGGAAGCACACCGAGAAATGAGACCGAAGAGATTTGCCGTGTTCTTCTGTGGGCAGGCTGCGGAGCTAAGATTGACGAGTCATGCGCGCATTCCTGTGGTTCGTGTTGTCAGCTGGGCTTGTTCTCGCACCGCCCTCAGTTTCCTCATCTCGATCGGCGGACCAGGTCGAGCTGGTGCGCGTGCCGAACGGCGGACTCCAGCCTGACATCGCGGTCGACCGTGACGGTGTCGTGCATGCCGTCTATCTCGCCGGAGAACCGGGTGCGGCGGACGTCTTCTACGGGCGGTCGTCTGACGGCGGGCGGACGTTCTCTGCCGCCATGCGCGTGAACAGCCAGGACGGCAGCGCGATCGCGACGGGCACGATCCGCGGAGCGCAGATCGCGATCGGCCGGAACGGCCGCGTGCACATCGCATGGAATGGATCCGGTCAGGCGCTGCCGAAACCGCCGGTCAATCCAAAAACGAAGCGCGCGGGCGCGCCGATGTTGTACGCGCGCTTGAATGCTGCCGGCACAGCGTTCGAGCCCCAGCGCAACCTGATTTCGAAGACGACGAATCTTGATGGCGGCGGGTCGATCGCCGCGGATTCCGCAGGCGGCGTCTATGTCGCGTGGCACGGCCATCCTGCCAGTGGCGAGGGTGGCGAAGAAGCCAGAAGCGTGTGGCTTGCGCGCTCCGCCGACGATGGCGCCACGTTCGAGAGCGAACGGCCGGTGTCGGACGCGTCGACGGGCGTGTGCGCGTGTTGTAGGTTGCGCATCTCCGCCACCGCGCACGGCGAATTGCAGCTCCTCTACCGATCGGCGACCAACCTTGTTCATCGGGACATGTACTCGCTGGTGTCGCGCGACCGGGGCCGCACCTTCAACGGCGCGCGGCTTCACGCGTGGGAGATCGGCGCCTGTCCCATGACGAGTTCGTCCATCGTGGCCGGGGATCGCGTGATGCGCGCCTGGGAAACGGATGGGCAGGTGTACTTCAATTCCGGAGAGACCGCCGATCCGCCGACGTCGCCCGATCTGCCGGCAGGCGGCGGGCCGCCACATCGGAAGCACCCCCGCCTCGCGGTGAATTCACGCGGCGCGGTGCTGGTCGTGTGGACAGAGGGAACCTCGTGGGGCCGCGGCGGATCGGTGGCCTGGCAGATGTTCGAGCCTGACGGCCGGCCCACGGCCATCAAGGGTGTTCAGGCCGGGCTTCCGACGTGGAGTTTCGCGGCCGTCGTGGCCAGACCCGACGGGGGGTTCAGAATCCTGTACTGATTCTGGAGCACCTGCGACCGAGATGACGCGCGAAACGCAATCCTCGATCGTGGTACGCACTCGTCAAGAAGGACGCGCACGGGCGAGGAGGGCTTCTTTCGCTTGTTCCAGGGCGGCGACCGCCTGTTCTTTCGAGACGGTCGGGAAGTCCTCGAGGAACTCCGAAAGGGGCTGACCGGCTTCGAGATAGTCGATTAGCGTCTGGAACGGCACGCGCGTGCCGGCGAAGACCGGCGTCCCGCTCATGATTTCCGGATCGCTATGCACGACGGGTTTCTCGATTGTCGCCATTCCTTTCAACGGGTCTGCCTTCAAGAATACACCTTCCCCGGGGTGGTGCCCATAGCTGCGCGCCGCCGTTGTCGCACGGCGGATGGAGGGTTCAGGATTCTCTACTGACGCGGTCGAACCGCAAAGTAGTGGCGCCTGAGGAGGCGTTCGGCCCCAAGGCTGCCAGCGTAGAACCCGGCGACTATCAGGAACGACTCGGCCGCGTCCAGGGGACCGCGGATTGGATCGGCCAGCCACACGTCGACATATCCTCTAATCACCACCCAGTACGCCAGCCACAGAAGAAAGAACGCGCTGAAGGTTGCCCGGAGGACCGGTCCGCGCCCGCTCGACACGGAACCCATCGTGAACCCGACGATCCCGCTGACGGTCACCTCGAACACGGCCCGCAGTGTCCATCCGAGCCCCACCATTCGAGGAGCCGAGGCCAATTCCAGTTGCAGCCAGTGAAAGAACGGCCGGGCGGTCAGCCGAATGACGGCAACGGAGAGCGCTGCCGCGCCAACTGTCGAGATGAGTCTCGGGCGCGCCATGAGGCTGCGCACGTTGCGGAAGACCTCACGTGTGTACCAAGCGCGCGCGTGACGCGGCCCGAGCCGCCGCACGCGCTGGTGAAACTCCTCGATTAGGTCTCCGTGGATCTGCGTGAAGTCAGGCTCGCCTGAAAACAGGGTCAAGAGCAATGATGCGGTCCTGGGCGGCTTGACGGAATCAGGCATGACCCTTCCCTTCCTTCATGTTCAATCCCGTCGATAACCCCTGCACCGCGCGCTGCGCATCGTTGAACGCGCGCAATCCCGCCGCGGTCACCCGATAGAAGCGCTTCGCCCTGCCGCCGCGTTCGGCCGTCGGCTCTCCCAGCCAGGATTCGACAAAGCCCTTGCGCTCGAGCCGCTCGAGCGCCGTGTAGATGGCGCCGCTCGCGACGTCCCTGTGCGCACGGTCCAGGAGTTCCTGACGAATGGACAAGCCGTAGGCCCCCTCCCGCAGCCGCACCACGGCCAGCAGCAGCAGAGATTCGAACCCCCCTAAGAGCCGCCTCCCGGTCATTTGTAATGCATTGTAGTTTTAATCGAGAGCCAAGTCAAGATGCCGCGCGAATCGGTTGGCGCCGCCAGCGCTCAGTTCTTCAACAGGACCTTCGGGTCGATGCGTGAGGCCTGGTGCGCGGGATGCCACGACGCCAGCAGCGCGGTGACCGTGATGACGAGGGCGACCAGCGCGAGCGTCGCAGGGTCGGTGGCGCTGACGCCGAACAACTGCGACTGCGCCCAGCGTGAGACGGCAACCGCGCCGCCGATCCCGATCGCGGCGCCTGGCAGCGCAAGTCGAAGCGACGACTCCAGGACCATACGGTTAATCCGCCGGCCGTCGGCGCCGAGCGCCATCCGAATCCCGATTTCGCGCGCGCGATTCGCCACCAGGAATGCCATCAGCCCGTAGATGCCGGCCGCCGCAACGATGAACGCGAGCAGGCCGAAGCCGGTGATCACACGTGTGGCAAGGAGGCGATCGGCGAACTCGGTCGCGTACTGGTCGTCGGCGAACTCGACCTTCAGGATGTTGCGCTGGTCGACCGCCCGGACGGTCTGGTAGAGGTCGGCAGCGCGCGAACGCGAATCGACGCGCGCCGTCACGGTGAGAAACCCGTACGACGGCCCGCCGAAACTGCTGCGCGGCGTGGGAGTCGCGGACGCGATCGGCCGTGGCGGGGGCGGCTGCCGCAACGAGTACTTCTGAACGTCCTCACGTAGAGGACACTGCCCACGAGCAGCATCACCGCCAGGCCAACTTGCGCCACTGTGAGCGCCCGGCGGCCCACCGCTCCGCCGCGCCCGCCGGCGCCCGACTGGCCTTCCATCTTGAGCAGATCCAGCAGGTCGGCGCGCCAGACGAATGCCACGACGGGCAGCCACGCGAGGATCCACGTCAGTCCGGCGAAGACGGCCATGAACAGGAGAGCTCGTTGATCCAGATCAATCGGATTCGGACTGCCCGTGAGCGACCGTGGCAGCTGACGCACGAGCACGCCGGTGCCCAGATTCGCGAGCACGCCGGCCACAGAGGCGGCCGCGCCTACCAGGCAAATACCCTCGGCCAGCGCCGTTCGGACGAGCGCGGCTCGAGGGGCGCCGACCGCAAGCTGAATCGCGCAGGTCTTCGCACGGCCGAGCGCGCCGGCCAGTTCGAGGCTCGCCGTGTTCGCGCACGCGATCAGGAGCAGGGTCAGAGCGGCGCCGACGAGGACGAACAGCATCCGGCGCTGTTCCGCGACGGCCCGTGCGCTTCTGAGCGGCACCGGCACGGCAACGACGCCGGGCCGTGCGCCCGCCGCCGCGAGCACCGCCGCGCTTCGAAGCGGCATCACTTGTGAGAGCTGCTCCCACGAGACGCCCGGCGCGATGCGCGCGATGAGCGAGATCCCGAAGTTGCGCGCGAGCGGCCCCCGGGGATCGAACACGCGCCAGATGCGCTGACTGCCGTCGGGAAAGCGGAAGGACGCGGGCATGACGCCCACAACGAAAAGCGGTTCCGCGGTCGTCTCGATCGTCCGGCCGACCGCGATGGAGGGATCGCCGAAACGCTGCCTGGCGATCGACTCCGAGATCAGCACCGCCTGGACGTCCGTCTGCCGCTCGTCGCCGGCGACGAAGCCGCGGCCCCAGCGGGGACGGACGCCGAGCATCTCGATCAGGCCAACGGTGATGTCGGCGGCGGGCACGAGTTCCGGCTCGCCGCTCCCGCTCAGAAAAATGACTTTGTAGAGGTGGCCGTGGACGCCCGTGAAGAGATCGGTCTGTTTTCGCCATTCGTCCAGGACGGCTGATGACCCGAATCCCCCGCCGGGCCGCCCCGTTCCTGCGTCCCGCGTCTCGAAGTTGATGAGACGGTCCGCGTTCGGATAGGACACGCGCCTGAAGACGAGCGAGTCCGCAGCCGAGAAGACGATCGTGTTGGCGGCCAGCCCGACGGCAAGCAGGGCGACGGTCAGCCCGGCGCGCCATCCTCGCGCGCGCACGTTGCGCCATGCCCAGTGCAGCTCCGTCCCCCATCCCTCGACCAGCCGGCCCATGACGACCTCCGCAGACGCGTATTATGCCCTTGTGACGGCGCGACCGCGGCCATCGTTGGACTAATCGGATGAGCAGCATCTGTGAAGCCCCCCGGTCTGTTGACATAGCCAAGTATTCTGGCTAAGTTAGATCCTGTGAAACGCGTGAAGATTGGCCAGTTCCGCGACCGGGCGAGCGAGCTCATTCGACGCGCGGCCGGCGGAGAGACCGTCGTCATTCTCAACCGCGATCGTGAAGTGGCGAAGATCGTGCCGATCACCGCCGAGACCAACCGCGCGGCGGGCCTGGTCGGCTGCCTCGCCGGCACCGCGGACGTCCGGGGAGACATCGAGGCGCCGATCGCGACCTCCGGTGCGTGGTTTCGGAAGCTTCCGTGAAATACCTGCTGGACACGCAGGCGTGGATCTGGTCCGTGCTCGACCATCCGCGGCTGAGCCGGCGCGCCCGCACGGCGTTGCGGACGATCGCCGCGCAGGAGCGTGTCGGCATTGCCGCGATCTCGTTGAAAGAAGCCGCCTGGCACCTCGCCCACGGGCGAATCGTGGTGAACGAGGATTTCGGACCGTGGCCGCTGTGGCTGCGACAGGCGGCCTCATCGCCGCAGCTTGACGTGCTTCCGCTCACCGCCGATGTGGCGATCGAGTCAGCGCACCTTGGCGACACGTTCCCGCCCGACCCGGCCGATTGCCTGATTGCGGCCACCGCGCGCGTCCACGACCTGACCCTCATCACCTCCGACCGGTTTATCCGCAAGAGCGGCGCGGTACGTACGCTCTGGTAACACGCCGCCTTGGCGTTCGAACACGAAATGAGCAGCGCGCTACCGTCGCGTCCGTCCTCGTGCTCTCGGCGTTGCGCCGTGGGCGCCGCCCCAGTGCGCGAGGAACTGCGTGATGAACCCGTGCTCATCCGCCGGGCCAACGGCCAGCGGCGCCAGCGCGAGCGCCACGGTCAGCGCGATGTGATAGCCCGAGGACCGTGAGGCCATGGCCCGCACGTAGGCCGGATGCGCCTCGTTGATCCAGATGGTGCTTTCCATCAGGCGCCCGAGTTCGGTGTCGGCCGGGCGCGATTCGAACTGCACGAGCAATCCGTACCGGGCGGGACGGCGGCGACCCGCGATCGTCGCGAGCGTGCCGATGATGGCCGGCGGCCTGGCGCCCTCGCCATCGCTCCCGCCGGACGCGGGCGGCGCGGGCCTTTCCGAGGGTCCGCGTTGACCTTCGGGTGGTGATTCCGTCAGATCCTCCGCCGGCGAGACCTCTTCAACGGCCGGCTCGCCGCTCCCCGGCGGGGGCGGCGCGGACGGACGCTCCCCGTCCTCGTCGCCCGAAACATCCGCGAAGAGCGGCGCAGGCACCCGCTCGCTGCCACGCCCCGGAAGTGGCAGACGCTTCTGCCCGCCGGGACGCCGATCGACGAGCGTCCGGAGCAGCGGGAACTCCTCGGCGAGATCCTCGAGCACGCGCTCGAGATCGCGCTCGAGCCGCACGCTGCGCGCCCGCGGCTCAGCGTCGCGTGCGTCCCCCCACACGTCCAGTTGGCGCGAGACGACTTCCTGGATCGCCTTGCGGTACGCGAGATACATCGCGCCGCGCGGGCCGGACCGGACGAAGTCGTTCTTGCTGAGCGTCAGGCAGGAGGCCAGATCGGGCGCCTCGATGAGCCCGCCGACCCGCGGGCTGGATGCCGGCGTCACGCCGAGCCAGTCCCACCCGCGCTTGATCACCTTGCCGAAGGTGCTGATGGCAATCCCCTGACGATCCTCGGGCAGCGGCAGACGGTACCGCTCGAGCACCGCGACGGCCGAGGGCAACCGCTTGCGCCCGAGGCGGATGGGAATCGTGACGCGCTCGCGATCCGAGATCGCGGCGCGCGCGAGTGCCCGCCCGTCCACGGCGAACACGATGCCCTGCGAATAATGCCGGCGCAGGAGGCTGTCGAAAGCGGAATCGAGCAACGGCTCGAAATGGCGCCGGAGGGCCTCTTCGAGGTACCCGGCGTCGAGCAGGGGCGACAGCGGATTGCCGAGGCGAAGCCGTACGGCTGTGCCGCGCGGCCCGGTCAGGCCGGGCGGCGCGATCCACTTCCAGGGCGCCCGGTAGCGCGTCGCGAGACGCCAGGCGGTCGCCACGTGGCTGGCGCCGCGGCGCGTTTCCGTGATGACCTCATCCGCCACGAGCAACCCCAGCTTGATCCCGACGCCGGCAAACCCGATCCCCTCGCCGCGCGACTTCGTGCTCGCCGCCACGTCGTGATACCGCGCCAGCTCCCGCCGTTGCATCCCGCGCCCGTCGTCGACGACGGTGATCGTCGCGGCCGCCGGATCGGGCCGGAGCTCGATGCGCGTGGCGCCGGAGTCCAGCGCGTTGGCCGCGATTTCGGTCAGGATGGTCTCTTCGAGCGCGCCGGTGTACGCGTCGCGGAGGTCTTCGAGCAGGTGCTGGAGGTCGACGCGCGTTTCGCCCATCGCGGCATCTTAATGCACTCTCACCCGTCGGGGCCCCGAATGGGGTAATGTCGTCGCATCTGTTCGCGCTGGCGTGGCGCTTCTTCACGATCGGGCATTCCCGCGAGAACACTCACGCGGAGGTACGAAGATCGCGGAGACGCACGGAGGCGTAGCCGGTCCCGCCGCGCTTCGCGCGGTGAGGCCAGAGGCTGCCTCGGCCGGCGCGGGACCGGCTGCGTCACCGTGCGGTCCCAGCTGCGAATCACCGAATCGCCTCCGCGCGTCTCCGTGTCTTCCGCGACTCCGTGTGAGCGGTGTCCCGTGCTCTCTCTTACACCGCCTCAGCGAGCGTCAGCGCGAAGCGGTCCGCGGGATCGAGCCACTGTGATGTGGTCCGAAAACCCGTGGCCTCGATCATGCGCGCGATCTGCTCCGGCTCGTACTTGTACGAGCTCTCGGTCCAAATCGCTTCACCCTCGTCGAACCGCAGGTCGAGCTGCGCGGCCCCGACATGCACCTGCTGCGCCGACCGTGCGACGAGATGCATCTCGACGCGCGACTCAGCGGCGTTCCACACGGCGCGGTGAGCGAACCGCTCCACCGCGAAATCCGCGGCGAGCTCGCGGTTGATCCGGACGAGCAGATTGCGGTTGAACGCCGCGGTCACGCCCAACGGATCGTCGTAGGCCAGCAGCAGCTCGCGTTCGGGCTTGACGAGGTCGGCGCCGACGAGCAGCAGGTCTCCCCCCGCCAGGGTGCCGCGCAGGCCGCGCATGAACGCGTCGGCGGCCGGCGGATCGAAGTTGCCGATGTTCGATCCGAGAAACAGGACGAGCGTCCGCCCCGATCCGGAGATGGCGCGCGTCGCCTCGCGCAGGCCCTCCTCGTACGACAGCCGATGGGCCGACGCTCGCACGCCGTCGAGCGGCGCCAGGACGCGCGACGAGAGCTCGAGCGCGCTCGCGGACAAATCCACCAGGTGAACGTCCAGCCCGCCCGCTCGGCGGCCGCCCGCCTCCAGGATCGTCTTCAACTTCTCGCCGCTGCCCGATCCGAGCTCGACGATGGCGGAGAGCGGATCGAGGTGACGAAGGATCGCGTCGCCGTGCGCCGCCAGGAGGGCGTGCTCACTGCGCGTGATGCGGTACCACGGCAGCCGGCAGATGGCTTCGAACAGCGCCGAGCCCAGCTCGTCGTAGAAATACCGCGACGGGAGCTGCCGCGGCGTCTGCGTGAGGTAGTACTGGACGTCGGCTACGAACTGCGCGAGCGAAGCGTCGGCCGCGCTCGGACGGCGCTTCTCGTTCGACCGGTCGGTTCGAATGTCCATCAGCCGCGATCTTTTGCCAGGCGGAACGACGCGTACACGTACGGATATCGAGGACGGAACCAATTGCGGAAGGTGGGACGCAGCAGCTCGCGCGCGGTCGCGGGCGAGCCTCCTTTCATCACGACGTGATCGCCGTCGAAGAAATCCGCCGAATACTCCGGGTACGACGCCATCGGGCGGAAGCCGGGAAACGGCGCGAAGGTCGTGCTCGTCCACTCCCAGCCGTTTCCGACGAGGTCGTCGATGCCCCAGGCGCTTCGGCCGGCCGGATGGCTGCCGGCCGGCTCGGGATCCCAGCTCGAGAAATCAAATGCCCCGTGGATTGATGCGGGCTCGGCGTCACCCCATGGATGCAGCCGCTCGGCGCCCTCGGGTGTGCCGAACGCGGCGCGCTGAAATTCACCCTCGCTCGGCAGCCGTGCGCCCCGCCATCGCGCAAAGGCGCTCGCTTCGGCGTAGCTTACGTAGGCGGGCCACGCGAGGGGCAACGGGATCAACTCGAACATGCCGCGCCAGAACCAGTCTCCGTCGTGGAGCTCCCAGAACAGAGGATGTGCGATCCGCTCGCTTCGGGTCCATTCCCAATCCTCAGGACGCCACCACTCGGGATTCGAGTACCCGCCGGCGTCCACAAACTCGAGGAACACGGCGTTGGTCACGTTGTGACGCTCGATCGAAAAGGCGGGAACGTCCTGCCGGGACTTCCCGAACTCGTTGTCCCATCCGAACGGGATCGCGCCGCGGTCCACGCCAAGCGTCGCGCAGCCGGCGGCGACGTCAATCCACTCGGCGGCGGGCGCCGATCCGTCCACGCGCGGCGCGTAGTCAGGCCGGCGCTTCTGATCGAATGCGAGTCGATGCCACATGTACAGCAGCGTCTCCTGGTGCATCGCCTCGTGCTCAAGGATGGCGTGGACCGCTTCAGCACCGTCGAGCAGTGGATGGCCGGCGCGACACAGCTCCTCGTGCTCGAGCGCGGCGATCACCGCGCGATCCGCTTCCGCGGCGAATGCCTGCACCTCGGCCCTGTCGGGCCACTCGTCGCGCGGATTGCGCACCGGCGCTCCGGGCTCCGCCGGATCGATCCCGCGCGCGAACAGGCGCTCGAGCCGCGCGTCGATGCCGGGGCGCCCGAGCGCGCGCTTGACGAGCGTGTTGAAGCTGAACGCAGGCAGGTGACCCTCGTAGAACACGATGGGATGCCGCAGCGCGATGGGCTGGCTGTAATACGCGTCCTCGACGAGCAGGTCGAAGATCGCGCGCGATCGCGCGCGGTTGCGGCGGTACCGGGACAGGAAGGCGTCTCGATCCATCACGGGCTAGTCCCTATCGTTCGAGCGCGGCGCGGTTCCACTGCCCCAGCGTGGCGGCCGCGCCGTAGGTGCTGCTGATGAAGTCGCCGATGGCCGCGTCGGGAGACGCCGCCGTCCGGACGGCATCGTACGGGAGGATGAACTCTCCGAGCTCGCGGTGATAGTAGGCGGCATCCGGACGCACGCGCGCGTCCTTCAGACCCGACGGCTCCGGCACGGCGTACGCGTAGAACGCCGGCTCGAGGATCGGCCCGCTGCCCGGCCAGAAGCCGTGGCTGATCACCTCGTGCGAGTACGCGTCGCGCATGAAGGCGGGGCCCTCGCGCGGAGGCGCGGGCCTGCCGGAAAAGCGGGTCACCGCGAAGTCGAAGCTGCCCCAGAAGAAATGCGCGGGGCTGGACTTGCCGACGAACCCGCATCGCGACTTCGTGAATACACGTTCGATCTGGACGAGCACGCGCCAGAAACGGGTCGCGGCGGCCGGATCGTACGACTGGTGTCCGGTGTCCTCGTCGAAGCGGATGGGCGAGGGAATCTCGACCGGCACCGGCCAAATCCGCGACGGCAGCGACATGTCGCGCAGCGTGGAGGTCACCTCTCGATAGAAATCCGCGACCGACCGCCGCGCGAGCTGCACGGAACGCACGCCACCGTCGGACCTGCGTATCCATAGATGGTGATCGATGAAATCGAACTCCATCGCGAACGACCGATCGCCCGCGGCGAGCGGACCGGTCGACAAGCCGCGCGGGGTGACGCGGAACGCGATCGCCCAGCAGTGGTTGAGCGGCGGCGCCGAAGCGAGCGCCACCTTGCCCACAATCTGGGTCCACATATGCAGCGTCGCGTACGTGTCCTTCCACTCGTCGTACGGCAGCGCCGGCCAGAGCGGGTCGGCCATCATGGCCATGATACCTTCAGGACATGCCGAACGCATGCGCGCACATCGACGCAATCGGCGAGGTGAAACCGGGACGGCGCGAGTGCGAGGAATGCGTGAAAATCGCCGCGCGTTGGGTGCATCTTCGTACGTGCCAGACCTGCGGGGCGACGCTGTGCTGCGACTCGTCTCCGAACCGCCACGCCAGCGGCCACGCCCGCGCCAGCGGCCATCCCGTCGTCGCGTCGGCTGAGCCGGGTGAGCGCTGGCTCTATTGTTTCGCGGACGACACATTCGCTGAATACTAGAGCTGCTTTGGAGACCGCGAACGACAGCCCTGAAGGGCTGCGCTACAGGTGCTTCTCCGCGGCTCCCGTAGCGCAGGCCTTCAGGCCTGCCGACGGCCGCGGGCAGCCCTAAAGGGCTGCGCTACACGTATTCCTTACGCTGCCATTGAGACGTCACGAGCGCGGGATCCGGTCCAGGAACCGCGCCGCCACGTCCCGCACGTCGCGGTGGCCGAGGTCCACGGCCGCGTTCATCTCGCGCATGTCGCGATCGGAAATGTGCCCGGCGAGCCGCGCGAGCGCCCGGCCGATCGCCGGATGGGCCAGGAGCGATGCGGTGCGCGCGACCGGCACCGCATCGTACGGCGGGAAATAGCGGCGGTTGTCCTCCAGCGCCGTCAGGTGCAGGGCCTCGATCATGGCGCTCGTGGCATCCCCCGCGATCACATCCACCTGCCCGTCCGCCAGCGCGCGATAGATGAGCGAGAGGTCCATCGACCGCGGCGGCGCGCCGAAGCCCAGTCCATACGCGCGAACGAGCCCCGGATACCCGTCGTCGCGCTGCAGGAATTCGTAGCCGAACCCAGGCGTCCAGCGGCCCGCCACCGACTGCAGATCGTCGATCGTGCGGAGCCCGAGCGCCTGCGCGTCGCCGCCGCGCACGAGGATCGCGAAGGTGTTGTTGAAGCCGAGCGCGCCGGTCACGGTCAACCCGTCCCGCGCGTAAAGCGCACGCGCGCGCTCGTAGGCCTGGCGGGACTCGTGCGGCACCGCTTCATGAAAGACCGCGGTGACCGCGGTCCCTGTGTACTCCACATATACGTCGAGGTCGCCGCTGCGGATGCCGCGATCGCAGACGAACGTCCCGCCGAGATTCAGCTTGCGGACGACCCGCACGCCCCCTTCGGCTTCGATGGCTTGCGCGACGATCTCGCCGAGGATCACCTGCTCCGTGAAGTTCTTCGAGCCGACGACCACGGTCGCCACGGTCGTGCGCGCGTAGGCCACGCTGGCGACGAGAACGACCAGCAGTCCGGCCGCCGCAGCGGTCTGCACGAGGCCCCTGGTCGTCGCGCGTCCACGGGCGACGCGCCGCTCCAGCCACGCGAGCAGCCCGTCGGCGACGAGCGCAAGCGCCGCGGCGGGGATCGCTCCCGCGAGGATCGTGGTGGTGTCCACCATCGACAGACCCCGGAAGATGTACTCGCCCAGTCCTCCCGCGCCGATGGCGGCCGCAATCGTCGCGGTCCCGACGCCGATCACCGTGGCCACCCGAATGCCGGCAATGATGGACGGCAGGGCGAGCGGAAACTGCACGAGCCACAGCAACTGACGCGGCGTCATCCCCATCGCGACACCAGCCTCGACCACGGCTGGATCGATCGTGCGGATGCCGGTCACGGTCGTGCGCACGATCGGCAAGAGGGCGTAAATCGTGAGGGCCACGAGCGCCGTGCGGGATCCGATCCCGCCGATGAACGGGATCGGCAGCAGGAACCCCAGCAACGCGAGGCTCGGAACGGTCTGCGCGGCGCTGACGGCGACGAGCAGCGCACGCCCGAGATGCGGCCGCCGCGCGGACAGCACCCCGGCGGGCACGCCGAGCGCGATCGCGGCCAGCGTCGAGACGAGGACGAGCATGACGTGCTGCTCGAGGAGTCCCGTCGCTTCGGCCCGGTGCGCCAGCCAGAATCTGAGGACGGCCATCACCGCGACCCCGGAGCTGGAAGGGGCGGCAGCGCGTCGATCAGCGCCCGCACGCGCGGGTCGGCGGACGAGGCGACCCGCGACGGCGTGTCGTAGACGACCAGCTCGCCGCCGTCGATGACCCCCACCCGCTGGCCGAGCGCAAACGCCTCGGCGATGTCATGCGTCACGACGATCACCGTCGTGTGGAGCCGATCCTGAAGCCGGACGAACTCGCGGCGGACTTCGGCGCGCGTCACCGGATCGAGCGCGCCGAACGGCTCGTCCATCAGCAGGATCGGCGGATCGATGGCGAGGGCCCGCGCCACGCCAACCCTCTGGCGCTGACCGCCGGACAGTTCGCGTGGACGGCGGGCGGCGTAGATGGGCGGCGGCAACCCGACGAGATCGAGCAGTTCGTGGGCGCGCGCCCTCGCGCGTGCGGCGGGCCATCGCTCCAGGCGCGGCACGACCGACACGTTTTCCTCGACGGTCATGTGCGGAAAAAGACCGACGTCCTGGAACACGTAGCCGATGCGCCGCCGGAGTCGAATGCCATCCCACTCGCGCGTGTCGCGTCCTTCGACGATGACGGCGCCGGCGGTCGGGAGCAGCAGCCGGTTGACGAGTTTCAGGAGCGTCGTCTTTCCCGCGCCGCTGCGGCCGACGAGCGCCACCATCTGCCCTGCCTCAATCGACAGGCGCAGACCGGACAGGATCGGCGGACCTCCCGCGTGCCGGAATCCGACGTTCTCGAACTGGACGAGCACCTCGACGTCAGGATATCAGGGAAGAAACTCACTAATTCACTACTTCGCGGGACGCCCGGGCTCAGGCCGCGAGTGCGGCGCGCATGAGCCGGCCGAATCGGCCGCCCTCCCACACTCTCGGTCACCGCCGGAACGGCCGGTTATCGAGGTATCGCGAACCGGCCGCGTGCCGCCCGATGTTCCACACTTCCCCGCATCGGCAACAGCGCCAGTACGCGTCGGCGCTGACCACTTTGCTTGTGGTTTTCAGGTCCCGTGACCCGCAAGCGGGGCAGCGCTCGGGGGAGACCGCAGTATCCGGCTTCGTCCGGTCGCTCATATTACCCACGCTCATACATAAAGCTCCATTCTGACAGTGTCGAGGCGCCCGAGATCCCCTGGCTCCGCGATTCGGATGGCTTTCCCCGCCGGTTTTCCGCTATACCTCAGCTTGCAGCAATCGCAGGCGCGTGTCTGTGCATTTCCGCACAGGGCACCGAATGCGCCGAAAGTCACGCGCCGGAATTCGACGATCGACGATGAGAGGTTCCGCGAGAGTTCTGGCTATCAGCATCGCCGCCACCGCGGTCCTGTACGCCGTGCCGGGCGGCCGGACGCTGGCTTGGCCGCTGGTGCTCATCTCAACGCTGGCGCACGAGCTCGGCCACGGGTTCGCGGCGGCCATCCTCGGCGGGCACTTCGAATCGCTCGCCATCTACGCCGATGCCGGGGGCGTCGCGCGCTGGAGTGGGGCATTCGGGCGCGCCGGGGTGGCCACGGTTGCCGCCGCGGGGCTCGTCGGCCCGGCGGTCGCGGCGTTCCTGCTGCTCTCCCTTGGACGACGCGCGCGCGGCGCGCGAACGCTCCTCGTGATCCTCGGCGCCGGACTGCTCCTCGTCGCGCTGCTCCTCGTGCGCAACGCCTTCGGGTTCTGGTTCACGGTGACACTGGCAACGGCGTGCCTCGTCGTCGCGCTTCGCGCGCCGCGGTTGTCGCAGGGGTTCGTGGTCTTTCTCGCCGTGCAGCTCGCGCTCGCGGTGTACTCGCGCGGCGACTACCTCTTCACGAAGACCGCCGTCACCGCGGTGGGAGGCGGACCATCCGACGTCGCCGTCATCGCCGGTGCGCTCTTTCTTCCCTATTGGTTCTGGGGCGCGATGTGCGCCGGTCTGTCGGTCGTCGTGCTCTGGGCCGGCGCCAAGCTGTTCTTCCGGCCCTGACGACGCCGGACTTCAGTGATAGTGCGCGTCCATTTCGCCGGCGCGAATGGCGACGGGAAGGGTGTTGGCCTTCGACGGCACCGGGCAGTTGTAGTGATCGGAGAACGCGCACGCCGGGTTGTAGGCCGCGTTGAAATCCAGCAGATAGAGCCCGTTCGAAAGCTTCTTCAGGTCCACGTATCGGCCGAGGCCGTACGTGTCCTTGCCGCTGGTGGCATCGCGGAAAAAGACCGAGAGGTCGTCCTCGCCGGTGCCTGGTTCCAGCAGGCGGACGGCCTCCAGCCGGTAGGGTCGTCCGCCGACGAGGAAATCGCACCAGCCGATCCGCAGCGCGCGCCGCTGGTTGCCCCGCGTGGACATCACGATGATGGTGTCCGGTTCCGGGTTTGTCGTCAGGGGAAGCTCGAAGCGGTACGACAGATCGACCGGAAAGTACTTCAGCCCCTTGTACTCCTTGAAGTGCGGGCTCCCGGGGTCGAACACGATGATGGCGGGAAACCCCTGGTGCGAGAGCCGCAGCGACAGGCGACCGAGTCCGATCGTCGACGGACCAACGGTCGCGTCGCGCACATCCTGGTCCTTCACCGTGAACGACGCGGAAGGATCGGTCGCCTGGACGCGGAACGCGTCTCCCTCGACGGTGACGCGCAGGTGACGGGCGGCGACGCCGGAGGCGTCCACGCGCACGTCGTTGTCGGCCGCGCTTCCCACGGTGAGCGCACGGCTCGACCCGAAGTCCTTGCGCGCAACCGCCGCGAGATACGACGCCGGATCGTGCTGTAGCCACGCCTGCGCCTGCGCCCGGTCCTTCTCGATCTGCGCCGTGACCCTCGCGGCCTCCGCCTTCGACAGCCTTACCGGCCCCGTCGGCCCCGCGCTGGCGCTCAGCGCGGCCGTCACGCCTGCCAGCAGCGCGCAGCTCCATCGACCGCTTCTTGTCGGCATCTGGATCTCCTGTCACGTAGCTTAGCAGCGCCGCAGGCTTCCCGCTGGCCGGGTCGGCAGAAACAGAACAGGAGAAAGGAAGAAAGGGAGGGGATCTCCGTGTCTCCGTGTGAAGGTTCGCCAAAAGGCTCCCCTTCTTTCCTCCTCCTGTTGATTGCCGTCGAGATCGCAGCGGAACGCCTTTCGTGTACAACTACAACGAAGGAAGAAGGGCCCAGGAGAGCGAGGCAAGTCATGGCCGAGAAGCGCCGGATCACTGCGGACGAAGCTAGACAGGTTGGAGCCACTCTCGGAGTCGATTGGGCCAGGATCGATCTCGAGCAGTTCCGTCGCGGGCTCGAAGTCGAGCTCGAGCACGGCGCCCGGGATCCGGAGACGAACGTCACGAACGATGACCTTTCCCTGACCGGAAAGATCGCCTGGGCGCATTTGAAGGAATTCCGGGACTACTACACGCGTCTGGACAGGCTCGAAACCGAAGCCGACGCCTATTGGTCCTCGCGACGGTAGACGCGAGACGCCGGCCTCAGACTCCAGGTCAGCCCCGAGCTGAAGACCGACGGTCGCGTAGAATCAAGAGGTGACGCGCGAGTCGATCGTTCGCGGCGTGGGGCTCATTGGGGCGGTCGTATACGCCGCGGCAATCGGTTGGCTGTACGCCAGTCAACCCCAGACCGTCGCCCAGGTCACCGGCGGCTTCGCCTCGATCGTCGGCGCGTACAGCATCGACGAGCAGGCCTTCGCGGACGGCCTCCGGTTCTTCAACCGCGACCAGTTCGTCGAGGCCCGGGCGGCGTTCGCCCGCGCGGATCCGGCCGAGCGCGGCGCGCGCACCCAGTACTACATCGCGTACTCGTACTACCGTCAGGGCTGGGGCCGTCTCCATAATGACGACGCCCTGTTTGCGAAAGGGCTTGCGACGATCGACAAAGCGATCGCGCTGGCGCCGCGAGAGCGCCTCGTCGTGGACGATCCAGGCCTTCAGATACACTCGGCCGACGAGCTCCGTGCGGAGCTTCAGCGCGGGATGACGCACGAGTTGTCCGACTGGAACCCGCTTCGCGTCTTCAGGACACGCAAATGAGCGCGGTCCGCGAAGCCGTCGTGCTCCCGGCGATCTTCCTGACCGTCGCGCTCGTCGGGGGCCTCCAGATCGACGCGCGGGTGGCGCTGGTGCCGCCCTCGCTGTTCTCGCTCGTGCTCGCCACGCTGCTCTTCGCGGCCCTGATTCGCGGCGGCGTGGTCGCTCCAGATCGCCTGCTTCATTCCTCCCGGTCCGCGCTCCAGAACGCCAACGGCGCTGTCGTGCTGGTGTCGGCCTTCGTGGCCGCGGCGCAGATCCTCTCGATGGTGATCCCGCGGAGCGGGCTGCCGCTGTTCTTCGCCGACCTGTTCCTGCTGGTGCTGCTCGTCAACGCGCTCGTCAGCGTGCGCGACCGCGTGCACCTGCTGCGGAGCCTGGCGGTGATGCTGGGATCCGCGCTCCTGCTCAAATTCGTATTGCTCGCCTCGTTGTCGGCGCCCGCGGATAGCCGCACGGCTCGGCTGCTGTTCGCGCTGTTCGACGCGGCGACGTTCGGCTCGATTGCGCAGGAGGCCCAGGCGCCGGCTGCCGGGTACGTGGCGTTCGCGGCCGTCGCGCTGTTCCTGATCGGCGTCTCGCTGCTGCCCGCGCCGCCGCAGGTCCGCACGCACACCGCGCTCAGTCGCCGCGATTGACCGCAGGCCCGACCCTGACGACAAGTTCAGGGACTGTTCAGGCTCGGCGCCCTTCGATTCGTGTAACCTCGAAGAGGCATGTGCGGGATCGTGACCGGCCCGCCGATCGCCGCCTGGGTTGAACGTGGGTCGAAGCGGCGCGGTGGACGATGCGTATTCTCATCATCGAAGACGATCCGAAAGTCGCTGGCGCCGTGAAAGCCGGTCTGACGGCCGAAGGATACGAAGTCGTCCTCTCGAGAACCGGAGAGGATGGCTTCTTTCGCGTCACAACCGAACCCTACGACCTGATCGTCCTCGATCTCGGTTTGCCGGGGCGCGGCGGTCTCGAGATTCTGGCCGGTCTTCGAGGTCGTGGTCTGGGCCTTCCCGTCCTCGTCCTGACGGCACGGGACGGCATCGAGGATCGCGTGCTGGGTCTGGACACGGGCGCCGATGATTACCTGGTCAAGCCGTTCGCCTTCGCCGAACTGCTCGCCCGGGTGCGAGCCCTCCTGCGGCGTGGGCGGCCCGAGGATGCCCTCCGCGTGCGGCTCGCGGACCTCGAGGTGGATCCGATCACCAGGACGGCGCGGCGGGGCGACCTGCCGATCGACCTCACGGCGCGTGAGTTCGAGCTGCTCGACTATCTGCTCCGGCACCAGGGGCAGATTGTGTCGCGGGAGATGCTCGCCCGGGACGTCTGGAAGGAACCGTCCCGGGGAACGCCCATCGACAACGTGATCGACGTGCATATTGCGCGGCTCCGCAAGAAAGTCGATCAAGGCGCGGATGCCCGGTTGATCCATACGATCCGAGGCGTGGGGTTCCTCATGAGCGAGGGTGAGCCGTGATCCGGCCGCGTCTCCGAACGAGACTCACGCTCTGGTTCGCCGCGTCGATTCTGCTCATCCTCCTTCCGTTTCTGGGCGGCATTCTCGTGCTGGAGTCGCGATCGATGCGCGCGGCGCTGGACCACCATCTCGGCGAGGACCTGGAGGTGGCCTCCGAAATGATCGTGCTCCACGGATCCGAGGTCCGCTGGCGAACCGAGTCCGACCGGGATGCCGGCTACAACGCGGGCCCGCAGCGCTGGGTCGAGGTGTATGCGCGCGATGGCCGCCCGCTGTTTCTTCGCGGGGTACCGAAGCAGCAGGCAATCAGGGCCACCCTGCCGCCGCCTTCTCCCGACAGCGTCGGGTATCGCACGCTGCGGACTCCAGCGGGTGCCTATGTGCGCACGCTGACGGCGGACCGATCACTCGGACCGGTAGACGTACGGATGCGCGTCGCACGCGCAGAGGACGACCTTCGGGACGACGTGCGGCAACTCGGTCTGCTGTTCGCGATCGGCGCGCCCCTCGCCGTACTGGCCGCGGCTGTTGCGGGTTATGTGATTTCCGGCGGGGCGCTGACGCCCCTCGCCCATATGGCCGACCGGGCCCGCTCGATCAGCGCAGAGCATCTGTCGGAGCGGCTCCCGGTCGAGAACGCGCGCGACGAGCTGGGCCAGCTCGCCACTGTCTTCAACGAGACGTTCGCGCGCCTCGAGGACTCGTTCCGACGCCTGAGACAATTCAGCGCGGATGCCTCCCACGAGCTGCGCACGCCGCTCACGGCCATCCGCAGCGTGGGGGAGGTAGGCCTGCGCGAGGCGAGGGATCCCCCGGCGTATCGGGAGATTATCGGCAGCATGCTCGAGGAAGCCGACCGGCTCGCACGCGTCGTCGACACGCTGCTCACCCTCTCACGTTGGGAGAGCGGACATGTACGCCCAAACTCCGAACATGTGGATCTACGGCTCCTGGTGGGAGAGGTCAGCGGACAGTTGACGGTGCTGGCAGAAGATCGTGGCGTGGCGATCGAGACCGATCTGAACCGACCCCTCATGGTATCGGTGGATCCGGTCATGGTGCGACAGGCCGTGGTCAACGTCCTGGACAATGCGATCAAGTTCACGCGCGAACACGGTCGAGTCCGGATATCCGCGGAATCGAGCGAACAGGAGCACCGGCTCGTGATCGACGATGAAGGGCCCGGCATCCCCGTCGAGCACCGGCACCGGGTACTCGAGCGCTTCTACCGAATCGACGGCGGGCGGGATCGGGACTCTGGAGGGGCCGGTCTCGGGCTTGCCATCGTCCAGCGCGCGATGACGGCCAATCGCGGTCACGTCACGATCGAGACGAATCGCGCAGGCGGTGCGCGGGTCGTGCTGGGCCTGCCACGCAGCGACTCCCCGATGACGCCGTCGCGAGCGACGACATAGATCCCCGCGCCCTCCACGAATCCTGAACACGAATTCAGGAACTCTTCAGTTCCATCCCCCGGCGCGGCCTCTACACTCGTTCTGTTTTTGTCCGCCCGTGAACGCGGTCCGCCGATCGGCGCGGCCGCGGGATCGACGCGGTGGTTCATTCAGGAGTTGCCATCATGTCAGGACATCGCTGGACGTGGCTCGCGGGCGCTACCGCGGCGCTCGTGGTCGCGCTCGGATGGAGCGTGGCGACGGCGAAAGTGAAAAAGCCGATCGACTGGGTTGCGCTCAACCCGGCGTTCGCAGGTGCGACGTTCGTCAACGATACGGAGACCTGCCGAACCTGTCACGACGACACCATGACGCCGTACGCCGAGACGAAACACGCCAGGGCCTTCGCCGTGAATCCACCGGCGGGAACGGGCGAGTGCGAGAGCTGCCACGGCCCGCGCAGCAAGCACGTGGAAAACCCCACGGCGGAACTGAAGATCGACCCCGCGTCACGCGCGCGGACGACGGTCTGCCTGCAGTGCCACGAAGGCGGCGCGCGCCTGGGGTGGAAGGCCGGCGCCCACCAATCCAATGACGTGACCTGCTCGTCCTGTCACTCGGTGATGGCCAAGAAGAGCGCGAAGGGGCTGCTCGTGAAAGCGACGCTCGGCGACACCTGCTATCAGTGCCATGCCGAGGTGCGGGCCGACGGCAACAAGATGTCGCACCATCCGGTCCGCGAAGGCCGCATGGATTGCGCGAGCTGCCACAATGCCCACGGAGCGACGCCGGGCCTCCTGGTGAAGAACACGCTCAACGAGACCTGCTACACCTGCCACGCGGAAAAGCGCGGGCCGTACCTGTGGGAGCACGCGCCCGTCCGCGAAAGCTGCGCGAACTGTCATACGCCCCACGGTTCGAACCAACGGAACCTCCTCACCGCCAAGGATTCATTCCTGTGTTTGAGCTGCCACTCGTACGGCGGGCACATCAATCTGCCCCGCTACAACCGGACCAGCAACCCATACGGGAATGGATGCTCGAATTGCCACGTGAGCACGCACGGCTCCAATCACCCATCCGGCGCAAAGCTCACGCGATAGAGGAGGTCGCCATGAAAAAGCTGATAACGCTGGCGGCGGCCCTCTGGGCTGCCCCGGTTCTCGCGCAGACGCAGGCCACCCCGGCCCCGACGCCGGCCGTCCAGACCTCCGGCAGCATCGTGTCGGGGGTGCAGCAGGTCGACAACACGACGAACTCGAGCAAGCTGACGGAGTATCGGGACCTGCAGGACAGTTTCTATGTTCCGGCGCTCACCTTCGGCGCGCGGCACCAGCGCACGGGCGTGTTCTTCGATCTGAGCGGTGCCAACGTCAGCCGCGCCGATCAGACGATTCTCGCGAGCGCAGGCCGGCCCGGCGCGTGGAATGCTCAGGTGAGTTGGATCGGTGTGCCTCACAACTACAGCAACAGGGCAGTGACGCCGTACATCCGTCGCGGCCCGGGGCTGTTCGAGGTGCCGGCCACGGTTCCGATTACCTTCAAGAAGCTCGGCACGGGTTCCGCCGACACGCCCGGGGTCCTGGCGAGCGACGAGCTCATCGCCGCGTATCAGCGCGCGTTCCTGACCCCTACGCCACTCGGCACACAGACGAACACCGGTCACGCCGGCCTCACGTGGTCGGGTTCGGACGCCGTCTCGCTCGGGATTGCGTACGATTTGCGCGACAAGTCAGGACTGAAGCCCACGTTCGGGCCCATCGGCGATCGGCCGCCGCGGACCCTCAACATCCAGCTCACCGAGCCGGTCGACTATCGGACCAACGACCTGACGCTTTCGGCGGAGCACCACGGCGGCGCTTATCAGGTTCGCGCGGAGTACTTGTTCTCGGACTTCGCAAACCGGATCGACACCCTCCAGTGGGAGAACGTGTACGCGACGCCGGCAGCCGGCGCCACGTATGACGTGTGGGATCGGGCCGTCTCCGCGTATGGCGTGCGGCCGCTTCCGCCCGACAATCGCTATCACCATGCGTCCGTGACGTTCGGAGGCGACCTGCCGGGGAGCAGCCGGGTCACGGCGACGGCAGCCTACGGCCGGATGGAACAGAACGAAACACTGGTGCCGTACAGCTACAACAGCGATCAACTGGCGGTGAAGTCGCTGCCGCGCAGCACGGCCGACGCGCTGATCGACACGTTGAACTTCACGGCTGATTACGTGGTGTCGCCGGCGCCGGGCGTCAACGTGCGGGCCTTCTACCGCCGGTACGATCTGAACAACGACACCCCTTCGAGCCAGTGGCAATACGTGACCTCGGACACGAGCAATCTGAACGGCAACGTCAGCTACGCGAACAAGCGGGTGAACCTCCCCTACGCGTGGGATCGGCAGAACATGGGCGCCGAGGCGACGTGGAGGCTGCCGCGCCGGAGCACTCTGACGTTCGGCTACGAGCACGAAGGGATCGGGCGGGAACACCGGGAAGCCGACACGGCCGAAGATATCTTCCGCGCCGCGTGGCGGACCCGAGCCGCACAGTGGATCTCGTTCGACGCTCGCTTCGTGCAGGGCGTGCGCGACGGCGGCGTGTACGAGAACGCGGTCACGAAGGCAGGCTACTGGTATTCCCCAAGTGACGCGAACGACAACAACAACCCCGCCCTGACCTTCGACAACCATCCGGACATGCGGCGCTTCGACGTGTCGGATCGCCTGCGCCGGCAGGTCGACGTCAAGGTCAACCTGACTCCACGCGACATCGTGGCGGTGTCGGCGTACGTCCGGTATCGAATGGACGACTTCGACTCGAACGTCGTGGCGTCGCAGCCGCTCCTTGGCAGCGGCCTGTCCGATCAGGCGGCGACGACCCCCGGCGATCAGCTTGGCCGGCTGAAGGATGCGCGCACGCGCTATGGAATCGACGCGTTCGTGCAGCCCGGACCGCGAGTGTCGCTCAATGCGTTCCTGAACTTCGACAAGGGCACCGCGCTCGAACGCTCGATCGAGTTCAACGAGAACAACAAGGCCAATCCGAGCGCCGTCGCCGTGGCCGAGCTCGGGCCCTGGACGCGCGCGAGCAGTCAGTGGACGGCCGATTTCGACGACCGCACCTGGAGTGCCGGGCTCGGCGCCGCGCTGCAAATCGTGCCCGAGCGCCTGGCGTTCAACGCGGACTACACCCTGTCTCTCACGAGATTCGACATTACGTATGGCGGATACGGGACCGCGAATTTCGACGGGACGCCGTTTCCGGCGACCCATCAGTTCGCATTCTCGTCACCTCCGACCGTGCGCGAGGATCTGCACGTGCTGAACCTGCGCGTCGAGGTGCCGCTGAAGACCGTGATGCTCGTCGCGGGATACAGCTACGAGAAGTACTCGCTGCTCGACTGGCAGCAGAGCCCCAGCGCACCGTGGGTCGAGTCGGTGGGCGCCGACACGCTCCTCCGCGACACCTCGCGGTCGTACCAGTGGGGCAACCGCCTGTTCAATCTGGGCACGTACCTCGCGCCGGGCTACGGCGCGCACATCGGCTTCGTGGGGTTCAGGTACCGTTTCTGAGGCTCAGTACCGAAACGCGTACTGCAGTTTGACGTGCTGGGCTAGCTCGGGGCTAGCTCAGCTCGCGCTGTGGGGCGGCTAGAACATGAACACCTGGCCCTGTACGACCAGTTGTGTTCGATCTTTGGCGTTGGTCTTCGTCAGGCGTGCGACGCCCGCTTTGATGTTGAACCGGTGGCCTTCGGCCCAGTACGAGAGGCCACCGGTCACCTTGGTCTCGTCGGCGAGGCCTGCCGCGACGACCTGCCTGGACGTCCACTGCAGGAACGGTCCCGCCTTCGCCGCCTTGTGGAACCAGCCCGCCTCGACGAACCACACGTCCTGCTTCGGCAGTTGCGCGAACGTCGCACCGCCGTCGTACCGGACGTAGTTCACCTGAGCCGTCACGTTCTGACGTCCGGCCGCAATCGGATGGTCCACGTAGACATCGACTGAACCCGCCGAGTAGTCATCCTGATGGTCCACACTCGCTCCGACGCTCACCACTTTCTTCTCGCCGAGATACGTGCCGCCATAGAAGATGCCGGTCTCTGCTTCGAGCGGATACCAGACGGCGCGGACGGCGTACCGCAGGGGCGCCGTCGCACCCACGCCTCTGGCGCCGTTGAACACGCCCGCCCGGAACTCGAGGTGGTTCTTCGCCACATAGCCGCGCGCCTGCACGCCGTAGTCGCGGCCGACGCGTGAGTTGGTCGGATCCGAGTGCGTGAAGGCGAAGGCGCCATAGTCGACGCCGAGCAGGTTCGCGGCCGACTGGGTGGAGTGCCGGGAGGCCGGGACGAACATCAGGCCGCCATCGATGAGGAACGAGCCGCGCACGGTGTAGGTGAGGATGGCGTCCTGAAGGAAGATGGCGTCCTCGTTCTTGCGTCCGGCGGCGTTCGCCTTTCCCACGTTGGGTGCGTCGGTATCGATGAAGAATGATACCCGGTCGGTCACCTTCCCGCCGAAGATGAGCCGCAAGCGACGGAAAAAGAAACTCTTCGCCGCGTCGGTGTTGTCCGGCGCGGTCAGCCGTTCGACCTGTGGCTGCGCCAGCACGCCGAAAGTCACCGACGTCTTCTGGTCCGCCGAAGCGATCCGCCACTGCGCTTCGGCGCTCGGTGCCGCACCGAACACGCACACCACCACCAGCGCTGCCTATCGCACGATCGTCACTCGCATTGTCTTCACCTGTGTGTGGAACGCGGCTGTCAGGATGCGTCGGCCGGCCGTTTCCCGGCCCGAGCGGCTACCTCGAGAAACGCCGTCATGTCATCTGCCGTGTTCAGGTTTCGGTACCAAGGCGCGCCTCCAAGTGGGAAGACGCGCCCGCGAGGATGGCCGCCGACGCTTCCGCAAGGTGCCACGCGCCATCGACCACTGCGAGGTGCCGCCGGGGACTCAGATCGAACACCCCGTCGGTGGACACGACCACGCGGTTCGCCAGCGGCATGACTTCAGCCGCCGAGGCCTTGACCGACGAACAGCGCGCGTCCTTCACCATGAGGAACAGATCCGGCTCGATCGCCCGCGCCAGGCTGTTCGATTCGGCCACGACGAGGACCCCTGGACCGAGTCGCGGCGCGAGCGCCTTCAGGGCGGCATGGATCTGCTGCCTGCGGCACCTGATCCAGAAGACCCGGCTGGCCCCGCTCGCGCGCAGCCGCGCCGTGTCCTTGTCCGGCTGGCCGCCGGTTTCCTCGGCGATCTGGAAATCCCCCTCGAACGCGGAACAGACGCCGCAGCCTTCGCCGCCACGCGGGCAGATCGATTTCCCTTCGGTGATGGCGGTGACCTTGACGCCCACGACCGCATGCGTGCGGCGGAACGCCCTGACGATCGCGCAGGCGAGCTCGGTCTTCCCCGAGTTCCTGGCAACGGCGCCGACGATGAGCCAACCCGGCTGCCGCTGGCGATCCGGCAGGTCCCCGGTGCCGGATGCGGCGGACAGGCATGATGGCCCGATCGCGAAACGACGATTCTGGAGCATGCGGTCTACCCGGGCATGACGTATGGCACCCGCCGGATGTAGCCCTCGCGCTCGGCCAGAAGATCCAGGTGCAGCGTGGCCGATTCCTCGACGATCGGAAGGACCACCTCGCCTTCAGGGAGCCTGCGTTCATCCACAGTCTTGATGTAGCCCTTGCATCCGTCGCACGTCTCCACCCACCGTGGGCCCGCATCGCCCAGACGGAGCACGCCGAGCCGCGACTGCTCCAGAGTTCCGCAGCATGCGCACGCCAGCCGCACCGCCTCCCACTCGCTGCCACAGAGCCCGCAGGTCAGCACACGGCGGCCATCCGCACGACGGAGTCGGGCTACGCTCGGGGCTGACCCGCAGGCAGGACACCGGTGCGCCGGCGCCTCACGTGTCCGAGCCCCACCGTTCGCGGCGCGGGCGCGCACCGCCTCGGCGACACAAGGGGCCGCCAGGGCCCGTCCGACAAACAGAAGGGCATCCACGAGGACGCCCCACTCCCGAGCCAGTGATTCCAAGGCGACCAGGTCTGGCTCGAAGGCGGCGGCCGCGGCGAGGGCCTGGAGCTGTTCGGGGTGGGTCGCCACTCCGGCGCTGAGGCGCTGGAGCGCGGCCGTTTTCTGGCCGTGTCTCGCGGCAGAGTCGCGGATCGCCTCGAGAAGGATCGCGAGGACGCCGATGGGAAACGGTACGTCGGAGGGAGCCAACGGAAGTGGAGCCGGGAGACGTTCTGACCCTCTGGGTGCCAGAACCGTCCCCGCCAGAGCGCTCCGGGCCGCTCGCTGAGCCGCCAGAAGGTCAAGGCGGAAACGAACGTACGCGTCCGACACCTGTGGCTGGCCGATCAGCGCGTGGAGTCGGGCCGTGACTTCACACGACCGGTCCCACCCCGTGTCGGTCTCGCGTCCGGGCACTGCCTCCCCTCCGCGTGGCATCAGAATCCAGCCATCTGCTCGAAGGCGCGCAGGATCCGTGCGGTCTCGTCCGGTGAAATGCGCGAACCGGGCCTCGCAATCATCTCGCCGATGATGCGCATGCGCTCAGCCGGCGACTTGATCGCGAGCCGGCGCAGCTGATCCAGATCGTGGCATTGCGAGCAGCGGAAGATCTCCAGCGAGGCGTGGATCTTCGCCGTTTCCGCCTGCGTGAACGGCGCATCGGGCATCTGGCCCATGTGCGCCACCGCGCGCTCGATCTCGCCTCGCACGTTGTGATCGCCGGCGAACCTGCGCTCCGAGTGGCAGGTCGTGCACTTTTCCTCGTGGAAAAGGGTCAGCCTCGGCGCGGCGACGTTCACCAGGTCCTGCTTGGTGGCAAGGACCTGTTTGAGGTCGCCGACGTCGTTGCGGGTGTCCCGAACGAGTCCGCACAGGAGCAGCGTCAAGAAGGCGTTGAGCACGGTCAAAAAAACCACGACGAACCGGTTTCGGCTGTCCATGATGTTCTCCCTCACGCGTGGGCAGCGAGGCCTGCCGCCAGCTCCGGAGTCTCCGCAGGCCGCCGGTGTTCGTGTGCGAAGACAGGGAAATTGCTGCAAATGACGAGATAGACCAGCACTCCGGCGGCGACGATTCCGCTCGTAATCGCCACCTCGATCCAGTGAGGGTAGTAGGTCGCCCCATAGGTCGACGTAATCCCGACCACCGCCACGTTCATCCGGTTGATCACGAGTCCCGTGATGACCATGAGGCTCGCGATGAGCAGCCAGCGTCCCGACGTCGCAAATTGCGGAGTCAAGAGGAGCGCCAGCGGAATGATCAAACCGACCAGCGCCTCGATCCAGAACGCGATGGACGGCGTGTTGAATACCAGCAGCTCGGTGCCGACACCCCGAAGCACCAGATCGGTCGTCCGGAGGGCGAGCGTGAAGAAGATGGCCCAGGTGAGCACGTGGCCTACGTCCTTCAGAAGTTCTTCTTCGACCTTCCGCCCGAAATACCAGGCGCTGGCAGTCGACTCGACGATCACCATCGCCACCCCGGCGGCCACCGCCGAAACGAAGAACGAGATCGGCAGGATCGGCGAGTACCAGATGTGATTCAGCTTGTGCGGCACCATCAGAAAGAGGGAGCCGAGCGAGCTCTGGTGCAGCGTCGAGAAGATGATGCCCGCCATCAGCAGCATGGTGGGCATGCGGGGATCGCGGTGAATGATGCCCAGCCGGATCAGCCACTCGAACGCGATGAGGACGGCCGCGATGGCCAGGACCCACACCACCGACTGCGTCATCGCGAACGTGAACAGCACGAGCAAGGCGATTGCGACCCAGGGCGCGGCGTTCATCCAGATCGCGTACGGGCGATCCAGCCTGAATCGTTCGAACACGACCGGCAGGAACTCCATGAAGAGAATGGTCGTGTACATCATCACGCACCATCCCACTTCGAACATCGGGGACTCGTGGTGCCAGTAGATGATCATGTGCCAGATGGTCCAGGGGCGCCCGAGGTCCACCATGAGTGCCACGACGAACAGCAGGTAGCCGAGGAACGCAGTCAGGATCGTCGGCCGGACCAGCGGGTGATACCTCTCGCCGCCGAACATGTGCATCAGGCCGGCCACGACGAACCCGCCGGCGGCGAGCGCGATTCCCGCCAGAACGTCGGCCCCGATCCAGAACCCCCACGGGTAGCCCTGGTTGAGGTTGCTGACCGCGCCGATGCCGGAGAAGAACCGATACAGAGCCAGGCCGATCCCGACCACGGCAATCGCTGCCAGCGCGAGTGTCCCGATACTGAGCCGGACGTTCAACACGGAGCGCCTCATCGTCGGCTCCTATGAAATGTGGCCGCTCTCGGCGGGCTGGTTGTCGCGCTGCTTCCGGGTCCGGAGCGCGTAACTGGCACCGAGCACCGTGGCGAGGCCCAGCATGACCATGGGAACCGCCTTCATGGCCGGTTCCGTGTGGGCCACCATGGGGCTCCGTGGGACGCGCATCACGTATCCCAGTTCTTCGAAGGGCACGCTGGAGATGTGCAGCACGCACGTGCCGCCGGCCTCCTCCATCCCGTAGATGTGATGGACGTAGCCACCGGGGTTGCCGGCGATCCGATGTTCAGCCTCGCGGATCAGCACCTCACGGTCGCCGAACGTGATGGCCCCGGTGGGACACGCCTTGGCGCACGCGGGAATTCCCCCGGCCACCTGGCGGTGCGCGCACATCGTGCACTTCGTGATGTAGGGGTTCCACGTCTCGTACTCGAAGCGTGGGACGACGAAGGGGCAGGCCAACATGCAGTAGCGGCAGCCGATGCATTTCTCCCGGTGGTAGATCACCGGACCGCTGTCGAGCTTCTCAAGGGCTTTGACGGGGCAGGCCGACGCGCAGCCCGGGACCTCGCAGTGCATGCACTGGCGCTTGCCGAACACCCAGTCGTGCCGGCCGTTGACCAGCACTTCGTTGTAGGTGACGAGGCACCAGGTCTCGGCACTCAGGTCGGCGGGGTTCTGGTACCCTGGGCCGCCGAAGAACGTCGTCTTCTCCGCCTGTCGCTTGTATTCCTGCTTGCACGCGACCTGGCAGCCGCGACAGCCGGTACAGCGCGGCAGGTCGATGAGCAAGGCCTTGGTTTTCATCGTCCAGCTCTCCTAAGCCTTCGCGAGGTCGCAGAGAAACGCCTTGTACTCGGGAATGAACGTGTTGGGATCCCCGATATTGGCGGTCAGGAGATTCGCGCTGTCGCCCTTGGCGATCCCGGCATAGCCCCAATGCCAGGGAATGCCGATCTGGTCCACCGCGCGCCCTGCGACGAAGAGCGGCTCGAAACGATTGGTCACGAGGGCGCGCGCTTTCAACTCGCCTCGCTTCGTCCACACGCGTACCCAGTCGCCTGTCCTGATCCCCTTGCTCCGCGCGAGGTTCGGCGACAACTCGACGAAGACGTCGGGGACCAACTCCACGAGCCACGGCATGTTCCGCGTCATGGCCCCGGCCTGCCAGTGCTCGGAAACCCGGTAGGTCGTGGCCACGATGGGGAACTCACCGGGCTCGCCGATGCTCTTCAGGTCCCACACCTTGCAGACGGGGCTGTACTGCACGGCGGACATGGGGTTGCGGATGGGGCTCTCCACCGGCTCGTAATGTTCCGGGAACGGGCCGTCCACGAGGGCCACCGCAAAGAGGCAGGCCACGCCCTCGGGGCGCATGATGAAGGGCAGCTTCTCGCCCGGCGGCCACGGCCCGTCGGGCACGTCGCCCTCCCACTTCTTCGCGTCGGCGTTCCACCGGATCACGGCGCGCTTGGGATCCCAGGGCTGTCCATGGGCGTCCACGGAAGCGCGGTTATAGAGGATGCGCCGGTTCACCGGCCAGCACCAGGACCAGTTCGGATGCATGCCTAACGGGTCCTTGGCCGGATCGCTTTTCTCGCGGCGAGCCAACCGGTTGTCCGCCTTGTTCGGTCCCGGGTAGCTCCCGCAGTAGATCCAGCTCCCGCACGCGGTGGAGCCATCCGCCTGAAGCGCCGCGAAGCCGGGCGCCTGGTCCCCGGCCTTCCACAGCTTGCCCGCGATGTCCTTGTCCTCTGTGAAGTAGCCGTTGATTTCCCGCGCCACACGGTGGGGATCCGGCTCGCCGTGGGCGTCGGCGTCCTGCCCGTAGTCCCACGTCAGCTGCCTGATCGGCTCCGGGAAGGCGCCACCGGCGTCATACGCCTTCCTCAGTCCTGCGACGAGCTGGGTGATGATCCAGGCATCGCTCCTGGCATCACCGGGAGGCTCCACCGCTTTGTAGCGCCACTGGCACCAGCGACCGCTGTTGCTGATGCTGCCTTCCTTCTCCACCGAGGCCGCCGCTGGCAGCAGGAATACCTCCGTGGCGATCGTGGACGGATCGGTGCCCGGCCGCTTCCAAAAAACCGAGGAATCGGTCTCGAACAGGTCGATCGCCACCATCCATTCGAGCTTGCCGAGGGCTTCCCGCGCCCTGGTCGAGTTCGGGCCACCGACAGCCGGATTCATTCCGAAGCAGAACAGGCCCTTGATCGCGCCCGCGTGCATGGCCTCGACGAGCGCCACGTACGAGTGGTTGCCGACCGTCTTGGGCAGGTAGCTGTAGGCGAAGTCGTTGTCCTTCGTGGCGTGCGTCCCCCAGAACGCCTTGAGCAGGCTGGTGATGTACTTGGGGTAGTTCTGCCACCAGTTGGCGCTGAGAGGATCGTTGCTCGTCGGCGTGAGCCTCTCCAGATAGGTGGAGAGCGTCTGCATGGCTGCGACGGGTTCCCCGAGGTAGCCGGGAAGCGAGTGGTACAGGAGCCCCATGTCGGTTGACCCCTGCACGTTCGACTCGCCCCGCATCGCATTGACGCCGCCGCCGGCCATGCCCATGTTCCCGAGGAGCAACTGCAGGATGGCGTAGCTCCGGATGTTCTGGGTACCGTGGCTGTGCTGGGTGGTTCCCATCGCGTACAGCCAACACCCCACGCGATCGGGAGCCCAGGTCGACGTGTAGACGTCGCAGGCCTTCCGGTAGACGTCCTTTGGCGTGCCCGTGATATTGCACACCGTGTCGATGTCGTAGCGGGCGTAGAACGCCTTCATCAGTTGCAGGACCGAGCGCGGATGCCGCATGGTCAAGTCGCGCTTCGGCACTCCGCTCGGGTCCAACGCGTACGCCCACTTGGACCTGTCGTAGCTCCGCGTTGCCTGGTCGTACCCGGAGAAAAGGCCGTCGGCGAACCCGTACTCCGGGTTGAGGAGGAAGGTCGCGTTGGTGTAATGCCGGACGTACTCGAGTTGGATCCGATCGTTCTGCAGGGCGTAGTTGATCATGCCGTTGACGAAGGCGATATCAGTGCCAGACCGCATCTTGCAGTAGTGATCGGAGAACGCCGAGGTGCGGGTGTAGCGGGGATCACACGAGACGACGATGGCCCCGTTCTCCTTCGCCTTCATGATCCAGTGCGCCGCAATGGGGTGGTTCTCCACGGCATTGCTGCCGCAGATCATCACCACGTCGGCGTGCTTCATGTCGATCCAGTGATTGGTCATCGCCCCACGGCCGAAGGTGGCGGCCAGACTGGCCACCGTGGAGCTGTGTCATATCCGGGCCTGGTGCTCGAGCCAGATGACGCCCAGCCCGCGCATGGCCTTGGCGAGCAGGTAGCACTCCTCGTTGTCCAGTGCCGCCCCGCCAAGAGAGCCAATGCCGGTGGTGTGATTGAGCGTCAGTCCGTCACGCTGCCCGACCCACGTGGCGTCGCGTGTCTTCTTGACGCGTTCGACGATCATCGGGATCGCCTGGTCCCAGGAGAGCTCCTCCCAGTCCGCACCGCCTGGCTTCCGGTAGCGGATCTTCTGGAGGCGTCTCTCGTTCTGAGACACCTGGTACAGAGCCGCGCCCTTGCTGCACAGGCTTCCTTCGTTGATGGGGTGGTCGGGATCGCCTTCGGTGTTGAGGACACGTCCTTCGCGCGCTTCGACAATCAGGCCGCAGCCTACACCGCAGAACGGACAGATGGTCGTGATCGCGCCGCGCTGGGTTGCGCCGTTTCTGCAAAGGCGACGCTAGGTTGAAGACTGAGGCCGAGTGAACCGAAGAGCGCGCGTGTACCCGCAGCACCGGTGCCGCCTAGAAAGTCTCGACGACTGATTGACATGCCTTGCCCTTCCGGCCCTTCCGAGAAAACCGGCTTGCCGAAGTCATCCCCAGTGCGGGGAAGCATGGTCGTTGGAGCCTGCCTGTGTTTTCGGAACGGTTCGTGGCCGGCTCCCAGCTGGAACCGCTACGGAGAGACTACGAGGGGAACCGCGATGAGACTATTGCGCCGTCAAGGCCGCAGCGCGATGTGTCTTAGGTGTTGAAATATGCAGCACGAATGCCAGTCGCCTTCGGCCTGCCGTCTCGCGTTTTGCACGCGATCCAGAGCCGGAGCCCGATCGGTTTGCGGATTTCCAGCAGTTCAAACGGAAGGCCGCCAGCGTCTCGTCGTCACTCGCGCGGGCGTCAGACCACTCCGCTCTTGACCTCGCCGCCTGTCGGCATGCCGCGCTCGGGGGCCAGACTCTAACGTGAATGGCAGGTCCGCGCCTTGAACAAATGCGACACATGGCGCCTACTCTGCCCGCAGCGCCTCCATAGGATCGGCGCGCGTCGCGCGCCACGCCGGAACCAGGCAGGCCGCGGCCGCGACAACGACGAGCAGCGCCGCGGCGCCCACGAACACGCGCGACCACC
Source organism: Acidobacteria bacterium RIFCSPLOWO2_12_FULL_66_21 (assembly GCA_001767455.1). GTDB lineage: Bacteria > Acidobacteriota > Vicinamibacteria > Vicinamibacterales > 2-12-FULL-66-21 > 2-12-FULL-66-21. The sequence continues at coordinate 72,369 of MELC01000058.1, forward strand.
ATGAGCATCGCCAGCGCCGCCTCGACGCCATGGGCAAACCGACGCAGCGCACACTTGCCGACCCGGAGCGCCGCGCGCGTCGGCATCGTGTTAACGGGCGACAGTCCTTACAGCGCCCGGCCGCCGGCAGGCCGGCCGTAGCGCAGATACAACGTGGGCACGACGATCATGTTCAGCAGTGTCGACGACATGAGGCCGCACAGGATGACGATGGCCATGGGCGTCTGAATCTCGCTGCCCGCTCTTCCGCCGCTGACCGCCAGCGGAATCAGCGCTAGTCCGGCTGCCATGGCCGTCATCAGAATCGGGATGAGCCTCTCGCGAGCGCCCCGCTGAACCGCCTCCCGGAAATCCGTCACGTCCTCTTCCTCCATCAAGTGCTGAATGTGCGACACGAGCATGATCCCGTTCCGGGTCGCGATGCCGAACAGTGAAATAAACCCGATCATCGAAGCCACGCTCAACACACCGCCCGCAAGAAAGACTCCCACCACGCCGCCGATCAGCGCCAGCGGCAGGTTCAACATGATGAGCACCGCGTCACGCGGGCGGCCGAACGCGAGGACCAGAAGGATGAACAGACCCGCGAGCACTGCGACGCCCAACAGCAGCAGCCGGCGCGACGCACTCTGCTGACTTTCGAACTGTCCGCCGTACTCGACGCGGTAGCCGGCCGGCATCGGTACGGACTGCGCAATCGCCGCGCGGATGTCGGTGATCACCCCTCCCAGATCGCGCCCCGCGACGTTGCAGGAGATGACGATGCGCCGCTGCACGTTTTCGCGAAGCACCATATTCGGTCCCTCTTCGCGCCGGACGTCCGCCAGCAATCGGATGGGCACGGAACCGCCAGTTGGCGTATCCACGGGCAGATCCGCAATGCGCTCGAACTCGGCATGGCCCGCCGGATCGAACTTCACCACGAGATCGAATGAGGTGCCGCGGTCAAAAATCCTTCCGACCGTCGTGCCCGCGAAGCTCGTCTCGACCGCCTCGGCCACGTCATCGGCGTGCAGCCCATATCGCGCGATCGCTGCCCTGTTCAGCACAAAACGCACGAACGGGATATCCATTTGTTGCTCGAGCGACAGGTCTGCCACTCCCGGCACACCGCTGATGGTCTCGCGTACGCGTTCCCCCAGCCGGCGCAACGTGAGGAGATCGTCCCCGAAGATCTTCACCGCGATGTTCGCGCGCGTGCCGGACAGCATGTGGTCGATGCGATGGGAGATCGGTTGCCCGATCGTGGCGTTGGTCCCAGGCAGCGTCGAAAACTCCCGACGCAGGTCCGCCAGGAACTCGGCGCGCGGCCGGGCGGTCTCCCGGAGGCCGACGTCGATTTCAGCTGCCTCCACGCCCTGCACGTGTTCGTCGGCTTCGGCGCGCCCGGTGCGACGCGCAGTCGCGACGACTTCCGGTTGGGACAAGAGAATCTGCTCAACCCGCCGGCCGATCTCGTCCGACTTGGCCAGCGACGTCCCCGGCAACGTGTTTGCCTGGATCGTCAAGTTCCCCTCGTGGAACTCGGGGAGAAAGGCCGAACCCATCTGCGTCATGGCCGCGATGGCGCCCGCCAGCAACAGCCCGGATACGATGATGACTGCCGTCGGATGGTCGAGGACGCGAGGCAGATCGCGCGCGAAACGCGCCTTGAGCGTGCGGGCGAGCCATCCTTCGTGACCCTGCTCAATGGATCGCGCGGTCGGCAGGAACGCCAAACAGAGCGCAGGCGTCACGACAATGGCGACGAGCAGCGATGCCGCCAGGGAAACAATGTACGCGAACGCCAGCGGTGTCAGGAGCCGCCCCTCGATACCCGCAAGACCGAAGATCGGCAGAAATACCAGGATGATGATGATCGTCGCAAAGACGATCGACGAGTTGATTTCGAGCGTCGCGTCCCGCACCACTTCGCCGATCGGCCGTCGCGCGTCCACGGGTTTCGCGTGATTCTCCCGAAGCCGCCTGACGACGTTCTCCACGTCAATGATCGCGTCGTCAACGAGCGCGCCGATGGCGATGGCCATGCCGCCGAGGGTCATCGTGTTGATGGTGGCCCCGAAGCCACGGAGCACCAGCACGGCTGCGGCCAGCGACAACGGCATAGCCGTGATCGTGATGGCGGCGGCCCGGAGGTTTGCCAGGAACACCACGACGATCAGGATGACCAGTAGACCGCCATCACGAAGGGCCTTCACCACGTTGTCAACGGCCACCTCGATGAAATCCGATTGTCTGAAGATCTTGCGATCGATCGTGATCCCGCGCGGCAGCTCGCGCTGGAGCGCATCGAGCTCCCGGTCGAGCCGGGCGGTTACATCGATCGTGTTCGCGCCGGGCTGCTTCTGGACCCCGATGATGACGGCCGGCTTTCCGTTCCGTGCACCTTCGCCGCGTTTCAGCGCGGCGCCCTCACGAACAGCAGCCACGTCGCGAATGAGCACCGGCCGAGCTCCTCGAAGGGCGATGACGCCTTCGCCGATCTCCTTGGGTGTTCGTGCGCGGCCGATGGCCTGCAGCACGTACTCCTGCGGACCTTCGGTGTAAATGCCGGCGGATGTGTTCTGACTCGCGCCTCTCACCGCGTCGAGCAGCTCGGTCAGCGAGACGTCGTTGGCTCGAAGGAGCTCCGGACGCGCAATGACCTGGAATTGCCGTTCGGCGCCGCCAATCGGCGTGACCTGCGAGACGCCTGCGACAGCCAACAGGCGGCGCCGGACGACGGTATCGGCCAGCGTCCGCAGGGTGAGCGGGTCTTCCGTGTCGGAGGACAACGCAAAGAACAGGATCTCGCCCATGATGGACGAGATCGGCGTGAGGATCGGCCGCTCCACTTGAGGCGGCAGGGTGCCACTGACCAGTGACAGCTTCTCCGCGACGAGCTGCCGCGCGACATAGATGTCCGTGCCCCAGTCGAACTCGACCCACACGACCGCGATCCCCAATGCCGTCGCCGAGCGGACGCGCCGCACCCCGGAGGCGCCGTTGATCGCGCTCTCGATGGGGAACGTGACGAGCGATTCCATCTCGTCTGGCGCCATCCCGTGACCCTCGGTGAGGATCGTGACGGTCGGGGCCGTCAGGTCGGGAAACACGTCGACCGGCATGTCGCGCGCGACCCACAGGCCGGCCGCCAGCAGCAGCGCCGACATGGCGATGACCATCCAGTGATGGTCGATCGACCATTGAATGAGCCGTTTCATCACCCCTCCGTGTTCGCGCTCAATGCACGTGGCCTTCGGCCGGAAGGCCTTTGGCTGCCGATGCGAGCTGGACTTCGTACGCGCCCCGAGTGACGACGCGATCGCCCGGACGAATACCGGCTCGGATGCCGATCAGGTCGCCATCGCGCGCGGCGATCTCGATCGGCCGTCGAATGAACCGCTCGCCGCCGACCTGGACGAACACGTACGGACGGCCCGCCTCCATCAGGACGGCGCTCTTCGACACAGCCGGCACGCGCTGCCGCTCGCCCTTGAACAGGACGGCCGTTCCCGTCTGCCCCACCAGCAACTGTCCACCCGGATTGTCGACTTCGAATTGAACAGGTAGAGCCCGCGTGGTCGGATCGATCACGCCGGCGTCGCGCACACGGCGGGGCTGGAGGGCGACCGGATCGGGACGGCCGGGAATCTCGAAGGCGATACTCCCAACGCCACGCGCGGCCGCAACATCAGAGGGAGGGACCTGCGCACGGACTTGAATTCGATTCGTACGAACGATCTTGAAGAGTGGTGCGCCCTCGTCGTACGACGCGCCGAGCGTCGCCATGACCTCCGCGATGCGTCCGGCAATCGGGGCCCGAATCACGAATGCGTTGCCCCCGGCGACGCCACCACCCGTCCGGAGCGTCTGGTCGCGCTGGGCCAGTCGCGCCTGCGCCGCGCCGAGCCGTGCTTCAGCGACGGAGAGGGCGCGGCGTGCATCCTCAACGCGCCGGGCGGGCACCGCACGTTCGGCCAATAAACGTTCGGCGCGGGTCAGATCGATGCGGGCGGCATCCGCCGCAGACTCGGCCTCCGCGACCGCCGCGGCCAAGGTGGCGCGGTCGTCACCGTTCGACGACAGCCGGGGCTCGAGTCGACCGAGTGACTGACCCGTCTGGACTGCGCTGCCCACTCCCGGAAGCGCACTCGCCGTGAAGCGACCGGCGGCGGGTGCCGTCACGACTGCTTCGCCGCCCGGCAGCGGTTCGATCGCGGCCGGGACGCGAACAGCGGTACGCAGCTCGGCTTCGCGGACGCGCTCGGTCGCGAATTCGTTCGTCCACTGTTGCTCCTTCAAATACGCGATTGCCGTCGGGTCGTCCGGCTGGCTGGCCACGCCGGTGCTGGCCTCGTCGGGAAACACGGTCACCACCCCGAGATCGTGCCGGTCAGATATCCCAGGGGCGACAATCGTCAGGGCCCAGCGGTATCGGCCCGCAGACGGCGGCACTCCCTCGATGCGAAACGCGCCGGGCCGGGATGGTTCGGACCCCTTGAGCACCGTCACGGCACCGCCGTTCTCGGGTTTCAGCTCGAGATTGGGACGGCCGGCCGGCAACGGCTTGAAGTCCCCGAGCCTGGTCAGATGGGCTGCAAACCGCGCCGACTGTCCGGCGATCAGTGGCGGATACTCCATGTAGAGCTCCGTCTTGTCGGTCCAGTTCGTCACGTTCAGCGAGGGTGGGTCACCTTTTGGGGACTCCGCGCGTCGGCTGCATCCAGCGGCCACAACCGTCGCCAGCAGCATCGCCGCCACGGTGAAGCGTCGTCTTGTCATCAGCGAATCTCCCACCCGCTCGCGAATTCCAACTCGATTTCCGCCTGCCGCACCGCGCCGTCCAACACCGCCTGGCGGACGCGGGCGGACGCGCCCGTCCGGTAGGCATCCAGCACCTCGAGGATTCCCCGCTCGCCGGCGTCGTAGCTGACCTGCGCGATGCGTTCGATCTGATCACCGCTGGCGGCCGCGGCGCGATAGCGTGTCGCGGTCTCGCGCTGTTGGATCACTGACGCTCGCAGTGCCGCGATGTCGGCGCGCAACACAATGCGCAAGGCCTCCGCGCGCGCTTCGGCCTCGTGTGCCCGGGCCTGCGCCTGCGCACGCTCGGGCCGGGCGCGATCGAACAAGGGAATCGTGGCTTGCACCATGACGACGCTCCCAATGTCCCGGCCCACGTTCGACGACTTGCTCCCCGCGACGATCTCAGGGTCGGGGACGAGACGGCGGCGCGCGGCCTGTTCCGAGAAACGGGCAGCGCCGATCTCTTTCCGCAGCGCCAGCAGCTCACCGCGGACCGATTCAGCCCGTTCGAGAAGCGCATCGACGGGTGGAAGATCAGGCCGGGGCGTGATCACGTCCATGGCGACGATTCGATCGGGCTCGATGGCCTCCGCGAAGAAGCCGGCGAGGGTCGCCTGCGCGCGTACGCGATCGGCCGCGGCGGCGGCGCGATCCGTCTCCACATCGAGCACCTCGCGCTCGGCGCGGAGACGATCAAACCCGGCCGCGTCACCGGCGGCTTCCCGCCTCGCGAGCACCCCAGCGAGTTCGCGGAGGCGATCACGCGCGCGACCGAGTTCCTGCTCGCGCGCCTGCGCGGCCGCAAGCTGTGCGAAGGCGATCCGCAAATCCGCGCGCGCGCGCCGCAGATCGTCGTCAGCCCGATTGGCCGCCGCGTCGACCAGTGCCGACGCGGCTCGAACCTGCAGGCGGAGCCTGCCGCTGATCGGCAGCGCTTGTGCGATGGTTGTGATGTTCTCCGTCACGCCGGCCACGGACTCGCGGTCGTACGTGAGGCGGGGATTGGGCCACCGACCGGCCGCCAACACATCCGCCCGGGCCACGTCAATGCCCGCACGAATCGCGCGGACGCGCGGACTGCTCGGCGAGAGCCGCGCCAGCGCATCGGCTTCGGTGAGTGGCAACGACTGCGCGCCGACACTCGACGGCAGCAGTCCTGCCGCCAGGCCGGCGCAAAGCACCAGTCTACGCATAACACCTCGGATGAATCGGGAACGAGACGGACGACGGGCGGCCCCGTCAGACCTGAGGTCAGGCGAGAACGGCGGGAGGAGCGCGAAGGCCGAAACTCGCGACGGGTGGATCGTGAACGGAACGGTCTGGATGGTCCCGCCAGTCGCACGTCACCGACGAGGAAGCGGTCACACTCGGCCAGTCGACACTCACCGCGATCGGATGTACCGCCAGGCCAGCCGGCGATCGAACGGACGCGACATCGTCCACGTACGTAGCGTCCGCCTCGTGCTCGGCAAGCGAGGACGCCGGCAGATTCGCGCCAGTGTGGACCCCGAAATGCGCATGAAGAAGCGCGCGGTGATCCGCGTCGTGCGCCGGATGGACGTGGAGCGCCGGCAGCGGCGTGCACAAGGCCGCCAACAGGACGAGCGCGAGTATCGGTCGGAGGCGCATCAGAGTCGGCGATTATTACGTCTTTCGGGGTAATGGTCAACCAGTCGCGAACGCGCCAGCGTCACCGTTCTTGACAGGGACGGTGCAACCGGCGTATTCATAGACTGTCTATGGGAACGAAACCGGCGAAGCAGGACCTGCTGCCAGGCACGCTCGACATGCTCATCCTCAAGAGCCTCACGCGCGGCATGATGCACGGACACACGCGTTAACAGATATCAGAGGCTGACCGGGACGCCGTAGATCCGGCTGCCCACGCCCAGCGCCGATTTCAGGATGCTGCGCCGCACCCCCCACGGCGACAGCCACCAGCGCTCGAACAGCACCTTCCCGAGATGCCAGGCTCTGCCAACGGATTTCACACGCACGTCCGGGGACGGCTCGTGGAAGAAATCGCCGAACGCCACGCCCGCGAGCTCCTCGCCGGCTTCCAGCATACAGAAGCCGTCGCCGCAGAACCTGTCTGTCGGGGCGGTGCCTTTGACCTCCGCGGCGATCCGGCGGGCGACCACGCGGGCCTGCGCGTGCGCAAACACCCCCGCCTTGGGCAACATGAGCGGGACATCTGGTTTCCATCGGCCCGGAATGGGAACCGTTGTGACATCGCCAATGGCGAAGACGTGCTCGTATTTTGTTGCGAGCGTCTGGGCATCGACCGCGATCCATCCGCTCTCGTTGGCCAACCCGGCCTCTCGTGCGAGCGCGGGCGGGTGGTGCGGCGGAATCGCCACCAGGAGATCGTAGTTGACCGGCCGCTTTCCGTCGAACAGCAGCTCTCGCGTCTCCGTCCTGACCGCCGCGAGTTTATGGGAGGGATGGAACGCGACGCCCCGCTGGTCGAGCATCTGCTTAACGGCGTCGCCGAGTGCCGGGCCGGCGACGGGCATCGGCTGCGGTTCGGGCGTGAACAGGTGCACGCTGACCGTGTTTCCACGGCCGTGCCGGCGGAAGAAGTCGGCGAGGAGCATCGCTCCCTCATGCGGTGCGCCCGGGCACTTGTACGGCAGCGCACTGACGACCACGGCCACGCTTCCGCCTGTGACATCGTTCAGGGCCGTTCGCAGCCGCGTCGCGCCCTCGAGCGTGTAGAACGTGTGGGCGCCAGCCGCGAGACCGGGAATCGCATCGGGGGCCAGCTCGGCGCCCAATGCAATCACCAGGTAGTCGTACGCCAGAGACTCGCGATCGAACTCCACGCGCCGGTTGGCTGTGTCGATGGCGCGGATGTCGCCCTGGAGCACCTCGACGCCTGGCCTCACCAATTCGCGCACGTCACGGGTGATCTGTTGAGGCTGGCGGTCTCCGGTCATGACCCACAGAAACGAAGGCGCGAAGGCATGGCGGACATTCCGCTCGACGACCGTGACCCGGTGCTCGCCGGGAAGCAGGCGCCGGAGCTCGTTGGCGACCACCTGCCCCCCAATGCCGGCGCCGAGAATGACAATGCGCATCACGCCTCCTGCGATGCTCTCGAGATGCCGCGCCGCGGATCAGAACACCAGGACTCTGTGCGCCCACAGGGTCCAATCGGCGAGCTGTTCGAGCGTGCTTCGTTGGGTGCCGTCCGAGAGTTCCGCGTCGGTGATGCCGCGTGCGTCCATGCACGTGCCGCACACGCCGGTGTTCCCTCCGTGCCGCCCGACGTTTCGCAACATGACTTCCGTGTTGTAGTACCCCTGCGGCACCTTCTGCCCTTTTTTCGCGCAGCTCGCGGCATCTCCCATCAGGAAGACCCTCACCTCCTCGCCCTCGCGCTTGGACAGTGCGCCGGCGAGGCGAAGAGCGTTGTAGCTGCGCTCGGTGCCATAGGGCGGATCGTTGAGGATGAACAGTGTCGTGGCCATGAGTGTGTCTACCGTTCCACGGGGTACCGTTTGTCGGCCCAATCGGTCGCGAAGTTATTGGGAAGGATGAGCACCCGCAGATGGGTGAACCCCATGTCGCGGAGCGTCGTAAAGGCCGGCCGCACGGCCGGACACTCAGCCAGGGGGCAGCACCCGCAATACAGCACGATGTTCGTGGGTCGCGCGACACCTTGCGCCCACATTTTCAGATCGGCCAGTCCCTCCGGAGACGAGGCCGGACCGTGAAACGACGCGCCCGGGACGTGTCCGGCGCGATACAGAGACCTGAAGCCGACGTGCAGCACCGTCGGCCGTTTTGATGGTGACGGGGCGGACAGTTCCTTCAGCAGATCCGCCGGCTGCACGGTCTGCGCGGGCGTCCACGGCTCCGTGGCGCCCTGGCGTGGCTGTGCAGCCACCGCCGCGTCGCCATTAGATGGCCGGCTACAGCCGATGACGGTCGCCGTGCTCACTGCCACCAGGGCCGCGAGCATCAGACTCATACCCCACGACGGCGTCAACGGTCGACGGTTCCATATCATCAAGAGACCCTCGTGATTCTTGTCGCGGCTGCCTTGGTTCCTGTCGGAGTGCGCGGCCGTGCGGTGTCTGCGGCGTTCCGCCGCAGGGTTTCTGTCATCCGCAGCGCCCCGTTGGAGGTGATGTCGACGGACTCATGGCCGTCCACCCGCGTGACGGTCGGCGCCTGTTTCAACGCGCCACCCCTGCGCACGCCATTCGGGCACACCCTGTTCCAAGCGGTGAGCGCGGAAGCCCTTCCGTCGCAGGAGGTCGACCGCATCGAGCGCCATCACGCAGTACGGGCCGCGGCAGTACGCGACGACATCGCGGCGTTTTGGCAGCTCGCGCACGCGTTTGCCGACCTCCGCGAGGGGCACTGAAATGGCGCCTGGGATATGGGCCGCCACGTACTCCTCGCGCGGCCGCACATCGATGAGCGTGACCTCGCCGGCGCGGACACGGCGCACGAGCTCGTCATTGTCGACTGGCTCCAACACCCCGCGTTCCTCCAGGTACTGGCGAGTGACGTGCCGGACTTCTGCCAGCCGGGACTCCGCCAGGGTTCGCAAGGACAGAAGGAACTCGCCCACTTGGGGGTCCGCGAGTCGATATGTCACGTAGAGGCCGGCCTTCTCGGCCTCGGCCAGACGCGCGCGTCGGAGCACTTGCAGATGGTGCGAGGTCGTTGCGACGCTCCGGCCGGCCTGGCGGGCGAGCCCTTCGACGGTCCGCGGCCCCTGCGACAGGAGGTCCAGCAGCTCGAGACGACTTGGGCTGGCGGCTGCCTGGCCGATGCGCGCGATCTGTTCGTAGATCGCTTGCTTGAGTGAGGCCGGACGTGTCTTCATGCGCATGATAAAATAATCAAATGTATATTTGAATAATGCCAGACCGCCATCGAAACGTCAAGCCCACCCGCGACGCCCACCCGCGACGCGTGTCCGGGGGAGGAGGCGCCACACTATGTGGCCGCGACCGTCGGGGGCCGACGCCATCTGGCGATGCATCATGAAACCCCACGGCTGCGGCACTTGCCATCGTCGGCATCGGGTGGCAGGATGATCTGACAGCCGTGGCGTTCGTGCTCCACGGGTGACTGCTCGACAGACGAACGCGCTCGGCAGCGTGGGAAGGTACGGAGATCATGTCGGCCATCACCGGAACCGCTCCGGCTTCGGGCGAACCGGAGCGTCGGACGTTTCTCAACTGGCTGCTCGGTTCGTGGGCCACCGGCGTGGCCGCGTCGATCTTCTACCCGATACTCCGATACCTGATTCCGCCTGATATCCCGGAGGCCGCGACGCGATCGGTCGATGCCGGGAAGGCGTCGACGCTCCTCCCGAATTCCGGCCGCGTGGTGGCCTTCGGATCCGCGCCGGCGATCGTCGTACGCACGGCGACTGGCGACTATCGGGCATTTTCCGCGGTCTGCACCCATCTGCAGTGCACGGTGCAGTACCGGCCGGACCTGCAGCACATCTGGTGCGCGTGCCACAACGGTCACTACGACCTGAGCGGGCGCAACATCGCCGGACCGCCCCCGCGTCCCCTGGAACAGTACGACGTGAATCTCCGCGACGACGAGATCGTGGTGTCGAAACGCGCATGAGGGTCGCCCGTGTGCAGGCGTGGCTCGGCGAGCGCGTCCCGATCGCTCCGTTGATCGAAGCGCTGAGACACAAACGCGTCCCGCAGCATCGGTACTCGGTCTGGTACTACTTCGGCGGAATCACGCTCTTCCTGTTCGTCGTCCAGGTGGTGACCGGCGGGCTGCTGCTTCTGTATTACCGCCCCAGCGCCGGCGAAGCGTACGAGAGCGTTCAGTTCCTCATGACGAGGGTCCAGTTCGGATGGCTCGTCCGATCGATCCACGCCTGGTCGGCGAACCTGATGGTCGCCTCGGCCTTCGGGCATCTGTTCAGCGTCCTGTTCCTCCATGGCTACCGCAGGCCCCGGGAGGTGACATGGGTCAGCGGCGCCTTCCTGTTGTTCCTGGTTCTGGCGTTCGGATTCACGGGCTACCTGCTCCCGTGGAATCAGTTGTCGTTCTTCGCCACGAGCGTCGGCACCGATATGGCCGGCACCATTCCATGGATCGGACACTTCATCGTCCGTTTCCTGCGCGGCGGCGATACCGTCACGGGCGCGACATTGACGCGACTGTTCGGCGTTCATGTGGCGATCCTCCCGGCGATCGCCACGGCGCTCGTCTGCCTTCACCTGTTTCTCGTTCAGCAGCACGGTATGAGCGTGCCGCCATCCATTGAAGAGGAGAGTCGCCGGTCGGAGCGTCCGGTTGCGACGGTACCGTTCTTTCCCGATTTCGCGCTGCGCGATCTGTTCGCCTGGACGGTGGCGCTGGCCGTGCTGGCGGCTCTGGCCGCTTTCTATCCGTGGGAGCTCGGGCTGAAGGCAGATCCATTTGCGGCAGCCCCAGCCGGGATCCGTCCCGAATGGTATTTTCTCTGGGAGTTCCAGACGCTGAAGTACGTGCCCGCATCGGCGTTTGGCATCAACGGCGAGCTGCTCGTCGTCGGCGCGCTGGGGATCGGCGCTGCGTTGCTTTTGGCCCTTCCGTTCCTCGTTCCCGATCGTCCGTCCACCCGCCGCGCACTCGCCTGGATCGCGGCGGCGGCCCTTGCGTACATGATTCTCCTGACGGCTCTCGCGCTGCGCGGTTCGGGAGGACCGATCCCATGATGGCGCTGCGGGCGGTGCACGCGGCGGCGGTCCTGGCGATCGCGGCGTCCTGGGCGTCGGCACAAACGACGGAAGAGGCGGCGTCGCGGGCGTATCGCGACGACGTGCACGCGGCGGCCGGGCTCAGATGCGCCGCCTGCCATCAGGAGAGCAGGTCAACGTACGCGATCGCGCGAACAGCGGTTGCGCCTCTCTGCGCGAAGTGCCACAGCGACGCCGCGTACATGAAGGCGTTCGATCCGCAGGTGCGGGTCGACCCATACGCGCAGTACCTGACGAGCACGCACGGCAGGCAGATGGCCAAGGGGGAGACGCGCGTCGCGACGTGCAGCGACTGTCACGGCGCGCACGGCGTACGGAAAGTGGCCGACAGTCGATCGCCCGTCGCGCCCGTCAGCGTCGCTCTCACCTGCGAAAGGTGCCACGCGGATCCCGCCCGCATGGGCGCGTTCGGCAAGGAGGCGACGCCGTTCAAGGACTGGTCCGAGAGCGTCCATGCCGCGGCGCTCCTCGAGCGCGGCGACCTGTCGGCGCCAACCTGCAGCACGTGCCACGGCAGCCATGGCGCCGCGCCCCCGGGCGTGACCGAGGTGGCCAACGTCTGTGCGCACTGTCACGTGCGCGAGGCCGAGCTGTTTCGCGCCAGTCCGAAGAAAGCGATATTCGAGCAGATCGGTCAGGCCGAATGCCTCGCCTGTCACGGCAGCCATCGGATCGAGCAACCGGCCGACGCGTGGGCCGGCTTGACGGAGCCTGCGGTGTGTGCGGCGTGTCACGACAGCACGACCAGGGGTGCGGATACGATTGTGAGGATCCGAAACGGATTGGACCGGTTGGCCGCGGCGATTGCAGGTGGGGAGGCCGTTCTCGCGCGTGCGGAGCGGGCCGGAATGCTCGTCGATGATGGACGCGCGGCATCGCGCGAAGCCCGGGAACATCAGATTCACGCGCGCGTCCTCGTGCACGCCTTCGCCCTCCAGCCGTTTCAGGACATGACCGATCAAGGCATGCGGGCCGCGAGGCAGTCCCAAGCCGCGGGCGAGCGCGCGCTGCACGACTTGCAGGTCCGGCGTCGCGGACTGCTCGCGGCGACGATCCTCATCGTCGGGTTCCTTGTGACGCTGTGGTTCAAGATTCGACGGCTTGGTCCTCGCGGCGATCAGCTGTGAAGACGACCGGAAGGATCTCAGGCCGGGGCGCAGTTCCGAGGCCAAACCCGTCCGCACTGGGCCCGCGCGTTCCCGGTCGCTCCGTGCTACGGTAACGGCCTTCGGTTTGATCGAGAACAGGCAGCGGCGGTCGCGGACTGTCGGATTTCAAGCACTGACGCACCGACAGAGTTACGGATCTGCGCCCTCGAGTTTGGACGAGGCCATTTTCATTCAATCACTTGCGAGTTCGTCGCCAGGCATGGCACATCTCGTGCTTCCGTGCCACCCGAATGTCATCACTGTTGACACTCCGGCGCTTGGTCAGCCTGGCCACGGTCATGGCCATCGTGATCGCCGGCCTCCCCGCGCTCGCCGCAACGCGCGCCGCATCGCCTCGGTGCAGGGCGATGGCACAAATGGGTCACGAGTGTCACCGGCCAAGCGCCTCGCTCACCTGCTGCTGCTCTGACGACGAAGACTCGCAGAGCTCGGGCGTCCCAGCGGAACGCAACGGATCGATGGCCCCAACGGCTTCTTCAGCCGGTGCGGGCGTGGCCGTGACGGTTCCAGCATTCCGGATGGATCGCCTCGCGCCTTCACCAACGCAGGGCTATCGAAACAGAGACTTACCTACCCTCTTCGCGACCTTCCTGCTCTAAGTGTGTCTCCGGGTTTCGCCGAAGCGCATCGCGCGAAGGCGGACCTGTCCCGCCGAAGCGCATCGCGCGAAGGCGGACCTGTCCCGCCGAAGCGCATCGCGCGAAGGCGGACCGCATCCCTCAAAACTGTTCCCGTTGATTGACGCGCGTCGTGTTTCGTCACGACACGCGGGGCGACGCTCGCAGGCGTGAGCCGCCCGAGAGGTGCACTGTGATGAGATCGGTCGGGATTCTGTTCGTCCTGTTTTCTGTGTCAGCGGGACCGGCGTTCGCCCAGCAAGCTGCTCAGCCTGTCCCGGTTTCCCCGGCGAGCCTTTCGTCGCTCGTATCGGAGCTGGAGGCCAGAAACCCGGAGCTGGCCGCCACCCGTCGCGAGCTCGACATGCGGGTCGCCCGTATTTCGCCGGCCGGCGCCCCGCCCGACCCAACGGTATCGGTCGGGTATATGAGCGGCTTCCTGCGCCCGCCCTTCTTTCCGTCCACGGCCACGCCAAACGCCTTTCGGCAGATCGGGGTGTCGCAGGAGATTCCGTATCCAGGCAAGCTGGCGCTCCGGTCGCGCATTGCCTCGACCGAGGCGGACGCGGCGCGCTGGGAGGTGGAGACCAGGCGCTGGCGGCTCATCTCCGAGCTGAAGACGATGTATTTCGAGTATCAGCTTGCGGCGCGCAACCTCGAGATCGTGCGCCGGAACCAGACGCTACTGGATCAGTACCGGCAGATCGCGGAGGCGCGCTTCAGCACCGGCCGGGCCATTCAGCAGGATGTGCTGAAAGCACAACTGGAAATCTCCGGGCTGATCGAGCGCACCGTCGTGCTCGAGCGGCAGCGTGACGCGTTGCGCGCCCGGATCAACGCGCTCCTGTATCGGGCGGCCGACACGCCCCTCGACGCGGATCTGGCCTACACCGAACCCCCGCTGCCGGCCAGCGCTGAAGGCCTTCGGGCCGACGCGCTGTCACGGTACCCCGCGATTCGCCGGAGCGAGCAGGAGATCGTCCGCGGGCAGCAATCGCTCGCGCTTGCGCGGCGCGAACTGCGACCGGACTTCGGGATCAATGTGACGACGCAGCGGGGGATCGCCGGGATGCCGTGGATGTACGGCGTGGACTTCATGGTGAAGGTCCCGATCTTCTGGCAGCGGAAGCAGCGGCCGATGATCGCCGAAGCGGCGGCGGCGCTCGAAGCCGGGCGCAGGATGCGTGATGCCACCGTCGCCGACGACGGGACGGCGCCACGTGGACACACGCGGCCACTGCCGTGAGGCACACGAACGTTGCCGCGCGACGGAACGGGCGGCTCATCGGCGTTCGCTCACTTCTTGGGCTTCACGGATGCTGCGCCAAGCCGAACTTCTTTCGCTATGAGCGGACCCTTGCCCTCGGCGGACGCGGTCACCACCACGCGATCGCCGACCTTGACGTCGCCGATCTTCATGGCCATGGTGCCGTGGATGACCTTCGTCTTGCTGGTCAGCGTGATCGATGCCATCTTCCCGGCAGTCGTCTTCACGTCGAGACGCGTGTCGGTGATCGCCGACACCGTTCCCATGATCTTCTGATCGTGTCCCTCGTGTGCCGACGCCAGCGGCGCCAGCGTAAGCGCAATGATCGACGCGAGCATTAGACTTCTCATTCTGTGATCCCCTTTTTGCGACTCTTCGACTACCTTCCATGCACATGTTTCGGAGCGGAGGGCTTCGGTGGAGCTGCGTCCCCTCCCTCGAGAAACCTCTGCTCCTCGAGCTCCTGTCGTACCTCGTCTGGACTTCTCGGGTTCATCCCCTGCATCTGCTGCAGCTCCTCGGGCGTCAGCGTTGGCAGCTTCCGAATGAAGTGGACGAGATGCCACGACGCTTCGGCGCTTTCCTTGGTGCCGTCGCCCCAAGCCGGCATGCCCGTCAGCCGGACGCCGTTCTCGATGATGTAGAACAGCTCCCCGTCGGTCAGCGACTGCGTGGCCGGCAGACGCATGTCAGGCGGTTTGGGATAGAGCCCGAGTCCGATCGCCGTCTCTCCGCTGCCGTCGTTGGCGTGACACGCCGCGCAATGGTCCGCGAAGTGCGCCATCCCTGCCGCGAGGACCTCCGGCGTGACGGCGATAGGGTTCTTTCGTGTGCGATCGCGGCGTGGTACGGCCAGCCCGCGCATCGTCCGCGCCACGGCCGTCTCGATCCGTCCGGGCTCGGCGCGCGCGCTGATGCCGCGCGAGCTGATCCAGAGGAACGCCGCCGCAGCGACCAGCGTCAGCAGGGCCACCCCCGAAAGGAGCAGTTTCAACAGGGTCTTCGGTTTCACATGCAGATCTCCAGAACTCTGCGCGTCCGCGCAGAGAGACACATTGTTGTTGGGCGGCTGCTAATGAGCCGCATGGCGGAGGAAGCGCGCCACGGGCGCGCCCGCCGGAGCGGAGCGGGGCGCAGGGCCCCCGCGAGCGACGGCGAGCCGGGGCCCCCGCCGCGCGTTTTGTGCGCGGTGGGGTGGGATGGGGGGTCCGGCCCGCCGTCGCCCGGCGCGCATGCGACCGGGCTTTGGCGAGGTCTCGCCGGAGCCTTCGCGAAGGCGGACGCGGCGAAGCCCCCCGGTCTAAGCTAGATGCGGAGCGGACTGGAGAATCGAGCGCCGGGCGGGCTCTCCGACCCGACCGGCGCTCGAACGACGCTGTCACCCGTCAGGGCCGACGATGTCAGGAGCGCCCGCGATACGATCGCGGGAACAACACGAAAGGCGGCATCTGCTGTGCCGGACCTCAACGTTGCAGGGTCGGGCGCCGAGTGCGTGCAGAAGCCGGGACTCTGCGCGAAGGCCGGGCCTTCGTACTGGTCTGAGCCGGCTGAAGGCGACGCGTCGTGATGACACCCCGCGTGCGCTGCCTCGGAGGCCGATACCTGCAGATCGCCCGAACCGGACTCGAGGGCAAGGCAGGCGCACACGCATGCGAGTATCGCGACGGGCTGCAACAGCAGGATTACCGTCAGACCAACGGTCGCCGCGCGCATGCGAAGCTGCATCGTCTTTCCTACTATAACCCGCCGCTGGAACGTAGCACTTCCCGTTCTCTGGTTGGGCTGGCTGCCGGGGAGGGCGAACCTCATCAGCCCGCGCGCCGGCCCCTCAGATTATTGGCCGCTCGCCTTTCGCAGCATCGTCTTCATCTGATCGATCTCCCCTCACGATAGCCGAACCAAGCCAGGGACGAGGTCATACCCCCCGTCGAAACTCATGATGCGAGTGACACCATGCTGCTGCATGATCGCCACGTGGATGGCGTCTCGGGCTGACAGCGATGGGTATCCCAGCACGAGCGACTTCGCACGCTCGGCGCCAGCGCGGTCGACTACAAAGACCTCATCGACGACGGCGAGCAGCGCGTCGAACGCATCCTGGATTGCCCCGCGACGGTTGATCGCGACATAGCGGTGCACGATCTCCTGCAGCACCTCGGCGTCGGTCACCAGACGCTCGCGGGCTCTTGCCGCCCGTTCGAGCAGCGAGACGGAGGCCAGCTTGTGGGGGTGCGGTGCGCCGACCAGGTACATCGGCAGGTTGGCATCGATGAAGATCACGACCGCGAATCGCCAAGATAGCCGCGCTCGATCTCGGCGTTCATCTGGTCGATGTCCCCCGCCGGATGTTCGTGGCGCGCGGCGGCTCGAATGGCCGCGAGCTTCTGGTCGACGTCAGCGGACGACTCGTGGCGTCTTGCGGCGCGGAGCGCCTGTCTGACCCACTCCGCCACCGTGATGCGCTGGCTGCGAGCCGCGCGTCGGATCTCGCGCAGCTCGGGCTCATCCAGCAGGACCTGCAGCCTCTTACTCATCATGATGAGTGTATCATGAGTCATGATGTGAGTCGTACGGACCGCTCGAGCATTCCCTCCCCTCTCGCCGATCGCCGCAGGGCTTACTCCCTCAAGGCAATCGTCGGCTCGAGCCGTGAGGCCCTGCGCGCGGGAATCGACGCGGCCGCCAGAGTGACGAAGCCGAGGGCTCCGATGGCGAGGGCGAACGACCCCTGCGCGAACAACTCGTTCACGATCGCCACCTGCGGGCTCCCGACTCGATCCTGTGCAGCGAACGTCCGCCAAGATCATCTATGTGACGTGCGGGTAGTTAGGACCCATCGAAAAATCTCGCCGGAGATCGCCAGCTCAACTATGCTAGGGCGACACTCAGGAGGATTTCCGATGCGCACACCGAAGAGCGTCACCGACGTGATGGAACGGCTGGCCACGGATGCCACATTCGAGTCCCGGCTGAGAAGCGACCCGGCGGGCGTCTTGCGGGAGATGGGCTGGGAGGCGCAGGACGTCGTCTCCTTCGCCGTCCCGGACAAAGGTGGCTGCGGGACCGCGTGCGGCTGCACGGCCGACATGGGACAGGGCTGCGGCGAAAAGCGCGGCAACATCGTGCAGTGTCCGAGCGGCAAGCCCGGTCAGGTGTACTGACCGCGCACGGCTGATGGCGGTCGATGTGCCGCGGTCTTTATTCGTATCGCAGAAGGGCGACCGCGTGCTCGCGTTCTCCCAGGACACGGGCATGTGCGTCGTCGTCAACGCGGCGGGACGTGACGTGCTCGACCTGCTGGTGAGCAAAGGGCTGCTGGGCGAATCGGCAGCAACGCCGAACGCACAGGAGACATCCTCCTCATCGGTCGACGGGCTGTCGGCCGTCTACCTGCACCTGACGAACCGATGCAACCTGTCGTGCGCGTACTGTTACAACGCCGGGTATCGCCGCGACCGCGACGCCCGCGACGAGCTGACCGCCCGCGAGATTCGTGACTGCCTGGACGCGGTTTCCGCGGCCGGAGCGACGCAGGTCGTTTTCACGGGCGGCGAGCCGTTGCTGCGGCCGGATTGCCTCGATCTCGCTCAATATGCCCGCGGTCTCGGCCTCGAGACGAGCCTCCTGACCAATGGCACCCGCGTGCGCGGGCGCGCGGCACGGATCGCGAGTGTCTTCAGCCCGGTGATCGTCAGCCTCGACAGCTGGCGCCCCGAGGAACACGAGCGGCTCCGCGGAAAGGGATCTTTCGCCGTCATCGTCGACGGCATCAGGGAATTGGCCGACGCCGGAGCGGCTCTTTATCTGCGCGCGGTCGTCACGTGTGAGAACGTTCGAAGCCTCCCGGAATTCCCGTGCTACGCGGCGTCGCACCTGGGATGCACCAACTTCATGCTCGCGCCCTGCATTCCGACGAGCCTGGAACATGCCGCGGGCCTGACTCTCACTCCAGCCCCGAACGAATACCTCAGCGCCCTCGACGCGTTTCATCGCGTGCTCGAAGAGGTAGGCGGCACCTCGAACTATGACACGGAGGCATTTCGATCGGACGGGAACTGCGGCGCGGGCTGCAACATCCTCAGCATCTCAGCGGACGGTGACGTATTCCCCTGTCAATGCCTGCATCGCGCCGAGCTGTGCGCAGGGAACGTCAGGAAGATGCCGTTGGACCGGATCCTCCAACGGGCCGCCACGGCGCCCGACGTGTGCCGGCGCTCGGCAGCGGAGTTCCGCGCCTGCGCGGAGTGCCCCGTGTCCCGGCTGTGCGGGTTGAAATGCTGGGCGCTGCTAGCGGGATTTCGCGGCGACGAGGAAGCATTCATTGAGCGGCTGTGTCCGATGGCGCATGCGGAGATCGAGCACAGACTCTGGAAGCAGGCCGGACGGATTCTCAGCGAGCAGCCCGCAGGGTCATAGAAGGAGTGGGACGAAAAGGTGGTCAACCGGGACCGCTGTCGCAGGTTCTCCCTCCACGAATGCCCACACCAGCCGCATACCGTTATCGGTTGAAAGCTGCTCCGGGATGGGAACGGATCGCCGGCGCAGGGTCTTCACCATCCAATCAGGGCGGCCATCCCTTATGTGGACGTTCCTCTTCTCGTGTCAACCTCGGGGTCATCGTCGGCGCATGCAGCGTCAACGGGTCGATCCCCGTCAGCTTCTTCAGCCTTGTTGAGCTCGCGCATCGACACGATCGCCGCTTTGTCCGGGTTCGCCTGCTTCACGGCCAGGAAGAGATCGCCGGGACGCTGGCCATCCCACGCCATGATCGCGTCGGCGACCCGAACGAGCGCGGCCGCGTTCGCGTCCTGCGCCGCCTCAGGGTGGAGCGTCAGGAGAGGTGTGAAGACGCAAAGCCACAGCGTGACGAGGGCTGAGAAGCCGAGACGGAGGCCCATAACGGAACACCTCTCCCTCGGAAAAATCCCCATCTGATCGCGGGTTCTTCCGCAGTGCGCCAACTGGATTCAACTTGCGCCAGTCGTTGGCGTGTCGCCTGGTGTTATGCGCGTGTGAACGCCGTCGGGGCCCGCAACTTTCGGACCGCGCGCGCCCTGGACTCTGGCGCGCGTGTTCGGAAGCGAATTGTTCACTGATTGTTCCGCGAGCGTTTCAACCGTTCACCGCATCAGCAGCAGCACGTCTGCAAACTTCTGGTCCAGCAGCGTCGCGCCAGCGAACTGGCAATGTCGCAGTTCCTCCTGCGTACAGTCGATGACGATGAGTCGCTCGCGTGGGAGTTCGGGCCCTCCCCGAACCTCCAGCTCGTCGTACCATCAAACGGTTCATGGACCCATTCGGCCGATTGCGTGTCTAACGCTGTAGTCCGCCTTACCCAGGAGCCAGTGGGTACCGCATGCGCCCGTTCCTTCGCGACCTGACGTGCAGTTTTCGCGCACTTCGCGCAACGCCCGCAGTCGCTCTCGCCGCTGTTCTCACAATCGCTCTTGGCACCGGCGTCAACACCGCGGTCTTTGCCGTCGCCTACGGCGTGCTGCTTCGGCCACTCCCCTGCCCTGAACCGTCGCGCATTGTCGTCGTGTCGTTCCATGCGCCGAACGGGAACGAGTTCGGGGTCCCGTTGACCGAGATCGAGGATTGGCAGCGCCGTGTCCGCGCGTTCGAGGCGACGGGGGCCTACAGCGTCGCCGAGTTGACCATTCGCGGCATTGGCGAGCCGCGTCTCGTCAGGACGGGCCTGGTCACGCCTTCGTTCTTCGAGGTCCTTGGCGTGGCCCCGCGCGCCGGCCGCTCGCCCTCGGCATCCGATCCCGACGAGTGGATGGTTCTCGCCAGCCGGTTGTCGCCCGCCCATTCGGGGCAAGACTCCGCGCTGCTGCTCGGCAGCCCGGTCATGGCGGGCGACCGCGGCTTTCACGTATCGGCAATCATGCCGCCGGAGTTCGGGTTTCCGGCGGAGGACGTCGCAGCCTGGATTCCAGCCGCCCCGCTGAGCCGGATCCACCTGGCGTCGGGCAGGGAGATACCCCGCACCTTCCGGCTGATCGGCCGGCTCAAGGATGGTGTGAGCATCGAACAGGCGCGCGACGATGCGCAGCGGGCGTTTTCGCAGGTGGCGACCACAGACAGAGGCACGACCGAGTTGCGGACCCTCGACGATGTCCTTTTCGGGAAGGTCCGTCCTGTCCTCAACGCGCTCGTGGCGGCAGCCATCCTGGTCCTGCTCGTGGCCTGCGGGAACGTGGCCACGCTCCTGGTCAGTCGCGCCGTGGCCCGCAAGCGCGACCTGGCCGTCCGGCTGTCGCTCGGCGCCAGTCCCTGGCAGCTTGCGCGCGTCGCCCTCGCCGAGAGTCTGCTGATAGCCGCTGCCGGTTCCGCGCTCGGCATTGCGCTCGCCCTTGCGTGCGTGCGCCTGTTCGTCCGCGCCGCCGCCGGGGTCATTCCGCGAGTGGACGCGATTGCCGTTGACCTGCCCGTCCTGGCTGCAACCGTGCTCGTCGCCTTTGGCGTCACGCTCGTCTGCGGACTCGCGCCCGCCATTCATGCCATCCGCTCCGATTTCGCTCCCGCCTTCGGCAGTTCGCGCACGAGTGCGTCCCGGGGCGCCCGTCTCACGCGACGGGCCCTCATCGTCGCGCAGATAGCGATCTCGATCGTGCTCCTCAGCGGCGCCGGCCTGATTGCGCGCACGGTGTTCGGTCTGATGTCCGACCGCGCAGGTGCCGATCCGGATCGCGCCCTCGTCGTGAAGCTGATGCTGGCCGATACCCCACGCTTCGATCTGGCGTCGCGCATGCCGGCGATCAGGGAAGTGCTGCGGAGCGTGCGCCTACTGCCAGGCGTCGAGCACGCCGCGATCGGCACGAACATTCCGCCGCGCGTGTCGCAGATTTCGTTCAGCGTCGAAGTCACGTCCGACGGCCGTTCCGAGGATCACCGCGTGCACCTGGCGTCCGTGACCAGCGACTTCTTCGAGGCGCTGGGAACCAGCGTGCTCGAGGGACATGGGATCACCGAAGCCGACGAGCAGCGCGACGGACCCGTCATCGTCCTCAGCGAATCGGCGGCACGACTGCTCTCGCCAGGAAGGAGCCTCGTCGGGCGCGAGCTGCCCTGGCCGCTGCCGGCGGGGGCGGGAAAAGGAAAACGGCCTCTCGTGGTCGGCGTGGTCCCTGACGTGAAGTACGGCGGCCTCGATGCTCCGGCTTTCCCGGCGATCTACACGAGATGGGTCGATCTGCCCGCGAGCGTTGGCCACCTCGTGGTGCGCACGTCCGTCGATCCCGCGTTGCTCGCAGCGACGCTGAGGAAAACCCTGCGGAACGTCGACCCGCCGCTTGCCGTGACCGACATCCGCACGCTCCGACAGGAGTACGCCACCTCGATTGCCGATCGCCGAATCCGCCTGATTCCGGCTGCGGGTTTCGCCGGCCTCGCGATTGCCGTGGCGCTCGTCGGCCTTGGCGGGCTGCTGGCTCGGGCTGTGACTGAGCGGCGTCGCGAGCTGGCGATCAGGACTGTCCTCGGGGCCTCGCCAGGAAAGGTCATCGGGATCATCGTTCGAGAAGGGATCCTGCTGGCGGCCTCCGGGGTGATTCTGGGGCTCGGTGCGGGAGCCGGGGCGGCCAGGTGGCTGCGGT
>MELC01000059.1:0-32448 GCA_001767455.1 Acidobacteria bacterium RIFCSPLOWO2_12_FULL_66_21
TTCATCTTGGCCGGAATGCGCAACTGCGAGCGATTAGCGACGTACTTGTGAAAACGATGCCGCCGAGTACATTCCCATCGGCGGACGAATTGACGACCGAGACGTCGCGACAGCCGACACCGCTTCCTTCCGCCAGTGCAAGGATGCCGTAGCCACCAAAGCCTGTAATGTGGAGAGAGTCGATCCGGATGTTGCGCGAGCAGCGATTGGAACAGCTGATGAAGAGCCCGTGTGACGTCGTTCGCTTGTACCCTTCATGAACTAGGGCGATGCGCTCGACTCGTATCGACTCGCAATCGCGAACCGTTATCGCCGTGCGTGCGTTTGCCACCAGCGTCGATCGCTCTGAGCCCGATGATGCGATCACGACGCCGCAGAGGCATTCTATGGTGAGTGTGTCGATTAGGTGGAAGACATCACCTTGTCTAAAAATCAGGTGGTCGCCGTTCGCCAAGGCGACATTGCGAAGGTTGGCCGTGGTGCGCCAAGGGAGTAGTTCGGACGTTCCAGCATTTCCGTCACTGCCGGAGCTTGCGAAGTAGTACGAACTCACGAGACCTCTCAGCGCGCCCGTTTTCGAATCTTCACGCTGAACCAACCATGCTCACGGGGCACGATCGTGACGGAGGCCGAATTTAGTAGGTGGGCAGTTACATCCCTCGTGTAGCCGCGCCGTGAGATCAGAAATCTCCCGTTTCGGTGGGATAAATCCCATTGGTGCAGGCCGTGATATTTCGCGTTCCCGCCCTCGTTGGCGGCGTGTGTCAGAAAGACGTAGCAGCGCGGACGAAGCACCTTCAACATTCCGTCTAACGCCGCAATCGGGTCGTACATGTGGTCCAAACAATTGCGCGCGTTAACAAGATGAAATGTGCTTGCCGGGAATTGGTCGCCGATGGCCTCGGCCTGACACCGTTCAGCGGCCACGGGCGGAGCGATGCGGAGACTTGCGAGCAGAGCATTGTATTCGTCCGCGAAGGCGTCGATCGCGGTGATCGTAAGCGTCCGCTGCGACAAGGTCTTGCCGACGACGGTTAAAGGGCCACAACCAACGTCAAGCACTCGCAAACCTCTACACGAGACGTGAGAGAGCAAAGCGGCGTGCTCTGCGGCAAGTGGCGACCGCGGATTGACGCGAAAGGCATAGTCCTCTGGCCATTCGCCGCCTCTCGACCTTAGCCATCGCTTCCACCATTCCAGCTCGTGCCGCGCACCCGATTTCCAGCGCCGACGGACCTGATGCGGCGATCGGTGGTGGTCTGCTGATCCTGAGAAGCGATTGGTCGACTTGGTTATCCGCATCAATGGCCGCCGCGCGGTTCGCCACTGGGCCCGTCTTTGGCCCTAAACGGCAGAGCTTAGCACGGCCTGCGGCGTTCCTTCCGCGTTCCCGTCTTCACACACTCGTGCCGGATGCAGGAGAATGGCACCATCGGCTATAATCTGGAGCGTTTGCCTTAGTGGCTTCGGCCCAGTCCACGTCACGCGATTCTCAATCTTGAGTTCGCGTGCCCTCTCCATCAGCACCGCCTTCATTGCCCCTTCGCCCACGATCGTTAGCTTGAACCGAGGAGGAAGCGAAGCGAGGCAATCCAACGCAATATCAACACCCTTCTTGGGAACGAACACTCGCAACCAATACGAGTCGCCAAGGGCTCGTCTGAGATCGCACCGGTAACAGTTGCGGGTCAATTGGCACGGGTAGCACTCCCACCGTGTCGTCGACGTTGACGCTCCGCTTAGCAGCCCTTCGAGTATTCTCCCATTGCCAACATATTGCCAAAACGCCGGTGGAATCCGGAGGACTGCAGTGGATTCCCGAGAACTGAAGGAACGCCGTAAGAGGTTGGGATTCAAATCCTTAGAGCCAGAAGTCGCGCGCCATCAATTAGTTAGATAGGGTCGCTCGTAGAATTCGAATCCCTGCCTCACCGCCATCCGCCTTCGCTCGCGCTCTCGATTCACGCGCGCGAGCTACGGCGGGATGGCTCTCTGACAGGATGAAGTCCCGCCGTAGCGGCGGAAAAGGCAACACGCCGCGATGGCGGACGAATCCCTGCCTCACCGCCAATTTACCCCCCGGTTTTATTGATCGTTTTCACGTCCGCCGGCCCGTTGCCACCCTTGGGCCTCAGCCGGGGCGTCCGAAATTTGTATACATTCTTCGGACAACTGTCCGTGATGCCATTTGTCCGAAATGTGTATACAAACATCGGACATGAGCGACCTCAAACAACACATCCTTGACCGGATCGCACAGCGTCCAGGCGCTCGGGTCTGGACACCGGTCGACTTTCTCGACCTCGGCAGTCGCGACGCCGTCGACAAAGTCCTTCAGCGCTTGGCCCAAGCGGGCCACCTCCGCCGCATCGACCGCGGTTTGTACGACGTACCTCGGGTCAACGGGGACCCTGGATTCAGGAGCGTCCTTCCCGCTATACAGACATGTGATACCGTTTATACAGACGGAGACGCCATTGCCAAAAACAGCTGTGCACCGTACGAAACGTGCCACGGCGACCGCGCCCCGGCGCGTCCGACGTGACCGCTCGGGATGGGTTCGGAAGAACGTCGTGATGGATCAGCGAAAGCTCGATGTCGCTCGTCGCGCACTGGGTGTCGATACCGAGACGGAGGCGATTGACCAGGCACTCGACCTCGTCTCATTCCGTGAAGAGCTCGCGAAAGGGTTCGCGGCCGTTCGCCGAAGCGGCGGTGTTGAGGATGTGCTCGAGGGTCGGCACAAAGCGTGAAGTACACCCTGGATACAAACGTCTTCATCGACGGCTTCCGCAGCGAGGACGCCCAGGCCGAAGTATTCGCGTTCTTGAGCCGAGCGCTCCCACAGACGTATCTGAGTGCGGTCGTGATGCAGGAACTCGCCGCAGGAGCCCGGTCGGCTGACGCCGCGCGCGACCTGCAGCGAGGCGTATTCGATCCGTTTGAACGCCGCCGTCGTGTGTTCGCACCGTCCAGTGCGGCTTTCGTCAAGAGCGGCCGCGTCCTTGCCGCGGTGGCTGCAAGCGACGGCCGGCAGCGGCTCGACGAGAAGCCGGCGCTCCGCAACGACGCGCTGATCGCCGCCTCGTGCCGGGAGCAGGGGATCACGCTGATCACGAGGGATGGCGACTTCAAACGGCTCGCGCGATTCGTGAAGGGCTTTCGTTACGCGCCGCCGTGGCCGACGTTCGGCGATCGCGGCTGACGTGCATCGCGAGCTCGCCGCTCCCGACCGAGGAGTCCAGCAGAAACCGGACACCCCGCTGCACGGACGTCCAGACGAAGACTCGCGATCGGTCGGCTACACGCGTCGGCGCTTACGCGGCGGCGGGTGGTCCGCCAGCCAGCCGCACGCGCCTGGTGTGTCCTGCCACATGTCGATGAGCCATGTCGCGCAGACCACGGCGTGGTCGCGGCTGTACGGCCGAAACGCCGCAGGGGGTGCCGGCAACGCGCGCTCGCCAGTCAGATAAGGAACGACGGCTGCCAATTCGTGCACCGCATCGGCCCGCAGGGCGCGCGATGACATGGAATCGCCCTCGCGGCGGAACGCCACCAGCGCGGCCGCGTACTTCCAGTCCGGACTCTTGTCATCCTTGAACTGTTCGATCAGCGCCTGGGCATCTGCGTCGCGCTGCTCGTCAATCAGGCATTCGAGGAGCCGGTGGCGCACGCCCTGATTGTCCGACGGATTCAAACGCAGCATGTCGCGATAGTGCTCGATGGCTTCGCCAACAGCGCCGGCGGCTTCCAGGCAGTCGGCCAGCGCGAATCGCGCGCGCATGTAGGGCCGGGTTTCAACGGCTTCCCAGAAATGCCCGGCGCTGGCCGCAAACACGTCAGCTCCAAGAGCCCGCTGGCCCGCCGCCACCGCTTCGCGAAACCGCCCGACAGCGCGATCAAGATCGATGGCGCGCGCGCCGAGGGCTGACCAGGCGTCGGCGCAATCGGGATAGATCGCCAGGGCTTGGCGAGCCAGTTGGATTTGGCGTCGACCATGGCTGGCCACCGCCCGGTAGGCCAGTTCCTGCGCGCGCACTTCAACCGGCATGGATGTTTGGTTGGCGCCGTTCGCGACGGCGGGTTCGGCGCCCATGGCCTCTTCGACGAGGCGCGTGACGTCTTCAGGCGTGTCCGCCGAGCGCGCCGCCCGGTTGGCTCGGCGCAGGACTTGCTCCATCTGGAATCGCAACTCAGCGACTCTGCGGCCCTCGTCGAGTGGCGCGTTGCTGTCGTCCGTTCCGGCGATCTGCTCGAGCAGCCGCGGCAGCGACAGCCCGACCGTCACGGCACCCTCGGCGGTGTCGATCTGGCGCGTCCATTCGCCCGCGTCGAACTGATCGTCCGTTGTCAGGGTCAGCGCGCGCAGGATTGCCTCGAGATGTGCCAACCGTCGGGAATCGGGCCGGACGAGGGAGTCCGTCGGTAGAACCAGGCCGGGCCGCGGATAGGCGTCGACCGCAGCGACGGGCAGCGCGAGATCCTGCCACGCATCGACGTCCGCGAATGGCAGGTAGTCGATTGGATCAAATGCCACGATCCACATGCGCGGCTTCCTGCCCGCGGTCGGCGGGTTGCGCCGAAAACGCTCGAACTGATTGCGGCTCCTGTAGAACATGATCCCGCGTGTTTCGCGCGACGTGCCCGTGACCACCAGATAGCGCATCTCAGGGTCAAGACCGGGGACGTCGACCGCGACCAGATCCTCCGGTTGGAGCGCTTCCCACGGCTCGCTCGTGTAGAACTCACACGCGGCCTCCGCGAACCGCCGCACGTGCTCGACCGTGACGCCAGGCGTTTCCAGGAGACCGCGCGGCAGTGGACCTGTTTGGTGCTCACCGAGCTCGCGCAAAGCCTCGTTGACTTCAGGCAGGTGCTCGACGACGGCGATGGCCGTGTCGCGATCGTCGAGCACTTGCCGAAGCTCTTCGGCGAACCGCGCATTCGGCACTTCGATCCTCGCCGGGCGTCCCAAGAGCTCACGTTCGTGTTTCTTGCCGAATTCGAGCAGCGCGCGCACTGCGAGTTCCGCGTTCGCCGTTCGGGGCTGCGGCTCGATGAGGATCCAGATCAAGCCGGTGCGAGCGCTCCGCCAGAACGCACCGATTGGCCGGTACGGTGGGTCGTCTTCGCACTCCTGGATCCACATCGGCAGACGAAAAAGTCCGCCCTGCCATGTGTCCGCACTTCGGACCGCCAGGCGCTTGTAGCGAGCAACATCGAGACTGGCCGCGGACATCGGGACACGATCTTAACGCAACACGGCGTCGACTTCTGGCGCTGTCGGCACGTTCACCGCGACCGAACTTCTGCGAGGACGGGATCAAGCCAGGCGCCCAGTAACCGGCGGACGTCGTCGAGGTTTGTCGGCAGGGCAACGCGCTCTGCTTCCCTCCGATAGCTGACCGCCAGTTCGTGCGGAGGTGGCGGCAGCCGATCGGGGACGGGGTGCGTAGCACGTCGGTCGAACACGCGCCGAATCACGTTCTTGAGGAGCACGGCGTCCACCCGCTCATGCTGGAGTACCAGCATAAGATCCACGAGATCTCTGCCGCGAGTCGTGCCGCCACCCTTGTACGTGCGCGTGAAGGCATGCAGCTTCTCCGCAACCTGGCGCTCCAACGGAACGAGAAGCACCTCGATGGGGCCGAGGCCGAGTGCCGTCAGGAGTCCCGGTCGCCGGGCGCGTTGAGCATCCCATGGATCGGGGACGCTGATACTGACGTCGACCTGAAGCGGCTCGAATGGGCGTCCGACAAGGGAACTTTCCACTTTGTATCGCACGGCGAGGCCGACACCCGCTTCGCGGAGTTCTTCGCTGCCGGCGATGGCGAAGGCGAAGCGATCACCGAGATCTTCGACTGCCGCTCGCTGAAGGTCGGCACGGGCCGCTTCGACGCCGTACGCGTGATCCGCATCCAAATCGACTGAGACTCGGGCGTGCTCACCGAGTCTGGTTTCGAGAGCCATGCCTCCCTTGAGCGCCCAGCGGTCCGGCGCAACCTCCGTGAGCCGCACGATCAAGCGCTCCAGGGCGGCCTGGCGACGGATGATGTATGCGGGAACTCCGAGTCGCCGTGCCCTCTCGCGCAACGTGGCCTCGACCGCCGCGCGAAAGCCGGCGGGAGTGGCGTACTCACGCACCTTGGCCCGCCTCCTCAATGGCTCGTTCGACAAGCTGTCGAACACGCGCCGAGCGGCGCCTCACAGCCGTGCGCAGTTCGTTCGCTGACAGGAGACCTGTCGCGAGTGCCCGAGACGTTGCCTCGACAACCACGCTGGGATCGGCGCCGAGATCCGCAACATCGGCAACGGTCCGAGCGGGAGCCGTGACCTGCACGCCGAAGCGGCTTGTGATCTCCTCTCGTCGCAGCGGCACCGTTGTCGTGTGCAAAGTGACGGCGGCTGTCGTTTGTGCGGTGCGTGGCCGGCGCTCGCGAGGCAGAGTGAGGTGGATCTCGTGCGAGCGGGACGGCGCCAATTCGTACAGCGCGAGCGCGGTGTCGTGTGACACCACCCCTCCACGCGAGGCGAATCTGAGCCAGGCCGCGACGACGTCTTCGTGGGAACTGGCCGGTACTCCGACCAGTCGGTAGAACCCACGGCTTAGACGGTCGACGTGTCCGGCGCTGACATGATGCACGAGGCTGCGAGCGCTGTAGCCGAGCTCGCGGGCCTGCACGGCCGTGAAACAGCCGGCCTGCCCGGCGGCGAGTTCGAACAACCGCTGGAGCTTGTCCGTTCGTGAGGTAGACGGCCTCGTCCGTGCCATGTCCCATTCAGTATACGCCACACGTAATTAAACATGGACATCGTGGCTCGTCTGTCCGAACATTCGCGGACTTCGGACGCTTGGGGCGATCCCTCCGCCTCATTGCGGTCGGCAGGCTGGAACGCCCGCCTTTTTGGCAGCGTCGTCCAGGCAGGCCGGGCAAGCTCTCCCCCTTTCCTCCCTTTTCGCATAGACTGTCGCACTCTCAATCGAAGGAGTGTCGGATGCGCCACGCCCTGACCCTGTTCCTGTTGCTCGGTCTCGCCGTCGAATGCGGCGCGCAGAGCCTCTATCTCGACCGCGGGCAGCGCGGCGTCGAAGTCAGCAGCGGGTGGTCCGTCGGCCCGTCGTCGAACGGGATCGAAACGTTCGCGAGCATCGGGTTCGACGGGCGTGTCGACGTGGGCATGGGCGTCAGCCGGTACACACTCACGTTCGATGACGGCTCGAAGTCCAGCTTCCGCGAGTACGCACCGTTCGTCCGCACCTTCGTGGTGAAGGAGACAGCCGGCGGTGCGCCCGTCAGCCTGGCGGTGAGCGGCCAGGTGTTCATCGACGATTTCAACAGCGACGATTCCGGGCACTACGTGCAGATCGGCACGATGGTGTTCAAGAACCTGAAGCTGTCGCGGGGCTGGGCGATGCAGCCGTTTGCGGGGTTTGCCTTCGTGGCGGAGTCCTACACGTTCGGCGGCGGCGACGCCGACCGTGCGCAATATCTCACGCGCGACTTCGGCCTGCACTTCACGACCGCGATGGATCGGCCCTGGGTCCTGCGGCTGACCGTCGCGGAACAGAGCTTCCGTCGAGAAACGTATCGCGGCGCGCGCCTGGCCGTCATCCGGCGCCTCTGAGCGGGTGGGGCGTCTGCGCTCGACAGCACCCCGACCACAGCGGAGACGTTCTGATCATCCGTCCACGAAGGGATCGACCAGCTTCACCCCCGCCTTCTTGAAATCCCCGACGTTGTGCGTCGCCACGATCAACCCGTTGTGAAGGGCGGTGGCGGCGATCAGGCTGTCCTTGATCGGCATCGCCCGCCCTGACGCCCTGAGCGATGCGAGCAGCTCCGCCCAGCGCAGACCGGTGTCGGCATCCCACGTGAGACACTGCAGCCGCTGAATCCCCGCGTCGAACCACCGTTCGAGCCTGGCGCGTCGTTTTCCCTTCGGCAACAGCAGGATCCCGAATCGAATTTCTCCAATGATGACCGGATCGACGACGACATCGGCCTCGTTCTGACGCAGCCACGCGAGAACGCGGGGGTTCGCGTCCGCCTTCGTCGGCTCGCTCAGGACATTCGCATCGACGAGGTACTTCACAGAGTGTCGGTGGATTCCGATTCGATGGAAACGGAGAAGTCCTTTTCGGGGCAGGCGAGCAGCCAGTCGACGAGGCCCTCGTTCGGGCGGGGGTTGCGCCGAATGAGCCGGTACTCGCCGCGGTCGATGCGCTCGACGGTGAACTCCTGTCCCGGTTCGATGCCGTCCTGCTGGCGCAGCTCGGCCGGCAAGACGATCTGGCCCTTCGAGGAGACGGTGGTCTTCATGGAGGTAAGATATCGTCTTACCTCGACGGAATCAAGTCAGAGGGGGCCGTCTTCGCGCGAGGGCGCGAGACGGTCCGTGTCAGGTAGATGAAATCCCCCAGTGGCGACGCGTCGTCGTTCGCCGCGTTGGCCGCGAGGTTGAACTGGACGGGCGCCGTCGAGACTGGCGCGATCCACTGAAGTGTCCACGAGATCGCGCCCGGGGCTGGTGCGGCTGAGCCGGCGGTCGTGTGCTGCACGAACAGCAGAGCCGGATCCTGCTGACCCTCAACCATCTGCAGCCGGCCGTCCTTCGCGACGATCCACGCGCCCGCCTGTTTCCCCTTCCGTGACCCTGACGCGAACCGCGCCACGATCTCGAATCCTCCCCGTCGAAGATCATTTTTCCTCAGCGTCACGGTGACCGGATACGTCCGCCCTGGCACGTAGGCCGAGGGAACCCCGCCCAGGGCGAGGCGGCCACCCGGCGCATTCAAGGCTCCATCGAAATGGCACGCGCGGCAGTTCGGATCGCCGAACCCGCCGGTCATGTTCGGGAGCGGCCCCTCGCGATACGCCGCCAGCGCAACCGGCAGGAGGAGAACGGCGGCGCCAATCGGTATTAGAATCCGCATGGGAGGAAGTATAACGATGCGGATCTCACGACTGCCAGCAGTAGTCTGCGCGCTCGCCGTGACGGCGGCGCTCGTCAGCGCGCGCGCGGCCCGGCTCCCCGACGTCGAGGTCACGATCGACGAATGGACGACGCCGAGCACGCCACCATATCCCCACGACCCCGAGTTCGCGCCCGATGGATCCGTCTGGTACACCGGCCAGCGAGCGAACGTGGTCGGCCGGCTCGACCCGGCGACCGGACAGTTCAAGGAGATCGCCCTGCCGACGCCGAACTCCGGGCCACACGGTCTCGTGGCCGACAAGGACGGCAATATCTGGTACACGGGCAACGGCGCGGCGCTGATCGGAAAGATCGACGCGAAGACCGGACAGGTGACCGAGTTCAAGATGCCCGACCCGAAGGCGCGCGATCCACATACGCCGATCATCGACAGCCACGGCACCGTGTGGTTCACCGTGCAGGGCGGCAATTTCGTCGGCAAGCTGAATCCAGCCGACGGCAAAGTGACGCTGGCTGCCGCCTCGCCGAACTCGCGGCCGTACGGCATCAAGGTCAACTCGAAGGGAATTCCGTTCTTCGATCTCTTTGGCACCAACAAGATCGGCAGCATCGATCCTGCGACGATGACGATCGCCGAATATCCGCTGCCGGATCCGGCGGCGCGCCCGCGCCGCATCGCGATCGCGAAGGACGACACCGTCTACTACACGGACTACGGCCGCGGGTTCCTCGGGCATCTCGATCCGGTGACGAAGAAGGTGGAGGAGTTCGCGTCGCCGGGCGGGCCGCGCTCGCGCCCTTACGCCGTGGACATCACGTCCGACGGCGCGGTCTGGTACTGCGAGACGGGCGACAACGCGAAGAACATGCTCGTGCGGTTCGCGCCCGACACGCGCAGGATGCAGACGTTCGCGATTCCATCCGGCGGCGGGACGGTGCGTCACATGGTCGTCGGGAAGAACGACGAGCTGTGGCTCGCCGAATCGGGAGTGGGCAAGATCGCGCGCGTGCGATGGAAGGCGATTGCCGCAGACTGACGGCGCTCTCGACAATCATGGGCGGGCCGGGACCTTGACGTCCCGGCCCGTTCGAGCGACGACCGTGCGCCCCGCCTGGAGGCCCGTCATGATGTTCAAGTCCCTCCGCTGCCCGATAGCCACCGCCGGTCTGATCCTGCTGCTCGCGGTTCCATTCGCGAGCTGCGCCCGAGCCAGACAACCAGCTTTCGTCGGAGCCTGGACGGAACAACGGTCGGACGGCAACGCACCCAACAGGTTTGTCGTGGCCCCTGTGCGGAAGGGCGGCGGCTACATGCTCACGGGCATCTACGACAACACCGCCGTCTCCGTGGTGAACGTCACGGCCGTGGACGGCAACGGACTCGCCTTCACACTTCCCGTACCGGATTCCCCGAAGTACGAGCTGACCGTCGATGGCGCAATGCTCCGCGGAACGAGAACACCGGCCCCCACCGGGGGCGCCGCAGGCGCGGCGACGGCGGTCGTGTGGCGATCCGAAAAGCTTCTCGAGGTCGAATTGGCAGACAACGGGTTGAGTCCCGGCGATCTGAGCGTTGAAGTCGGCACGTCTGTCGTGATCAACCTGCGCAACGAGGGGACCAAGGAGCACCGGCTGGAGAGCCCTGTCTTCACCGGCTCGAGAATGTTTCTTGGCGGGTATACCGGGGGCGCGACGGTGACGGTCCCAACGCCGTACGGGAATCTCCATATGCCGAAAGAACTGAAAGTCCCGGGGCAGACGACGATCAAGATGGGCGCGGTGTCCGAGACCGGCTTTTATTTCGGCCTCGACCCCGGCGCATCGGCATGGATCTACTTGACACCGGCGAAACAAGGCGACTTCAGGATGTTCTGCGGACTTCACAGCGGTGAGAGAGAACGGATCATCAAGGTGACGGCGAAGCCCGGATAGGCGCGGCCCCCAACTTGCACTTCGCTCGCCCGTATGGGCATGCCGCCGGTCCGCCGCGCTTTCGTCATTCTCCTCGTTGCCGCCGGCGTCGTCGCCCTGATGCTGATGTTCGCGCAGGACCAGGAGACGCTGAAGATCCGCACCGCCGTGGGCGCGGAGGATCCGCGCCAACCCGCGTACCTCGCCGCGCTGGTGGGAGCCGGCCTCACGCACGGCAACGACTACGACGTGTTCTGAAATCGGTGAATTGGTGAATTCGTGAATTGGTGAATCATTTCCGTTGCTGGTACCGGCACCGTCGTCAATTCACCAACTCACCAATTCACCAACTCACCAATTACAATGTTGGGCGTGGTTCGCGTCAGGTTCGCTCCTTCACCCACGGGCTACCTTCACGTCGGCGGCGCGCGGACGGCGCTGTTCAACTGGCTGTATGCCCGCCGCCACGGAGGCACGTTCGTGCTGCGGATCGAGGACACGGACGCCGAGCGTTCCTCGTGGGACATGGTCCAGGGGATCGTGGACGGGCTCCACTGGCTGGGACTGGACTGGGATGAAGGTCCGGACGTCAACGGACCGCATGCGCCGTATTTCCAGTCCCAGCGCCTCGAGAAGTATCGCGAGCACGCGCAGGTGCTCGTGCGCGAGGGAAAGGCGTACGCCGACGAAGGGGCAATACGATTCAAGGTTCCGGAAGGGCAGACATCCTTCGAGGACCTCGTGCACGGCCCGGTCCGATTCGAGAACGAGCACATCGAGAACTTCGTCATTCTTCGCTCGGACGGACATCCCACGTATCACCTGTCTGTCGTCGTCGACGACCTGGACATGGAGATCACGCACGTCGTCCGCGGCGACGATCACATCTCGAACACGCCGAAGCAGGTGCTGCTGTACCAGGCGTTCCGCCGCACGCCGCCAGCCTTCGCGCATGTGCCGCTCATCATGGGGCCGGACAAGAAGCGCCTGAGCAAGCGCCACGGCGCGACCTCGGTGATGGAGTACCCGCGGCTCGGCTACCTTCCCGAAGCGATGGTGAACTTCCTCGCGCTGCTCGGGTGGTCGCCTGGTGGAGACGAGGAACTGTTCACGCGCGACGAGCTGGTGTCGCGCTTCACCCTGGAGGGGATCAGCGGCGGGAACGCCGTGTTCAACACCGAGAAGCTCGACTGGTTCAACCAGCAGCACATGCTGCGGCTGCCGCTCGACGATCTCGCCGCGCGCGTGGAGCCGTTCCTGCGCGACGCCGGACTGTGGTCCGAGGAATTCCGCGACGGCCGGCGCGCGTGGTTCCTCGAGGTCCTCGCACTGCTGAGACCGCGCGTGAAGCGGGTCGGGCAGTTCGCCGAGGACGGCCGGCCGTTTTTCGAGGACGCCGTGCAGTACGAACCGGACGCGGTGAAGAAACACATGAAACCGGAGCTGCGCGAGCCGTTCGACGCGTGGCGCGCCGTGCTGATGTCCACCGAGCCGTTCGAGCCGGCTGCCCTCGAAGCGGCGCTGCGGAGATTCGCGGAGAGCGGGGGAGTGAAGGCGGCGTCGTTGATCCACGCGACGCGCGTGGCCGTCACCGGACGCGCGGCCAGCCCGGGATTGTTCGAGGTGATTGTTCTGGTGGGCCGCGAGCGCACGCTGGCTCGCATGACGAGTGCGCTCGCTCTCTTCGGGTGAACGAGCGTCGCAACTCCAAACTCCAAACTCCAAACTTCAAACCCACTCCAAACTTCAAAGTTCAAACTCCAAACTCCGAACTCCAAAGTTTGGAAGTTTGGCGTTTGGAGTGGTTTGGACTTTGGAGTTTGGCCTTTGGAGTTTGAAGTGGTCGCTCGTCTGCTACTTTTCGTCCAGCTTCCTGCCCGCGTCCAGGCTGTCGAAATTCATCAGCGTGTTGAACACGAGCGCGTAGCTGCCGATCGTCTCACCACGATAAATCGGGTTGTTCGCGAACAGCACGACGTGCCCCTTGCCGACCGGCACGTCGACGACGACGGCGCGCTGCGCGATGTCGCCGCCCCCCTCGAGCAGGCCTGACACGAGCAGCGCGTTCTGCGCCTCGAACCTGAGCGCCACCCGCGGTCTGAACTGCGGGGGAATCAGGTTCGCGGGGTTCAGTTTCAACTGCTCGTCGGTCGGCAACGAGTACTGCCACGGCTGCACCGTCCGGCGCGGAGGCGCCGGCGGCAGGTTGGTGGCCTCATACGCCGGCCTTCCCTGCACCGTGTCCACGTCGTCGGCCGTGCCGCGTCCGGTCGGCCGCGTGCCGCCGGGACCGCCGCCGCGGCCGCCGGCCGCCCCGCCGCCCCCTCCGCCGAACCCGCGGCCGCCGCCCACGGTGGCGCTCACGCTGAAGCTCGATCCGTTGTCGCTGTAGACGGCCAGGTTGTCAGGTACTCCGTAAACGATCGGACTGCGATCGTCGGCGAGCTTCGTCCGAAGCAGGGAGCCCACGACGCGCGTGCCGGTGCCGGCCGCGTTGGCGCTGACGCCGTACGACAGATTGTTGGTGATGGCGAAGTTCGCGCTGCTGGTCGCGCCGATGAAGACGCCCCCTTTCGAGATGAAGTCCCTGAGGTGAAGCAACCCCTCCAGGCCCATCCCGATGCGCATGTCCTCGGTCTCCGCCCACTTGCCGATGTTCGGCGTGTCCTCGGTGTTCTTCCACGGGATGGCGTTCCGCCACAACGGCGTGCCCTCGACGACCGACTGCGCCCCGCCGGGACCAAAGATGATCACGTCGTACTTGTCGCGCAGGTTCGCCGTCCTGCCGACGGTCTGCGGGTCGATGTAGTCGTACGGAATCGCGTAGGTGTCGAACGCCTGCCGCCACCAGCCTTCGGTCTGTGTGCTCGACCAGCTGTGGAGGACGGCGATGCGCGGCGCTCGCGCGGGGTGCGTCTTGACGGACGGGGCCGCGTCGAGTCCGTACGCCTTGAGCCCGAGCTCGGTCGTCGCCTTGTCGAGATCTCCCTGAGAGACCCCCTTCACGACGAGCGAGCCACGGTTGAACTTCCGGCCGCCGGCCTCGAACGGCTCCTCGGCAAGCTGCATGTCGGCGTCCTTCAGGCGATAGCGAAGCGTCGCGAGCGCATTCTCCGCGTTGTTGTTGATCGCGAAGACGCTGCCGCCGCCGGCGACGCCCCCCGGCGCCTTGATCTCCCCTTTCACCATTTCCATCGGCGCGTCGAGCACCTTGGTGTCGGTCACGCGCACCGCCTGGACGGCGAAGCCCTCGGGGAACGTCCACCCCGTGTCGTCGTACGGGCGCCGCTGCGGATCGTTCGGCGCCCAGTACTGGTAATCGAGCAGGGCGTCAGCGATGCGCGAGTACGGCTGATCCATGCGGACGATGTAGCTGCCGGCCGGGAACTCCTTCGGCTCGGTTTGTGGCTTCTGCGGCTGCTCGGGTTGGGCGCCGCGCTCGCCTTCGGCCGGCTGCCCCTCGGCCGGTGCCGCCCCGGCGCCGCGTCCCCCGCGCCCGCCCCGGCCGTTGGCCGCGGGCGGCCGCTTGACCGGAACCTGCACGGTGAACGGCGCGGTCGCGCGCGAGATCTCGACCGCCTGCTTCTGCAGCACGCGCAGCAGCTCCGCCTGCGTCCCGAGGCGCGGATCGCTCGCGGGCAGCACGTATGCCGCCGGACCCTCGTTCTTCGGTTTCACGATCGACCGCTTGCTCTTGTCGTAGAAGTTGCGCAGGAAATAAATGCGGTTGTTGGCGAAGTAATTGAGCGAGACGAGGATGCCGGTCTGCTCGTAGTTGTTGTTGTTGCGGAGCGACCACCGCACGCGCGAGATCGGCGGGTTCTGGCGGTACCACGTTCGGGCGGTCTCGTTCGGCGAGAGCGTGCGCTCCACGGTGTCCGCGCTGCCGCCGTTGCCGAACGTCTCGTACAGGCGGCTGATGCCGTTGTGCGTCGCCGCCATGAACATCAGGTAGCCGGGCGACCAGGTGTCGAACGTGCCGAATGCGTAGACCCCGGGCATGCCCATCCGCGTCATCTCGTTGACGTTGTTCCACCCGATCAACTGCCACTCGTTGGTGAGGATCGGATCGAGCCACGCGTTGTACGGCCCGTCGCCGATCGTGTTGTCGTAGAGGAACGAGCCGGACTCGTGCAGGTCGTGCAGCAACTGCGCCTTCCAGCCGAGGAAGGTGTTCAGCACGTTCTGCGACAGCTTCAGCGTGAGCCCCATCGCGTCGCGGTTGTTGTCGTGCGCCACGTAATGGCCCCAGTAGATGAGGTTGGGCGGCGTGTCGTTGGGGTGCTTCTTTTTCCACTCGTAGACGTCGACCACGCGGTCGCGTCCGTCCACCTCGACGATCGGCGTGATGAGCGTGATGACGTGCTCGCGGATGTTGCGGATGTAGCCGCTCTCGTCGACCGCGAGCCGGTAGGCCAGCTCCATCAACGCGGTCGGCGCACCCGCCTCGGTCGAGTGGATGGTGCCGGTGATGTAGTAGACCGGCGCCGCGCGCTTGGCGATCGCATCCGCCAGCGCGTCGTCCATCTTGATCGTGCGGGGATCGGCCAGCTTCGCCAGGTCCGCGCGATTCGCGTCGAGCTTCGCCATCAGCGCCTCGGACGCGACGGCGACCGCCAGCATTTCCCGTCCTTCTTCCGTGGTGCCGATCGAAAACACCTTCACGCGCGGCGTGGACTTCTCCAGCAGGCGCATGTAGGCGTAGACCTCTTTGGAGTACGGCAGCTTGCCGGCCGCGCCGGCGACGTCGCCAAGGACGGCCTTGGGCGTCGGCACCGTCTTCGACGCCGGCATGTAGTCCACGAGGGGCGACAGGAAGAAGGTCTCGGTCGTGTACTCCTTGATCTTCTTCGTGTACTCCTCGTCGATCGGCTGGTTCGGGTCGCGTCCGGGCTTGGCCGTGGCCAGCTCCGCCTCGGTGAGGCGCGCGCGCGATCCGGATGGGGCTTGTTTTGCCTGCGCGGCGACGAACGTCGACATCCACGCTGCGGCTGAGGCAGCGGCGAGCCATGTGAGTGCGCGACGGCGTGTAGGTGTGAATCTCATCGGTGGGGATTGTAAGCGACATGACCCTTCTTGCACACCTCTGACGCGCAGCGATACAGGTGATGGCGTCCGTTGCCCACTCGCGGATGAGCATCCTTTTTTTCCAAACGGAGCACAGCCGTTCGTATTCGGGCCGGAAACGGCCCGGAAAGCTCCGAGCACGGCAGAAAAGTGCCTGATTCGGGCAATGCGGTTCCCCGATATGGCCGTGCCAGCGCCGTCCTTATCTACCAATGAATCAATAACTTCCTGAGAATGACCCTCGGCTGTGGCACCTCCGTTGCAGCCGCAGGGCTCGGGACCGACCCTCGCAGGTCGCGGGACGAACAACCCAGGGACGGGGAGGAGGCAAACGTGGCCAAGGAAGATCGTGGATTCGCATCGATGGATCGGGTGAAACAGCGGGACATTGCCAGCAAGGGCGGTAAGGCCGCGCATCAGAAAGGCACGGCGCACGAGTGGACGAGCGAGGAAGCGCGCGACGCGGGACGCAAGGGCGGCATCGCGAGCCACCGCCGCCGGCGCGAGCAGACGTCGGGCGGCAGCTCGAGCGAGATGCCCTCGTCGAATGAGGTTGTCGGCCAGTTGATGCCGATGGAGAGCGACGAGCTGTAATCTCGAGCCCGCCGACAGGCGGCACCTTCGGAGGGGAACCCTCACCGGGCTCCCCTTTTCTTTTTCAGGCGGCGCCTGCGCTCTCTATTCGTACCGCAGCGCGACGGGACAACCGGAATCGGACACGATATGATCGCGTCCCTGTGACACCCGCAGACTACGCAAAGGCGAGACGGCTGCTCATGCGCCGGGATCCGATCCTGGCGCGGCTCATCAAGCGCCACGGCGCGTGCGGCCTCGCCGCGGCGCAGCGCGCCGACCATTTCACCGCGATCGTGCGCGCGATCACCGGCCAGCAGCTCTCCACCAAGGCTGCCACGACGATTTTCAACCGTCTCGTCGCGCTGATGTCTGACGGACACCTGACGCCCGGCGCAATGGCCGGCCTCAGCGACGAAGCGCTCCGCGCGGCCGGCATGAGCCGTCAGAAGATCAAGTACTTCCGCGACCTGGTGGAGCGGATCCAGGGCGGGGCGTTGTCGCTCGATGCGCTCGACGTCATGAGCGACGACGAGGTCATTGCCGCGCTGACCAAGGTCAAGGGAATCGGCCGCTGGTCCGCCGAGATGTTCCTCATGTTCCGTCTCCATCGCCCCGACGTCCTCCCGGTGGACGATCTCGGCATCGTCAACGCCGTGAAGAACGTCTATCGCCTGCGAAAGAAGCCCACGGCGGATCGCATCCGCCGCCTCGGCGAAGCGTGGCGGCCCTATCGATCCGTGGCGTCCTGGTACCTCTGGCGAAGCCTGGAAAACGAACCTGTCTCGAAAGAACCAGACGCGACATAGCGCGCGGGTTCGCTCCAATCATTCGTATCCACGCGGTTCCTGCCCGCCTGCTGCTCTTCGTCGCGGAAGTCTCGGCCGAGCGCCGGGGCGACACCGAGCGCGCGGAAGAAGTTGGCGGACACCTGGACGCCGCGCAGCTGCTCCGGGCCCGCCGCGCCGCCCGACACCGTGCCGTTGGTGTACATTGAACTGGAGCGCCATGAACCGCCTGCATCTACTCCCGATCGTCATCCTGGCCGCCCTCTTCGTGCCCGCGCACGCGCAACAACCACCCGCCGACCAGAAGTGGGATGTCGCCGCCGATCTCGGGCCGACGACGAAACTCGAGTTCGACACGTCCGAAGGGACGTGGATGAACGTGGACGTGAGTCCCGACGGGAAGCGGATCGTCTTCGACCTGCTCGGCGACATCTACACGATGCCCATTGGCGGCAGCGGCACGGGCCGGGCCGAACGCATCACGAGCGGGGCGGTCTTCGACATGCAGCCGCGGTTCAGTCCCGACGGCGCTCGCATCGCGTTCACGTCGGACCGCGACGGCCTGTGGAACCTCTGGACGATGGACGCCGACGGAAAGAACCCGAAGCAGATCTCCAGGGAGAAACGGTGGTGGGTGAACAGTCCGACGTGGTCGCCTGACGGCGAGTACATCTTCGCGCGCCGGCACTTCGTGGCCCAGCGCTCGCTCGGCGCCGGTGAAATCTGGATGTATCACCGCAGCGGATCGCAGGGGCTGCAGGTCACGGAGAAGAACGGCTTTCAGAAGGACGCGGGGGAGCCGGCGATTTCGCCCGACGGCAAGCTCCTCTACTACAGCAAGGACGTCACTCCGGGCCAGACGTTCGAATACAACAAGGATCCGAACGGCACGATTTACGCGGTGATCCAGCGCGATCTCAGGACCGGCAAGGAACGCCGGGTCGTCAGCCTGCAGGGTGGGTCGGTCACGCCGAGGCCATCGCCCGACGGCAGGTCGCTCGCGTACGTCCGCCGCGTCCGGCTCCAGAGCAAGCTGTTCCTGCGCGATCTCGATACCGGGCGCGATCGCGCACTGTTCGATCACCTGGACAAGGACCTGCAGGAAGCCTGGGCGATCCACGGCCTGTACCCGCAATACGCGTGGCTGGCCGACGGAAAGTCGATCGTGATCTGGGGTGAGGGAAAGATCTGGCGGGTCGATGTCGCGACGGGACAGGGAACGGTCGTTCCGTTCACCGCGCACGTCGAGCAGACCATCAACAATGCGCTGCATTTCGATCAGAAGGTCTTCACGCCCGACTTCCAGGTGAAGGCCCTGACTGGTGTCACCACGTCGCCCGACGGCAAGCGCGTCGCGTACAGCGCGCTCGGTCACCTCTACGTCAAGGAGTTGCCGGGCAGCCCTGAGCCCGCGCGGAACCCGAGCGACGCGAGTGGCGCAGCGCGCGCGAGCGGGGGTGGGGCCCCGCGAGCACTGAGTGATGCCGAGCCGAAACGGCTGACGCGGGATGAACGCTTCGAGTTTGCGCCGAGATGGTCGCCCGACGGGCAGTGGGTCGTCTTCACGACCTGGACCGACGCGGACCACGGCCGGCTGCGCGTCGTCAAGATCGATGGCTCTGGCGGCCGCGATGTCGTCACGAAGCCTGGGAGCTATGCCGAGGCCGCATTCTCTCCGGATGGCCGGACGATCGTCTTTCGCAAGGCGGGGGGCGATATCGTCCGCGCGCCGTTCTCCGAGGGCGTTCCCGGCATCTACGTCGTTCCCACGGATGGCAGCGCGCCGCCGCGGCTGGTCAGCGAGAGCGGATCGAACCCCTCCTTCGATCCCGCCGGCACGCGGGTCTTCCTGAACGACTCGAAGAACAGCAAGGCCGTGCTCCTCAGCGTCGCGGTCGGGGATCCGGGAGCGGCGCCGGGCGCCGACGAGATCGTCCACTTCCAGTCGGACAATGCCACGCAGATCGTGCCGTCGCCCGACGGCAAGTGGGTGGCGTTTGCCGAGCGCTGGCATGCGTTCGTCGCGCCGTTCCCGCACACCGGCCGGCCGATCGATCTCGGTCCGGCCATCGAGGGCTATCCCACCTCACGCATCTCACGCGACGCGGGGTTCAATCTCCACTGGTCCGGCGACAGCCGCAGGGTCTACTGGTCGATGGGCCCGGAGCTCTTCGAGCGCGACCTCGCGCGCACGTTCACGTTCCTCGACCGCAACCTCGAAAAGCCCGCCGAGCCGGAGACGAATGGCGTCCCGATCGGCTTCACGGTGAAATCTGACGTGCCCGACGGCACTATCGCCCTCGTCGGCGCACGGATCGTTACTGCCGCTGATGCCCCCGCCCGCGGCTCGCAGCTCGCAGCTCGCGGAGGGTCGGGGCTTTCAGCCCAGACAGACACCGCCATCGAGAACGGTACCATCGTCGTCACCGGCAATCGCATCACCGCCATCGGCCGCAACGTGGCCGTCCCCGCCGGCGCGAAGCGCATCGACGTCAGCGGCAAGACGATCATGCCCGGCATCGTCGACGTCCACGCCCACGTCGGCGGCGAGGGCGACGGGATCGTCGCGCAAGCGAGCTGGCCGCTCCAGGCGAACCTCGCGTTCGGCGTGACCACGTCGCACGATCCGTCGAACGACACCGAGACGGTATTCACCAACGCGGAGCTGATCCGATCGGGAGCCAAGCTCGGGCCGCGGCTGTATTCCACCGGCATGATCCTGTACGGCGCCGAGGCTTCGATCAAGACCGTCGTCGATTCGTACGACGATGCGCTGTCGCACGTGCGGAGGATGAAGGCGTTCGGCGCGTTCAGCGTGAAGTCGTACAACCAGCAGCGGCGCGACGTTCGTCAAATGATCGTCAAAGCGGCCCGCGAGCTGCAGATGGAGGTCGTGCCGGAAGGGGGCTCGCTCCTGTACTTCAACGAATCGATGGTGATGGACGGCCACACCACCGTCGAGCATTCGCTGCCGGTGCCGCGCCTCTACAAGGACGTCGTCACGCTGTTCGCGAAAAGCCAGACGGGCTACACGCCCACGCTCATCGTCGATTACGGCGGCCTGTCGGGCGAGTACTACTGGTATCAGCACGCGAACGTCTGGGAGAACGAGCGCCTGCTCGCCTTCACGCCGCGCGAGGTCGTGGACGCGCGGTCGCGGCGGCGGACGATGGCGCCCGAGGACGACTTCAACCACGTGCTTGTCGCGAAAGGGGCGAAGCAGGTCCTCGACGCGGGCGGATCCGTGCAGCTCGGCGCGCACGGCCAGCTCCAGGGCCTGGGCGCGCACTGGGAGCTGTGGATGCTCCAGCAGGGAGGCATGACCAACCTCGAGGCCATCCGCTGCG
The DNA here is from genome assembly GCA_001767455.1 of Acidobacteria bacterium RIFCSPLOWO2_12_FULL_66_21. Taxonomy (GTDB): domain Bacteria; phylum Acidobacteriota; class Vicinamibacteria; order Vicinamibacterales; family 2-12-FULL-66-21; genus 2-12-FULL-66-21. The sequence continues at coordinate 20,624 of MELC01000059.1, forward strand.
CGACGATCAACGGCGCGCGCATTCTCGGTCTCGGGAGCGAGACCGGATCGCTCGAGCAGGGGAAGCTCGCGGACCTCATCGTCCTCGACAGGAACCCGCTCGAGAACATCCGCAACACCGAGGCGATCGCGATGGTCATGCTGAACGGCCGCCTGTACGACGCGAAGACGCTGAACGAGATAGGCAATCATCCGCGCCAGCGTCTGCCGCTCTGGTGGGAGCGGTAAGTTGCAGCAGGCAGTAGGCAGCAGGCAGCAGGCAGCAGGCAGCAGGCAGTAGGCAGTAGGCAGTAGGCAGTGGATCACACTGTCACGCTGCGCCGGGCCTGAGAGGCCCGGCCTACGCCCGGCCTACGCCCGAGCCGCGCCTGTCCCGCCGTAGCGCCTTGCGCGAAGGCGGAAGCCCCGAGCCCCGAGCCCCGAGCCAGCCGCCTTCGCGCCATGCGCTTCGGCGGGCCAGGCGAGCCATGAGCCACGAGGCACGAGCAACGGCAGCGTCCGTCCTCGTAGGCCGGCCCTCTTCGTTTTGGGGCCGGCTCGAGGCCACCAGCGCCTTCAGCCCTTCACATTCTTGGTGAAGAACTCGATCGTGCGCTGCCAGGCGAGCTTTGCGGCCGCTTCGTCGTAGCGCGGCGTCGTGTCGTTGTTGAACCCGTGCTGCGTGCCCGGGTAGGTGTACGCGGTGTAGCGCACCTTTGCGGCTTTGAGCGCTTCCTCGTAGGCCGGCCAGGCGGCGTTGATGCGCGGGTCGGTTGCGGCAAAGTGAATCAGCAGCGGCGCCTTCACTTTCGCGGCATCCTCCGGCGCCGGCGGGTTGCCGTAGAAGGGAACCGCAGCGGCAAGATCCGGCAGGCGCGTGGACAGCATGTGCGCGACGCCGCCGCCGTAGCAGAAGCCGACCACGCCGACACGTCCGGTGCAGTCCGGACGGTTCTTCAGGTAATTCGCGGCGGCGATGAAGTCTTCGCGCGTCTTGGCCTGGTCGAGTTTTCCGAACAGCTCGCGCGCCTTGTCTTCGTCTCCCGGATACCCGCCGAGCGGCGCCAGCGCGTCGGGGGCAAACGCCATGAACCCTTCGAGCGCGAGCCGCCGCGCGATGTCCTCGATGTGCGGGTTGAGGCCGCGGTTCTCGTGGACGACGAGGATCCCCGGCAGCTTGCCGGCGGCGCCGGCCGGCCGCACCAGGTACCCTTTCATCGTGCCCGTCCCCTGGGGTGACGGGTATTCCAGCCGTTCCGTCTTCAGCCGCTTGTCTTCGGGCGGCACCTGCTGGGCCTCGGCGAAGTTGGGGCTCAACTGGTCGAGCAGCATCGCGGCGGTGATCCCGCCCACCGCGAACTTCTTCGCCTTGTCGAGAAACCCCCTGCGGTCGATCGCTCCGTGCACGTACGCATCGAACAGGATCAGCAGTTCCTGGTCGAAGTCAGCCGCGGTCTTGCGTTCCATGCGAATCCTCCCTCCGCATTATCTCTCCCCGCTCATCCGGCCGGAATCCGGTCTAATCTTAGTCTGCACATGGCTCCGCGTCGATTGCCGGCGTCGTTGTTGCTCGTCGCGGCCTGCCTCGCCGGCGGCCCCTCCGCGGCGACGAATCTCTCTGTCACGGAACTGCTCGATCGCTACGCTGCCGGCCGCTTCGACGCCGTCGTCGAGGAACTGTCCGGCGATGTCAACTTCGACGACCTTCTGAAACAGCTTCGGCGGGAGGGTCCCGCATGGATTGCCGCCGCCACGCCCGAGAAACGCGCGGTGCGGGAGCTCGCTGCCGCGACGTTCGCGCTCGAGGCGGCGCGCGTCCACGAGTGGGACGAGTGGAAGCTCATCCAAAGGCAGCCGGCAATGTGCGCCAGTCCAATCCGGCCGCAGGCAGTCGAGCAACGGAGCGAAGAGTGCTACCAGCCGTTGAACGTCCTCTACTGGAAGGCGCCTCCGCTCCTGATCGAATGGGGATGCGAGCGCTTCAGGCGTGACACGGTACCGCGGCCAATCGAGCGATGGTGGCAGCTGGCCGCGCTGGCTGTCGCCCAGCGCTCCGAGGATCCGCAGTTCCTGGTCGGCGACCCGAACATCGGGAAGGGAGTGGGAGCCGGAGAAATCGGCAACAGGAGCGACGAAATCACGCATCTCGAACACGTCACGCCGCGTTTCCCGAGGGAGATGCGGTTCCTGCTCGCGCAGGGCATCGCCCGCGATCGCGTCTGGGCGGACGATGCGGTCATGGCGTACGGAGCGCTGGAGAAAGATCCGGACGTCGGCGGCGAAGCCACGATGCGGCTCGGGGAACTGCGGATGCGGCAGCGGCGTCTGCCGGACGCGCTGAAGAGCTTCGAAAGCGCCGAGACGTTAACCCGGGATCCGTATGTCGTTTTCCTTGCCCGCTACTTCACGGCGAAGGTGTACGAGCGGCAGAAGCAAACCGGGAACGCGGAGGCGGCGTATCGCGGCGCGGTTGCCGCGATACCCCATGCGCAGTCCGGGACGATCGCGCTCGCAGCGCTCGTGTTCCGTGACGGCCGGCGCGCGGAGTCATATCACCTCGTCCGCGACATGCTTGCCGCCGATCCGGTCCCGCTCGATCCCTGGCGCGCGTATGTCCACGCCGACGACCGCTTCTGGCCGCGGCTCATCGGGCGCCTGCGCGCGGAGATCCTGAAGTGATCGCGAGGGCGCTCGTCATCGCCGCCGCGCTCGCGGGTGGAACGGCGCTGCTCGGTCTCCAAGCGCAGACGCCGCCGGCGCCGCAGACCTTCCGCACGGCCACCGACGTCGTCTTCGTGGACGTTTCCGTGCGCGACGGGAGTCGGGCCGTCACCGGGCTGCGCGCTGAAGACTTCCAGGTGAAGGACAACGGCGTCAGCCAGCGCATCGACAGCGTCGAAGCGACCGCCGTCCCGATCGATCTCACGCTCGTCGTCGATCTCAGCGGCAACCCGAGGGCGCCCTGGACGGGGCGGGCGAACGTGCCGACGATCGCCGCCCAGCTCCAGGCCGAAGTCGAGAAAGCGAGGCAGCTGTTGCGTCCGGGCGATCGGCTCCGGTTGCTCGCGGTGGATCGGCGGATGCAGCAGGTGTTCGCGATGCAGCCCGCGTCCTCGCCGTTCGCCATCGCGCGCCTGGAGGTGGGCGGTCTGGCCTCTCTGTTCGACACGCTCGCCGCGGCGCTGCTACAGCCGGTCGAGCCCGCGCGCCGCCATGTCGTCGTTGCCAGAACGAAGGGCTTCGACACGTTCAGCTCGATCGACGTCCAGGCGCTCGGTGCGATCGCGGAACGTTCCGACGCGCTGTTCCACGTTGTCGCGATGGAAACCGCGCTCGACTACGATGCCGCGCTGAGCGCGTTCCAGTGCCAGATGATGGGCTTCTGCTTTCCGACGCGGACTTTCTGGGTGCCCTTCACGCGGCGTCTCGTCGGTCCGTCCCCGGAGCATTCACTGCTGCCCGACGGCCTTGTGCTTGCCGCGGCCGCGGAGGCGACAGGCGGCGGCCTTCACCGGACGGCGATGTTCAGCGAGCCGAGCCTGACGGGCACGTTCAGGAAGGCGTTCGACGATTTTCGAAGCAGTTACATGCTGCGCTATACGCTCCAGGGAGTGCCCGGCGGCGGATGGCACACGATCGGTGTCGACGTGCGTGGATCGCGGTCATTCACAGTCCGGGCGCGCAAGGGCTACATGGTGGAGGAGTCGCGTCCGGTGCCTGCCCCACCGCCGGTGCTCGCCACTCCGCGTACGCTTGCCGAATTGACGTCGGCTTACGATCGGGACGGGTACCGGCAGGTCGCCGCCGGAGTACGGCAGACAGCGGATCCCGTGCGCCTGTTGCGCGAGTTCACCGATCGCGGCAATCCCTGGCCGGCCGCGCCCCGGCGCGAGGCGGCCTTCGCGCTCGAGCTGGTCGAGCCCGCGGTGTTCTCTCCCCGTCCGGACGCGCGCGCGGCCGCGTACGAGCTGTTGACGAGGTTCAGCCGGCTCGTTCGCGACCCGCTCGAGCCGTCTCCGTTCGAACAGTACTGGTATTTCGCCGCGTTGACGCTGCTCGAGGGGGCCATCCGTCCGGACGAGACCGACGCGCTCGCCACGCGCGCGCTCGCGCGGTTTCCAGGCGAACCGCGCTTCGCGCTCTCGCGCGCGATCGCGATCGATCAGCGCCGGGTGACACGTGCGCAGCCCGCCGTCGTCGATGCGGCCGGCATCCCCACGGAGGCGCATGCCGACGCCGTCCGGCGCGCCTACACCGCCGCCATCGCCGCGCCGCAGACGTCGGTCGAAGCACACATCCGGCTTGCGTGGTTCCTTCACAGCATGGCAAAAGACGACGAGGCGCTCCCGCACCTGACCCAGGCGGGGGATCAAACGACCAACGATCCGTCGCTCATGTATCTGCGCCAGTTGTTCCTGGGTCACGTGCTCTGGGCCCTCGACCGCCAGGACGACTCGATACAGGCGTATCGCGCGGCGCTGAAGCTCGCGCCGTCCGCGCAGTCCGCGCGAGTGGCGCTCATGAGCGCGTTGCTGATGCGCGGCGACCGCGCTGGCGCGGAAGCGCTGAGCGAACAGGTCCAGACCAGCGTGGACGACCTCATTGATCCGTGGTGGATGTACTGGCAGGGGCAGTACCGCTTTCACTCGGCGGCGATGACCCGCCTTCGGGAGATGAGCCGATGAAGCGCCTGCGGACGTGCGGCCTCTGGTTCGCGGCGGCAACGGCCGGCGTGCTCCTGACCGTGCCCGGCGCGATCGCCGGGCGCGCGACGATCCAGGATCCGCCGCAGGCCGCGTTTCGCTCCGGCGCCTCGGCGGTCATGGTGGACGTGACGGTGCGCGATGGGTCGCGGCGCGCGATCACCGGCCTCACGGCGAAGGACTTCCAGGTCTTCGACAACGGCGTGCCGCAGCAGGTCGACGAGGTCAGCTACGGCACGCTGCCGATCGACGTGACCGTGGCGCTCGACGTGAGCTACAGCGTCACGGGCGACCTGCTCGACCGGCTGCGCCAGGCCGTCGCGCAGCTGATGCGCGACCTCGGTTCGAAGGATCGGTTGAAGCTCGTGCTGTTCAGCACGCGAATCACGCGGACAATCGACTACACCACCGACGTGAAGGCCGTGGAGCGTGCGATCCGCGGCACGTCCGCCAGCGGCAGCACGTCGCTCCTCGATGCCATCAGCGTGACGCTCGTCTCGGCCTCGCCAGCGGACAGGCGGCAATTGATCGTGTTCTTCACGGATGGCAGCGACACCAGCAGCACCACGTCCCCGGCGATCCTGACCGAGGTAGCCGAGCGCACCCGCGCGACCCTCGCGTTCGTCGTGCCGTTCACCGCGGGGCGGCCGATGGTGCTGTCGCCGCAGCCGGCCCTGCAGGGGGCGTCGGTGCCGCCGGCCCTGCAGGGGTCCGTCACTCCGCCCCCCGGGGTCACGACCCTCGCCGCGCAGAGCGCCTCCACCCTCTCGCTGAATCCCGTGTTGTCGAAGCTTGCCCGGGAGACGGGTGGAACGATTCTGCCGGTCAGCGCAGCCGGAAACCTATCGGAGGCCTTCCGGCGTGTGCTGAACGAGTTCCGGTCGGCGTACGTCCTCTACTACACCGCGCGCGGCGTCGACCGCGCCGGGTATCACGCGATCGACGTCAAGGTGAAGCGCGACGGCGCCGTCGTCCAGGCGCGGCGGGGATACTTTTCGTCGTGAGGCAGATCGCGCGGAGGGCTACTCCCGAGCTCTTTCTTCTCTCCCGCGATGTTTCACGGTGCCATCCGAAGCACAACTTCGGTCGAGATCGGCTGCGCCGTGTAGTCCTTGTTGTCGGCCGGAGGCGGAATCGGAGGCTGAAGGTACTCGCCATGCGGATCCGGAAGCAGGATCGCGATGGTGTGCTTTGCCGTGGCGGGGGTCGCGCCGGGAGGAACGGCCAGTGCGCGGTCGAATGACACACGAAGCGTGCACGCCACCCGCTCGCCCGCCCGCAGCGTTCGCGCGTTGGAGGCGCCGAAGAAGTCCACGAGCTGCAGCCAGCCGCGGGGCGGCGTCGCAGGCGTGCCCGTCACACGCCAGAAGTCCCGAACAACTCTGACGGGATACGCCGACCGGTTCTCGATTTGAACCGGCCACTCAGCGAAGACCAGGTTCGTGGCGGGCGCGGGTCGCACGCTGTCGGCGTGAAGCGCGGCCGGCGTCACGACCACTTGCGGCGGTTCGCCGACGATGGCCGGAAATTCCATCGCGTAGGTGGCGCCAGGCGCGTCCGGGTTCTCGCCTCGCACGAAGCACGCGCCTTTCGTCCCGACGGGGGCGTCGCCGTGGGGGCCGAATCGCACCCATTCACGTCGTTCCTCACCGGGGTTGAGGGTCATGTCCATCCCCGCGCCCCATGCCCAGGCCGGGGGCTTTGTCGAGAAGGACAGTGACAGCCGCGCAGGTCCGGTTCCAGCGTTGCGAATCCGCAGCGCGCCGATCTTCCACCAGCGAACAGGGCCGTTCAGGAAGCTCTCATCCTCTGTCATCTGGAGCACGGCCGGCTTCCAGCTCCAGGGCACCTCGGCGACGACCGCGCGGTTGTTGAGCGAGACCACCCTCACGGTGCCCTGGACGCCGGCGGCGACAGAGGTGGCCGGCGCGGTGACGCGCATGTGGAACGCGTCGCTCGCGCCAAAGGGCACGCGCACGAAGGGAACCCCTTCTTCGATGTGTTCCTGTGGAAACGGTTTCTGCAGCTTGTCGAGAAACTCGACGGCAAGTCCTGGCGGTGTCGCCGCCAACTCCAGGCTCGGCGCGAAGCTGTCGCCGTCCGCCAGCTTCATCCACGGGCGCAGGCTCTTGTCCCAGGGACTTCGCGGCACCGGGTCCAGCAGCTCCGCGTCGGCCGGAGCGGTTCCCTTGTTCGCAATCGTGAAGCGCGCGCGATTGGACGGCAGCGTGCCCTGGGGGTCGCGCGCCAGCTCCACGCGTCCGCCGGTGTACATCCGAAGGGTGATGACGTACCGGTCCTTCAACGCATCGATCCGCGCCGTCGTCAGACGAAGAGTCTGTCGATAGAGGTCCTTCGCGGATCCGGACTTTCGCGCGACGAGTGCCTCCGGGAACTTGTGTCCCACGGCGTTCGTCAGGGTCACTCTCGTCGCGTCGGTGCCGGTGGGGCGATTCAGGACGGACTTCTCCGGCAGCGGTTCGGCGTTCGACCCGTCCGCATACGCGAGCAGCAGGTCGAGTCCCTTCTGGTCGGCGGTGATCCGGAGGCCGACGTATCGTTGTTCGGTTCCCTGGGCGCGTTTGTTCACGGCATAGAGCACCGACTGCCACAGGTTCACTCGGCCGATTCCGATCGGGCGGCCAGGCTCGGTCGACAAGCGGGCCGGCACGGACGACGAGTCGGGGAACCGATCGCTCGTGTTCACCAGGATCTTCTTGACCTCCGCGGCCGGTTCGTCGGGAAGGATGCTCAGGACTACGGCTGCGACGGCGGACACCTGGGGCGCGGCGAGCGACGTACCGGCCTCGACGGTGATGTTGTCGTCCGCGCCCGTGGAGAGGATGTCGTACGCGGGCGCCGCGATGTCGATGTCCGTGCCGTAGTTGCTCCCGTGTTTGGGATCCTCGTTCCACCTTGTCTCCGGGCCCTGCTGATCGAGCGGGGCCACCGCCGTGCCTCCGACGACGAGGACCGCGGCCTGGTCCGATTCGAGCGACGGCTTGATCGACGCCAGCGCAATGTTCTGCACGCCCTTGTTGTCGTTTCCGGCCGCAATGACGACCAGGCCACCCGCCTGCACGATCGCACGCAGGCGCGCGGCATACCACTTGTTGTAGACGGTCGTGGACGTCACATCCGCGACGGTCGTCATGTTCACAATCCTGAACCCGCGTACGATCCAGCCCCTGATTCTGTCGAGCGCAGCCCGAGTCTGGAAGACTGACGGTTCGCATCGGCACAGCGCAATCCTCATTGCGGGATCGATTCCGACGGCACCTGTGTTGTCCCACTGCGCCGCCGCCGTGCCGATGACGGTATTGCCATGCGGCGAGCTGGTGCCCTGCGGCGGATTCGGATCCAGAAGGTCGCGGAACGAGGCAGGACAGACGGGCGTCGACGGAATGAAATTCCCACAACGATTCAGAACGAACCGTCCTCTGAAGTCCACGTGCGGCTCGCCCGCCGCGGACACCCAGATGCCGCTGTCGATGAACACCACGTGCTGCGGCTCGCGCTCGATCGCCTTCATCACGCCGAACGCGGCGTACGCCTCCATCTTCGCGAGGTGCCACGGTCTCCTCAGGAGGGCGTCGCTCGGCACGTAGGACGGGATCGTGGACCAGTCCATCACGAGATGCGGGCACGCGGCTTCGACCCGTGGGTCGCTGTTCAGACGCTCGACCAGTTGCTGCAGCGACCACTGCGTGGGGTCGAAGCCGAGCTGATACGCCCCCGTCCCCGCCAGCACACCGAGGCGCTGAAGGTGCAGCTCCTCGATCAGCGAGAGCTGCTGCGGCTCGCCGACGTCCGGCTTGAAGGCGCAGACGACCTGTCCCGCCACGACACGCGCGCCAGTCCAGGGATCGTGGACGATCTGGGTCGGGTCGACAGGCTGCTGGACGCTCTCACTCGAGTCGCGTCTGACGACGACCGTCGCCGATGCTTCGAGGTTTCGATATCGAGCCTTGACCGTCGCGACGCCGCGCGACAGGCCGCGGAAGCGGTTGGGTGCGCCATACGGCTGCAGCACCTGCGGCGCCGTGCTTCCCCATTGCACTTGCGCGGCCTGCGCGGCGGGAACGTTCGTCCGGAATTCGCGGACTTCGTTCACGTCGAGGTAGAAGCTGGCGCTGTCGATGCGAAGCATCTCAGGCGGCGGCGGCTCCGGCGTCGGCGCCAGCGTCACCTGGACGCGGCGCACCAGCAGGCTGGCGTTCGCGGAGAGCGGAGGCGTGGCGGGCGGCAGAACATAGCGAGGGTGTTCCAGCCGAAGCGTGTGCTCTCCCGGTGGGATTCTTCCCCGGAAGTACCGTTCCAGTTCCGCCGGCACGCCCGCCGCGGGTCCCGCCGTCAGCGGCGTCGACGATGCCCACAACCGGCCGTCGACGATGCCGGAGGCGCCGTCGTGCGGGCAGTCCAACCCGATCGCGCAGCGGCACTGCGCGTCGTCCGGAAGGCGCAGCTCGACGATGATCGGCGGCCGCGGCTCTCCCTCGACGGGGCATCCCGTCCAGGTCGGATCCTGGACGAGCGCGCCGGTCGCGGGGTCCGCATAGCAGTAGAACCCCCCCGCCACCTGCGACAGCCGGATGCGAAGACGGTAGCGGCCGAATGGCAGCGCCATCTTCTGCCAGGAGTACACGCCGGAGCCGTAGTGCGGGTTGTAGTGGTTGGCGTGGTACTCTCGGCTGCTCGCGTCCACGAGGAAAACGGCATCGGTATCGAGCGGCACGATTGAGCCGGCCCGAACCGCGTGCACGAACACGTGGTACGAAGGGAGCGAGGGAATCGGGGGCGGAAAATTCGGAGGCGGCGGCCAGATCTGCGTCATGGAGACACCCCGCACACGACGCGCGACGGCGACACACGCCGCGCGTGAGGGAAGCGGTCTTGCTTTGTGCCGGATTGTCTCTGATTTCACGGCGGAATGTCACGGTGGAACGTCTTCGGCAAACGGCAGCGGCCGCAAACGACAGCAGGGCGCCAGCCGAAGGGTAACCGCCGCGTTTTCTGGTAGTGGGTCAGTAACTGACCCACTACGCATTTTCTATTCCACTTGACATCCAAGTGACGAAGTGCCAAGCTCCACTGGAATGACAAGTGAGGACGTCGAGCCCGCTCGTCGCCGGCCGTCTCTTCACGGACGTCGAGGTCCTCGGCGCGCAGAACGTTGCGATCGTCGATGAGACTTTCGTCCGCGTGATCCTCGGCGGGTGCACCCACTCGGCGTGATGGCGCGGGAGCCGCCCGTCGATGGTGGCGACACGCCAGGGCCATGGCACGAGATCGTCGGCGTGGTCAAGGACGTCACGGTCATGAGTCGCAAGGGGTCCGGCGATGCGGTGCTGTACCGGCCGGCGGGGACCGGCGCCGCCTCGCCGATGCGGCTGCTGATACGGACGCAGGGTGCGGCCTCGCCGACGGCGCACAGGCTGCAGGCGGCGCTCTCGGCGAATCCCGATGTCCTGCTGCCCGACCACGTGATGTCGCTCGATCGTTTCGCCGACGACGAAGCGCTCCCGACGCGTGTCTTCCTCCGCGTCCTCGCCGTGGTCGCCACCGTCGCGCTGCTTCTGTCCACGGCCGGCATTCACGCGTTGGTTTCGTTCACCCTGGCGCGGCGAACGCGGGAGATCGCGATCCGCGTCGCACTTGGCGCCGTCCCGCGGCGAATCATCAGCAGCGTCTTCTCGCGAGCCTTCGCCCAAATCGGCATTGGCCTCCTGGCGGGAGCCGGCCCGGGCATCGCGATCGCGGTGGCTGCGGTTGGAGTGGGAATGGCGCCAGGCGTCGGTGTCACGCTTGCCGTGTGCGCGTTCGTCATGCTCGTGGCGATGATCTCGTGCGCCCTGCCGCTGCGCCGCGCGATGCGGATCGAGCCGACACAGGCGCTGCGGGCGGACGCATGATGCATCCTGAACGCGGCGTGCTGAACGAGTTCCGGTCGGCGTACGTCCTCTACCACACCGCGCGCGGCGTCGACCGCGCCGGGTATCACGCGATCGACGTCAAGGTGAAGCGCGACGGCGCCGTCGTCCAGGCGCGGCGGGGATACTTTTCGTCGTGATCTCTACTGCCTGGGCTTCGTGGCCACCACCATGAACCAGCGCCGGTCGCCGAGGTCCGGGGCCGCTGGCTCCAAGCCCGCTTCCTTCAGTTCTCGCGCCACTGTGTCGGGAAGAACGCCGTGCATGCCGTCCTTGCCGCGATCGGCCGGAGTCGGTGCCTCCCCGCCGGGCGGGGTGAAGTCGACGATCGCCACTTTCCCGCCTGGCTTGACGGCCGCGGCAATGGACGCGTCCATGGCGGCGGGATCGGCGAAGTGGTGGTAGACGTTTCGCATGAAGAGCGCGTCGCACGCGGCGTCCGGGAAGTTCGTCCTGGCCGGGTCGCCGGTCACGACGGTAATCTGCCCGAGGCCGCTCGCGGTCGCGCGCGTTTGCAGGGCTTTCACGTGATCGTCGCCCAGCTCGCTCGTGTAGACCCGGCCGTTCGGGCCGACGATGCGCGCGGCGGCGATGCTCAACTCGCCATCGCCGGCGCCGATCTCGCAGACCGTGGCCCCTGACTGGACGCCCAGAGCCTGGAAGATCCTGTCATTGTTGATCGTGCCCTGCGCCACTGCGGGCGCCACCAGGAGTGTTGTTGCCAGGAGGGTCTGTGCCCATGCGGATGGACGATGGACGGTCATGCGGTCTTAGACGCAAAAAGGGGAGTCAGCGGTCGCGATGGGCGGCCGCGAGTTCGAACCCGCGTCAGTCGGTGCCGCGGTCCTTGCCCGCGCCCTGACCGGGCAGATATAATGGTTGTTTGCGCCCCTGAGGACTGGCCGCATTCTTCAGCCCGCGCGCGCACCTCGTTGGGAGGTCGTTCAACGGTAGGACACGTGGCTCTGGACCACGTTATCGGGGTTCGAATCCCTGCCTCCCAGCCAATTTCCAGTTTCGTTGCCGTCGACGAGTAGATCGAACGGCTTAATGTAAGAAACTGAAAGACTTCCACGGTCAAAGGTAGAGTTCGATACCAGCATTTTCAGCAACCGCGCTTGCTCGTGCGAATCCTGCAAAACGAACAGATTGTGGGCGTTTTTCGCGAGTTCTAAAATTTTCGACCCGGTTGCCCCGTAGTCGTGGCTCGCCTT
>MELC01000059.1:32492-34286 GCA_001767455.1 Acidobacteria bacterium RIFCSPLOWO2_12_FULL_66_21
CCCACTCGCCGGACTTCCTCTGCCACAACTCGTCCGTGATCCGGTCGGCCAATCGGTCGTCGTAGGCGCGATCCAGTTTGGCCTGGACGGCGAGGTACTGCTGCTGCAGATGCATGACAGCCGAGCGGTGGAATCGCTCCTTGTCGCCTTGGCTCTCCCGAAGCGCCTCAGCGATCCAGTCCGCGACGTCGACGGGAATCTGTACCCTGCGTACAACGTCCTCGAACAGTCGCGAGAGTTCCTCTTCGCGTACGTATGTGTTCCCACACCGCCCACGACCCCCCGTGCAGTGGTAGTACACGTAGCGGCCCTTCTTGACGTCGGCGGTCATGGCACAACCGCACCGGCCGCAAGCAACCAAGCCGGCGAACGCGTGGCGGTGCTTCGTGTACTTCGGGCGGTTCGCTGACTCGAATACCTCTTGGACCGTCTCGAACAGAATTTTCGAAATCAGCGGCTGGTGGTTTCCCTCGTACCGCTTTCCCTTCCAGAGAAAATCGCCGGCGTAGATCGGATTTCGCAGGATGCGATGAATTTCGGATTTCGCCAGGCGGCGATGCGCACGCGGGTGGGTCAAGCCGTTCTCGCCGGCAAGGCGAGTCACCTCCTTGAGGGAGACGTCCCCCCGGGCGTACCATTCGAACACCTGAGCCACCAGTGGGCCGCGGACTGGGTCGATCTCGATCCGGCGCGTCTCGGAATTATTCAGGTAACCCACGTGCGCCACTGTGGGCCAGTGGCCTTGCTCGGCCTTTTCGCGCATGCCCTTCCGAACTTCTTCGGAGAGGTTGTCGATGTAGTTCTTGGCCATCAGGACCCGGATCCCGTGCATGAACTTCTCGGACGACCGAGAATCGTCCGACAGGATCACGCCTTCCTTGACCAAGTGGACCTCGAGATTGAGGTCGCCTATCGTCACCCAGTCCTTGATGTTCCGGTACAGGCGGTCTGTCTTTTCGACGAGGAGCACTGGCCGCGATGCGGAATTCTCCTGGAGGAAGGCAACCATCTCGCCGAAGGCCGCGCGCCCGGCACGCTTGGCAGTTTCGATGTCCTCGAACTCCCGAACGATCTGCAGTCCGTGTTGTATCGCGTATTCAGTGAGCAGCTTCCGCTGGGCAGGGATCGAGAAGCCCTCCTTCTCCTGCTCCTTCGACGACACCCGCACGTAGAGCACGGCTTCCCGCATGGGCGCGGGCACGGTGTCCGTCTGTTCGGAGGTCCGCTCTTTCATGGCCAGCTCAGGTAAACTCCGACTCTTCGTTGTTCTGTCTCAGTTTCAGATCCCATTCTCTCAAAATTGCGAAGTACTCGGCCAAGGTTTCTCGGATTTGTTTTTCGTCGTCGGGCGTACTGTCAACGCTCGCCTGCGTCCGACACACCTCGTCTCTGCGGTCATTCTCACGAGACCGGGTGACCTTTCTCTGCGAAGACTGTCTTCGTCCTACGTGATCAGCCATCGGCCATCAAGGCAAGAGAAACGCAATGTGGTCGCCCGGGCGCCGCCCACAGTGGGCGGCGTCCGGGACGGTCTGTCGTTTACGACGCGGCCTCTGCGGCCGTCTCCTCGTACTCGGCGTAGGCCTGCAGCACGAGATCGCGCACGCGCTCCTGTGCGCTCGTATCGGCAATGGGACGCAGCAGCGCGAAGCTGCGACGTTCACCATTGACCGAGTACTGGCGCGCGGGGAACGTGACGTTGCGCCCGTTGCCAGTGCGACGTTCCCAGACGGAGAAGCCGATCAGCTTCAAGCCGTCGAGTACGCCGTCGGTGAAATGCAACTCGGCATCGGC
>MELC01000059.1:34297-34439 GCA_001767455.1 Acidobacteria bacterium RIFCSPLOWO2_12_FULL_66_21
GCGGGTTGCTTTTCTCGTTGGGGACGATCTTGACGATGGTGTTCATACGTACCTCCAGAAAAGCTCGCCGTTATGGCGAGCGGTTGACGCCGACGAGTCGGTCGACCGCTTCATGCGTGGACCTCACTGCCGGTGGGCGCTT
>MELC01000059.1:34453-34575 GCA_001767455.1 Acidobacteria bacterium RIFCSPLOWO2_12_FULL_66_21
GATGAGCACGGGATCGGCACGCACGAAGAGGTGGTTGTTGCCGCGGTAGCGCGCGCGCTGCCAGGCAAGTTCGATCGCGTCCACGAGCACCAACCGTGCTGGTGTCTTGGCGCGATCGCGGT
>MELC01000059.1:34599-35711 GCA_001767455.1 Acidobacteria bacterium RIFCSPLOWO2_12_FULL_66_21
ATCCCGCTACATCGGCGAACGTCGCCGCGTGGAGGGTCATCGTCGCGGGGGCATCGAGGTCGATCGGTGCCGAGGTGACGAAGGCGTAATAGATGCGCGTGTGGCGGCCGATCGTCACCGTGATGTTGGGTGTGATCGACAGTTGACGCATTGGCTTCCTTCCTTTCCTGGTGCTCACGACCGTGAGCTCCGTGATTTGCGCGGGCGGTCTTGAGGGACATCACGTAAATGCCGGCCCTTGGCTCGACCGACGTTCCTGTCAAGGCCGGAAGCCCCGAATGGGGTCGGAGCGGAGCGGAGAGCCTTGACAGGGCGGAGGCGAGCCCGAGAATCGCAACGGTGATGGCCCGGCGTTCGACCGCGCTTGTTTGCTGTGGGTGCCGCAGACCTTTGCGGCGGTCTAGCGGGAACGTCCTTCACGGAGAGAGCGATGCCAAGTCGTTTGGCGAGGCGGGTGAGTTGGTCAGGCTGCCAGCTATTGCGCAGCGCGATCGCGACGGCGACCGCTTGCGGATAGCGGTGGACAGATAGGCGGCGGGGACTGCCGACGAGCTCCGTGAAGAATTCCTCCGTGTGGAGCTCGTCGAGCAGTAGGTTCAGGAGCGTACGCGACCATGCGAGCGTCGCGGTACGTTCGGCGAAGAGCCGAAGCAGGCGGGGACGAAACGTACGGCGCCAGCGTTCGGTGTCAGCAACGTGCTGCTTCCACAGCGACTCGAGACGCCGTTGTTCCGCCTTGAGTGAGAGACGAGATGACTTGCGCATCGCACACACCTCCGGTCAGAAGCCACCCGGCCCGGCGGTGCGGCACTCGGTGCGACACCGATCGGATCGGGTTGCGAACTGGCCTGGGGCCGTGCTCGCGCGAGTAGCGGGTTATCGAAAGGACCGCACGGGGATGTGCCCGTACGGCAAGACCAGGGTCAGTGGACCGTGGTGAGGAGGCGACTGGCGGCGCGATCGAGGGTGAACCGTCCGTCCTGCCAGGGCGTGCGTTGGCTGAGACGTGTCAGCCCTTGCACGTAGCCCCACACGGATCGGGGATTCGTCTCGTGCGCTTCCGCCAACGTGTACGCCTCGGCGGCCTGCTTCTGCGACAGATCGAGTCGCCG
>MELC01000060.1:0-50553 GCA_001767455.1 Acidobacteria bacterium RIFCSPLOWO2_12_FULL_66_21
CGAGCCGGGCGGCTAACGCGCGATCTCGTGGTGGACGGCCCCGCGGCTAACGCGGCCGCCGCGGCGAGCGCCTGGTTTTGGGTCGACGCGCTGACGTGCCGCTTGGTGGCCAGCCACGTCAAAAACGCAGCGATGTCAGCCGCGCCCAGAGTTGCTGGGTGCGCCTTCCGGTGGAAGCCGATATGTCGTCGAATCCAGGCGACGTAGGCGACTTCGGTGCGTCGGCTGTAATGCCGTGCCCGGATGGCATCGCGCACCCGATCAAGGAGCTTGGGACGTGAGCCTGACGCTTGCAGGTCGTTCGGCATCTTCGCGGTCACGGCGAACTTCATGCCAACACGCCGTCCGGTTGTTTGTGGGCACAAGGCGATCGTTCATGGAATCCGTGAGGCAGTTTCCGCAACGTGTCGTCTTGCCGCGAGCGGCAATTCTGGCGTCTTCAGCAGAATCGGTGCGCAACCCGCGGCTCCGGTAGATTGACCGGGCGCAGGGTGCAGCGCGATTCCGGCGTATGAACGACGAAAACACAGATTCGGATTCTTCCGTGTCTTTCCGTGTCCTTCCGTGGTGAGGAAGACCGTGTTCTTCCGTGTTTTCCGTGGTTTGAAACAAAACAGTGTTCTTCTGTGTTCTTTCGTGGTGAAGAAACAAAACAGTGTTCTTCTGTGTTTTCCATGGCGAAAAAGCCGTGGTTGTCCGTGGCCGGGCGCCGCGGACTAGAATTGGGGACATGCCTCGCCAGTTCATGGGCGACGACTTCCTCCTCGAGACGGATGTGGCCGTGGATCTGTATCACCGGTTCGCGGAGGCGCAGCCCATCATCGATTACCACTGCCATCTGCCGGCGGCCCGGATTGCCGCGGACCATCGGTTCCGATCCATCACCGAGATCTGGCTCGACGGCGACCACTACAAGTGGCGCGCGATGCGCGCCAACGGCGTGGCGGAGCGCTACTGCACCGGTGACGCGTCCGACTGGGAGAAGTTCGAGGCGTGGGCGCGGACCGTGCCCGACACGCTGCGCAACCCGTTGTACCACTGGACGCACATGGAGCTGCGGCGGCCGTTCGGGATCGACGAGCCGCTGTCGCCCGCGACCGCGCGCCGGATCTACGACAGGTGCAACGAGCGCCTCCTGGAGGACGCGTTCACCACGCTCGGCCTGCTCCGTCAGTTCCGCGTCGCCGTCGTGTGCACGACCGACGATCCCGCCGACCCGCTCGACCCGCACCGCGCGCTCGCGTCGCGCGATCGGCCGTCCACGCGCGTCTACCCGACCTGGCGTCCGGATCGCGCGATTGCGTTCGACGATCCCGCGGCGTTCAACGCCTGGGTGCGGCGCCTCGAGGAGGCATCGGGACGCTCCATCGGCGGCAGCCTCGACAGCTTCCTGGACGGCCTGAAGGCGCGCCACGACGTCTTTCACGAGATGGGCTGCCGCGCATCCGATCACGGGCTCGACACGATGTTCGCGGAGGTCTGGACCGAGGCGGAGGCGCAGGCGGCGTTCGATCGCGTCCGTTCGGGCAGGACGCTGGACCGCGAGGCGTCGCTGACGCTCGCGTCGGCCGTTCTGTACCGGCTCGCGCTGCTCGATCACGCCCGCGGGTGGGTGCAGCAGTTCCATCTGGGCGCGCTGCGCAACGTCAACAGCCGGATGCGCAAGGTGCTCGGCCCGGACACCGGCTTCGATTCGATGGGCGATCTCGGGCAGGCGCGGCCGCTCGCGCGGTTCCTCGATCGGCTCGACGAGACCAACGAGCTCGCGAAGACGATCCTGTACAACGTCAATCCCCGCGACAACGAGATGTTCGCCTCGATCGCCGGCAGCTTCCAGGACGGCAGCGTGCCCGGCAAGATGCAGTACGGCGCCGCGTGGTGGTTTCTCGACCAGCTGGACGGCATGACGGCGCAGATGCGCGCGCTGTCGAACCTTGGCCTGCTCTCCAGGTTCGTCGGCATGATCACCGACTCGCGCAGCTTCCTCTCGTACTCCCGCCACGAGTACTTCAGGCGGCTGCTGTGCAATCTCCTCGGCGAAGACGTGCGGCGTGGGCTGCTGCCGGACGACCGCGACCTGCTCGGCGCGCTCGTGGCAAACGTCTGCTTCGTCAACGCGCGCGACTACTTCGGGTTCACACTCGGTGAGGCGGCGACCCCCGCGAGCGCCGCGGCGGTCTCGAGCCGCACATGACGGGGACTCAGCACGGGCGAGCGGCGATCGGCCTTGCCGGTCTTGGCGTGATGGGCGGCAACCTCGCGCGCAACATCGCCGGCCACGGATACGCCGTCGCCGGATACGACATCAGCCCCGAGCGCTCGGAGGCGTTCCTGCGCGGTCCGGCCGCCGGCCTGCCCATCGCCGGCGTGGACTCCCCTGCCGCGCTCGTTGCCGCACTCGAGACGCCGCGGCGCATCCTCATGATGGTCCCCGCGGGCGCGCCCGTCGACGGCGCGATCGCCACGCTGGCGCCGCACCTCGAGCCGGGCGACATCCTGATCGACGGCGGGAACTCCTGGTTCCTCGACACCGAGCGGCGATCGCGGGCGCTCGAAGCGCAGGGCCTCAACTTCATGGGGATCGGCGTCTCGGGCGGCGAGGAAGGGGCGCTCCACGGCCCGAGCATCATGCCAGGCGGCCAGCGCCAGGCGTACGACGCGCTTGCGCCGATCCTCCGCGCGATTGCGGCAAAGGCGGAGGACGGCGAGCCGTGCGTGGACTACATGGGACCGCTCGGCGCCGGGCACTTCGTCAAGATGGTGCACAACGGCATCGAGTACGGCGAGATGCAGCTGCTCGCGGAAACGTACGACCTGCTGCAGCGAGGCCTCGGGCTGACCGTCTCGGACCTGCACGCCGTGTTCGCCGAGTGGAACACGGGCGAGCTGCAGTCCTACCTGGTCGAGATCACGGCGCGCATCTTCACGAAGATGGACGACGAGACCGGCAGGCCGCTCGTCGACGTCATCCTGGACGAGGCGGCGCAGAAAGGGACGGGCAAGTGGACGAGCCAGAACGCGCTCGACGTCGGCGCCCCGATCCCGACGATCGACGCCGCCGTCATCAGCCGGATCCTCTCGTCGCTGAAAGAAGAGCGCGTCGCCGCAAGCGCGGTGCTGAGGGGGCCGTCGCCACGTTACAGCGGGCCGCGGCAGCCCCTGATCGACGCGGCGCGCGACGCGCTGTATGCCAGCCGCATCGCCACCTACGCGCAGGGACTGGCGCTGCTGCGGCTCGCGTCGGCGGAATATCACTACGACCTGAAGCCGGGTGCCGTTGCGAAGATCTGGCGGGCCGGGTGCATCATCCGCGCGAGGCTGCTCGGCGACATCACGGCCGCATGGGACCGCACTCCCAATCTCGTCAACCTGCTGTTGGATGACGTGTTCCGCGAGGCGATCCAGCGGCGCCAGGAGGCGTGGCGCAACGTCGTGCGGACCGCGGTCGCCCTTGGCATTCCCGTGCTCGCGATCTCGTCGTCGCTCGCGTATTTCGACGCGTACCGGACGGACCGCCTGCCCGCGAACCTGACGCAGGCGCAGCGCGATTATTTCGGCGCGCACACGTTCCGGCGCGTGGACAAGGGCGGCGTGTTCCACGCGTCGTGGCCGGCTACTTCTTGATCGCCGGCGTCTTCGACAGCGACTTGTAGTACTGCTCGACCAGCTTGCGGTACGACTCGGGTACGTCCTCGGCGCCCGAGAGGAACACCTCGTTGCCTTTCAGCTCCGCCCGGCGGCGCAGATTGAACTCGAAGCGCTTCATCCCTTCCGCGACGTTCTGCTGCAGACGCGCCAGCTCCGTCGCGTCCTGATACGTCCGCTCGTTGTCCAGCGCGCGCAGGCTCCGGAGGATCTCGTCGAGCTCCTTGGCGTCGAGCCGCTGCCCCTGCAGCATGCGCCGGAGCTGCTGCGCGTCGTTCGCATACCGCCGCGCCTCGCCGCGGAACTGCCGCACGTCGTCGGGCGACAACGCTCCGCCCGGGCGTCGATCGCCGAAGCTGCCGCCCCCTGCGCTCAGCGGACCGGTCGTATCGCCCCGCCCCTCGCGCCCATCCTGCGTGCGGTTGCCGGCGTTCTGCCCGCCACGGCCGCCTTGTTGTCCCTGCTGCCCTTGCTGCCCCTGCTGGCCTTGCTGGCCTTGTTGTCCCTGCTGCCCCTGTTGGCCCTGTTGCCCCTGTTGTCCCTGCTGCCCCTGTTGGCCCTGTTGGCCCTGTTGACCCTGTTGTCCTTGCTGACCCTGTTGTCCTTGCTGACCCTGTTGTCCTTGCTGACCCTGTTGTCCCTGTTGTCCCTGACGCGCGCGCTCGCGGATGCGTTGGTCGAGCGAGTCCACGCCGCGCGCGAGCTGCCGTGCCTTCTCGAGCGCCTGCGACATCGCGTCCGGCCGCGTTCGGCCGAGCGCTGACGCCGCCTCGGTCAGCTTGTTCTTCAACTGTTCGAGGTTCGAGCCGATCTCGCGCTCGAAGTTCTGCGTGTCGCTCCCGGCGGCGCCCGCGCGGACCATCGCGCTCGAATAGCGGATCTTGTCGCGGATACGGTTGTCGCGGATGGATCCGGACGCCTCCGACAGCTTGCGCGCCGCGTCCCTCTCGCTGTTGCGGAGATCGCTTGCCGTGCGGTCGATCTGCTTTTCGAGCGCGCCGACCTTCTGATCCAGCCCGGTCTTGCGCTCGACGAGCTGCTGCGCCTTCTCCTGGCGCCGGCCGCCCGCCTCGTCGAGGCTCTTCACGTCCTCTCCGATCGCCTGCTGTTCCCGCGCGAGCTCCTCGGCCTGCTGCAATGCGTTCCTGACGTCCGCGGCGCCGCGGCCGGCCTGCGACTGCTGCAGCGTCTGCTGCGCCTGCTTCAACTGCTCGAGCGCCGCGGAGGCCTGCGCGCCGGAGGCCTGCTGGCCGTTGGCCGCCGCCTTCCGCATCGCGTCGGCGGCTTGACGAAGCTGCCGCGCCGACTGCGCCAGCTCGGGGCGGTTCTCCTCGCGCGCGAGCTGCTCCAGCCGGCGGGCCGCTTCGTCGGCCTGGTCGGCGAGATCGCGCTGCTGCTGTCCGCCGCCTCCGCCGCCCGCCTGCTGCTGCCCCGCCGCGGCCCGGCGACGCTGCCGTTCGGCTTCCTGTTCCTGGCGCCGCGCGAGCTCCTTCAGCTTCTCCAGCACCTCGTCGACCTTCCGATCGGCCTGTT
Source organism: Acidobacteria bacterium RIFCSPLOWO2_12_FULL_66_21 (assembly GCA_001767455.1). GTDB lineage: Bacteria > Acidobacteriota > Vicinamibacteria > Vicinamibacterales > 2-12-FULL-66-21 > 2-12-FULL-66-21. Next base: position 5,179 of record MELC01000060.1, read on the forward strand.
CGGCCGACGCCTGCTGGCGCGTCTCGTACTGGTTGGCCATCTTGTCCAGTTCCATCTGGAACAAGTCGGCCAGGTCCTCGGCCATCTGTCCGCCGCCACCACCGCCGCCGCCGCCCTGCTGCTGGCGCTGGATCTGCACCTGCATCTCGTACAGCTCTTCGGCCTGCTGCAGGAACGTCAGCGCGCGCTGCTCCGGCGCCAGCGCCTGCTCCGGGCTGGCGGCCTGAAGCTTTGCCTCGGCGGTCTTCATCTCCGCCGTGGCCTGCGGCAGCAGCTCCGCGATCTTCTTGAATGCGGGATCCTGTCCGAGCCGTTCGTTCATGCGCCTGACGAGACCGTCCACCTGCTCGCGCAACCGCGATTCCGACAGCGCGATGATCGCGGAGTTCTCGCGCACCTTCTCCGCGCTCGTCTTCTTGCGATCGCGCTGGACGTTGAACGTCGCCGCGATGATCTGCCGCTGCTGTTCGGACAGCGCGCCCACCTGGTTGTCCTGCTGTCCGCCGCCGCCGCCGCCCTGCTGCGGCGCGTCTGACTGCGCGCGCTTGAACTGCTTGTTCAGCGGCCGGATGCGGAGGAAGTACATGTCGCTCGTCGTCGGCTTCGGTCCCTGGACGGTGTCGTTGTCGATCGCCTTGGCGTAGTACGAGACGAAGTCCCCGGCCTTCAGGCCGAGCTCCTCGAGGTAGAGCGTGTGCCCGGCGGTGACTTCCGTGAGCCGCTTGCTGCCGTCGAACAACCGCACCGTCTTCTCCGGTCCGCCGTTGACCGAGTACACGAGATCCAGATCCCGCACGCCGTAGTCATCGTCCGCCCGCGCCTCGACGAAGACTTCCTCGATCGGCGACGCGCTCGTATCGCGGCCGGGCTTCGCGATTGAAACGGCCGGCGGCTGGTCCGCGAGCACGTCGATCGTGTACTGCGGAGACGCCGGCACGCGCTCGCCCGAGGGGCCGTCGAGCTCGAGGCGATAGAAGCCGTCCTGCTCGACCTTGAAACTCCCGATCATCGCGTGATCGGCGGTCCCGGCCGGCGACAACGCCGCGGAGCGTTTGTCGGACACCACCACCGCTCCGCCGCGCGACTCCATCGTGGGGAACGCGCGCACGCGAATCTCGGTGCCTCTGAGGACCGCGATGTCGCCGCCGTCCTCCACCTTCTGCGGCGGCAGGCCGGTGTACGCGGGGAAGCGGTACTCGAGCTCGAGCCGCTGCACGTACGGCAGATCGACGACCTTCAGCGTGAACGTGGTGGAGCGCACGCCGGCCGCTTCGACGAAGTAATCGACCGGCGCGGCGAGGTCGAACAGCATCCCCTCGTACTGTCCGTTGTCGCCGCGGACCAGCGCGACTCTCTCGAACGCCGCCTCGGGAGACTTCCGTACCATCAGCGACGCCAGGTCGGCGTCGAAACCGGAAAGGCGGGCGGCAATCGTCTGGTCGGCGCCGCGTGGAATCGTCGCATTCCCCGGCGTCACCTCGATGTGGTAGGGGACCGCGGCTTCCACGTCGCGGGAGACGACGAGCAGCGCGGAAAGGGCGTGCCGCAGATACGCGGGACCGAACGTGAAGAGCGCCACGGCCGCCAGCGCAATCGCCGCCAAGGTCGCGGCATAACGCCGGACCGGCCGCCGCTCGACCCGCCGCCCGTACTCGATGGCGCGGGTCTTTCGAACGGCCGACTCGACGAGGCGAGCGACCAGGCCATCCGACCGTCCCTCGCTGGGGCTCGCGCGCGCCGCTTCGACGGCGCTGATGATCTCCGCTTCGAGCGACGGCTCGTGCTCTTCGAGATACAGCGCGACGTGCTCGTCGGTCGCGCCGCGCAGCAGCGGGCGCACGAGGAACCAGGCCGCGAGCGCCGCAAGCGCCACCGCCAGGACGCTGCGGAACGCGACAATGGAAGTGGGTGTGAAGCGCCACCATTCGAGGCCGTAGGCTGACAGCACCAGCACGATCAGCCCGAGTCCGATGACGCCGAGGGCGCCCCGGAGCGCGAGCTTCATGCGCCACCGGCGGCGCACCTGGCGGATGACGGCGACGAGTTCGGACGAAGGATCGTGTGTCATGGTCATGCCTTGTCCGCCGTAGCGCATTGCGCGAAGGCGGAGGCTACAGGGTACGCGATTCGATGCGGTTCGCGAACACGGTTTCCAACGCCAGCAGAGCTAGGCCCCCGAACAGCAGGAACCACCACAGCCGCTGATTCCGCTCCCGTTCAAGGGCGGTCATGGAGGCATTTGCGCCCGGCGGCGCCGCGCCGTTCGCGCGGCCCATGGCGCCTGCCGCCACCTCGTGCGGATCCATCGGCGTCAAGTCCGATTCCGCGAGATCCACGTTTGCCGCCACGACGGTGGGCGATCCGCCGTCGCGCCCCTGCCCCCGGATCTCGTAGAACCCCTGTTCCGCGATCTCGACCACATCAGGTCCGCTGCCGTCCAGCGTGATCCGCTGGCCGGACGGCGCCAGGACGACGCGCGTCGATGCGCGGGGCGCCGAACCCGCGACGGGCGCGGGACGGGCCGGTTCGAGCACCTCTCCGACCGTGACCCACGGCGGACGTTCCGCATACGCCGCCAGGTGCGTCATCGCGCGATGCACGAATGGCAGGAACACGGGTTTCAGCGGGAGATCGTTCCAGCGCAAGTCGAGCGTCGATCCCCACAGCAGCACCCGTCCGCCTCCGACCCGCCGCTCGACCAGCGACGGCGCTCCGTCGTCGAACCGCGCAAGGACGCTGCTGCCGGCGGCCGGCACCATCGACCGATAGGTGTAGAACCGCGCCGCGGAAAAATCGCCGCTGCGCGGGGCACGGAACGCCTCGAAGATCGGGCTGGCGTACTCGAGCGTTCCGAGCCGCCCCGCGGCACCGGTGGTGCGATCGACGGAGGCGCCCGCCTGCGCGGGCAGGATGTCGGCGCCCCCGCCGGGCCACGTGCCGCGCTCGCCGGCGACGACGAGCAAGCCTCCGCCACGCTGCACGAATGAGATCAGGCGCTCGGCGGCCAACGGCGACACGGCCACGTCATTCAGGACGACGACCGACGCGCGCTGCAGATCGTCGGCCGACAGCGCATCGATCGACCTCGACGTGACGTCGAACGGCGGCTCCTCGCCGAGGGCCAGTGCCCGCAGCAGGTAGAGGCTCGATTCGCGTGCCGCTCCGGCGCGCTCGGCCACGACCACTTTCAGCGGCGCTTTCGGCGACACCACGAAGTGGAACGCATTGTCCGCCGCGAGCGCGTCGTCGGACACGCGCACGACCGCGCGCGTGTTCGCGGCCGTGGGCGTGAAGGGGGCGAAGGTCACCGACGCGGCGCCGTGCGGTTCGAGATTGACGTGCTCGTTCTGGACGACGCGGCCGTCGATCTCGAGCGAGAGCTCGACGCCGCTGAGCGGACGGGCCCCGTGGTTCATGGCCCCGGCGGTCACCGTCACGCGATCCTGCTCGGAAAACGGCGATCGCTGCAGCGACACGCGCGTCACGCTCACATTCGAGGCATCCGCGTCCCCGATGGCCACCGGCGTCAGCGTCGCGCGATCCGGCAGCCGGACGCCTTCGGCCCCCTGCCACCCGCCGCGCTGGAAGTCCGAGATCATCACCACCTCGCGCCGCGGCAGCGACGATTCGGAGAGGATGCTGCCGGCCAGCTTCAGCGCCGGACCGTACCGCGTTGCGCCGGCGCCCGGCTTAGCCGTCGCCACGGCCGCCGCCAGCCGGCCGCGGTCCGCGGCGGAACGCAGCGCGACCTCGGCTCCGGAGCTGAAGAACACGATCGAGGCGCGGTCGGACGGCTGGAGGTCGTCGATGGCGCGCCGCGCCGCCGCCGCCGCCCGCGCCCAGCGATCGCCGTAGCCCATGCTGTAAGACCGATCGAGCAGGATCACCACGTCGCGCGCGCCGCCGGAGGCGGTCGCCACGGGAATCGCGCGGCGGAGGAACGGCCGCGCGAAGGCCAGGACGATCAGCGCGAGTGCGGCCAGCCGCAGCAGGAGCAGCGGCCAGTTCCGAATCCGCCGGCGCCGCACGGACTGGTACGGAATCCGCTGCAGGAACATCAGCGACGGAAAGCGCACGACGTTCCTGCGCTCGCGCTGGATCAGATGGATCACGACCGGCACGGCGAGTCCGGCCAGCCCGACGAGGAAGAGCGGCGTGAGAAATGACATGGTCCGTTACCGCACCCGCGCGAGCCGCTCGCGGGTCGTGAGGTACGTGAACAGCGCATGGTCCAGCGGCTGCCCGGTGTTGACGACCGTGTAGTCGATGCGGCTGCTGCTGAATCGTTCCGTCAGGGCGTCGATGTGCGCACGCACCAGCGCGCGATACTCATCGGCGAGCGCATCAGGCACCACCGGAATCTGCATGCCGCTCTCGAGGTCCTCGAAGCTCGACGGATCGCCGAAGCCGAAGTCGATCTCCGCCGGGTCGAGCAGGTGGAACACGATGAGGTCGTTGCCGCGGAACCGCAGCGGTGCCACCGCCTCGACGACCGCATCCGGCTCGTCGTACAGGTCGGAGATCAGCACGAGCAGCCCCCGGCGGCCGAAGTGCTCGGCCATCTTGTGGAGCGGCCCGCGCAGGTTCCCCGCGCCGCCCGTCTTCAGCCGGTCGAGCACGTGCAGCACGATGTCCATGTGCTTGGCCGACGGCGGCACGTTCTCGACAACGTCCGAGTCGAACGCAACGAGCCCGACGCGGTCCCGCTGCTTGTGGACCAGGTAGGTGAGGCAGCCGGCGAGCAGCTTCGCGTATTCGAGCTTGGTCACCCTGCCGGGGCTGGCGAACCCCATCGAGGCGGACACGTCGAGCAGCACCGAGAAGTTCGAGTTCGTGTCCGCCTCGTACTCCTTTATGTAGTAGCGGTCGGTCCGGGCGTACAGCCGCCAGTCCACGCGGCGGATGTCGTCGCCTGGCACGTACCCGCGATGCTCGGCAAAGTCCACCGACGCCCCGAAGTACGGCGAGCGGTGCATGCCGTTGATGAACCCGTCGACGACGTTGCGCGCGACCAGCTCGAGGTTGCCGATCCGCGACAGCACCACGGGGTCGACGAACCGAGCGCCTGGGATTCCGCCGGTTGTCTGCATTCGATCCTCGGCAGGGCTGAAGCCCTGCGCAACAGGAACACCACAACGACGTCTAGCGCAGCCCTTCAGGTCTGCCTGTTCACCCTTTCCACCTACATTCCCGAACGGGGGACTGAAACGGATTCGAGCAGCCGATCGATGAGCGTGTCGGTCGTCACCCCTTCGGACTGCGCGTGGAAGTTCGTCAGGATGCGGTGACGCAGGACCGGGTGCGCCATGGTGCGAATATCCTCGAAGCTCACGTGATAGTGCCCGGCGGTGAGCGCGCGCGCCCTGGCGCCGAGCACGAGGTACTGCGCGGCGCGGACGCTGCCGCCAAACGCCACCCACTTCTTCACCGAGTCCGGGCAGGTCGGCGACTTCGGCCGGCTCGCGCGCGCGAGATTCAGCGCGTAACGCATCACCGGCTCCGCGACTGGCACGCGCCGCACCAGCCGCTGGAACGCCACGAGATCCGCCCCCGTCACCGTCCGCTCGAACTGCGGATCGAGAATCCCCGTCGTGGTCCGCACGACCTCGAACTCCTCGTCCTCCGGCGGATGGTCGATCACGATGTGGAACATGAAGCGATCGAGCTGCGCCTCGGGCAGCGGGTACGTGCCCTCGAGCTCGATCGGGTTCTGCGTCGCGAACACGTAGAACGGTTCATCGAGCGTGTAGGTGCGCCCCTGGATCGTGACGCGGTGCTCCTGCATCGCCTCGAGCAGCGCCGACTGCGTCTTGGGCGGCGTCCGGTTGATCTCGTCAGCGAGGACGATGTTCGCGAAGATCGGTCCCGGCGCGAACACCATCTGCCGCCGCCCGGTCGTCGTGTCCTCCTGGATGATGTCCGTGCCCGTGATGTCGGACGGCATCAGGTCAGGCGTGAACTGGATGCGGCTGAACTTCAGATCGAGCACGCGCGCGAGCGTGTGGATCAGCAGCGTCTTCGCCAGGCCCGGCACGCCGACGATCAGGCTGTTGCCGCCGACGAACAGCGTCAGCAGCACCTGGTTCACGACGTCCCCCTGGCCGATGATGAGCTTCTGCAGCTCGGAGACGATGCGATCGCGGCCGTCTTTCATCCGCTCCGCCAGTGCCACGTCGTCGGTCGCAAGATCAATGGTGTCGGTCTTCAAACCCGGCCTCCTAGAGGCAGCCCTGAAGGGCTGCGCAACACCCGTCGTGATCGCCGTCCGTGTGATTGCCCGCCCCGGCGATCGCCGTCCGTGTGATCGCCTTCGCGCAATGCTCCTTGTTGCGCAGCCCTTCAGGGCTGCCGTGTCAGTGTGTCAATCCGTAAATGACGTAATTGACGCCGAACTTGTATGCCTCGTTGGTGACGTCGACCGGCACGAAGCCGGTGCCCGAGTATTCCCAGTATTCGCTGATGTCCTGATCGACGTTCGCGACGACCAGCAGACGCTTCTTCGGATCGTTGTTCTCGTAGATGCCCCAATAGGATGGCGCCTCCGCCTGGCCGTAAATCGGTGGCGGCGCGAGGTCCTCGGGATGATCGATCTCGAAGAACGAATGAAAGATCTGCGCTGTGCCGTCGAGCTCGACCCATTGCGCGTCGGGCAGCACCTGGCGCATCTGGTACTGCAGGTTGTTCCAATGCGGCCCGCGGAAATCGTCGAAAATCGCGAAGCCCCCCTTGAGGAGATACTTCCGGAAACTCTCGGCCTCCGATGCCGACGGCTGCCAGAAGCCCGGCTCGGCCATATAGGCCACCGGATAGTTGAACAGCTCCGGATCGTCGAGCGAGAGGATGTTGGAGCCGTCGGTGCGGATCCGCAGGAGCGTGATCTCCTGGAGGATTCTCGACAGGTGGACCTCGCCGTCCGGGTAATCGTGGGCCCACATGGGGCCGCCGCCACCGCCGCGGCGGAAGCCGCCGCCGAAGCCGCTGTTGTAGCGCAGCCGCACGAACACGAACCGGCCGTCGTACGGCGTGTTGCCCTGCACCTGCACGTCGAGCGGCGCGCGCCTCGATCCGCCGCCGAAGCGCTGTCCATAAAGGACGGCGCCGGCTGCCGCGACAGCGGCGCACAGAACGGCGGCTCGAACGACGAGTTTCACGGCCTGCCTGCTTTCTTCATGGCTCGCGCCCGCCGAGATCCCGGATCTGCCTGCTCTTGAGCGCCAGATCCGTCAGCAACTTCTCCAGCGCCGACTCGTACCGCGCCTGGTCGATGCTCCCCTTGAGCAGCTTCAGCGCCTCGACGCGGCGCTCGAGATCGCGCCGCTCGACATGGAGCGCCCGCAGCCTCGGATCGGCGGGCAGCGGCTCCGCCGATTCGGCCGTGCCCAGCGAGACGACAGAGGCGAGCCGGCCGATCGTCCCGTCCGCCGACGGCTCGGCCGACCCCTCGCGCTCCCCCGCATCGTCGAGCAGCGGGTGCTCGGTGAGCATGATGCCCTCGCGCTCGTACGCGCGGACCACCTCCGCCTTCGCGGCGTTGAACGCCTCGAGCACCGAGATGCGATGGTTCTTGTCCGCGTCGGCCGTGTCTCCCGTCAACGCGTCGATGAAGTACCCGCCGAACAGCGTGGCGAACTTCTCGGCGGCCGTGCGCGTCGCCGTCACGATCGTGCGTCCGGGCGCCGCCAGCTCGTTGAGGAACGGGGCGCTCGACGGCGTCGTGTCCACGAACACGACGTGTTTCGAGGACAGCTTCCCGAGCAGCGGCGCGAAGTCGGCCGGCGTCATGTCCGGCCCGGGCAGGTTGAACTTCGCCGTCCGATCGGCGTACGTCCCGTTTCCAATCAACACGACGAACACGACGTCGTCCGGCGCTGCCGTCGCGGCGAGCTTCGCGAACGCGCCGGCGATCTCCGCGCGCGTCGCCTTGCCGTTGATCCTCTTCGCGTCCCGCTCGGGCCGATCGGACAGATAGATGATGCGGTCGCGCGACACGCCCAGCCGCGCCGACCCGTCGACGAGCGTTCCCGCCCAGCGATCGAACAGCTCGCCGTGCTCCGGGTCTCCGGCCAGGCCCACGACCACCAGCAGGTGTACGTTCTGCGCCGCGGCCGGCGCGGGCGCCAGCGCGAGCACGACGAGCATCGATGCGAGCGCGGTTCGCAACATTCGTTCTTCCGGTTTCCGTCCTTCTCTTCTACGGTCCACCGTCCACGTTCCGCATGTCACGCGACGCTCACGCGAGGCCCACGCGGCGCCGCAAGAACCATTCGGCCGACAACAGGCCGAGCAAGAGGATCAAGACGACCGGCATGTGCCACAACTCGCGCTCTTCGACCGTCGTGACGCCGCGGCCGGTGTACTGGAGATCCTCCGCCATTCCGGCGACGTTGTCGGGCGTATAGAAGCGCCCGCCGGTTTCGCTCGCGATCCGCTGCAGCCTCGCGGCGTGCATCGTCGCGTCGAAATACTCGGCGTCGCTCGGCGCCGCGCGCACGTCGGTCGTGCCGCTGCCGATGGTCTTGCCGCCGCGGTACGCTTCCACCTGCGCGGAGTACGATCCGGCGTCGGCGGGGGTGAACGTGCCCCGGTACTCGCCGTTGCGATCGCCGGTCCATTGCATCGGGACGTCGAACTCTGTTCCCCTCGGTCCGGTCACGTGCGCCACCGTGCGCGCGTCGTTCAGCTCGACGAATGTCGGATCGACCACGTCGGCCACGAGCGTGACCGGTTCCCCGGGTTCCACGCGATCGGTCGTCGAGCGGACGTCGACCACGCCAGGGACGCCGTCCACCACCCACCGCAACAACTGCCGCCACAGGTTCTCGTGCGTCGGATCGTCGACGTCTATCGACGCGTCCATCTGCCAGTGCCAGGAGTCCTGGACGGGAAACGCGATGGCCTTGCCGCGCCCGTATCGCTGGAACGCGAGGACGACCTGCTCGCGTCGGCCGTCCGTTCCGGTGAGCAGCACGGTCGCCCCGGGCTTGATCGCCCGGATCGGGTTCAGGCTCGTGAGGATGGGCAGATCCTTCCACCGGCCGGCCGACGCGGCCTCGGTCGCCGCGATCTGCGTGACGCCATGGGCCTCGCCCGCGCGGGTCGGCCTGACCCTCAGATGCGCGACACTCAGCGACTCCGCGGCCCGCGACACCCGGTCGAGGACGACCGGCAGCGCGTCGGCGACCGGCGTTTCGGCGTAGCCGCCTTCGGCAAACGCACGCGGGCCGCCGAGCATCAGCAACCCGCCCCCGCGGCGCTCGACGAATTCGCCGATCATCCGCAGCTGATCGCCCGTGAACGCGCCCGCTTCGATGCTCCCGAGGATCAACCCGCGATACGCGAACAGTTCGTCTCGAGTTTTCGGGAAGCCCGCCAGCAACTGCTCCGCGTCGTCCACGCCCACGCGGAAGTACTTGTTCTCGGCCGTCCGCTGCAGCGTGACGACCTGCAGGTTGGGGTCGTCGGCGACCGCCTTCCGCAGGAACTTCATCTCGAACCGGGGCTCGCCTTCGAAGTACAGGATCTTCTCGCGGCGGTCCGCGACCTCGATCAGCGCGTCGCGCGCGTTGTTCTCGGCGACCAGCTCGCCCGGGCGCGGCGCGATCCGGAACCGGAACCGGCGCGCGCCGGCGTCCGATGCCATGAACCGCACCCGCACGGCAGCCGGCTCGCCGTCGGCCGGCAGCTTCACCGCCTGCGATCCGACGATCCGCCCAGCGTCCTCGACGTCGAGCGACACCGTGTCGCCCGCATATCCGGTCTGCGTGACCACGGCGTCGACGACGAGGGAGGTCCCCTTCAGCGCGGTGCGCGGCGTCGAGACGCGGTCGATTTGCACGTCACGCGCCAGCCGATCGCGCCCGATCCCGACCGTGAACACCGGAACCGCGGCCGCCTTCAATCCCAGCAGCGCGTCGTTGAGCGACGCGTCGGTCGTGTCGGCGCCGTCGCTCACGAGCACCATGCCGGCGAGCGGCAGCCCCGCGAGCTCCTGGCGCGCGCCATCCAGCGCGGCGCCGAGCCTCGTCTGCGCCCCCGCGAACGACAAGTCGGATACCGACGCGAGCCGTGAGGCCGCCGACGAGAACCGGAACGTCCGCAGCACGAATCGATCGGAAAGCGCCTGCATCAGCCCCGCGTCGCTCGCGCCGAACTGCTGCTTCACGAACGCGCCGCGCGGCTGGCCGCCCCAGTCCGGGATCTGCATGCTGCGTGAATCGTCGATCAGCACGGCGAGGAAGTTCTGCTGCGGGACGGCCGCCTTCACGACGAGGACGGGACGGAACAGGCACAGGAGGACGAGCGCTATCGTCAGGATGCGGAGGGCGGCCAGCGCCGCGCGCTCGCGCGGGCTCCCCTTTCCGCCGGCGGCGCGGTACGTGACGATGGCGACGAGCAGAACAGCGGCCGCGACGATGGACGCGACGTAGGCGCCGGAGGACGGGTCGAGACGGAACTCCCCCTGCTGGAAGATCACCGGCCGATACTCGAAGAACACTCGGAACAGCGACTCGAACATGCAGGATCGGCTCCGCCTGACTTCAGACGCGGCCGGCCAGGCAGGCGCTGGCCAGCCGCTCGTATGCTTCGACGGCGCTCAGCAGCTCGGCGATGCTTACGTGCTCTTCACTCGTGTGCGCGACGAGAAACGACCCGGGGCCGAAGAGCAGGGGCGCGCCCCAGCGATCGAGCAGCGGCACGTCGGTCGTGAACGGAAAGACCTCGCTCGGCATGCCGGCAACCGTACGCAGCCGGACGGCCGGCACGCGTAGTACCTCTTGGACGCTCACGAGCGGCCGAAGGTCGCCCAGGATCCGCAGAATCTCGTCGGGATCCCCAATCGTGCGGAACAGCACCTCCGCGGCGCCGTGCGGCGAAATGACGTTGGGGGCCACGCCGCCGTCGATCAGCCCCACGCTGTAAAAGGTCGGGCCCAAGTCCGGGTCCGACGGCAACTCCAACGTCCGCAGACGCACGAGTGCGTCGATGAGCTTGTCGATCGCCGAGACGCCGTGCGCGGGCGCGGCTGAATGCGCCGCGCGGCCTTCCGCCACCAGGCGCACCCGCAGCACGCCGCGCGTCGCGGACGCCACCCGGCTGTCGGTCGGCTCGCCGTTGATGAGATACCGCGACCCGATTGGCGCCGCATTCGCCAGCGCCGCGCCGTCGCTGCCACGCTCTTCCCCGACGACGAACAGAAGGCCGACCCTGCGCTCGCCCCCCGCGCGCACCCGTTCGGCCGCCGCCACCTGCGCCGCGAGAATCCCCTTCGCGTCGCACGCGCCGCGCCCGTACAGCCGACCGTTCTCCACGCGACTGGCAAAGAACGGCGGCACGCAGTCGTAATGCGTCGAGAACACCACCACCGGCGGATCGATCGTGGCGATCAGATTGGCGCATCCGCGCGCGAGCGGCTGCTCGACGACGTCGTATCCGAGGTGGCGCAGTTCAGCGGCGAGCCATCGGCCCGCGGCAGCCTCCTGCCCCGTCGTCGAGTCAATATTAATGAGCGCGCGCGCGAACGCGATCGGATCGAACGGCGATGTCATGCTTTTGTCTCATAACAGAAGGACGTAAGGAGGGGAGCCTGGTCTTGAATCTAACAGAAGAACAGAAGAAGGGAAGGTTCTTGTTACACCAAAGACAAGCCCCCCTGTTTCCCTGCTCCTGTTCGGTCACCGAATCCACTCTTCCAATGCCGTCCGCGCATCGGTCTTCTCGTCCCGATACTTCACGATGATCGGCGTCGACACCGACAGGCCCCATGCCTTCCCTGCTCCTGTCGTGACGGGTCGCGAGCCCGGGACCACGACGGCGCCCTCCGGGACGACGAGCGGCCCGCCCGACGGCTCGATGATCCGGTTGTTCGGCAGATCGTAGATCGGCGTCGATCGCGTGAGGATCGTCCCCGACGCCAGCACGGCGCGCCGCTTGACGATCGCCCCTTCGTAGATCCCGCAATTGCCCCCGATGAGGACATCGTCTTCGACGATGACCGGCAGCGCGCCGACGGGTTCGAGGACGCCGCCGATCTGCGCCGCGGCGCTGACGTGCACGCGGCGTCCGACCTGCGCGCAGGATCCCACGAGCGCATGCGAGTCGATCATCGTCTCGTCAGCCACGTACGCGCCGATGTTGATGTACATGGGCGGCATGCAGATGACGCCGCGGCCGAGGTACGCCCCGTCGCGCACCGTCGAGCCGCCCGGCACGATGCGCACGCCGGAGTGCGCGTCGAATTTCTTCAGCGGCAGCGTGTCCTTGTCGAAGAACGGCCAGCGCCCGTGATCCGCCGACATGTCCGAGACGTCGCCGAAACGGAAACCGAGCAGGATGCCCTGTTTGACCCAGGCGTTGACGCGCCAGCCGGCGGGCGCGGAGGCGTCGGGCTCGGCCGCGCGAGCCTCGCCGGTCGTCAACGCGGCGCGCAGGCGTTCGAACGCCTCGCGCGCCTGCCATCGATCCGCGGAGGCTCCCGCGGCATACAGCCCCTCGATTTCGTGCGCGAGCGGCGTCATGACGGCACGGCCGGCGTCGCGGCGGCGATGCCGAGGTCGGCGAGCACGCGCGCGATCCGCTGCCGCGACGCGTCGCGCGGCGGCACGAGCGGCAGACGATATACCTCGCGCAGCAGTCCCATCGCCGCCATGGCGTACTTCACGGGGATCGGGCTCGACTCGATGAAGTTCACCTGCATCAGCGGCAGCAGCTCGGCATGCAGCTTCCGGGCGGACGCGAAGTCGTTGGCCTCGGCGAGCTCCACCATCCTCGACATCTCCGCCGGCACCTCGTTCGACACCACCGACACGATCCCGCGCCCGCCCACCGACATCACCGGCAGCGTCAGCGCATCGTCGCCCGAGAGCACCAGGAAGCCGGCAGGGACGGCCGCGCAGATCTCGCACATCTGCGTCACGTTGCCCGAGGCTTCCTTGACGCCGATGATGTTCGGGATCGCGCTCATCCGCAGGATCGTCGGCACGTCGACGTTGACGCCCGTCCGGCCGGGCACGTTGTACACGATGATGGGCAGCGGCACCGCCACGGCGATCGCGCGGTAGTGCTGGAACAGGCCTTCCGGCGACGGCTTGTTGTAATACGGCGTGACCGAGAGGATGCCGTCGGCGCCGACTTCCGCCATGCGGCGCGCCGACTCGATCACCTCGTGCGTGTTGTAGCCGCCGGCGCCGGCGAGCACCGGGACCTTGCCCGCGGCCTCGGCGACGACGATCTCGACGATGCGCGCGCGCTCGTCGGCGGTGAGTGTCGGCGTCTCGCCCGTCGTACCGCAGGGCACGAGGAAATGAATGCCCGCGTCGATCTGCCGCCGCGCCAGTCTTCGGACACCCGCCTCGTCGAGCGAGCCGTCGTCGAGGAACGGCGTGACGAGCGCCGTCCCGCAGCCCGTGAATGGTTGCCTCATCCCTCCTCCTTCTTTCACTCCGGGGGGCTTCGCCCCGCCGGACCCCCCAACTCACTCGCTAGCGGGGGCCCCCCGGCCCCGCGCCGCTCGTGAGGCTCGCTCGCCACGCTCGCTCGCGCTCCGGACATTTCGCCCCGCCGGACCCCCCAACTCACTCGCTATGGAACCAGTTCTGTCCCCAAAACATCGTTCATGGTGAACCAGCCGCTGCGCCCATGCACCCAGCGCGCGGCCTCGAGAGCCCCGCGCGCGAAGCCCGATCGATCGCGCGTGGTATGCGTCAAGGTGATCGTTTCGCCGGGCCCGTCGAATCCGACCGTGTGCGTGCCGGGAATCGATCCCGCGCGCGTCGATGCGATGTCGATCGGGCGCTCGTAGCCGCCTCGTTTCAGCGCCTTCTCGAGCAGGAGTGCCGTGCCGGACGGTGCGTCGCGCTTCGCCGCGTGGTGCGCCTCGTGGATCCACGCGCCGAACGCCGCATGTGGCGCCACCAGCCGCGCCGCCTGCTCCATCAGGGCGGCGAACAGATTGACACCGAGCGCGAAGTTCGGCGCGGCGACGACACCGATGCCTGCCTTCGCGGCGGCCGACCGCAGCTCGGGCTCGGCCGCGCGCCATCCCGTCGTGCCGATGACCACGTTCGTCCGGCGCTCCGCCAGCGCCCGAACGTTCGACGGGACGGCATCAGAGGTCGAGAAGTCGATCGCGACGTCGGCGGCCGGCCAGCCGGAGGGATGCGCCGCGTTGTGCAGATCGACATGCCCGGCGACCTCGAAGCCGTACTCGCCGCTGAGCGATTCGACGAGCCGCCCCATGCGGCCGTAGCCAATAAGAAGAATCCGCATCACAAGTCCTTGCCGAGCTGCGAGCTGCGGACTGCGAGCTGCGTTTCGACCGGCTCTCGAAAGAACTCCTCATGCAGCCTGTGCATGCCGCGAGTGAGATCGGCCTCGCTGAGCACGATCGTGACGTTCCGGCGCGAGGCAGCCTGCGACACCATGCGCAGCGGGAACCCTTCCAGCGCGCCGACGACTTCCGCCGACAGGCGCGGATCGGCGCGGAGATTGTCGCCCACCGCGCAGAGGATCGCCATGCCGCGCTCGAACCGCACGTCCGCGAACTCGCTCAGCGATTCGACGATGTCGGTGAGCCGCGAATCGTCGTCTATGGTCACCGACACGCTGACTTCCGATGTGGTGACGACGTCAACCGAGGTGCGGTGGCGGTCGAACGCTTCGAACACGCGGCGCAGGAAGCCGTGCGCCATCAGCATCCGCGTCGAGGTGATCTCCACCATCGTGACGTGGCGCTTGCAGGCGACGGCGGCCAGCGGCGTGTCGCGCCGCGCGGGCGTCGACGTGATGAGGGTGCCTGGCGCCGTCGCTCGATGGCTGTTGAGAATGCGGACCGGAATGTCCTGCGCGACCGCCGGGAGGATCGTGCTGGGGTGCAGGACCTTCGCACCGAAATACGCCAGCTCCGAGGCTTCGCTGAACGACAGGTGGGAAACCACACGCGGTCGGTCGATGATGCGTGGATCCGCGGTGAGCATACCGTCCACGTCGGTCCAGATCTGGATCTCGCTCGCCTGGAGCGCCGCGCCGATGATGGCGGCCGAGTAATCCGACCCGCCCCGGCCGAGCGTCGTCGTCACGCCCTGCGCCGTCGCGCCCACGAAGCCACCGACGACCGCGATGCGCCCGGCGTCGAGCGCCGGGTCGATTTCCCGCGCGACCGCGCCGGCCGTGGGATCGGTCAGCGGCGCGGCGGTCATGTGCACCGCGTCGGTGACGATCGTCCGCCGCGCGTCGATCCACGCGGCAGCGAGCCCGGCGGACGTCAGCGCGGCGGCCACCAGGCGGCTGCTGACCAGCTCGCCGATCGAGGCGACCGCGTCCAGAGCGTTCGGCGAGGCCTCGCGAAGAATGGCGACGGCCGTCAGCAGCGCCCTGAGATCCTCGAAATGCGCGTCGATGTCGCGCGCAACCCGTGCGGCATCCTGCGGCTGCACCAGCCGATGCAGGGCCTCGAGGTGGCGGGCCGAGAGCTGCCGCAGTCCCTCGGCGATGCGATCGGTCTCGCGCTGCTCCGCGGCCGACGCCAGCGCCAGCAGGCGATCGGTGACGCCCGACATCGCGGACACGACGACGACGAGCGGCGCCCCTGGCCGCCTGGCCGCGGCGCCGACGATCGCGATCAGCCGGCCGATTGCGTCGGCGTCCGCGACCGACGTGCCGCCGAACTTCATCACCAGCGGGCGCGCGCGCATGTCATCAGTCTCCATGGATCGCGCCTTCGGCGATCATCAGCTCGGCGTTCAGCACCGCCGCGCCGGCGGCGCCGCGAATCGTGTTGTGTCCGAGCGCGATGAACTTCAGATCGAGCACGCGGCACGGCCGCACGCGGCCAATCGTGACCGTCATTCCGCCGTCGCGTCCGGCATCGAGTCGCGGCTGCGGCCGGTTCGGTTGATCGAGATACAGGATCGGCCTCGGCGGCGCGCTCGGGAGTCCGAGCGCCTGCGGCCGTCCCGTGAACGCGCCGAACGCGGCAATCACGTCAGCGGGCGACGGCTTCGTGTCGAGGGCGACCGAAATGGACAGCGTGTGGCCGTCCACCACCGGCACGCGCGTAGTCTGCGCGCTGACCACCACCGGATACGCGGTCACGCCGTCGTCCTCGAACGTGCCGAGGATCTTCTGCGTCTCGCTCTCAATCTTCTCCTCCTCGCCGGAGATCCACGGGATGACGTTGCCGAGGATATCGAGCGATGGCACCCCGGGGTAGCCGGCGCCGGACACCGCCTGCATCGTCGTCACCATCACGGACTTCAGCCCGAACTGCCTGAGCGGCGCCAGCGCCATCGAGAGCACGACCGTCGAGCAGTTCGGATTGGTGACGATGGCGCCGCGCCAGCCGCGCGCGCGCCGCTGGACCTCGAGCAGCTGAAGGTGATCGGCGTTGACTTCGGGAATGAGGAGCGGCACCACCGGGTCCATCCGGAAGCTGCGCGTGTTGCTCACGATAACGTGTCCCGCGCGGGCGAATTCCGGCTCGATCGTGTTGGCGGCGGCGGCATCCAGCGCCGAGAACACAATCTGCGGCGCCGATCCCGGCGTGCACGCCTTCACCGGCGTCGAGGCGATCTCGTCGGGCAGCGGCCATGACAGACGCCACGAGGCGGCCTCGCCGTAACGCTTGCCTTCCGAGCGTTCGCTCGCCGCGAGCCACGCCGGCCGGAACCACGGATGCGCCGCGAGCTGCCGGATGAACTGCTGCCCGACCATGCCGGTCGCGCCCAGGATCCCGACGTCCATTCTCTGCATTTTATTGACCGGGGGGCTTCGCCCCGCCGGACCCCCCTACTCACTCGCTCGCGGGGGCCCCGTCGCCCCGCTCCGCTCGTGAGGCTCGCTCGCTGCGCTCACTCGCGCAGTCTGGCCGGCCGACGAACGCCCTAAAACAAAACCCGCCGTCTGCATGTGCAGGTCGGCGGGTTGCGGTGTTTCCTTGCGATGTCTGTCTACATCACGGGCGCACGCACACCACCGGCCTGCCGGGTCGCTTGACCCGCTTTCGAGACATCACGGCGTGTGCTTTCGTGCGCATACGGCTCAACAGCAGTATAGAGGCCCGTGTTCGCACTCGTCAACCCGGCCCGGCAGTCGTCCAGGCGACTCTGCTGCCTTGTTGAGATGCTGCAATGCGAATGTGCGTTCGGTCAGTTCTTCGGTCGCTTCAGGGTGATCCATATTCGACCACCAAAGCCCAACGCTGCAAATGAGCCGCGGGCCGCAGCGCCATGATGGCACAGCCGAGCGGGCGCGTCGGCTCCATTTGCGTGTTATGCCTCGGAGGGTACAAACCGGGTACATGGGTAACACATCAGACCGGCGGTTAACTCTGTTACCTATCTTTCCGGTTGCTCAGAGCTGGTTGTGGGCAACCCGAGCCACAAACACACGGCGCGTTCAACGGAGGCCAACTGAGCACCGCCGAGTCTTCCCAACGAACGAATCAATTTGGCGTGCGGAATGGTCACGAGATTCTGCGCATCGAACACGCCCGCGCGCAGGAAGGAGACGGACACCGCCGCCTCAAATCGGGACTGGCGTGGACTCGTGGTGTGCGGGACGAGCGTGACAAGAGCACGGTCGGTGTCCTCAGCGGGGATGCTGATGACCACCGCGGGACGCACCTTCGCTGCCATGCCGAGGTCCACCAACCAGACCTCGCCCCGGCGCGGCGGCGTCATTCAGGCTGCTCGCGATGATCGAGTTCGGTAAACAGGCGATCGGCGGCCGCCACCAAATCGTCGTCTTGCGGCAAGTCGTGCGGGCCCAACGCCACCCGCCGCGCGAGTTCCGCCACGAGCTCCGACCGTTCCCGATCCGGGAGCGCCTCGAATTCGTCGAGCAGCTTCTGCGTGGCTTTCGTCACGAAATCAGAGTCCCATTTTGTGTTCTTCGCGTCAAGCTTGTCGGTGATTGCGAGGCATAACGGTCGCTCTCACCAGCGGCCGCTCATGATCGCACCGGCGGTCGTCTGGTGCAACGCGTGTCAGGCGGGACCGAATTCGTGGGTGCAGAACTTCGTCTTACGTCCTGATCGGCACGGACACATCTCGTATGTGCGGGTGGGCCTGACGATACCCCAGTAATCGAGATTCGATAGCAGGTACACCCGAGCGGTCAAGCACAGGTCACGGCACGTGCGATCAAAGGTTGGCAAGTCGGTCGCCAGCCTCTTGAGTGCCCAACTACTGCAAGTTAGGACCGTCGCCGCGAGCGGAGAGCCCGGCCTGATCGTCTTGTCGTCCGCTGCAAGCCAACCGACAGCGTCTGTTCCCAGGAGAATCCGACTTTGCGCGAGTTCAGCGGCGCGACCGGCTTCGATCCAAAAACATTCGAGGGAGCCCCAGCTGGGATGGACGGCGTCGCACAGTACGTCGTACTCATTCAGCAGTTCCGGACGTTCATAACGCTTTGCTGCCTTCTGAACCAGCGTCAGAACGTTGGTTCGCTGCATCAGTTGCGCAGTAACCGACGGCGCAGCTCGCTGACAAGTGCCCCTGCTTCGCCCTGAAGTCGCTGGAATTCATCTCGGTTCGCGCTCTCGAGTTCGCCACGCTTCTCCGGATCGGCATACGTTTCGACCGATTGCATCCGTGAGAGCCGCCGCTTAGTCTCAGCAACATCTCTGAAGTACTTGTCAATTCGATTCGCGAGTAATTCATCGTCGGCCAAGAGCATCGCCTCAGCTGCCAAGCCATCGGCGGTCGCTTGGCTCGTTGTTCCACTCCACAGCCCATGGGATACGAGTTCTTTGGCCAAAACCGAATAGGCGACAAAGCGTTGCTCGCGCAGCCATTTCGACTGTTCATTCTGCTTAAGCACTCGCTGTAACCAAAGGACGTCGAGAAGCTTCGTCACTATGGCGCCAAGTCCGATCGCTCCAATTAGCTGTATCCAGTCCACAATAGATGTCCGCGATTTACCGACTCGCCCGAATGCTCATGGTAACGACTCCGGTCCACAAGTTGTTTGGCAGTGCCGCGCCGGGCGTGAACCCGCAGCAGCTGTCTTCGTTCCTGGCATCTGTCCGCCCAACATGTAGTAACCCGCAGGAACGGAGGTCGTCGGATATGCTGCGCCCCTCACGGCAGGTCGTCAAGCGGACTTCTGATGCCGACGTCTGATGCCTGACTTCTGATGCCCGGACACGACCTGCCATGCTGGCGTCCAGGCGCCCGCGAAGCCGGACGCGAGGACTACCCGTGGAGGAGACTGGCGTTACTCGGTGCCGGGCGTGATCGCATCCACGTCCGCAAGGTCCTTCGGGCGGCCGGCCGCCAGCTTGTTCCTGACGAACGAGGACCGCCCGAGAATCCCGACGTCGTGCGTGCCCAGCCGAGCGACGACACGGTCCGCCCAGGCCTCCTCCCACGTGACGCCGCTGATGGACGTGATGACGTGGATCTGCACCGGCTCCACGCCCATCTGGAGCATGCGACGCGGCTCGAGCAGGTCCGCGGGCCGAAGCTCGGTGGTCGGAAAGCCGAAGGCCGCGACGGCGTCGAGGAGACGCGACGCATTGTCAAGCGTGGGCCGCACGAAGACGTCGAGATCGCCGGTGAAACGTGGAGCGCCGTGCAGCGCGAGCGCGTACGCGCCGACGATCAGGAACTCAACGCCACGGGCAGTCAGCGAGCCGATGAACTCGTCGAAGTCGGGAGCCAGATCCATGGACCTGCTTTCGAAGGAACTCGACGGCCGCCAGCCGCTCCGCCGCGGGCCGACTGAGCCAGAATGAGAGGCCTGACTTCTCACGGCGCTCCGCGTCGAATGTGGTCAGACGAACGACACGCTGCAGATGAAAGCGCATGGAGTCCCGTCAGATCATACATCCGACCGTTAGAAGCGTCCGCAGCGTGCCGCGCCGGTCGAGATCAGCGGCGGTCCACATAACCCTTTCTCGCGCGCACGGTGAGGCCCTCCCCCTTCACGCGCACGTCCACGCGGTGCAGCCTGCCGTCGTGCGCGACAGGGGCGAATCCCAGTCGGTAGGCCAGCCGGACGCGTGCCAGTATGGTGCTCAAAACCAGCTCCGGCTTGCTGCGCAGGTGTGGCACCTCCGTGATCAGCACCCCGCCGGTGAAATCTGCGACAGCGCCAAGCGACCGCTCGGGCCGCACGATAATGACTCCGCGCCCCTGCGGGATCACAGCGGTCAGGAACGGTGCCACGATGTTGAGGCTGACGCCGGACGCGGCGGCATGATCCGCCGCATCGACCATGCCCATCCTGTTTCCGGTCGCGCGGCCATCGGTGCACAGAATCACCGCGCGGCGGCCCGTTTCGCCGTCGAGCGCGGATACGGCCGCGTCCGCGGCGTCCCAAATCAGTGATGGACCGTGGCGCTCGCGCTCGGATCGATCGATCGCGGTGTCGATCGCCTTCGCAAGCTCACCGGGATCGGACGTGAACGCCGGGCTCAGCGACAATCGTCCGGCGATGGCGCCGACGCGGGCACGATCGCCGCGCCCGAGACCGTTCAGCAGTTGTCCGGCGCTTTTCCGCAGCGCTCCGAGGCTCAACTCGAACACCGTGGCCGCGACTCGCGCGGGGTCGTTGCCGGAGAGCGTCACATCGCCCGAGTCCGTGACGCTGTTCGTCACGTCTACGAGCAGCACGAGCGACATCCTCTCGGCTTGCTCGAAGGACAGGATCTGGCGCTGCTCGCCATCCGCGGCAATTTCAAAGTCCGCCTGCCGAAGGCCTGACACCGGGCGCTCATCTGGCCCCTCCACCACCGCATCGACGACGATCAACCCGTCGCCGTGGGAGAGCGGAAACGAATTGGCGTGAATGACGCCGAGCGTCGCCGCAAGTACGACCGCGCTGGCCGTCAGTCTCATTGCGGCGCCGCAAGATAGCTGGTGCGGGCGCGCGCCTTGATGCCCGGGCGCGTCAACCGCACGTTCAGCTTGTGGATCTTGCCATCGAGCGCGGCTGGCGTGAACCCGAGTGTGTACTGGTGCCGCAGCTCGGCCGTCACTCGCGCGAAGGTCGCCGTCAAGTCCGCGTCGTCCTTCAAATCGAAGTGGCCGCCGCCAGAGAGATCCGTGGGGCTGGCCATGTCCAGGTCGAGGGCGTGTCCCTGCAGGCCGATCGCATACACCATGAAGCCTTCCTCGCGGGCACGGCGTTCGATCCGACCGCGGCCGGTGTCGAATCCCGGCAAATCGCCTGTGTCGTGACCGTCGGTCAGGACGAGAATGACGCGCCGTCCGCTTTCGTCGGCGAGCGACGTCATGGCGACGTCCACGGCGTTCCACAGCGGCGTGTTGCCTCCGGGCCACAGCTCCTCATCGACCACGCGCCTCAAGCGCTGCTTGTCACCGGTGAGAATCGGGCTGATGGCGATCTCGTAGCCGAAGGTGCCGATCCGCGCGCGATCCTGCGGCGACAGCGCCTCGACGAAGTGACGCGTCGACTCGCGGACGCGCCAGAAGCGGTTCACCATGCTGCCGCTCATGTCGAGCATCACCGCTACGGTGATGGGCTGGATGGCCGAGGAAAAGACCTCGATGGCGACGGCCCTGCCGTTGTCGAAGACCTGGAAGTCGCCCTGAGTGAGGTCCGGGACGAGGCGCCCCTCGGCATCACTCACCGTGGCATAAACGGCGACGGTCTGCACGCCGACGCGTATCGGCTGCGTCGGGTTCGTGGACAGCAGCAGCGGGAGCGCGGTGGAGAGGATCACGACGCGGCTCATGGGATGGCCGCCAGCATAGGCCCGTGCGGGGCTGGCGGCAG
Source organism: Acidobacteria bacterium RIFCSPLOWO2_12_FULL_66_21 (assembly GCA_001767455.1). Taxonomy (GTDB): domain Bacteria; phylum Acidobacteriota; class Vicinamibacteria; order Vicinamibacterales; family 2-12-FULL-66-21; genus 2-12-FULL-66-21. The sequence continues at coordinate 26,917 of MELC01000060.1, forward strand.
GGGGCGGCCTCTAGTGGCAGAATCAGATGTCGTCGCTGCCGCCTTTTCAGGGGCGTATGATTCTCGCCAGCATGTTCGACGTGCGCGTCGCGCTCGCGATCGCCCTGCTGCTCGTCCACGCGCCGGCGCCGCTGCAACGTGGAAGACGTGACGAGCCCCCGCGTCCCTGTGCCGCCGCAGAGATCTGCTGTCCCTATCGTCTGGCTGGATTCTCTCGCGCGGAACCGGCTCCGACTGCCATCCGGCGCGTCGCTGTGAATCTCAACCAGGTCCGCCGGCCGTATCCGAGCGGCATCGCGATCCTCGAGATCGGGATCAATGAGAAAGGGCGGGTGGTCTCGGCCTGCGTGCTGCGCGGTCTGCGGAGCGACTTCGACAGGGCCGCTCAGGCAGCAGCGATGCGCTGGTTGTTCACGCCGAAAGTCCTCCACGGGCAACCGGTCGGCGTCGCGATGACGATAACGCTTGGGACTCCCGATCGACCGCCCGGAATGGCCCGAAGATCGCGCGGCCCGCACGGACTCGGACGCTTGCCCTAGCCCTGCCCTAGCCCAGCCCTAGCCCTGGGCTAGACGCCGTCAGCGTTCACCCATTCGTAGCGCTTCTCCTCGCCGCCCAGGCGCCATCGCGCCGGCCAGACGGTGCGCTGCCAGTCGAGCGGTTCGCCGAGCGGCTGGGCGCTCGCCGCGCGCGCCAGCGCCGCGCGAAGGTCGCTCGCCGCCGCGGCGTCGACCGCGTCTGGAGCGAGCGAGACGAACAGCGCGGTCCCGCTGCGGGCGACGAGATCGAGCCACTGCCGGTTGTACTTCCACGGGATCGCGTTGGTGACGCCGACGCAGTCCGCGTCCGCGGCGTAGAACGCGTCGTGCTGCACCCCGCGGAACGCGAGCGTGTTCACGCCCATCTTCCGCGTCCGCGCCCATTCGGTGCCGCTCGTGTCGTCGCCGATGCGGCAGATCTCGAACACGCCCGCCGACAGATGGCTGACGGTGTTGCAGCCGATGATCAGCGCATCGCCAGCCGCCGTGCGGATCGCGTCGTACAGGCCCGAGATGACCTCCGCGGTCGTCCGTCCCGGCCCGGCAGCGAACGTCCATCCATCCCTGGTCATCGCGCTGCCCATCTGGGATCCCCAGCGCCCGAACACATCGAACGTCGTGTAGTCGTGCTTGATGAGATCGAAGCCCCACGCGCGAAGGCGCGCGACGTCCTCCCCGATCTTCCGGCCGGCGTCAGGCACGGTCGGGTCGAGGAACTGGCGGTCGCGCGGAAGACGCCAGGCGTCCGGCGTGCCCGCGGCCGCCTGCAGCGGCCGGATCCAGACGCCAGGACGGGCGCCAGCCGCGCGCACGTCGGCGGCGACCTTCGCCATGTCGCCGAACTTTGCGTTGCCCCGATCCCAGATGCCCGTGAGGCTCTTGTCTTCCCGCTGCGGCTGCCAGCCATCGTCCACGACGGCGAACGGCCGGTTGCGGTCCGCAGGCGAGAGCGCGACGATGCGCCTGGCATCGGCGAGGAAAGTCGCGGCGCTGTTCTTGCCGTAGGCCCAGTACCAATCGTTGCTGCCGTAGGCGGTCTGCGCCGGACGTTTCGGGTCCGGGCACATGTCGCGGCAGAACGCATGAAGCGCCGCGAACGGCGATTCGCCGGATCGTCCCTGCCGGCAGACGACGTCGCAGACATCCAGCGAACGCGCGCCGAGCAGAACGCCGGCGCCGCCGCTCCGCACGTCGGCGAAGAGGCTGATCCCCTCGGGGTCGATGTGCCAGTAGCAAAAGGCCCGCGGCCGCGTCCGCACGCCGTACGCATGCGTGAGCCGCCCGTCGTACGCCGCGAAGTACCACGGCATCACACGGTCGGGAACCATGCCCCGCCATTCGAGATCGCCGTAGCCTCGCTCCCACGCGTCGCCGAGCACCAAGCGGACGGCATCGGTCCGACCGCGCCAGCGAAGGTGCAGCCGCTTGATCGCCGCTCCTGGTGCGGACAGCCGAACGCGCCACGCGTCCGTGACGCGCTGAAGTGTGACCACCAGACCGTTGCCGCGCCATTCATCACCGGCGGCGACCAGCCTCTGCTCGCCGTCAGCGGTTTCGACCCCGATCGCGTCCGGCATTTGGTGAAGATCGAGAAAGCTGCCGGCGGCCGCCGTGCGCGGGGACGGGGTCCGCGCGGCTGGCGACTGCGGCAGCGACAGGCCGATGCCGCCGAGCGCGGCCTGCTGCAGGAAGTCGCGCCGTGAGGGGTCTGAAGCCATGTCGATGCGCCCTTATGCGGCCTCTCGCGGGTGGACGTCGCGGGCGATGCGTTCAGCGGAGCGCCTCATCGCGACATCGAGATCGTAGGCAGCCTGGAGGTTCATCCAGAACTCGGCGGTCGTTCCAAAGTACCGTCCGAGACGCAAAGCTGTATCGGCCGTAACGGACCGTCGGCCGTTGACAATCTCGCTGATGCGCGTGACGGGAACTCTCAGATCGCGAGCAAGCCTGTTGATGCTCACGGCAAGCGGCTTCATGAGATCTTCCCGCAGGATCTCGCCGGGATGCACAGGCGGTAGGCGGCGGTTTCTGGCCATCGTGTTCTCCCTGACTGCCCGCGTTAGTGATAGTCGACGATGTGAACCTCGTACGCGTCACCGTCACGCCAGGTGAAGCAGACGCGGTACTGATCGTTGATCCTGATGCTGTGCTGCCCGTTGCGATCACCCGAGAGCGCTTCAAGGTGGTTGCCGGGAAACGCACTCAGGTCGCGAAGGCCCCGCGCAGCGTTCAGTTGCTGGAGCTTTCGTTGAGCGACGCGGGCGACACGTTGGAGGCGGCGGCTGAACCGGCCGGCGAACAGGTCCTGAGCCTCCCGGTCGCCAAACGAGCGGATCACGTCGACAGGGTATAACGTGATGCGTTACATGTCAAGCAGTATGAGCGATGGCCGCCATGAGCTGACGCACACTCGGGGTGGCTATTGGCTCACCGCGGCGTGATGCGTCCCACCGTATCCGCCGTGCTGAAGTAGATCGCGCCGTCCGGCGACACGGCGACGAGCCGGATCCCGCCGACGCGGTCCTGAAGGAGCCGTTCGGCCGTCAGCGTCCGCGAGCGGGCCGCGACGGGGACCCGAAGCCGCACGAGATGACGGCCTTCATCAGAGGCGACGAGCACGTCGTTTCGGAAGGCCGGCAGGAGATCCCCTTCGTAAACAGCGGCAGAGCGGACGTCCGCGTCCGCGAGCCGGTAGCTCACGCCCGCGCGCGGCGGGACGGACGGACCGATCGGCACCGCGGACAACGTGGCGGCCGCGCCCGCGCGATCGACAATCCACGCAGCGGATCGTCCCCGATCCCATGCGATGCCCTGCGGCGCGTCGAACACCGCGGTGATGACCGGCGTGCCGTTCTGCTCGCGCGGCGTCGTGCCGTCCCGTTCCAGGCGCAGCAGCTTTCCTTCGAGCGACGTCGCGCCGCCGTGGCCGTTCGTGCCCACGGACAGCAGCAGCCGCCCGTCCGGCATGGTGCGCACTGACGCCGCGCCGGCACCGTCCACGGGCGCGACCTCGTTGACGAGCACCGCACGTTCACCCAGCACACCCGCGGTCTCGCGGAAGCGGGCCAGACGATAGGTCGGACGGTCACCCGACCGATCGGCAGGCGCGGCGTACACGACATAGACGAAGTGCGTGCGGGCGAATTGTGGATCCAGCGCAAGCGCGAGCAGTTCTCCGCCCTCGACGTCAACGCTGGCGGACGGCGTCCGCGAAGGCTGTCCACCCGGATCGTCGATCGTGCGAACGCTGCCCCGGCGCTCCGCGACGAACACGCGTCCGTCCGGCGCCACCGCGAGGTCGGTCGGATCGGCCAAGCCATCGGCGACACGCTCGACGGCGAGCGGCACACCGTCGCTCGTGATGCCCGCGGGGCCGGACGACCAGGCCACGGCGCTGGTCTCGCTGGCCGTCGCGGCCTGCACGTTCACCCGCAGCGGCGTCGATCGCGGGCTCTCGAAGACGTCGCCGTCGAGCACGAACGCCGCAAGCTCCAGCGTGTGAGAGCCCTGCACCATGGCGGGCAGCCTGCCGCTGCACGCAAACCCCACCGCGCCCGCGGTCGTCGCACACGTGGCGTCCGCGACTTCGCTGCGCGCGTTGTCGACGTAGATGGCATAGCGGAACGTCGCCAGCTCCGACGCGCCCGCGGCCTGCTGGTCCCAGCCGATGCGCTCGCGCCCGGTGATCGTCTCTCCCTCGGTGCCGCCGGGCGATGGCGTCGGGGGCGTCTTTTTCTCGCACGCGGTCGTGCCGAGTGCGATGAGCAGCGTGCACCAGAGCCGGCGCGGCATGATCGGCACCATAGCACGACGCGCGCGGCGACTGGTGTCCCGTCCCCGTGGATCGTGGCATAAATCCCGGAGCGCGGCGCCTGTCTGGCAAGGCGCGACGACCGAGAATACTGGGTGTATTTGAGGAAGGAGCAACGCAGCCAGACGGGATGCCCCGCCCGGGAGTTATGTCACGAACCACGGGGACGGGACACCAGCTCAGCCGATCTTCGCGGGGTCCCCGGCGGGCGGCGCGCGTTACGATAGCCGCGTGCGGCTCCGGCATGTGTTCGTCGGCGGCGCGATGGCGGCGTCAGTCGCGCTCGCGCTCACTCATGGCGCGCGCGCGCAATCGCAACTGCGCGCGCGGGTGTACGCATCGGGCTTCACCTCGCCGGTCGCCTTCGTGCAGGATCCCACCGACGCGGCGGTGCAGTTGGTGCTCGAACAAGCCGGGCGCATCCGCGTGGTGCGAAACGGCGCGGTTCAGGCCACGGATTTCCTGAACCTCACGCCGTCGGTCGCGTCAGGCGGCGAGCGCGGCCTTCTTGGCCTGGCGTTTTCTCCCGACTACGCGACGAGCGGCCGCCTCTTCGTCAACTTCACGAACACCTCCGGCGACACGGTCGTGGCCAGATTCAAGCGTTCGTCGAATCCCCTCGTCGGGGATCCCGCGTCACGCTTCGATCTGCGATGGGGCCCCGGCACCCGCACGTCGATCGCCCAGCCGTTCTCGAATCACAACGGCGGCAACCTCGGGTTTGGGCCCGATGGACATCTCTACATCGGCCTCGGCGACGGCGGCTCGGGGAACGATCCCGATCACCGCGCGCAGAATCCCGCGGAGCTGCTCGGCAAGATGCTGCGCATCGACGTGAACGTTCCCGACAGCGACGCGACCGGGTACGCCGTCCCTTCCGACAATCCCTTCAGGTCGAGCGAGGGCGCCCGCCCGGAGATCTGGAGCTTCGGCCTCCGCAACCCGTGGCGCTATTCGTTCGATGACCCGGCGCGAGGCGGCACCGGCGCGCTCGTCATCGCCGACGTCGGCCAGGGACAGTGGGAGGAAATCGACTACGAGCCGCGCGGCCGCGGCGGGCGCAACTACGGCTGGCGCAATCGCGAAGGGGCGCACGACAACGTGACCAGCCGTCCGCCGGCGTTCCTGCCGCTCACCGATCCCATCCACGAATACAACCACTCGGTCGGCGCGTCCATCACCGGCGGGTACGTCTACCGCGGGTCCGCGCTGGGCGCGTCGTATCGCGGGCGCTACTTCTTCGGGGATTTCGTCAGGAGCCGCGTGTGGTCGATCGCGCTCGCGGTCGATCCCGACACCGGCGAGGCGACGGCGTCGAACCGCATCGAACACACCGCCGAACTCGGCGGCTCCTCAGCGCTCGGCGGCGTCAGCTCGTTCGGCATCGACGCCAACGGCGAGCTCTACATCGTCAGCTACGCGGGGGCGGTGCTTCAGATCATCGGCGCGACCACGGTCCCCTCGACGCCGGTGGGACTCAGGATTCTGCGCTAGCAGTGACGAGCATCAGTCCCTGCACGTGAGCGATCGCCGCAATCTGACCGTCGACGAACGGCGCCGGCGGTCCGAGCGCTTCGAGGCGCGCGCGTTCCTCGCCGTGCCACGTCGCCGCGGCCTCATCATAGGGGAGGTTGGGGAATGACGCCCTCACGACGTCACGCAGATACGCCTCAATCGCGGGCATGTACATGCATGCAAGACGCCACCCGTGAACCGCCGGCCCTATCTCTTCAAAAGGCGGTGCTCACGAAAGAACGCCCACATCTGACTCGAGGCGTCGATGCTGCGGCTCGTGGGTCCGACGAACCAGTCCGGCAGCGGCCCGCCGCCCGGCCAGGTATGGCCTCCTCCCTGCACCGTGTAGAGGACCACGGCCGCTTCATCTGCACAGCTCGTGTATTCGAGGCGTGTGACATCCTCCGCCACCACAGATTCGATGGGGTTCGGTTCGCACCGGTTTCTGTGAGCCCAATTCGCCGTCCATGTCGGGATGCTCGGAAACGGCCTGGAAGCGACCCACGACGTGCCGCCGCCGTACGGCGTTGCCGTATCGGCGGTCCCATGAAACGCGATCATCGGCACCGGCCGGCGATCGGTACACCAGTCCCACGGGAGTAATTGCGCGGACGCCACCATCCCGACCGCCGCGATCCGATCGGAGAGCGTGCAGGACAGCACGAACGCCATGCCTCCGCCATTGGACAGCCCGTTGGCATAGATCCTCGCCGGGTCGATGTTGTAGGCCGCCCCCAAGGTGTCGATCAATTCCGAGATGAACCGGACATCCTTCATGAGACCGGCGCCGCGGTTCACGTTCCAGACCCTGGGCCCGTCGCCCCCTGTTCCCGACGGGTAGACGACAATGAACCCGTGCTCATCGGCCACCTTGTTCCATTGACTAGTGTTCATTTGAGCGGCCGGCCACATCGCCGCGCCGTGCATGCTGATGACGAGCGGCGTCGGCCTGGTGCGGTCGTAGGTCGTTGGAACATACAGCAGGTACTCCCGCTTCTGGCCCGAGGAGACGATGGTGCCGTTGTTGCGATTGAGGACGTGGAAGGACACGCCCTCTATCACGGCCAACACCACAGGCAGGCCGATGAGAGCCAGCACGGCGCCGATGACCATCTTCCTGCTCTTCATGATCGTGCGTGAATGGCCGTCGCCCTCACCGATGCCGATTCCACGCGAGCGCCAGCGGTGCCGCAGAGAGGCGCGCCAGGGGGATCGCCAGGATCGCGAAGAGCGCGAGAAGGTAGCGCGGGATGAACGGCGTGGAGACGAGCCACACGAGCAGACCGTAGAGCGCGAGCACGGCGACACACCAACAGGCCGCGCCGGTCACAAGCGTGCGGTCGCTCAGCAGCCGGCTGTGATAGAGGCGTGTGGCGATCCACGCAGCGCCGGACATTTTGACGCCGACCAGACCAGCGGGAATCCACGGCCAGGCGTCCCATAACGCGGCCTGCACGTCCCTGTCGTCGTGAATCCATTCGATGACCGGGCCGATGACGACGAGGAACGACAGGGTCAGGAACAGGCTCGACTTGATGAGCCATTCGCGGCCGGTCAGGCCGATGTACAGACTCTGCACGAGCTGATTCCACGTCGAGACCAACAGGCCCGAGAATCCCAGGATCGCGATCGCGATCGCGCGAGGCGTCCCGATGGCTTCGATGCCCCGGTGGGCTCGGTCGATCACCATCGGCCAGGTGCCCGACAGGATGAGCGCCAACGGGACGGCCACCGAGACCACCAGCCACGCGGCCAGCGTGCTCCAGATCGCCATCTTCAGCTTTGCGGCGACGAGCGCGGCGCTCGTCAACGGACGCGTCGCCATGAACGGCGGCACGCCGTAGGAATCGCTCACGTAGGGATTCGACCTGCTGACCGTCGCCGCGACGAAGCCTGCGACGACGATGGGCGTGAGCAGCACGCCGGTAAGCGTGGTGAAGACGAATGCCGCCGATTGGTTGCCGTCGATGAACAGCAAGGCCAGCTCGAACGGCAGCACCATCCCCACGAGCGCCGGCAGCGATCGGCCATGCCGCCGCCATTCGAACCATGTTTGAGCGTGGGCGGGCGAGGAAAAACGATCTCGCCGGCGCGGCAGAACATCCGCGATCTGACCAAGCCGCGCGAATAGGTCCCGCCAGTCGGGCACGTCGCCGCGGCGGGCCCGTGCCACGGCGTACCGGGCGGCGAGATACGCCAGGGGCAGCTGTGGCGCCAGGAAGGCGACCATCAGCCGCTCGGGGACTTCGTAATGGACCGCCAGTATGACGACGGCGTCCAGCGCCGCCAGCCACAGCACGGTGACGATCACACGCACGCCTGGCAAACCGTACGGCATCCACGTCAGCACCTGCGTCCAGGCGAGAAATGCCGCGGCCAGCAGCGCCGGCCAAATCAACGGCACGTCGATTCCCCACGGCCACCGTGCCAAAAGCGCCGTGACCAGCCACAGGCTCGCCATGGCCGCCGTGCCGTACAGCATCGGCCAGCCCGCCAGCGCGGCGGTCGTCACCGGCAGCGCGAACATGCGGGCGGGATAGATCGATTGGCGCGCGGTCAGGTCCCCGGCAAGGCCGAAGCTGAACACCGCGAGGAAATAGAGGAACGTCACCGCAAAAGGCACGATGCCCACGGCGGCCACGCCATTGGGAGGATCCAGCCTGACGTGCCCCGGCCCGAGGATCAGCAGCTTGACGATCCCCAGGACGAGCAGGTAGCCGGCCAGCCCGACGAGTGCCCACCGGTGCGGGTGGCGAAACTCCCACGCGATGGCGAGCGCGGGGGAACGCATGCTTCACGCCTCCGGGGAGGGCGCCGCGGCCGTCCCGACGTGGGCGACGAAGATCTCATCGAGGGACGGGACCCGTCCGTCCACGCGGTGCGATGCTCTGATCTCCTCCAGCGGCGCGCTCAGCACGATTCGGCCCTGGCTGATCATCGTGACATGATCGGCGACCTGCTCCACTTCCCCCAGCAGGTGCGACGAAAAGAGCACGGTGCGGCCTTCATCGGCGATGGTGCGAATGATGGCACCGAGAATGTCGCGGCGAACGATGGGGTCGAGGCCCGACGACGGTTCATCCAGCACCAGTAGTTCGGGCCGATGTGCCAGCGCGATCAGCAGTCCCGTCCGCGCCCTCTGCCCCTTGGAGAGGTTCCTGATCTTCGCCGCGGGGTCCAGTGCGAACGCCTGCCGCAGCTCCTCCGCGTACGCAGCGTCCCACGCGGGATAGAACGCGCGCGAGTAGCGCATCAGCTCCTCGACGCGCATCCAGCCGGGGATGTCGTTTTCCTCGGAGAGATAGCCGATCCGCGACAGGACGCCGACCGGATCGGCGACGGGATCGCGGCCGAAGACGCGCACCGTGCCGCTTTCCGCCCGCAGCAGGCCGAGCACATGTTTGATGAGCGTCGTCTTGCCTGCTCCATTCGCGCCGACGAGGCCGTAGACCGCCCCGCGCGGCAGGGACAGGCTCACCGAAGCGAGGGCCGTCGTGGCACCGAAGCGGCGCGTCAGCCCCGACACCTCGATGATCGATTCACTCACGCTCGAACCCACGGACGTCCGCTGTCATGGTCTGGCTCTCCAGCGTGCCAACTCGCCTACCTCGCGTCGCGCGCTTTCAATCCTCGGACCGCGCCGGCGATCATCCTGTTCAACGCGGCGATCGACAGTCCGCCTTCGTCCGTGGCCGGGATGGTCGCGAACCCAATCGCCGACGCCTTCGGATACCGCGTGAAGATCCGTTCGAACAGCGCCGCCAGCTGCTCGCTCGACGGCCCATCGGGCACTTTGTTCTGGTGGCCCATCACCTCGCGCGGGTCCAGCACGTCCATGTCGATGTGCACGTAGATCTTGTCGGTGATCCGGTTCAGGCGATCCAGTTGCGCGAACACCGCCGGCGTCATGTTCCGCAGGTCGTCAACGCTCACCTGCTCGATCGCGGAGTCGTCGAGGAGCTGCTGTTCGAGCGGATCGGTCAGGCGCACGCCGCCCATCACGATGTACCTGTCGGGAAGGGGTGGATCGAGGCGCGCGTCGAGCCGCAGGCGCTGGAGCGCGCGGCCCGTGGCGACGGCGACCGGCATGCCGCCGAGCGATCCGCTGCGGGTGGTCTCCGGCGTGTTGAAATCCGGATGCGCATCGAGCCAGAACATCCCGATCCTGATCGGCTCGGACGTGGGCCCCGAGTGCTGGAGCCCCGCCACCATGCCGGGCATCGACGGGCACGTGGCCAGCAGGCCCACGGGAAAGTACCCGTCGCGTTCGCTTGTCGCGACCAGATCGGCGAAGTGGCCGAGCGCCATGCCCAATCGCTTCCAGGCGCCGTACTCCGTGTCCTCCTCCGCGGTGAGTCTGGCTTCGGCTACGCGCACGGTCGCGCCCAGGCCGGTCAGGATTTGCTGAATCCCGCCGTTCGCCATCGTCCGAGGGCCGGCGGAGACGCCCGTCGGTGAGAACGGCTGCTGGAGCAGCGCGATCCGCGGGTGATCCTCCGGCCCCGCGGAGCGCTGAATGCTCGCGGACGGCGAGAGGAGAAGCGCGGCGGCGAGCGCGAGAGTCAGAGAGCGATGCACGGGATCCTCCGACCGGGATGAAGGGCGATCCAGAGCGGATTCTATTCTCGATCGAGGGTGATTGCCCATTGAGTTACGATCGGTGCTTCTATCAGCGAGGTCTCCGATGACTAAGTCCCGCGCCTTGTGCCTGTTCGTCGCCCTTGTCCTCATCGGGGTCGCCCGGCCCGATGCAGCCGACACCCATTCGCTCGGGTATTACCGCTTCCCCGCCATCCATGGGGACACGATCGTGTTCACCGCCGAAGGCGACCTCTGGCGCGTGCCGATCGCCGGCGGCGTGGCGCAGCGCTTGACGACGCACCCGGCGGAGGAATCGCGGGCGGCCTTCTCGCCGGACGGAAAGACGATCGCATACTCCGCGTCGTACGAGGGGCCGACCGAGGTCTATACGCTCCCGCTCGAGGGCGGCATCCCGGTGCGGCAGACCTTCGAGGGAGCCGCCGCGCTCGTCGTCGGCTGGACGCCGTCGGGCGATATCCTCTATACCACGCGCCGCTTCGCCACCCTGCCGAACCCGCAGCTCGCGCGGCTGGATCCGAAAACCGGCACGCGCACGCTCGTGCCGCTCGCGCAGGCCAGCGACGGCACGTACGACTCGAACGGCCGCACGCTGTTCTTCACCCGCTTCGCGTTTCAGGGCAGCTACACGAAACGGTATCAGGGCGGGACCGCGCAGAATGTGTGGCGTTTCGCCGAGGGAGACAAGGAAGCCACGGCGCTGACCGCGGATTACGCCGGCACGAGCAAGACGCCGATGCTGTGGAAGGGCCGCGTCTACTTCCTCAGCGACCGGGACGGCACGATGAACCTGTGGTCGATGGCCGAGCGGGGCGGCGACCCGAAGCAGCACACGAAGCACGAGGGACTCGACGCCAACTCGCCATCGCTGTCCGACGGCCGGATCGCCTACCAGCTCGGCGCCGACATCCACGTGTTCGACATCGATCGCGACCAGGATCGCGCCGTCCCGATCACGCTGATCTCGGATTTCGATCAGCTCCGCGAACGCTGGGTCAGGACGCCCCTCGAGTGGGTGACGAGCGTCCACCCCTCCCCCACCGGCGACCGCATCGTCCTCACCGCGCGCGGCCAGGTGTTCGTCGCGCCCGCGCAGCAGGGACGGATCGTCGAGGCGACGCGCGACAAGAAGGTCCGCTACCGCGAGGGACGGTTCTTCCCCGACGGCAAGTCGCTGCTCACCTTGTCGGACGAGAGCGGCGAGGTGGAATTCTGGCGCGTGCCGGCCAACGGCGTCGGCGCGAACGCGCAACTGTCGAACGATGCGAAGGTCCTGCGGTGGGACGGAATCCCGTCGCCCGACGGAACCCACGTCGCGCATTTCGACAAGGATCAGCAGCTCTGGGTCCTCGACGTCGCGTCGAAGCAGCAGAAGAAGATCGCCGTGTCCGGCGAAGGAGACTTCGACGACGTGCGCTGGTCGCCCGACGGCAAGTGGCTCGCCTACACCGCCCCTGACAAGAACCAGATGACGCGCATCTCGGTCTACAACGTGGAGAGCGGGCGCATCACGCCGGTCACGACCAACCGCTACGACAGCTACAGCCCCGAGTGGACGCCGGACGGCAAGTGGCTCTACTTCCTGTCCGATCGCAACTTCGTGTCGGTCGTCGGCAGCCCGTGGGGATCGCGGCAGCCGGAGCCGTTCTTCGACAAGCAGGCGAAGGTCTACCACGTGTCCATGAAGCCCGGCGAGCGCTCGCCGTTCGCGCCCGACGACGAACTGCATCCGGCGACGGCAGAGGAAAAGAAAGAGGAGAAGAAGCCGGACGACAAGAAGCCGGAGGAGAAGAAAGAGACGACGGCCCCCGCGCCGGCGCCCACACCGGCAGCCCAGGGTGTCAAGCCCGCGCCGCCGGCGCCGGCGGATCTGACCGGGATCGAAACACGGCTGATCGAAGTGCCGCTCCCCGCGGGCAACTACCGCGAGCTGTCGACGGATGGGAAGCGCCTCTACTTCCTGTCAGGGGACGTGTCGACGCCGGGGCCGCCCGCCTTGAAGACGCTCGCGATCGAAAACAAGAGTCCGAAGCCGGAGACCTTCGCCGAGGGCGTGACCCGCTACGAGCTGTCGATGGACCGCAAGAAGGTGCTGGTGCGCAAGGGCCAGGACATCTTCGTCTTCGACGCCGGCGCGAAGGCGCCCACCGACACGACGAAGAACAAGGTGCCGCTCGGCGACTGGGCGTTCCGGCTCGATCCGCGCGACGAGTGGCGGCAGATGTTCACGGAGGCGTGGCGGCTCGAGCGCGACTACTTCTACGACCGCGGCATGCACGGCGTGGACTGGCCGGCGGTGAAGGCGAAGTACCTCCCGCTCGTGGACCGCGTCACCGACCGGGCGGAGCTGAGCGACATCTTCTCGCAGATGGTCGGCGAGCTGTCCGCGCTGCACATCTTCGTGCGCGGCGGCGACACGCGCCGCGGCACGGACCAGGTGCAGCCGGGCTCGCTCGGCGCGCGGGTCACGCGCGACGAGCGCGCGGGCGGCTACCGCATCGATCACATCTTCCGCACCGACCCCGACATCCCGAACGAGCTGTCGCCGCTCGCCCGGGTCGGCGTCAACGTGGAGGAAGGCGAGGTCATCGAGGCCGTCAACGGCATTCCCGCGCTGTCCGCGCGCGATCTCGGCGCGCTCCTGCGCAACGAGGCCAACAGGCAGGTGCTGCTCAAGATCAAGTCGCAGGCCGGCGCGTCGCGCGATGTCGTCGTCACGCCGGCGACCCTCGGGGGAGAGAACGAGCTGCGCTACGACGAGTGGGAGTACACGCGGCGGCTGAAGGTCGAGCAGGACAGCAAGGGGAAGATCGGCTACGTCCACCTGCGCGCGATGGGCGCCGGGAACATGGCCGAGTGGCAGCGCGAGTTCTATCCGGTGTTCGATCGCGACGGCCTCATCATCGACGTCCGCCACAACAACGGCGGCAACATCGACAGCTGGATCCTCGAGAAGCTCCTGCGCAAGGCGTGGTTCTTCTGGCAGCCGCGCGTCGGCGATCCGACCTGGAACATGCAGTACGCCTTCCGCGGCCACGTCGTCGTCCTCGTGGACGAGAACACGGCGTCCGACGGCGAGGCGTTCGCGGAAGGGTTCCGCCGGCTCGGCCTCGGCAAGGTGATCGGTACGCGCACGTGGGGCGGCGAGATCTGGCTGTCGTCGAGCAACGTCCTCGTCGATCGCGGTATCGCCACCGCGGCGGAAACAGGCGTCTTCGGACCCGAGGGCGACTGGCTGATCGAAGGCCACGGCGTCGACCCCGACATCGTCGTCGACAACCTGCCGCATGCAACCTTCACCGGCAGCGACGCGCAGCTCGACGCGGCCGTCAAGGAGCTGCAGGAGCAGATCCGGAAGAACCCGATCCCGACGCCCGTGGCGCCGAAGTATCCGAACAAGGCGTTCAAGAAACGAGGGGGATAATTCCTCCGTGGCTCGTGGTTCGTGGCTCGGGGCTCGCCTGGCCGCCGTAGCGCAGAGCGCGAAGGCGGCGGGCTCGGGGCTCGCTGTAAACTCCCAATTCCCAATTCCCAAGTTCCTCTTCTTGGGAGTTGGGCGTTGGGAGTTGGGAGTTGATGGTCTAGCAGCCGTAGCCGTCACAGCCGCCCGGGTCCGGAGTCGCGGCGCCGTTCAAGCTGCCGACCATCCCGGGATGGATCGAGCAGTGATAGCTCTTGGACACGTCTCCGAGCGGCTTGGGCGCTGACGAGGCGCCGGGCGCGATGTCGCCGGTATCGACCACGCCCTCGATGACGACCCGGTGGACGATCTTGTCCGCGTTCTTCCAGATCACCATCTGACCCGCCGGCACCGAGGCCGGATTGGGGTTGAACGAGAGCGCCCCCTTCTCCCCGACGATGGTGATGGTCACGGTCGTCGCGGTCGTCCCTCCGCCGCCGGTCGAGGTTGGCGTCGTGGGCGTCGGGGCCGCACCGCCACCACCGCAACTCACCATGACAAGCGCGGCTGCGAATACCATCAGCGAAGTTCTGGCGTGCATGAATCCTCCTCGCTGCGGTTACCGCAACCGCCGTACCGCGGCAGGGCCGCGGAAAGGCCTGCAATTCGAGGATTTCAGCCCCCACGGGCTTACCACCGTCGTAAGCGCTTACGGCCGCAGACGAAGAACCACGGAAGGCACGGAAGATCACAACCACGGAAGGACACGGAAGATAAGTTGTTTCTGTGTTTTTCCGTGTCTTTCCGTGGATGATCCGCCGTGAATTCCGTGGATGATCAAGAGCATGGCTGAGAGGGTTCGGTGGGGCGTGCTCGGCGTTGCAAGGATCGCCACCCTCAAGGTGATCCCTGCCATGCAGGCCGGCCAGTGGACCGAGGTGGCGGCCATCGCGTCGCGCGACATCATGAAGGCGCGCGCGGCGGCGGGCGCGCTTCACATCCCGAAGGCATACGGCTCGTACGAGGAGCTGCTGGCCGATCCGGACATCGACGCCATCTACAACCCGCTGCCGAACCACCTGCACGTGCCGTGGACGATCCGCGCCGCCCAGGCGCGGAAGCACGTGCTCTGCGAGAAGCCGATTGCGCTCAATGCCGATGAAGCGGCCGGGCTCATCGCCGTGCGCGACGCGGCCGGCGTGCTGATCCAGGAAGCGTTCATGGTGCGGACGCATCCGCAGTGGCAGCGCGCGAAAGAGCTGGTGCGCTCGGGACGCATCGGCCCCGTGCGGTCGATCGTCGGCGTCTTCAGCTACTTCAACGACGACCCGACCAACATCCGCAATATCCCCGAGTGGGGCGGCGGCGGGATCATGGACATCGGCTGCTACCTGATTCACACCGCCCGGTTCATCCTGGACCGCGAGCCGCTGCGCGTGGCCGCGGCCATCGAGCGCGATCCGTCGCTCCGAGTGGATCGCCTGGCGTCGATGGTGCTCGACTTCGGCGATGCACAGGTCACCGGTACGTGCGCCACGCAGACAGTGCCGTGGCAGCGGGTCCAGATTCTGGGCACGCGTGGGCGGATCGAGATCGAGATTCCGTTCAATGCCCTGCCCGACCGGCCGTCGCGGATCTTCGTGGACGACGGGTCCGACATCGCGGGGGCCGGGATCGAGACGATGGCGCTGCCGGCAGTGAACCAGTACACGATCCAGGCGGATCTGTTCTCGCGCGCGATCCTCGACGGCGCGCCCGCGCCGTATCCGCTGGAGGACTCGATACGCAACATGCGCGTCATCGACGCGGTGTTCCGGGCGGCGGAGTCCGGGCAATGGGAGATACCTGCCTGATTCCAGCTCCCGCGGAGAGCTATACTGCGCAGGAAACAGGAGAAGGGGAGGAACCGGGGCATTCCGGACGACCGCGGGTCGCGCGCCGGCCGACGGCTATCGACGGCCGGCGGCACGGATCCGCAACGATCGGCGTCTGCAAGCCGCCGATGACTCAGAAGCGGTTTGCAGGCGCCGATCGCTGCGGATCCTGCCGCGCATGGCGCGGCGCGACCCGCTTGGGTTTGCGCCCTCCCCTTCTTCCTTTCTCCTGTTTGACCGTCGTGACGACCCGGCCGGCGTGACAGCGCCAGGCCGAGGCATGCGGGAGGCGTCCCTGTGTCAATCGTTGTGCTCCTGGCGTCGCTCGTGATCAACCTCCTCGCGCAGCCCGACACCGCGCGTCCTGAGTGGGACGACCCGGCCATCCTTCATGCCGGCGTGGAGAAGCCGCACGCCACGATGATGATCTACCCCACGGCGGCGCTGGCGACGGCCATGGACCGCGGCCGCTCGCCGTGGTTCCAATCGCTCAACGGCGCGTGGAAATACCATCACTCGCCGAGCCCGAAGGACCGCCCGGCGAACTTCTTCGCGGGCGGCTTCGACGCTGGCGCGTGGAAGGCGATCGACGTCCCGTCCAACGTCGAAGTGCAGGGCTACGGGATGCCGATCTACGTCAACGCGGGGTACCCGTTCGCGTACGACCGCCGGAATCCCCGGCCGCCACGCGACAACAACCCGGTCAGCTCGTACCGGCGCGCGTTCAGCGTGCCCGCCGGGTGGAACGGCCGCCGCGTGCTGCTGCACTTCGACGGGGTCGACTCCGCGTTCTATGTCTGGGTGAACGGCGAGAAGGTCGGCTACAGCGAGGACAGCCGCACGCCGGCGGAGTTCGACATCACCTCGCGCGTCAAGCCCGGCGCGAACACGCTCGCCGTCGAGGTGTATCGATTCAGCGACGGATCGTTCCTCGAGGATCAGGACATGTGGCGGCTGAGCGGCATCTTCCGCGACGTGTACCTGTGGAGCCCAGCCGCCGGACACGTCCGCGATTTCGAGATCAAGACGGACCTCGACGCCGCCTACCGCGATGCGACGTTCACGGTGAAGGCGATGGTGGCGAACTCGGGCGCGGCCCCGGGCGCGCTGTCGCTGCTCGTCGAACTCTCGGATCCGGCCGGCCGCGCCGTCGCGAGCGGCACGGCACGCGTGAGGGCGCCGGCCCGCGGCGACACGACCGTGGACGTCTCGTTCCCCGTGACCGCGCCGCTGAAGTGGTCGGCGGAGGCGCCGAATCTGTATCGCGCGCTGCTCACCCTCAAGGACGCATCCGGGCGCGTCGTCGAAGTGATCCCGGCGCACGCCGGCTTCCGCAAGGTGGAAATCGCGAAGGGCCGGATCCTCGTCAACGGCCAGCCGGTCCTGTTCAAGGGGGTGAACCGCCACGAGCACGACCCCGTGACGGGCCATTACGTGAGCCGTGCATCGATGATTCGCGATATCGAGCTGATGAAGCAGTACAACGTGAACGCCGTGCGCACCTCGCATTATCCGAACGCGCCGGACTGGTACGACCTGGCGGAACGTTACGGTCTCTATGTGATCGATGAGGCCAACATCGAGTGTCACGGCTTCGGCACGAACCCGCAGAACCGGCTGACGAATTCGCCCGAGTGGACCGCGGCGTACGTCGATCGCGTCGAGCGGATGATCGAACGCGACAAGAACCATCCGTCGGTGGTGATCTGGTCGCTCGGGAACGAGTGCGGCGACGGCGCCAACTTCACCGCCGCGTACCAATGGATCAAGAAGCGCGACACGTCGCGTCCCGTGCACTACGAGGGGGCCGCCAACCGCGGCGGTCCGAACAGCGACATCAATTCGTTCATGTATCCGGCGCCCGCCACCGTTCGCCAGCGCGCCGAGGCGCGCCCCGACATCCCGCTCCTGCTGTGCGAGTACACGCACGCGATGGGCAACAGCAACGGCGGCCTGAAGGAGTACTGGGACATCTTCTATTCGGGCACCAACGCACAGGGCGCGTTCGTGTGGGACTGGGTGGACCAGGGCATCCGGCAGCCCGTTCCCGCCCAGTACCGCAGCAGCGGCCGCTCCACGTTTCTCGCGTACGGCGGCTGGTGGGAAGACCGCTACGCCATCCGCAACGACAACAACTTCAACCAGAACGGCCTCATCAGCGCGGATCGTCTGCCGCACCCTGGCCTGCGCGCGATCAAGTACGTGTACCGCTACATCCACGCCGACGCCGTCGATCTCGCGTCCGGCCGCATCCGCGTGAAGAACTGGCACGACTTCATCAACGCGAAAGACATCGCGGAAGGCGTATGGGAAGTGGTGAGCGACGAGGGGAAGGCGGTTGCGTCCGGCAAGCTGCCGGAACTGGACCTCGCGCCCCAGGAGGAGAAGGAATTCACGCTGGCGCTTCCCGCGACGCTGCCCGGGCCCGAGTCGTACCCCCGGAACGCAGCGTACTGGCTCAACGTCCGCTTTCTGCTTCGCGCCGACACGCGGTGGGCAAAGAAGGGTCACGAACTGGGGTGGGAGCAGTGGCCGCTGTCGATCAAGCTCCTGGCGGCAGGTCCCTTCGGCCATATGTCCGCCGGCGAACGTCCGGATGCGCCGCTCGTCATGCGAGACGGCGGCAATGTGATCCGCTTCAGCGGCCCGGACTTCGCGCTGGTGTTCGACCGCGTTCAGGGCACCATCGGCAGCTACAGCTACAAGGGAGTGCGCCTGCTCGATCGCGGGCCCATTCCGGACTTCTGGCGCGCGATGACGGACAACGACATCGGCGCGTGGAAGTCGATGATGAACAAAGCGCGGCAGGATCCCGCCACCGACGTCACCATCTGGCGTCATGCCGGTGACGGCTGGCGCGTCAAGGAGGTCACCGCGCGCCGCGTCAACGATCTGAGGGCGGAGGTGATCGTCCGCGCGGATCTTCCCGCTGTCGGGGCGACGTACGCCGTGACCTACAGTGTCAACGGCGATGGCGCCGTCGTCGTTGAAGGCGGCTACACGCCTGGCACAAATACGCTGCCCATGATGCCGCGCGCTGGAATGGAACTCGTCGTCAGCCCGGGACTCGAGCACCTCAAATGGCTTGGCCGCGGACCGGCGGAAACCTATATCGATCGCCAGTTCGAGCCGATCGGCGTCTACTCGTCCACCGTCCACGATCAGTGGGTGGACTATTCACGTCCGCAGGAGAACGGCAACAAGACGGACGTCGCGTGGATGATGCTGACCAACGACCAGGGTATCGGGCTCAGGATCCAGGGAGTGCCGCTCCTGAGCGCGGCGGCGTCGCACGTGACGAAGGACGACATCGAGCTGGCCGCCTATTCGTTCCAGCTCCCGCGGCGCCCCGAAATCTACGTGAACGTCGATTGGAAGCAGATGGGGGTGGGCGGCATCAACAGCTGGAGCGCCAACGCCTGGCCGATGGAGGCGTATCGCATTCCTGCCGGCCAGCCGCATACTTACAAATACATGTTGATGCCGGTGGACGGCCGCCGGCAGCCCTGACCAGCCTCCGCTAAAGCTACGGCGGTCCGCCGGAGCCTTGGCGAAGGCGGAAGGGCTGCGCTACCGGTACATGATCCCCGTGGACGCCAGGCGGGCACGGAACTAGTTCGGGCGCTCGCCCGTCTACTCCTGCGCCAGCCAGTTGTCCTGCCCTTCGGAGGTCTCCGTGTCTTCAGTTCCGATGATTCGCCGCGCGGCTCTCGTGCTCGCGTGCCTGGCCGCCGTCCCCGCGCTGCCACGCGCCGCCGGTGGTCCCCAGGCACCCGCACAGGCAGCTCCCACCCAGCAGGCGCCGGCACGAGTGGCGAGCGATCTCGACGCCTTCATGGAAAAGGCCCTGGCCCGCCGCGAGGTCAACCGCCGGATGCTCAACGACTACATCCTCGACGAAGCGGAGACGTTCGAGATTCTCGGCCCCGGGCGGTTCCCGCTCCATCGGAGCAAGCGCGACTTCACCTGGTACGTCCGCGACGGCATGCACGTGCGGAGCCCGGTCCGGTTCGGCGGCGTCGGCGTCAGCGTCGCGGAGCGCGACGAGTACGAGAAGAACTGGATCCGCCGCGAGAAGGCCCGCCTGGCACGGGTGGCGAAAAAGCAGAAGGAGGACAGGTCGGTCTCCATCGGCCCCGGCGGAATAGCCGTCGAAACCGGGAGTGCGCTTTCGGCCGAGCCCCGGTTCGTCTCCGAGGCCTACTTCATGGATTTCAAGTTCGAGCCGGGCAACTACTATCTCGCGGGCCGTGAGCAGCTCGAGGGGAAGGACGTCCTGCGCATCGAGTACTACCCGACGCACCTGTTCGACGACGACGACAAGAAGACGCCGAAGGAAACACCGAAGCGCTCGAAGGAGCAGCGGGCGGAGGAGGACATCGACCGCAAGATGAACAAGACGGCGCTCGTCACGCTGTGGGTCGACCCGGCCGAGCATCAGATCGTCAAATACACGTTCGACAACGTGTGGCTCGACTTCCTCCCGGGCGCGTGGCTCGTGAAGATCGACGACCTGCGCGCCTCGATGAGCATGGGGCAGCCGTTCGCCGGCGTGTGGCTGCCGCGCGAGATCGACATCCACGCGGGGATCACGCTCGCGAACGGATCCTTCGAGGCCGGCTACGGCCGCAGGTTCAAGGAGTACCGCGAAGCGCAGATCAAGACGACGATCAAAGTACCCAAGATGCCCGAGTCGCCGAAACAGCCGGAGGCCCCGCGGGCGCCGGATCTGCAGCCGGCGCCGGAGGCCGAATCGGCGCATGGCCCCTTCGTGCCGGACGCGGCCGGACAGGAGATCGTGCGTGAGATTCGCGTGCACGGCAACGCGTCCCTCCTCGACGAGGACGTGCTGAAACTCGCGGGGATCGCGGTCGGCGACACGGTCACCGAGGAAGGGCTGAAGACGATCGAGCGCCGCTTGAAGGTCAGCGGCGTGTTCGAGTCGGTGGACGTGCGCAAACGCTACCGCTCGCTCGACGACCCTTCAGACGTCGCCATTCTTCTCGTCGTCCACGAGCACCCCGGCGTGCGCTCTGCCGGGCCGGGGAAACCGCCAGTCAGGCGCCCGCTCTACCGGCTCACGCACCGGCTGATGTTCCTGCCGATCCTCGGGTACGACGATGGGTACGGGTTCACCTACGGCGCCCGCGTGAGCACGGTGGATCTGCTGGGCGCCGGTGAGCGGTTGTCCGTGCCCGGGACCTGGGGCGGCACGAAGCGCGTCGCGCTCGAGATGGAGCGGGTCTTCAAGAGCGGTCCGCTGACCCGCGTCACCTCCAGCGCGGCGATCTGGCAGCGCGAGAACCCGCGTTTCCTGACCAACGACACGCGCGTCGAGTTGAAGGCGGGCGTGGAGCGCCAATTCGCGCACATGGTGCGCGTCGGCGCGGATACGTCACGAAGCTCAGTCAGTTTTGCCGCGCTCGACGACCGCCTTTGGACCGTCGGCGCGCACGCCGCGCTCGACACGCGCGGCGACCCGTCGTTTCCCGGCAACGCCGTCTACATCGGCGGGGACTGGACCGCGCTCCACGTGAACCATCTGCCGCGGATCAACCGCTATACCGCCGACACGCGCGGCTACCTGCGCGTCTACAAGCAGGCGGTCCTCGCCGGCGCCGTGCAGTACTACAACACCGACGCGCCTCTCCCGCCGTACGAGCGGCTGCTCCTCGGCGGCGCCGGCACGCTGCGCGGGTTTCGCGCCGGGACGTTCGACGGCGATCGGATGCTTGTCACCGGCGCGGAGCTGCGCGTGCCGATCACGTCGGTCCTCAGCGGCGCGAAGCTCGGTGTCGTCGTGTTCGCCGACACCGGCAGGGTGGCGGACCACGGCGTCAGCCTGAGGGATCAGCCCTGGCACAAGGGCTTCGGCGGCGGCATCTTCATGATCGCGCCGCTCGTCCAGATCAACCTGGATGTCGCCCACGGCCGCGGCGGCGACACAAGGCTGCACCTGTCAACGGGCTTTAGGTTCTGAAACACGGCAACACGGAAGGCACGGAAGGACACGGAAACACACGGAAGCAAGCTCAGTGTTCTTCCGTGTTGTTCCGTGTTTTCCGTGTTACGGGACCATCCACGGGAATACGTACGCCTGCAGCATGACGATCGCGCCCATGAGGGCGGCGAGCGCGATGCTGTGCCAGAAGACGAACCGCAGGATCCGCCCTTCATGGCCCACCTGCCCGGTTGACGCCGTCGCGACGACGATGCTTTGAGCGTCGATCATCTTGCCCATGACGCCGCCGGTGCTGTTCGCGGTGACGATGAGGACCGGGTTCAGGCCGAGCTGCTGCGCGGTGATCTTCTGAAGGCTCCCGAACAACACGTTGGAGCTCGTGTCGGACCCCGTGAGCGCGACGCCCAGCCAGCCGAGTAGCGCCGCGAAGAACGGGTACAGCCACCCGGTTCGCGTGAAGGCCAGTCCAAGCGTCGCGTCGGTGCCGCCGTACCTCGTCACGAACCCGAGCGCCATCATCAGCATGATCGTGGCGAGCGGCGCCCGCATGCGGCGGAGCGTCGTGAGCGCAATCGCGAAGAACTGGCCGACCGGCACGCGCAGGAACAAGGCGGTGGCGAGCGCGGCGAGGAAGATCGCGGTCCCCGTCGCCGACGCCCAGTTCAAAGTGAACTGCGCTGCTTCCGCGTGGGCGTTGCCGTACGCGGGATCCGCGATCCGCGATCGATCGACCGCGGTCGTGACGACCGGATACTCGCGAAAGACCGCGCGGTGCAGGAGCGGCACGTCCACGGCGGGCGCGAGCGCGTGCTTGGCCGTCGGCCGGCCGGCTCCGTTGAGGATGGTCTTCGTGGCGGGCAGGCCCCAGACAATCACCGCGACGCTCAGGAAGAGCCACGGCATCCACGCGCGCACGACGGCCGCCCGATGCGCCGCGCCGGCGAGGGCGGGCCGAGCGCGGGACGTCGGATCCGCGTCGGCAAACTCCCACACGTCCCTCGGATGCCACACGGTCAGGAAGAGCCCCAGCGCCGCGATGGTGCCGAGCCCGCCGATGATGTCAACGAGCTCCGGGCCGACGAAGTTGCTCCACGCGAACTGGATCGCGGCAAACGTCCCGCCGCAGACAAGGACCGCCGGCCATACCCCTCGCAGTCCGCGCCACCCGCTCATGGTCACCACGAGCCACGCCGGGACGATGAGCGAGACGAACGGAAGCTGGCGTCCGGCCATGGCGCCGAGCGTGAACGCGGGAATGCCGGTGATCGCGGCGAGCGTGAGGATCGGCGTGCCGATCGCGCCGAAGGCGACCGGCGCGGTGTTCGCGATGAGCGAGAGACCCGCGGCGTACAGCGGCGTGAAGCCGAGCCCGATGAGCAGCGCCGCGCAGATCGCGACCGGGGTCCCGAATCCGGAAGCGCCCTCGATGAACGCGCCGAACGCGAACGCGACGAGCAGCGCCTGGATTCGCCGGTCGCTGGACAACCGGCTCACCGAGGCTTTCACGATCTCGAACTGGCCGGTCTCGACCGTGAGGTTGTACAGGAAGACCGCGTTCAGGATGATCCAGCCAATCGGCAGAAAGCCGTAGGCGGCGCCGTAGACGGCTGTCGCCCCGGCGGACCCGACCGGCATGCCGTAGACGAGCGTGGCCACCGCGAGCGCGGCGACGAGCCCGGCGGCGGCGGCGAAGTGCGCCCGCCACTCGAGCACGCCGAGCGTGAACAGCAGCAGGACGATCGGCAGCGCCGCGGCCGCGGTACTCAGCCACGGGCCGGCCAGCGGATCGTAGACCTGGATCCAGGGGACGGGGGTCATGAAGGCGACATCATACAGGAGGTGCTCAGGGGTGCTGAGGGGTGCTGAGAGGTGCTGAGGGGTGCTGAGAGGTGCTGAGGGGTGCTGAGGGGTGCTGAGGGGTGCTGAGAGGCGCTCTG
>MELC01000060.1:50570-151483 GCA_001767455.1 Acidobacteria bacterium RIFCSPLOWO2_12_FULL_66_21
GGGTGCTGAGAGGTGCTGAGAGGTGCTGAGAGGTGCTGAGAGGTGCTCTGGGGTGCTGGAGGTACGGAGAACCATTCGGCGCTATGCTGGT
The DNA here is from genome assembly GCA_001767455.1 of Acidobacteria bacterium RIFCSPLOWO2_12_FULL_66_21. Classification (GTDB taxonomy): domain Bacteria; phylum Acidobacteriota; class Vicinamibacteria; order Vicinamibacterales; family 2-12-FULL-66-21; genus 2-12-FULL-66-21. The sequence continues at coordinate 50,662 of MELC01000060.1, forward strand.
GTCCCGTCCCCGTGGATCGTGGCATAAATCCCGGAGCGCGGCGCCCGGCCGGCAAGGCGCGACGACCGAGAATACTGGGTGTATTTGAGGGAGGAGCAACGCAGCCAGACGGGATGCCCCGCCCGGGAGTTATGTCACGAACCACGGAGACGGGACACTAGCTGTCATCCAGCATCTTCATAGGAACGCATATGTCTTCTGCCGTCATGCCTCCCCATGTCCTCAATATCGACGATCTGAGACGCGTCGCGAAGCGCCGCCTTCCCCGCGCCGTGTTCGATTACATCGACGGCGGCGCCGAGCGCGAGATCACGCTGCGCGGGAACTCCCGCGCGTTCGACGGCGTGATCTTCCGCCCGCGCTGCGCGGTCTCCTCGCCGGCCTACAGCCTGGAGACGACGGTGCTCGGGACGACGCTGTCGATGCCGATCCTGCTCGCGCCGGTCGGCAGCTCGCGGATGTTCCATCCGCGCGGAGAAGAAGCGGCCGCGCGCGCGGCCGGCGCGGCCGGCACGCTGTACATCCTGTCCACACTGTCCGGGAGCCTCCTCGAAGACGTCCGGCGCGCGTCGCCAGGGCCTTGCTGGTACCAGCTCTATCTGCTCGGCGGGCGGGACGTGGCCACCGGCGCGATCGCGCGGGCCAGGGAGGCGGGCTATTCGGCGCTCGTCGTCACGATCGACACCCGCGTCGCGGGCCTTCGCGAGCGCGACATCCGCAACGGGGTGAACGAGCTGCTCACGCGCCGGCCCTGGAGGATGTTCCCGTTCGTGTGGCAGTTCGCGGCGAAGCCAAGGTGGCTCGTCCGGTTCCTCGCCGACGGCGGCCTGATGAAGTTCCCGAACGTCGATCTTCCAGGGATCGGGCCGATGCCGTACGCGGATGTGGGTACCGCGCTCGAACAGTCCACGGTCACGTGGAAGGATCTCGAGTGGGTGCGCGCGGTGTGGAACGGGCCGATTGTCGTCAAGGGTGTGCATCGCGGCGACGATGCGCGGCGCGCGATCGACGCCGGAGCGAGCGCCGTCGTCGTCTCGAATCACGGGGGGCGGCAGCTCGATGGCGTGCATCCGACGCTGCGTATCCTGCCTGAGGTCGTCAGCGCCGTGAACGGACAGATCGAGGTGTTGTTCGACGGCGGGATCCGGAGCGGCGCCGACGTGGCCAAGGCGCTGTGCCTCGGGGCGCGGGCCGTGCTCGTCGGGCGCGCGTACGCCTACGGCCTCGGCGCCGACGGCGAGGCTGGCGTCGCCCGCGCGATCGAGATCCTGCGGACCGATCTGCTCCGCACGATCAAGCTGCTGGGCGTGGGCTCAGTCGGGGAACTGGATGCATCGTACGTGGACGCGCCGGCGGGCTGGGGAGTGCCGGGCGGCGTCGGGATCGGGTCCGGAGCGCATCCGTTACAAACCTGAAATTCTAGCATTACATATTAGAATTTCATTGCCCCCACGTGCCACGAGTCAGTCGGCCTCCCGATAGGCCGCGGCCTGGCACCCTTCCGCACCCCTTAGCACCCTTCCGCACCCCTTCGCACCCTTCAGCACCCTTCAGCACCCGCCTTCGCGCCTCCGGCGCTTCGGCGCGGCAGGCCCTAGCCCCCGCTGACCATGTTCTTGAGCACGAAGCCGACATTTGCCGGCCGCTCCGCGAGCCGCCGCATGTACCACGGGAACCAGTACTCGCCGTAGCTGATGAGGACGCGCAGCCGCTGCCCCGCGCGGGCGAGGCGGAGCTGCTGGCCGCGCTGGATGCCGTACAGCATCGCGAACTCGTAGCTTGACGGCGGCACGTTCTGCTCCGTGATGAACGCGCTCAGGCGATCCGCCAGCGCGATGTCGTGCGTGGCGATGTGCAGGAGGCAACCCGCCTGCTGCGCGTCCTTCGCCAGCAGCCGCACGCCCAGCTTGTAGAAGTTCTCGTCGACGTCCGCCTTCTTCGGATACGCGATGTCGGCCGGCTCGAGATAGGCGCCCTTGACGATGCGAACCGCGGAGCCGAGAGGGATGAGCGGCTCGAGGTCCTTCGCGGTGCGGTACAGGTATGCCTGGAGCGCGATGCCGATCCGCGGCGTCTTCGCGCGCGTGCGCGTGAAGAGCGCCAGCGTGGGATCGACATAAGGCGAGCCCTCCATGTCGATCCACACGAAGTTGTTTCGCTGCTCGGCGCGCTCCATGATGCGATCGAGGTTCCGCTCGCACAGCGCGCGATCGAGGTCGAGGCCGAGCTGCGTCGGCTTGATCGAGATCTGCGCGTCGAGACCCGACGCGGCGATCTTGTCGAGCACGCCCAGGTAGTGCTGCGTGACCTCCTCGGCCTCCTCCACACGCGTCAGGTTCTCGCCGAGGTGCGTCAGGATCGTGGTGATCCCGTCCGGCTTCAGCTCGGCCGCGGCGCGAAGCGCGTCCTCCACCTGCTCGCCCGGCATGAAGCGGCTGACCGACCTGCGGACGAAGCGCGTCTTCGTCGCGCGGTCGCGCAGCCACGCGTTGGTCGACCCCGCCAGCAGAATCCGTCGCATCAAAGACATATGTGCATCCACAAGGCAGCCCTGAAGGGCTGCGCAACAGGTAGCCTAGCGCCCAGCGCGCCGCCTTCGCGCTTCGCGCTGCGGCGGGCCAAGCGAGCCGCGAGCTGCGAGCTGCGAGCTGCGAGCTGCGAGTTATAGAACACTATGAATCAGTCCCCCGTCCACCTGCACCGTAGCTCCGGTCATATACGACGCGGCGTCGGACAGCAGGAACGCGCCGACGCGGCCGAACTCCATCGGGTCCCCGTAGCGGCCGAACGGAATGGCCGCCACGGCTTTCGCCTTCGCCTCGTCGGGGGACAGGCCCTGCTTCTTTCCGTTGATCTCGTCGAGCTGCCGCACGCGGTCCGTGTCGATCCGTCCGGGAATGATCTGATTGACGCGGATCTTCGAGGGCGCCAGCTCCAGCGCGAGCGTCTTGGCGAGGGCCGACACCGAGGCGCGCAACACCGTCGACAGTCCCAGATTCGGGATGGGTTCCTTGACCGACGCCGACGTGGACATCAGAATCGCGCCCCCGCCACGTCCCTGCATCGACGGCACCGCCGCGCGGACCATGCGCAGCGCGCTGAACAGCAGCAGGTCTGCCGCCTCCTGCCACGCGAGGTCGTCGAAGGAGATGGCCGCTCCGGCCGGCGGTCCGCCGGAGTTGGTCATCAACAGATCGATGCCGCCGAAGCGGTCGATCGTGGACCGGATCCATCGGTCGATCGCGTCGGCGGAACGGACGTCGGCAGCCATGGCGAACACGTGGGCGCCCGTCTCGCGCTCGATCTTCCCGGCCGCGTGCGCGATGGACTCGCCGTCGCGCGACGACATGGAGACGATCGCTCCTTCCTCGGCAAGCGCGTGGGCCACGCCGTAGCCGAGCCCCTTGCTCGCGCCCGCGACGAGCGCGATCTTTCCCCTCAGCCCCAAATCCATATGGCCGATCATATCGTCCGATTTCGGGAAATCGCGAAATAGTTCCACCGGGCTAATCAGACAGGACCGACCGGCCGATAGGAATGGACATGCGGAAACATTCTCAGACCATTGGCGCCCTGGCTCTCGCCGCCATCCTGGCGGGCGGCTGTGACCTTCTCAACAAGGACAACCCGACGCCGACCGCCCCCACCTCGCCGACGGTGACGCTCGACGCCTTCGCGGGGACCTGGACGTCGGTCACCGCGTCGACGCCGTCGACCGGATGCGGCACGGCCAAATACACCGTGACGCCCGTCAGCACGAGCTCGGCGAACGTGACCTTCCAGGCGACGTGCGCCGGCTCGATCCAGGTCACCGGCACCGGGACCGGCAAGATCAATGGATCGTCGCTCGACTGGACCGCGCAGGGGCTGGTGTCGCAGGGGGGCGTGAACTGCCCGTTCACGTTCACCGACGGCAAGGCCACCGAGGAGACCGGAGGCGGCATCAAGGTGACCTATAGCGGGACGGTCTGCGGCATCCCGGTCAGCGGCACCGAGATCGTCAAGAAATAGGCGGTCAACCAGACGCGCAGGTCCAGCGTCCAATCGGGAATGCAGGACCTGCGTGACGCTTTCCGCGCCCTCAAAGCCACCCCCGTCGTCTCGATTGTCGCCATCGTGTCGCTGGCGCTCGGGATCGGCGCCAATACGGCGATTTTCTCGATCCTCGACGCGCTGCTGCTGCGATCGCTGCCCGTCAAGGACCCGCAGCGTCTGGCCGTCGTGCAAGCCGAAGGCGAGCAGTTCTCGTCCTGGACGAATCCCATCTGGGAGCAAATCAGGGATCGGCAGGGCCTCTTCGACGGGGCCCTCGCCTGGGGCACCGAGCGATTCAACACCGCGGCCTCGGGAGAGACGGCGTTCGTCGACGGCCTGTGGGTGAGCGGCGGCTTCTTCGAACGCCTTGGCGTGCCGGCCATGCTCGGGCGGACGTTCACCGAATCGGATGACCGGCGGGGCGGCGGCCCGGACGGGGCCATCGCGGTCATCAGCTACCGCTACTGGCAGCGGGGCTTCGGCGGCGCCGGCGACGTCGTCGGCAGGTCGCTGACCATCGAGCGCGTGCCCTTCACGATTGTCGGTGTCGCGCCGCCGGAATTCCTCGGACCTGAAATCGGCCAGAGCTTCGACGTCGCGATCCCCCTCGGGATCGATCCGGTGATGCGCGGCAGCCGCAGCCGGCTCGACGCCCGGTCGATGTGGTGGCTGGACGTGATGGCGCGGCTCAAGCCCGGCCAGTCGGCCGACGAGGCGACGCGCGCGCTGCGCGGCGTGCAGCCGCAGATCCTCGAGGCGACGAAACCCGATAACTGGCGTCCCGACGAGATTGGCGGGTACCTCAAAGAGCCGTTCGTGCTCGCGCCCGCGGCCAGCGTGCCTTCGCCGCTCGGCAACCGGTACCAGCGGCCGCTCATCGCCATCATGGTGGTGGTCGGCCTGGTGCTGCTCATTGCCTGCGTGAACATCGCCAACCTGCTCGTCGCGCGCGCCACCGCGCGCCGGCACGAGCTGAGCGTCAGGCTCGCGCTCGGCGCGTCGCGGCTGCGGCTGATGCGCCAGTTGTTCGCGGAAAGCCTGCTGCTGGCCGCCACCGGCGCCGCGTTCGGCCTCCTCTTCGCCCACTGGGGCAGCCGTCTCCTCATCCGGCAGTTCTCCACGCCGCAGCGCAGCGTCATCCTCGACCTCGGGCTCGACTGGCGCGTGCTGCTGTTCACGGCCGGCGTCGCCGGGCTCACCGTGCTGATCTTCGGCACGGCCCCGGCGTTCGGCGCGATGCGTGTCCAGCCCAACGAGGCGCTGAAGGAACAGGGACGGAACATCGCGGGCGATCGCCGCGTCAGCCTCGGCGCGGGGCTCGTCGTCGTGCAGGTCGCGCTCTCGGTCGTGCTCGTCGTCGCGGCCGCCCTTTTCGTGCGCACGTTCGCCAAGCTCGCGCACCTGAATCTGGGGTTCGAGCGCGATCGGGTGCTCGTCGTGAACACCAACCTGCAGCGCAGCCGGGTCGATCCCGCCACACTGCCCGCGCGGTACGAACAGCTGCGCGAGGCGGTCGCGGGGGTGCCGGGCGTCGAAAGCGCCTCGGCGTCCGCCGTGACGCCGGTCAGCGGCAACACGTGGCAGTTCAGCATCGAGCTGCCGGGAAAGCCGCCGCTCCCGCGCGAGAGGCGCGGCACATACGTCAACGTGGTCAGCCCGGACTTCTTCCGCACGCTTGGCACCCGGATCCTCGCGGGGCGCGACCTCGGCGCGGCCGACAGCGCGTCGGCGCCCGCGGTCGCCCTCGTGAACCAGAGGTTCGTGAGGCAGTTCTTCGGCGGTGAACAGCCGCTCGGCCAGAAGGTACGGCTGCCTGGCCGGCCGAACCGGCCCGCGGTCGATCTGGAAGTGGTGGGTCTCGTGGAGGATGCCGTCTACAGGTCCCTTCGCAGTCCGGTACCTCCGACGCTGTACGTCGCGCTCGCGCAGCAGCGAGACCTCGGGCCCGGGATGAGTATCAGCGTCCGCTCGGCCACCAGGTCGCCGGCGTTGCTGACGCGTCCCGTTGCCGCCGCGCTGATGGGGGTCGATCCGGATGCGGCACTCACCTTCCAGCCGCTCGCCGCGCAGGTGAACAACTCCCTCGTACAGGAGCGCGTTGTCGCGATCCTCTCGGCGTTCTTCGGAGGGCTGGCGCTGCTGCTGGCAGGACTCGGGCTCTACGGCGTGACCGCCTATGCCGTTGGCCGGCGCCGTGCGGAGATCGGCGTGCGGATGGCGCTCGGTTCGACGCCAGGCGCTGTCGTCCGCCTTGTGCTCGCGCGCGTGGCCGTGCTCGTGGCGATCGGCATCGCCGCTGGCACCGGCCTCAGTCTGTGGCTCTCGCGGCTGGTCGCGTCGCTGCTGTTCGGTCTCGAGCCGCGCGAGCCGCTGACGTTCGTTTTTGCCGCCGTGGTCCTCGGCAGCGTCGGCGCGCTCGCCGGCTGGCTGCCCGCGCGGCGGGCTTCGCATATCGACCCCGCGCGCGTACTGCGCGAGGGCTAATCATCATTGCGGATGGCGAATTGCGGATTGCGGATCGTCTTCGTGATTACGGACCCGTTGATTGTGTTGCCGCTCACCGATGGGATCCGCATTCCTCAATCAGCAATACGATCTGCAATCATCAATTGCCAATTCGCACTATCGGTTCCCCCAGCCTCTTGACATCAACATGGATCCCCAACCCGTCGCCTGGGGGAACCGCGAGCCGCCCGTTCTTGCGCCGGGGCGCATCGTCGGCGAGTGTCGTGTCGTTGTAGCTGTTGAAATCGGTTGACGTGAACAGGAACTCCGGCCGCGTGCTCCCGGCCAGGTGCGCAATGGCGGCGGTCGTGACGTCGCCGCCCCAGGAGTCCTCGATCGTCATCGCGATCCCGAGCGACTCGCACAGATCGCGGATCTGCTTGGCCTTTGTCAAGCCGCCCACCCGGCCGATCTTGATGTTGACGACGTCCATCGCGCGCTGCTCGTGGGCGAGCAGCAGCGCGTTGACGCTCGTGATCACCTCGTCGAGCACCATCGGCTGTCCGGCGTGCGCGCGGATCGTGAGGCACTCGGCCAGCGTCGCGCACGGCTGCTCGACGTAATAATCACGATCGCGCAGCGCGTGGACGACGCGCAGGGCCTGATGCGGCAGCCATCCGGTGTTCGCGTCTGCGATCACGACGTCGCCGGGCTTCACCACGTCCAGCGTGGCCAGCACCCGTGCGACATCGTCATCGGGATTCGCCCCCACCTTCAACTGGAAGCGCCGGTACCCTTCCCCGCGATACTTCTCGACGTCGTCCGCCATCTGCTTCGGCGTGCCTTGCGAGATGGCTCGATACAGAGGGAACTCCTCGACGTAGCGGCCCCCCAGCAGCGTCGATACCGGGACGCCCGCAACCTGGCCCGTGATGTCCCAGCACGCGATGTCGACCGCCGACTTGACGTAGGCGTGCCCGCCGAGACGGTTGTCCATCAACGCGTTGATCGCGCGGATGCGCGTCGGATCCTGCCCGATGAGGTCCGGTCCCAGTTCGGCGATACCCGCCGGCAGGCCGCGCGCGAACGCCTCCATGTAACCGGAGCCAAGCGGGCACACCTCGGAGAATCCCTCGATGCCGTCATCGGTCCGGATACGCACGATTGTCGAGAGGAAGCCGGCGACCGAATGCCCGCCCGACCACGCGTAATCGCGCTGCACCAACCGATACGGAACCTGATAGACGTCGATACCGGTGATCTTCACAACTCCAAACTCCCAACTCAAAACTCAAAACTCAAAACTCAAAACTACTTGATCGCCCTCACAACGACTCCGTCCTTCATGACGAAGACGACGCGCTCGGTGGCGGTCACGTCGGCGAGCGGATCCTCGCGCATGGCGACGAGATCGGCACGCGCACCGGGCGCGATGGTACCGAGCGTTCCGGCCCGGTCGAGCAGCTCGGCGGCCACGACCGTGCCGGACCGCAGCACGTCCCATGGCGCCATGCCGAGCGCCCCGTAGCGGCGGAACTCCTCCGCCTGGTTGATCTTGTCCCAGTCGAACCCGCCGGCGTCGGTGCCGACGACGATCTTCACCCCGGCCTTGTAGGCCTTCCTGAAGGACTCGTGCGACGCGTCGCGCAACGCGGCCCAGATCGGATTGGTCACCGAACGCGGGCCCGCGACGAAATCGCTGACGGTGAGCGTCGGACACCAGAACACGCCCTTGTCGACCATCTGCCTGATCGTCGCGTCCTCGAGGACGTCGCCGTGCTCGATCGAGTCGACGCCCGCCGCCAGCGCGATGTCGTGGCCCGACGGGGTCATCGAATGCGCCGCCACGCGGCGGCGCGTGCGATGGGCCTGATCGACGATCGCGCGCATCTCCTCCGGCGTGAAGTTCGGCAGACTGCGGATCGCGCCCTCGGCCGTCTTGTAGTAGCTGCGATCCGCGTAGACCTTGATCCAGTCGGCGCCGTGGATGATCTGGTCGCGGACGGCCGCGCGGCACGCGTCGGCGCCGTCGCACATCTGGACGCCCTTCGGCACGTTCAGCTCCCACGCGTACCCGCTCAGCCCGTACGCGCCGGTCGGCGTGAGCGCCTTGGTCGCCACGAACATGCGCGGGCCCTGGATGATCCCTCGCTCGATGGCCTGTTTCAGATCGACGTCGGCAAAGCCCGCCCCCTCGTTGCCGATGTCACGGATGGTGGTGAACCCGTGGTCGAGCGCGATCCTGAGCGCCCTCGTCGCGCGCAGCGCCCGATACGGCACCGACTCCTTCAGGAGCTGCACGTCGTAGTCCTCGGCGGTGGCGTCCCCTTGCAGCAGCGCGTGCGTGTGCGCGTCGATGAATCCCGGCATCACCGTGTACTGGGACAGATCGATCGCCTGCGCGTTGGAGGGAACGGTTGTCCCGACGCTCGCGATCCGGCCGTTCTCGATGACCACGACGGCTCCGGTCCGGACCTGGCGACCGGCGACGTCGAGCAGACGTCCGGCGCGGACAACCACCACCGTGGGCGCGCTCTGCGCGGTCAGCGCGGCGAGGAACGCGGAAACAAGCACGGAACTGAATAGGATTCGGCGGGGCATCGACTCTCCTCCTGGCAGCGGTGCACGGAGAGTATCACCGTGAGCGGCGCCAAGGAAGAGCGGTCGCGCTACAGGCGGTGGTCCGCGGCGGCCGCAGGCGCCTGGTGTTAATCTCGTTCGCGAGGCCCACGCAGGAACTCCATATCGCTTGGCCATGAACGAGCCTCCTGTTCCGTCACTGACAGCATCGACCGTGCCTCGCGGCGCGCTCACGCGGTTCGCGCCGGCCCCCACCGGGTGGCTGCATCTCGGTCACGTGCTGAACGCGCTGCACGTCTGGGCCGCGGCCCGTGAGAACGACGGACGGGTGCTGCTGCGCATCGAGGATCACGATCGCGACCGGTCACGGACCGAGTACGAGGTGGGAATCCTGGACGACCTCGACTGGCTCGGGTTTCACCCTGACGTGTTTCCCACTGCCGCTTTCCGCGCGGGACCCTGCGACGGGCGCCAGAGCGACCGCGAGCTCGTGTATCGCGGCGCTGTCGGGATTCTGCAGAGCCAGGGCCTGGTCTACGCGTGCGACTGCTCGCGCGCCCGCATCGCCGACGAGGGACGCAACGGATCGGAGCTTCGTTACTCAGGGCACTGTCGCGAGCGCCACCTGCCCTTCGCGGACGGCTACGGCTGGCGCGTGCGCATGGATGAGGGGACCGAGATCTTCGACGACGTCCGGCTGGGACGCCAGGAGCAGGACCCGTTCGAGCAGTGCGGCGACCTGCTCATCCGCGATCGGCGCGGCAACTGGACGTACCAGTTCGCCGTGACGGTCGACGACTGGCGCCAGGAGATCGACCTCGTCGTCCGCGGCATCGACCTGCTCGCCTCGACCGGCCGGCAACTCCGGCTCGCGCGGCTCCGGCTCCTGGGCCGCGAGTGCCCTCCTGTGTTCCTGCACGATCGGCTGATCATGAAGTCGTCCGGCACTCTTCAGCACCCTTCAGCACCCTTCAGCACCCCTCAGCACCCTTCAGCACCCCTCAGCACCCTTCAGCACCCCTCAGCACCCTTCAGCACCCCTCAGCACCCCTCAGCACCCTTCCAGAAGCTGAGCAAGTCCGACGGCGATACCGGCGTGCGCGATCTGCGCGCGAAGGGCTGGAGCGCGGCGCAGGTGATCGCCGCGGCCCGCGGGTAATAGCCAGGTGATGGAGAGCGCGGAGACGATCACACGGAGACACCGGGATCACGGAGACGCACGGAGAGGCGGGCCGGTCTGGCCGCGCTGCGCGCGGGAGGTGGCCACAGGAAGCCGAAGGCCGGCGCCAGACCGGCTGCCAAGGGCTGCGCACTGCGGGCAAAGAGCAACGGTACGTGCGCGTTTCTTTCCGTGCGTCTCCGTGCGCTCCGCGCCTCCGTGTAAGAGGTCTTCTCCGCAGGTCAGACGGAGGCGCAGGCGTCCGGGGGGGGCGACGGGTTGATTCGTCTATTTCGTCGTGAGCTTCACGCGCGCGACGATGAATCCTCCGTCCCCCTTCGCCAGGTAGTACAGCGCGTCTCCCGCAATTGAGGTCGCCGTCTCGGCGGGCGTGACGATATCCGCGGCGAGCACGGTTGACTTCGTGACCGCGCGGCCGCGTGAATCGAGGTGCCACCGAACCATCCGGTATCGCCCATCGTCCTGTCTCTGGACGCCAACGAGCGCACCGCGATGCCAGCGGATCCGCGTCACACCCGAGAGACTGAGTCCGTCAGGCACCCTCACAGGCGTCGAGAGTCTCGACGACAGGTCGATTCTGCTGACGCCGGCTTGCGTCGCCACGAACGCGATGCCGCCGGGCGCCGGCGCGAGACTCGCGGGCCCGGCCTCCGCGATCGTTGCCGCCACGGACAGCGCGGCCGAGCGCGGCTGGAGCCGGAGAATGCGCCTGCCGTTCGCGTCGAGCGCGAGCACCGCGTCCTGGGAAGTCACGGCGACGTCAACGAGGCTGACGGGTCCGACTGACTCCGCGACGGGATAGCTCGCGAGCACCCGGCCGGACACGAGCTGCAGCTTGTGCAGCGTCGGATGCGCGCCGTCAATCCCGCCGCTGACGACCCACAGGTCGCCATCGCGCGGATCGATTTCGAGCGCGGCGATGTCGCCGAACCCGGCCTGCGAGCCTGCCAGCGTGGCCACATGCTGCGAGAACTCGTCGACGACGGAGAGCTTGCGGCCGAGGCGATCGGCGATGAGAAAGCGCCGCGAGACGGCGTCGTAGGCGAGGCCGGAAGGCGTGGGCGTCGACTCGACAAACCGGATCGTCTCCGGCGAGGCGGCCGCCGGCGCGGACGCGGTACCCTCGCGCTTCGGCTCTTCGCGTGTGCGCTCGTCGGTTCCGGACGCTTTGGGCGTCACCGTCGAAGCTGCCGCAGGCGCCCCCGTGCTGCGCGCGTCGAGACGGGCGGCCAAGGCAGCCCAGCCGGGCAGGTTCCGTACGCGTGCGAAATCTCCGTTCGTGGCCGCATCGGTGACGATGCCCTTGTCGGCAAGCCGCTGGAGCATCACGAGCGCGTCGGACGGGCGGCCGCTGAGGCTTTGCGCCCGCGCGAGAAGATACATGAGGGAGGTGTCTGCGCCTGGGCCCGTCTGCACGGCGCGCCACGCGAGGTCGTGAAATGCCTCATAGTCACCGCGGCCCTCGGCGTCGAGCGCAAGCTGCCGGCATTCGTGCCATTCGCGGCATTGAGGCGGGGCGGGCCGTTCCTGTGACGACAACAACGCGACGACGATGAGCAGGGCGGCTGGCGACATCAGTGGCTGGGGCACTCCAAGGCCATCAGCATATCGCTGGCGAGCCGCAGCGCCCAACCTCGGCGCGCGAACGTGCGTCAAACAGCCATGATCAACGACCTTCGCAGCGGCGTCCGGGCGCTTCGCGCGACGCCCGTCATCTCGGCCGTAGCGGTCCTGTCGCTCGGGCTTGGCATCGGCGCGAACACGGCCATCTTCTCCATCTACGACAGCCTCGTGCTGCGGTCGCTGCCGGTCCGCGATCCCGGGCGCCTCGTCCAGCTATTCCTCGGCCCCGAGCGGTCATCGTGGACGAATCCGCTGTGGGAACAACTGCGCGCGCACCCGGACCTCTTTGACGGCGCGTTCGCCTGGTCGTCGCCGCGGATGGACCTGTCGCGCGGCGGGGAGTCGCAGTTCGTCAACGGCCTGTGGGCGAGCGGGCAGATGTTCGACGTCCTCGGTGTGCGCGCCGTGCTGGGGCGAACGCTCGAGCCGCAGGACGACCTGCGTGGCGGAGGGAAGGACGGATCGGTGGCGGTGATCAGCTACCGGTTCTGGCAGCGTCACTTCGGCGGCGCCACGAACGTCATCGGTCAACCGCTCACACTCGAGCGTGTGCCGTTCACGATTGTCGGCGTCACCGCTCCGGGGTTCGAGGGGCTCGATCCGGGACGGGCGTTCGACGTGGCGATTCCGCTCGGCGCCGAGCCGCTCATCCGGGGCCGCGACAGCGCGCTCGATCGGCGATCGTACTGGTGGCTCAACGTGGCGGCACGGCTCGAGCCGGGCCAGACGCAGGAAGCGGCGACCGCCGCGTTTCGCGGGGTGCAGCCGCAGATGCGAGAGGCCACGATCCCGCAGAACTGGCGCCCGCAGGATCTGTCGCGTTATCTCAACGACCCATTCGTGCTCAAGCCTGCGGCCAGTGGCGTGTCGTCGCTCCGCCGCCGCTATCAGCAGCCGCTGACGGTCATCATGACGGTCGTCGCGCTCGTGCTCCTGATTGCCTGCGCGAACATCGCGAACCTCATGCTCGCGCGCGCGACCGCGCGGGAGCACGAATTGAGCGTGCGCCTCGCGCTCGGCGCATCGAAGGGGCGGCTGGCGCGGCTGCTGCTGGCGGAGAGCCTCGTGCTGTCGGCGTGCGGCGGCGTGCTGGGGCTCGCGTTCGCGAAGTGGGGCAGCGGCGTCCTGGTCCACCAGCTCTCCACCGCGACCACCCAGGTCTTTCTCAACCTGTCGATCGACTGGCGTGTGCTCGCCTTCACACTGGCCATCTCGGTGGGAACCGCGGTGCTGTTCGGCGTCGCGCCGGCATTCCTTGCGGCGCGCTCGGAGCCTGGAGACGCACTCAAACAGCAGGGACGCGCGATCGCCAGCGGTTCGCGCGGATTCGGCAGCCTCCTGGTCGTCGCGCAGATTTCGCTGACGCTCGTGCTGCTCGTCGTCGCCGCCCTCTTCATCCGTAACTTCAGCTCGCTCATCTCGACGCCGCCGGGATTCGACCGCGATCGCGTCCTGATCGTTGACATCGACGCGCGGCGGAGCATCGCCGACCCCGAGGCGCGAGTCGCGTTGTACGAGCGCGCGCGGCAGGCGGTGCTCGCGCTGCCCGGCGTCTCCGGCGCCGCCGTGTCTGCCGTCACGCCGGTCAGCGGCAGCACGTGGGACACGCTCATCGAGAATCCGGAGGGCCTCTCGCTGTCCGAGGACGACCGCGACGTGTACGTCAACAGCGTGAGCCCCGATTGGTTCCGGACGTACGGGACGGCGCTGGTCGCGGGGCGCGACTTCACGGCCGCCGATCGCGTGGGATCCCCGGACGTCATCGTCGTCAACGAGACGCTCGCGCGGAAGTACTTCGCCGGCCGGTCGCCGCTGGGCCGCACGCTGCGCGAGGCAGGCAGGCCCGGCCAGGCCACGCCGGCTCTCGAGATCGTCGGCGTCGTGAAGGACGCCGTCTACAGCTCGCTGCGCGCGGAGATCCCGCCGACGATGTACCGGCCGCTCGCCCAGGAGAAGACCGCGCCCTCGTCGATGAGCGTGAGCGTGCGATCAGCCGGCGGTCCGCCGGCGCGCCTTGCACGAACCGTGGCGGAAGCGCTCGGGGCGGTCGACCGGGATTTCGCGCTGACGTTCCGGCCGCTCGCGAGCGATCTCAGGGCATCGCTCAATCAGGAACGGATTGTGGCGATGCTGTCCGGGTTCTTCGGCGGGCTGGCGCTGCTGCTCGCCGGCATCGGGCTCTACGGCGTGATGGCGTACACCGTGAGCCGCCGCCGGAGGGAAATCGGCATCCGCGTCGCGCTCGGCGCAGCCCCGCGCGCCGTGGTCGCGCTCGTGCTGCGGCGCGTGGCGTACCTCGTCGGCGCAGGGGCGGCTATCGGCCTGCTCGCTTCGATGTGGGCCTCGCGCGCGGTGGCGCCGCTGCTGTACCGGCTGCAGCCACGGGATCCCGCGACCATCGCCGCCGCGGTCGTCGTGCTTGCCGTTGTGGGCGCGGCGGCCGGATGGCTTCCAGCCCGCCGCGCCGCCCGCGTCGATCCGGCCCGCTTGCTGCGCGAGTCGTAGCCACGGAACGACACGGAAACAACAACCACGGAAGAACACGGAAGAACACAGACACGACAAACCACGGAAGAACACGGAAGAACGCGGACACAACAAACCACGGAAGAACACGAAAGAACACGGAAAAACACAGACACAACCACGGAAAAACACGGAAGGACACAGACACGACAAACCACGGAAGAACACGGAGGATGCAAGCTATCGAGCGTCCAGAATCGGCCCGCTCGTGCTATGACTGGAGGTGAGCTGCCAGGCCTGCGGATGAAAGAGTGGTGTGCATGACGCGGTTCCTCACGTCCGGAACACTGGCCGCCTGTGTCCTTGGCCTGGCGGGCGGGCAGCAGCAACCGACCTTCCGTGCAGGCAGCGACCTCGTCCGGGTCTTCGTGACCGTGATGGATCGCGACGGCCGGCTCGTGACGACGCTCGCCCGGGACGACTTCGAAGTGCGCGACGACGGCAAGCCGCAGCCGATTACGCAGTTCGACAACACACCCCAGCCCGTCCGGCTCATTGTCATGCTGGATGTGTCCGGCAGCATGGAGGGCAACCTGCCGCTGCTGCGCGATGCCGGGGCGCAGCTCTTCGCGCGCTTTCGTCCGGACGACGTCGCCCGCGTCGGCGCGTTCGGGGACGACGTCTCCATCAGCCCGTCGTTCACGCACGATCCCGGCGAGCTCGCCGCGGCCCTGCCGGCCAGCATCAACCCGGATGCGCCGACCCCTCTCTGGCGCGCGATCGACCAGGCCATCGAGGCGTTTGGAAAAGAAGATGACCGCCGCAAGGTGATTCTCGTCTTGAGCGACGGAAAAGACACCGCATCGATGAGCTTCGGCCGGAAGACCGCGAGCCAGGGAGGCGTGATCGACCGCGCACGCGAAGAGGACGTGATGATCTACGCGGTGGGCATGCGCAGCCGCGGTCGGCAGCGGACGCCGCCGGCGATGGGACGCGCCGGCCTCGAAGAGATGCTGCTCGCGGACCTGCCCGACCCCGGCCTCGCGCGCGTCGCCGAGGAGACCGGAGGCGGCTACATCGAGATTCGCGCCGGACAGGATCTCGGCGCCGCGTTCGCGGGCGTCGCCGACGAGCTGCACACCCAGTACCTTCTCGGGTACGCCCCGCCGAAACGCGACGGTAAAGTGCACAAGACCAACGTTCGCGTCACCCAGGGCGGACTGAAGGCCCGCGCGCGCAGGAGTTACGTCGCGCCAAGGGGATGAGAGCGTTCGCCCTCGCCGCTGTCGTCGTCGTCGCATCCCTCGGCCTGCTAGCCCCTCACGCGGTGCGCGATCGTGACGTGCGTCCCGAACTGCGCTGGGCGGGCGATCCAGAGGGTGGCGCTCCGTACGTGGAGGCGGACCCGAACGATCCCGCGAAGGTCGTCGGGTTCGACGTCGAGGTCGCGGACCTGATCGCACGTGGCCTGGGCCGCGTGCCGCGGTTCATTTCTGCCCCGTTCGCCTCGATCGATCAGCTGGTCGCGCGCGGCGATGCAGAGGCCGGCCTCAGCGGCATCGAAGACGCACCAGCTCGCCGGGCCGCGATGGCGGTCACCATCCCGTACTACGAATTCCGCGAAGTCCTTGCGGTCCGCGGGGCCGATGCGGGCCGCTACCGGACGCTGCGCGATCTGGCGGGCCACCGCGTCGGCACTCTCGGCGGCACGATGGCGTACGAGATCCTGCTCGGCGCGGGCGCGTACGGCGTACAGGCCGTGTCGTACGACGACGACGTGCATCCCTACAGCGATCTGCTGATCGGGCGGGTCGATGGCGTGCTGCTGGACAACGTGCTCGCGGAGCGGCGCGCGCGCGGGATGGCCGGCATCACGGTCCAGCCGAAGACGGTCGCGACAGGGCACTACGTGGCCGTGTTCGCGCCGGGGAACGTGGCCATGCGCGACAGCGCGAACGAGATGCTGCGCACGGCCATGCGGGATGGCACTCTCGAGCGCCTCTTCCGGAAGTGGAACGTCTGGAACGGCGACCAGGCCGCTCTCTATGAGCGCCTGCTCGCGGGCGAGAGCGTCGCACCGATCGCGGATGTCGAAGGCGGCCTCGCGTTCGCGCCCACGAATCGATGGGAGGCGACGCGCCGGTACATGCCGTCGCTCCTCAGGGCGGCCGGCGTGACGCTCGTGCTCTCCTGTCTCGCGATGGCGGGGGCGATCCTGCTGGGCGTCGCGATCGCCAGCGGTCGTGTGTACGGCATTGCTCCCGTTCGCCTGGCGCTGACCGGGTACGTGGAGCTGATGCGCGGGACGCCGATCCTGCTTCAGCTCTTCGTCATCTATTTCGGCCTGGCCGCGGCGATCCGGCTGCCGGCCTTCGTGGCTGCGCTCGTGGGCCTCGCGCTGAACTACGCCGCGTACGAGAGCGAGATCTACCGCGGGGCGCTCCAGGCGGTGCCGGTCGGGCAGCTCGAGGCCGCGCGGACGCTCGGGTTCTCCGAAGCGCAGGTGCTGACGCTCGTGCGCGGGCCGCAGGCGTTCCGGCTGGCGCTCGCCCCGATGACCAACGACTTCGTCGCGCTGCTGAAGGACTCGTCGCTCGTCTCGGTGCTGACGGTCATCGAGCTCACGCGACAGACGCAGATCTTCGCCACGAACATCGGGAGCTGGATGGTTCCCGGGATGTTGTGCGCTGCGCTGTACCTTGCGATGTCGCTCCCCCTGGCGGCGCTTGCGCGGAACCTCGAGCGGCGCTGGAGCGCGCCGACGCGATGAGCGGGCCGATCCTCGAGGTCCGGGATCTGCACCTCGCCCGCGGTGTCCGTCGCATCCTCGCGGGCGCGAGCTTCAGCGTCGCGCGCGGCGGTCTCGTGGCGCTGATGGGGCCGTCCGGGTCGGGAAAGACCACGGTGTTGCGCGCGATCGCGGGTCTCGAGCGGTTTGACGCGGGATCCGTGGTGGTTGAAAACGTGACGCTCACCGCGGGCGGGCCGTCCGCAGCCACGCTGCGCGAATTACGGCGGCATGTCGGACTGGTCTTCCAGTTCCACCACCTGTTCGACCACTTGCCGGTGATCCAGAACGTCACGCTCGCGCCGGTCCACGTGCGCAACATGGCGGTGGCGGCAGCCGAAGAGCGTGGGCGCCAGCTGCTTGCGCAGCTTGGCGTGGAACACCGCGCCCGCGCGCTGCCGCGCGAGCTCTCGGGCGGCGAGGCGCAGCGCGTCGCGATCGCCCGGGCCCTGGCGGTGGATCCGCCGCTGCTGATGATGGACGAGCCGACGGCGTCGCTCGATGCGGGGCGCCGCGCGGAACTGGGCGAGCTGCTGCGGCGACTGACCGGCGAGCGCCGCACGATCCTGGTGTCCACGCACGACGAGGTGCTCGCCCGCGATTGGGCCACCGCTGTCCTGCGGATGCAGGACGGACGCGTGACGACATAGCGGAATCGGATCAACTCCAAACGCCCAACTCCAAACTCCAAACTCCAAACCTCAGGCCTCAAACTCCAAACTCGAGAGTTTGGCTTTTGAAGTTTGAAGTTTAGAGTCTGGAGTTTGGAGTTTGTAGTTTGGAGTTTGTAGTTGTCAGCGATTCTGTACGAATTGGAACCCGAAGCGTCCCTTGATGCAGAGATGCCCGCTCGTGACGTCGTGATCGAGCGGCGAGGTCACGCGCACGATCGAGTTGTCCTGCACGCGCAGCTGCAGCGTGCAGCCCACGCCGCAGTAGCCGCAGATCGTCTCGGTCACGGTCTGGCGGCTCTCGTCCCATGTGCCCGCCGCGCGCATGTCGTGCTCCGACTTGAACATCAGCGCCCCGGTGGGGCACACGCCGATGCAGTTGCCGCAGTAGACGCACGCGGAGTCGGGCAGCGGATGGTCGAACTCGGTCGCGATCGTCGCGCCGAAGCCGCGGCCTGACACCGCGATCGCGAACGTGTTCTGCGCGTCGGCGCCGCACGCTTCCACGCATTTGTAACAGAGGATGCAGCGCGAGTAGTCGCGGACGTACAGCTCGTTGTCCACCTTGACGGGCTGCGCGACCCTCGCCGCCCTCGGCCCGAACCGTTCCGGGCTCGCGCCGTAGCGCGCCATGTCCTCGCGCACGCGCGCGGGGGCCAGCGACAGGTCGACCGACGAAGCCAGCAGCTCGAAGACGACCCGCCGGCTGTGCCTGACGCGCTCCGAGTCGGTGTGCACCACCATCTTCGGCTCGACGGGGCGCGAGCAGGCCGGGACGAGCGCGCGCGAGCCCTCGACCTCCACGACGCAGACGCGGCACACGTTCACCGGCGTGAGCGTCTCGAGGTAGCACAGGGTCGGCGTGTCGATGCCAACCGAGCGGCACGCCTGCAGCAGCGTCGTGCCTTCCGGCACGCGGACCTGCCGGCCGTCAATCGTCAGCTCGACCTCGCGCGACGGCGGAGCGGGAATCGCGGCGCCCGTCATGATTTCGTGGCCCCGAACACGCCGAGTTTGCGCATCGCGGTCTGGATTGCGCCCGAGGCGGTCTGTCCAAGGCCGCAGATCGACGCGTCCCGCATCGCGCCGGCCAGATCGTCCAGGAGCGCCAGCTCCGCGGCGGCCGACCCCATCGGCGCGCCGGCGCGGAGCCGGTGCACCAGCTCTTCCTGCCGGATCGTGCCAACGCGGCACGGCACGCACTGTCCGCACGACTCTTCGCGGAAGAACGCCGCGATCCGATGAACGATGTCGCCCAGATCGATCGAGTCGTCGAACACCATCACGACGCCGGACCCGAGCGCCGCCCCCTGCGCGCGGGTGCCCTCGAAGGTGAGCGGCATGCCGAGCTCGTCGGGGGTGACGAACACGCCCGCGGCGCCGCCGAGCAGCACGGCCTGGAGCCGGCGTCCGCCCCGCACTCCGCCCGCGAACTCGATGAGATCGCCGAGCAACGCGCCGAAGTTGACTTCGTACACGCCCGGCCGCTCGACGCAGCCGGACACGCAGAAGAGTTTCGTCCCGGAGGAGGCGGCCGTTCCGATCCGCGAAAATGCAGGTCCGCCCTGTGACACGATGTCGAGCACGTTCGCGAGCGTCTCGACGCTGTTGATCACGGTCGGCTTCCCGAAGAGCCCCGCCTGCACCGGGAACGGCGGCTTGTTTCGGGGCTCGCCGCGCTTGCCTTCGATCGAGTTGAAGAGCGCGGTCTCCTCGCCGCAGATGTACGCGCCGGCGCCCCGGCGAATCTGAATGTCGAACCGCACGCCCGCGCCCATCACGTCGTCGCCCAGCAGCCCCCGCAGGCGCGCCCGCTCGATCGCGTGGGCCAGCCGCGACGTCGCGCGCGGGTACTCTGCACGGATGTACACGTAGCCGGTCTCACAGCCCGTCGCGTAGCCGGCGATGGTCATCGCCTCGATCAACGCAAACGGATCCTCCTCCATCAGCACGCGATCCTTGAACGTGCCGGGCTCGGACTCGTCGGCGTTGCAGATCAGGTAGTGAGGGCGAACCGCCGCGTGCGCCACCGCCTCCCACTTGCGCCCCGTCGGGAACGCGGCGCCGCCGCGCCCGAGCAGGCGGGACTCCGTGATCTCGCGCAGCACGCCTTCGGGACCGACGTCGAGCGCGCGCCGAAGCGCCGCGTAGCCTCCGTGGGCCCGGTAGTCGTCGAGGCTGGCGGGATCGACCACGCCCACCCGCCGCAGGAGGCGCAGGCCGGGGCGCCATTCCGGAACGGTCGTCTGTGGAGCGGCGATCCACGAGTCGCCTTCCCCGTTGTTCGCCTGGCCCGCCGTAGCGCGCACGCGCGAAGGCGGCTGGCTCGTGGCTCGTGGCTCGAACGTGGATCCAGCGAGGCTGCCGAGTATCGATTCGATCGTGGCCGCAGTGACAGTGGTGTTCACAGGGTTGGGGCCGGCGATCTGGACGAGCGCGACAGGGCCCCGCTCGCAGTGACCCTGGCACGGACTGCGCAGCCAGGTCGCCGAGGCGCCCGGCAACGGCTCGCCCGGCTTGCCGAGGCGCGCCTCGAGCGCGCCGCACAGCGCTTCGGCGCCGTTGACGCGGCACGCAATGTCGTCGCAGACATGCGCGACCGCGCGCGGCCGCTTCGCCATCGCGAACAGGGCGTAGAAGGACGCGACGCCGTACGCGTCAGCGGGTGGGACCGAGAGCCTCTCGCAGATGTAGTTGAGCGCCCCTTCGCTGATCCAACCGGCTCGTTCCTGCGCGGCGTGGAGCGCGGGCAGAAGCCACTGCCGGTCGGCGGCGCACGTCCCGAGCGCCGCGTCTATCGCCGCGCGCTCCTCGCTCGAGGGTACCGCCGAGGGGATCAGATGCAGATCCACGCTAGACGGCCTCCACGGCGGACCCGGCCGCGCTCAGCGCCGGCTGCACGCAGACTTTCTCGACGCGGATGGCGGAGGCCTTGAACTCTGCCGTGCCGGACTTCGGATCCACCGCGTCGATGGTCAGCAGGTTGGTTTCGACCTGCTCCGGGAAATGGAACGTCATGAACGTCAGGCCCGCTCGAAGCCCCGGATCGACGTGAATCGGCGCCTCCACGGCACCGCGCCGCGAGACGACGCGCACGATCTCCCCCTCGACGACGCCGAGACGACGGGCGTCCTCCGGCGAGACATCCAGCGTCTCGCCGCGGCGCATCGGCGACGCGTAGCCGCCCGTCTGCACGCCGGTGTTGAACGAATCGAGCCGGCGGCCGGTCGTGAGACGCAGCGGAAATTCCTCCGTCAGCCGATCGACCGGCGGGTCGAAGACCACCGGCATGAACGGCGCGGACGGCCCCTCGACGGGATCCTCCCAGAGCCGATCGTGCAGCAGCGGGCTTCCAGGGTGCGTGTCGTGCGGACACGGCCACTGCAGCCCGCCGAGTTGCTCGAGCCGCTCGTAGCTCATCCCGCGATGCCACGGCGACAGCGCCCGCAGCTCGTTCCACACGGCTTCCGCGGTCGGCGTCTCCCACGGATGGCCCAGCCGGCGCGCGAGTTCGCACAGGATGTCGATGTCGTCCCGCGCGCCGCCGGGCGGGTCGAGCGCCTTGCGGACGCGCTGCACGCGCCGCTCGCTGCTCGTCACGGTCCCTTCGGACTCGCACCACGAGGCCGCGGCGGGAAGCACGACGTCGGCAATCTCCGCCGTTCGCGTCAGGAAGATGTCCTGGACGATCAGATGATCGAGTCCGGTCAGCAGTTTCCTGGCACGGTGCGCGTCGGCCTCGGACTGGATCGGGTTCTCGCCGATGATGTACAGCGTCCGCAGGTCCCCCCGCTCCATCGCCTCGAACATCTCGCTCAGATGCCAGCCGCGCTTGGGAGGAAGCGTGACGCCATACGCGCGCTCGAACCTGGCGCGATGCTCCGGATTCTCCACGTCCTGGCCGCCGACGAACTTGTTGGGGATGGCGCCCATGTCGCCTCCCCCCTGCACGTTGTTCTGGCCGCGCAGCGGCACCAGGCCGGATCCGAACCGTCCCACGTGTCCCGTCAGCAGGGCGAGGTTGATGATGGCAAAGACGTTGTCGACCGCGTTGTGATGCTCGGTGATCCCGAGCGTCCAGCACACCTGCGCGCGGTCCGCGCGCGCGTAGGCATGCGCGAGCTCCTGAATCACGCTGGCCGACACCCCCGTGATCGTCTCGGCGTGCTCGAGGGTGTAGGGCTCGACGCTCTCGCGATACGCCTCGAAGCCGGTCGTCGCGCGCTCGATGAACGCGCGGTTCGTCAGGCCCGCGTGGATGATCTCGCGGCCGATCGCATTGGCCAGCGCGATGTCGGACCCGACGTCGAGGCCGAGCCACACGTCGGCCCACGCCGCGGAGCTCGTACGGCGCGGATCGATGGCATACATCCGCGCACCGCGCCGCTTCCCCTTCAACAGGTGATGGAAGAAGATCGGATGCGTCTCCCGCGCATTCGAGCCCCACAGGATGATGAGGTCGGTCTCCTCAATCTCCCTGTACGCGCTCGTGCCGCCGCCCGCTCCGAATACCGTCGTCAGACCGACGACGCTCGGGGCATGTCAAGTACGGTTGCAGCTGTCGATGTTGTTGCTGCCGATCACCCCGCGGGCAAACTTCTGCGCGAGGTAGTTCACCTCGTTGGTGGCCTTCGAGCAGCTGAACATCCCGAAGCGCCAGGGATCCCGCGCGTCGATCGCCGTGCGCAGCCCGGCGGCCGCGCGGTCGAACGCCTCGTCCCACGTGGCCTCCCGCAGGACTCCGTCCTGCCGCACGAGCGGACGCCTCAACCTGACGAGATTGGCCTTCATGTGACGAAGCTTACCAGCTTCCAGTTCCCAGCTTCCAGTTTCCAGCAGGCAGCCCGCTATCCTTTTATAATCGCTGCATGCTCATCCGTACTGTCGTACTAACGGCTGGTCTCGTCGCTCTTGTGACCGCGTGCGGCGGGGAGACGACTGCGCCGCCGACGTCGGACCCGTCGGCGATTCCCGCTCCGGCGGACGTCGCGGCTCCGCCGGCCGACGCGGTGAAGACTTCCTCCGGCCTCGCGTACAAGGTGCTCACGCCCGGAGGCGGCAGCCAGCACCCGCGGCCGAACTCGCGCGTGACCGTGCAGTACACCGGCTGGACGACGGATGGAAAAATGTTCGACAGCTCACTCCTCCAGCCGCAGCCGCTGACGATCGGTCTCGACGAGGTCATCGCTGGCTGGACCGAGGGCGTGCAGATGATGGTCCCCGGCGAGACGCGCCGCTTCTGGATCCCGCAGAACCTCGCCTACCAGGGGCAGCCCGACAAGCCCGCGGGGATGCTCGTGTTCGATATCGAGCTGCTCAAGATCGTGTCGTGATGTTTCGATCCTGGAGCGTAGAAGGCCTCCACGCCGTCACGCGGCGATCGTGACTCTATTCAACAGGACCTTTCTCCTGTTAGATCAGCGGCGTGCGCAGGCGCCGGACGACGCGTTTCCGCGTGAGCCGTCGCAATCCCGCTATCAACGCCACCATGCACGCGAGACCCGGCGCACATCTCGTGGGTGGCTTCACGAGAACGTTCGTGAAGACGCCGTATGTCGCGACCAAAGGAACCATCGGCACGAACAGGGACAATCCGCCACAGAAAGGACGGGAGCTCCGGCCGTGTCGCCGCTACGTCCAGAGGATGGGAACGTCGTACGGCTCGCACCCGCGGTCGTGCGTGACGAACGTGGCACCCTCGGTGATCGCCTGCGCGATGAGCATGCGATCGAAGGGATCCATGTGATGGGGCGGAAGGTCCGCCGTACGGTCCGCATGCGCAAGCGTGATCGGCAGCGGATGGAAGTCGCTTCCCTCCACCATTGAGGCGAATGAGTCCTCCAGTTGGATCTTTCCCAGATGCTGCTTGATCGCGACCTCCCAGGCGGAAGCCGCGCTGACCCACACGACATCAGCCGTGGCGATTGCGTTGCGGACAGGACGCGTCAGGCGGCGGCTGTCCAGCCGCCACCAGAGGAAGACGTGAGTGTCGAGCAGCAGCGTCACCGCTTCTTCTTCAGCCCGAACGCGGCGAGAACGTGGGCGGGCAGCGGCGCATCGAAGTCCGCGGCAATCCGGATGCGACCCTTCGATCCGCCCGCACGGCGCGCGGGTCGCCGGATGGGCACCAGCCGCGCGCGCGGGACGCCCGCCTTCGCGATGACGATCTCGTTCCCCGCCGCCGCCTCCTCGACGAGCGAGGACAGTTGCGACTTGGCCTCATACAGGTTGAGCACACGCGCCATAGGACCATCCTACGGCGCCGTAGGCTGTTGGTCAAGTTGGTCAAGAGCGCCTGGTAGTGGTCAAACAATTGACCACTACCGAGCGCCTGCGGCCCTACGACAGCAACAATTCGAGGTCCTCGGCCCGGAGTGACCGGACGAGACCGGCGTCGGCGCGCAGGATCGCGTCCGCGAGATCACGCTTGCTCTGCTGCAGCTCCGCGACCTTCTCCTCCACCGTGTCGCGCGCCAGCAGCCGGTACGCGAACACGTGGCGCGCCTGCCCGATGCGGTGCGCGCGGTCGATGGCCTGCGCCTCGACCGCCGGATTCCACCACGGGTCCAGCAGGAACACGTACTCCGCCGCCGTGAGGTTCAGTCCGAGGCCGCCCGCCTTGAGACTGATGAGGAAGACGGGACACGCGGGATCGTTCTGAAACCGCTCGACTCGTGCCGCGCGATCGCGCGTGCGCCCGTCCAGGTACTCGTAGACGATGCCCTGCGCCTCGAGACGCGGCCGGAGCAGCGCGAGGAGACTGGTGAACTGCGAGAACACCAGCGCCTTGTGTCCCTCCTCGATGACCTCGGCCAGCATCGGCAGCAGCACCTCGAACTTGGCGGAGGTCTCGGCGGCGCGCGAGCGATCGATCAGGCCGGGATGGCACGCGGCCTGGCGGAGCCGCAGCAGCGCCTCGAGGATCTGCATCTTCGATCGGTTCACGCCCTCGCGCGCCACGCGCGCCAGCAGCGTCTGCCGGTAGTGCGCGCGCAGCTCGTCGTAGTGCCGCCGCTCGGTGGGCTCCAGCTCGCACTGGAGGGTCTGCTCGGTGCGGGGCGGCAGCTCCGGCGCGACCTGCGCCTTGGTGCGCCTCAGAATGAACGGACGCATGGCGCGCGACAGCCAGGCGAGGTCCACGTCGGCGGCGGCGCGCTGAAACGACTTCGCCGAGCCCAGCACGCCGGGATTCAGGAACTCGAACAGGCTCCACAGCTCGCCGAGGTGGTTCTCGATCGGCGTGCCGCTCAGCGCGAGCCGATAGCGCGCCCGCACGAGCCGCGCCGCCTTGGCCGAGGCCGTCGCCGCGTTCTTGATCGCCTGCGCCTCGTCGAGAATCGCGTAGTCGAACTCGACGTCCTTGAGGTGCGTGATGTCCCGCCGCAGCGTGCCGTAGGTGGTCAGCACGAGGTCCGCCTTCGCGAAGTGCGACGCGTCGCGCGCGGTGCCGGTGTAGTCGAGCACCTTCAGACCCGGCGCAAAGCGCCGCGCCTCCTCAATCCAGTTGAAGACGAGCGAGCGCGGCACCACCGCGAGCGACGGCCGGCGCGCGCCCTCCTGCGCGGTGCGCCGCGCGTCGAGCAGCGCGAGCACCATCACGGTCTTCCCGAGCCCCATGTCGTCGGCCAGGCAGCCGCCGAACCCGAACCGCCGCAGGAACGCAAACCAGCCGAGCGCCTCGCGCTGGTACTCGCGCAGCGTGCCGGTGAACGACCGGGGCGGATCGGCGGGGGCGATGCCGCCGAACGTCCGCAGCTCGTCGCGGACCCGCCGGAACACCTCGTCGTACGCGACCGACGGCTGCGCCGCGAGCAGCGCATCGAGCAGCGCCGCCTGGGAAGGCTGGAAGCGGAGGCGATCCCCATCGAGCTCGCCGAAGCGCGCCACCGCGGCGTACCGCCGCAGCCATTCCTCCGGCAGCAGCCCGACACTCCCGTCGTCCAGCACCACCACCTCCTCGCCGCGCTGGAGCGCCGCGAGCAGCCGCGGGAACGGAGCGGAGCGGCCGTCGCCGAAATCCACGTCGCCGTGCAGATCGAACCAGTCGATGCCCGACGACACCTCGACGCGCAGGGCCTCGGCGGTGCGGAACGCGCGGCCGTGCGCCTCCACCCGCCACCCTTCCTTCACGAGCGTCGCGACGACGCGCGAGAACTGCTCGGGCGCGACGCCGAGCCGCTGCTTCGACTCGAAGTAGCTCCACGTGTACCGGAAGCCCAGTTGCTGGAGCCGCTCGAGCGATGCCTGCTCGAACCCGGGGTCGCGCCGGATCAACCGCCGGTGCTCCGGGTCGTACGAGTTCGCGGCCGCCGTCATGTCGGCGACGCTGCCGCCGTAGTCGAACTGGACCACGGCCTGGAGATCCTCGCGCATGCCGAACTGACGCTCGGGACGGCTGACGCGCACGACGGGCCGCGGCGTGCCGTCCGCGACTTCGTACCGCAGCTCGCCGGGCAGCATCTCCGGGCTCACGCCGGAGCGCGCGAGCGCGTCGGTCAGCTGCGGCCAGGCGTCGCGAGGGACGACGACGGGACCCGAGGCGCGCAGCCTGGCGATCCAGGTGAAGGCGCTGCGCGGATCGAGGCGTGCCATCGACGTCCGCGTGAACAGGAATCCGCGCCCGAGGACGAGCACGGGCTCGCCGAGCGCCATGCGCGCGGCGCCGCGCGTGAACTCGCCGTCGATGCGGATGGCGTCCTGCTCCGCGCCGTTCACGACGTGCAGGTCGAACCGCCACGGTTCGCCGGCGTCCCGGGTAACGGGGAGCAGCGCTCCCTCGCGCCCCTGGAGCTGCAGGTGCAGGCGCCCGGTCCCGGCCATCATGGGCAGCAGCCTGTCCTCCAGCGGGCCGTTGAGGACGTATCGCGACAGACGCGGGAAGCCGACGTCGTAGTACGGCTCGGTCGAGTGCGTCCAGGAACCGCCGGCGCCAATGAGGAGCGACAGGATGTCGCGGTCGTCGGTCTCGCGCAGGTGCTCGGCCTCGTGCGGCGTCAGGCCGGCGGAGCGCGGCTTGCTCCACTCGCCGTTCTTCTTGCGGTAGCGGAACAGCACGTTCACGACCGTGCCGCGCCCGCCGAGCGTATCGGTGACGTCGATCGCGTAGACGATCTGGCCGGTCGCGAAGCGCGGCGCCGGCAGCGGCCGGCCGGTGGTCGAGAGATCCTGCTGGAGCTGCGAGAGGAACCGCTGCCACGGAGGCGGTGGAGCCGCGGGCGTGGGGCCGCGCGTGCCGAACGACCGCACGCGACCGGCATGCACACGAGCCCCGCCGGGCTCGTGCACGACCGGGTCGAGGATCGCCTGCGGCCCCGCGGGCCCCTCACCGCCCAGCAGCGATCCCCGCTCGGCCGCCAGCAGCGCGGCCCAGACGTGCTTGCAAATCTGCCGGCGATCCGTGAAGAACGGACAGTCGCAGGATCCGGTAAAGCGATCGCCGTCGCGTGCCAGCCGGACGGTGTAGTCGCGCGCGCCGCGCACGATCGCGTCGGCGCTCCACTCGGCGCCGTCGATGTGGACGACCGCGCCGGATTCGAAATAGTCGCGCCCTTTCGCGCGGACTTTCGGATCGACGTCAGGCGCGAGCGCGCGGGTCAGCATCATCATTCGTACAGGGCAATCACCCAGTATATGGGAGGGACGCCGAAAGGACCGAATCGAGTGGTTCTTCGAGGGCGCGTCCGGGTTATGATGGACGCTTCAAGGACAACCTCATGCAGACCCGGCGTGCCTGGCGGTACGTCATTCTCGGTTGTGCTGCGCTCGGCTCGGCGATCGCGCCGGCGCGCGGCGACGACTGGCCGCAGTTCCGCGGACCGGCGCGCGACAACATTTCGCGCGAGGCCGGATTGCTGCGCCAGTGGCCGGCCGGCGGCCCGAAGGTCCTCTGGACGGTGCCGGTCGGCCAGGGCTACGCGGGCGCGGCGATCCTGGCCGGGCGCGTGTATCACAACGACTACGACGAGACGCACGGCGAGTGGCTCGTGATCGCGCGGTCGCTTGCCGACGGCAAGGAGATCTGGCGCTACAAGCGGCCGCGCGTCATCCGGCCGAATCACGCGATCACGCGCACCGTGCCCGCCGTCGACGGCAAGTACGTGTTTTCGATCGATCCGAAGCTCGGCCTCCACTGCCTCGACGCGAAGACAGGCAAGCCGATCTGGTCGCGCAATCTCGTCGCCGACTACAAGACGATCATCCCTCCCTGGTACAACGGCCAGAACCCGCTGCTCGAACCGGACCGCCTCATCGTCGCCACGGGCGGCGACGCGATCCTCGTCGCGCTCGACAAGGCGACGGGCAAGGAGATCTGGCGCACCCCCAACACGGGCAAGCTCGTGCTGTCGCACGTATCCGTGATGCCGGCGGTGCTGGGCGGCGTGAAGCAGTACCTCTATGGCACGCTGAACGGCCCGCTCGGCGTATCCGCGGCCAGCGGCGCGCTGCTGTGGCAGTACCCGCGCAAGTTCAACGTCGCCGTCGCCCCGTCGGTCACCGCAGTCGATGGCGAGCACGTCTTCATGACCGCGAGCTACGACGCCGGCAGCGTGATGCTCAAGGTCGCGAAGGACGGCACGCGCTTCACTGTCACGCCCGTCTTCGACATGAAGCTGAACGAGTGGAACTC
The DNA here is from genome assembly GCA_001767455.1 of Acidobacteria bacterium RIFCSPLOWO2_12_FULL_66_21. GTDB lineage: Bacteria > Acidobacteriota > Vicinamibacteria > Vicinamibacterales > 2-12-FULL-66-21 > 2-12-FULL-66-21. The sequence continues at coordinate 79,077 of MELC01000060.1, forward strand.
CGAAGTGCACACGCCCATCGTGCACAAGGGGCGCATGTTCGCCGTGGGAAAGAAGAAGCGCGGGCTGTTCACGTGCCTCGACTTCAACGGCAAGGAGATCTGGACCAGCGACGGAAAGGCGTCATTCGAGCTGGGGAGCTACCTGCTCGCCGACGGCATGTTCTTCGTGCTCGAGGGAAAGACGGGCGTACTGCGGCTCGTCGACGCGAACGCCGCGAGCTACAAGGAGCTGGCGAGCGCGCCGGTGCTCGCCGGACCGGATGTGTGGGGGCCGATGGCGCTCTCGGACGGCCGGCTCGTGCTGCGCGATCTGACGAAGATGGTGTGTCTGGACGTCAGAGGGAAGTAGCAAGCCGCAGCTCGCAGCTCGCAGCTCGCAGCTCGCAGCTCGCGGCGCGTCGCGCGTGGCGCGTCGCGCGTGGCGCGTCGCGCGTGGCTCGGAGCTGGAAGCTGGAAGCTGGTAACTGGAAGCTGATCATGGGCTCCATGCACTACAGACGCCTACCCAACGTCCGCCGTGACGGGCCGGACAGCCGTTTTGCCACGGCGCTGCGGGGCCTCGCCGTCGATCGCCGCGACCGGATCTACGCGGTCGGCGACGCCGAGGTGAAAATCTTCGATCGCGACGGGCGGCTGCAGCGGCGGTGGCCGACCTCGCGGCCCGGCTGCTCCGTCGCGGTTGACGAATACGATCGTGTGTACGTCGGCGAGACCGGGCAACTGGAGATCTTCGACGCCACGGGCCGTCTGGCCGACGTCTGGCGTCACGCGTCGCGGCTCGGACGCGTGACCGCGATCGATTTTGCCGGCGGCGACGTCCTCGTGGGCGACGCGAACGACCGCGCGATCCGGCGCTACGACGAGCACGGATCGTTCATGAACGACATCGGCAAGAACAACCGGATGCAGGGCTTCCTGATCCCGAACGGCGTGATCGAGTTCGCCGTCGACCGCGCGGGCGTGATTCAGGCGGCCAATCCGGGGAAGCACCGCATCGAGCGCTACACGCTCGACGACCGCCTGCTCGGCCACATCGGCCGCTTCGACGGCGTCGACCCCGCGGGGTTCCCGGGCTGCTGCAACCCCACCAATCTCGCGGTGGACGTTCGCGGGCGCATCTACGTCACCGAAAAGGCGGATCCGCGCGTCAAGGTGTACAACGACGACGGCACACTGGTCGCGGTCGTGGCGTCGGAAGGGTTCGATCCGAACTGCAAGAACATGGATATCGCCGTGGACTCGCGAGGGCGGGTCTACGTGACGGATCCCGTGCGGCTCGACATCCTCGCCTTCGAGACGGAAGGGGCGGCATCATGAGCGACGGCATCACCCGCCGCGACGCGCTCGGGCGCGTCGTCCGCGGCACCGTGCTGCTCGGTCTCGGCAGCACCGCGGGTTTCCTGATCAACAAGGCCGAGGGGCAGGTCGTCTGGCAGGTCGACACCTCGCGCTGCGTGAACAGCCGTCTCGGCGAGGCGGGCGCCGAAGTCTGCATGCTCTGCACCACGCAGTGCGTCGTGGCGCAGTCGGCCGTGCGGGCGATCAACAGCTTCCGCGACTGCGGCCGCTGCTACGTCTGCCCGGCGTACTACAACATCAGGAGCGCCGTCGACGAGCGCGGACTGCCGAGCGAGAAACTGTGCCCGCGCGACGCCATCCGGCGGACGCCCATCGGCTTCGTCGATCCGGAGGATCCCGCCAACAACTTCTACGAGTACGTCATCGAGGAGGAGAAGTGCGACGGGTGCGGCCTGTGCGTGAAGGCATGCCGCGAGCCGCTCGGCCTCGGGTCGATCGTGCTGAAAGTCCGGCACAACCTGTGCGTGGACTGCAACCGCTGCGCGATCTCGATCGCGTGTCCGCACGACGCCCTCTTCCAGCACAAAGTGGCCGACGCGCTCGAGCCCACGCTCGCCAGACAGCCACAGCCATGACGTCCAGGGCCCCGCGGTCGGTCCGGCTGCTCGCCGCGGCGGTCCTCGCCGGGGTGCTGTCGGGCGCCCACGTCGCCGCGCAGGCCATCCAGTACGAGCGCCCGGTCCAGGTCGCTCCCCAGCAGGAGACGATTGGCGGCGGCTACGTCACGCCGGACGTGCAGCGGCCGCGCCCGCGCGAGTACTGGCTCCAGGTGGCGGACGTCGGGCTCCTCGCCGTCGCGATGGCGCTTGCCGTCTGGTTCGTGATCGAGCGGCGCAGCCGCGCATGGACGCTCACACTGACCGCCGCGTCGCTGGCGTATTTCGGCTTCTACCGCCAGGGCTGCATCTGCCCGATCGGGTCGATTCAGAACGTCGCGGTCGCGCTGACCGATTCCACCTACTCGATCCCCATGGTGGTGACGGCCGTGTTCTTCATGCCGCTCGTGGTCGCGCTGTTTGTCGGCCGCGCGTTCTGCGGGAGCGTCTGCCCGCTCGGCGCGATGCAGGAGCTGGTCGTCCTCAAGCCGATCCAGGTGCCGCGGCGCCTCGACAACGCGCTCGGGCTCCTGAAGTACGTCTACCTGGCGCTGGCGATCGGCCTGGCGATCCGTCCGGAGATCGCGCGCGATTTCGTCATCTGCCGGTTCGATCCATTCGTCGGCTTCTTCCGGCGCGAAGGCTTCGCGCACATGATGGCCATCGGCGCGGGCTTCCTCGTGCTCGGAACGGTCGTCGGACGTCCGTACTGCCGCTACCTGTGTCCGTACGGCGGACTGCTCTCGTGGTGCTCGCGGCTCGCGACACGCGGCGTGACCATCACGCCGGCGAAGGAGCTGGATTGCGGGCTCTGCGCGAAGGCGTGCCCCTACGGCGCGATCGATCGCATGCGCGCCGTCAGGAAGGAGTGCCTGTACTGCGCGCGGTGCTACGCGTCGTGCCCGTGTGAAGCCACCCCCGGAGTGGCGGTGTGACGGCGCGGGCGCCATGGCGCCCGGTCGCACGTGCCGGCGCCGCGGTCGCCGCCGGCTTCGTGTGTCTTCTGGCAGGCGTGCTCGTCGCCGATTACGTGAGCGCGCGGCGCGAAGAACCGCGGGAGCAGGCGCGCATCACCGAGCTCCAGGTGCAGGCGCAGACCGATCCGTCGGCCGCCCGGGCGCTCGCGGCGGAACAGGATCGCGTGACGCGCGGCCGCCAGCAGCGGAAAGCGCGCAAGAACGCGATTGCCATCCTGCTGATCGTCTGTGCGTCGGCATTCGTCGGTGCCGCCAAATGGATCAACGCGATGGAGGGACGCCGTCCGCATGCCTTGCCGGTCAAGGCGATCCCCATGGCCGTCGCCGCGCCCGTGACCCTCCCGTCCGCCGGCGCATCCGCGCCAAGCCCGGGGCTGCCCGCACCGCTCGACCTGACATTCGTCGACGAGCTCGTTGGCCGGGAAGGACGCAGCAGGGAATCCGCGATCCCGATCCTCCAGGCGATCCAGGCGCACTACGGGTACCTGCCCGACGACGCGCTGCGGCGCGTCACGGAGCTGACCGAGATCACGCCCGCGCAGGTCGCGGGAACGTCCACCTTCTACGCGCGCTTCCGCCGATCGCCCGTGGGTGAACACATCGTGCGCGTGTGCCACGGGACGGCCTGTCACGTGTCCGGCGCCCGCGCGATCACGGAGGAGCTCCGCCGGCAATTGCACATTCGCGACGGCGCCGATACGGATCCCGCCGGGCTGTTCACGATCGACGAAGTCGCCTGTCTCGGATGCTGCAGCCTGGCGCCCGTGCTGATGGTGGACGAGCGCACGGCCGGCGGCCTGACGCCCGCTTCCGCGTATGCCGCCCTTGGCGCGGCGCGGCACCCGGAGCCCGCATGACGCCCGGCCCCCTCGAGATTCGTGTCGGCCTCGGCTCGTGCGGCCTCGCGAGCGGCGGCGAGGCGGTGCGGGCGGCGCTCCTCGACGAGGCGCGCGCCGCCGGCGTGCCCGGCTGCATCAAGACCGTCGGGTGCAACGGCATGTGCCATCGCGAGCCGATCGTGGAGGTCATCTCGGGCGGGGGCACCGCCACGCTCTACGGCCACGTCACGCCCGAGGCCGCGCGCGCCATCGCGCGGGCGCACATCGAGCCGCGGCGGCTCTCGACATGGACGCGCTGGAAAGCCTCGGCGCTCCTCGACATCGTCGCGCCCCGGAACGATCGCGCCGAGCTGGAACGCTGCCGCGTCGATCGCCGGGCCGGCGCGGCGGCGGCCTATCTCTCCAAGCAGCGCCGCATCGTCCTCGAGAACTGCGGCGAGATCGACCCGCTCGACATCGATGCGTACGTGGCCCGCGACGGCTACCGGGCCCTCGAGGAATGCGTCAGGGGCCTTCCGGCCGAGCGGGTTGTCTCCACGATTCTCGAGTCCGGGCTGCGCGGCCGCGGCGGTGCCGGCTTCCCCACCGGGCGCAAGTGGTCCGTGGCGCGCGCGGAGCCCAGCTCGACGAAGTACGTGATCTGCAACGGCGACGAAGGCGACCCGGGCGCGTTCATGGACCGGCTCGTGCTCGAAGCGGATCCCCACCGTGTCGTGGAAGGGCTGGCGATTGCCGCGTACGCCGTGGGCGCCGCGCACGGGTTCTTCTACGTTCGCGCGGAGTATCCGCTGGCGGTCAAACGGATCCGGGAGGCCATCGCGCAGGCGGAAGCTCGCGGGTATCTCGGCCCGCGTATCCTCGGGTCCGACTTTTCGTTGCACGTGGAGCTCCGCGAGGGCGCGGGGGCGTTCGTGTGCGGCGAGGAGACCGCGCTGATCCTCTCGCTCGAGGGGCAGCGGGGCATGCCGAAGCTTCGTCCGCCCTATCCCGCGCAGTCGGGCTTCCGCGGGCGGCCCACCATCATCAACAATGTCGAGACGCTGGCGTGCGTGCCGTGGATTCTGCGGCACGGGTCCGGGGCGTTCGCCGCCCTGGGCACGCCGACGAGCAAGGGCACCAAGGTGTTCGCGCTCGCGGGAAAGGTCAAGCACGGCGGGCTGATCGAAGTGCCGATGGGGATCACGATCCGGGAGATCGTCGAAGGGGTCGGCGGCGGGATCAAGGCCGGCCGGCGCTTCAAGGCGGTGCAGATCGGCGGTCCTTCAGGCGGGTGCATTCCGGCGCGGCTCGCCGATACGCCCGTCGACTACGACGCGCTCGCGCAGACGGGGGCGATCATGGGTTCGGGCGGTCTCGTCGTGCTCGACGATCGCGACTGCATGGTGGACATCGCGCGCTTCTTCCTGCGGTTCACCCAGTCGGAGTCGTGCGGCAAGTGCACGTTCTGCCGCATCGGGACGAAGCGGATGCTGGAGATCCTCGACCGGCTGTGCGAGGGCCGCGGCAGGGACGACGATCTTCAGAAGCTGGAGACGCTCGCCGACTACGTCAGCCGCGGGAGCCTGTGCGGCCTCGGCCAGACCGCGCCGAACCCGGTGGCGACGACGCTGCGCTATTTCAGGGACGAGTACGAGGCGCACCTGCACGAGAAGCGCTGTCCTGCCGGCCGGTGTCCGACGCTGATCGAGTACCGGGTGAAGGACACCTGCACCGGCTGCACGCTGTGCGCGCAGGCATGCCCGGTCGGCGCGATCGAGTTCAAGCCGTACGAGCGGCACGCGATTGACACCACGCTGTGCACGCGGTGCGACATGTGCTTCCAGGCATGCAAAGACGACGCGATTGAAGTGGCATAGATGGCAACGATCGAGCTGACCATCGACGGGCGCCGCGTCAGCGTTGACGCGGGGACGACCGTGCTCGACGCGGCCCGAGCGGCGGGGATCCGGATTCCGACGCTCTGCCACGTCCGCGGGCTGGAGCCCGCCGCGTCCTGTTTCGTCTGCGCCGTTCAGATCGACGGCCGCCGGACGCTCTCGCCCTCGTGCGCGCTCGCGGCCGCCGACGGCATGGCCGTCCGAACCGATACCGCCGACGTGCGGCAGGCGCGCAGAATCGCGCTCGAGCTGCTGCTGTCGGATCATGCGGGGGATTGTGTGGCGCCCTGCACGATCCGCTGCCCGGCGCTGCTCGACATCCCCGGGTTCGTGCGCGAGATCGGCGCCGGCAACAACCGCCGGTCGATGGAAATCCTCACCGAGCGCCTGGCGCTTCCGGGCGCGCTCGGCCGCGTGTGCCCGAGGCTGTGCGAGCAGGAATGCCGGAGGTCGCAGCACGATTCCGCGCTCGCGATAGGCGCGCTGCACGCACACTCGGCCGACGAAGATCTCGGCTCGGAGGACCCGTACATTCCCGTGCGCGCGGCGGCGAGCGGCAAGTCCGTCGCGATCATCGGCGCGGGACCGGCCGGCCTCTCGGCCGCCTATTTTCTCCTCCGGAAAGGACACGGGTGCACGCTGTTCGACGCGTCGCAGGAGCCCGGCGGCATGCTGCGGTACGGCATCCCGTCGTATCGCCTGCCCAAGGACGCGCTGGACGCCGAGATCGGCACGATCCGCGCGCTGGGCGCCGAGTTCCGGATGAACGCCCGGTGGGGGATCGATTTCACGCTCGCCGAGCTCGGCCGCGCATATGATGCCGTGTTCGTGGCGATTGGCGCCCAACGCGCGCAGGGGCTCGGGTGCGAAGGCGACGAGCTGGCGCTGTCCGGCGTCGAGTTGCTGGCGATGCTCGCGCACGGCAACCCGCCGGTCCTCGGCGATCGCGTGGTGGTCCTCGGCGGCGGCAACACCGCGATGGACTGCGCGCGATCGGCGGTGCGACTCGGCGCGGGCAGCGTCAGCGTGCTCTACCGGCGCACGCGCCCGGACATGCCGTGCCTCATGGACGAGGTGGACGCGGCCGAGGCCGAAGGGGTCCGCATCGAGTTCCTGGTGTCGCCCTCGAGCCTGGAGCGCACCCGCGATCGGCGGCTGCTCCTGACCTGCCACCGGATGCAGGCCGGCGCGCCGGACGGATCCGGCAGGCGTCAGCCAATCCCGATCGCCGGATCGGAATTCACGATCGAATGCTCTGCCCTCGTCGCCGCGATCGGGCAGATGGTGGATCGCTCGGTGGCGGAACGGGACGGACTGCAGGTGAGCGGCTCGGGCATTGCCGTGAACGAGACGACGCTCGAGACGAGCATCCGCGGCGTCTTCGCCGGCGGAGACGCCGTGCTCGGCGCGGATCTCGCCGTCCGCGCCGTCGCCGCGGGGAGGATGGCCGCCGTGTCCATCGATCAGTTCGTGCGCGGCGACGCCGTCACGGGCGAGCAGGCGCCCTGGCACATCGCCATGCAGCCGATCGACGACGACGAACGCGCGGCCATGTTCCGGGAGGTGGAGCGGAGCGGCCGGCACATCGACTCCGATCCCCGCGCGGAAGCGCGGCGGTGCCTCTCGTGCGGCTGCTCGAAGGCGGACTGCTGCGAGATGCGGAGGCTCGCCGCGGATTACGGCGCCGACCCTTATGTCTTCGCGGGCGCGCGCAGGCGCTTCTCGCGCGACAGCTCGCACGCGGAAATCGTGTACGAGCCAGGCAAGTGCATCATGTGCGCCGCCTGCGTCCGTATCGCCGAGGAGGCCGGAGAGCCGGCCGGCGTGAGTATCGTGAACCGCGGATTCGACGTGACCGTAGCCGTGCCCTTCGGCGGATCGATGGCCGACGGGCTGCGCGCGTCGGCGACGCGGTGTGCCGACGCGTGCCCCACCGGCGCGCTTGCCAGGTCACCCGACCTGAAGGTCGGGCCTGTATGGCGGCCGATTCCCAAGGAGACTCCATGAGGCGTCCTGCATTCTGGGCCCTGCTCGTCGTGCTGGCCGGCCTTGCCGCGGCCGTCGGCTGGCATTACTTCCCGCGGGCGTTCTCCATCGTGTCGCTCGACATCACCATGGATCGCAGCGCCGCGCTGGCCGCCGCGCGCGACATCATGCAGCGCGACGGCCGCGGGCCCGCGGGCTTCCGCCAGGCCGCGTCGTTCGCGCTCGATGACGATGCGCAGACGTTCGTGGAGCTCGAAGGCGGCGGACGCGACGCCTTCATGCGGATGCTGCGCGAGGGCCTCTATTCCGCCTACACCTGGCGCGTGCGCCAGTTCAGGGAGGCGGAAGCCAACGAGACGCTGATCCGCTTCACCCCGGACGGGAAGCCGTACGGCTTCGTCGAGCGGTTGAAGGAAGACGCGCCCGGCGCGGCGCTCGATGCGGCAGCGGCGCGGCGGATCGCGGAAGACGGCGCGCGCGCGCGATGGGGGATCGATTTCGCGAAGTTCACGCCCGTCGAGACGGGGCAGGAACGGCGCACCGGGGGACGGGTCGATCACACGTTCACCTACGAGCGTCCCTCGCCGACGCTCAACGAAGGACGCTATCGCCTGCGCCTCGTGGTCTCAGGCGATCGGCTGACCGAGGTCGCGCATTTCGTCCGCATCCCGGAGGCGTTCACGCGGCGCTATCAGAACATGCGGTCGGCGAACGACGCGATCGGCCTCGGCTCCGCTGTCTCCATGATGTTGTTGTACGTGCTCGGCGGGATTGGCGTCGGCTTGTTCCTGATGCTTCGCCGCCGCTGGGTGATCTGGCGGCCCGCCGTCGCCTGGGGCGTGGTCGTCGGACTGATGCAGGCGCTGGCGGCCGTGAACGAATGGCCGTTGATGTGGATGTCCTACGACACGGCGCTTCCGAGGGCGACCTTCCTCACACAGCAGATCGCGATCGTCATCGCCACGTTCCTCGGCTTCGCGGTGTTCTTCGGCCTGTCGTTCATGGCGGCGGAGACGCTGACGCGGCGCGCGTTCGGATCGCACCCGCAGCTCTGGCGCGTGTGGGGCCGGCAACCCGGCAGCTCCGTCTCGATCCTCGGCCGCACGGCCGGCGGGTACCTGCTCGTGTCGGCGTTCTTCGCGTACGACGTCGTCCTGTACCTGGTGGCGACGCGCGCGTTCGGCTGGTGGGCGCCCTCCGAAGCGCTTCTTCACCCCGACGTCCTGGCCGCGCACGTGCCGTGGTTCTCGGCGATCGCCAATTCGTTCCAGGCGGGCTTCTGGGAGGAGTCGCTCTTCCGAGCGGTGCCGCTCGCCGGCGCGGCCCTCATCGGCGATCGGTTCGGCAAGCGGCGCTTGTTCCTCGTGCTCGGGTTCATCGTGCAGGCGGTGATCTTCGGCGCCGGTCATGCGCCGTACCCGACGCAGCCGTCCTACGCGAGACCGGTCGAGCTGATCCTGCCATCCATCGGCTTCGGGCTCCTCTACCTCTATTTCGGCCTGCTGCCGGGAATCATCCTGCACTTCACGTTTGACGTCGTCTGGTTCGCGCTGCCCATCTTCGTGGCGAAGGCGCCGGGGATCTGGATCCAGCAGGTGATGGTCGTGCTCGTCACGCTCGTGCCGCTGTGGATTGTCCTCTCGCGCAGGCTGCAGATTGGACGGTGGACCGAGCTGTCCTCCGGCGATCGCAACGCGGCGTGGCAGCCGCCGGCGGCGCCCGAGCGTACCGAATCGACGGCGGCGATCGCGCGACACGCCCTCAGCCCCCGTGCCCGCACCGCCTGGCTGGCGATTGGCGCCATCAGCCTGATCGGCTGCGCGTACGGCACGCTCGCGAGCCGCGACCGTGGCAGGCTCACGATTTCGCGCACGCAGGCCGCGGATATCGCGCGCCACGCGCTCGAGGCGCGCGGCGTGACGCTCGGGCCGCAATGGCGCGTGTTGCCCGTGCCCGACAATGGAGAGGGTGGCCCGAACGAGTTCGTGTCGGATACGGCCGGCGAGGCCCGCCGGACCGAGCTCGTCGGGTCGTATCTGCCGAAGCAGCGCTGGGTTGTGCACGTCAGGACGTTCGAAGGGGACGTTGCCGCGCGCGCCGAGGAGTGGGAGATTGCCGTGCGCGACACCGGTGAGGCGCGCATCCTCCAGCACAGGCTGCCGGAAGATCGTCCCGGCGCGACGCTCGACGAGAACGCCGCGCGTGCCGCGGCGGTCGCGGCGCTGCGAGACCGCACAGGCCTCGATCTCGCGCGAGGCCAGGCGCGCGAGATTTCGGCCAAGCCGTCAAAGCTCAAGGCGCGCACCGACTGGGTCTTCACGTTCGTGGACGTGACGGTTCCCGCGCTGCCGAAGGGCGAGCCGCGAATCGAGATCCACATCGCGGGTGATGAAGCCGCGGGCGTGGGGCGCTTCGTCCACGTTCCCGAGGACTGGGAGCGCCTGCAACGCGCGGCGGTCACGCGCGCCGTCGTGCTTCAGATCGTCAGCGGCCTCGTGTTCGGCGGCCTGTTCGTGACGGTCGCCGTGCTCGGCGTCATCTCCTGGAGCCGCCGCCGGTACGCGCCGCGGCTCTTCCTGATCGCCGCGGCAACGATTCTGATCGTGTCGGTCACCAGTGCCGTCAACGAATGGCCGGGAATCATGGCGGCGCTCCAGACCGCGCTCCCGCTGCAACTGCAGGTCGGGGGACTCATCGGTCTCGGCCTCGTCGGTGTGGTCATCACCGCGTCACTCGCCGGCCTGGCGATCGGCGCGCTGCCGGTCCGGCTCGCGGGGACGGGCGCGTCGAATGACAACGACGTGCTGCGCTTCGGCCTCGTCGCCGGTGTGTTCGGGGCCGCGGTGATGATGGCCGCCAACGCGCTGCGCACTCCAGCATGGGCGAGCGCGCCGTGGGTCGATCCGCTCGGCACGTTCGTCCCCTTTGTCGAGGTCGCGCTTGGACCGCTCGCGGCATTCCTCATGCGCATGGCGCTCGTCCTCAGCATTCTGGTGTTCGTTGAAGTGGCGACGGCGGGGTGGACGCGCCGCCGCGCGCTCGGCGCCCTCGTGCTCGCGCTCGTCGGCTTCCTCGGGGCCGGCGCGCCCGTGGGACTGCACGTGGCCCCGTGGGTTGCCGGCGGGGCCGTGACCGCGGCCGGCCTGCTGCTGCTCTACTTCTCGCTGCTGCGCGCGGATCTCACGATGACGCCGATGGCGATTGGGACGATGATGGCGATCGCCGAACTTGCGCGCGGCGCCCAGCGGCCGTTTCCCGGGGCGCTTGCCGGATCGGCCGTGGCGGCCGCGCTCGTCCTGGTGCTGGGATGGTGGTGGACGCACGCGCTCCGCCGCGCGCGCGCGACGGTCAGTGCGACAGTCGCAGCGGAGGTGACTCCCTAGCGGGCGGCGCCGAAGTTCGAGCGCCGAGCCCCGAGCGCCGAGCGCCGGCTTCACTCATCGTGCGAACGTCCGATAGTTCGCCCGCGTGATCCGGACCTCGGCGACCTCGCTCGGACCGCCGAGCACGCGCCCGGGCACGCCATTGATCGTGTAAGAGAACGCCGCCGCGTTGCCGATGCGCAGGGCGATCTCGTCGCGCGCCTCGAGCTTGGTCTCCTCGCCGGCGAGCAGCGCGCGATACAGAATGCGCTGGCCATCGGCCGTCGCCGCGACCCACACCGCGTCGGACGGACGGATATCCAGTAACAAGGTCTCCGGTTCCCGGACGGTACCGGACTGACTCGCCGGAACCATGCCTGCCGCCGCGACGCCACCTGTGCCGACGGCGCCACTCTCCGCGGCGCCCGGCGCCGGGCGGTGACGGCTTGCGGCGACAGCCGCGGCCAGCACGAGCACAGCCGCCGCCGAGACGAGGCCGCGCGGGAGGTGGAAGCCCGACAGCGGGAACGCCGGCCGCTCGATCCGCGGCTCGAATTCCGGCTCCGGTTCCATCGCGGCCATCTCGTCGTCGAACTCCTGGACAATCTCATCCGGCGGGAGGCCGACTTCCCGGGCGTAGCTCCGCAGGAACGCGCGCGTGAAAAAAGTGCCGGGGAGCTGCCCGAAGTCGCCGCGCTCGAGGGCGCTCAACAGCGCGACTTTGATCTTGGTTATCGCGGAAATCTGCTCGAGAGACAGTCCCGCGCGTTCCCGCGCCACCCGCAACCGATCGGATACGTCGGCCATAACGACCACGTATTGTGCAAGTTAGGGACCATGGGGGTCTGGTCGGGGTAAATAGCTGCTGCGTGCTTCGTAACTCAGCCGTTACCGAGTCGGACATTGTACACTTCGCCACATCCGTGCCTTGACCCTGACATTCGCACTCTTGCGCCGTTTCGCGCGAGCGTGGCTCACGATCGCGCTGCTTGCCGCCGCGGCGCCGGCCGTGTGGGCGCAGCCGTCCTCTGCCGCGGGTGTCGCCGGCCGCGTCATCGATCCTTCAGGGCATGCGCTCGAGGGCGTCGTCGTCGCCGCGATGGATGGCGCCGGCGTTCAACGGTGCCGCGCGCTCACGGCGGACGATGGAAGCTACACGCTGGCGCCGCTCGCGCCCGGCGAGTACGTCGCGACCTTCGCGCTCGCCGGATTCCGCGAGCAGCGGCACGTCGTCCGCGTCACGGACGCGCGCGTGGCGCCGCTGAACGTTGCGCTGGCGCTCGCCGCGATTCCCTCGGTCGTGAACGTTGTCGCCGCTCCGGACCGCAACGATCCGGAACAGACGATCCCCGAGGGGATCGTCTACGACGCGTCCGGCCTGGACCTGATGCCGCCGCACGGATCACACGCCGCGCGCATCACCATGGCGCCCGGCGTGACGGCCAATGGCCCCGGCGGCGCGATCAGCATCTCCGGCGGGCTCTCGTACGGCAACCTGTTCCTGCTCGACGGCCTGGTGATCAACGAGAACCTGCGCGGACAGGCGCGGCCGTTCCTCATCCAGGACGCCACGGCGGAGACGCGCGTCGCGACCTCTGCCGTCACGGCGGACTACGGGCGGTTCCAGGGAGGCGTGGTCAATACGATCACGAAGTCAGGGACCAACGTGCTCAGCGGATCGGTGCGCGCCGGATTCAGCAACGACCGATGGCGCGCGCTGACGCCGTTCCGCGGGGACGCCACGGTGAACCATCGCATGCCGTCGGTGCAGGTCACAGCAGGCGGGCCGGTGCGCCTCAACCGCATGTGGCTTTTCGCAGCGGCGGAACTGGAGCAGTTCGAGCAGAACCGCACGCTGGCGTACACGCGGACGAACTACACGTCGGGACAGACGGAGCGGCGCGTCGAGGCCAAGCTCACCTGGGCGATCTCGGCGCGGCAGACCGCGCGCGCGCTTCTCTATCGGATCGACACGCGGCGGACGAATGCCAGCGACGGCGTCGTCCTGGAACGCGCGACTTTCTACGACAGCACGTCACCGGAAGCGCTTGCGGGCGTCACATACACCGCGACGATCGGCCGCGGGCTGCTCTTCGAGGCGCAGTACTCGAACCGCCAGTTGACCATCGACGGCATCGGCTCGCGTGACACCACGCTCACCGGCGGGACGCCCGTCTGGGATCGCTCGCGATCGGACGCGCGGTTCAACTCGCCGGCCGGGTGCGCGGTGTGTGACGGCGCCACGGACGAACGCGACAACCAGAACGTGCGGGCCAAGGCGGCCTACACGCTCGCGACCCGCCGCCGCGGCACGCACGAGATGTCGGCCGGCCTCGACGGATTCCAGGAGACGCGCCGCAACGACTCGTACCAGACCGGCAGCGGCTTCCGGGTGCGGGCAACACGCTCGAACATCACGAGCGGCAGCGTCACGCCCGTGTTCCTGCCGGATCGCACGACGTGGATCTACTGGATGCCGATCCTCCAGGCGGCGCGGGGCAACGACCTGCGCACGGCGTCCGTCTTCGTCAGCGACACGTGGCGCATCAGTCCGCACCTCACCGCCCGCGCCGGTGCGCGATTCGACTATACCCGCGCCCGCGACAGCCTCCGTGCGCCGGTCGTCCGCAACGGCGAGGTGAGCCCGCGCGCCGGGGTCGTGTGGGACGTGCGAAAGAACGGACGCCTGCTGCTCAACGCCGGAGCGGCGCGCTACGTATCGTCGATCACCACGAATGTCGCTGACGCCGCGTCGCCGGCCGGACGTCCGTCGACGTACGTCTACGACTACCTGGGTCCCGCGATCAACGCGGATCCGAAAGGACCGCAGCTCACGTCGACGGATGCCCTGGCAGCGGTCTTCAACTGGTTCAACGCGAATGGCGGAACGGGCCGCGCGCCGCGCAGCGCGCCCAGCATCCCGGGCGTGACCACGAAGATCGACCGGGGGCTCGAGCCGCCCGACGCGCGCGAGGCGACGGCCGGGGTGACCATCGGCGTCGGCCAGTCGGGTTGGCTCAAGGTGGAGGGCATCTACCGCACGTTCGGAAATTTCTATGCGCGTCAGCGGGACCTGTCCACGGGGCGCATCACCGATCAATCGGGGCGCAGTTACGACCTGCTGATCGTGACGAACACGAACGCGGTGACCCGCACCTACAGGGCTGTCAATGCGCAGGTCTCGACGCGGATTGCGAAGCGGGGGCGGATCTCGATCGCCTATACGCTCTCGGCGGCGCGTGGCAGCTACGACGGGGAGACCACGAACATCGGCCCCGACACGGCGGCCTACACGGATTACCCCGAGTACCGATCGCCCTCGTGGAGCAGTCCGGCGGGATGGCTCGCGGTCGACCAGCGCCACAAGCTGCGCGCGACGACGACGTGGGACCTTCCCCTTGCCCCGTCACTCGGCCGCCTGACGCTCGGTCTTGTGCAGCGGTACGACAGCGGCCGGCCGTGGAGTGCGGTCGGCAACGTCAATCCGAAGTCGTTCGTGGCGAACCCGGGCTACCTGACTCCCCCGACCTCGGTGCCGTATTTCTTCAGCCCGCGAGGGGCGTATCGCACCGCCGCGACCGCGAGCACCGACCTGTCGGTCAGTTGGAGCCGGCGTGTGCCGCGCACGAAGCGCGCGCAGATTTACGGGCGTGCGCTGCTCATCAATGCCTTCAACCGGTCGGCCGTCGTGAACGTGGGTAGAACCGTGCTCACCCGCAACGACAGCGCCACCTATCAGCTCTTCAATCCGTTCACCGACACGCCGATCGCAGGCGTGCACTACGGGTTCGGTTCGGATTTCGGTCGCCCGCGAACGCCCGGCGACTACCAGCCGCCGCGCGAGTTCACATTCTCGCTCGGCCTGCGCTTCTAACGCGCTCAGAACCGCCAGACCGCGCGTGCCCCGAACCCGAGTTCGCGATATCTGTCCCCAACGCGCGCCGGGCCGCCGTAGACGAACCGGACTTCCGGCGCGAGGCTGAGATGGTCCGTCAGCGCAACGGTCACATCCGAGCCGAGCAGGAGTCCGCCGCGCGTTCGCGACGCCGACGAGTCCACGAGGGTTCGTGCCGCGTCCGCCGGGTCGATGCCGTCGGGAACCGTCAGGAGCGTGTAGGTGGACGTCTGCCGATACCGGCGCCCGGACGCTCCTGCGCGCACCGCCACCATCACCCGCCGGCTGGCCTCTCCGCGGGCCACGAACGCAGCGGACCACCCGGTGCCTGGCGTATACCCAAGGGTGCGCCGGGCGGTGGGCGCCAGCCGTTCGATTTCCTCGCGGGTCGCGCCGTATGGCGCAAATGAAGTGAACCAGCCCTGGTAACTTCGCTCGAACCCACTTGACGCGCGGGTGAGCTCGGCTTCCACACCGTATGAGCTGGAGATGTCGACCCGCGCCGCGGCCCCGACCACCACCGTCATGCCGCCGGCGCCGCCTTCGAGGAAGACTTTGTCCACCCGGACGACCGGACCGATTTCGAAGCGGGATGCAGGCTGGGCGAGCGCAGTGCCAGCCGAGACGAGCACGATGACCGCGATGGCGACAATGGTTCGCATGGCCTCACCTCTACTGGTAAGGCGCGGTCCGCCTGCGATTGGGCTCAGAACGTGCTGATCACCGACGAAGGTGCTTGCGCTGTGGCGCGGGCGGGCGTTCCGATCGGGGCGACCTTGAGCCGCGTGACCCCCTACAGAGGGTAAAGCGCGCCCGCAGCGTGACCGCCGCGTTGGGTTGGGGACCCAACGCGGATCGCGATCGACGGTGTGGAGGACGCGCTTTTCCACGCGAGCGAAGCGGGAGCCCCGATCGGAATGCCCGCCCGACGGCCGAGGATCGCGAGGCAGCCCTGAAGGGCTGCGCAACAGGAGTGCTGGGAGGCGACCGGGCGTTCCGAGCGCAGAGCGCGCAGTCCCGAGCGCCGAGCGCGCCGCCTTCGCGCTTCGCGCTACGGCGCGCCAGGCTTGAGTATTTCGAACGGAATGGCGGGAAGCGTGCCGAGGACAATGCGGCGGCGCCGGGGCGGCGGCTGTTGACCGGCCGGCGGCACGCGCTCGCCGGAGATCGTCACGATCAGGTTGCCCTTCAATCCCGTTTTCGCCTTCGCCGCATCCGCGCGCAGCACGAACGTCGCGCCCCCGTCCTCCAGCGCGACGTCGCCAAGTGTGATGCCGTCGGGCGGGTCGCTCAACTCGAACTGCAGATGTTCGAATGCGCGATAGCCGGGGGGCAGGGCGACCTTGATCGGCACGGACGCGCCCTGCTTCAGCGCGGCGCGCTCCGGCGCGATCCGCAGCGCCGCCCTCAGCCCGCCGCGGGCGACGATCGCGACGCGCAGCGCGTCGGCCTGCACGAGATGGCGGTAGGCAAACGCCTGCATCATGTCGTCGGCGGGCGTGGCGCGGCGGACGAGATCCTTGCCGCGGATCGTGGCGCGTCCCTGGAGTGCAATGGGCACCGGCGGTCGCATGACGTTGGGCCCGGGCACGGGCGGCACAGTCAGCGTGACCCGCACGCGATCCTGCCCCCCCGGCAACACGCCTCCCGCCAGCCTGAATCCCCCTGGCGCGCCGTCGAGCGACAACGCGATATCGCCGTCGAACCCGTCGTCGCGTCGCGCGTACACGGTCATCGGAATCGTGGTGCCGCCGATCGCATTGATGGTGGACGGCGTCACCCAGAGAGCGAAGTCAGGCGCCGGCGGACCGATGCGCAGCCGATACGCGTACTCCGGACCACTTTTTCGCTGCACGTCCCACAGCCGCACGAAATACGTTCCCGTCGCGGGGAGCGTCGCCATCACCAGCGAGTCGGCCTGGTGCGTCAGGAGCCCGAATCCCTTGTCGTCGTGATCGTCGTTGAACGCGACGCGGCGTCCCGCGGCGTCGACGAGCTCCAGCGCGGAATCCACGGGAGAGTCGAGGCGGCGCGCGTGCACCTCCGCGACGATCGCATTCCCCGCACGCCCCTCGAAGCTGAAGACGTCGTGATCCGCGGCCTGCTGGATGCGGCCGTCCACGACAATCGGCAGGCGCACCTTCTGCGCCTCCCTGGCGGAGTTGTTCGGCTCGCGCTCGGCAACGCCGGCCCGATCCGCCGCACCTGGCTCCATCGTCCTCGTGTTCTCCCGGCGCGGAAGCGCGCCGCCAACGACCGGCCGCTCGCCTATGGCGATGCGGTAGACGAAGTCCTCGCGCCCGCGGTACAGCGCATCGCGAATTTCAAGGACGTACTCGCCGTCCGCGGGGATTTCACACTGAAGGACCGGGTCGGGACGGTAACGGTCGTCGTCCTGGTACGCGATCTCCTTGCCGTTGCCATCGAACAGGGCCACCGTCGACTGGAACCAGCCTGGAACGGCGTCCGCAAGATAGGGGATCAGATCCCGTGCGCTGACGGCGGCCACCAGGCGCTGGCCCTTGCGGGCCATGAAACGGTAGCGATCCACGTCGCCAGGCATGTACTGCGGTCCTTGCCTGAGCGGGAACCTCACGCGATCGATGTCTCCCGGAATGACGCGGCCGTTCACGACGGCGGGAATCGTGATGCCCAGCTCCGCGTCGGCCTTGGTGTTCTTCACGTCGAGCTCGCGGAATTCGGAGAGCTCGCCGACCACGAACACGAGAGGATTGGTGAGGCCGAGCGGCGTCGCGAGCCGCAGCGACCGCGCGCCGGGCTCCGCCGACACGTCGATGGCCACATCAATCGTGACGAACTCCGAGAGCACCGGCGCCGCATTCCGTCGCACTGAGTCGCCGACGCGATCGCGAATCTCGATCATCTCCTTGCGCGCGGCGGGGTCGGCCGGGGTCTTCTGCAGCGCCTGGAGCTTGTCGCGCAGCTCCATGATCTGGCGCTGGTTCAGCGGCTTGTCGTGCGCGACGACGCTCGCCTGGACGCCAGGACCCGAAACCAGCACACCGCTCACGCCGTCGAGGAACTGTCCGCCGACTTTCACCTGCACGCGGGTGCCGCGCTGGCCGCCGGCAGGGTACACGTATCCTGCGTGCGGGACGTTCTGCTGCTGGCCGCTGACCGCCGCGACGAGCGACAGCACGGCCCCGAGCCGCGCCGCAACACGCACCTGCCGTGTGTGCAAGGATGGTCCCCGCATTACATGATTTCCGACAGGCGTCCACCGGTCGGCGCCTTCGCGGGCGGAGACGGAATCGCGCGCACGTCCAGCCCTTCCGGGTGCGGCAGCTTCGCATCCGCGTCCATCCCGAGCAGCTCGTACATGCTGGCGATCAGATCGCTCGGCGCCACCGGCCGATCCCGCACTTCTTCGCCTCTCGCGTCGGATGCGCCGACGACGTGGCCTCCCTTGAAGCCGCCGCCGGCGACAACAGAGCAGAAGACGTCGCCGTGGTGGTTCCGTCCGCCGTTCCACGGCGCCTCCCACGACACCTTGGGCGTGCGTCCGAACTCGCCGCCCCACCAGACGATCGTGCTGTCGAGCAGCCCGCGGTCCGACAGATCCCGCAGCAGCGTCGCCATCCCCTTGTCCATCTGCGGCAGCTTCTGGCGCATCACCTGGAAGTTCTGCTTGTGCGTGTCCCATCCCTTGTAGTTGATGGTGATGTACGGCACGCCGCGCTCGACGAGCCGCCGCGCGACGAGACACGACTGGCCGAACGTGTTCCGCCCGTACCGCTCGCGCACCTCGTCCTTCTCCTGCGAGAGGTCGAACACCTTGCCGGCGTCGCCGAGGATCAAGTCGTACGCCTGGTCCTCCGACTTGACGAAGGCATCGAGCGCCGGCGTCCGCGGCGGGACGAGCCCGAGCGCATTCAGCCGCTGCAGCAGCTCGCGGCGGTCTCGCTGCCGGTCGTCGGAGACCGACTGTGACACCACGCCCTCGACGACGAATCGCGGCTGCGCGGGATCGCCGCCCGTCGCGAACGGCTTGTACCGCGGGCCGAGGAAACCGGCTTCCGAGAAGCGTCCCTGCAGCTCGCTGAGCACGACGTACGGCGGAATCAGCCCGCGATATCCCGCGTCGTACCCCTTGAAGAGCGAGACGACGGATCCGACCGACGGATACATCTGGCGGTCGCCGGACGCGCGGCCGGTCTGCACGGTGTAGGACGCGGTCTCGTGCGCGTTGATGCCGTGCGTCATGCTGCGGATGATCGAGTACTTGTCGGCCTCGGTCGCCAGCAGCGGCAGCAGCTCGCCGATGACGATCCCGTCCACGTTGGTGGGAATCGGCTTGTCGAGCGGGCCGCAGTAGTCGTACCCGGCGCCTGGCTTGGGATCGAAGGTGTCCAGGTGCGGTGGACCGCCCCACATCCAGATCTGGATGACCGACGTCGCCCTGGCCGTGCGCCCGGCGGCCAGCACGCCCCCGCCGAGCCTGTCGGCCAGCAGCAGGCCGGCAGCCCCGAACAGGCCGCAGCGCATCGCTTCGCGTCGTGTGGGTGCCATAGTCAATCCGTCAGTGCCGGTACTGAAATTCCGCGCTGTTGATGAGCGCCCAGGCCAGATCGACGACGGCCCCACGGCGGTTCGCGCCCGGTCGCGGCGGCCGGCCGGCCTCCGCCGCCGCCGCTGGCGCCGGCGCCGCCTCCATCCGCGCGCGGCCGTACTCGGTGGCCATCTTCAACTCGTCGTCCGTCGGGAACCGCGAGAGGATCGTGAGATACAGCCCGGTGACGACCTGCCGGACATCGCCGCGGCCGAGCAGGGCCTGCAGCGCGGGCCCCTGCTCGATCTTGCGCTGGATGAGGCTCGAATTGAGGAGCGAGAGTCGTCCGGAGGCGGTCGGCTTCGGGGTGCGCTCGGCCTCGAGGCCGGTGTCACGCGGCGAGCGGCCGAACGTCTCCAGAAACGTGCTCGTGATGCTGCCGTCGGCGAGCGCGATGGCGCGCTGCTCCTGCGGCATGAACGTAAACGGTTCCGGGATCGCGCTCGAGTACTGCTCGGTCGTGCCCGTGATCTGGCAGAGCGCGTCGATCAGCACCTCGGCATCGAGCGGACGAAGCGTGTACCGCGAGTACTCGGCCGCCGCGGCGTCGGCCGCGCTCTCCGTTGCTTGCTGGTAGGTCCCTGAGTTCAGGATCAACCGGTACAGGTGCTTCAGGTCGTAGTGCGACGCGATCAGCTCGCGCTCGAGGTACGACAGCAATTCCGTGTTGGCTGGCGGGTTGTCCGCACGGATGTCGTCGGGCTCATGAATAATGCCGTGCCCCATGAGCCACGACCAGACCCGGTTGGACACGCTGCGGGCGAACCATGGATTGCCGGGCGCGGTCAGCCATCCGGCGAAGACCTCGCGCGGGTCCCGGTCCGCCGGCAGGCGCACGACGGTGCCATCCGGGAACGTTGCGGAACGGGCAGCCGCGGGGGTCGCTTCATCGAAGAAGACGATTTCTTCCTTCCACTCGCCGGTCGCCTTGTAGCCGATACGCGAGAAGAACACCGCCATCCCGGCGAGCCGCTCCTTCGGCCACTGCTCCGCGCGCGTTCCCATGAAGGTGAGGGCCACGGCCCTGCCGACGACTGCGGGGTCGCGACCCTGCACCGCGCGGTAGAAATTCACCTGCGGCACGCGGAAGTTGCTGCCGCTCTCCGTCAGCAGTTCCCGCGCGAACCGGTCGTACGGCACGCCGTCGCGGATGCTCGCGCGAATCCAGCGATGGTACGCCTGCACGGCGTTCGGCCACAGGTTGATCGGGAACTCCGACTTGACCCGGAGCAGGTCGCTCCATTTCATCGCCCAGTAGTCGGCGTATTCGTCGCGCTCCAGCAGCCGGTCGATGAGCGCCCGGCGTTTGTCGGCCTGGCGGTCCGTGAGGAACGCGCGCGCTTCCTCCGCCGTCGGCAGCGTGCCGATGACGTCGAGATAGGCACGGCGGAGAAACACCGCATCGGAACAGGATGTGGGAGTCGCTGAACGGCCGCTGCCGCGACGGACGAGATCGTCGATCGTGACGCGCGCCGTAGTGGCCAGGCGGGCGGACGGACGCTGCCGCGCGGCGGGCGCGCTCGGCACAGCGAGGAGGAGCAGCACGACGACCGGCGCGACGCGCGGAGTCGTCATGGCAGGTCGGGCGTGCGCCCACGCGGCAGGATCGCAATCGCCTCGATCTCGACCAGCAGGTCTTCGCGGCACAGTCTCGCCTGGATGCCGGTGCTTGCCGGCAGCGGATCGAGGTTCAGCCAGCGGAAGAACGCCGTGCGGATGTCATTGAAGTCCTTGTAATCGCGCTCGATGTCGCGCAGGTAGCACGTCGTCCGCACGATGTCGTGCCACGTCGCGCCTTCCGCGGCGAGCAGCGCCGTGATGTTGCGGTAGGTGCGCCAGAGCTGCGCGCGGAAGTCCCCGGTATGAACGGTGGCGCCGTGTTCGTCCACGCTCGCGGTGCCCGAGATGAGCAGCACCGTCTTGTCCGCGATGTCGAAACGCAGGCCGCGCGAAAACGACGCGGCCCGCGCGTACTCGTACGCTTCGTTCAGGACGGAAGCGGCATGGATCGCCCGCTTCCCGATGGGCGGAGGCGTGTCGTACGGGGCTTGCGTGAGGGGAGGCGGCAGCAGGCTGCCGGATGTCGAGACCACGCCGAGGGCGATCATCTCCTTTCGCTCGGCGGACGACGCCGCCGGCAGCACTTCGTGTATGCGGGGCTCGGGGTGGTATCTCACGTTCAGTTAGACCCGCAGTGGGCGGAAACGTTGAAACTCCGTACAATGCCGGATTTCCGGCACCCGCTCGGTGATGGCAGCCCTACCCCAACTCGGTGATGGCAGCCCTGAAGG
This sequence comes from Acidobacteria bacterium RIFCSPLOWO2_12_FULL_66_21, assembly GCA_001767455.1. Classification (GTDB taxonomy): domain Bacteria; phylum Acidobacteriota; class Vicinamibacteria; order Vicinamibacterales; family 2-12-FULL-66-21; genus 2-12-FULL-66-21. The sequence continues at coordinate 100,829 of MELC01000060.1, forward strand.
GCTGCGCAACGAAGCGGTGGTGGAGGCAGCCCTGAAGGCTGCGCAACGAAGCGGTGGTGGAGGCAGCCCTGAAGGGCTGCGCAACGAAGCGGTGGTGGAGGCAGCCCTGAAGGCTGCGCAACGAAGCGGTGGTGGAGGCAGCCCTGAAGGCTGCGCAACGAAGCGGTATAGGGAACACCGTGTTGCGCAGCCCTTTAGGGCTGCCACGTCTACGAGATCTTCGTGCCGGCGCGCGTGACGATCGGCGGCAGATTCTTGCGGCGAAGCTGCTCGTTGAACGCCGCCACGTCGCGCGCGAGGACCGCCTCGAGATCCGCGGCGACCTTCGCGAGCCGTCCCTCGAGTTCCTTCTGCACCTCGAGCTGCTGCGCCGTCGGACCGAAATCCGCGCTGGCCAGCCCGTTCGCCAGGTACGCGAGCTTGCTGTGCAGCTTCGCGCCCCAGCGGACACCGTCCTGGCCGTTGCCGGTCATGCGGGGCTCGATCAGTACCGACTCGACGTCGATCAGCTTCCGATCGAGCTCGCTCCCCGCCGCGACAATCGACGCGTCGATCCGTCCGAGGTTGACGATCTGGCTGCGCACCAGCTCGATCTGGTGAATGAGGTCCGTGGCGCGGTCGAGATCGCGCGCCAGCGCGGTCACCACCTTTCTCTGCTGCTGGATGTCCGCGTCCGTGCCACCGGAGTTGGGATCTTTCCGGACGTCGAGCTTCTCCGTCAGCGTCTTGCCGGCGGCCGTCACCTGCACGGTGTACGTGCCTGGCGGCGCCAGGATCGTCAGCCGTCCCGTGCCCGGCGCGGCGCGCGTGCCGTCGGGGCCGAGGGTCACTTCGGGCGCATAGAGCGGCGGGGTGCGGAGGCGGACCTCCTTTGTCGGCTCGTAGCGAAGATCCCACGTCGCGCGGTTCAGGCCGGCCGCCGACGGGCCGGTGAATCGCCGCACGACCTGTCCGTCGCGATCGAGAATCGCGATCGCCGCGGTCCCAGTCGCCGCCGACTTCAGATAGTAGTTGATGGACGCGCCGTACGCCGGATTCTGGCCGACGGTCGGGTCGTTGGACGCGGAGGCCGGCTGCGTGATATCCCGGAAACGATACGCGGGGCGCGGCGCGAACAGGTGCGCGTCGGACGCCAGGACCTGCGGCGTCAACCGCTGGAGCGGCGTGATGTCGTCCATGATCCAGAACCCGCGGCCGTAGGTCGCGATCACCAGGTCGTTGAACTGCTCCTGCACCGTAATCCAATACACGGGCGCGTGCGGCAGGTTCGCCTGCAAGGGCTGCCAGCTCTCCCCATCGTCGGTCGACGCGTAGATGGCGTTCTCGGTGCCGAGATACAGCAATCCGCGCCGCACCGGGTCTTCACGAACGCAATGCGCGTAGCTCAACATGCCAGGTGGGATGCCGTTGACGATTGGCCGCCACGTCTTTCCGTAGTCGGCGGTCTTGTAGACGAACGGGTCGCGGCTGTTGACCTGGTGGAGATCGACCGTCAGGTACGCGGTGCCCGCGTCGTGGCGCGACGGCTCGATGTTGCCCACCGTTCCCCACGGAGGCAGCCCGGGGATGTTCTTCGTCACGTTCGTCCAGGTCTTCCCGCCGTCGCGCGTGAGCTGCACCTGGCCGTCGTTGGTACCCGCCCAGATCACGCCTTTCTCGAGCCGCGATTCCGCGATCGCCATCACGGCAAACGCGTACTCGACGCCGATGTTGTCCGGCGTCAACCCGCCGGAGATTTGCTGGCGGCTCTTGTCGTTGGTGGACAGATCCGGGCTGATCACTTCCCAGCTCTGGCCGCGGTTCGTCGTGCGGTGCACGTACTGGCTGCCCACGTACACCGTGTTGCGGTCGTGCGGCGACATCGCCAGCGGCATCGTCCAGTTGAACCGGTACCTCAGACCCGCCGGCACACCGTTCAACTGCTCGGGCCAGACCTCCACGTTGCGCGCCTGCCGCCGGTTCTCCTCGTAGATGGCGACGATGCCGCCGACGCTGCCGGATCCGGACGCGCTGGCCCAGACGATGTTGGGATCGACCGGGTCGGGCGTGGACCAGCCGCTCTCGCCGCCGGCAATCGTGTGCCACATGGCGCGGGGAATGGCGCCGCCCAGCCGGCTGTTGCTCGGGCCGCGATACGACGGACCGTCCTGCTTGTTGCCATACACGTTGTACGGAACGAGGTTGTCGGTCGTGACGTGATAGATCTGTGCGTTCGGCAGCCGATAACGCACCCACGACCGCCCGCGCGTGAGGGAGAGCGACACGCCGGCGTCGTTGGCGACGATCATCCGTTTTGGATTCGCCGGATCGATCCACATGTCGTGGTTGTCGCCGCCCGGCGACGAGCCGCCGGGCTGGCTCGCCAGCGTGCGTCCGCCATCGAGCGACACCGTGTAGCTGGCGGCCAGGTAGTAGGTCAGGTTCTCGTCGTCCGGCGCGACAACGACGTGCGAGTAGTACGCCGTGCGTCCCATCGCGTTCCGGTCGTAGCTGACCACCTGCCAGGTCTCGCCGCCGTTGTCGGACCGAAACACCTGGCCGCGGTCGGTTTCCTTCCCCTTCCACGGCACGCCGTCTCCGGTCTCGATGAGCGCATACACGCGGTCCGGATTGGACGGCGCGATCGCGACGACGGTCTTCCCCGTTTCACGGGACGGCAGGCCGCGGCCGCGCACGCGCGACCATGTGGCGCCGCCATCGTTCGTGACGAACAGGCCGCTGCCGGGCCCGCCGCTCTCACGCCCCCACGTCTTGAGATCGATCTGCCACATGCCCGCGAACAGCTTGCGCGGGTTCGCGGGATCCACCGCGAGCGACGAGCAGCCGGTGTTCTCGTCCACGAAGAGGACACGCTCCCAGTTCTTTCCGCCATCGGTCGTGCGGAAGACGCCGCGCTCCTGCTGCGGGCCGTACGCGTGGCCGAGCGCGCACGCCATCACGATGTCCGGATTGGTGGGATGGACGACGACCTTCCCGATACGTCCGGTCTTCTCGAGACCCATCCGCGTCCACGTTTTCCCAGCGTCGGTGGACTTGAAGATGCCCTCACCCACCGAGATGTGACCGCGGATGCACGCCTCGCCCGTCCCCGCCCATACGGTGCTCGCATCGCTCGGCGATACGGCGATGTCGCCAATCGACTGCACCGCCTGATCGTCGAAGATGGGATCCCAGCTCGCGCCGCCGTCCTCCGTCTTGAAGATGCCGCCGGACGCGGAGCCGGCGTACACCACGAGCGGATCGCCCGGCACGCCCGCGACCGCGCTGACGCGATTGCCCTCGGGCCCGACGGTCCGCCAGCGAAGCTGGCCGGCGAGCGCCGGCGCGCTGCGCGGCGCCTGGGCAACGATGCCGGAGCCGGTCAGGACGAAGAGGCCGAGCAGCAGATGACGGAGTCCGAGCGATCTCATGGCCGACTCCTTTGAAAGGCAGCCCTGAAGGGCTGCGCAACAGGGATCTCGAATCGCACCCGGCACCCGCCTTCGCGCTGCGCGCTTCGGCGCGGCAAGCCCGGTCACTGTTTTCGCCTTTCAACCATCCATATATCCGCCTCCGCCCTGGAGCCGCCGTAGTAGATGGTCCGGCCGTCCAGCGCGACAGCGAATTCGTCCTGAACCGACGCAAGCGGCAGCCGCACGGCCACGATCTCGCGTGCGCCCGTCACGACGTCGAGCAGGGCGAGATGCTGCGCATCCGGAAAGTACGCGAGGTGACGGCTGTCGGGCAGCCAGCGCACGAACGCGGTCTTATCCGCGCTCACCTGCCGCGCCAGGCCGGTCTTGAAGTCGTACACGCCCAGGCCAAGGGGACTGCCGTTTGCCGCGGCGATGATCCCGGCGAGCTTTTCGCCGTCGGCGGACCAGGCCGTCGGCCAGAGCGGATGCGTGTCCACGGACATCCCTTCGAGCGTGCGGAAGTTGGTGTCCGGCGGGACACCCGGCGCGAGGCTGGCGACGTAGGTAGCCGACGTGACCCCGGTGAACACCACGCGATCGCCCTCCGGTGAAGGCACCGGGTACACCACGTCGTCAGGCGGCGAGGCAATCTTTCGCAGGCCGCCGCCATCGGCCCCGATCGTCCAGATCTGCCAGCGGCCGTCGCGGTTCGAATAGAACAGGATGGCGCCGTCAGGGGTCCATACCGGTCCGCGATCGCGCGTGGCGTCGTCGGTCAACCGCCGGATCAGCGTGCCGTCGGCCGCGCCGACGAAGATGTCCTCGCGCTGCTCGCCGATGTTGAAGAGCGCCAGCCACTTCCCGTCTCGCGAGATGTCGCTCGGGATGAGCGTCGTGTTCGCGTTGTTGAGGATGCGCGGCACGCCCGCGTTGCGCGCGACCGGATCGAACGGGATGGCGATCGGGTTGACCGACGCGATGCGGGAACGGAAGACGAGGCGCGCGCCGTCCTTCGACAACGACGGCAGCTCGGCGCTCGCCTGAACGCCCGTCGTGACCGGCTCGGGCGCGCCCGCGACGCGCCCGGACGATTGATCGATCTCGATGCGCCACAGGTTCATGGAGCCGCCACGATCGCTGGCGAAGTACAGGTAGCGGCCATCGGGCGACCACACCGGGCACCAGTCGAGCGGCGCGTCCTCCATCACCGCGACGCGTGCGCCGCCGGCGGCGGGAATCGTGTAGAGATCGCGCCTTCCTCCGACGTTGCTCCAGAACGCGATCCGTGCGCCCGATGGCGACCACGAGGGCTGGACGGCGTCCCCATTGTCGATCTTGCGCGGCGTGCCGCCCGTCGCGTCCACGATCCACAGCTCGCTCGTGCCCACGCGGTAGTGCGGCCTGGTGATCTCCTCGGTGTTGAAGACGATCTGCTTCCCGTCGGGAGACCATGCGGCGTGAAAGCCAAAGTCGGTGACCCGGCGCGCCGACTCGCCGGTCGCCCCCGCCACGAAGACGCCTCCGTCCGCGTCCGACTCGTGAAACGCGATGGACTGGCCGTCCGGGGAGAACGCCGGGCCTGATTCATCACGCGTGGAATCGCCCGCGACGACCACCGGGTTGCGGCCCCCGGTACGTTGCGAATAGATGTCCCACGTGCCGAGCGTTCGGCTCGCGTACGCGACCGCCAGGCCGTCAGGCGAGAGGGTTGGCGAATTCTCCTCGCCTGCCATGTCGGTGATGGCGGTGAACTGCGCCCATCGCGGCTCCTCCGGCGCGCGGCGGCCAGCGGCCATCCAGATCGCGGCGGCGGCGGCGATGGCCAGGGCGGCGACAGCCCACGGCAGCCACGCGGCGACCGCAGAACGGCGCGGCGCTGGCGCCCTCACCGGCGGCTCCGCGGCCGCGGGCCCCGCCAGGGCGCCTTCGAGATCCAGCCGCGCGTCGCCGATATCGCGCAGGCGGCGCTTCGAGTCCCTCTCCAGACACCGTTCGAGGACGCGGCGGACGGCCGCGGGAGTCTCCGCGGGCAGATCCCGCCACGGCACGTCCTGCCGCAGGACCGCCGCCAGCGTGTCGGACACGGTGTCCCCCGCGAAAAGCTGGCGCCCGGTCAGCATCTCGAAGAAGACGACGCCGAACGACCAGATGTCGGCGCGCTTGTCCACCGGCCGGCCGCGCGCCTGCTCCGGCGCCATGTACGCGGCGGTTCCCAGAATCAAGCCACGCTCGGTCATCGCCGGAGTCGTGAACGTCGGGGAATTGAGGGCGGCGCCGGACGCCGGATCCACGCCCGCTTCCTTCGCCAGTCCGAAATCCAGCACCTTCACCATGCCGTCGTCGCGCACCTTGACGTTGGCAGGCTTCAGATCGCGATGGACGATGCCGCGCTCGTGCGCGCACTCGAGCGCATCGGCGATCTGCCGCGCGATGTCGATCGCATCGGCGAGCGGGAGCCGCGCGGGCGAGGCAATCAGCTCGTCGAGCGTCCGCCCCTCGACGAGCTCCATCACGAGGGCGCGTCCGGACGGCGTCGTGCTGCCCGGCCGCGCCGGCGCGAGCTCCTCGAGGCCGTAGATCTGCGCGATGTGGGGATGATTCAGCGCGGCAAGCGTCTTGGCTTCGCGCTCGAAACGCGCGAGCCGATCGGGATCGACGAGGAAGATCTCCGGGAGAACTTTGATGGCGACGTCGCGTCCGAGCCGGCCGTCGCGCGCGCGGTACACCTCGCCCATGCCGCCGGCGCCGAGCGGCCCCGTGATTTCGTACGCGCCCAGCCGGGCGCCACCCGTCAGCGACATGGTGGCGGCGATTATACCCGCCGTGCCCGCCTGATGTCGTTGAGAGGGTTCAGGCGCCGATTGGCTTGCCCGGCTTCATCGGGAGGGCGGCCGCCGTCGCGGCCGGCAGACCAAAGCTGGCGATCGCCTGCTCCTCGGTCGGGAACACCTCGAAAACGGACATCAACTGCGTCATGGTCAGGACGCGGCAGGCCCGCTCGCTCGGGCACAGCAGCTTCAGCCGTCCGCCGCGCTTCACGACGTGCAGGAACATCGCGACCAGGCCGCCGACGCCGCCGCTGTCCATGTAAGAGACGTTCTTCAGGTCGACAATCAGTCGATTGCGTCCCGCGCTGACGAGCGACGTGACCTGTTCGCGAAAGGCGCGATCGCCTTCATCGAAGACGAGATGACCGCTGAGCTCGAGGATCGTCACGTCCCCGGCCGAGCGGAGCCGAATCAGAAGAGGCGCTGACATATGACGCACCTCCGGGGGGCAATTGAGGAGTATACGCCTCGCCGGGCGCGATTTCACCCTCAGGCCGTGGAGGCCTTGCGCTCGTATTCCTGGCGGGTCCGAAGGATGCTGCACCAGTCCTTGTGCTCGGCAATGGGCATCCCGCACTCGACGCAAATGCGCACGCGCTGCTTCGGTTTCCGCGAGAAGAGCTTCTGCCAGAAAGTCATGTGGACTCCTACGAATACACCCTGAGACGGACTTCAGGCGCGAAAGGTTTGCAGAAAGCGCCAACTCGGGGTCAGACCCCCGGACTACCGCACCCGGGGTTTCCGCTTCGGGACCCCAAGCTCAGCGAGCCTCTCAGCAATGGCCCGGCCGTGCGCGACGACGTTGACCTGCTTGTCTATGTAGAGGATGCGGCCGTCGGCCCCGATGAAGAAGGTCCACCGTAAGGCGCCGCCCGGGCTATCCACCCCGTACGCGGCCGCGACCTTGCGGTCGGGATCGCTGAGAACCGGGAAGTCGAGGCCGAGCTCCCGGGCGAAGTCTTTGTTGATGTCGGGCGTGTCGACGCTGGCGGCAAACAAGGCGACATCGAACGCATTGATGGCGTCGCCGCTCTCACGGAGCGACTTGCACTCGGCGGTTCAACCGCCGGTGAACGCCTTCGCGAACCAGGCCAGCACCACCGCCCGTTTCCCGACCGAATCAGAGAGTTTGTGGACGCGGCCGTCGGAGCCCCGCAGCGCGAACGGGGGCGCGGGATCTCCAACGGACAGCCCGTCGAAGGCGCGTGCCCGCACGCCGGCCGAGGACGCCAGGACGAGGACTGCCGCCACGACACCAACGGCCAGCATCTTCATTCAATCTCCTGAACCACGTGCGACCTCCTGAGCCACGTGGAAAGGGGGGCGGGGGCATTATACTCGCGAGCGCATGGCACTGGGCCCGGGCATGCGCGCGGGGCACTACGAGGTGCTCGACCTTCTTGGCGAAGGAGGCATGGGAGCCGTCTATCGCGCCCGCGATACGCGGCTCATGCGCGAAGTCGCCATCAAGGTCATCCGCAGGGACCTGACCGCCGACCGCGAGTTGATCAGCCGTTTCGGAAAAGAGGCCCGGCTGCTCGCCGCGCTCAGCCACCCGAACATCGCAACGATCCATGGATTCGAGGAGGCCGAGGGCGAGCGGTTGCTCGTCATGGAGCTGGTGCCGGGCGCGACGCTGGCCGAGCGCCTGTCCACGGGTCCGGTCCCCGTGGACGAGGCGATCGCCATCGCCCTGCAGATCGCCGGCGCGATCGAGATGGCGCACGGCCGCGGAATCATCCACCGCGACCTGAAGCCCGCGAACATCAAGCTCACCCCCGACGGCATCGTGAAAGTGCTCGACTTCGGTCTCGCGAAGGCGCTGGTGGCCCCCGCGGCACTCTCGCTCTCCCCGACGGTCACCTCGGGCGGGACGCGCGAGGGAATGCTGCTGGGCACGGCGGCCTACATGAGCCCCGAGCAGGCTCGAGGCAAGGACGTCGACGAGCAGACGGACATCTGGGCGTTCGGCTGCGTGCTCCACGAAATGCTGACGGGCCAGCCGGCCTTCGGCGCCGCGACGCTCTCGGACACCATCGCCGCGACACTCACGCGCGAGCCGGATTTTTCACGGCTCCCTCATGACGTGCCGGGCGCCGTGCTGCGCGTGCTCCGCCGTTCGCTCGTGAAAGAGACCAGGCACCGCCTCCGCGATATCGGCGACGCGCGGATCGAGCTCGAAGAGGCGGGGCTGGGCGACGCCGTCCCGGTGCCTTCCCCTGCACGACGGCAGTCGAACCTGCGGTCGGCCGCCGTCTTCCTTGCGGGTGCCCTCGCCGGCGCCGCGACGCTGTGGCTCGTGGACCCCCGCGCGGCCGCACCTTCCGTTCAGACCGTGCGTTTTGCGCTGCCGCTCGAAGCGACCGAACGGCTTGCCGGACTCGACTTCCCTGCCATCGCCATTTCGCCGAACGACTCCCACGTCGCGTACGTCGCGACCGTGGGCGGCGATCAGCAGGTGTTCCTTCGGGATCTGTCGCAGGCCGCCGCCGTCGTGCTTCCCGGCACCGCAGGAGCGATCAGTCCGTTCTTCTCGCCGGACGGGCGATGGATCGCATTCTTCGCCGAGGGCAAGCTGAAGAAAGTCCCTGTCGGAGGCGGGCCGGTTCAGGACATCGCGAACGCCGCGATCGGCTTCGGCGGAAGCTGGGGGGCCGACAACACGATTGTCTTCGCGCCCGACAACGGCTCCGCGCTGTGGCGTGTCTCCGCCGACGGAGGCGAGGCGCGACCGCTCACCACGCTCGACAAGGCGCGGGGCGAGTTCAGCCACCGCTGGCCCGACCTCGCGCCGGACGGCAAGTCCGCCCTGTTCACGGTTGGCACCAAGGGGACGTGGGACGATGCGGAGATCGTCGCGGTGTCGATCGCGGATGGGAAGCGGCGGACGATCGTGCAGGGAGGCAGCAACCCTCACTACCTGAGCGATGGCCGGGTGCTGTTCGTGCGCGCGGGATCGTTGTATGCCGTGCCGTCTGGCGGCGCGCAAGCGACGGAGAACGCGTCCCTGCTGCTCGAAGGCGTCGCCGAATCGCTCGACGGCGCCGCGCAGGCGGCGCTCTCGCGGACCGGAAGCCTCGCGTTCGTGCCGGGCAGCGGCGAGGCCGGCGCGCACGCGCTCGTGTGGGTCGATCGCCACGGCCAGGTGCAGCCGCTCGCGGCGCCGCGCCGCACGTACGAGTCGCCTCGCCTCTCGCCGGACGGCCGCACGATCGCGGTCACGATTGGCACCGGCGACCGCGACGAGGTGTGGACCTACGACGTGGCGCGCGCCTCGCTGAAGCAGCTCACCTTCAACGGCGGGTCCGCGCCGGCGTGGACGGCCGACGGCGCGCGCCTCGCGTTCAGCTCCCGGCGCGAAGGACTGCCCGCGTTGTTCGTCCGCAAACTGGACACGTCGGCGTCGGACGAACGGCGCGGCCGCGCCGGACGCGCGCGGGTGCCGCTGTCGATCGCACCCGACGGCACGATTGCCTGCGTCGAGTACGACACCGCCGGCCGGGACGTCGTCCTGTTGAAGGAAGGGGACGCGACGCCGCATCCGTTCCTGGCGTCACCGGCGAACGAGTCGGCCGCGGCGTTCTCGCCTGACGGCCGGTGGCTGGCGTTCGTGTCCGATCGCTCGGGGAGGAACGAGGTGTACATCACCCCGGCGAGTGACCCGGCCCGTCCAATGCAGGTATCGAACGACGGCGGCACCGAGCCGGTGTGGCGGAGGGGTGACGGGCAGGAGCTGTTCTTCCGATCGGACGACCGCATGCTCTCCGCCGCGATCCATCCCGGATCGCGCCTCGCGATCGGCAAGCCCGCCGTGCTGTTCGACGCGGCGTTCGAGCCCGGCGTCGCGGGGCGGCCCGGTTATGACGTGAGCGCCGACGGCGCGCGGTTCCTTATGGTGCACGGGGATGAGCAGGAGCGTCCAGCGCGCGAGGTACGCGTGATTCTCGGCTTCGTTCGCTGATCCCGGCCCGGCTCGCCTTCCCGCCGGCACGCTCTTCAGCTCCGGCGCCCTGTTCTGTACAATGGCCACTCTGTTCAGAGGGAGGACAGCATGCGTACATGTCACGTACTCGTCGTCGCGCTCGGGGTTGCGCTGGCCGCGCCCGCCGCCGCAAGTGCCCAGGACGCGGACCGCGTTGTCCCGGGTGGCGGCATCACCGCGCCCGGATGGAAAGGACAGGTCGATCCCGCCTCGGCGAAGGCCGGGCGCACAGTCGCCGATTCGAAATTCGAGAAGGACGGCGACGCGCTGCGCCTCACGATCGGGCCGGCCGCCATCTACTGGAATCCGGCCAACACGGCGACGGGAGACTTCATCGTCAAGGCGTCGTTCAGCGAAACGGACATGGGCGTCCGCTCGGGACATCCGCATCCGTACGGTGTCTTCATCGGCGGCAACAACCTCGATACGGCCAGGCAGTCGTTGATGTACTGCATCGCGTACGGAGACGGATCCTTCCTCGTGCGGCAGTTCAACGGCGCCACCGTCAACACCGTGATGAAGAGAACGCCGAATCCGGCCGTCCACTCCACGAAGCCGGGGGGCAGCGTCTCGAACGACGTTGCCTGGTCGGTCAAGGGCGGACGCGCGGAGTGCTTGATCAACGGCACCGTGGTCGCCGGTTTCGATCGCGCCGAGATCGTCGGCCCGGGCAAGCTCGACTCGACGGACGGCGTCTACGGCATCCGCGTCAGCCACAACCTCGACGTCGTCGTCACCGGCTTCGGCGTGACGAAGTAGACCGGCGCGGCGGCTGCGACTCGGGCGCGGCCGCCGCTGGCACACCGAGAGAGGCAGCTCGATCGCGCCGGCGGCGAACAGCGAACCCCGCGAAAAATACCCTGTGCTGCCGTAAGCGCGCCAGCCGTCGCGCTGCACTTCGATGCTGGCCGGGAGGCCCCAGTTCACGCGACTCTCCCCGGGAGCCGGCGCGGAGTTCAGGATCTCGATGGCTGGAGTCACCGCGAATCCGACGCGGTGCGACGCTGGATCGCGAAGCTGGATCTTCGCACTGAGATACGCGTTGACTGCCAGCTCGACAAGATCGCCAGAACCACATGGTGGGAAGCGCTGGAACCGCACTCGAGCCGACCGGTGCTAGGATGGCTGCGCCATGAGTGGACACGAACCCCGGGAAACGGTCGGATTCATCGGTCTCGGCGTGATGGGCCGGCCGATGGCGCTCAACCTCGTCAAACGGGGATTTCCGCTCGTCGTGCACAGCCGCAGCCAGGGTCCGGTTGACGCGCTGGTCGCCGCAGGCGCCGAGCGCGCGGTCTCCCCCGCGGAGGTCGCGCGCCGGGCGACGCGCATCATCACGATGCTGCCCGACTCTCCCGACGTCGAGAAGGTTCTCGAGGGACCCGACGGCGTGTTCAGCGCCATCGAGCGCGGCACGATCCTGATCGACACGAGCAGCATCGCCCCGGCTGTCGCCCGGCGGCTCGCGGAGGCTGCCCGCGCGTTTGGCGCGGTGATGCTGGACGCGCCGGTGAGCGGCGGGGAGATCGGCGCGATTGATGCCTCGCTCTCCATCATGGCCGGCGGCGACCAGGAAGCATTCGCCGCGGTGAAACCGATTCTCGACGCGATGGGCAATCCCGAGCGCGTCGTGCGCATCGGCGATTCCGGCGCCGGGCAGATCTGCAAGGTGTGCAATCAGATGGTGATCGGCGGCACGCTGGCCGCCGTCGGCGAGGCCTTCGCGCTGGCGCGCAAGGCGGGCGTGGACGCCGGACGCGTCCGCCAGGCGCTGCTCGGCGGCTTCGCGGCCAGCCGCGTGCTTGAAGTCCACGGCGAGCGCATGCTTCAATCGAATTACAAGCCGGGGTTCCGCGGGCGCCTGTACGCGAAGGACATGCGCATCGCCAGCGAGACGTTGACGGAATTCGAGACCCCGGCGCCGGTGTCAACCGTCGTCCACCAACTCGTCACCGCGCTCGTCGCCTCGGGACGCGGCGACGACGATTACGCGGCGCTTGCCACCGTCCTGTTCGATTTGGCGGGGTTGTCGGTATGAACAATCACCGTTCTCGTCTGTCGGCAGCCGCGTTCTTCGTCCTGCTTGGGACCTTCTGCGTTCCACCTTCTACCTTCGACGTTTCGGCGCGGGTCCACGCGCAGGCGCCCGCGGTCCAGGCGGCTGCGCCGGCCACCGCCGGTTCCGCCCGGCTGTGGGACGGGCGCAACGAGGCATACGAGACCTTCATTCGCGCCGCCGACATCGATCGCTTCGAAGATGTGCCCATCGGCGTGACGCATCCGCGCCGCGCGTACTTCAAGCCGGATGGCCTCGTCGCCAGCGTGGCGTGGAAGAACATCCCACCGGGCCGGCCCAACGGATTCTGGGAGAGCTACAAGTCGGAGATCGCCGCGTACGAGCTCGACAAGCTGCTCGACCTCCGCATGGTGCCCGTCGCCGTCGAGAAGAAATGGAAGGGCGAGACGGCTGCGGCGATTCTCTGGCTGAAGCCGATTCACCCTTGGAAGGAAATGGAACCGAAGCCGAAGCCGGAGACGTGGGCCCGGCAGGTCGTGCGCATGAAGATGTTCGACAACCTGATCGGCAACCCCGACAGGAACGCCGGCAACCTGATGGTGGACGATGCGTGGAACCTGTTCCTGATCGATCATTCGCGGGCGTTCGTCGGCACCAACGCGCTGCCGTTCAAGATGGAGCATGTCGATCGGCCGTTCTGGGATCGGATGCTCGCGCTCGATGAACCGGCCCTGGCCGGAGCGTTGGGCAAGTGGCTGGACAAGTCGACGATCCGCGCCATCCTGTCGCGCCGGGACAAGATGAAATCCACCATCGACGCGCTCGTGAAGAAGAACGGCGAAGCCGCCGTGTTCATCCAGTAACGCCATGCGCCCCCGCATCGTTCTCAGACTCGCCGCCCTCGCGGCGGCGCTGGCTCTCGCGCCGCTCCACGCGGCGCCGCCTGCCCGGATCGTCGCCGTCGGCGACGTGCACGGCGCCGCCGACACGTTCGCGTCGATTCTCCGCCGCGCCGGCCTCATCAACGACAGGCAGCGGTGGACCGGAGGCAAGGCGGTCCTGGTCCAGACGGGCGACGTGATGGATCGCGGCACCGGCGTGCGCGCGATTTTCGATCTCCTCATGGCGCTCGAGCCGCAGGCGGCATCCGCGGGGGGCCGCGTGCAGGCCGTCATGGGCAATCACGAGGCAATGAACCTGCTCGGCATCACCCGCGACACGTCACCCGAGACGTTCGCGAGCTTCGCCGACGCGCGGTCGGAGACCCGCCGCGAGCGCGCGTTCGACGCCGCCCTGAAGCAGCGCAAGGACCTCGACAAGGCGGCGTGGATGGCGGCGCACCCGCCGGGATACATCGAGTATCGCGACGCGATCGGGCCGAATGGACGCTACGGAAAATGGCTGCGAGCCAAGCCCGTGCTCGTCGAGATCGGCGGGACCGTCTTCATGCACGGCGGCATCAACCCCGCGTTCTCCAACGACACGCTGGATGGAATCGTGCGGCGCGCCAAAGGCGAGCTGGCCGAGTGGGACGCTGCCGTGCGGTGGATGGAGGGCGGGAAGCTGATACTCCCCTTTTCCACGTTCGCGGAGATCGGTGAAGCGGCGCAGGCGGAATTGACACGGCTCGTGGCTGCGAAAAAGGAACGCGATCTGACCGAGGAAGAAATGGCGGCCGCGAAGCGGCTGCTCACGGTCGCCGAGGTCGGCACATCGAGCCTCGTTCACAGGGACGGCCCGCTCTGGTTCCGCGGCTTCGCCACGTGGAGCGACGCGGAAGGGAGCGCGCCAATGCCGGCGCTCCTCCAGAAATATGGTGTGAAGCGATTCGTGACAGGGCATACCCCGCAGCCGGGCCGCATCACGACGCGCTTCAACGGCGCCGTGTTCCTGATCGACACCGGCATTCTGGGCGGCACGTTCTTCCCGAACGGCCGGCCCTCCTCGCTCGAAATCGCCGGCGAGAACGTGACGGCGGTGTACGAGGACGGCAGAGTGCCGCAGGTCGCAACCGCTGTCGTGAAATAAGCGTCTCTTGTAGCGCAGCCCTTCCGCCTTCGCGCGAAGCGCTTCGGCGAGACTCGCCGTAGCCTTGGCGGAGGCGGTCAGGGCTGCCCGCGGCCGTTTGGCAGGCCTGAAGGCCTGCGTTACGTGAGGCCGCGGCTGATTCAGCAACGGGCCGGACCCGGCGAGGGCCTTGCAAGGTTCTACCTCATGCCACGGAAGAAGCGCGCCTCCGACGGCGCGGACGACAGCCCCTCCCTCATTGACTGGCAGGAGCCAGAGCGCAACATGCATGTGCTCGACTGGCGCAGCCGCGCGCGCGAGTTCGGCCTGGTCCCCGGCGCGGAGGTTGACGACTCCGACGGAGTGATCGAGCCGCCGGAACTGCTGATCAAGGAAGAGGAGCCGGAAGCCTTCGACGATCAGCCCACGGCCGAGCCGGACGACGAGGAGCCGCGGCCCGTGGACACGGAGGCCGGCGAGGAAGAGCGACCCAAATGGGCCGCCGGCGAGGACCGCGACCTCGTCCGCGTGTATCTCACCCACGTCGGCAAGCGCCCGCTTCTGAAGGCCGCCCAGGAGCAGGAGCTCGGCCGCCGCATCGAAGACGCCCGCGGTGCCGTGCAGGAGGCCCTCGGCGCCATCCCCTGCTCGCTGCAGACACTGCTGAATCTCGCGGATGAGGTCGGTCACGGCCGCGCGCCGGCAGCCGAGCTGATTCTGCTGCCCGACGGCGGCGAGCTGAAGCCGGCGAACATCGCGCCGGTGCTGAAGGCATTCGCGACGGTGCGAGGCGCCCGGCGACGCCTCGAGGAAAGCGGGCGCCGGCTGGCGGATAAACGATCGAGCGCGGCGAGCCGCGCCGGGTTCAGGAGTGAGATCGCGCGCGCCGGCGACCTCATCGGATCCGCGCTGGCCCCGCTCCCGCTCCGGCCGTCGGTCATCGACGACATTGTCAAGGAGCTTCGAGAGATCGACCGCGGGTTCTCCGCGCTCGACACTCTCCCGCCCGCCGAGCGCGCCGCGGCGCGCCGCGCGCTCGAGGAGCGCGCCTGCATGCCGCGCACCCGGTTCCGGCAGGCGTTCGCGCGGGTGCTCCGGCACGAAGAGGAGATTGCGCAAGCCAAGCACGAGCTGCTCGAGGCCAACCTGCGGCTGGTCGTCTCGATCGCGCGCCGGTATCTGAACCGGGGGCTGTCGCTGCTCGACCTGATCCAGGAAGGCAACATCGGGCTGATGAAAGCCGTGGATCGATTCCAGTTCCGCCGCGGATTCAAGTTCTCGACGTACGCGACCTGGTGGATCCGCCAGGCGGTGGGGCGCGCGGTCGCCGACTACGGCCGCACGATCCGGCTGCCGGTGCACATCTTCGAATCCCTCACGCGCCTGACGCGCGAGCGCCGCGCGCTGGCCACGGAGCTGGATCGCGACCCGACGGCCCAGGAGCTGGCCGCGCGGCTCGACATTCCCGTCGCCAAGGTCCAACTGCTGCTCGAGGCCTCCCGGCCCGCGACCTCGCTCGAGACGGCGCTCGGAGAGGAAGACGGCATGCGGCTCGGCGATCTCGTGCGCGACGACGCGGCGCCGTCGCCGGAGGCCGCGGCGATTCGGGGGCAGGCGGCGCGGGAGGTGGAGCGCGCGATGGCCCCCCTCACCGATCGCGAGAAGGAAGTGATGCGCCTGCGCTACGGCCTCGGCACCGACCGGGAGATGACGCTGGAGGAAGTCGGCCGGCGGCTGTTCGTCACGCGCGAGCGGGTCAGACAGATCGAAGCCAAGGCGCTCGCGAAGATGCGCAAGCGCCGCGGCCGCGCCGCATGATCCACCGCCAGCTCCGGCTGCGCGTGCTCGAATCGCTCGAACGGCGGGCGAAGCAGTTTCGGTCGCGCGAAGAGTTGTGGCCGTTCCGCGTCCCCCACGAGCCCCTGGCCCTCGACCGCGCGGTCGAAGACGCGCTCGAACCCGACGAGATCCCGCGATTCGATCCGGCGGTCCTCCGGTCGCGGACGCTGCTCGCGCTCGAGTGGCACGACGGCGGCGCGTGGGAGGCGTGGACGATTGCGCTCCCGTCGGGTGTCGTGCTGTATTGCGACTCCGGCGCTGAAGAAGCCCGCGTGCTCGCCTCGGCCCGGCGGCACTCCCCTGAGGAGGCCGACCACTTCTTCATCGAGTTGCTCGCCGAATCCCGCGGGGAGTATTTCGGGATCGAGATGTCGGGCGACGCTCCCGATCGCGTGCGCACGGCCGTCGTGGATCGCGATTTCCTCGTCGACGCCTTCGTCGAGATGTACGAGGGCACGCCAGCTCAGCATTCGATCGAGCGGACGCGTGCGTCCGCCGGCGTGGAGGCCGATGCGCGTTCAGCCGGGGGGCGGGATTTCCGCGGCGACGTCGCGCGGTGGCTCGATGTCGTCCTCGCGGCGCCCGATCGGGCGGCGGTGCGCCGCGCCAGACGGCCGCGGCGCCTGCGTGAGCTCGAGTCCTGAACAGAAGCCGTTTTTTCACGTTATACTCGACGGTGAAGACCTGCCTCGGGACATGTTCTGTAATCGCCTCCGCTCGGTCCGGCATACGCGCGCGGCTTCAACGTGCTCGGCACGGAGACGCTGAGCCCGCGCTGGTTCGCCGCGGCCGCGCGTCCCGCCCTTCAGAGCGATGATCTCGAACTCCTCCGGCGTGAGCGGTCCCGGCTTCCGCCTCGTCCACCGCGGGCGAAGCCACGATCGGCTACCGGCTGACGACGGATCTCACGCTGCGCGGAGGCTATCAGCGATCGCGCGGCTTCAACCGCACGGTGTGGCAGAACGCCGCCGTCGTCTCCGCCGTGCGGGCAAGGCGATGGTGGTAGAAGAGCCTGCCGCGCCGTCTTGTCCCGCCGAAGCGTCTCGCGAAGGCGGAAGCGCGAAGCGCGGAGGAGGAGCCTGCCGCGCCGCCTTGTCCCGCCGAAGCGTCTCGCGAAGGTGGAAGCGCGAAGCGCGGAGGAGGAGCCTGCCGCGCCGCAGCGCGAAGCGCGGAGGAGGAGCCTGCCGCGCCGCAGCGCGAAGCGCGGAGGAGGAGCCTGCCGCGCCGCAGCGCGAAGCGCGGAGGAGGGTGGTAGAATTCCCCCGCACATTTTCCCGTCAGGAAGAAAGCATGGATCAACCTGAACGCCCGTCTGTCGGGTCCAAATGCTGGAGCGGACCGCTGCAGTTCACGCCGACTGTCGCCGACATGAACGCGCTCGTCAGAAGAGCGAAGCGCCATCCGCTCGGTATTGAATTCCTCCTCACAGGGGAACTCGGCAGCGTGGCCGCGACGTTCCACGCGCACGCGTTCACGGTCATCGCCGCGCGCGAGCGGCTGGCCAAAGCGGAGAGTTGATGCCATTCCGGGATCGCATTATCGCGTGTGAATGCTGGGCGCGCGACGGACTCCAGTCGATCCCCAAGGTGGTCCCGACCGAGGCCAAGATCGAGATGATCGACCGGGTCGTCGCGGCGGGGTTCCGGAAGGTCGAGGTCACGTCGTTCTCGCATCCCAAGCTGCTTCCCCAGTTCGCCGACGCCGTCAACGTGCTCCGCGGCATCAGGCGCCGCCCGGGTGTCTCCTACGTCGTCCTCATGCCGAACATGAAGGGGTTCGAGCGGCTCGAGACGTGCCAGAAGGAGGGTCACGGGGCCGACGAGATCGTCCTCATGATCTCGTCGAGCGAGCGGCACAACCTGCTGAACTTCCGGATGCAGATCGACGAAGCGATGCGGGAGCACGCGGCTGTGATGACGCGCGCCCACGCGCTGGGCATCAAGGTGATCGGCTGCGCGGGAACGGTCTATGGATGTCCGGTCGGCGGCGACGTGCCGCTGGCCGACGTCATCCGCATCGTGAAGTTCTACCTGGACGGAGGCGCGCAGACCATCATGCTCGGCGACACGACCGGCGTGGCCAACCCGAGACTGGTCCGGGAACGCCTCGGCGAGCTGACGGACCGGTTCCCCGGCGCCGAGTTCATCGCGCACTTCCACGACACGCGCGGCACGGGCGTGGCCAATTCGCTCGCGGCGCTCGAGCTCGGGCTCGGCTACGTCGACTGCTCCATCGGCGCGATCGGCGGCCAGCCCGCGACCGGCGCCGCGAAGTACTCCGCCGGCTACACGGGCAACACGTGCAGCGAGGACCTGATCGCCATGCTCCAGGAGATGGGAGCGGACACCGGCATCGATCTCGAGCAGTTGATCGCCGCCGGCCGACGGGCGGAGCACATCATCGGGGAGCGGCTGCGTTCGAACGTGATTCTGGCCGGGCCGGTGAAGCATGAGCCCGCGGGGGTGTGAAGTGCGTATCTAGCAGGCAGCATGCAGCAGGCGGCAGGCAGTAGGCAGTAGGCAGTAGATCACGCTGTCCCGCTGAGGGAGAGGATCACCCGGCAGGCTGGACAGCTCGACACACTGCCTGCTGCCTGCTGCCCGCTGCCTGCTGATTTCGAGGTCCCTATGTCCCTTCATAAACTCAACGCCTCGCTCGTCAGCGAGGTCTCCGCACTCGAGCGGGAAGGGCGCGCGAAGGCGGCCGAGCGCGTCATCAGCGGCTACGTCGCTCCGCGCGACGGCCGCGGGCCCCGCTATACCCTGCGCGGCGGGGGCGCCGAGTTCCTCCGCATGAACTCGAACAGCTACCTGTCGCTGTCGAACCATCCGGTCCTCCTCGAAGCGGCGGACCACGCGGCGAGACAGTTCGGCGCGGGTCCCGGCGCCGTCCGGTTCATCGACGGCACGGCGACGCCGCACGTCGATCTCGAGGCGCGCATCGCGAAGTTCACCGGCAGGCCCGCGGCGAAGGTGTTCAATTCCGCCTACACGACGGTGCTCGGCCTGTCGATCGCGCTGACCGGGCCCGACACCTTCTGGATCGGCGACGAGCTCAATCACAACTGCATCATCCGGGCGATGCGCATCGCGAACGTCCCGAAGGAACAGCGCGCGATTTTCAAGCACAACGATCTCGGCGATCTCGAGCGTCAACTGGCGGCGGTGCCGGACGGCGTCGGCCGCGTGCTCGTGATCTTCGACGGGATCTTCAGCATGCGGGGCGACAACGCGCCGCTCGACACGATCGTGGCGCTCTGCCGCGAGCACGACGGCCGGTTCCGCGACGGCGTGACGACGATCATGGACGATTCGCACGGCATCGGCGCGTACGGCAAGGCGGGTCGCGGCACCGAGGAGTTCTGCGGCGCCCGTGCGGACATCCTGGTCGGCACGTTCGGGAAGGCCTTCGGCGTGAACGGCGGGTTCGTCGCGGGCAGCCCGGAGCTCGTCGAGGCCGTCAGGCAGAAGGGGGACACCTACATCTACACGAATCCGCTCGGCGCGGCGGATGCCGCGGCCGCCATCGCGGGCGTGAACATCGCCGACAGCGCGGAGGGGCGGGATCGGCTGGTGAACCTGAAAGCGCGGACGGCGCAGTTCCGCGAAGGGCTCGCGCAGCTGGGCCGCGAGTCGATTCCCGGCCCGCACCCCGTCGTGCCGCTGCTCGTGCGCGACACCGATCGGACGCGCGCCACCGTCCGGCACCTGTTCGACAACGGGATCCTGGCGGTCGGCCTCACGTTCCCCGTAGTCCCGCGCGGCGACGAGACGATCCGCTTCCAGATCAACGCCGCTCACACGCCCGCCGACATCGAGCAGGTGCTGGCGGCCCTCAGGTGAAATTGCAAGCGTCAGGCGTGCGCCGCGGCCCGCTCCTTGGGATCGATCGCCATGAGGTCGGCGTGCGCCTCGACGTGCGCCTTGACGATCGCCTCCGCCTTGGCCATCGCGTCGGCTTCGCCGTTGCGATAGATGTCGTTGGCGGGGATCAGGTCCTTCTGGGTCGACGGCGTGGATTCGTGGCTGTCGTAGATGGCAGCCACCGGACAGGCGGGCACGCAGGCGCCGCAGTCGATGCACTCCTCCGGATGGATGTAGAGCATCGCCATCGCTTCGAACTCCGGCTCGTCCTTGCGCGGATGGATGCAGTCCACCGGGCAGACGTCGACGCAGGCGGTGTCCTTGGTGCCGATGCACGGATCGGTGATGACAAACGGCATGTGGTCTCCTCGATGGCCGGGGGGCTTCGCCCCGCCGGACCCCCCAGCTCACTCGCTCGCGGGGACCCCTCCGCCCCGCGCCGCTCGTGAGGCTCGCTCGCTTCGCTCGCTCGCGATGGTCTATGAGCTTACACCGGGCGGCACCCGCGGCGCTATACTTCGCCCCATGAAGCCACGCCTTCTCGCCATCGTTGCCGCCGTGCTCGCGCTGTCGCTGGGGCTGCCGGCCCAGGGCCGCGTGACGACGCCAAAGGACTTCTTCGGCTTTGAGATCGGCGACGACTACCAGCTCGCCAATTACCAGCAGATCGCCAAGTACTGGCGGACGCTCGATTCAGAGTCGGACCGCCTGACCGTCGAGGAGATCGGCAAGACCGCCGAGGGGCGGCCTCAACTGATGGCGATCGTCACCTCGCCGGAAAACCACCGCAATCTCGCGAAGTACAAGGACATCTCGCGCCGCCTCGCCCTGGCCGAGGGGCTGACCGATGCGGACGCGCGGGCCCTCGCGAAGGAAGGCAAGGCGATCGTCTGGATCGACGGCGGCCTTCACGCGACCGAGGTGCTCGGGTCCCAGCAGCTTCCCCTGATCGTGTACGAGATGGTCAGCCGGACCGACGACGAGACGATGAGGTTCCTGGACGAATGCATCGTCCTGTTCGTGCACGCGAACCCGGACGGGAACGATCTGGTGGCGGATTGGTACATGCGCAACGCGGATCCGCTGAAGCGCACGACGGCCGGCCTGCCGCGGCTCTATCAGAAGTACATCGGCCACGACAACAACCGCGACTTCTTCATGTCCACGCAGGCCGAAACCGAAAACATCAACCGCGTGCTCTACCACCAGTGGCTTCCGCAGATCCTCTACAACCATCACCAGACCGGGCCCGCGGGCACCGTCGTGTGGTCGTCGCCGATGCGCGATCCGTACAACTTCAACCTCGATCCCTCGCTGATTCTGGGACTCCAGGCGCTGGGGACGCACATGCACCAGCGCCTCGCCTCCGAGGGGAAGCCGGGCGCGACGATGGCATCGGGCGCGTCGTACGACGGATGGTGGAACGGCGGCATCAGGAACACCGGCAACTTCCACAACATCATCGCGATTCTCACCGAGGCGATCGGCAGCCCGACGCCGATGCGGATTCCCCTGGTCCTGCA
This sequence comes from Acidobacteria bacterium RIFCSPLOWO2_12_FULL_66_21, assembly GCA_001767455.1. Lineage (GTDB taxonomy): Bacteria > Acidobacteriota > Vicinamibacteria > Vicinamibacterales > 2-12-FULL-66-21 > 2-12-FULL-66-21. The sequence goes on from MELC01000060.1 coordinate 122,283, forward strand.
GCGGCAGATCCCGAGTCGCGATCTGGCCTACCCGATCGCGCCGCAGGAGTGGCGCTTCAGGCAGTCGATCGCGTACGCGATGTCGTTCGACCGCGCCGTCATGGATTACGCCGCGCGGAATCGCGAGCACCTGCTCTACGACATCTACAAGATGGGACAGCGCTCGATCGAGCGCGGCAGCCGCGACACGTGGACCCCGGCGCCGTCGCGAATCCAGGCGGCGAGCGAGAAGATGGGCGCCGGAGGCCCTTCGACAGGCTCAGGGCAGGCGGGACGCGGCGGCGGAAACGTCGAGCAGGAGACGGCCGTCTGGAACGACCTGCACAAGCCCGGGCTGCGCGACCCGCGGGGGTACATCATCCCGTCGAACCAGCCGGACTTCCTCACCGCGACGAAGTTCATCAACGCGCTGCGCGAGGTCAACATCACGGTGCACCGCGCGACGCGCGACTTCGACGTCAGCGGCAAGCGCTACCCTGCCGGCTCGTACGTCGTCATGACCGCGCAGGCGTTCCGGCCGCACGTGATGGACATGTTCGAGCCGCAGGATCATCCGAACGTGATCCCGTATCCGGGCGCGCCGCCCACCCCGCCGTACGACAACGCCGGATGGACGCTCGCCTTCCAGATGGGCGTGCAGTTCGATCGCATCCTCGACGCGTTCGACGGCCCGTTCGAGAAGATCGCTGACTGGAACGTGAAACCGCCGGCCGGCGCCGTCGCGACCATGCCAAAAGCGCGTGCGTACGCGCTCTCGCGCGACACGAACGACGCGTTCCGTGCGGTGAATCGGCTGATCGCGGCGGGAGAAAAAGTCTCGATGACGCCGTCAGCCTTCTATTTCGGCGTGGGCGCCCCGACGGTTGCGCGGCTCCGGCAGGTCGCCGCGGACATCGGCGTCAGCTTCGAGCCCGTTGGTCTTGCACCGGCCCCGCCGCCGATCCGTGCACCTCGCATCGCCCTCTGGGATCAGTACGGCGGATCGATTGAATCCGGATGGGCGCGCTGGATCCTGGAGCAGTTCGAGTTTCCGTTCACGCGCGTGTATGCGCCCGAGCTCGACGCCGGGGACCTGAACGCCAGGTACGACGTGCTGATCCTCGTGAACGGCGCGGTGCCGGCAAGCGGCGCCGGGTCGGGCGGCCGCGGCGGACGCGGCGGCCCTTCGGCAGGCTCAGGGCGGGCGGGTGGGCCGGATCCGCAGGACGTCCCCGCCGAGTACCGCGCGCAAATCGGCCGGGTGACGGCCGACAAGACGATCCCGCAGATCAAGAGCTTCGTCGAAGCAGGCGGGACCGTGATTGCGATTGGCGGCTCGGCGATGAACCTCGCGGCGTACCTGCGCCTGCCGATCGAGAGCCACCTCGTCGAGAACGGCCAGGCGCTGCCGCGCTCGAAGTACTTCGTGCCCGGATCGGTGCTGAGCGCGCGCGTGGACACGCGGCTGCCGATTGCCGCCGGCATGCGTGAGCGGACCGATTTCTTCTTCGACAACAGCCCCGTGTTCAAGCTCGGCCCCGGCGCGGCGGCCGCCGGCATCCGCACCATCGCGATGTTCGACACCGCCACGCCGCTGCACAGCGGCTGGGCCTGGGGACAGAAGTATCTCGACGGAGGCATCGCCGCGCTCGACGTGCCGATGGGCAAGGGGCGCCTGCTGCTCTACGGTCCCGAGATCCTTCAGCGCGCGCAGCCGCACGGGACGTTCAAGCTGCTGTTCAACGGCCTGTATCGTTGAAGGATGCGATGTGACGAGCTTCGCCTGACAGGCTCCGGAGGAGCGAACCGCGTCATGGAGGCGGAGCTGAAGCGCCTCGTGATGCGCTCGCCCTTCGAGGTCCGCGTGCCCAAGCCCCGTCGCGAGGGCGAGGCCACGCTCCTCTATCCCTTCGATGCCCGCATCGCGTGGGTCGCCGCCTGCCATCACCGCACGTCGTCGCGCATCTCGTGGGATCTGTTTTCAAGCGAAGCGGTGAGGCTCGAGCCGCTGTTCGAGGAACTGCTGCCGTCGCTGCGCGCTGACGATCGTCTGCCTGCCGCTTCCGCCCTGCGGTTCTCCGTCGATCTCGGGTCCGCCCACGACTTCGAGGCCTCTCCGCTCCAGTTGCGCGGCGTGGTGAAGAACGCGATCGTCGATGCGCTGAAGCCACGCGGAGTGACGGCGGAGGTCGACGCGGACTCACCCGACGTCGTGTTCGTCGCGCGGCGCGCGGGCACGCCGGAGCACCGCCGCACCGTCGTCGGCATCGACATCGGCGGCGGCGCGCGGCACCGGCGCGGCGCCCGCGTCACCTCCGGGCCCGCGCCGCTGCGCGAGACGATGGCGGCGCAGCTCGTGATGCTGTCGCGGTGGGACGCGCGGTCCGAGCCGCTCGTCGATCCGATGGCCGGCGGCGGCACGATCCCCATCGAGGCGGCAGGACTTGCGGTCGGCGCCGCGATCCGGAAGCCGGGCGATCTGCCCTTCCGTCATCTCGCGGCGTTCGATGGACTGCCCTCAGAGGTTCCAGATCTGTTCCCCGGCACAACCCCGCGCATCCTCGCGCTCGACATCGACGCGGAGCGCATCGGCACCATCGTCGGCAACCTGCGCGCCGCGGGCCTGACGGGCGCGTCTCACGAACAGTCCATCGTCATCGGCCAGAAGGACGTGCGGACGCTCACGCCGGATGACGTGATGAAGCTGCTGCCCGCCGCGAGGGACATGAAGCCGGGCGTGTTCTGCTTCAACCCGCCGTACGGCGTGCGCATCGGCGGAGAGGCCGGCGAAGGGAAGCTGCTCGAGCTGTACGCCGCGATGGGACGCGCGATGGCGCGATTCACGGGCTGGCGCGCCGCGTGCTTCGTCGCCAACCCGCGCTTCGTCGAGGCCTTCGGCCACGCGCCGATAATGACGAAGCCCGCGACGAACGCCGAGCTCCCCGGCGCGTTTCTCGTTTATACCCTGTAGCGCGAACGAGAACCTCCCGCGCGGTCGCTTCCCTCGACACCAAGGAGCGACGGGAGAGCGGCTGGCGAAGCAGAAGACAGATTGGTGTCGGGCGTGATGCGAAGCAACTAGCGCCCGCGATGCTCGCTGCGGTACTCAGCGATCCTGGCGGGAACGTCCGATGGCTTCAGGCCACGTGCCGCGGCTTCTCGCCGGTTGTCGGACACAAACGATCGCAGACGGACCACGGCCCGGCGTGTTTGAAGCAGCTTTCGCGCGGCTTCCTCGACGAGTTCGTCCGTCGTCTTGCCCTCAACCTGGGCCTGCTCCGACAGCTCATCGAACCGCTCCGGCGCCAGCGTGATGTTCTTCTGCATGGTCGCGCACCTGTTTTGATTATACCCCGTCGGTCCCAGGTCACACGGCGGCTCTGTCTGCCGGTGGCAGGACGTCCCTACCCTTGGTGCTATTCTTGATCTCTTCCCATGATCTCGTTTTCCCGCATCTCCAAGCAGTACGGACGGCAGGTCCTCTTCGTCGACACCTCGTTCCAGCTCAACCCGGGCGACAAAGTCGGTCTCGTCGGGCCCAACGGGGCCGGCAAGACGACGCTCTTCCGCATGATCGTCGGCGAAGAGGCGCCCGACGAAGGGGACGTGTCGGTGCCGAAGAAGCTCACGATCGGCTATTTCCGGCAGGATGTCGAGGAGATGTCGGGACGCTCGGTGCTCGACGAGGCCATCGCGGGGAGCGGCCGCGTCGGCGACCTGCACCACGAGCTGGAAGCGCTCAACGCCGCGATGGCCGACCCGGAGCGCGCGGACGACATGGACACGATCCTCGCGCGTTTCGGCGAGGTGCAGGAAGAGTACGAGCATCTCGGCGGCTACGCGCTCGAGAGCCAGGCGCGCGAAGTGCTCCACGGCCTCGGCTTCGACGACGAGCGGATCGACGGCGACGTGGGCGCGCTGTCGGGGGGCTGGAAGATGCGCGTCGCCATGGCGCGCGTGCTGCTGGGCCGCCCCGACGTCCTGCTGATGGACGAGCCGACCAACCACCTCGACATCGAGTCGATCATCTGGCTCGAGGACTTCCTGAAGTCCACGACCGGGTCGCTGCTCATGACGTCGCACGATCGCGACTTCATGAACCGGACCGTCTCGAAGATCGCCGAGATCGACGGCGGCGAGATCACCACCTACACCGGCAACTACGACTTCTACGAGCGCGAGCGCGCGATCCGGGACACGAACAAGGAAGCGGCCTACGCGCGGCAGCAGGCGATGCTCGCCAAGGAACAGCGGTTCATCGACCGCTTCAAGGCGCAGGCGGCCAAGGCCGCGCAGGTCCAGAGCCGCATCAAGGCGCTCGACAAGATCGAGAAGGTCGAACCCCCGAAGAAGCGCCGCGTCGTCGAATTCGACTTCCACCAGCCGGCCCGTTCCGGCGAACAGGTGGCCGTCATCGTGGACGTGCACAAGTCGTACGGGAAGCGGCAAATCTACGAGGGATTGAACCTGACGATCCGGCGCGGCGAGCGCTGGTCGGTCATGGGTCGCAACGGCGCCGGAAAGACGACGCTGCTCAGGATGGTCGCCGGCGCGCTGGCACCGGACTCAGGAGAGATCCGCCTGGGCGCGAGCCTGAAGATGGGCTACTTCGCGCAGCAGGCGCTCGACCTGCTGAACCCGGACCTGACCGTGTGGACACAGATTGAACAGGACTACCCGCACGAGTCCACCGGCGTGCTCCGAACCCTGCTCGGCGCCTTTCAGTTCTCCGGAGATGACGTGGACAAGCGCATCCGGGCGCTGTCGGGCGGCGAGAAAACGCGGCTCGTGCTGGCGCGCATGCTGCTCGATCCGCCGAATTTCCTCGTGCTCGACGAGCCGACCAACCACCTCGACCTGGCCACGAAGGAAATGCTCGTGCACGCGCTGAAGGACTTCGAGGGGACGATGCTGTTCGTGTCGCACGACCGCTCGTTCCTGCGCGGGTTGAGCAGCCGGGTGCTGGAGCTTGGCGGCGAGAGCGGCACGGACGCCCAGCCGCACGCGTATCCCGGGTCCTACGTCGAATATGTTGAACGCACGGGTCACGAGGCGCCGGGCGTGCACGCGTAGATCCCTGATCCGGCTTTGCCCCCAGCGCCCAACCTTTCCGCCGCCGGCAACGTCTAGCCTCTAGCGTTTGCCGCGCGCAGGCGGGCGCGGTGCCGGGAGGAAGCTCATGCACGATTTCGGACGCGATCTCAGGCTCGCATCTCAGTGGACGACACGAAGCGCCTCGGAACATTCGCCGACAAGCACAAGATGATGGTCGGGTACCATGGGCATACGAAGACTGGCCCTCTGGACTGGGAGACGGCGTTGGGTTACGCCAGGTACAACGGCGTCAATCTCGACCTCGGTCACTTCATCGCCGGGCTCAATACCTCGCCGATCCCGTACCTCAAAGCGCACCACGATCGCGTCACGCACATCCATGTGAAGGACCGGAAGCTGAACAACGGGCCGAACGTGCCATTCGGTGAAGGCGACACACCGATCAAGGAAGCGCTTCAGTTGATCCGCGACAACACGTGGAACATTCAGGCGACGATCGAGTTCGAGTACCCGGTGCCACCCGGCTCGGATCGGATGAAGGAAATCGCGAAGTGCGCGGAGTACTGCCGGGCGGCGCTGGCGTGAGGGCCCGGGTCAGATCGTGAACAATACGCCGGTCGTGGGCCGACCGGTCGCGCGCGCGACGGCGTTGATGTACTGCTGGAGCTGCGCGCGATAACGGGCCTCCCCCGCCGCCGCCAGCTCGTGGTCGGTCTTGAAATCCACGACCGTCGTGGCGCCGTCCTCGTCGAACGCGAGATCCAGCACGCCTTCGATCAACGTGCCGTCCTTCTGCAGCCACGTGACGGGCGTCTCGCGGCGCACGCGCGACGCGGCACGGGCGCGGGCCAGCAGATCGTGCTTCAAGACGGATGATGCCACCGCGATCGCGGCGGCAACCTCAACCGCGCTCGCAGCAAGGATCTTTCCCTGCGTCTCTGCGGTGCCGCGGATGATCGCGTCGGAGGCGTCGAGCGGTACCGTCGCGAGGACGGCGTGAACGAGCGTGCCGAACTCGGGACCACGCGGACGATCGGCGCCGCCGGGGATCTCGACGATCGCGATTTCCGACGCCGCGGCAATCTCGGCGTCAATCCCCTGCTCGGCGGCGGACGCGGCCCACGACGTCGCCGTCTGCACGCGCACGCTGGGGCGGCGCGCCGACTCGATCGCCGCGTCGCGATCCGCGCGCCAGCGTTCGTACGCCACCATGCGTTCTTCGACCGCAAACATGTCGCCGTCCTTCACGATCAGATCGTCGCGCCGGAAACCGAACGACGCAGCTGCACCCAGGCGCAGAACGTGCGGATCCCACCACACTACTGAATATCCAGACGTGGCTCGTGGCTCGTGGCTCGCCTGGCCCGCCGAAGCGCATGGCGCGAAGGCGGCTGGCTCGTGGCTCGTGGCTCGAAATACATAAGAGCCTGGCGAGACGGTGTGCGGCAGCGCAGGGTCGCCGTCGGGGCGCTTCACGACCGAATCCTTCGACTTGAACGGCGGGCAGCCAACGGCAGGCGCCACCGTGGCGCGGTTGTCAGCCGGATAGATCGCGCTGGTGAACGGGTCGAGCCAGCCGCCCTCGTAGGCGCCGTCGCCTATCGTCGGGATGACCAGCACGTCGCGCGCGCGTGTGGCGGCGACATACGCCAGCCGCTCCGCTTCCGCCTTGTCGCGCGCGACTTCGTCGTTGCCGTGAAGAAGCAGATCGATCGGCGACCACCCGCCGAGCTTGAGCGCGCAGAGGTTCCGCTCGGGATCCAGCCAGCGGCTGGCATCCTGCCGCGCCAGCTTGCACGTCAGGTCGGCCAGGACGACGACGGGGAATTCGAGCCCCTTGGCCTTGTGCACGGTCATCATGCGGACCCCGTCGCTGCCCTCCTCGAGGATCGGCGCCTCGGCGGCCGCGGCCGTCTCCGCGGCCCGCCGCAGCTCCTCGACGAAGCCGCGAAACGAGATGCCGCCCGACGCCTCGTACTGCCGCGCGAGCTCGGACACGTGCAGCACGTTGGCGAGCGCCTGCTCGCCCGCGTTGCGCAGGACGAGCCCCGCGTGAGCGCGCGTCGCATTCAGCAGGTTGTGGATCGTCGTCGCGGCCGGTGTGTGATTGCGACGCCGGTGCAACTGTTGCAGCAGGTGCAGCGCGGAGGCGATCGGCGCCAGGTGACCGGGATGCTGAGGGACGCGGAATGGATGCAGGGTGCCGAGCGTCTGCTTCCATTCGAGCAGCTCCTCGTCGCCCACCGCGAACAGCGCGCCGCGCAAGGTCGCGAACACCGACAGCTCGTCGTCGGGCCACTCGATCGCGGCGAGCGCCGCCCGCATGGTCTCGACCTCCTCGCGGTCGTGAAAGGTCTTGCCGCCGACGAGGACGTGCGGGATCCCGCGTGCTTCGAGCGCCTGCACGTAAGGCTCGGTCACGTCCTGGCCGAAGCTCAGGAACCGGCGGAACAGAATGCAGATGTCGCGCGACTGCACGCGCGTGCTCTTCTCCCCATCGTCGCCGCGTGAGGTCACGAGCCACTTGCTGTCGTTGACGATCCACTCCACGAGCGCGCCCACGGCGTCGGGCAGCGACTTCTCGATCGCCAGCGCCGAGATGTTGCGCGTGCCGTAGGGCGCCGGCACCGGCAGCGCCACGACGGCGGGCTGCTTCGCGCGGGCGCGGCGGGACGGAGACAACGGCACGTAGTCCGCCTGGAGCGTGAACGCGTCGCCCGTCATGACCGGGGCGAACGCCGCATTGACGCACGCCTGGATCCCGGGGACGCTGCGAAAGCTCGTCGTCAGCTCGACGCGTGTCGCGCCGCATCCGACCAGCCGCTCGCACACCTCGCGATAGATCGCGACGTCCGCGCGGCGGAACCGGTAGATCGACTGCTTGGGATCGCCGACGATGAAGAGGCGGCCGGGAACGGGGGCAACCGTGCGCCAGTCGGTTTGCGCGGGATCCGAGGAGGCCAGCAGGAGCAGGATCTCCGCCTGGAGCGGATCGGTGTCCTGGAACTCGTCCACGAACACGTGCGTGAAGCGCTCCTGGAACCCGCGACGAACAGTCGCGTCGCCCTTCACCAGGTCGCGCGCCTTGACGAGCAGATCCAGGAAGTCGAGCGCGCCAGCGTGCGCTTTCAACTCCTCGTACCGTTCGACGACGTGCAGCAGCTCCTGCTGGAGGGCGGCCGCGAGATCCGCGTCCGCGTCCAGGCGGAAGCCGTCGAGGCGCATGCGGAAGGCGTCCATCGCGGCGATGACGCTGGCGCGGGTCACCCCCCGTCTGTAGTCCGGGCCGCGGCCGTGCCGCGCCTTCGAGAACGCCCGATCGCGCGAGAGATCCACGAGCCGCGCCTCGAGGCCGTCGTAATCGACCGCCTCCAGGTCGCCCCGCGCGCGGATCGCCTCGCTGAGGTAACGGACCGGCGCGGTGTCGAGGAACAGGAAGTCCCGTGCGTACGGCGGATCCGCCGTCATGGCGGCGAATGCGTGCAGATCGTCGATCAACCCGTCGATGGCGCGGTCGCGATCGAACGGCCGGCGCGTCCACGCGGCGGTGAAGTCCCGCCATTCGGCGAGATCCCACGCCACGCGCCGAAGCCGGTCGATCGGCCCCTCTTCAGTGCGCGAGGGCGACGGCGAATAGCCGCTCCACACGGACCGCCGAAGCGCCCGCCGCACGCCTTCGGGCGGCGCCGCCAGCTCGCCCTGAAGCCACGTCCCGAACGCCTCCTCGAACAGCCGCTCGGCCTGCGGCTCGGTGAGCACGCTGAACAGCGGATCGACACCTGCCTCGACCGGCCGCTCGCGCAGCAGCTCCGCGCAGAAACCGTGAATGGTGTTGACGTGCGCTTCTTCGAGGCTGGCCAGCGCGAGGTCGAGGCGGTCGCGCACCTCGCCGGCAGACGTCGTGGCGCGCTCCTTTTCCAGCGCCTCGCGCAGCCGCAGCTTCAGCTCGCCGGCGGCCTTCTCGGTGAACGTCACCGCGACGATCCGTTCGACCGGCGTGCGTCCCGTGGCCAGTATCCGGAGGATCCGGTTCACGAGCTCGGTGGTCTTTCCCGTCCCTGCGGCCGCCTCGACGACGAGCGTGTCGTCGAGCGCGGTGGCAATCGCGTCACGAGCGGCGGCGTCGGCGAGCGGCGTCACTTGATTCCTCGCAGCGCGTGGAGGTCGGCGAGCTTGTCGGCCGACTTGCGCGCGACACGCTGCTCTTCGTGCGGGCCGCAGACGGCGCGGAAGTCGCACCACACGCAGGCGCGCTCGTTCGGCGCAGCCGGCAGGAAGCCAAGCTCGATCGCGCGGTCCACGATCTCGAGCGCCTCCACGCCGGCGCGGCGCGTGGCGTCGTTGATGGGGATCTCGCGCTCGGTGAACCCGCCGGCGGCGGTGCAGTAGAAGAGGCGGCCCGAGACGACCGGCAGCGAGAGCGCCTGTTCGACCGCGAGGCTGTAGAGCACCGGCTGGAGGATTCCGCCACCGCCGATCACGGTCTTGTCGGTGGTGCGGTTCTTCCCCGTCTTGTGGTCCGTGACGCGCAGCAGCGATCCGTCCGCGGTTCGCTCGATGAGATCGATCGCGCCCCGCAGGCGGAACCGCCCGTCCACCATGACCGGATCCGGCGTGCTTCGCGGATCGCGCCCTTCGTCCGACAGGCCGAAACTGAATTCGAAGTACTCCGGAATCCACCCGGGTGTGTCCGGAAGCCGGCGCGCCCACACCCTGAGGTCCCTGGCGATGTCGGCCATCTCGTCCTGCCAGACGCGCTCGATGGCCGGCGCAAGCTGCTCGTGATATTTCGCGCCGATCTCCTGCGTGACGGCGTCGAGAACCGCCAGCGCGCGATCGAGGCCGGCGTGCGTGACCGGAAGCCCGCCCTCGTCGCGACGCGCGCGAAAGAACATCGCCTGCGCCTCGTGGAACAGGGCGCCGCGCGTCAGCGGATCCAGCCGCTGGAGCGGCTCGGGCTCTTCAGCGGGCTGAAGCCGGTGGACGGCGGAGAGCAGGAACTGGTACGGGCAGCTCGAGTACTTCTGGAGCGCCGACAACGAGTACGGCCGCGCGCCGAGCCTGTGCTTTGCAAGCAGCGGCGTTGTCGTCGCGGTGAGGCGCGTGATGCCGTCGTACGGCGTCCACTGCGACCTCCCGCGCGCCCACCGCGCGGTCACCGATCGCTTCAGCGATTCGTTCAGCCGCAGGAGGTAATGGGCGTGGCCGCGGACTTTCGGCGGGATCTCGCAGCGCAGCAACTGCCGCAGCACGGCGAGATCGTGCTCGAAGTCGTCAATCGCTCTGGCCGGGTCGGCGGGCGAGGGCCACGCCAGGTGCGCCTCGCTTTCGATTGCGGCGCGCTCCTGGAGCTCTTCGTGGTTCGGGATCGCGCCGGTGATCGCGCGCATGACGTCCAGGGCGTAGAACGACGGCACGCGCGGGCGCGATTCCGCCATGTCGATGCGGGGGTACGAGAGCCACAGGCGTTCGGTGGCGGCGCCGGCGGCCAGGCGCAGCAGCAGGCGCTCGGTCCGCCCGCGATGCAGTTGCAGCGCAAGACCCGCATCGAGCGGTTCCCGCAGCTCCTTGTCGAGCAGCATCGGATCTTCGTGGGGCTTCTGCGGGAACATCCGTTCCGCGAGCCCCGGCACGAAGACCACGCGGAACGTTCGGCCGCGCGCGTGCTGCGGGCCGCCGACGAACACGCGTCCGTAGCGCTGGCGCGGCGGCTCCACCTCCAGCAGCCGCAGCCGCTCCGCGAGGACGTCGCGCGCCTCGGCCAGCGTCACCGGACCGATGGCGGCCATCGGCCTGAGCTCCTTCAGCACTTCCAGCACGCGATCCGGCTGGCGCAGCACGAGCGGCGACAGCTCGAACAACCGATCGAGCCATTCGCCCCACGTCGCGGCAGCCGGCCACGAGGCCAGGCGGTCGACGATCGGCAGCGCGAACGACCGCAGGTGCTGGAGATTCCGGAGATCGCGCGCGATGCCCCGCGCGCGCGGCGACTCCGCGTCCTCCTTGGTTTCCTCCTGGATCCGGACGCGATACTCCTTCTCCATCCCGTCGAGCCGCCGGTGCCATCGCGCGGAGTCTCCGCCGATGACCGCTGACTCGACGATCAACGTCTCCCATTTCCACGGCGCGCGCAAAGACCCGTCCACGACCGCCGCGTCGTCCGAAACATCGAACTCCGTCGCGTGCGCGTCATCGGTCGCGCGGCCCTTTAGGGCTGCCTTGGGCACCTGCGCGAGCGACAGGTACTCGGCGAAGCGGCGCGCGGAAAGCTTCTCGCACGCGCAGGCCAGGATCGCGAGCAGCGCGCGGCCGGACGGATGCGGCCTCCGCGTACCCCGCTCGAACCACGCGGGAATGCCCGCGTCCGGCTCGGGCAGGGTGCCGTCGTGGCGCGATCCAACGCGCGCGAACGCGTGCTCGAGCAGGCCGACGTACCGCTCGGGCGATCGCACGAGCACGGCCATCTCGTCGAACGGCACGCCGCGCCGCGACTCCTCGAGAATGCGCCGCGCGATCTCCACCGCCTCGCGCCCTTCGCCCGGCGCGGAGAAGAACCGCACGTCGCCGGCCCGTTCGCGCGACGGCGGCCGCGTGCTGGCGAACAGGTGCCGCCGCAGCGCGACGAGGTCGCTCTCCCCTTTCTGCTCGAGGACTTCGCCAACCAGACCCAGGCTCTCCAGCCGTTCCAATGCCTGGAGATCTCCGAACGGGACGGTGACGATGACGGCGGAGGAGGCCTCGAGGAGAGCCCGGACGAACTGAAACTCGATCGCGGAGTCGAGAGGCACGTCGAGCAGGACGAGCGGGCGCTCGCGCGTCCCTGTCACGGCCGCCGCGGCGGTTGTCATCAACGTGGCGCGATCGATCGCCGACGCGGACGCGAACTGTTCGTCGAACCGCTCGAGGAGCGCGGACAGGTCCGGTCCGCCGAGCGGCAGCGCGGCCAGCGAAGACGCGGCGACCCCCGCGAGCCGCAGCTCGTTCAGCGTGCGCGCCAGCGCCCGCGGGAAGCCCGGCGTTCCCGCCACCGGAAGAAAGTAGTCGAGCGCACCGTCGCGCGAGGCCTCGAAGGTCGCGCGCGCGGCGACGGCTTCCGACGCCAGGTATGTGGACGCAGCCGTCCGCTCGGCCGCCAGGATCGGAGCCGCCAGACGCGCGGCAAGCTGCGCGAGGCTGAAGCGGTGCAGCCCAACCGTCGCGCCGCGCTCGACCGCAATCGACCGCGCCAGATCGTCGGCCGCTTCGCGCGTCGCGCCGACGATCAGGACTTCCTCACCCGCGTCCGCGTGGGCTCGCACGAACGCGCGCGCTTCCGCCAGGCGCAGCTCGGCCGCGGCGGATTCGACGGTGCGACAGTGGGAGAAGGTGATGGAGAGGCTCCTTCCCGGACTCCGTGCCGGGGCGCCGGAATCGGGCGCGCTACGCGACCGACAAACTCACAACTCCAAACTGCAAACTCAGAACTCAGAACTCACAACTCACAACTCACAACTTCAAACTTCAAACTGCAAACTGCAAACTCCAAACTCAATGCGCGGCGAGCTGGAGCACCGCCCACGCTTTGATTGGCTTCGGCATGTTGAAGTCGGCGCGCTGGGCGCCGCTTCGGCCCCTTCCGCCGCCGCCGCCCATCCCGCCGCCTCGCGGACGGCCGAACCCGCCGCGGCCGCCGATGCCGCCGCCGTCAATGCCGCCAGGTCCGCCAAAGCTGCCGCTCCTGCCAGGCGTCTCCCGCTTCGGCGTTTCGAGACCAATGCCGATCGCCGCGCCCGGCTTCGCGCCGATCGCATACGGGAAGTCCGACGTGACCGCGAGCGGTACCTTCAGCTCGTAGACGAGCGTGCCGCCCGCCTGCGCGATCTGTGCCTCGATGCCCGGCGCGCGATCCCGCATGTAGCTGCGCACGTCATCGTTTCCCGGTCCCAGCACTTCGAGACGGTTGGCAGGCTCGAGCCGCGGTGCGCCGCCGCCCGGCTCCTGGTCCGGATCGTCGCCCGTGGGACGCTGACGTTCACCCGGATCTCCGCCGCGGCCGCGTCCACGCCCGCCGAAGCCGCCATACCCCGCGCCGCCCGTGAAACCCGCACCGATCGGAAACTTGATCCCGAAGCGTTTCTTGTCCTTCCCATCGGGATCGAACCAGATGACGAGCCCTTCGCGCACGATCTGCATGCGCGCGGTTTGATCGCCGGCGATGACCGCCACATACAGGAACTCGCCGTCGTTGGCCGCGCCGAACGTCATCGCGTGCTTGTCGTCGAAGGGCACGAGCGGACCGGGCCAATCCACGGAGTCCCCATCGATCGCGATGGCGCGATCGCGCCAGCGGCTCTCGAGGCGCGGCTTCTTCGAGCCGGCCTGGAGCGCGGCCGATGTCGCGCACACCGCCAACAGCGTCACCGCTATGGCAACACGTCCGAACGACGTCTTGTTCATGTTCATGATCTTACCTGTGGCACCCTGGCGCGAGTCGCGCCGCGCCTGTGGCGGCCTGGCGGCCTTCTCGCGGAGTCATCGCGGCCCCATCGGGCTGAACCCTCTTCCCCGTCCGCGGCCTCGCGGTGCCTCCTGCAGCCAGCGTTCGAATCGCTGTTGCTGCTCGGGGGTCAGGATTTTGCGGATTTCCTCTTGAAAATCGTGCTGTTCCTGCTGGGCGCGCTTGACCATCTCGTCTTGCACCGCCTCGAGCCTGGGCCGCCGGGCCTTGAAGATCTCCTCGATCTTCGTCCGCTGCTCCGGCGTCAGTTGGAGTTCTCGATCCAGGCGCTCGATGAGCATGCCGGGGGACGGACCCCCGGGACCCGGCCCCGGACCTCCGCCGCGCATGGCCATGCCAAAACCCCCGTCGCGCAGTGGCGGCGGACCCAGGCGGCGCCCGATGATCGTGCCGCCGGCCAGGCCGACGCAGAAGACCGCCAGCACGAACAGCGAGAACCAGATGCGCGTGCGGTTATCGGACATTGTTCGGGTCTCCGGCCGACGGCAGCGTTCCGGTCAGCACGCCTTCGAGCAGCGCGTCGCCGCTGGCCGACGGCTGCAGGAACACGGCGGCGGGAGTGTTCGACGGCGCCGTGACATCCTCGAACGTCACCTGCGGCGCCGGCGTCGTAGTCGACGGCGTCCGCGCTGCGCCAACGCCGAGCCAGGCCAGCACGACGAGCGCGGCCGCGACCGGCGCGAGTCCCGCCGTCCAGGCACGCCAGTTGGCGAGGTCGAGGATGCTTTCCGCGGGCTCGTCCTGCCGATCGAGGCGCGCGGCCACTCGCTGTGCGAAGCCCGGACGGACCGGTGTGTCAACGCGCGCGTGCAGCAGCCGCGCGACGTGGCGCTGATCGTCGAGCGCCGCGCGGCACCCCGCGCACGATGTCAGGTGTGCATCGAGACGCGCACGCTCGTCGGCGGTCAGCCCCGCGGCGTCCGCGTCCCGCGCGATTAGGTGTTCCACGTCCTTGCAGTCCATCGTGATCCCCACGACTTTCGACTTTGACTTTGACTACCGACTTTGACTATCGACTATCGACTATCGACTGATCCAGCCCTTGACAGGCCGGAGAAGCGAGCGCAGACGCTTCCTGCCCCGGAAGATCCTCGATTCGACCGTCCCGATGGGCACGCCGAGCGCGGCGGCAATCTCCTGGTATTCGAGCCCTTCCACGTCGCGCAACACGACCGCCTCGCTCAACTCCACCGGAAGCGCCGCGAGCGCGCGATCGATGAGCTGCCGCATCGCCAGCGGCCGTTCGATCCCATCGTCCGCCGTTCCCCGATCGATCGGGGAACCCTCCGAGCTCGTGTCGCGCGTATCGGACGAGAACAGCCGGAGCCATCGCGACCGGCGGGTCCGATGCGTGCGAATGACGTTCAGGGCGACCCCGTAGAGCCAGGTCCTGAAGGTCGCGTCCGAACGGAACGACCCGATGCTGCGCCACGCGCGGACGAATGCTTCCTGCGCGAGGTCGTCCGCCTGGTCGTCCGAGTTGGTCATCGCGCGGGCCAGGTTCACGATCTGCCCCTGGTAGCGCCGGACCAGCTCGTCGAACGCCTCGCGGCTTCCCCCGGCAGCCTCTTCCACGAGGCTCCGGTCGGCATCCACTGTTCGTCTCGCTCTGAGTGTAGCGCAGCCCTTTAGGGCTGCCTCACCCGCGCGACGCCCCGTGCACCACCGACCGGAAAGTCGGGGATCCCGGAGTCGGAAGACGACTCCGGGATCCCCGACCTCCCGGCCGGTGGCCGCGCGAGCTTACCGCAGCCAGCGGAGCCGGCCGAACCCGGGTCCGCCGCCGGGGCCGCCTCGGCCTGGACCGCGCCCGCGGCCCTCAGGCATCTTCGACAGCAGTTCCTTCTCCTTCGCGCGCTGTTCGGGAGTCAGCACCTGCGCGATGCGGGTCTGGATCTCGATGCGCTCGGTGAGCGCCTCGTTGTGCGCGGCAATCAGCGCCGCCTTGAGCTGGTCGATGTTCTGGCCGTCGCCAAGGATGGCGATCCGCAACTGCCGCTCGAGGTCGGCGACCTTCTGCTGCGGAGGATTATCCGATCGATGCTGCTCGGTGATCGTGCGGATCTGCTCGCGCTGCGCCTCGGTGAGGTTCAGCTCGCGCATCATCGGGAACGGCCCGCCGGGTCCGCCGGGGCCGCCTCCGGGCCCCATGCCCATGCCGCGGCCGAAGCCCCGCCCCTGGCCCTGCGGCGGCTGAGCCATGACGGAAACCGTTGCCAGCGCGGCGACCGCAATCACCGCGAGGCCTGTGAGAATCGTGCGTTTCATCTGCGTGCCTCCTGTTTCTGCTTACTTAGACTCAGGGGGCTCGCCACTTATTCCCGCCTTGGCGCGCCGACTCGTCCGGCGAAGCGTTTCGCGAAGGTGGAAGCGCGCGAGCGCGGAGGCGGCTCGCCGTCCGGCGGTAAGCAGGCAGCACGCGGTAAGCAGGCGGCAGGCAGCAGCGGGCAGTGAGTCAAGCTGTCGAGCTGTTTCAGCGGGACGGCGTGATCCACTGCCAGCTGCTAGTGTCCCGTCTCCGTGGTTCGTGACATAACTCCGGGGCGGGGCATTCCGTCTGGCTGCGTTGCTCCTCCCTCAAATACACCCAGTATTCTCGGTCGTCGCGCCTTGCCAACCGGGCGCCGCGCTCCGGGATTTATGCCACGATCCACGGGGACGGGACACTAGCTGCCTGCTGCCGGCTGTCTACGACGTCTTACTATCCAGGTACTCCAGCATCTGTCTTCGATGCGCGATCGCCTGATTGCTCAACGGTTTAGCGGCACGCCGGGTGTCGTCGAACGGCAGGGAGCGCTGCGCGTACGCTTCGCGGCGGGCGCGGGTCCGCTCCATCCCGGTGCGGAAGCACTCGAAACATAACGTGCGGCCGTGGACGTGCGGGCACCTTGCCATGGCCTCCTCCTACTTCCCGTCCACCAGATCCAGCAGGCCGAGCGCGTGGCGCGCGTGAATCTGCGCCTGCCGGCGCCGCCGGTCGAGCGCCTTGTACTTGTCGGGACCGCGCAGAACGAGGGAAGGCAAGGCGAGGCGCAACCCCGCGCGGCTGCCCTGAGCTTGTCGAAGGGGCCGCCCAATCCCCGATCCGCCCTCAGCGTCTCGGAGTGTGATGTCGCCGAAATCCAGCTTGCGTGCGAGCGAACCGTCGAAAACGGGCTTGCCCTGAGCATGTCGAAGGGGCATCGGGCCTTCTCCTTCTCACTGGGGCGGGGCCCACCGCCCCGTCCATGCGCCCAGTCTAGAAGAGCCCTGTGACAGGGTAGGTCACGGGGTATCCTGTGAATTGGCGAATTGGCGAATTGGCGAATTGTGAATTAGTGAATTCGTGGATTAGTGAATCAGGCGCGGCAAGCCGTCCATTGGGACGACTCGAGCTCGTCCCCGGCAATTCACCAATTCACAAATTCAATTCACCAATTCACGAATTCACCAACTCACGAATTCTAGCATCGCCCCTATGCCCCGTAACGCTGAAGTAATCCGGCAGTGGTCGATTCTCCGCGACCTGGAGTCGTCCAAGCGGGTGACCATCGACGACCTGGCGGAGCGCACCGGCGTGTCCACGCGCACGATCCGGCGCGATCTCGAGGCGCTCCAGGCGGCGGGGTTTCCGCTGTTCGACGAGCAGTACGACGGCAAGCGCTACTGGACGCTCGAGCAGCGCGCGTTCAAGCGCCTGGACGACACGGGCTTCACGCTCGCGGAGCTGAGCGCGCTCTACTTCTCGCGCACGCTGGTCGAGTGCCTGGCGGCGACGCCGTTCCAGGCCGACGTGCGCAACGCCTTCGACAAGCTCTCCGGCGCGCTGACGCCGGGCATGCGGCAGTTCCTCGATCGGCTTCCGCTCGTCATGCAGGCGAAGGCGGAGCCGGGAAGTCTCTCCGCCGCGGAATCAGCGTCGCCTGCGGCGCGGGGCCCGCGCGTGGCGCAGCTCCTCGATGCGACGCTGCATCACCGGAAGGTCGTGCTGCGGTATCACTCGTTCTCGAGCAACCGTGAAAAGGAGTACCTCGTCGAGCCGCAGCGGCTCGTGTTCGCGCAGGGCGGCTTGTATCTCGTCGCGTTCGTAGCCGAGTACGCGCAGCTTCGGACCTTCGCGGTCGAGCGGATGCTGGCGGTCTCGCTCACCGAGAATCGCTTCGAGCCGAAGGAGCTGCCGGAAGATGCGTTCGCGCATTCGCTGGGGGTCAACCAGGGAACGCCGGAGCGGATCGAGATCGCGTTCGAGCCGCGCATCGCGCGCTACGTCAAGGAGCGCGTGTGGCACCCGTCGCAGCAGACGCGCGAGGACGCGGACGGCACGCTGCACCTCACGCTGAACGTCTGCAACGACTGGGCGCTGCGAAGCTGGATCCTCGGCTTCGGCCCCCTCGCGCGCGTCATCGCGCCGCTAGAGCTCGCGACGCGGATCCTCGACGAGATCGACCGCGCCCGCTCGCACTACGTCCCGTCTCTCGACTTCGATCTACCTGCAGCCGAGTGACGGCGCACCTGCGGCGCGTCGGCAGGATTGCGTCTTGCTCCCTCTCGCTGCGCGGAACCCGATCGCAATAATTGCGGCTTCGGTCCAGTCCGGCCGTTGCAGTACCTGCGCGGGTAGACTCGTGCAACCAAGAATCCGTCGAACAAGGGCGCAACGTTTCGCCCGGCACTCTATTCGCAGGAGCGCGTTACAATGAGCGCATGCCTGGCGGGGACGACATGAACGCGGCCGGCGGCGGACCTGCGCCTGATGCCGCGGCGGACCAGGGCGTGAAGCTCACCTACGACGACTTCCTGCTGTTTCCCGACGACGGGCGGCGGCACGAGCTCATTGACGGGGAGCACTATGTGACGCCCTCGCCGAATATGCGGCATCAGCGAATCTCACGAAATCTGACCCTCGCGATCGGGCGGTGGCTCGAGGAGCACCCAATTGGTGAGCTCTTCTACGCACCCCTGGACATTGTCTTCACGCGGTTCGACGTGGTCGAACCGGACCTCCTGTACATGTCGAACGCGCGCGCGGCGGAGATCGCGACAGCACCGCACCTGACGGGCGCCCCAGAGATCGTGATCGAAATTGGATCCCCCGGCACGAGAAAGCGTGACGAGACGATCAAGCGCCGTCTGTACGAACGCTCCGGCGTGTCGGAGTACTGGGTCGTGGATCCGGATCTGGATGCCATCCGCGTCTACCGGCGGAGCGGCGAACGATTCGAGCGGCCCGTCGAACTCTCCCGTGAAGCGGGCGACATTCTCGCCACCGCGCATCTGCCCGGCCTCGATCTAGCGCTCTCGCGAGTGTTCAGCTGACTCTCTCTGACCCAGCGGACCCGGGCCAATCCCGCTTCAGCGGGACGGCGTGATCCACGAGCCACGAGCTGCGAGCCACGAGCAACGAACCCCGAGTCCAAGCCGCGAGACTTGGGTATGCTGGTGCAATGACCCGGACCGAGCGGCTCCTGGCACTCCTTCAGCTTCTGCGGCGTCATCGCCGTCCGGTGACCGGCCGTCAGCTCGCCGGTGAAATGTCCGTGTCGCTGCGGACCGTCTATCGCGACATCGCGACGCTCGTCGCGCAGGGGGCGCCGATCGAGGGAGAAGCGGGAATCGGGTTCATCCTGCGGCCGGGGTTTCTCCTGCCGCCGCTGATGTTCAAGGACGAAGAGATCGAAGCGATCGTGCTCGGATCGCGGTGGGTGTCGCAGTTGCCTGACGCGACGCTGTCCCGCGCGGCGACGGACGCGCTGGCCAAGATCGAATCCGTGCTGCCGCGCGAGCTGCGCGAGCGGGCCGAGTACTCCGGCCTCTTCCCGGTCCCGCGCGCGTCGGTCCTCGCCGACACGGTGGACGGCGCGGTGCTGCGCCGCGCGATCCGCGACGAGCGCAAGCTCCGCATCATCTATCACAACGACCAGGGAGTGCAGACCGCGCGAGTGGTCTGGCCGCTCGCGATCGGCTTCTACGATCGCCTGCGCGTGCTGGTCGCCTGGTGCGAGCTGCGCACCGGCTTCCGTCACTTCCGCACGGACCGCATCCAGTCGGCGGACCTCCTGGACGAGCCGCTGCCGCGCGGGCGCCAGGCGCTCCTGGCGGACTGGCGTCGGGGCGAGGGACTCCCCGAGCCACAGCGATGACGACTGCTGACAGGATCTGACACAGGCGTCCCGTAGGATGCTCCCATGTCCAAGCAAGAGCGCCTCCAACTGAAGCATCTCACCCCCGTGCTGGTGGTCGATCGCGTGGAGCCGTGCGTCGCGTTCTGGGTCGAGCGGCTGGGCTTCGTGCAGGAGAACCAGGTGCCGGGGCCGGACGGCGCCCTCGTCTTCGCGAGCGTGAAGTCCGGCGACGTCGAGGTCATGTACCAGACGCGCGCGAGCGTCGAGGCGGACATGGGCGCGCCTGCCGCCGGCACGGCGAGCGTGCTGTTCATCACCACGGACGATCTGGACGCGGTCGAGCGTGCGGTCGCCGGCGCCCCCGTCGTCAAGCCGCGCCACCAGACGTTCTATGGCAGCACCGAGCTCTACATCCGCGAACCCGGCGGCCACGTCGTCGGCTTCGCCCGGTTTGCCTGATGACAAAGCGATCACCTGCCGCGCAGCCGTTGAGGACTGCCACACCGCGTCGACCTGCTGCCAAACGCGAGCGCAAGCTCGAGGATCTTGTCTCTATCGGCCCCGCCATGCGTCGCGACTTCAGCAGGCTTGGCGTCAACAGCGTCGAGCAGCTCGCGCGCCGCAGTCCGAAGCGGCTCTACGACGAGTTGTGCCGCCGGACCGGGCAGCGTCAGGATCCCTGCGTGCTGGACACCTTCCGTGCGGCCGTCGCGCAGGCACAGGATCCCGATCTGCCGATTGAGTACTGTGTCTGGTGGTTCTGGAGCCGCGTGAGAAAGGGTGAAGTCCCGCCTCCCCGCTGAAGCGGGACCGCGCGAGCCCCGAGCCCCGAGACCCGAGCCAGCCGCCTTCGCGCCATGCGCTTCCGCCTTCGCGGAACGCTTCGGCGGGACAAGTCCGCGGGCCAAGCGAGCTGCGAGCTGCGAGCTGCGTCGCAGCTCTACGTGTTGTCTTTCTTGTGGCACTCGGTGCACTTGACCGGCGCCTTCTTCCCTTTCGCGTTCTCGGCTTTGTGGCAGTCGATGCACGTTCCGGACTGTGCCGCGGGGTTGTGAAACGCGGCCTGGTACTTCGTCTTCATCGGCGGGACCGCCGCCTTCGTGTGGCACTCCGAGCAGGCCTGTTGCGGCGCGGCGGCGGGCTTCTCCGGCTTCGACGCGTGGTGGCATGTCTCGCACTTGTTGCCGGCCCGAGCCACGTGCTGCTTGTGCTCCAACCGAACCCCACCCAACAGAGAACCTGTCAGGACCGCAACGTCCTTGGGCATGACCTTCTTCGGTGCGGCCGGAACAGGTTTCTGAGGCGTGCTCTCCACCGTCGGGGCCGGCTTCGGTTCCGGGGGGCGAGCGGGTTCGGCTTTTGGCTCGGGCACCACAACAGGTGCCGGAGTCACCGGCGGCGGCTCCTTCTTCGCGCTCTGAGGGAGAGCCGGTTTCGGAGCTGGTGCAGAACGCGCTGGGACCGGTTGTGCAGGAGTCGGCCTGGCCTCAGGTGCCGCAGGCGCCGCCGCCTGTGGGGCACGCGTGGGTTCTGCGGCCTGAGCCTGAGGTGGAGCACTTGTCGTGCTGGCACTCTCCGCGGATTTCTTCTCCGTGCAGCCGGCGAACACGACAAGCAAGGCGAGCAACGCGATCGCACATCCGGCCGGTCTTTTCGTCGTGGGTTCCATCTTGAACATGCCTTTCTTCAACGGGCACCTTCATTCTGGCGCGGAGTCTCTATAATCACAATTCGTGATCTTGAAGATTCAATCGCGATCGGCGCTGGCGTGAAATAACCCAAGGCCTTCGGTATACTCTCCATCTGAGGGTCTTCGAGCATGACGTTTTGACTGCGGACTCTCAGTACCGCCCGCTGAATTCTCTCGACATCAACCGAAGTCTTCACCTGCATCCTGACGACGATGGCATCGTCCTCGAGACGAGCACAAGACGAAAGATCTGCGACATCGCACACCTGACGAGTACGCAGATTCTCACGCCCGTCATGGCTGAGGCGCGGATCCTGAAAGTGTGTGCGTCACACCGTCTGCGGTGGTATCGTCGTCGCTCGATCGAGAACAGGCTGGAGAGCGACGTGCCCCTTCCGCAGACCTTCGAATCCTTTCTGCAGATGCCGTCAAGGGCGCTCGCCTATCGCAAGTGCCGCTCCCTGGCCGAAGACTCTACCGCCCCGGGCGTTCTTCTTCTCCATGGTGGTCCCGGCACAGGAAAGACGCATCTGCTGCGCGCGGTCGCTCACGCCGCGCGCCGCCGCCGCTGGTCGTGCCGCGTCGAGGAGACCCGAACCGCTGATCTCGTGACGAACGTCGTACGGAAACTGACGTCGCAACCGACGACGGCCGCGTCACGGGGTCGCTACGATGATGTCGATCTCCTCATCGTCGATGACCTCCAATGGCTCGTCGCGAAAACCGCGACCCAGCGCTACGTCGCAGAGCTGTTCCGCCGCACGGTGGACGCTGGCGCGAGCGTCGTCTGCGCCAGCGGCGTGGCGCCGCGAGCGTTGCCCGAACTCTCGGACGTTCTCGCCGCCGAGCCGTCATACCAGCCGGTCGCGATGGGACCGGTTCCGCAGCGGGAACTGCATCGGACGATCCGGTATCTCGCGGACCTGCACGGAGTTCCGCTGTCAGCTTCCACCGTGCGCCTCCTCGCCGAGCGGTGCGGTGGCGACGTCGGCCGGATTCACGGACTCGTCGCCCAGTTCACCGCGGCTGTCCAGTGGCCGACGAGCGAAGCACGCGCGGCGGAACGAGAAGACGCCCGAGGCAGGCCTGCCACATACACGCACCCTCACCGGCTTCGAGGTCGGTGGCGCATCGCCAATCCACGTCAGTTCGAGCTTGGTGCGCGTGCTCATGCGAGGAAGCCGTCCATCGAGAGCGTGGTTTCCGGAAATGCTTTACGCACGGCTTTGTCTTCGGTCACGAGAGGCACGGACAGCTCTTTCGAGAGCGCGACGAACTCGGCATCGTAGGCCGACAATCGCGTCGCTTCGATGACCTTGAGGACAGCGTCGCTGGACACCAGGTGCTCGCAGCCTGCCAGCGCTTCCTCGACCTGCCGCATGACGCGGCATGCCTGGGCGGCCGAGAGACTGCCATCGCGCAGGTAGCCCGCAAGAATGCTGCGCATCTCCGACCGCCACAGCACGGGCACATGCCACTCCGGATCCTTCACGCGCACACGCTGTGCCAGCCCGGTCATCGGGCCGTTCAGCCAGCAGTACGCGATCACGTTGCTGTCGACGACGATCACGCGCGGCCCTGGCGCTTGTAGCGAGCCACGCGCTGATGGGCCACGCGCGGCAATCGCGCGGCAAATGCCCGGAGCGTCTCGGCGTGCGCAATCGGATCGAGCACGGGCCGGCTGATGTCCTGTTCGAGCCGCACGAGGATCTCGCTGTTCAGACTGCGGCGATTGCGCGCGGCGCTCGCCTTGAGCCGCGCGTGCAGGTCCTCCGGGATGTTCTTGAGTGTCAGTGTCGGCATGGGGCACCATTATGGAACCAGAATGGTTCCATTCTACCGCAGCTCCCACCTCATCGACGAAGACCGCGACTCGAAGCCGAGACGATCATGGAACATGATCATCTAACGCCGTTCATGATCATGTTAACGCATCATGATCACGTTTCGCCCTGGATATTGACCATCAAGGACTTGTGATGATCACGTTCATCTCTTCCGATCGCGTTTCTCCCACGTCGCGTCGCGGCCGGCCTTGACGCAGGCGATGCGGCGTTTCCGGCGCAGCTCCGCCAGCACCCGGTTGATCGTCGGTCGGCTCACCGCTGGACAGGCGCGTTCGAGGTCCGCGTAGCGGAAGTGCTTCGGCAGCCGATCGACGGCGTCCACGATCAGTTGCCGCTTCGCACCGCGGCGGGCCGTGTGGCTCCCGACCCGCTGTTCGAACTCCTGATACGCCGCCAGCAGGTTCACGCCCAGGAGGAACTGCCACCACGGCGTCAGCGAGTGCTTCCCTTCGTGCCAACCCTGGGATGAGCTGTAGAGCGCGTCGTGGTAACCGTCCTTGTGCTGTTCGACCATCGTCTCGAGGCTGATGTACCGCCCGACCTCGTACCCCGCCTTGTACAAGAGGAGCAGCGTCAGCAGCCTGGCCATCCGCCCGTTGCCGTCGGTGAAGGGATGGATGCAGAGGAAGTCGAGCACGTATGCGCCAATCAAGAGCAGGCGATCGACGTCGCCGGCCTGCCAGGCGGCGTTGAACCGCGCGTGCAGGTCGTCCATCGCCTGCGATGTCCGGTGCGCTGCGACGGGAGTGAATCGCACGACCTCGCTGCCGTCGGCGCGCTTCTCCGTGATGGTGTTGTCGCCGGCCTTCCAGCGGCCGCCTTGCCCTGGCACGAACTTGTAGAGGTCCCGGTGAAGCTGGAGGACAACGTTCGAGGAGAGTGGGATGTGTTGATGACGTGTGTGGATCGTCGTGAGCACGTCTCGATAGCCGGCAATTTCCTGTTCGGAGCGGTTCTGTGGCTTCGTTCTTCCCGCGACCAGCTCTTTGATCCGGTCGTGCGGCGCGACGACCCCTTCAATCCGGTTCGACGACTCCGTACTCTGAATGATCGCGGATTGCCGGAGCGCCTCGATCACCTGCGGCGATTGCTGGATGATGTCGGCAATGGCTTCATCATAGCTGACTTGGGGCGGCGACGACGCCCACGGTGAGCGGCATGAAGATTCCGATCAAGACGACGATGGCATCGGCGGCGGCCGAAATCAATATGGCGGAATCTGCAATCCAGGGTTGAGCGCGATACGGGAGGTCGAGCCGTGGATTGCGGAGCGAGCCACCGCTCTCACGCGAGCCTTCGAAACAACGAATAGCGCTCTTCGAGGAACTCGCGTCTGGGCCAGGCGCCGTGTCGGGCCGGCAATTGGATCTGCTGGCCATGGAAGCCCTGAATGCCATGAATCAGCATCGGTCCGTCGATCTCCGTCAGGACGTCGGGTCTGACCTCGATGACGTAATCCGGGGTGACGCCCAGAATGTGCGCGTCGAACGCGCGATGATGGAGCGAGCACAGGGCAATGCCGTTCGGCACGATCGGCTCTCCCCGCGGATGGCCATCGGGCAGCCGGTGAACGTCAACCGCTCGGGCGCGTCGCCGACGACGTGAACGGGCCACTCAGGAAACTACTGGCCGGCGACGATGCCGTGAAAGTAGACGAGCGGACGCTGCCGCCGCATCGCGAGGCGAAGGCCGACATTGTCGTGGTGCTGCGGATCCCTCCCGCGATACCTGTGCAGGAGGCCGTCGGTCGTCATTAGATCATCGTAAGGGCGTGTCGCGTCGTCTTCGACAGGCGTCGTTGTGATGCTCTGGAGGCGCAGCACGACGATGCCGGCGTACTGGTCCGGCGGGAATCGCACGGTGTTCGAAAAGTCCTTGTCGAGCGTGATCAGGATCCGCGTTCGGCTCGTGCGGCATCAATCACCGCGGCGTCGGGTGCGGAACACAGGTCTTCATCGAGAACTGTCCGCGCATCACACCCCTGCTCATGGGCCATTCTGGCGTGCCGCGCACCGAGGTTCTCGTCCAGCTTCAAGAGCAACATCGAACCCTACCCAGATGCGGTGCCCCCTGATGCACGGTTTGCCGAAGCACACATTCGGGTCAATCGAAATGCGCCGAAGCAGTTCTTCATGCGTCATCGACGTTGCTCCCATGGGCTCGGTTTCTCTGACGTCTTGTCGCCGCACCACCGGATCCGGCGAACAGGCACGAAGGCACGCTGCCCGCGGCACACCGGATCGTCCCCGACCCCGGACAATGAATGACGATGCCATCGTCTGGCGAAAAGCGCAAGAGCGCTCGAGACGACGAGCCATCGTCTGCGGGACCGGGTCAACAGTGGCAGATTCTGCGATACAGCGGCCATGAAGGGCTGGGTCATTGCGAGGCGAAGGCCGACGTTGTCGGGGTGCTGCGGATCCCTCCCGCGATACCTGTACAGGAGTCCGTCGGTCGTCATTGCGCTGTGGGTGAACAGCGACGGTGACGAAGCGAGGTCGCGGAGCGGGAGCGCGACGGGTGGGGTCGTCGCTTAATGGCAGAGTCAGAAATCGCGATCTGGTCCAGGCTCTCGGGCGCAGATTCTGCGCCCTTGCCCCTCATCGGCGGAGAGATTCGGCGGTTCCTCTCGTGTTTACTGCCGGCACGAACCGTGCTGATGCCGTTCGCACCCGCATGCGCCTGCGCCGCGCTGACGCGGCGGAGGGAGCCAGGACGATGGTAAACTCCCGGAAAGGCGGAGCGATGGCGGCAACAGACGACCTCGACGTTCGAGTCCAGCGTGTAGAGAGCAAGATCGACGCGCTCGGTGTGTCGGTGGATGAGATGTCGGCCGAACACCGTGACCACACCACGTTCGCCGTTGAGCGCCTGGCGACGGAGTTGCGCGAGCGGTTCGACGGCGTGGACACTCGGTTCGACGGCGTGGACACTCGGTTCGATGGCGTGGACGCTCGGTTCAACGCCGTCGACGCTCGGTTCAACGCCGTCGACGCTCGGTTCGACATCGTCGACAGCCGGTTGGAACGGATCGAGGCGAAATTCGACGCCGTTCAAGAGCGGATCGATAGCGTCGACGCGCGATTTCGCACTGTGCTCGCGCGGTTCGATGGAAGCGACGCTCGCCTCGAAACGATCGATGTGCGCTTCACGCGCCTGGAACGGAAGGTGGACCGGATCCTCGACCACCTGCTGCCGGGTGCAACTGCGGATACCAGGAGGCGCCCATGAACAACGAGAACATCTGGGACACGTTGGTGCCGGTGCTCCAGGCAAGGGTCGATCGGGTCCGGTTCTATACATGGTTCAAGGACTTGAGCTTCGTCTCGGATGACGGCGCAACCTTGCGCCTGCGCGGACCAAACGGGCTCTACTGTGACTTCTTCCAGCACAGGTTCGCGCCGATCGTCCACGAGGTCCTTGCGGAGTTCGGGCGAGCAGGGACGAACCTGGTGGTGAGGCCGGACTAGGCGCACACGATCCTACCTGCCCATCGTCTGCGGGACCGGGGCAACAGTGGCGGATTCTGCGACGTGACCCGCCGTGAAGTCGACATCGCCGCAGTAGACGAACGGCGCCGAGCCGCCGCCAAGTAGCTCCTTAAACTGGAAGGCGGCCATGCGAACGCGGAGATCCAAGTCATCGATCATGATGCAAGCGTGAATGTCACGTTCCAAAGACCTGAATTTAGTCTGGTCTGCGACGAGAGTCGAGCCCCCTCACACTTCAAGCGTCTTCCTCGAAAAGCTCACTGAAGCACGCCGGCGCGAACGAGTGGAACGGCACGAGGCGTTTTGGCGCCACGGCCCGCGCGAGGCGCTGGAGGTCCGGCAGGTAGGCGTGCCCTGACGCGTGGTGCGTGACGAACAGCAGGATCTTCGAGCCGCGCTGGGTTCAGTCACACGATGACGATGGCATCGCTTCCGTCAGGGCGATCAGGCCGTTCGCCGGCGGCGGGGTCTCGTGCGTGTGGCAGGCTTGGCGACGCGCTTCGGGCGCAGCGTCACGGTCTTCCGGGCCGCGCCACGGGAGCGCTTCTGGAGGTGGGTGATGATCTCACTGATATCGTCGTGACACTCTTTGGCGAGCGCGCGACGGATCGCGTGAATCTCTTCGAGGATGGGGTCCTTCCGCATGTCAGTCGGCTCCGAGTTCTTACGAAAGAGAATCACTGACGGCTTCGACGCGGAACGGGTGGCAAGCAACGTCCCGAAATCCGTATCTGCCGAGACGACAATCCGATCGTCGGCGGCAGCATGATCCAAGATCACCTCATCGTCTGACCCATGCAGCCCAATCCCTCGGACATGCAGGCCGTCGTGACCGGCCTGCTGTAGGCGGATCGCCAGATCCGGCGAGAGGGCATTGTCGACCAGGAACCTCATTCGCCGGCGGCGAGAGGCAGCGCCCGTTCTCGGACCGCCTCGGCAGCGAAGAGCAGCGCCTCGCGGATGTCCTCGGCTTCGAGATCAGGGTAGAGGGTGAGAATCTCCTGCGGCGCCTGTCCTTCGGCGACGAGCGCGACGATGGTGGCGACTGGGATCCGAAGTCCACGCAGGCACGGGATTCCTCCCATCTGGCGGGGGCTGGTCGTCACTCGCTTGAACGGCATAGGACTCTATTGTAGCCCTGGAGTCCCAGAGATGCACCATGCGGCGGCCGCCGAAATCAACATGGCAGATTCTGCAATGCGCAGCGGTCTACCCCGCCGCCATCCCGGCCGATGTCTCGAGAATGACGCCTTGCCCCACGCGAGCGAGCTGCATCTTGCAGCCGGCGGGCAAGCCATCCTCAGTCTCTCCCCCCAGCCGACGAGTGCGATAAGCTTACCGCCCGAACCCGCCGCCCAGGACGAACCAATGTATGTGAAACGGCAGGCGTGGCGGGATGCTTTTCCGGGAACTCGAACATGATCGCTTCTGCGAACTTGCTGAGGCCGCGAAAGTGTCGCGGGACGAGATCGACCGCGCCTTGGACGAGGACGGGCACGCGAAGCTGCGCGAAGGCGCGCACCACACGATGCTGATCCTGCAAATGCCTGTGTTCGCCGTGAGAGGATGGCTGAAGTAGATTGCGTCGCCGAGGTCAGGCTCCGCACTTCACCGGTCGTAAAGGTTCGCGCGCGGAACGACACGTGACAGGTCTGGTCATACGCCGCCCTTTCGCCTCATAGTGACTTCTTCAAGGCATCAGTCGACCGACACCGCGGAACCCGATCGTGCGCTTCGGCGGGCGCGAGGGCGTCATCAGCTCGCGGATCGCCTGAAACACCGCGCGAAACTGACTATCGTACTTCTGCTCGAGCGCATCGAGCTTCCTGGCCAACTCCTCGTTTGCGCCGAGCATGCGTCGCAGCTGGACGAACGCGCGCATGATTTCGATGTTCACGCGCACCGCGCGCGGACTCCGCAACACGCTCGACAACATGGCCACGCCCTGTTCGGTGAAGGCCTTCGGGAGGTACTTGCGGTGCCGGCCACGGCCGACGTCTAAGGTCACAGTTTGTGACCTTAAAGATCTGGCTTCCTCCCGGGTCAGCTGGAACATGAAATCCGCAGGAAATCGCTCCTTGTTCCGTCTCACGGCCTGATTCAAAACCTTCACTTCGACGCCATACAGCGTCGCCAAGTCGGAATCGAGCATGACGTTCTGACTGCGGACTCTCAGGACCGCACGCTGAATCCTCTCAACATCAACCAGAGTCTTCGCCTCCATCGTTGACGACGACGATGCCATCGTCGGCGGCCGAAATCGATATGGCAGAATCTGCAATCCAGGGTTGGGCGCGATACAGGAAGTCGAACCGTGGATTGCGGAGCGAGCTACCGCTTCTCACGCGAGTCTTCGAAACATCGAATATCGCTCTTCGAGGAATTCACGTCTGGGCCAGGCGCCGTGTCGGGTGGGCAATTGGATCCGCTGACCATGGAAGCCCTGGATGCCATGAATCAGCATCGGTCCGTCGATCTCCGTCAGGACGTCGGGTCTGACCTCGATGACGTAATCCGGGGTGACGCCCAGAATGTGCGCGT